>NZ_JBITHF010000007.1:0-386276 GCF_044457745.1 Streptomyces sp. NPDC050534
GCCCGGTTACATTTCGAACCCGGAAGCTAAGCCTTACAGCGCCGATGGTACTGCAGGGGGGACCCTGTGGGAGAGTAGGACGCCGCCGAACAATCTTTGGAAGGACCCCTGGTCCCAGCGTTCAGCTGGGACCAGGGGTCCTTTCGTTTTTACAATGCTTGCGGTACCGAAGACAGGAGTCACCCATGTCCACCAACTCTCCCGACGATCGACCGGAGCGCGACCAGCGGCGACGGGACAGTGGGGACCGCGGCGAGCGTGGCGGCTACCGCGAGAACCGCGGTGGCTTCCGTCGCGACGACCGCCGGGACGATCGTCGCGATGACAACCGGCGTGACGACAACCGCGGTGGCGGGTACGGCCGGCGTGACGACAACCGACGTGACGACCGACGCGAGGGGGACCGTGGGGGCCGTCCGGCGTTCCAGCGCGACGACCGTGACCGCGGTCCGCGTCGTGACGACCGCGGTGACCGTCCGTCCTTCCGCCGCGACGACCGGCGTGACGACCGTGGCGAGCGTCGCGACAACGACCGCGGTGGCTTCCGGCGCGACGACAACCGCGGTGGTGGCACCGGCCGTACGGACGACCGGCGGGGCGGGCCCGACCGTGGTGGGTACGGTCGGCGCGATGACCGTGACCGTGGTTTCCGTGGCGACGACCGAGGTGACCGCGGCCCGCGTCGTGACGACCGCGGTGACCGTCCGTCCTTCCGTCGCGATGACCGGCGTGACGACCGTCGCGATGATCGCGGTGACCGTCCGTCCTTCCGCCGCGACGACCGGCGTGACGACCGTCGCGATGATCGCGGTGACCGTCCGTCCTTCCGTCGCGATGACCGCGGTGACCGTCCGTCGTACCGCCGTGACGACCGAGGTGACCGTCCGACCTTCCGCCGCGACGACCGGCGTGACGACCGAGGTGACCGCCCGTCCTTCCGTCGCGATGACCGTCGTGACGACCGCAGGGACGACCGTGGCGAGCGTCGTGACGGTGGCGACCGTGGGGGCTTCCGCCGCGACGACCGCAGGGACGACCGTGGCGAGCGTCGTGACGGTGGCGACCGTGGGGGCTTCCGGCGCGATGACAGCAGGGGCGAGCGCGGTGGGTTCCGTGGTCGTGACGACCGGGGTGGTCGCGGTGGTCCACGGCGTGACGATCGTGGTGGGCGTCCCGGTGGCTTCCGTGGCCGTGACGACCGGCGCGGTGGCGGCGGCCGGTTCCGGGACGAGGGGCCCCGGGACCGTGACCGTGACCGGGACCGGGAGCCGATCAAGCGGCTGCCGATCCCCGAGGACGTGACCGGCGACGAGATCGACAAGGACGTACGGCAGGAGCTGCAGAGCCTGCCGAAGACGCTCGCGGAGGACGTCGCCAAGAACCTGGTGATGGTCGCCCGGCTCATCGACGAGGCCCCGGAGGGCGCCTACGCCTACTCCAGGATCGCTCTGCGGCTGGCGTCGCGCGTCGCCGCCGTACGCGAGGCGGCCGGGTTCGCCGCGTACGCGAACCAGAAGTACTCCGAGGCGCTGGCCGAGTTCCGGGCCGCGCGGCGGATGACCGGCACCGTGGAGCTGTGGCCCGTGATGGCCGACTGCGAGCGTGGACTCGGGCGGCCGGAGAAGGCGCTCGACATGGCCGGGGCGCCCGAGGTGCAGAAGCTGGACAAGGCCGGGCAGGTCGAGATGCGGCTCGTCGCGGCCGGCGCCCGGCGTGACATGGAGCAGCTGGACGCGGCCATCGTGACGCTGCAGAGCCCCGAGCTCGCCTCCAACTCCGTGCAGCCGTGGACCGCGCGGCTGCGGTACGCGTACGCGGACGCGTTGCTCGCCGCCGGTCGTGAGTCCGAGGCGCGGGAGTGGTTCGCGAAGGCCGTGGAGGCCGACAAGGACGGCAGCACGGACGCCTCGGACCGGCTCGCCGAGCTGGACGGCGTGGAGTTCGTCGACGCCTTCGACGCGAGTGACGAGAGCGGAGAGGGTGACGAGAGCGGAGAGGGTGACGAGAGCGGAGACGTCGGCGGCGTGAAGGCCGAGGCGGACTCCGACACCGAGACCGACTCTGAAACCGACCCCGAGACCGACCCCGAGACCGACACCGAGGTCGACGACGAGACCGACACCGAGGTCGACGACGACGAGGACTGATCCGTAGTGCGAAAGGGGCGGGACCGAGTGGTCCCGCCCCTTTCGTATGTCTGAGACCGGTTCAGAGGTCCAGCGTGCGCAGGACCAGTCCCGATGCCGGCTTGGGGCCGAACGACGTCGACTTGCGGGGCATCGTCACGCCCTGGCGGGCCAGGTCGCGGACGACCTCCTCGCGGACGGGGTGCAGCAGGACGGCGGTGCCGCCGTCGCGTTCGGCCTTCTCGACGGTGGCCGCCGTGTCGTGGATGTAGGCGATGCGGGCCGGGTCGTCCTCGGGGATGTCCCAGACGTGGTCGAGAAGCGTGGCGTGCAGGACCGTGGCGTCCAGGGTGCGCCAGGCGACGGGGTGGTCGGCGGGGATCGTACGGGCCAGGAGGTCCGGGTCCGGGCGGTCGACCAGGTGGAAGGCGCCGTCGCCCGCGAGCAGGAACGCGTTGCCGGCGCACGCGCTGTCCGCCAGTGCCTCCAGGGCTTCCGGGAGGGACACGGGCAGGTGCCGTATGCGGAACCGGCCCTCCAGAGCGGCGAGGGCGTCGGCGACCGGCAGGCCGTGCAGGAGGCGGTGGATGGCGCGGACGCGCAGCGGGTAGCGGGCCGTGTCGACGAGCAGGACGAGGCCGTAGTCCCAGGGGCTCGGGGAGCTGTGCTCCGTGCGCAGGCGGAGGTAGGTCGCCCAGCGGTGGTGGCCGTCGGCGATCAGCGCCTGGTGCTGGGCCAGGTCGGACTGGACGCGGGCCAGGTCGGCCGGATCGGTGATCGACCACAGGCGGTGGCTGTAGCCGTCCTCGGTGGTGGTGGCGAGGAGCGGCGGGTGGCCGACCACGCGTTCCACGAGTTCGGCGGCGGACGACGTCGAGCCGTTGCCGCGGTAGGTCAGGAGCAGGGGCTCGAGGTTGGCGGAGGTGGCGCGCATCAGGTCCGCGCGGTCGGCGACCACGTGCGGCATGACGTCCTCGTGCGGCAGCACCACGCCTTCCGACGGGTCCGAGACCTGCAGGGCACCGATGATGCCGCGCTGGAGCATGCCGTTGCCGTCGTGCTGCTCGTAGACGTACAGGCCGGGTTCGGGGTCGGCGGTCAGGACTCCCTCGGAGAGCCAGCGGCGCAGGGTGTCGGACGCCTGCTCGTTGCGCGCGCCGGCCGTCGGGGCCTGCGGCAGGATCAGGCGGACGATGTTGTACGGGTCCGCGGACTGGAGGTGGTGCAGGCCGTCAGGTCGTACGACGACGTCGTACGGCGGCGACGTCACGGCGGCCAGGCTGCCGACCCGGTCCGGGTCGTAACGAAGGCCTCGGAACGGGGTGAGTTCCAGGCCCCGGCGCGCCGTTGCTTCCGAGTGACCTGCTGTGTTCATCCCGGCATCGTACGTGTGTCAGAGGCGTGAGGGATGATCGGGGGAAAGCCGTCGAACGAGGAGCGATGTGGAATGAGCCAGAGCGTCAGGACGAGGCCCGAGGGCTGTGGCCAGGCCCTGAGCGAGGCGTACGACACCGCGCTGCTCGACCTGGACGGGGTGGTGTACGCGGGCGGCCGTGCCATCGCGCACGCCGTCGAGTCGCTGGAGAGGGCCAGGGCGGGCGGGATGCATCTCGCGTACGTCACCAACAACGCCCTGCGGACGCCGGACGCGGTGGCGGACCACCTGACCGAGCTGGGGATACCGACCGGTGCCGAGGACGTCATCACCTCCGCGCAGGCCGTGGCGCGGCTGATCAGCGAGCAGGTGCCGGCGGGGTCGCGGGTGCTGGTCATCGGCGGCGACGGGCTGCGGGTCGCTCTGCGGGAACGCGGGCTGGAGCCCGTCGAGTCGGCGGATGACGACCCGGCGGCGGTCGTGCAGGGATACGGCGGGCCCGAGCTGCAGTGGAAGCGGTTCGCCGAGGCGTGCTACGCCATCGCGCGCGGGGTGCCGTGGTATGCGTCCAACACCGACCTGACGATTCCCGGCGACCGAGGCATCGCGCCGGGCAACGGCGCCGCGGTGGAGGTCGTGCGGATAGCGACGGGCGCCGAACCGCAGGTCGCGGGCAAGCCGTTGCCGCCCATGCACCGGGAGACGATCCTGCGGACGGGCGCCGAGCGGCCGCTGGTGGTCGGGGACCGGCTGGACACGGACATCGAGGGGGCGTTCAACGGCGAGGTGGACTCGCTGCTCGTCCTGACCGGCGTCACCGACGGCGCGCAGCTGCTCGCCGCACCGCCGCAGCACCGGCCGACGTACGTCGACGCCGACCTGCGCGGCATGCTCGCGGGACAGCCGGAGGTCGAGGAGGCGGGTGACGGCTTCCGGTGCGGTGGCTGGACGGCCACGGCGGCCTCGGACCGGCTGGAACTGGAGGGTGACGGCGCGCCCTTGGACGGCCTGCGGGCGCTGTGCGCTGCGGCCTGGACGGCGGCCGGGGACGGCGTGTGCGAGCTGGATGCGGGGAAGGCGCTGGCGCGGCTGGAGTTGTGAACCGTAGGGCGTGGGTGGCGGTCCATCGAAGGGGTATGCGAGGGTAGGCTAACCTAACTACGTGTTGGTCGACAGTCCTCCCGAACAGCGCGCGGAGACCGCCCCCGCGCCCCCAACCCGCCGGGCGATACGTGCCGTTGGGCTCTTCGTCGCTCTCGCCGTCCTGGTGCTCGTCGCATCGGCGAGCATCGCGATCGGCGCGAAGGAGCTCTCCCTGCAACAGGTCTGGCACGGGCTGTTCCAGGACACGGGGACGTACGGCGACGTGGTCGTGGACGAGCGGCTGGCGCGGACCGCCCTCGGGCTGCTCGCCGGCGCGGCGCTCGGGCTCTCCGGCGCGGTGCTCCAGGCGCTCACCCGCAACCCGCTGGCCGACCCCGGCCTGCTCGGTATCAACGCGGGCGCCTCGGCCGCGGTCGTCACCGCCATCACGTACTTCGGTGTCACGAGCCTCAACGGCTATGTGTGGTTCGCCTTCGTCGGCGCGGCCGCCGTGGGGGCCCTGGTGTGGTTCCTCGGTGGCAGCCGGAGCGCGACGCCGGTGCGGCTCGCGCTCGCCGGCACCGCCGTCAGCGCGGCGCTCTACGGCTATCTGCAGGCCGTGATGATCACGGACCAGGCGGCGCTCAACAAGATGCGCTTCTGGACGGTCGGTTCGCTCGCGTCGGCGACCGACTCGACCACCCTGCGGGTGCTGCCGTTCATCGCGGTCGGCTCGGTCCTCTCCCTCGTGCTCGCCCGGCCGCTCAACGCCGTGGCCATGGGTGACGACACGGCCAAGGCGCTCGGCGCCAACCTGAACCGCACCCGGGCGCTGTCCATGCTCGCCGCGACCGTGCTGTGCGGGGCGGCCACGGCGGCCTGCGGACCGATCGCCTTCGTGGGGCTCATGGTCCCGCACGTCGTACGGTCGTTCACCGGCCCCGACCTGCGCTGGATCCTGCCGTACGCCGCGCTCCTGTCGCCCGTGCTGCTGCTCGGCGCCGACGTGCTCGGCCGGATCGTCGCCCGCCCCTCGGAGCTGCAGGTCGGCATCGTCACCGCGATCATCGGCGGCCCGGTCTTCATCTTTCTGGTACGACGGCGGAGGACGGCGCAGCTGTGAAGAGCAACCGTGTGGTGAGGACCCCGGGCGGGCTCTCCGTGCGCCTGGACGTCCGGGCCGCCGTCGTGGTCGCCGCGCTGCTGCTCGCCGCGCTCGCCGCGAGCGTCCTGCTGATCGGCACCGGCGACTTCCCGATCTCGGCCGGCGACGTGCTCAAGACCCTGGCGGGGAACGGGAATGCGGGGCAGGAGTTCATCGTCGGCGAGCTGCGTCTGCCGCGCGTCCTGGTCGGGCTGCTGGTCGGCGCCTCGCTCGGGCTCGGCGGCGCGCTGTTCCAGGCCGTCACCCGCAATCCGCTGGGCAGCCCGGACGTGCTCGGCCTCGGACAAGGGGCGACGGCCGGGGCGCTCGTGATGATCGTGCTGTTCTCCGGCAGCGCCGCCCAGGTCACCATGGGCGCGCTGGCGGGCGGGCTGGCGACCGGGCTCGCCATCTATCTGCTCGCCTGGAAGCGGGGCGTGCACGGCTACCGTCTGGTCCTGGTCGGCATCGGCGTCTCCGCGATCGTCACGGCCGTCAACGGCTATCTGCTCACGGTGTCCGACATCGTCGACGCCCAGCGTGCGGTGGTCTGGATGACCGGCTCGCTCAGCGGCCGTGACTGGGACCAGGTCTGGCCGCTGCTCGCGCTGTGCGCCGTGCTCGTCCCGCTCGTCCTCGCCAACGCGCGCGGGCTGCGGCTGATGGAGATGGGCGACGACGTGTCGCACGCGCTCGGGGTGCGCGTGGAGCGCGTACGGGCGCTGCTGATGGTGGCCGCCGTGCTGCTCACCGCGACCGCCACGGCCGCCGCGGGCCCCGTCAGCTTCGTGGCGCTCACCGCGCCGCAGCTCGCCCGCCGCCTGACCCGCTCGCCGGGCCCCAATCTGCTGTCGTCCCTGTGCATGGGCGCCGCCCTGCTGGTCACCGCCGACTGGGCCTCGCAGCGGATCTTCGGCGCCGACCAGCTGCCCGTCGGCGTGGTCACCGGCGTCCTCGGCGGCGTCTACCTGCTGTGGCTGCTGGTCGCCGAACGCAAGGCGGGCCGGATATGAGCGCCTCCACGAAGCCGGACCCGAACCCCCGAAGGAGCACAGTGAACCGCCTGTCCGCCGAGAACGTCACCCTCGCCTACGACCAGCGGGTCATCGCCGAGCAGCTCTCGGTGGAGATCCCGGACAACTCCTTCACGGTGATCGTCGGACCCAACGCGTGCGGCAAGTCGACATTGCTGCGGGCCCTTTCGCGCATGCTGAAGCCGAGCCGGGGCCGGGTGCTGCTGGACGGGCAGGTCATCCAGTCGATGCCGGCCAAGAAGGTCGCGCGGGCGCTGGGCCTGCTGCCGCAGTCGTCGATCGCGCCCGACGGCATCACCGTCGCCGACCTGGTGGGCCGCGGCCGCTACCCGCATCAGGGCGTCCTGCGCCAGTGGTCGGCCGAGGACGAGCGGGTCGTACGGGAGTCGATGGCGCGGACCGGGGTCGCCGAACTCGCCGATCGTCATGTCGACGAATTGTCCGGCGGTCAGCGGCAGCGCGTGTGGATCGCCATGGCGCTCGCCCAGCAGACGCCGCTGCTGCTCCTCGACGAGCCGACGACGTACCTCGACATCCATCACCAGATCGACGTCCTCGACCTGTGCGCCGAACTGCACGAGGAGCAGGGCCGCACGCTGGTCGCCGTGCTGCACGACCTCAACCACGCCGCGCGGTACGCCACCCACCTCATCGCGCTGCGCGAGGGGCGGGTCGTCGCCGAGGGCGCGCCGAAGGACGTCGTCACGGCCGGGCTGGTCGAGGAGGTCTTCGGGCTGCGCTGCCAGATCATCGACGACCCGGAGACGGGAACGCCGCTGGTCGTGCCGGCGGCGCGCAGGGCGCGGGCCGCTACAGCAGCTTCCTGAGCAGGAACAGGTCGCGCAGGCCGGCCTCCAGTTTCACCCGGCCCGAGCCCCAGGCCCGGGCGAAGTTCAGCTCGCCGTCGACCATCGCGACCAGGTCGTCGCCCTTCATGGTCAGCCTGATCTGGGCCTTCTCCCGCGGAGGGCCCTGGATCGTGTCCTGCACCACGATCCGGCCACCGGTCATCCTGCCGGCGAACGTGACGTCGAGGTCGGTGATCCGGCAGCTCACCGAGCGGTCCAGGGCGGCGGCCGTGCGGACGTCCCCTTCGGCGCGGTTCATGTTGTCCGAGAGCTTTTCCAGCGCGGCGCGGCATTCTTCGATCGTGGCCATCGAGATCGACGGTACCCCAGGGCTTCGGGGTAGCGTCTGGGCATGAGCGACACTGTGCCCGAGCCCACGGCGAGTGACGAGACGGCCGAGGCCGAGGCCGAGTCCGTGCGCGACCACGACCCCGCCGCTCCCGCCCCGCTGAACGTGCCCCGCACCCCGACCGGCAACGCCGAGGTCGACGCGCAGCTGGAGCGGCTCGGCGACGCCGACCACCTCGCCACCGACGGACACATCGAGGTGTACGAGGATGTACACCGGGGGCTGCGCGACACGCTCACCGCGCTCGACGCCCGCCCGGGACCTCCGGCCCCCTCACCGTCGTACGGACAACACAGGAGCTGAACCGAACGTGGCAGGAGTCGCACGCCGTCGTCTGGACGCGGAGCTGGTGCGCCGCAAGCTCGCGCGCTCGCGCGAGCACGCGAGCCAGCTGATCGCCGCAGGGCGGGTCGAAGTCGGCAAGACCGTGGCGACCAAGCCGGCCACGCAGGTGGAGACCGCGGCGGCGATCGTCGTCACCTCCGACGACAGCGACCCCGACTACGTCTCCCGCGGCGGCCACAAGCTCGCGGGCGCGCTGGCGGCCTTCGCGCCGCGGGGCCTCGTCGTCGAGGGGCGGCGGGCGCTCGACGCCGGCGCGTCGACCGGCGGCTTCACGGACGTCCTGCTGCGGTCGGGGGCCGCGCACGTCGTCGCCGTCGACGTCGGATACGGACAACTCGCCTGGACTCTGCAGAGCGATGAACGCGTCACCGTCAAGGACCGTACGAACGTACGCGAGTTGACGCTCGAAGCGATCGATGGGGAGCCTGTGGATCTTGTCGTGGGGGATCTGTCCTTCATCCCGCTCGGCCTGGTACTGCCTGCCTTGGTGCGGTGCGTGAAGCCGGACGCCGACCTGGTGATGATGGTCAAGCCGCAGTTCGAGGTGGGGAAGGAACGGCTGGGCAGCGGGGGAGTCGTACGCAGTACGCAGCTGCGGGCGGAGGCCGTGCGGGGAGTGGCCCAGAAGGCGTGGGAACTCGGGCTCGGGGTGAAGGGTGTCACCGCCAGTCCGCTGCCCGGACCATCCGGGAACGTCGAGTACTTTCTGTGGCTGCGGGCCGGGGCACCCGAACTGGACCCGGCCGATGTTGACCGTGCAGTGGCGGAGGGGCCGCGTTGACACAGAACCGAGCTCGTACTGTTTTCCTGCTCGCCCACACAGGGCGGCCCGCGGCCATCCGCAGCGCCGAACTGGTCGTGAAGGGGCTGCTGCGCGAGGGCATCGGCGTGCGCGTCCTGGAGTACGAGGCGCGCGACCTGCCGCTTCCCCAGGAGGTGGAGCTGGTCAAGGAGGCCACCCCGCAGTGCCTCGACGGATGCGAGCTGCTGATCGTGCTGGGCGGTGACGGGACGCTGCTGCGCGGCGCCGAGTTCGCCCGGGCCTCCGGGGTGCCGATGCTCGGCGTCAACCTCGGGCGGGTCGGGTTCCTCGCGGAGGCCGAGCGGGACGATCTCGACAAGGTCGTCGACCGGGTGGTGACGAAGGCGTACGAGGTCGAGGAGCGGATGACCGTCGACGTCGTCGTCCACCGCAACGGCGACATCGTGCACACGGACTGGGCTCTGAACGAGGCGGCCGTGCAGAAGGTGTCCGCCGAGAAGCTCCTCGAGGTGGTGCTGGAGATCGACGGGCGGCCGGTCACCGGGTTCGGCTGCGACGGGATCGTGCTGTCCACCCCGACGGGGTCGACCGCGTATGCGTTCTCCGCGGGCGGGCCGGTGGTGTGGCCGGAGGTCGAGGCGCTGCTGATGGTGCCCATCTCGGCGCACGCGCTGTTCGCGAAGCCGTTGGTCACCTCGCCGGACTCCGTGCTGGCCGTCGAGGTGCTGCCCCATATTCCGCCCGGGGTGCTGTGGTGCGACGGGCGGCGGACGGTCGAGCTGCCGCCGGGGGCGCGGGTGGAGGTGCGGCGCGGGGCCGTGCCGGTGCGGCTGGCCCGGCTGCATCACGCGTCGTTCACGGATCGGCTCGTGGCGAAGTTCGCGCTGCCGGTTTCCGGGTGGCGCGGGGCGCCGCACTAGCCAAAAGCCGTGCACTCGCGTGGGTGACAATGTGCTGTCCATGGGCATTCGTCACCTGCACCTTCACACAACCGGGACGGGGGCCGTCGCACTTCCCGGTGCCGACCTCGTAAGGTCGTAACCGTGCTGGAAGAGATGCGGATACGGTCGCTCGGAGTCATCGACGACGCGGTCGTCGAACTGTCGCCCGGGTTCACCGCCGTCACCGGTGAGACGGGTGCCGGCAAGACCATGGTGGTCACCAGCCTCGGGCTGCTGCTGGGTGGACGGGCGGACGCTGCGCTCGTGCGGATCGGGGCCGACAGGGCGGTGGTGGAGGGGCGGATCGCCGTTCCCACCGGCTCCTCGGCCGGCGTACGCGCCGAGGAGGCGGGGGCCGAGCTCGACGACGGGGCGCTGCTGATCAGCCGTACCGTTTCCGCCGAGGGGCGGTCGCGGGCGCACGTGGGCGGGCGCAGTGTTCCGGTCGGGCTGCTGGCCGAGCTCGCCGACGATCTGGTGGCCGTGCACGGGCAGACCGATCAGCAGGGGCTGCTGAAGCTGACGCGGCAGCGGCAGGCGCTCGACCGGTACGCCGGGGAGGCCGTCGCCGGGCCGCTGGCGAAGTACGGCGAGGCGTACCGGCGGCTGCGGGCCGTCTCCGTCGAGCTGGAGGAGATCGTCACGCGCGCGCGTGAGCGGGCCCAGGAGGCCGACATGCTGCGCTACGGCCTCGACGAGATCGCCGGCGTGGAGCCGCGGGCCGGGGAGGACGTGGAGCTGGCGGAGGAGGCGGAGCGGCTCGGGCACGCGGAGGCGCTGTCGTCGGCCGCCACGGCCGCACACGCCGCGCTCGCCGGGAACCCCGAGGACCCCGAGGGCATCGACGCCGCCACGCTCGTCGCGGGCGCCCAGCGGGCGCTCGACGCCGTGCGCTCGCACGACCCGGCGCTGTCGGCGCTGGCCGACCGGATCGGCGAGATCGGGATCCTGCTCGGCGACGTCGCGGGGGAGTTGGCGGGGTACGCCGACGACCTGGACGCGGATCCCCTGCGGCTGGCGGCAGTTGAGGAACGGCGCGCCGCGCTGGGCGCGTTGACGCGGAAGTACGGCGAGGACGTCGCCTCGGTGCTGGCATGGGCCGAGCAGAGTGCCACGCGGCTGACGCAGCTGGACAGCGACGACGAGCGGATCGCGGAGCTGACCGCCGAGCGGGACGCGCTGCGCGGCGAACTGGGCGGGCTGGCCCAGGCGTTGTCGGACGCGCGGGCGGAGGCCGCCGAACGGTTCGCGGCAGCCGTGACGGCCGAACTGGCCTCGCTCGCCATGCCGCACGCGCGGGTGTCCTTCGAGATCCGGCAGACCGAGGACCCGGAGGGCGTGGAGGTCGGCGGGCGCACCGTCGTCTGCGGGCCGTCCGGTGTCGACGAGGTCGAGCTGCTGCTCGCCCCGCACCCCGGTGCGCCGCCGCGGCCGATCGCCAAGGGCGCGTCCGGCGGTGAGCTGTCGCGCGTGATGCTCGCCGTCGAGGTCGTGTTCGCGGGGACGGACCCCGTGCCGACGTACCTCTTCGACGAGGTCGACGCCGGTGTCGGCGGCAAGGCCGCGGTCGAGATCGGGCGCCGCCTGGCGCGGCTGGCGAAGAGCGCGCAGGTCGTGGTCGTCACGCACCTTCCGCAGGTGGCCGCCTTCGCCGACCGGCAGTTGCTGGTCGAGAAGACCGACGACGGGTCGGTGACGCGGTCCGGCGTGAAGGTCCTCGAGGGCGAGGAGCGGGTGCGTGAACTGTCGCGCATGCTGGCCGGTCAGGAGAACTCGGAGACGGCCCGGGCGCACGCGGAGGAGCTGCTGGCCACGGCCAGGGCGGACGGCTAGTACGGGAGTCGGGCCGCCCCGGCCCACGGACTAGGGTGGCCCGATGGCCAACCGTGCACGCAGAACAAGGTCGTTCGCACTCGCCGCCGCGCTCACCCGCGCGGGAATCGCCGGGCTGCGGGCCAACGCCCCCGGCGGACGCGGGCGTTGGGAGCGGAAGAACCACGCCGGGCGGACCGTCGGGCTGTACGCCGGGCCTGCGGCCGGGCTGGCCGCCGCGGTGGGGGCCGCGCGGGTGCGTCCCGCCGCCGGGTTCGCGGTGCTTGCGGCCGGGCTCTGCGGGGCCTACGACGACGTGGCGGGCGCCGGTGACCCACGGCGCGGGTTCCGCGACCATCTGTCCGCGCTCCGGGACGGCGAGGTCACCAGTGGCGCGGTCAAGCTCTTCGGGATCTCCGCGGCAGGGCTCGTCGCCGGCGCATTGCTCAAGGAGCGGGCCGTGGACAAGGCGCTCGCGGGGATCGTGATCGCCGGGGCCGCCCACTTCGTGAACCTCGTGGACGTACGGCCGGGGACGGCCGCCACGGCGGTGGTCGGGCTCGGGGCACCGGGACTGCTGCGTTCCGGCCCCGGCGCGGAACTGGCCGCCGTCACCACGGGCGCCGGCGCGGCCGTCCTGCCCGACGATCTGGGTGAGCGCGTGATGCTCGGCGACACCGGCGCGCACGCGCTGGGCGCGGCTCTGGGCACGGCCGTCGTGGCGAGCAACGGGCGCGCCGGAATGCTCGCCCATGCCGTGGCGTTCGTCACCGCGGCCGTATACGGGGACAAAGTGAGCGAGGCGGCGCGGTCGCTGAGCCTGGAGTGAAGCGTGCGCCGGAATGTGCCCCGTCTTCACTCGTGTGAGTGACCAACCCCACCGTCGCGCGGCCTCCGCATCGCCTCCACGTTGCCGGAACACCCGTGCGTGCTGGCATCCTTGACGTCGTACGTGGAGGAAACCGCGCGGTACACCCCCTCCGCTCGTTCCTTCTGTACTTTCGTCGTGACCGCCCGACGCCGAACCAGGAGCCCCGGCCACGTGACCCCCGTGAGCAGCCACTCACCGCACGGCCAGTCGTCGCTGCGCACCGTGCAGGTGCTGGGCGGCGGCAACGCCCGCAGCAGCGCGCACGTGCGGTCGCTGGCGTCGGGCCTGGTCGCACGGGGCGTGCGGGTCACCGTGTGCGCCCCCGTCGAGGCCGATCGTGCCTACGACTTCACGGGCACCGGCGCAGAACACGTGCACGTGCCGCGCAGCAGCGACCCGGGAGCCGTGGCCGCGCTGCGGGCGGTCTGCGCCGACGCCGACCTCGTGCACGCGCACGGACTGCACGCCTCCTTCCGCGCCGCGCTCGCCCTCAGCGGCCGGCGCACCCCGTTCGTCGTCACCTGGCACGACCGCGCGTACGCCGAAGGCGCCCGCGCCCATCTGCTGCGCCTCCTGGAGCGGCGGGTGGTGAAGGCGGCCACCGTGGTGCTCGGCGCCTCCTCGGACCTGGTGGACCGGGCCCGCCGGAGCGGAGCGCGGGACGCGCGGCTCGCCGCCGTCGCCCTGCCGGTGCCGCGCCGGACCCCCGACGCGGAGGACCCCGACCGTCCGGGCCTGAAGATCCGGGCGGAACTCGGCGCCACCGGGCGTCCGTTGCTGATGGCCGTCGGCTCCCTCGACCGGCGACGGGGCTACGACACCCTGCTGGACGCCACGCGCGCGTGGCGTCGCCTCGACCCCGTGCCGCTCGTGGTGATCGCGGGCGAGGGACCGCTGCGGGCCCTGCTCCAGCGGCGTATCGAGGACGAAGGGCTGCCGGTCCGGCTCATCGGACGGCGTGAGAACGTCGCCCAACTGCTCGCTGCCGCCGACGTCGCGCTGCTGCCCAGCAGCTGGGAGTCGCGCTCCGTCCTCGCGCAGGAGGCCCTCCACGCGCGCGTGCCGCTTGTCGCGACGCGCGTCGGCGGCATCCCCGAACTCGTCGGCGACGCCGCCGAACTCGTCCCGTACGGCGACGCCGAGGCGCTCGCCGACGCCGTCACCGGGCTCCTCGGCGACCCCGGCCGCTGCGAGGAACTCAAGGACCGGGGCACCCGGCAGGCCGCCACCTGGCCGACCGAGGACGAGACGGTCGCCCAAGTGCTGAGCGTCTACGACGAGTTGACGCGGCCGCGGGTACTGATCTGACCCGTCGGGCCGGGGATGGTCAGACACTCCCTAGGGCACGTGCCGGCGTGCCCGCAGGGCCAGGCTCAACGCCATCACCGTCTGCGGGTCGTCGAGGTCCGTGCCGAGCAACTCGCCGATGCGGGCGAGGCGGTTGTAGAGCGTCTGCCGGTTGAGGTGGAGTTCGCGGGCGGTCTCCGCCTTGCGGCCGGCGTGCGCCAAGTACGTCTCCAGCGTGGGCAGCAGAGGCGGCCGGGAGCGGTCGTCGTGGTCGCGGAGCGGGCCGATCGCACGGTCCACGAAGGCCGCCAGGTCCGGGTGGTCGCGCAGCCGCCACAGCAGCAGGTCGATGTCCAGGCGGCGGGCGTCGTACCAGGGGCGGTCCGACAGGCCCTGCGCCGCCGTCGCCGTCTCCGCCGCGTGTCTGAGGCCCGCCGACGCCGCCGCCCAGCTGCCCGCCGTCGCGACGACCACCACCGGCGGCTGCGCCCCGGGCCGGTGCATCCCGGCCCGCTCCACACCCGCCCGCAGCGCCGTCGCGACCCGGTCCGCGACCGCCGGGCGCTCCGACTCCGACCGCAGGCCGAGCAGCACGAGCACGCGGCCCTCGACGGGCCGTACGCCCAGCAGGACCGGGACGCCGACGGACGCCAGCTCCTCGGACACCGCGCGCGCCAGCACCGCCCAGCCTCCGCCGGGCGCGAGCGCGTCGCCCAGCCGCATGACGACGGGCAGGAGCGGGCTGTTCCCCGGCTTGAAGCCCAGCACGCGCGCCTGCGCGGGCGCGTCCTCCGCGGTGATCCGGCCCTCGGCGAGGTCGGTGAGGAAGTCGCCGCGGCCGCGCGCCGCCAGCTCCTCCTCCTGCCGGGCCTGCATCAGGACGACCGCCAGAATGCCCGCCGCCCGCTCGGCCGCCATGCGGTGCACCAGCGCCAGCGGGGCCCGTACCGGAAGGATGACCAGGCGCGCCCGGACCGACCCCGTCCCGGGCCCGCCTCCGGGCACGTCCACCAGCACCGACCCGGACGGCGGCGGGGTGTCCTTGCGCTGGCCGCGCAGCCCCTCCCACACCTGGAGCGGGTCCGCGCCCTCGGGCCCCGACCCGGCGGCGTACAGCAGCTGCCCGTCCGTCGTCTCCAGGAAGACCGGGTTGCCGCCGAAGCCGGCCAGGATGCCGAGCACCTGGGGCACCCCGCCGCCCCCGAGCAGGGCCTCGGTGCAGCGGCGGTGCACCTCCTCCGCCTGCTGGAGCAGCGCGTAGTGGCCGTTGACGATCTCGGTGTGGACCTCCTCGGTGACCGTCACGAAGGGCACCTCGCGGTGCAGCTGGACGAGCGGGAGCCCGGCCGAGCGCGCCGTGTCGACGAGCGCGGCGGGCAGGCGTGCGAAGCGCGGGCCGAGCTCCACGACGAGGGCCGCGATGCCGCGCTCGGCCAGGGTGCGCACGAACGCCCGCTGGTCGGCCGGACGCGTGCCGAGCCCGTACCCCGTGGTGAGCAGCAGCTCGCCGCCCTTGAGCAGCGAGGCGATGTTCGGCACCTCGCCCGCGTGCACCCAGCGCACGGTGCGCTGCAGCCGGTCGGCGCCCGCGAGCACCTCCGGCAGGCCGCTGCGCAGACCGGGCAGCTCCAGCGCCCGCTGAACGGTGATCCCGGCGCCGTGGGACTCGGGTCTGCTGTCCGTACCGCTGTGCATAGCCGGACGCTACCTGCGCGGATGCCCCCAGGACAGCTCCGGGCGGTCACGGGGGTTACGGCCGGGGTGGCGGGCGGGGGAGGAGTCCACGTGGGACTCCTGCACCACCGGACCGTGGGGTCAGCCGCCGTAGGCCCCCGAAGCCGTCAGGCGCAGGGCCGTGTCGATGAGCGGCACATGGCTGAAGGCCTGCGGGAAGTTGCCGACCTGGCGCTGGAGGCGCGGGTCCCACTCCTCGGCGAGCAGGCCCAGGTCGTTGCGGAGCGCGAGCAGCTTCTCGAACAGCTTGCGGGCCTCGTCCACCCGGCCGATCATCGCCAGGTCGTCCGCCATCCAGAACGAGCAGGCCAGGAACGCCCCTTCGTCACCGGGGAGGCCGTCGACGCCCTCGCTGGAGCCCTCCGTCGGGTAGCGCAGGATGAAGCCGTCCGGCGTGGACAGCTCGCGCTGGATCGCCTCGATGGTGCCGATCACGCGCTTGTCGTCCGGCGGCAGGAAGCCCATCTGCGGGATCAGCAGCAGCGACGCGTCCAGCTCCCTCGAGCCGTACGACTGCGTGAAGGTGTTGCGCTCCTTGTCGTAACCCTTCTCACACACGTCCCGGTGGATGTCGTCCCGCAGCCCGCGCCAGCGCTCCAGCGGGCCGTCGGCCTCCCCGGACTCCAGAAGCTTGATGGTGCGGTCGACGGCGACCCAGGCCATGACCTTGGAGTGCACGAAGTGCCGGCGCGGGCCGCGCACCTCCCAGATGCCCTCGTCGGGCTCCTCCCAGTGCTGCTCCAGGTAGCGGATCAGCTTCAGCTGGAGCAGCGAGGCGTAGTCGCTGCGGGCCAGGCCGGTCATGTGACCGAGGTGCAGGGCCTCGGTGACCTCGCCGTACACGTCCAGCTGGAGCTGGTGCGCGGCGCCGTTGCCGACCCGTACCGGTGCCGAGTTCTCGTAGCCGGGCAGCCAGTCCAGTTCCGCCTCGCCGAGCTCCCGCTCGCCCGCGATGCCGTACATGATCTGCAGGTTCTCGGGGTCGCCCGCCACCGCGCGCAGCAGCCACTCGCGCCAGGCCCGGGCCTCCTCGCGGTAGCCGGTGCGCAGCAGCGAGGACAGGGTGATGGCCGCGTCCCGCAGCCAGGTGTAGCGGTAGTCCCAGTTGCGGACGCCGCCGATGTCCTCGGGCAGGGAGGTGGTGGGGGCGGCCACGATGCCGCCGGTCGGCGCGTACGTCAGGGCCTTCAGCGTGATCAGGGAGCGGATCACGGCCTCGCGGTACGGGCCGTGGTACGTGCAGTGCTCCACCCATTCGCGCCAGAAGTCCTCCGTCGCCTGCAGCGAGCCCTCCGGGTCCGGCAGCGCGGGCGGCTGCTTGTGCGAGGGCTCCCAGGAGATCGTGAACGCGATCCGGTCACCCGGAGCGACCGTGAAGTCCGAGTACGTGGTCAGGGACTTTCCGTAGGTCTCGCACTCGGTGTCGAACCACACCGAGTCGGGTCCCGCCACGGCGACCGTGCGCCCGTCGTGCTTGTGCACCCACGGCACCACACGCCCATAGCTGAAACGCATCCGGAGGGCCGAACGCATCGGGACGCGGCCCGAGACGCCCTCGACGATGCGGATCAGCTGCGGGGCGCCGTCACGCGGGGGCATGAAATCGGTCACCCTGACCGTGCCGCGCGGGGTGTCCCACTCCGATTCGAGGATCAGGGAGTCGCCGCGGTAGCTGCGCCGGGCCGCGGTGGGCGGCTGCGCGTCGGAGGCGTGCGCGGGCCCGAGCCGCCAGAAGCCGTGCTCCTCGGTGCCCAGCAGGCCGGCGAAGATGGCATGCGAGTCGAAGCGGGGCAGGCACAGCCAGTCGACTGTGCCGTCCCGGCAGACCAGGGCAGCGGTCTGCATGTCTCCGATGAGTGCGTAGTCTTCGATGCGCCCGGCCACGTGCAACTCCAGTCGAACGGCCACGTCAGACCCCCATGCGGGGGCTGTCGCCAAGTCGGTCAAGGGGTTTTTTCCATGCGTCGTTGAGCGGTGAAGCAAAGCAGGCGTCCAGCCGTGTGGCAAAACGACGATTGTTGCTCAACGAACTGACGAGCTCTCGTTGTTCCGGAGCAAACGGACGGGGGTGGTGCCGTGTTGCCGGCCGGGCTCGGCAGCGAGTGTCCGAGCAGGATACGACGCACGTAGATGATCTGCGTGCCCCTCGGGACAACCCGGATAGGCCGAACGGGTGAGCAACGGGTGAGAAACCCGGGAGACCGTGCGGGTCCGTGGTGACTCGTGTGCGGAGCGTGGCCGGAAGCCATCTCCTCCGGGCGCTGATACCCTGGTAGCCCGTGGACCGGTGGGCGAGAAAACCCCGGAACCGCACCCCAGACCGAGACCACGGGAGCCCCCCTTTGGCCATGACGCCCAAATCCACGACGACCAAGCACATCTTCGTCACCGGGGGTGTCGCCTCCTCGCTCGGCAAGGGCCTCACCGCCTCCAGCCTCGGCATGCTGCTCAAGGCCCGCGGCCTGCGCGTGGTGATGCAGAAGCTCGACCCGTACCTGAACGTCGACCCGGGCACGATGAACCCCTTCCAGCACGGTGAGGTGTTCGTCACGAACGACGGCGCCGAGACGGACCTGGACATCGGACACTACGAGCGTTTCCTGGACCGTGACTTGGACGGCTCCGCCAATGTCACTACAGGCCAGGTCTACTCGACGGTGATCGCCAAGGAGCGGCGCGGCGAGTACCTGGGCGACACCGTGCAGGTCATCCCGCACATCACCAACGAGATCAAGCACCGCATCCGCCGCATGGCCACGGACGAGGTGGACGTCGTCATCACCGAGGTCGGCGGCACGGTCGGCGACATCGAGTCGCTGCCCTTCCTGGAGACGGTCCGCCAGGTGCGCCACGAGGTCGGCCGGGACAACGTCTTCGTCGTTCACATCTCGCTCCTGCCGTACATCGGCCCCTCGGGAGAGCTGAAGACGAAGCCGACGCAGCACTCGGTTGCGGCCCTGCGCAACATCGGTATCCAGCCGGACGCCATCGTGCTGCGCTGCGACCGCGAGGTGCCCACCGCGATCAAGCGCAAGATCTCGCTGATGTGCGACGTCGACGAGGCCGCCGTGGTGGCCTGCCCCGACGCCCGCTCGATCTACGACATCCCGAAGACCGTGCACGGCGAGGGCCTGGACGCCTATGTCGTCCGCAAGCTGGACCTGCCGTTCCGCGACGTGGACTGGACGACCTGGGACGACCTGCTCGACCGCGTCCACAAGCCCGACCACGAGGTCACCCTCGCTCTGGTCGGCAAGTACATCGACCTGCCCGACGCCTACCTCTCGGTCATCGAGGCGCTGCGCGCGGGCGGCTTCGCCAACCGGGCCCGCGTGAAGATCAAGTGGGTCACCTCGGACGACTGCAAGACCCCGGCCGGTGCCGCGGCGCAGCTCGCCGACGTCGACGGCATCTGCATCCCGGGCGGCTTCGGCGACCGCGGTGTGCTCGGCAAGGTCGGCGCGATCAAGTACGCCCGCGAGAACAGGGTCCCGCTGCTCGGCCTCTGCCTGGGCCTGCAGTGCATCGTGATCGAGGCCGCGCGCAACCTGGCCGACATCACCGACGCCAACTCCACCGAGTTCGACTCGGCCACCGGCCACCCGGTCATCTCCACCATGGCGGAGCAGCTCGACATCGTCGCCGGCGAGGGCGACATGGGCGGCACCATGCGGCTGGGCATGTACCCGGCGAAGCTGGCCGAGGGCTCGATCGTGCGCGAGGTGTACGACGGCAAGGAGTACGTCGAGGAGCGGCACCGTCACCGGTACGAGGTCAACAACGCCTACCGCGCGGAGCTGGAGAAGAAGGCCGGCATCCTGTTCTCCGGCACGTCGCCCGACGGCAAGCTCGTGGAGTACGTGGAGTACCCGCGCGAGACGCACCCCTATCTGGTGGCGACCCAGGCGCACCCCGAGCTGCGTTCGCGCCCGACCCGCCCGCACCCGCTGTTCGCGGGTCTGGTGAAGGCCGCCGTCCAGCGCCAGCAGGACGAGGGCAAGAGTTCCGAGTAGCACGACAGTTGTACGGTGGCCGGGGTGCTCGCATTCAAAAGGTGAGCACCCCGGCTTCGTTTGCGCGTGCGGAAGGACAGGGCATGACGATCAAGGACACCCCGGAGGAGTGGGAGATCCGGGCGACGGACACCCCCTTCGTGGGCAACAAGACCTCCGTCCGCACCGACGACGTGGTCATGCCCGACGGCCATGTGGCCCGCCGCGACTATCAGGTCCACCCCGGCTCGGTCGCCGTCCTCGCCCTCGACGGCGCGGGCCGGGTCGTGGTCATCCGCCAGTACCGCCACCCCGTGCGGCAGAAGCTGTGGGAGATCCCGGCCGGCCTGCTCGACGTCCCGGGCGAGAACCCGCTGCACGCCGCCCAGCGCGAGCTGTACGAGGAAGCGCACGTCAAGGCCGAGGACTGGCGCGTGCTGACCGACGTCTACACCACGGCCGGCGGGTGCGACGAGGCGGTGCGCATCTTCCTCGCCCGCGAGCTGTCCGAGGCCGAGGGCGACCGCTTCGAGGTCGAGCACGAAGAGGCCGACATGGAGCTCGATCGGGTGCCCCTCGAAGACCTCGTACGGGGCGTGCTGGCGGGGGAGCTGCACAACAACTGCCTTGTCGTCGGCGTCCTTTCGCTGGTCGCCGCGCAGAACGGGGACGGGCTCGACGCACTGCGCCCGGCCGAGGCGCCGTGGCCCGCGCGTCCCTTCGAGTCCTGAACGCACCGTCCCGCACCCGTTTCCCCTACCGGTGTGACCATCTGCTGATCCGATCGGGGGACCTGTCCGCCGCGCTCCGCACGGAACGTAGCAGAGCGTGAACTAGGCTCTGAGCACGCCCGAACCGGAGTCCCGGCGGGCTTGCGCGTGCGGTGGGACGGGAGTGTGGCCCGTGACGGATCAGGCGGTGGACACAGACGGTGTACGGCCGGCGGGGCGCGCTGCTGACGAGGACCGATTCCTCGGCCGTACAAGGGAGTTGAAGGAGCTTCGCGCCGACATCGAGCGCGCGGGCCTGGACACCCTCTCCGGCCGCAAGGCCCCACGCGCGCGCGTGCTGCTCATCGCGGGCAGGCCCGGTTCCGGACGCACCGCGCTCGCCGGGGAACTGGTGCGGCTGGTTGCGGACCGTTACGACGACGGGGTGCTCCGGGCGCGGCTGAGCGGACACGACGGCACGCCCGTCCCGGTCGGCCAGACCGCCCGCGAACTGCTCGCCGCCCTGGACCTGCCCGCACCCGCCGGAGCCGGTGAGGACGACCTGGCCGGGGAACTGCGCACGGCACTCGCCGACCGCCGGGCCCTGGTGCTGCTCGACGACGCGGCCGACGCCGCGCAGGTGGACGCCCTGCTGCCGGACACCCCGGACTGCCTGGTCGTGGCCGTCTCCGGCGGTCCCCTCACCGGAATCTCCGACGTCCGCCCCTGCACCCTCGGCGGCCTCGACACCAAGTCCGCCGTGGAGCTGCTCAGCCGGCACACCGGTTCGGTCCGCATCACCGTCGACCCCCGGGCGGCCGAGAGCCTCGTCGAGGTGTGCCAGGGCCAGCCTGCCGCGCTGAGGCTGGCCGGCGGCTGGCTCGCCACCCGCCCCAAGGCGACCGTCGCCGACCTCGCCAAGCAGGTGCACACGGAGGGTGACGAGGGCACCCCGCTCAGCCGGGTCTTCCGGCTCGTCCACGCCTCGCTGCCCGCGGCGAACGCCCGGATGCTGCGGCTGCTCGCCCTCGCCCCGGCCGGCCTGGTCGACCCGCACACCGCCTCCGCGCTGGCCGGCTGCTCGGTGAACGACGCCCGCGGCGCGCTGGACGGCTTCGTCACCCTCGGGCTGCTGCGGCCGGTCCGGTCGCCGCTGCCGCAGTACGAGGTGCCGGGCTGCCTGTACCCCCTGCTGAAAAGGCTCACCGAGACCCTGGACCGGCCCGGCGAGCTGCAGCTGGCCCGGGCCCGCATGCTGGAGCGGACGGTACGGCTGCTGCAGTCCTGCCGGACGATCACCGAGACCGACGACGCCGAGGCGCGCGAGAAGCTCCAGGGGATGCCGCCCTCCGTGCGCTTCCCGAACCCGAGGGCCGCCGAGGAGTGGCTGCGCATCCGCAGGCCCGCGCTGCTGGCCGCGGCCCGGCTCGCCGTCGCGGACGGGGAGCTGGACACCCTCGCCCGCCGGCTGATGTCGCAGCTGGTCAAGGCCATGGTGGCGCACTTCGGCACCCATGCCGCCGCCCCGGACCTGTACGGCATCCACCGGCTGGTGCTGGACGTCGCCGAGCGGCAGAAGCTGCCCCGGGAGCAGGCCGCGGCCCTGCTGAACCTCGGCGACCTGGACGCCCGGACCGGCCGTACCCGGGACGCGCTGGCGCGGTACCGGGCAGCGCTGGACGCCGGACGGCAGGCAAACGACCCGTACGCGACCGGCCGCGCAATGGAATCCGTAGGTGGCGCACACCTGGAGCTCGGGGACTACGACCGCGCGGCCGACTGGTTCGGCCGCGCCCTCGCCGACTGCCTCGCCCGGGACGAGCGCGAGGGCGCGGCCCGGCTCTACGGCCGGATCGCCGTGGCGCACACCTACGCGGGCCGCTACGGGGAGGCCCTGCGCGGCTGGCGTGCCGCGATCGCCGGTTACCGCAAGGGCGGCAATGTCGCCGCCCACGCGCGGGCGTTGAGCGAAGTCGCCCGCGTCCAGGAGTACGCGGGACGGCCCGAGGAGTCGCTGCTCACCTGTCACGAGGCGGTGGAGCTGGCTCGCCGGGCCGAGGACGTACGGCTCCAGGCGGCGCTCCAGCTGCGGCTCGCGGACACCCTCGAGCGCCTCGGTGACCCCGCCTCGGCGCAGCTGCACCGGGGCACCGCGGAGCGGCTGCTGGGCGAGGAATCGCAGGACCTGGAGGGTCCGGAAGAGATCGAAGACGCGAAACAGGACGGTGATGCCTGCGAAATCCGCAGTGCATCCGCTGAAGATTGATGCAATGAAAGGCTAGACAGCGGGAACACCTTCATTAGACTGGCTCTGCCGCACCTTCTCCTGCGGTGTCTCCTGGTGTGCCCATGCATGCCTGGGTATGTGTTGTATTGCCCCATCCACGAGCCAAGGACCGTGATCGACGTGAAGGTCGGCATCCCCCGCGAGGTCAAGAACAACGAGTTCCGGGTGGCCATCACCCCCGCCGGAGTGCACGAACTGGTGCGCAACGGCCACCAGGTCGTCATCGAGCGCGGCGCCGGCGTCGGCTCGTCGATCCCGGACGAGGAGTACGTCTCCGCCGGTGCGCACATCCTCGAGACGGCCGACGAGGTGTGGGCCGCCGCCGACCTGCTGCTGAAGGTCAAGGAGCCCATCGCCGAGGAGTACCACCGCCTCCGCAAGGACCAGACCCTCTTCACCTACCTGCACCTGGCCGCCTCCAAGGAGTGCACGGACGCGCTCATCGAGTCCGGCACCACGGCGATCGCCTACGAGACCGTGGAGCTCCCGAGCCGCGCGCTGCCGCTGCTCGCCCCCATGTCCGAGGTCGCGGGCCGGCTGGCCCCGCAGGTCGGCGCCTACCACCTGATGCGCTTCAACGGCGGCCGCGGTGTGCTGCCCGGCGGCGTCCCCGGCACCCAGCCCGCGAAGGCCGTCGTCATCGGCGGTGGCGTCTCCGGCTGGAACGCCACCCAGATCGCCGTCGGCATGGGCTTCCACGTCACGCTGCTCGACCGCGACATCAACAAGCTGCGCGAGGCGGACAAGGTGTTCGGCACCAAGGTCCGGGCGATCATGTCCAACTCCTTCGAGCTGGAGAAGGCCGTCCTGGACGCCGACCTCGTCATCGGCGCCGTCCTCATCCCGGGCGCCAAGGCCCCCAAGCTCGTCACCAACGAGCTCGTGGCGCGCATGAAGCCGGGAAGTGTTCTTGTCGACATCGCGATCGACCAGGGCGGCTGCTTCGAGGACTCGCGTCCGACCACGCACGCCGAGCCGACCTTCAAGGTCCACGACTCGGTCTTCTACTGCGTCGCCAACATGCCGGGTGCGGTGCCCAACACCTCCACCTACGCGCTCACCAACGCCACGCTGCCCTACATCGTCGAACTGGCCAACCGTGGCTGGGTCGAGGCGCTGCGCCGCGACCCCGCGCTGGCCAAGGGCCTCAACACGCATGACGGCAAGGTCGTTTACCGCGAGGTCGCGGAGGCGCACGGCCTGGAGCACGTCGAGCTCGAGGCGCTGCTCGGCTGACCGGACGGTCGTCGAGCCGCTAAGTCACCATTCGGTAAAAGGCGATACGTCAACACAGGTCGTCAACACCGCCCACACGGCCGGACCTTGCCCGACAAGGTCCGGCCGGATGTGTGTATGGTCACTTTGCGGCTCTAGGTCAACTCGCCTCGAACGTAACCCTTTGGTCGATTCGCACACCGGCGAAACCTGCCGTGCGACGGCCGTACGCCCTTGACAGAGGGATGTTTCATTGCCGACACATCCTGCCGGGTCCGGCGGATTGTGTTGCTGCGGACGCCCGACACGCCATAGAGTCGCCAACCGTCGGCATGGTGCCACGCTGACCTGTCTAGAAGTTTCCTGGTCACCAAGGAGGTAAGACGACTTGTGAATGAGTCGACATTTTCTCCCGGGGGTGGTCAACCAGGAGCGCCTGTACGGGACCAGGGTCCCGCGGGGTTCGAGGCTGTCGGCTCCGTTGCTGTGCGCACCTTCGCAGCCCACCAGAGCCCGGGTCCTCAGGTGATCCGGACTGCACACCAGAGCATGGATGGCCATCACGTGAACGCCATGGCCGGCGACGGAAGTGGCGCGCCCCACAACCATTTCGCCGACTACGACGAACTGCCCGAAGGGCACTTCTACGACCCCGACGCGGAGTACGAGCCCGACCCCGAGTACGCGGCCACGCTCGCGCCCGACGCTGCCCGCCAGCGCCGTGAGCGCGTCGGCCCGACCGGACGTCCGCTGCCGTACTTCCCGATCCCGGGCCCGCTGACCGACCACGGCCCCGCGAAGATCATCGCGATGTGCAACCAGAAGGGCGGCGTCGGCAAGACGACGTCGACCATCAATCTGGGTGCCGCGCTCGCGGAGTACGGACGTCGGGTGCTGCTCGTGGACTTCGACCCGCAGGGCGCGCTGTCGGTGGGCCTCGGAGTCAACCCGATGGAGCTCGACCTCACCGTCTACAACCTGCTCATGGAGCGGGGCATGGCGGCCGACGAGGTGCTCCTGAAGACGGCGGTCCCGAACATGGACCTGCTGCCCAGCAACATCGACCTGTCCGCCGCCGAGGTGCAGCTGGTGAGCGAGGTCGCGCGAGAGTCGACACTCCAGCGCGCCCTGAAGCCGCTCATGGCCGACTACGACTACGTCGTGATCGACTGTCAGCCCTCCCTCGGCCTGCTCACCGTCAACGCGCTGACCGCGGCGCACAAGGTGATCGTGCCGCTCGAGTGCGAGTTCTTCGCACTGCGTGGTGTGGCGCTGCTGACCGAGACCATCGAGAAGGTCCAGGAGCGACTCAACCCGGATCTGGAGCTCGACGGGATCCTCGCGACCATGTACGACTCGCGCACCGTGCACAGCCGTGAGGTGCTCGCGCGTGTCGTCGAGGCGTTCGACGACCACGTCTACCACACGGTCATCGGGCGCACGGTCCGCTTCCCGGAGACCACGGTCGCCGGTGAGCCGATCACCACGTACGCCTCCAACTCAGTCGGTGCCGCCGCCTACCGCCAGCTCGCCAGGGAGGTGCTCGCCCGGTGTCACGCCGAGTGAGTCTGCCGGGGGCCGACGAACTCTTCCGTACGACCGGGGGAATGGCACTCCAGCCGTCCACTCCGCGGCGGGGGGCCAACGGAGAAGCCCGGGTGCCCGCGCCCGCCGGGGAGAGTGACGGGGCCGCGGCCGCGTCGCCCGAGGACGCGCCGCATTCGGTGCCCGCACAGGGCGGCGACGGCGAGGGCGCGGAGCACGTGGCCGCGGAGCCGGAGCCGGCCGACGCCGGTGAGTCCCGCAGCCGCACCGCGTCCGGGGAGCGTCCCGCGCGACGTCAGGGGGCGCAGGAAGGTTCTGCCGCCTCCTCCGGCAACGCCCAGCCCCGCAAGCGCGGCCGGTCGTCCCCCTCGCGCCGGCCCAGTGGGCGGGAGCGGCACGACGAGAAGATCACCGTGTACGTGTCCGCCGAGGAGCTCATGGACCTGGAGCACGCGCGTCTGGTGCTCCGCGGTGAGCACGGGCTGGCGGTCGACCGCGGGCGCATCGTCCGTGAGGCGGTCGCCGTCGTGCTGGCCGACCTGGAGTCCCGCGGGGACGCGAGCATCCTCGTACGTCGGCTGCGCGGGCGGTAGCGGTAGCCTGCGGGGGCCATGACCTCGAACGACTCTCCCGCCCCCGGCGCCGGTGCCTCCGGCGGTCGGCGGCGTGTGCTGGGGCGGGGTCCGGGCGCGGCACCTGGTGCTCCGCCGGTCGAGCCGGAGCCGGAGTTCGTGGAGCGGGAACCGGTGGTCCCGGAACCCGTGATGCCGGAACCCGCGGTCGTCGCACCCGAGCCGGAGCCGGAGCCGGAGCCGCTGCCTGAGGCTCCTGTTCCTGTTGTTCCGGTTCCTGCTTCTGCTCCCGCCGCCGATCCCGAAGAACCGGACGACGGTGTCTTCAAGGTCCGGCTCTCCAACTTCGAGGGCCCCTTCGACCTGCTGCTGCAGCTGATCTCCAAGCACAAGCTGGACGTCACCGAGGTCGCGCTGTCGAAGGTGACCGACGAGTTCATGGCGCACATCCGGGCGATGGGGCCGGACTGGGACCTGGACCAGACGACCGAGTTCCTGGTCGTAGCGGCGACGCTGCTCGACCTGAAGGCCGCCCGGCTGCTGCCCTCCGCCGAGGTCGAGGACGAGGCGGACCTCGCGCTGCTGGAGGCCCGCGACCTGCTGTTCGCGCGGCTTCTGCAGTACCGCGCGTACAAGCAGATCGCCGACATCTTCAACGCGAGGCTGGCGGAGGAGGCCCGCCGCTACCCCCGTACCGTCGGCCTCGAACCGCACCACGCCGAGCTGCTGCCCGAAGTGGTCATCAGCATCGGCCCCGAGGGCTTCGCGAAGCTCGCGGTCAAGGCGATGCAGCCCAAGCCCAAGCCGCAGGTGTACGTCGACCACATCCACGCGCCCTTGGTGAGCGTGCAGGAGCAGGCCGGGATCGTGATCGCGCGCCTGCGGGAACTCGGCGAGGCCAGTTTCCGGGCCCTGGTCGAGGACACCGACGACACCCTGACCGTCGTGGCGAGGTTCCTGGCGTTGCTGGAGTTGTACCGCGAGAAGGCCGTCGCACTGGACCAGGAGACCGCGCTCGGCGACCTGATCGTGCGCTGGACCGGCGGGGAGGGCGACGGGGCGCCGACGGTGACCGACGAGTTCGACCGGCCGCCCGAGGTCCCCAAGGAGGAGAAGAAGGCATGACCGAGGAGACCGCGGACCTCCCGGCGGGGCTGCGCAGCGTCGCCGACCTCGACCTCAAGCCGGCCCTGGAGGCCGTCCTCATGGTCGT
Organism: Streptomyces sp. NPDC050534; assembly: GCF_044457745.1. Lineage (NCBI taxonomy): Bacteria > Bacillati > Actinomycetota > Actinomycetes > Kitasatosporales > Streptomycetaceae > Streptomyces > Streptomyces sp. NPDC050534. Next base: position 27,247 of record NZ_JBITHF010000007.1, read on the forward strand.
GGACGAGCCCGCGAGCGAGGAGCACCTGGCGAAGATCCTGGAGCGGCCCAAGCGGCAGATCGGCGACGCGCTGCGGGAGCTGGCCGACGACTACGCCGTGCAGGGCCGCGGCTTCGAGCTGCGGTTCGTGGCCGGCGGCTGGCGTTTCTACAGCCGCGCCGAGTACGCGCCCGCCGTCGAGCGGCTCGTGCTGGACGGCCAGACGGCCCGCCTGACCCAGGCCGCCCTGGAGACCCTCGCGGTCGTCGCCTACCGCCAGCCGGTCAGCCGCAGCCGCGTCTCGGCGGTACGGGGAGTCAACTGTGACGGGGTCATGCGGACCCTCCTGCAGCGGGGTCTGGTCCAGGAGGCGGGCACGGAACCCGAAACAGGTGCGATCCTGTACACGACGACGAACTACTTCCTGGAGCGGATGGGCCTGCGCGGTCTGGACGAGCTCCCGGAGCTCGCGCCCTTCCTCCCGGAGGCGGAGGCGATCGAGGCCGAGACACTGGAAGGGGTCCCGTCGTTCGATCCGGACGCTCCGGATTCCGAGGACGCAGACGACAAGACGGAACTTTGATGCGAAGCAGCAGCGGCAGGAACAGCAGCGGAAACAACGGCGGGAGCCGTGGTGGCAACAGCGGCGGCCGCGGCGGGAGCAGCGGTGGCCGCGGCAATTACCGCGGCGCCGGCAACTCCCGTGACGACAAGCAGGGAGGCCGGCCGAAGAAGCCGCGCCCGGAGGAGCGGCGCTACGACGTCGGCCCCGGCGCCACCCAGGACGGCCCGAAGTCGGGTCGCGGCGCCTCGGCGCGCGGCGGCGCCAAGGGCGGGCCGAGGCAAGGGCAGGGCACCGGGCGCGGCCGTACGGCTCCGGCGAGTTCCCGTGAGTACGACGCCCGTGCCGAGGAGCGCAACCGGGAGCGGTACGCCGGCAAGAAGGACGTGAAGGTGCCCAAGACCTTCCCGGGCGCCGAGCAGGAGGGCGAGCGGCTGCAGAAGGTCCTCGCGCGCGCGGGCTACGGCTCCCGGCGTGCCTGCGAGGAGCTGATCGAGCAGGCGCGGGTCGAGGTCAACGGCGAGATCGTGCTGGAGCAGGGCAAGCGGGTCGACCCGGAGAGCGACGAGGTCAAGGTCGACGGCCTGACGGTCGCGACGCAGTCGTACCAGTTCTTCTCGCTGAACAAGCCGGCCGGTGTCGTGTCGACGATGGAGGACCCCGAGGGCCGGCAGTGCCTCGGTGACTACGTCACCAACCGCGAGACCCGGCTCTTCCACGTCGGGCGGCTCGACACCGAGACCGAGGGCGTCATCCTGCTCACCAACCACGGCGAGCTGGCGCACCGGCTGACGCACCCCAAGTACGGGGTGAAGAAGACCTACCTCGCCGCCATCGTCGGCCCGATCCCGCGCGACCTCGGCAAGAAGCTCAAGGACGGCATCCAGCTGGAGGACGGGTACGCGCGCGCGGACCACTTCCGGGTCGTCGAGCAGACCGGCAAGAACTACCTGGTCGAGGTCACCCTGCACGAGGGCCGCAAGCACATCGTGCGCCGCATGCTCGCGGAGGCCGGCTACCCGGTCGAGAAGCTGGTGCGCACCTCCTTCGGGCCGATCACCCTGGGCGACCAGAAGTCGGGCTGGCTGCGGCGGCTGTCGAACACCGAGGTCGGCATGCTGATGCAGGAAGTCGATCTCTGACGGTTCGCGCTTGGGCGGGTCGTGGCCGATGCGTTTTCGCCCTCTCGCCGGTCTGTAGTGCGTGACCGGCGAGAGGAGTGGCAGGCATGGCTACGACGACGGACCGCGACGATCACGGCAGGACGGCCGCCCATGCGGGTCCTACGGCGCCGGAGCGCCCCGCCGGGCGCCCGCAGCCCGGCGGTGGGCCGGGCGAGCCGCCACAGGCGCCTGAGGGGCCGCTGAGGGCCCGTGTCGCGCGTGCTGCGCGGGTGCCGTCGTGAACGCGGGGGAGCTGCTGGAGCGGTCGCTCGCCTACGCGCTGGGCAGCGTCGCCGACGTCGTACCCGGACGTCTGGAGCGCGGTACGCCGTGCGCCGGATGGGACCTGCGGGAGCTGCTGGGGCATCTCCACGACTCGCTGGACACCCTGTACGAGGGGCTGACGGGCGGGCGGATCGAGCTGTTCCCGCACGAGCCGGAGGGGGCCGATCCGGCCTGTGCGTTCCGCACGCGCGCGTGCGCCGTGCTCGGCGCCTGGGCCGCCGGGCCGGGGGAGCGGGTCGTGGTGGGTGAACTGCCGCTGGACATGCGGCTGATGGCGGCCGTGGGGTCGGTGGAGATCGCCGTCCACGGATGGGACGTCGCGCAGTCCTGCGGGCGACCGCGCCCCATCCCGGCCTTGCTCGCGGGCGAACTGCTGCCCGTCGCGCGGTGCGTGGTCGCCGACGAGGACCGGGGCGTGCGGTTCGCCGCGCCGGTCACCGTACCGCCGTGCGCCTCGCCCGGCGCACGGCTGCTGGCCTTCCTGGGCCGGCGCGGCTGAGGGCCGTCACGGCTCGCCCGCCGTCTCCGTGGGCTGCGCGCCGGCACCGCGGGCGGCGCCGAGCAGCCGTCGCATCCGCCCGGCGGCGCGGACGGCGGCGGCTCCGCAGCAGTTGTTGAACAGCACGTGCACCTGGTCGACCTGCCGGGCCAGGTCCCGCAGTCTGGGGAGCCAGTCGGCGAGTTCGTCCTCGTCGTAGTCGTGGCGGAACCTGTCCTCCTTGCTTCCGGTGCCCCAGTCCAGGCTGCGGCCGTGGAAGCGGACGACCGACAGCCGCGGCGAGGTGACCGGTGTGACGGGCGGGACGGACGTGGGGAGCGTCTGTGTCATGTCGACCGCGACGGCCGTCATGCCGTACCGGCTCAGCAGGGCCCGTGTCGCGTCCGCCCACTCCGCCCGCCACCAGCCGGGGTGCCGGAACTCCACGGAGACCGGCCAGCCCGCGGTTCGCTCGACGCACTCCTGCAGGAACTCACCGGCCCGCTTTCCGGGCCGGAACCACGGCGGCAGCTGGAAGAGCACGCTGCCGAGCCGCCCGGCCGCGCGCAGCGGCTCGATCCCCTCGGTGAACAGCGCCCACACCTCGTCCAGCACCTTCGGGTCCCGGGGCTCGGGCGGCAGCCCGTCCGGCATCGCGGCGCGGCGCGTGGGGTGTCCGGTGAGGAGCGAGAACGCCTTCACGTCGAAGACGAAGCCGTCCGGGGTGCGTTCGGCCCACAGCCGGCTGGTACGCGCGGCGGGCAGTGCGTAGTACGCCGAGTCGACCTCGACGACCGGGAACTGCTCGGCGTAGTGGCGCAGTCGGCCCTCCGGGTCCCGCCGCCCCTTCGGATACCACCCGCTGCCGATCAGTGCCCGATCCGTCCACGAACAGGTGCCCACCAGGATCTCGCCCATGGAAGCCCGGTTACCCCGGCCGGCCTTGTGGAAGCCCACCTATCGTGTTTATAGTCGTAGTGACCATTAAAGGGGTGGGTGTGCATGGCCTTCGACCGAGCGAGCCGTGACCACGCGGGCTACGACAAGTACGCCTACGAGCCCTTCGCCGTCACCGTCGACCTCGCCGTCCTCACCGTCCGCGACGGCGCCCTGCACGTCCTGCTCGTCGAGCGCGGGCAGGAGCCCTACGCCGGCCGCTGGGCGCTGCCCGGCGGCTTCGTGGAGCCGCGGGAGTCGGCCGAGACGGCGGCCCGCCGCGAACTCGCCGAGGAGACCGGCCTGTCGGACGTCGCCGGCCTCCACCTGGAGCAGCTGCGGACGTACAGCGAGCCCGGCCGCGACCCCCGTATGCGGGTCGTGTCCGTCGCCTTCACCGCGCTGCTGCCCGACGCGCCCGAGCCGCACGCGGGCACGGACGCGGCACGGGCGAGCTGGCTGCCGTACGACTCGGCGGGCCCGCTCGCCTTCGATCACGACGTGATCCTGGCCGACGCCCACGAACGCGTCGGCGCCAAGCTCGAGTACACCTGCCTCGCCACCGCCTTCTGCCCGCCCGAGTTCACCCTCGGCGAGCTTCAGCAGGTCTACGAGACGGTGTGGGGCACCACGCTCGACCGGCCCAACTTCCGCCGCAAGGTGCTCGCCACACCCGGTTTCGTCGAACCCGTCGCGGGTGGCGCCCGGTTGACCGGCGGCCGCGGCAAACCCGCCGCGCTCTACCGCGCGGGACCGGCCACGACCCTGCACCCGCCCCTCCTGAGACCGTCCCCGGAAGGACGTCCCGCATGAACGACCTCGTCGACAAGCAAGCCGCCACCGGGGCGCTGACCGGTCTCGCCCTCGGGGACGCGCTCGGCTACCCGACCGAGTTCGACGACGTGCCCTCGATCCTCGCCAAGTGCGGGCCGTGGCGGCAGATGCGACTGCCGACGCCCGCGCTCGTCAGCGACGACACGCAGATGACCCTGGCCGTGGGGCGGGCGCTGCGCACGGCCATGGACCGCGGGGTGCTCTCGCCGAAGGGCCTGGAGCGGCCGCTGCGCGAGGAGTTCGTGAAGTGGTACCAGTCGCCGGACAACAACCGGGCGCCGGGCAACACCTGCCTGCGGGCCTGCGGCCTGCTGAAGGACGAACACCGCCCCTGGCAGGAGGCGAGCCAGACCGACTCCAAGGGCTGCGGCGCCAACATGCGGGTGGCGCCCATCGGGCTCACCCCCGGTCTGAGCGACGAACAGCGCGCGGGCGCGGCCCAGTTGCAGGCCGCACTGACGCACGGGCATCCGACGGCGCTCGCCGCGTCCGACCTCACCGCCCACGCCGTACGGCTGCTCGCCCAGGACAGCGAGCCGACCGGACTCGTCGGCCGGCTGCGGTCGTACGCCATCGAGAACCGCAGCCGCTACCACCAGCCCTGGCTCGGCGACCTGTGGACCCGCGCCGGCGACGCCTCGCCCCAGGCGTTCATCGCGCGGGGCTGGGACGAGTGCCTGGCGATCCTCGGCCGCCTCGGGGACGCCGTGCGCACGGTCTCCCCCGAGATCGACCCGTGCCTGGCCACCGGCGCGGGCTGGGTCGCCGAAGAGGCCCTGGCGACCGGCCTGTTGTGCTTCCTGCTGTTCGTCGACGAACCGGTCACGGCCGTTCGGCGGGCCGCCTGCACCTCCGGCGACTCCGACTCCGTCGCCGCGCTCGCGGGTGCCTTCGCGGGCGCCTGGACCGGGGCGGACGCCTGGCCGAGCGAGTGGGCCGACCGCGTCGAGTACGGGAGCGACCTGCTGACCCTCGGGGCCCTCTGGGATTCTTGAGAGATGATCGACGCCCTCTCCATCGACCTCACGCCGGTGGTCGCCGAACAGCCCGACCCGGTGCTGTTCGCGACCGTCTCCGGCGCACATCTCTACGGCTTCCCGTCCCGCGACTCGGACGTGGACCTGCGCGGCGCGCACCTGCTGCCGGCCGCGGACCTCGTCGGGCTGCGGGAGCCCGAGGAGACCCGGTCCCGGATGTGGGACCGGGACGGCGTCGAGATGGACCTCGTCACGCACGACGTACGCAAGTTCGTCCGGCTGATGCTGCGCCGCAACGGCTACGTCCTGGAGCCGCGACCACGCAGTGGCGGCTGTTCGGAAAGACCGGCGAACTCAAGCCGCTGCTCTACACGTTCAGGGTGCTGCTCACCGGCATCCATCTGATGCGCAGCGGCGAGGTGCAGGCCCACCTGCCCACGCTGCTCGGCGAGGTGGACGCGCCGGCCTACCTGCCGGACCTGATCGCGGCGAAGGCGGAACGGGAGCACGGGGCCGCCGAGGTCGATCACGCGCGCGTGCAGGCGGACGTCGAGCGGCTGCACGCCGCGCTGGACGAGGCGCAGGCCGCCTCGGCGCTACCCGGGGCCGCGACCGTCCACGACGCCCTGCACGACTTCCTCGTACGCATCCGGCTGGAGGGCCGATGAGCGGCGGACCCGTACGAGGAAGGCCTCGACGCGGCGCCTGTCCGGTTCCTCGGGAAGCGGGCTGTGACGGGCGGCCTCGTCCGCCTCGCCCGCCAGCCGGTTCATCCGGGACTCGACCTCGGGCCAGGGGACTTCGCCCCGCTTGACGGCCAGCAGTGACTCGCGCTGGTCGCCGACGTCGATGGTCAGGGCGCCCGTGCGCAGCAGGTCGCGGGAGGTCATCAGCAGGCGCAGCAGATGCATGGCGTGCTTCCAGCGCGGGGCGCCGTGGATGCGGATGTGCGCCTCCAGCTTCCTGCGCTGGCCGAGCGCGTAGCGCGTGAAGGTCTCCTGGGCCCGGCGGGAGAGGAACGCCTCGCGCAGCGCGAGGAGTTCACGGCCGGTGTCGTCGACGTGCTCCACGAACGGGGAGTGCAGGCACTCCAGGATGTTCGGGTTCGCGCGCAGCGCCAGTTCGCAGAAGCGCTCCAGCTCCCAGCTGAACTGCTCCTCGGCCGGGCCCTCGACATGCGTCGGCGGCTTATCGAAGCGCCAGAACAGCGGCGTGGGCGCGAGGAACACGCCCCGCCGGTCGGTGTCGCTGCCCTCCGTCGCCAGACCGAAGGCGCGCGAGCCCATCACGCAGGCGTAGATCGTGTGGTCGCGTACCAGGGTCTCGGGTTGCATGCCGGGGAGCGTACGTGGCGCCTCACGCCAGCCGGATCGAATTTCCCTGCACGTCGATCTGCTCCGCGGGCAGCGGCTTCGGCGCCGGGCCGCCCGCCACCGACCCGTCCGCGATGTGGTACTTGCTGCCGTGGCAGGGGCAGTTGATGGTGCCGTCCGCGACGGCGCTCACCGTGCAGCCCTGGTGCGTGCAGATCGCCGAGAAGGCCTTGAACTCGTCCTTCTTCGGCTGCGTCACCACGACCTTCTCGTTCTTGAAGATCTTGCCGCCGCCGACCGGGATGTCGGCCGTCTTCGCCAGCTCCTGCCCGCCGGAGGCCTGCACGGAGGACGATCCGGAGTCGTTGCTGCCGCCGTACTTGCTGCAGCCCGCGGCGAGCGTCGCGGCGCCCGTCGCGAGCAGGACCGTGCGTCGGGTCGAGCGGTCGGTCATGTCGTCACTCCGAACGTACGGAAGAACCAGAGGGCGGACGTCAGCCAGATCAGGGTGAGCGCGGTGAAGACCAGTCCGCCGACGAGCGGCAGCAACCAGCCCGGCAGCCGCTCCGAGCGGAGCAGCAGCATCTTTGCACTGAAAACACCGAAGAAGAAACAACCCAGGACGGAATGGGCCATCACCCGTGTTTCGTACGTCTGATAACCCAGCGCGTACAGGCAGTGGACGGCGACCGGGACGGCCACGACGAACGCGATCCGTCCCGACCAGCGGTGCAGTCTCGGCGCCCAGCGCGGGCCGGGCAGCTTGCCGTACACCATGAAGGCGCTGACCAACTGCACGAGCGCGAAGAAGAACGCGGTCGTCGCAAGCCAGGACTTCACGGCGCCCGTGCTGCTGAAGCCCGCGATGTTGAAGGCGGTCCCGGCCGGGTCGTGCGTCCGGCCGTAGACGCCGAGGGCGACCGCCACCGAGGCGGCCACCAGGGCCGGGACGAGGTAGCGGGCGGGGCCCGGGGCGCGGCGGGCCGGCTCCTGGGGCGGGAAGCTCTGCGTGGCGGCGTTCGGGTCGACGGTCATGGTCGGCTCCCTGGGGCGGACGGTGGTGTCAGGGGTTCACAGGACGTGCCGTGAGCTGCTGTCCGCCGACCGTCACCGCACCCGTGCCCGGGTCGATGGTGGGCGCGGCCTCGGCTGTCCCGTCGCGGGTGACGACGCCGACCTGCCTGCCGTTCTGCAGGACGATCCAGCCGCCGTCGATCTTCGCCCCGCGCACGGTGGCCGTCGCCCGGTACAGCCCGGACGGCTTCTTGGCCTTGTCGGCGGTGAAGGCGTAGTGCCCGCCGCCGATGTCGACAGAGCCGCGGATGCGCTTGTTCTCCTTCACGGTGCCGTTCAGCTCGGCGCCGTCCGTGCCGGTCAGCCGCATGCTGCCGTCGGCCCTGACGTCGCCCTTCAGCCACGACTCCTTGGAGCGGCCGTCGCAGAAGTACGCGATCGCCCTGCCGTCGCGCACCGAGACGGCGACGGCGGACGAGTCGTCGTCCGTCCGTCCGGCGTAACTTGCGTCGCTCACCCGAGACCGCGACGGCGACGGCTTCGGAGACGCGGTGGACCTCGCCGGAGACGGCGAGGCCGTGGCGGCAGGCGGCTCCTTCTTGTACGTGGACGAGGCGGCTTCCGTCCCCGTCGTCGTGTTGAGAATCAGCATGAACAGGCCGAGCAGCAGTCCCGCGAGCAAGGTGAGCAGCGGTCCAGGACGCTTCATACGGGCCTCCCCCGAGGCGAGTGTCCTGCCATCAGAGCGGACCGCGGGCCCGGCGTAAAGAGGCGCACAGGGGCGTCTCACGCCAAGTAGCGGAATTGGGGCGATTCGGTGACATTGGCAATGTCTCCGGTACCCGCGGCGGGCGGTGTGCGCGGTGCTCTCCCGTCTCAGCGGGCGGGCGCCGCCCACCCGCTCGCCGCGGGCTTGACTACGCTGGACGGTCGTAGAGCCGATCCGTAGAGCAGCAAGGAGCCAAGCCGTGGCGGTACGAGCGGTCCGGGGAGCCGTCCAACTGGAGCGGGACGAGGCCGGCCACATGGACGAGCAGGTCGGGGCCCTGCTCACCGCCATCATCGAGCGCAACGCCCTGACCCCGGACGACCTGATCAGCATCTGGTTCACGGCCACGCCCGATCTGCACAGCGACTTCCCGGCGGCCGCCGCCCGCAAGCTCGGCATCGTCGACGTGCCGCTGATCTGCGCGCAGGAGCTGGACATCGAGGGCGCCATGCCCCGCGTCGTCCGCGTCCTCGCGCACATCGAGTCCGACCGGTCCCGCGCCGACATCGCGCATGTCTACCTCGGCGCCGCGGCCGCCCTGCGCAAGGACATCGCCCAGTGAGAACCGCGCTCGTCATCGGCACCGGTCTCATCGGCACGTCCGCCGCCATCGCCCTGTCCCAGCGGGGCGTCGTCGTCCACCTCGCCGACCACGACCCCGGACAGGCCCGTACGGCCGCCGCGCTCGGCGCCGGCACCGACGAGGCCCCCGAAGGACCCGTCGACCTCGCGATCGTCGCCGCGCCCCCCGCCCATGTGGCCGGCGTGCTGGCCGACGTCATGCGCCGGGGTGCGGCCCGCGGCTACCTCGACGTGGCCAGCGTCAAGGGCGGCCCGCGGCGCGAGCTGGAGGCGCTGGGCCTGGACCTGTCGGCGTACATCGGGACGCACCCCATGTCGGGCCGCGAGAAGTCCGGCCCGCTGGCGGCGACCGGCGACCTGTTCGAGGGCCGCCCCTGGGTGCTCACCCCGACCCGGGACACCGACACCGAGGTGCTGAACCTCGCCCTGGAGCTGGTCTCGCACTGCCGTGCCGTGCCGGTCGTCATGGACGCCGACGCCCACGACCGCGCGGTCGCCCTGGTCTCCCACATGCCCCACCTGGTCTCCAGCATGGTGGCGGCGCGGCTGGAGAACGCCGAGGAGGCGGCCGTACGGCTGTGCGGTCAGGGCATCCGGGACGTCACCCGGATCGCCGCGTCCGACCCCCGGATGTGGATCGACATCCTGTCCGCGAACCCCGGGCCGGTGGCGGACCTGCTCTCCGAAGTCGCCGCCGACCTCGACGAGACGGTCCAGGCCCTGCGGTCCCTGCAGTCCTCCGACGAGGCCAAGCGGGGCGAGGGCACGGCCGGCATCCGGGACGTCCTGCGGCGCGGCAACGCCGGGCAGGTGCGGGTCCCGGGCAAGCACGGGTCCGCACCTCGGGCCTACGAGGTCGTGGCCGTCCTCATCGACGACCAGCCCGGTCAGCTGGCCCGGATCTTCGCCGACGCCGGCCGGGCCGGGGTCAACATCGAGGACGTGCGCATCGAGCACGCGACCGGTCAGCAGGCGGGTCTGGTGCAGCTGATGGTGGAGCCGCAGACGGCGCCGGTCCTCACGGCGGCGCTGCGCGAGCGGGGCTGGGCCATCCGGCAGTGACCAGGCCCACCCCGCCCCGGTGATCACCCGGATCATCCGCCTGTAAGAAGGGTGCCGGCGAGCCAGTAACCTTGTGCGGGGCGCCCTCGTGCCCCGCCCCCCTCGCCACACTGCACCAGGAAGGTGTCCCCCCGTGGAAAACGGCGCCGCCCAGCCCGTGATTGTCGCCATCGACGGCCCCGCAGGCACCGGCAAGTCGAGCACGTCGAAGGCCGTCGCCGCGCAGCTCGGCCTGAGCTACCTGGACACCGGGGCCCAGTACCGGGCGATCACCTGGTGGATGGTGACCAACGGGATCGACGTCGACGACCCGTCCGCGATCGCCGCCGTGGCCGGCAAGCCCGAGATCGTCTCCGGCACGGACCCGGCGCACCCCACGATCACGGTCGACGGCGTGGACGTGGCCGGACCGATCCGCACCCAGGAGGTCTCCTCCCAGGTCAGCGCCGTCAGCGCGGTGCCCGAGGTGCGGGCCCGGATCACCGAGCTGCAGCGCTCGGTGGCCACAGCGGCGGAGAAGGGCATCGTGGTCGAGGGCCGTGACATCGGTACGACCGTGCTGCCGGACGCCGACCTGAAGATCTTCCTCACCGCCTCTCCCGAGGCCCGCGCCGCACGCCGCAGCGGCGAGCTCAAGGGTGCCGACGTGCACGCCACCCGCGAGGCGCTGATCAAGCGCGACGCGGCCGACTCCTCCCGCAAGACCTCGCCGCTCGCCAAGGCGGACGACGCGGTCGAGGTGGACACCACCGAACTCACGCTGACCCAGGTCATCGAGTGCGTCGTCACCCTCGTCGAGGAGAAGCGGGCCGGGAAGTGACAGCCCACCCGTCACCCGACCACCGCCCCTCATCGAGGCGCTACGCGCCGCCCCGGCAGCCTTCCGAGAAAGGTGCCGAGGTCGGGCGGCGCATCGGCGTCGGCCTGATGTACGGCCTGTGGCGGCCGCGCGTGCTCGGCGCCTGGAAGGTACCGGCGACCGGTCCGGCGATCTACGCCGTCAACCACGCGCACAACATCGACGGCCCGATGGTCCTCGGCGTCTCGCCCCGGCCGATGCACTTCCTGATCAAGAAGGAAGCGTTCGTCGGGCCGCTGGGGCCGTTCCTGACGGGCATCGGCCAGCTGAAGGTGGACCGCTCGGCCGCCGACCGCACGGCCATAACCCAGGCCCTGGACGTGCTGTCGGGCGGCGGGATCCTCGGCATCTTCCCGGAGGGCACCCGCGGCGAGGGCGACTTCGCCTCCCTGCGCGCCGGGCTCGCGTACTTCGCCGTCCGCAGCGGCGCCCCGGTCGTGCCGGTCGCCGTGCTGGGAAGTTCCGAGCGGCGGGGACGGTTGGTGAAGGGGCTGCCTCCGCTGCGCAGCCGTGTCGACGTCGTCTTCGGCGACCCCTTCGAGGCGGGCGACGGAAGCGGACGGCGTACGCGCAAGGCGCTCGACGAGGCGACCGAGCGCATCCAGAAACAGCTCGGCGCGCACCTGGAAAACGCCAGGCGGCTCACCAGCCGCTAGGCGACACTGAGTAGTGGATCAACCGGGCGAAACCCGCGTGTTCCACCGACCACCACGATGAACGAGGTACGGACTTCATGAACGACCACATCCACTCCGAGGGCTCTTCCGAAGAGCACGACCACGGAGAACTTGGCGATGCCGAGTACGCGGAGTTCATGGAGCTCGCCGCGGAAGAGGGCTTCGACCTCGAGGACGTGGAGGGCGCCATCGAGGCGGCCGGTCACGGACCGCTGCCCGTCCTCGCCGTCGTCGGCCGCCCCAATGTCGGCAAGTCGACCCTCGTGAACCGGATCATCGGCCGCCGCGAGGCGGTCGTCGAGGACAAGCCCGGCGTCACCCGCGACCGCGTCACCTACGAGGCGGAGTGGGCGGGCCGCCGCTTCAAGGTCGTCGACACCGGCGGCTGGGAGCAGGACGTCCTCGGTATCGACGCCTCCGTGGCCGCCCAGGCCGAGTACGCGATCGAGGCCGCCGACGCCGTCGTGTTCGTCGTCGACGCCAAGGTCGGCGCCACCGACACCGACGAGGCGGTCGTACGGCTGCTGCGCAAGGCGGGCAAGCCCGTCGTGCTGGCCGCCAACAAGGTCGACGGCCCGAGCGGCGAGGCGGACGCGTCCTACCTGTGGTCGCTGGGCCTCGGCGAGCCGCACCCGGTCTCCGCCCTGCACGGCCGCGGCACCGGCGACATGCTGGACGCCGTCCTGGAGGCGCTGCCGGACGCTCCCGAGCAGACCTTCGGCGGCGCCGGGATCGGCGGCCCCCGCCGTATCGCCCTCATCGGCCGCCCGAACGTCGGCAAGTCCTCCCTGCTCAACAAGGTGGCGGGCGAGGAGCGCGTCGTCGTCAACGAGATGGCGGGCACCACCCGCGACCCGGTCGACGAGCTCATCGAACTCGGCGGCGTCACCTGGAAGTTCGTCGACACGGCCGGCATCCGCAAGCGCGTCCACCTCCAGCAGGGCGCCGACTACTACGCCTCGCTGCGTACCGCGGCCGCCGTCGAGAAGGCCGAGGTGGCGGTCATCCTGATCGACGCCTCCGAGTCCATCTCCGTCCAGGACCAGCGGATCGTCACCATGGCGGTCGAGGCGGGCCGCGCCCTGGTCATCGCCTACAACAAGTGGGACACCCTCGACGAGGAGCGCCGCTACTACCTGGAGCGGGAGATCGAGACCGAGTTCGCCCAGGTGGCCTGGGCGCCCCGGGTCAACGTCTCGGCGCAGACCGGCCGCCACATGGAGAAGCTGGTCCCGGCGATCGAGACGGCGCTCGCGGGCTGGGAGACCCGCGTGCCCACCGGCCGTCTGAACGCCTTCCTCGGCGAGCTGGTCGCCTCCCACCCCCACCCGGTCCGCGGCGGCAAGCAGCCCCGCATCCTCTTCGGCACGCAGGCCGGCACCAAGCCCCCGCGGTTCGTGCTGTTCGCCTCCGGTTTCATCGAGGCGGGCTACCGGCGCTTCGTCGAGCGCCGGCTGCGTGAGGAGTTCGGCTTCGACGGGACGCCGATCCACATCTCGGTGCGGGTGCGCGAGAAGCGCGGCAGGAAGAAGTAGCGCGGCATGGCGAAGGGGCGGTCCCGGCCGGGACCGCCCCTCCGCCATGTCCGTGGCGTCAGTGGACGCCGCGCGGGCCGGGCGGCAGCGCCGCCGGCGAGTGGTGCAGCCCCGTGGCCTGCTGCCCGGCCGACCCGACGCGCTGCCACTGCGACTGCTGCCGGGCACTGACGGCCCCCGCGCTGTAGGCGCTGTAGGAGCTGCTGAAGGAGCCCGGCCGGTGTCTGGCGTACATCCCCGCACCGTGCATGTTCCCGAAAGCGGTGAACCCCAGCTCCTCCTCGCCGCTGCGGTCACCCGGCAGCGTACGAAAGGACCTCACGTACTCGGCGTAGAGCGCGTCGTAGATGGGCGTGGCCGATGAGCCGCCCGAGACGTCCTGGGCCGACCGCGCGGACGGAATCGGCTGGAGGGACTGGCGGCGGGGAACGTCGTATGGGTGCACGTATGTCCAAACGACCCCGGACTTCAAGGGATGCGGTCAGGACCGGCCCCGTTGGGCGCACGCGCAGGGCGCACTCACGTCCCGGCGAGAGGCATGGCGACACCGACCAGCTTGCCGTTGGCCGCCGCCTTGTCCAGCGCGTCCCGCAGCAGGTCCTCGCGGGGCTGGCGGCCGATGGAGCCCACCGGGGCGGCGAACAGGAGCACCTGCTGGAGCTTGTTGGCGGCGGCCCGCCAGCCCTCGGTGACCTGGAGCGGCTGATGCGCCTGCCACCAGGCCACCGGCTGCCCGCCGTTGCTGCCGGGCTGGAGCACCGCGTGCAGCTGGCCCATGGCGAGCAGCACCGACCAGCCGTGCAGCACCGGCGGCACCTCGGTCAGCTGCATCAGCGGCATGAAACCCTGCTCGATGAGCAGCGGCAGGAAGTCGTCGCCGGCCCCCGTGGTGCCGGGCCGCACGATGGGTCCGGTCGGCTCGACGACCAGCGCCGGGTGCAACTCCCCGGAGATCAGGACGAGTCCGCTCGTCACGCCGAGCACGGCCTGCTCCGGAACGGCCTGCGCGGTGTCCATGTCCACGGTGTTCCCCGAGATGGACCGCACCGCGCCCTGCAGCTGCTCCTCGGTGACCTGGACGACCTGCGAGGGCAGGCAGGTGGCGTGGGCGAAGGCGAGGACCGCGGTCTCCTCGCCGATGAACAGGACGGTGCTGGTGCGCTCCTGTTCGGAGTCGCCCGGGGTGCGGCAGGACGTGCAGTCGTAACTGCCCGGGTTCTCTCCGGCGAGCAGCCGGTCGGCTTCTTCGTCGCCGATCTCGGCGCGTACCTGGTCGCTGACGTCGAGCATGCGCGGCACGGGTGGCTCCCTCGGGGTCGTGGTGCGCGGCGGGGCCGGGTGGCTCCCGGCCCGTGAACCGGGTGGACCCGGGCTCATGAAGAAGACAACGGGTGATCTGTGGCGGGAGTCACGCCTGACGGCGAACGGAATCGAACCATCCACCGCACAGTGTCACCGCAGGTACGGAATCGGGCACTCACCGTCAAGTCCTCGGAAATCCAGGGAAGTTGGTTTCGTGAGGTGAGTCACAGATCGCCCCGGTGTCAGGCCGACAAATCATGAAATCAACGAATGAAGTGGGTGTCCGGAAGTCGCTGATACCGGCGGTAACGGCGAACTGGCCTGGAATGACAAGGAGTTGGTTGCTGACGGGTCGACAGGCTCTCTAGATTCCTCCGCCGTGTGCAACGAGCACCGCTCGGGTACGTCCGCCGGCCGCAACACGCCAGCTCAGCATCACCTCCGGCGGACGGGGCGGGGCGTGACGACCACTCAGGTGAGGGGGAGGGCGCGCCCGGCTCAGGGGGACCCCGGGTTGTTCGAGAGGGAACTTCATGTCCGAATGTGCCGATACCACTCACGGCAGCGCTCGTCACGACAACGCTCGCAGGACGCCGACTCGTACGACGGCGGTTCTCGCCGGGGCCGCGCTGCTCGCCGCCCCGCTCGGGCTGCTGGCCGCGACCGGAAACGCCGCGGCTGCCGACAACGGAGTGTGGGACCGCATCGCCCGGTGCGAGAGCGGCGGCAACTGGCACATCAACACCGGTAACGGCTACTACGGCGGGCTCCAGTTCTCCGCCGGCACCTGGCGCGCGTACGGCGGAGCGGCCTACGCGTCGACGGCCGACAGGGCCTCCAAGGGCCAGCAGATCGCCGTCGCGAGCAAGGTCCAGCGTGCCCAGGGTTGGGGCGCGTGGCCCGTCTGTTCGGCCCGGGCCGGAGCGTACGGAAGTGCGCCGGCCTCCTCCGGCTCGGTGACCACCGACTCGGCCGGGACCACGAAGACCACCAAGGCAGCCCCGTCGAAGAAGCCGTCGAAGGCGCCGGCACGCTCGACGGGCCATGCGAGCCGTGGCTCCTCCCGCGGTGACTACACCGTCCGCCCGGGCGACACCCTGAGCAAGATCGCCGCCCGGCACGGGACCACCTGGCAGAAGCTGTACGCCGCCAACAGGACCGTCATCGGCGGTGACCCCGATGTGATCGTGCCCGGGCAGCAGCTCCAGCTCTGAGCCGCTCCCCGCGCCGGGCACGGGCCCCCTCCGGTCGTCCGACCGGGTGGGGCCCGTGGCCGCTCCGGACGCGCCGGAGCGGCCACGGGCCGACCAGTGCTTACGTTGGGCCGATGTTGCGCACGCACCGCAGGCACGGCACGCCCCGCAGGCACCGCACGCTCCACAGGTGTCGCACCTACGGCACGCCGATCGCACTCGTCGTGGCCGCCGCCCTCTCCGGCCTCCTCGCCCCCGCCGCCGCCCAGGCCGCGCCGGCACCCCTGACTTCCCGCGCGCTTCCGGCGCGCGCGGCCCACGAATGCGCCAAGGACCACTGGCCCTGGGGCTGTCTCGCCGAGTGCGAGAGCGGCCGGCGCTGGAACGCCAACACCGGGAACGGCTACTACGGGGGCCTGCAGTTCGCGCAGTCCACCTGGAAGGCGTTCGGCGGGCTGAAGTTCGCCGCGCGCGCGGACCTCGCCTCGCGCGAGGAGCAGATCAGCGTCGCCAAGAAGGTGCTGGCCGAGCAGGGCTGGAACTCCTGGCCCGTCTGCTCGGACCGGTACCGGCTGGAGGGACGCGTGCTCGCGGCGCGACCCGGCCGGACGCTGGCGTCGATCGTGGAACTGCTCGGCGTCCACGGCGGCCTGCCCGGGCTCTACCCGTCCGACGACGACATGACCGGCAGCAGCCCGGACCAGGCGGACCCCGGCACGCTGCCGGTCACGCCGGAGGACTCGGACGGCGCTCAGGAGCCGCACCCCCGCGCGGAGTTCGGCCCGCCCCTGACCGACGCTCCAGCTCACCCGGCTCGCCGCTGAACACGACGGCGCCCCGCCGCAGTTCGTACACCAGCACCCCGGCGCGGTCCTGGAGCCCTGGCGGCAACCGCTGCTCCGCCACCACGACGCACGCGTCGAGGGCGCCCAGGAGTTCGTACGTGCGGGCCGCGACCGTGGGCGACATGCCCTGCGCGGGCTCGTCGACGAGCACCACGCGCGCGCGTGCCAGCAGGGCACGGGAGAGGGCGAGCATGCGCTGCTCGCCGCCGGAGAGGGTGCCGGCGCGGCGGGGGAGCAGGGGCGCCAGCTGCGGATAGGCGTCGAGGGCGGCGGCGTGGTCGCGGGCGGTCAGCTCCAGGTTCTCGCGCACCGTCAGGGAGCCGAAGACCGCCAGTCGCTCGGGGACCAGGCACAGTCCGCGGCGGGCCCGCTCGAAGGCCGGCATCCGGCTCACGTCGACGCCGTCCCAGACCACCGCGCCACCGGACAGCGGCACCGTTCCGGCCAGTGCGCGCAGGGCCGTCGTACGGCCGGAGCCGTTGCGGCCGAGCAGGACGGTGAGGCCGGGGCCCGGGGCGGCGAGGGTGACGCCGTGCAGGGCCTCCAGGGGGCCGTAGCGCACGCGCGCGTGCCGCAGCGAGAGGGTGGTCATGCACCCGCCCCCGTGGTGCCGAGCGCGTCGAGCACGTGGGCGGGCGGGCCCGAGGCGATGATGCGGCCGGCCGTCATCACGTGCACGACGTCCGCGAGGTCGGAGACCAGGTCGAGGTCGTGCTCGACGACGAGGAGGGCGGTGCCGTCCGCCGCGAGGGCCTTCAGCACGCGGGCCAGGGCGGTGACTTCGGCGCTGTCGAGGCCGGCCGCGGGCTCGTCGAGCAGCAGGACGCGGGGGCTGCCGGCCACGGCCCGGGCGAGTTCGACGCGGCGCAGCGTGCCGGTGGGGAGCCCGGCGGCGGGAAGCGACCGCTGCGGCCCGTCGAGGGCCAGCAGCCGCAGTGCGCGCTCCACGGCTCCCGGGTCGCGCAGGCGGCCCTGTTCGGCGCCTACGCGGACGTTCTCGGCGACGGTCAGGGAGGGGAAGACGGCGAGTTGCTGGAAGGTCCGGGCGATGCCGAGGCGGGTGCGGGCGTGCGCGGGGAGGCGGGTGATGTCGCGTGCGCCGAGGCCCACTCGGCCGTGGGTGGGGCGCAGAGTGCCTGCGAGGCAGTGGAACAGGGTGCTCTTGCCCGCGCCGTTGGGGCCCACGATCGCGGTGATCCGGCCGGGGGTGACGTTCAGGTCCACGCCGTCCAGGGCGGTGAAGGTGCCGTAGCGGGCGTGCAGGGCCTGAGCTGTGAGAGTTGGTGCGGGTTCGGTTTGGTGCACCCGGCCTTCGGCCGCATCTGTGTTCCCACCCGCACCACCGGTATCCCTTTCGATCTCGGGTGCGGGTGGCCCCTGTGGGGGCCGGCCACCGTCGGCGGCTGCCGGCCGTAGCCGGTTGCGTGCGCGCAACCCCACCGGCGTCAACCGTGCGCTCCGGCGCAGACGCAGGCGTTCCGCCCCCGTCCGCAGCGCCTCGTACGGCCCTCCCGGGAACCGTCCGACCAGGACCGCCAGTACGCCGATCAGGGCCGCCGCCACACCGCCCCTCGCGCCCGCGTCCAGGCCCACCAGCAAGGCGGCCGCCAGGAGGGCGCCCAGGGTGCTGTCGGCGCCCAGGACCACCACCGCGGCGAACCACAGCAGGCCGCGGACGGGGTCGTAGGCGGTGGGGTCGAAGGCGCGGACGCCCATGCCGAGCAGGCCGCCGCCGAGGGCGGCCAGCGCGGCGCCCGAGACGAAGGCCAGGAGTTTGAGCGAGGGGACCTGGACGCCCGCCGCCGAGGCGCCCGCCTCGTGGTCCCTCATGGCCGCCAGGGCCCGGCCCGTGCGGCCCCGGCGCAGTGCCCGGGTCGCCAGCAACGCGGCTGCCAGCAGGGCCAGT
This sequence comes from Streptomyces sp. NPDC050534, assembly GCF_044457745.1. NCBI lineage: Bacteria > Bacillati > Actinomycetota > Actinomycetes > Kitasatosporales > Streptomycetaceae > Streptomyces > Streptomyces sp. NPDC050534. The sequence continues at coordinate 45,518 of NZ_JBITHF010000007.1, forward strand.
TCGAGGACGTAGTAGGCGTGGTCGCCGTCGAAGCCCGCCGGGCGGCCCAGCGCGAGCCCGGAGGTGGCGTACGGCTGGGCGAAGACGAAGCGGCTCACGCCGACGCCCACCGCGAACGTCGCGAGCGCGAGGGCGAGGCCCCGGCGGCCGATGGCCGGCCAGCCGGTCAGCAGGCCGAGGGGGGCGACGAGGACCACCGCCGCGGCCAGCGCGGCCAGTTCGGGCAGCCGGGGCAGCCCCGGGAAGCGGCCCGCCGCGAGCAGCGCCGTGAACAGGGCGCCCAGACCCGCGTACGCCGCCTGCCCCAGCGAGATCTGGCCGCCGCGGCCGGTGACCACCACCAGGGAGAGCAGGACCACGCCCAGCGCCGGCACCTGGACGGACGTGTGCAGGTCGGGGCCGGCGAAGCCGAGCGGCAGCAGGAAGAGGACGACCGCCACGATCCACGCGCCCTGCGGCGTCGGCACGCGCGCGGAGGCCGTGCGGGGCAGGGCGTCGCGCGTGCCGATGCGGGGGAGGGCCAGGGCCGCCACCAGCAGGGCCACCACGAACAGGTTCGCGCCCACCGCCTGCAGCAGGGGTTCGCCCCAGCCGGAGGGATGCAGCCGCGTCAGCTGGCTCTGTGCGACCCCGATGCCCAGGGCGACGACGACGGCCACCGGCAGGCTGCGCATCCGCGCCGCCACCGCGACCGCCACGACCTCCATGACGAGCAGCGGCAGCCCGTACGGGTCGAGGCGGACGTAGGGCGCCAGCAGCACGCCCGTCAGGCCCGCCGTGAAGGAACCGAACGCCCAGCCCGCGGCCGCCACCCGGTCCGCGTCGATCCCGCCGAGCACCGCGAGCTGCCGGTCGTCGACCACGGCCCGCAGCTCCGTGCCGAACCGCGTCCGGCGGATCACCGTCCCGACCCCCGCGGCCAGCACGAGCGCCACGCCCAGCTGCCCCCACGGATCGGCCGACACCAGCTCCGGTGCGTCGTCCCGTGCGCCCTGCCCCCACAGCACCGCCGCGCCGCCGACCAGCAGCACGAAGACCCCGATCGAGGCGACGAGCGTCTGCGCCGGGTCGCCGCCCAGGACCGCCAGCGGCCGGAACACGAACCGCTCCAGGGCCACGCCGATTCCCGGAGCCAGGAACACGAGCGTCACCGTCGCCGCCAGCCACAGCGGCCAGCCCCACTCGACCACGCACTGCCGCAGCACGTACGCGCACACCATCGCGATCGCGCCGTGCGCGAAGTTGAGCACCCCGGTCGCGCGGTACGTCACGATCAGGCCGATTCCGGTGAGCGCGGCCGCGCTGCCGACGGAGAGGCCGGCCAGCGTCAGGTCGTAGGTCAGCGAGGACATCAGTCGGTGTCGCCGGTGGGCTCGCAGATCGGGCACGGGCCCAGTTCACCGCTCGTGATCAGCTTCGTGTCCACCGGCACGGCCTCCACCTTCCCGGCCACCAGCGGGCAGTCGGCGCGGTGCCAGAGCGTGCCGCCCGGCACCATCAGCAGGTCGCCGCTCACCGCGAGGGGCAGGGCGGCCGCCGCGGGTCCCGACTCCTCGGCGTCGGCGGAACCGGCGGCCACCAGCAGGCCGTACAACTCCTCCACGCGCGCGGCGGCCAGCGCGTTGCGCCCCTGGGTGAGCAGTACCGCACCGGCGACGATCAGTGCCGCGCCTGGGACCGTGCAGGAGGCGAGGTAGGGCAACTGGCGCTCCGCGTACCGCTCGCCGGAGATGCCGTACCAGCCGATGACGCACAGCACCGCGCCCGTGGCGAGCGCGGCCCAGCCGGCCCACAGGACGGGGTGCACACTCCGCAGTCGGCCTGTCCGCATCGCTGGCTCCCACACGTCGCGTTCCGGTGCATGTGTCTGGAGGTATTCCATGTAAGCCGATGGACTTGCACTATGCCCTGTGGAAGCTGACCCTGAAAGCACCGGGCGCACCTTGCCCGGACCGACACCCGGTGGTGAGCCAGATGGTTCTCGGGAGCGACCTCAGGCGGGGGAAGGCACAAGTGGGGCGCGGTCCAAGGGCGGTGGGGCGGGGCACGGCGGCGCTCGCCGCCCTCGTGCTCGTCTTCGTCCCGGTCCTTGCGGCGTGCAGCGACAACAGCGGCGGCGGCAGCGCGAGCGCTCCTCCCACTCCGTCCGTGCAGCGGACGACGAGCGCCCCGGCGACGGCGCCGGCCGATCCGGCGGCCGCCACGAAGCAGATCCGGGAGAACTGGAAGAAGTTCTTCGACCCGGCCACGTCCACCAAGGACAAGCAGGCGGTCCTGGAGAACGGCGACAGGATGGGCCCGGTCATGCAGGCCTTCGGCGGTGACCAGCGTGGCGGCGAGGTGCAGGCCAAGGTGACGAAGGTCGAGTTCACCTCGCCGGCCAAGGCGACCGTGACCTACGACCTGACCCTGAAGGGCGCGACCGCGCTGCCGAACGCCTCCGGGACGGCCGTCGAGCAGGACGGCACCTGGAAGGTCTCCGTCAACACCCTGTGCGCACTGGTCGGCATGAGCGGAAATGCCTCGGCTTCGGCGCTCCCCGGCTGCTGAGACCGCCGCCGCGGTGCTGCTGCTCCTGATGGGCACGGCCTGCGGCAGCCGGCTGCCGGAGAGCGACTTCGAGCACGGCCGGACGAACGCGCCCGCGTCGAGCGGCGCCGCGCCCGTCCGCGTCGGCATCGTCACGAGCGCCACCAGCCCGGTCGGGGGCAACACCTTCACGGGCCCGCGCGACGGCGCCAAGGCGTGGTTCGACCGGCTCAACGCGCAAGGGGGCATCGACGGTCACCCCGTCGAGGTGCGTGAGTGCGACGACGGCGGCAGCGGCGTCGGCAACAACACCTGCGTGCGCCGGCTGATCGACGACGACAAGGTGGTCGCCCTCGTCGCCACCACGGCCCTGGACTACGAGGGCGCCTCCCGCGTCTCCCAGGCGCGCGTGCCCGACATCGGCGGTCAGCCCATCGGCGCGGCCTACGACACCTGGCCCCACCTGTACGGCATCTACGGCAGCCTCGCGCCCCGCGACGGCACCTCCGGCTGGGGCGGGAAGCTCTACGGCGGCACGGAGGTCTACCGCTACTTCAAGCGCGAGAAGGGCGCCCGCACGGCGGCCGTGGTGTCGTACAACCAGGCGTCCTCCGCGGCCTACGCCCGCCTCGTCGTGCAGGGCCTGAAGGCCGAGGGCTACAAGGTGGTCACCGAGGAGGTCGACTTCGCGCTGCCCAACTTCCGTGCCGCCGCAGCCGACTTGAAGGATCAGGGTGCCGACCTGGTCTTCGACGCCATCGACACCCACGGCAACGCCCAGCTGTGCCGGGCGATGGACCAGGTCGGCGCCAAGGTGATCGCCAAGGTCACCAACGTGCAGAACTGGACGTCCACCGTCGCCGACGACTACAAGGACTCCCCGCGGTGCCGCAACGCGCTCTGGGCGACCGGCTCCAGCCGCAACTACCAGGACACGGGCAACGCGGCCGTGCGGCGGTTCAGGGACGCCACCAAGGGGCTGAAGACGCACTCCCAGTGGCAGTTGGAGGGCTGGGCGGCCGGCATGTGGTTCACGGACGCCGCCAAGTCCTGTGCGCGGAAGGGGATCACGCGCGCGTGCGTCGACGCCTTCATGAACCGCAGCGAGAACTACACCGCCGGCGGACTGCTGGTTCCGGTCGCGTTCGATCGGCTGGCCGAGCCGCCGAAGCACCGCAGAACCTGCCTGTCGGTGGCCCGTTGGCAGGACGGCAAGGGCTGGGTGTCCCAGGGCGACATGAACAGCACCTGCTTCGACGTGCCCCAACTGCCCTACCGGCCGTAGATCCGCGGGCACGGAACGCAACCAAATTGCCGGGCCGCGGGTCTGACCGGGCAGCACAGGCCGAGGGAGGACGAGGGAGGATCTTGACCGGATGAGGACGCTGGCTCCGCGGTCCGTACCGCTGCGCGCCGACTGCGTCGCCGACTCGGCGGGCGGGCTGACCTTCGACGTCCCCGCCGCCGGCGAGGCCGCGGGCGCGCACATGGTGCTGCGCCGGCGCGAGGGCCACGAGGAGGTGAGCCTGCCGCTGACCCCGGCCGGGGACGGCCGGCTGCGCGCCGCGCTGCCCAGCAGCGTCGCCCTCTCCGAGGGGCGCTGGGACGCCTACGCGCGCGTGGACGCCGGTGAGCCGCGCCGCCTGCAACTCGGCGCCACCGACCTGCACTCGCTCGCCGCGCGCACCCCCAGCGGCTCCCGCGGCCACGTCGCCGTCCGCATCCCCTACGCCAACCGCCAGGGCAGGCTCATCGTCCGCAGCTGGCTGCGCGCGCCGCACGCCGAGGTGGGCGAACTGCTGGTCAGGCAGGGCGTGCTGACCGTGTCGGGGCGGATGTACGGCACCGGGCTCGGCCCGCACGCCCACGCCGAGATCCACGGCCGGCACGCGTCCGTCCCGGTTCGGCGGGCCGAAGTCCTCGCCGACCACGCCGGGTTCCGCTTCAAGGTGGTCTACGCGGCCCTGGAACCGGGCGTGTGGGACCTGTGGCTGAGGCCCGCGGGCGAGACCGGACCGGCGGTGCGGGTCGCGCGGCTGCTCGACGACGTGGCCGACAAGAAGCCTGTGTTCACCTATCCACGCGCGCGCGTGGACGCGCCGTACGGCCCGGTGGAGGCCGGGCCGTACTACACGCGGGACAACGACCTGTCGGTGTCCGTCACCGCATGCGCCTCACCGCAGTGAGCCGAAGAACTCCCTGACGTCGCCCGTCAGCAGGTCGGGGGCCTCCAGGGCGGCGAAGTGGCCGCCGCGGTCGAACTCCGTCCAGCGGGCGACGGTGTTGGACTGCTCGGCCCAGCGGCGGATCGCGACGTCCTCGGCGAAGTTCGCCACCGCGGTCGGCACACCGGACGGCGCGGTCGGGAACCAGTCGGGGACATGGCTGTTCTCGTAGTAGATCCGGGCCGCCGAGCCGGCCGTGCCGGTCAGCCAGTACAGCATCACGTTCGTGAGCAGCGTGTCGCGGTCGATCGCGTCCTCGGGCAGCGCGGCCGAGGAGTGCGTCCATGCCTGGAACTTCTCCATGATCCAGGCGAGTTGACCGCCGGGCGAGTCCGTCAGGGCGTAGGAGAGGGTCTGCGGGCGGGTCGACTGGAGGACGTTGTAGCCGAAGCCGTCGGTGGTGAACTCGGCGATCCTGGCCAGGCGTTGCCGCTCCCGGTCGGTCAGCTCCTGCCGCGTCCCGTCGTCGACCGGGCCGAGCGGGATGAAGCCGACGGACGCGGCGTTCACATGGACGCCGGCCACGGACTCGGGCGCGACGCGGGCGAGTTCGGGGGAGATGAGGGCGCCCATGTCGCCGCCCTGGGCGCCGTAGCGCTCGTAGCCGAGCCTGCGCATCAGCTCGGCCCACGCGCGTGCCGTGCGCGCGACGTTCCAGCCCTTCTCGCGGGTCGGCCCCGAGAAGCCGAAGCCCGGGATGGACGGGATCACGAGGTGGAACTCCTCGCTCAGCGGGCCGATCAGGCCGAGGAACTCCACGACGGAGCCCGGCCAGCCGTGCGTCAGGATCAGCGGCAGCGCGTCCGGCTCGGGGGAGCGGACGTGCAGGAAGTGCACCGTGGCGCCGTCGATCTCCGTGGTGTACTGCGGGATCTCGTTGAGCGCGGCCTCGTGCACGCGCCAGTCGTAGCCGCCGCGCCAGTACGCCGCCAGGCCGCGGAGGTAGGGCAGCGAGGCACCGTACTCCCAGCCCGCGTCCGGGAGTTCGTCCGGCCAGCGGGTCAGGTCCAGGCGGGTGTGCAGGTCGTCGAGCCGTGCCTGCGGGATGTCGATCCGGAAGCTGTGCACGCTGTTGTCTGCCATGAATCCCACGCTAGGGACCCTTGCGGACAGCCTCTGTCCGCAATCCCTGGCAGACTCGGATCCATGTTGGAGACCTCGGCACGACTCCTGCGGCTGCTCTCGCTCCTCCAGGCCCACCGCGAATGGTCCGGCGCCGACCTCGCCGATCGCCTCGGCGTCACCGCGCGCACGGTGCGCCGCGACGTCGACCGGCTGCGCGAGCTGGGCTATCCCGTCAACGCCAGCCCCGGCACCGGGGGCGGCTACCAGCTCGGCGCGGGCGCCGAGCTGCCGCCGCTGCTGCTGGACGACGACGAGGCGGTCGCCGTCGCCGTCGGGCTGCGCACGGCCGCCGGTCAGGGCATCGAGGGCATCGGTGAGACCTCGGTGCGGGCCCTCGCCAAGCTGGAGCAGGTCCTGCCGGGCCGGCTGCGCCGCCGCGTGGGCGCCCTGAACGCCTTCACCGTGCCGATGCTGCGCGGCCCCCAGACCTCCGCCGTCGACCCGGGCGTCCTGACCGAGCTGGCCAACCTCTGCCGGGACGCCGAGCGCCTGCGCTTCGAGTACAGCGACCACGGCGGCAACGCCACCCGCCGCACCGTGGAACCGCACCGCCTGGTGTGCAGCGAGCGCCGCTGGTACCTGGTCGCCTGGGACCTGGACCGCGACGACTGGCGTACGTTCCGCGTCGACCGCATCACACCGAAGCCGCCGCACGGCCCGCGCTTCACGCAGCGCACCCCGCCCGCCGAGGACCTCGCCGCGTACGTCTCCAAGGGCGTCTCCACGCGCGCGTACGCCTCGCACGCCGTCGTCCGGCTGCTGGTGCCCCTGGAGGAGGCCGTGGAGCGCGTCTCGCCCACGGCGGGCCGCCTCGAGGCGGACGGCCCGGACAGCTGCATCCTGCGCACCGGGGCGGCGAGCCTGGACGTGATGGTCATCCACGTCATGCTGATGGGATTCGAGTTCGAGGTGCTCGAGCCCGCCGAGCTCACCGGGGCGATCAGGACCGCCCGGGACCGGCTTGCTCGCTCGCTGGCTCGGGCTGCGGAGTCTGCGCCGCGTACTCGGGATGGTGCAGGTCGAACGCCGGGGACTCCGAGCGGACCCTCGGCAGGGTGCTGAAGTTGTGCCGCGGCGGCGGGCAGGAGGTCGCCCACTCCAGGGAGCGGCCGTAGCCCCAGGGGTCGTCGGTGTCGACCGGCACGCCGTACTTGGCGGTCCTCCAGACGTTGTAGAGGAACGGCAGCGTCGACAGGCCCAGCAGGAAGGCGCCGATGGAGGAGATCGTGTTGAGGGCCGTGAACCCGTCCGCCGCGAGGTAGTCGGCGTACCGGCGCGGCATGCCCTCCGCGCCCAGCCAGTGCTGCACCAGGAACGTGGTGTGGAAGCCCACGAACAGCGTCCAGAAGTGGATCTTCCCCAGCCGCTCGTCGAGCATCTTGCCGGTGAACTTGGGCCACCAGAAGTAGAAGCCGCCGAAGATCGCGAAGACGACTGTGCCGAACACCACGTAGTGGAAGTGGGCGACCACGAAGTAGCTGTCCGAGACGTGGAAGTCCAGCGGCGGCGACGCCAGGATCACCCCGGTCAGACCGCCGAACAGGAACGTCACCAGGAAGCCGTTGGCCCACAGCATCGGTGTCTCGAAGGACAGCGAGCCCTTGATCATCGTGCCGATCCAGTTGAAGAACTTCACCCCGGTGGGCACGGCGATGAGGAACGTCATGAAGGAGAAGAACGGCAGCAGCACCGCGCCGGTGACGAACATGTGGTGCGCCCACACCACCACGGACAGACCGGTGATCGCCATCGTCGCGCCGACCAGCGTGAGATAGCCGAAGAGCGGCTTGCGGCTGAAGACCGGGAGGATCTCCGTGACGATGCCGAAGAACGGCAGCGCGATGATGTACACCTCGGGATGGCCGAAGAACCAGAACAGGTGCTGCCACAGCAGCGCCCCGCCGTTGGCCGCGTCGAAGACCTGCGCCCCGAACCGCCGGTCCGCCTCCAGGCACAGCAGCGCGGCCGCGAGCACCGGGAACGCCATCAGGATCAGGATCGACGTGAAGAGCGTGTTCCAGGTGAAGATCGACATCCGGAACATGGTCATGCCGGGGGCGCGCATCCCGATGATGGTGGTGATGAAGTTGACCGCGCCGAGGATCGTGCCGAAGCCGGCCAGCGCGAGCCCCATGATCCACAGGTCGGGTCCGAGACCGGGCGAGCGCACCGCGCTGTTGAGCGGCGCGTAGGCGAACCAGCCGAAGGCGGCGGGACCGCCGGGCACGATCAGCGAGCCGAGCACGATCAGGCCGCCGAACAGGAAGAACCAGTACGACAGCATGTTCAGGCGCGGGAAGGCGACGTCCGGGGAGCCGATCTGCAGCGGCATCAGCTCGTTGGCGAAACCCGCGAACATCGGGGTCGCGAACAGCAGCAGCATCACCGTGCCGTGCATCGTGAACAGCTGGTTGTACTGGTTGTTGTCCATGATCTGGAGCCCCGGCCGGGCGAGTTCGGCGCGCATCAGCAGCGCCATCACCCCGCCGATCAGGAAGAAGACGAACGAGGTGATCAGGTAGAGGTGCCCGATCTTCTTGTGGTCGGTGGTCGTCAGCCAGTCGACGATCAGACGCCCCTGCTCACTGATATGCGCGGGTCGCGCCGCCGCCTGCACGGTCTGGGTCCCCATCGCTCGCCCCTTCGCTTGTCGCGCCCCGGGTCCGCCGACGCCCGCGCTTGCCTGGCCGCGGGCTCACGCCATGATGCTCGCGCCCCCGCACGCTCCGACAGGGGGCGTGCGGAGGTTCTGTGCTGAAGACGTGCATTTCCTATGCGGTGTCAGCTTCCGCGTACCCGTCCGGATTCGGCCGGGAAAGAAGTCCGGGGCAGTTCTCCGGGCACTTTCCGACGGGGTATTCGATGAGCTGCCGCGACACGCGGGAATTACGTTCGATTGCCTGCGGAAGGCGTACGGATCCGCCCGTACGGGTGACGCCGACGGGGCGAAACGCGTGTCGTGATCCTGTGACAGAAGTGTGACCGGAGGGGGATGCGGGGTCCGTGGGACACCCCCTGCTTCCCTGCCCGGCGGACAGGGCCTAGCGTGGCGGCATGGCACCGATTCCCACTCCGCAGGCGGAGCCCCAGGACGATCCGGACGCGTACGTCGGCCTCGATGCGGCCGGCGCCGAACGGCGCGCGAGGGAACGCGGATGGTCCACGGTGCGCTCCCTGCCACCGGGAGCGATCATCACGATGGAGTACCGCGTGGGCCGGCTGAACTTCGAGGTGAAGGACGACCGCGTGGTGCGGTCCTGGAAGGGCTGACACAGGCGAAGGCCCCGGTTCCTGGACGGAACCGGGGCCTTCGCCGTGCGGGGGTTGGGTTGTGCGTACCGACCCCGCTGCCGGTGGACGGTCAGGCGCCCGGCACGGGGCGGGCCGTCGAGGTGGTCGCGCCGCGCGGGACGCGGTCCGAGTGCGGCGGGCGGCGGCTGCCCGCCGGAGTGACCGGCGTGCGCTCCGAGCGGGTCGTGTGCGGGCCGGGGGCCAGATAGACCGGCTGCCGGGCGGCGCGGGCCGCGGACGCCCCGCGCGCGGTGGCCTCGTCCTGCGGTGCGGTGGCACGCGGCTGGAGCAGCACCGGGGTGCCGACCGGAGCGGCCGGGGCCGGGGCCGGGGCGGTGCCGCGGGCCCGCCAGCGGTCGCGCAGGTCGAAGAGGCCGACCTCGGCACGGGCGATCAGCGGCTCGCACCAGGGCAGGGCCAGCAGGATCAGCAGTCCGGCGGTCCAGCCGAGGAGCACGTCGCTCAGCCAGTGCGTACCGAGGTAGACCGTGGCCATCCCGACGCCCAGCGCGGTGAGCGCGGACAGCGCGGACAGCCAGCGGCGGGCTCTGGGGGTGGAGGCCAGGTAGGCCAGGATTCCCCAGGTCACCACAGCGTTCGCGGTGTGACCGCTCGGAAATATATCGCCGCCCAGGCCCATCTCGTTCGAGCCGATCATGGTCGCGTAGTGCGGTCCCAGGCGGCCCATGCCGAGCTTCGCGGCGCCGACCGTGATGTTCAGCAGCAGCAGCGCGGTGCCCAGCGTCAGCAGCGGGCGCAGCGTGTGCTGCCGCCAGGAACGCCAGCCCAGCCAGGCCGCGACCATCACCGCGGTGGGGCCGCGCTGGCCGAGCACCACGTAGTAGTCGACGAACCAGTGGATATGCGCCCACTGCTGGTACGGCCGGAAGAACATGACCTGCCAGTCCAGGCGGACCAGCCAGGAGGTGGTCACCACGGCCCACACGATCGCCAGGTAGAAGGCCAGGGTCCCGGTCAGCAACGCGACCCGGTGCCTGCTCATCTTCGGCACATCGATGAGGGCCGGGCGTTCCGGCTCCCGGTCCAGTCTGGCGAACACCCGGTCCAGACGGGTGAGGTTTCGTTCGGTACGCACCCAATCGACGTTACAGCGAGTGAGCTCAGTTCTCCGGCGAATCAGCGGCTTTGTGATGACGATGTGATGTGGGATTCCTCTCAGTAGCCGCTTTATTTCCAAGGAATCCGTAATGCCCGGCCCCAGGCCCCTTCAATTCCTTTGATCATTCTGCGACTCGGTTTTATGGGACTTATGAATTCGTTCACCGAATGCTGGGGCGGATTTCCCCGTACGCTCACCGGGGTCCGGCGAGTCGATCATGGAGGACCGGAGCCGTTCAGCCAGAACGCTCCGTAGACGGCCGATGCCACCGCGACACCGCCCACCACCAGTGCCGACCGGGAGGCGCGCAGCCGGGCCAGGGCCAGGGCGAGCGGCAGCAGCAGCGGGAAGGCCGGCAGCAGCAGGCGCGGCTTCGAGCCGAAATAGCTCGATGCGCACAGGGCCAGTCCAGTGACCACGCCCGCGTACACCAGCAGCGGGAGCGGCTGGCGCTGCCGTACGCAGACGACGTACAGCCAGACCACCAGGGCGACCCCGGCGATCAGTCCGACGCCCGCGAGGGCCGACGGGAACGACGTGAACCTGCCGGCCACGAAGCGGGCGAAGGCGGCGCCGCCGTCGAAGCCGTTGCGCCAGCCCGCCTGGACGTCCAGATAACCCAGCGGGCCCTTGCCGGTGCGGTGGCCGACCCACAGGACGTAGCCCGCGGCGCCCAGCGGGGCCACGAGCATCGCCGCGGCGAGGCGTGCCGTGCCGGGGGCGCGCGAGGTGTCCGGCGCGCCCCCGGATGTCGTGGCGCGCCCCGACGGACCGTCCGCGGACGGCGCGGGGGCGCGTTCGTCCCCGCGGACGGCGCCCGCGTCCGCGGTGCTCCGCTCTCGCCCGAACGAGGCGGCACCGGCGGCCCACACCGCGGCGACGACGGCGAGCCCGACCGGCCGGGTCAGCCCCGCCAGCGCGGCGAGCGTGCCCGCGGTCAGCCAGCGGCCGGTCAGGATCGCGTACAGCGACCAGGCGGCGAGCGCGGTGAACAGTGACTCGCTGTACGCCATCGACTGCACGATCCCCACGGGCAGCACGGCCCACAGCAGCACGGCGCAGATCCCCGCCCTGCGGCCGTACACATGGTCCGCGACCGCGAAGATCCCCCAGGCCGCCGCGAGCGAGGCGAGCAGGGCGACCGCGAAGCCGGCGTCCGCGTACGACAGGGGCGTGGCCGCGTGCAGCAGCCGCTCGAGCCAGGGCAGCAGCGGGAAGAACGCCAGATTCGAGTGCACGTCGCCGTTCGGTAGCCGTACCTCGTAGCCGTACCCGAGATCGGCGACCCGGGTGTACCAGAGCGCGTCCCAGCGGGCGGTCAGCAGGGTGTACGCGCTCTTGCCGCGTGCGGCGCTCCACACCGCCAGCACGGCCAGGCCCAGGGCGCGCACGGCCGCGTACCCGAGGAGGGCCGGGGCCGCACGGCGCAGGGCCCCGGCGCGGGGATCGCGGGGTAGCGCCGTACGCGTCGCAAGATCGGTCACGGGCTCGATTATCGGTGCCGCCGGAACCGGTGAACCCGGCGGGGCATGGGCGAAAGGGGCGGAGAAGTGGCGTATGCCACACGAGTCGGGCCGAACTCTGAGAGGTCCGCCACGTGACCCCGGCGGGAATGCGCGTACGCTGACGTGTCACTCGCCTTCGTTGCGCGGGCCGGAGACCACCGCTCCTCTCCGGCCGAGTCATGGGGAGTCCCCGCCCCATGTGCCCCGCCGAACGCGAGGGAACATCTGGGAGGTACGTACATGTCCGGGACGACCACGGCCGCCGCTGCGCTGCGCCGACGGGCGGCCGGGGCCGGTGCCAACCGCTGGGTCGTCCTCGTCGTCCTCTGTGTGAGCCTGCTGCTGGTCGCGGTCGACGCGACCGTGCTGCACGTCGCGGTGCCCGCCGTCACCGAGGACCTCAAGCCCGGCGCGATAGAGCTGCTCTGGATCGTCGACATCTACCCCCTCGTCTGCGCCTCGCTGCTGATCCTCTTCGGCACGCTCGGCGACCGCGTCGGCCGCAGACGCATCCTCCTTCTCGGATACGGCCTCTTCGGCCTCGCCTCCGGTCTCGCGGCGCTCGCCCACGACCCGCAGGTCCTGATCCTGGCGCGGGCACTGCTCGGCGTCGGCGGCGCGATGATCATGCCCGCGACGCTCTCGATCCTCCGCCAGGTCTTCCCCGACCGGCGTGAGCGGGCGCTCGCGATCGGCATCTGGAGCGCGGTCGCCGCGGTCGGCGCGGCGGTCGGCCCGCTGCTCGGCGGCTTCCTGCTGGAGCACTTCTGGTGGGGCTCGGTCTTCCTCGTCAACATCCCGCTGATGCTGGTCAGCCTGCCGGTCGGACGGCTTCTGCTGCCCGAGTCGAGGGGCGCCTCCGACGGCCCCTGGGACGTGGTCGGCGCGCTGACCGCCGCGGCCGGGCTCTTCGGCGTGGTCTTCGGCGTGAAGCGGCTGGGCGGCGGCGAGCTGGGCCTTCTCACCGTGGTGCCGCTTGTCCTGGGCGCCGTGCTGCTGGTCCTCTTCGTGCGACGGCAGCGCCGCCGTGCGCATCCGCTGGTGGACCTCGGCATGTTCGCCCGGCCCGCCTTCAGCACGTCCGTGGGCTGCATCGTCCTGGCCATGCTCGCCCTGGTCGGACTGGAACTGATCGCGGCGCAGTATCTCCAGCTGGTGCTGGGGCTGTCGCCGCTGGAGACCGGGCTGCGGCTGCTGCCGCTGACGTTCGCCGCGATGGCCGCCGGGCTCGCGGGAGCGCGGATGCTGCGGCGGTTCGGGCCGCGCCGGATGGTGTGCTTCGGGTTCTGCCTGACGGCCGTGTCGGTGCTGCTGCTGACGGCGATGGGCGGCACGGACAACCCGGGCCTGCTGGTGTCCGCCTTCGTCGTCCTCGGCTTCGGCCTGGAGACCACGCTCTTCGGCGCCTACGAGTCGATGCTGAGCGAGGCGCCGCCGGACCAGGCCGGTGGGGCCGCGGCCGTGGGGGAGACGTCGTACCAGCTCGGCGCGGGGATCGGCATAGCGCTGCTCGGCAGCGTGATGAACGCGGCGTACGCGCCGGGGCTGTCGTCCGTGCCCGGTGTCCCGTCGGACGCCTCGGCCGCGGCGGGCCACTCGCTGGGCGAGGCGTACGCGGTCGCCGGGCGGCTGGGCGGACCGGTCGGAGTGGCGCTGCGCCGGGCCGCACAGGACTCCTTCGTGCACGGGCTGCATGTGACGCTGCTGGTGAGCGCGGGCCTGCTGCTCGTGGGCGCGGCCATGGCACTGCGGCTGCCGCGGATCATGCAGTGCGGCGAGACGGAGCCGAAGGTGGAGCTGCCGGTGCCGCGGCAGAGGGAACTGGCGGACTCCCGCGTCTCCGCATGAGCCGGAGGCACTGGACGTGCGGGACACTGCGTCGTAACGTCGGCTCCGGAATCTAACTAGCGATGCTAGTTTTTATGAGTGTCGGAGGGTGTCCCCATGGCCGCGTCCGCGAAGTTGCCCCCGTTCGACCCCGCCGACCCGCTCGGCATCGACGACCTGCTGGAGCCCGAGGACCTCGCCGTCCGGGACACCGTGCGCTCCTGGGCGGGCGACCGCGTGCTGCCCCACGTGGCCGAGTGGTACGAGCGGGGCGAGCTGCCCGCCATCCGGGAGCTCGCGAAGGAACTCGGCGCGCTGGGCGCGCTCGGCATGTCGCTCACCGGGTACGGATGCGCGGGCGCGAGCGCCGTGCAGTACGGCCTCGCCTGTCTGGAGCTGGAGGCCGCCGACTCCGGCATCCGGTCCCTCGTCTCCGTGCAGGGCTCGCTCGCGATGTACGCCGTCCACCGGTTCGGCAGCGAGGAGCAGAAGCAGCAGTGGCTGCCGCGCATGGCCGCCGGCGAGGTCATCGGGTGCTTCGGGCTGACCGAGCCGGACCACGGGTCCGACCCCGCCTCGATGCGGACGTACGCCAAGCGCGACGGCGGGGACTGGGTGCTCAACGGGCGCAAGATGTGGATCACCAACGGTTCCGTTGCCGGTGTCGCCGTCGTCTGGGCGCAGACCGACGACGGCATCCGCGGGTTCGTGGTGCCCACTGACAGCGCCGGGTTCTCCGCGCCCGAGATCAAGCACAAGTGGTCGCTGCGCGCCAGCGTCACCAGCGAACTGGTCATGGACGACGTACGGCTGCCCGCCGACGCCGTGCTGCCGGAGGTCGTCGGCCTCAAGGGCCCGCTCAGCTGTCTCTCGCACGCCCGCTACGGCATCGTCTGGGGAGCCATGGGCGCGGCGCGCAGCTCGTTCGAGGCGGCCGTCGACTACGCGAAGTCGCGGGAGCAGTTCGGGCGGCCCATCGGGGGGTTCCAGCTCACCCAGGCCAAACTCGCCGACATGGCGGTCGAACTGCACAAGGGGATTCTGCTCGCCCACCATCTGGGGCGGCGCATGGACGCCGGCCGCCTGCGTCCCGAGCAGGTCAGCTTCGGCAAGCTCAACAACGTACGAGAGGCGATCGAGATCTGCCGTACGGCGCGCACCATCCTCGGCGCCAACGGGATCTCGCTCGAATACCCCGTCATGCGGCACGCGACCAACCTCGAGTCGGTGCTGACGTACGAAGGCACCGTCGAGATGCACCAGCTCGTGCTGGGCAAGGCGCTCACCGGACTCGACGCCTTCCGGTGAACCCTGCGCGAGGGCAGGGCCGGTGAGCGGCCCTGCCTCAGCTCTGGTTGAAGAATCCGTCCGCGCGGTGCGCCGCCGGATCCCCGCTCACGATCTCCGTGTCGGCCGGAGTCAGCAGGAACACGCGGTTGGAGACGCGGTCGATCGAACCGCGCAGGCCGAAGATGAGCCCGGCCGCGAAGTCGACGACGCGCTTGGCGTCGGAGGCCTCCATGGCGGTGAGGTTCACGATGACCGGAACGCCCTCGCGGAACAGCTCGCCGATGGCGCGGGCGTCCCGGAAGCTGTCGGGGGTCACCGTGCCGATACGGCGGCCCTTCTCCTCGGCGGTGTCCGAGGCGACCTTGACCCGCGGGTCGGTGACCCAGGCATCCCCGGGCTGCTCGGTCCCTTCGGAGTAGTCGTCGTCGTAGTAACGCTCGTCATCGTTGTCGTCGACGAGGCCAAGCCAGGCACTCGCCTTGCGTACCGATCCCATGGACGCCTCCTCTCACAGCGGTTCTTCTGCTTTCCGCATCCCTATGGTCATCCATGATGCGGTTGGCGCGCCAAGTGGATAGACGCCGCGCGGGGGGTTTGTGACGGTACTGGTGCAGAGCGAATCCGTCGAGAGCCCGGGTGCCCCAAGGGTCCCGCAGTATGCGGATGCTGACTGTGAGTGAAATATGATTCTTCACGGCGTACGGGTGATGGCTGGGGCGTACGAGTGAACGGAGTGGTCGATACGATGCGGCAGCTCAACTCCGTATCGGCCGCCTCAGCCGCAACAGCCTGACGGGCCGCATCGGATGGCGCATGTCACGGGGGAGATCGTCATGTTCGGAATAGTCAGGCCCTGCCGTCATCGGCTCGGCGAAAGCCTCAAGTCCCAATGGATGGCGCACTTGTGCGGGCTGTGTCTCGCGCTGCGCAAGGATCACGGCCAGTTCGCGCGCGTCGTGACCAACTACGACGGGTTGCTGATCTCGGTTCTGACGGAGGCTCAGGCCGAGCGGGCGGACGGTTGGCGGCGTACGGCGGGGCCTTGTCCGCTGCGCGGGATGCGGACCGCCTCCGTCGCACAGGGTGAGGGGGCCCGGCTCGCGGCGGCCGTCTCGCTGGTGCTCGCCTCGGCCAAGGTGCGCGATCACGTCGCCGACGGGGACGGGTTGCTGGCGCGCAGGCCGGTGGCGCTCGCCGCGCGCCGGGTGGCGTCGAGCTGGGGTGCCGCGGGCGCTCGTACGGGATCCGACGTCGGGTTCGACACGGCCGTCCTGGTGGACGCCGTGGACCGGCAGATCGGCATCGAGGCGCTCGCCGGGCCCGGGACACCGATCCTCACGGTGACCGAGCCGACCGAGACGGCGACCGGCGCGGCCTTCGCGCACACCGCCGTGCTCGCGGGGCGGCCGGGCAACGCCGAGCCGCTCGCCGAGGCCGGGCGGCTGTTCGGGCGGCTCGCGCACCTGCTGGACGCCGTGGAGGACAGGGAAGCTGACGCCGCGTCGGGTGCCTGGAATCCGCTGGCCGCGACCGGCACCTCGCTGGAGGAGGCCCGACGGCTCGCCGGCGACGCGCTGCACGGGATACGGCTCGCGCTGCGCGAGGTGGAGTTCACCGAGGGCAAGCTGGCGCACCGGCTGCTCGTGCACGAACTGCGCAGCTCCGTGGACCGCGCCTTCGGTACGGCCTCGTGCGGGCACGGCTCGGCGCAGTCACCGGCGGGGGCGTATGCGCCGCCCGGCGGTCCGGGTGGGCCGGGGCTGCCCCCGGGACCGCCGCGGCGCGACCGGCGCGGGCTGCTGGCGGGCTGTGCGGTGTGGGCGGGGCTGGCCTGCACGTGCCAGATGTGCTGCGGCGAGTACGACGACCCGTGGAGCCGTGAGCGCAAGGACGGTCTCTGCAAGGACGTTGACTGCGGCGACTGCTGTGACTGCTGCAACTGCTGTGACTGCGACTGCTGCGACGGGTGCGACTGCTGCGACTGCGGGTGCGACTGCAGCTGCTGACCGGGATGCGCGGTGCCGCGGTGAACGGTGAACTCCCCTGAGACGTAGAGCTGGTTGAGGACGTCGGAACCGTCCGGCCGCTCGAAAGGATCTGGGACCATGCCCGGCCGCTGTGACAGGACCGTCCCGCTCGCCGTGAAGGTCGTGGTGAGCGGGGGACTCGGGGTGGGCAAGTCCACGTTCATCAAGGCGATCTCGGAGATCGAACCGCTGGACACGGAGGCGGCGATCACGCAGGTGTCGGTGGGCGTCGACTCGCTCGACGGGGTCGAGTCGAAGACGACCACGACCGTCGCGCTCGACTTCGGGCGGATCACTCTCGATCCGTCGATCGCGCTGTATCTGTTCGGGACGCCCGGGCAGCGGCGGTACTCGTTCATGTGGGAGGAGCTGGCGGAGGGCGCGCTCGGGACGGTGGTGCTCGCCGATACCCGGCGGATCGGGGAATGCTTCCCCGCCCTCGACTATTTCGAGGACCGGGGCGTGCCGTTCGTGCTGGCCGTGAATCGGTTCGACGGCGCCGAACGGGTCGGGCTGAAGCAGGTCCGGGAGGTTCTGGGGCTTCGCCGCGAGGTGCCGGTGCTCGAATGCGACGCGCGCGAAAGGGATTCGGTGCGGGATGTTCTGGGTGCGCTGATGGACCGGGTGATGGGGGTCCGGGCCGCGCCCGGGAAACGGGCGGTGACGATGCCTCGACGGGCGCGGCCGGCCGAGGCCCGGTCGGTCAGTTCCTGAGTTCCGGCGGGGAGTCAGGTCCGTACGCAAGAGCTTCGGCGCGACACCATGCGGGACTTGGCCCAACAGGGCACCGCGATGATCGTCGTCACCCACGAGATCGGATTCGCCCGCTAGATCGCCGACACCGTCGGTCCTACGAATCCCAGGGGCCCGTATGACGGGGCCCGTATGGCCGGAACCCGTAGTTCGTTCAACGGTTGACGGCCGAAAGGCACTCTTGCGCCTACCGGTCGGTCGGCCGAATACTCCCGGCAAGCGCTTGTCAGGAGCACGGCTTGTCCGAAACCCGGACGTCGTGCGTCCTGGCTGCGCCTCACGGGGCCCCGACCCCACGCGGGCCCCCCGACTTCCCCCTGGGAGGAACGAAGTGAGGATCAAGCGCACCACCCCCCGCAGCGGCATTACGAGACGGACCCGGCTGATCGCCGTCACCACCGGACTCGTGGCCGCCGCCGCGATCGCGGTCCCCAGCGCGAACGCGTCCACCGCCACCCCCTTCAGCACCACCCAGCTCAAGAGCGCCGACGCCTCGGTGCTCAAGGCCGATGTGCCGGGCACCGCCTGGGCCGTCGACAGCAAGACCAACCGTGTCGTCGTCACCGTCGACAGCACGGTCTCCAAGGCCGAGATCGCCAAGATCAAGCGGCAGGCCGGCAGCAACTCCGGCGCCCTGACCATCAAGCACACGCCGGGCACGTTCAAGAAGCTGATCACCGGCGGCGACGCGATCTACGGCGGCCAGTACCGCTGCTCCCTGGGCTTCAACGTGCACAGCGGGAGCACCTACTACTTCCTGACCGCCGGTCACTGCGGTCAGGTCGCGTCCACCTGGTACTCCAATTCCGGCCACACCACGGTGCTGGGTACCAACGTGAGTTACAGCTTCCCGAACAACGACTTCGCGCTGGTCCGCTACACCAACTCCTCGATCGCGCACCCGAGCGCGGTCGGCAGCCAGACCATCACCAGCGCGGCCACCCCGAGTGTCGGCACGACGGTCTACCGTCGCGGCTCCACCACCGGCACCCACAGCGGCCGTGTCACCGCGCTGAACGCCACCGTCAACTACGGCAGCGGCGACGTCGTCTACGGCATGATCCAGACCACGGTCTGCGCCGAGGGCGGCGACAGCGGCGGCCCGCTGTACGGCGGTTCGACGGCGTACGGCCTGACCTCCGGCGGCAGCGGCAACTGCACCTCCGGCGGCACGACCTTCTTCCAGCCGGTCACCGAGGCGCTGAGCTACTACGGCGTGAGCGTCGGCTGACGAGCCGTCCCGGCACACGCACCAGCCAGCAGGCGAGCCCCCGCAGCAACTGCCGTGCGGGGGCTCGCCCTTGTCGGTACCCGGGAGTTACCTTCGAAGTACAGGCGGTACGTCTGTGTCTTGACGTCTCTGCAATACGCCCATACGCCCACTTCGGACCCTGGGGGCCGACATGGTCGAGGAGCTGGTGGCCACGGGAGTGGTCCTCGCGTCCGCCGGAGCGGTGTACCTGATGGCCGCCGCGCGAGTCGTCAAACAGTACGAACGTGGCGTGGTCTTCCGGCTCGGCAGGCTCCGCGAGCAGGTGCGCGGGCCGGGCTTCACGATGATCGTGCCGCTCGTCGACCGGCTCCAGAAGGTCAACATGCAGGTCGTGACGATGCCGGTGCCCGCGCAGGAGGGCATCACCCGGGACAACGTCACGGTGCGGGTGGACGCCGTCGTCTACTTCAAGGTGGCCGCGCCGGCCGAGGCGATCGTGCGGGTCGAGGACTACCGGTTCGCGGTGGCGCAGATGGCGCAGACCTCGCTCAGGTCCATCATCGGCAAGAGCGAGCTCGACGACCTGCTCTCCAACCGCGAAAAGCTCAATCAGGGGCTGGAGTTGATGATCGACAGCCCGGCCGTGGAGTGGGGCGTCACCATCGACCGCGTCGAGATCAAGGACGTCTCGCTGCCCGAGACCATGAAGCGGTCGATGGCCCGGCAGGCCGAGGCCGACCGGGACCGCCGGGCCCGCGTCATCAACGCGGACGCCGAGTTCCAGGCGTCGAAGAAGCTGGCCGAGGCGGCACAGCAGATGGCGGACACGCCCGCCGCGCTCCAACTGCGCCTGCTGCAGACGGTGACGGCGGTCGCCGCCGAGAAGAACTCCACCCTCGTCCTGCCCTTCCCGGTCGAGCTGCTGCGGTTCCTGGAGAGGGCGCAGCACGCTTCCGGGGCGCCTCAGCAGCCGGTTGCGGCGCCTCAGCAGCCGGTCGAGGCACCTCAGCAGACACCGCCGCAGATCGCGCAGCAACCGGTGCAGGAGCAACTGCCTCCGTCGGAACCCCGCTTGGACCAGGACTCCGGAGGGTCGAATTCCGGACAGGGCTAGACCGTATCGGGTGTGCGTTTATTACTCAGTCGTAGCCTTTGCAGAGCGAACACCCCTGATGTGACCGTGGACTGTCAAGAACCCGGGGGCGCATAACGTACGTTCTACGCGCGTCTCGAAGAAGCCCTTGTGTGCTCCCTGCCGGGCTCGGGATAGTGGCTGCTGTTCAACGCCTTCCGGTTCGTGAGGTCCCCACAACCTTCCGGACCGACCCCCCACAGGAGGACGTCAGTTGAAGCACCGACGCATACCCAGGCGCCGCCTCGTCGTGGCAGGTGCGGGCGCCACCGCGCTCGTCGCCGCGGCAGTAACCTTCCAGACTGCGAACGCCAGTGAGGCCCCGAAGGGCTCCGCACCCCAGCCCCTGTCGGCCGTGGCGGCCGGAAAGCTCGCCTCGACCCTCGGCAAGGACCTCGGCACCGACGCGGCCGGCACGTTCTACGACGCGAAGGCCAAGAGCCTCGTGGTGAACGTCCTGAACGGGACCGCCGCCAAGACCGTCGAGGCGGCGGGCGCCAAGGCCAGAATCGTCCAGAACTCCCTCGCCGAGCTCAACAGCGCGCGTACGACGCTGACCAAGGACGCCACCATTCCCGGCACGTCCTGGTCGACCGACCCCGTCAGCAACAAGGTCGTCGTCATCGCCGACAGGACCGTGTCCAAGACCGCGTGGGCCAAGCTCTCCAAGGTCGTCGACGGACTCGGCGCCAAGGCCGAAGTCAAGCGCACGAAGGGGGAGTTCAAGCCCTTCATCGCGGGCGGTGACGCCATCTCCGGCTCGGGCGGCCGCTGTTCGCTCGGCTTCAATGTGACCAAGGGTGGCGAGCCGTACTTCCTCACCGCCGGGCACTGCACCGACGCCATCAAGACCTGGTCGGACTCCAGCGGCAACCAGATCGGTGAGAACGCCGACTCCCAGTTCCCGGACAACGACTTCGGCCTGGTGAAGTACACCGGCAGCACGGACCACCCGAGCGAGGTGGACCTCTACAACGGCTCCACGCAGAAGATCACCAAGGCCGCCGAGGCCACGGTCGGTGAGAAGGTGCAGCGCAGCGGCTCGACCACCCAGGTGCACGACGGCACGGTCAAGGCCCTGAACGCCACCGTGAACTACTCGGAGGGCACGGTCAACGGCCTCATCCAGACCGACGTCTGTGCCGAGCCCGGTGACAGCGGCGGCTCGCTCTTCGACGGCGAGTCGGCCATCGGCCTCACCTCCGGCGGCAGCGGTGACTGCAGCGCCGGCGGCGAGACCTTCTTCCAGCCGGTGACCGAGGCGCTGTCGGCCGAGGGCGCCCAGATCGGCTGACCGCCCGCTGTCCCTGTGAAGTCCCGCCCCGCGCGCGAGGGGCGGGACTTTGCCCTGTGGGTTTCTGGCGCTACGTCACCGGTGTGACGGTTTCCGTGCGCCGCCCTCGCAGCACCGCCGCCAGCAGCGTGACCACGATCCCGGCCGCGGCCCACGCGGACAGCACCAGCAGGGCGCCGGTCGTGGCGTTGCCCTCGAAGTACGCGATCGAGCGCGCCACCCAGGTGCCGGCTCCCGGTGGCAGCGCCGGTCCGATCGCCTTCCAGAACGGTGGCAGCATCGGCAGCGGGAAGGCGCCGCCCGCGCTCGGATTGCCCGCGACCACCACGATCAGGATCGCCAGGCCGATGCCGACGATCCCGAACAGCCCCTGGAGGGCGAGCGTCGCCGCCCCGACCGCGAAGGTGACCAGGGCGCCGAGCCCCCAGAAGGCCATGACGCTCCCCGGCAGGGCGCCCAGGATCGGCCCCACGATCACCGCACCGCCGAGCCCGCCGACGATCGAGACCAGCGCCATGACGAGCAGCCGGATCACCGCGCGGCTCAGGTTGGCGGGCCGCGCGCCCGAGCTGATCGCCAGGATCGAGGCGCACAGATAGCCGCCCACGCACCAGCCCACGACCACATAGAAGGACGACAGCCCGTCGAAGTCCTCGGACGAGGCCGGTGCCACGTCGACGGTCCGGAGGGCCCGCTGCTGGGACGCCTCCAGGACGGTGAAGTACTTCTGCAGGGTGTTCGCGAGGACCGTGCCGCCGCCACTGGCCACCAGCAGCGTGTCGGTGGTGCGGGCCGGGTTGATCAGCAGTGCGCCGTCGATGTCCCGGTTCAGGATCTGCTTGCGGGCCGTGGCCTCGTCGGCGACCACCCGCGGGTCCAGCGGCGAGCCGGGCAGCTGCTCCAGCCGGGTCACCGCCTGCTGCGCCGCGGCCCCGGGCGCCACCACCCCGAAGGGCACGTCCTTGGGCTCGGGGTTGTGCAGCGCGCCCACGTAGGAGGCGATGAACAGCAGCTGGAGGGCGATCACGCCGATGACCAGCAGCGTGGCGCGCAGGCTGACCGCGTCCCGCACCTCGGCGAGCAGGGTCCTCTGTGTCATGTCCCCACAGTCCGAGGTGGCGGGCGTTCCCGCAGGTGGGGAGGGGCCGAACGGCTGTCGTACATGCATTCGAATTTTGGTCTATGGTGGGGGTGGGGCAGTCGGGAACTGATGTTCGATAGTAGGAGGTGCGGGTGCCAGGCTTCACTCATCTGCACACCGTCTCCGGGTTCTCCCTGCGCTACGGCGCCTCGCATCCGGAGCGGCTGGCGGAGCGCGCCTCCGAGCGGGGCATGGACGCCCTCGCGCTCACCGACCGCGACACCCTCGCCGGCACGGTCCGCTTCACCAAGGCCTGCGCGAAGGCGGGCGTCCGCCCGCTGTTCGGCGTCGACCTGGCGGTGGAGCGGCCCGCACGGATGCGGGAGGACGATCCCGTACGCCGGGAAAGGCGCCGCACCCCGGTACGCGGCGGCGTCTTCATCGACGAGTCGGCACCCCGCGCCACCTTCCTCGCCCGGGACGGCGCCCGCGGCTGGGCAGACCTGTGCCGGCTGGTCAGCGCGGCCCACCGTACCGAGGGTCCACCCCTGCTGCCCTGGGCCGGCAACCGCGCCGACGGCCTGACCGTCCTGCTCGGCCCCGCCTCCGACGTCGGCCTCGCGCTTGCCGCAGGGCGTGCGGACCGCGCCGCCAAGCTCCTCGCCCCCTGGCGCGAGATCTACGGCGACGCCCTGCGCCTGGAGGTCGTCTGGCACGGCCGCAAGGGCACCGGCCCCGGCTCCCTGCGCCTGGCGGCCCGCACCGTCGGCTTCGCCGCCGAGCAGCACGTCCGCCCGGTGCTGAGCAACGCCGTCCGCTACGCCGACCCGGGCCTCGGGCCGGTCGCCGACGTACTGGACGCGGCCCGCCGGCTGGTCCCGGTCGACCCGGCGAAGGGGCTGGACTCCGGGGAGGCCTGGCTCAAGGACGCCGGCTCCATGCGGCACGCGGCCGAGCGGATCGTGGAGGCTGCGGGCTACCGGCGCGACACCGCCGACCAGCTGCTGGAGCAGACGCAGGCGACGGCCGCCGAGTGCCTGGTGGACCCCGACGACGACCTCGGCATGGGCGCGGTCCACTTCCCCGAGGCGCACCTCGTCGGCGCGGGCCGCCGCACCGCCCAGCGGGCGCTGGCCTCACGGGCGGCGGCCGGGATGGTGCGGCACGGCTACGCGGGCAGGCGCGCCTACTGGGAGCGGATGCACCACGAGCTGGACATCATCGCCCACCACGGCTTCGCCTCGTACTTCCTGACGGTCTCTCAAGTGGTGGACGACGTAAGGGACATGGGCATCCGGGTCGCGGCGCGCGGCTCCGGCGCGGGCTCCCTGGTCAACCACCTCCTCGGCATCGCGAACGCCGATCCGGTGGAGCACGGACTGCTGATGGAGCGCTTCCTGTCCAAGGAGCGCGTCGTGCTCCCCGACATCGACATCGACGTGGAGTCCGCGCGCCGGCTGGAGGTCTACCGCGCGATCATCGACCGGTTCGGCGAGGAGCGGGTCGCGACCGTGGCGATGCCGGAGACCTACCGGGTCCGGCACGCGATCCGCGACGTCGGCGCGGCCCTGTCCATGGACCCTGCCGAGATCGACCGCGTCGCCAAGTCCTTCCCGCACATCCGCGCCCGCGACGCCCGCGCGGCCCTCGATGAACTGCCCGAACTCAAGGCGCTGGCAGGGGAGAAGGAGCGGTACGGGCGGCTCTGGGAACTGGTCGAGGCGCTCGACGCCCTGCCGCGCGGAGTCGCCATGCACCCTTGCGGAGTGCTCCTGTCCGACGCCTCCCTCCTCTCCCGTACGCCGGTCGTGCCGACCAGCGGCGAGGGGCTGCCCATGTCGCAGTTCGACAAGGACGACGTGGAGGACCTCGGGCTGCTCAAGCTCGACGTGCTCGGCGTGCGGATGCAGTCGGCGATGGCGCACGCGGTCGCCGAGGTGGAGCGGGCGACGGGGGAGCGGGTCGACCTGGACTCGCTGCCGGACGGCGACCCGGCGACGTATCAACTCATCCGGTCCACCGAGACGCTGGGCTGCTTCCAGATCGAGTCGCCGGGCCAGCGGGACCTGGTGGGGCGGCTCCAGCCGGCCACCTTCCACGACCTCGTCGTCGACATCTCGCTCTTCCGGCCCGGCCCGGTCGCCGCCGACATGGTGCGGCCGTTCATCGAGGCGCGGCACGGGCGGGCGCCCGTCGCATACCCGCACCCGGATCTGCGGGAGCCGCTGAAGGGGACGTACGGCGTCGTCGTCTTCCACGAGCAGATCATCGACATCATCGCCGTCATGACCGGCTGCGGGCGGGGCGAGGCGGACCGGGTGCGGCGCGGGCTGTCGGACCCCGAGTCCCAGGGCCGTATCAAGGTGTGGTTCGCGCAGCACGCGGCGGCCGGCGGATATGACGCAGAAACGATTCGGCGCACCTGGGAGATCGTCGAGGCGTTCGGCAGCTACGGCTTCTGCAAGGCGCACGCGGTCGCCTTCGCGGTGCCGACCTACCAGTCCGCCTGGCTGAAGGCGCACCACCCGGCCGCCTTCTATGCGGGCCTGCTCACGCACGACCCGGGGATGTATCCCAAGCGGCTGCTGCTGGCCGACGCGCGGCGGCGCGGGGTGCCGGTGCTGCCGCTGGACGTGAACAGGTCGGCGGTCGCACACTCTATCGAACTGGTGTCTGAATCACCCGTGCGGTGGGGGTTGCGGCTGGCCCTCTCCGACGTGCACGGCATCAGCGAGGCCGAGGCGGCGCGGATCGCGGACGGGCAGCCGTACGCCTCGCTGCTGGACTTCTGGGAACGCGCCCGCCCGAGCCGGCCGCTCGCCCAACGGCTCGCGCAGGTAGGCGCGTTGGACGCCTTCGGGGCCAACCGTCGTGACCTGCAACTGCACTTGACAGAGCTGCACCGGGGCGCCCGGGGCGCGGGCGGCGGCCAACTCCCGCTGGCCGGAGGGCGGAAGACGGCGCCGGCCGGTCTGCCGGATCTGTCGGAGGCGGAGAAGCTGAGCGCCGAGCTGGGGGTGCTGTCGATGGACGCCTCGCGCAACCTCATGGACGACCACCGGGCCTTCCTCGACGAGCTGGGCGTGGTGTCGGCCCGCCGGCTGCGTGATGCCCGGCACGGTGAGACGGTGCTGGTCGCGGGGGCCAAGGCGGCGACCCAGACCCCGCCGATCCGCTCCGGCAAGCGGGTCATCTTCTCCACCCTGGACGACGGCACGGGCCTGGTCGACCTCGCCTTCTTCGACGACTCCCACGACGCCTGCGCCCACACCGTCTTCCACTCCTGGCTGCTGCTGGTGCGTGGAGTGGTGCAGCGGCGCGGCCCGCGCAGCCTCAGCGTGGTGGGCTCCGCCGCCTGGAACCTCGCGGATCTGCTGGAGGTGCGCGGCGAGGAGGGGCTCGACGGGGTCGCGGCCCGGCTCGCCGAGCCGCCCGCCGGTGACGGCTCCGCGGCGGACGGCGGCGGTTCGTCACCGGCCCGCCTCGCCGGTTCGGACGGGCGGCCGGCGCCCGCGGGCGCCGCGGCCCGCGACCCGGTGGAGGACCGGAGGATCCGCATGTCCACGGGGTACGAGATGCACCCCTGGGCGGATCTGCGTCCCGCGGGTGAAGGGCCCGCGGTGGGAAGGAAGTTGTGGCACCAGAGTCCGGGGAGTGCGGGATGACCGTTCTGTGTGTACGTTTCCAGCCGGCTTCGCCGGACGAGGCGGCCCTGCCGGGGCTGCTCGAACTCCTGGAGGAGTTCACCCCGGTCGTCGAGGCGCTGCCGCCGGACGGGGCGCTCGCCGATCTGCGCGGCGCCGAGCGGTACTTCGGGCGCAGCGCGGTCGAGCTGGCGGCGGTGATCCGCGTGCGCGCCCTGGCCCTGTACGGCGTCGACTGCGTGATCGGTGCCGGGCCGGGCCCGATGCTGGCCCGCGTGGCGCTGCGCGACGCCCGGCCGGGGGTGACACGTGCGGTGCCCGAAGACCCGGACGGCATCGCGGAGTTCCTCGCGGACCGGCCGGTCACCGCGCTCCCCGGCGTCGGCACCGCCACCGCGCGCACCCTGTACGACTACGGCCTCGACACACTGGGCCGGGTCGCCGCCGCGCCGCTCGCCACGCTTCAGCGCCTGATCGGTGCGAAGGCGGCCCGCGACCTGCACGAGAAGGCCGGCGGCGTCGACCGCGGCCGGGTCGTCCCCAACGCCGTCTCCCGTTCCCTGGCCACCGAACGCCCCTTCACCCGCGACGAGTTGTCCCCGGAACGACACCGGCGCGCACTGCTGTCCGCAGCCGAGGAACTCGGGTCCCGGCTGCGTGCCCTCGACAAGGTCTGCGGCACGCTCACCCTCACCGTGCGCTATGCCGACCGCACCTCGACGACCCGCACCCGCACGCTGAAGGAACCCACCGCCCACTCCGCCGCCCTGACCAGGACGGCGTACGACATGTACGAGACGCTCGGCCTCCAGCGCGCCCGGGTCCGCGCCCTGGTCCTGCGCGCCGAGTCCCTCGCCCCCGCCGAACAGTCCTCCTACCAGCTCACCTTCGACCCGGTGGACGAGAAGGCCCGCCGCATCGAGGAGGTGACGGACCGTGTGCGGGCGAAGTTCGGACCGCGCGCGGTGATGCCGGGGGCGATGGTGGCGTAGCCGTCAGTGCGCCCACGGGGGTGCGATGCGGGTGCCGTCGGCGAGCTCGGCCTCCAGGCCGACGGAGGTCGTGACCCAGGTGACCGCGGTCCGGTCGCCCGGGTTCTCCACGGCGAGGGTCGCGCCGGGATTGACGATCAGGGTGTCGCCTGCGGTGACATGGACGGTCTGTCCGTCGAGCACGACGAGCAGTTCGCCGTCGAGGACATGCAGGATCTCCTCCCGGCTGACGGTGTGCACGGGCGCCTTGGTGCCCGCCGGAATCTCACCGCGCCAGGCGCACAGCTCCTTGCTTCCGGTGAGCGTGGTGGCGTGCGAGACGAAGCGGGCACCGTGCAGTTCATGGACCTGGGCCTCCGACGATCGGACGACGGGCATGTGATGCCTCCATTATGGTCAAGCTGCTTGACTATATTTCTTGTCCCTATGGTCAAGCTGCTTGACCGATTCGTCAAGGGTGTTTCAATGCCTCCGTGCAGAACTCCGAGGCCATGGCCCTGTCCGCCGCCCTGCTCGCCGTCGCCGGTGAGCTCACCCAGCGCATCAACGAGGGGGTGGTCGCGCGCGGCTTCGAGGGGGTCCGGCCCGCGCACGGGTTCGCCTTCACCCGGCTCGCCCCGGACGGCGCGACCGTGACCGAGCTGGCCGCCCATCTCGGGGTGACCAAGCAGGCCGCGAGCCAGCTCGTCGACGAGATCGTACGCAAGGGGTACGCCGAGCGGCGGTCGCATCCGGACGACGCCAGGGCCCGGCTGGTGGTGCTGACCGAGCGGGGCTGGGCGTGCACCCGGGCTGCGGAGGAGGCCGCCGCGGAGGTCGTGCGGGCATGGGGGCGCCTGTTGGGAGAAGGTCAAGTGCGGTCACTGCGGGATCAGTTGACGCGGATCGCGCCCTACGGGCCCATCCGACCTGCCTGGTGACGGTGTGTCAGTGGCTACCGGCGAGTCGGTTATCACTGGAAGTTTTTACTGACGCGTAACTTCACACTTGCACTACTCGCCCGTAACTTGACGAGTGAACAGCATCCTTCGTGATCCGGATCACAGGGCGTAAGGCCATCGCAACTCCCTTGAGCCGCAAGGAGATCACACGATGCTGCCCTGGAATCGAATGCTCAGACCCCTGGCCGCCCTGCTGCTGGCGGCCTCGGTCGCCGTCGTCCCCGCCGCCACCGTCGCACACGCCGCCGGCGCTCCGAGCTCCGGCTGGAACGACTACTCCTGCAAGCCCTCCGCCGCTCATCCGCGCCCCGTCGTCCTGGTCCACGGCACCCTCGGCAACTCAGTCGACAACTGGCTCGCCCTCGCACCCTACTTGGAGGACCGGGGCTACTGCGTCTTCTCCATGGACTACGGCCAGCTGTCAGGTGTCCCCGTCTTCTACGGCCTCGGCCCCATCGACAAGTCGGCGGAACAGCTCTCCGCCTACGTCGACAAGGTGCTCACCGCGACCGGCACGAACAAAGTCGATGTCGTCGGTCACTCGCAGGGCGGCATGATGCCCCGCTACTACCTCAAGTTCCTCGGCGGAGCCGCCAAGGTGAACTCCCTGATCGGCATCGCGCCGGACAACCACGGCACCGACCTGGACGGCCTGACCAACCTGCTCCCGTACTTCCCGGGCGCCGCCGACCTGCTGTCCAAGAACACGCCCGGCCTGGCCGACCAGATGGTCGGCTCCGCCTTCCTCACCAAGCTCAACGCGGGCGGCGACACCGTCCCCGGAGTCCACTACACGGTCATCGCCACCAAGCACGACGAGGTGGTCACGCCGTACGGCAGCCAGTTCCTGAGCGGTTCCGACGTGCACAACGTCCTGATCCAGAACCTGTGCTCGCTCGACCTCTCGGAGCACGTCCTGATCGGTCTCACCGACCGGATCGCCTTCCATGAGGTGGCCAACGCGCTCGACCCGGCCCACGCCACCACGACCACCTGCGCGTCGGTGCTGAGCTGACGCACACATCGGGGCCTGTCCGGCCTGAGCCGCCGGACAGGCCCCGCCCCCCGTGGGGCCCTACGGCCGGCCGTGCCGTCCGTAGCCGGTCGCTCGCCTGCGGACGGAGGCGAACAGGGCCGCCGCGCCGAGGGCCAGAGCGGCCGCTCCGCCCATGGCGAGGTACGGGGTGCTGCCGCTGTCCCCGGTCTCGGCGAGGTTCTGCGAAGCACCGGCCGCCGTCGGTTCGTCGGCGGCGGCCGCCTCGGCGGTGATCCGGGGCTCGGCCGACGTGCCGGCGTCCTGGTCACCGTGACCGTGGTGCTCGACGGTCGACTTGTCCGCACCCGCGGCGATCTGCGCGTCGGAGGGCACGGAGGCGGCCGGTTCGGGCGTCGAACTGCCTGTCGTACCACTGCCGTTGCTGTGGGTGCCGGTGTTTCCGCTGCTGCCGGTGTTTCCGCCGCCGCTGCTC
Organism: Streptomyces sp. NPDC050534; assembly: GCF_044457745.1. Taxonomy (NCBI): domain Bacteria; kingdom Bacillati; phylum Actinomycetota; class Actinomycetes; order Kitasatosporales; family Streptomycetaceae; genus Streptomyces; species Streptomyces sp. NPDC050534. The sequence continues at coordinate 74,976 of NZ_JBITHF010000007.1, forward strand.
GCGGTGGCGCCGCCGAAGGTGACGTCCGAGCAGGAGTAGAAGGCCTCCGGGCTGTCCGAGCGCTGCCAGATCGCATACAGCAGCTGCTTGCCGGAGCGCTGGGGGAGCGCGCCGGAGAAGGTGTAGAAGCCGCCGGAGGCGACCGGGTCGGTGGCCGTCGCCACCGGGTGCTCCAGGTCCAGGTCCGACCAGGCCAGTGGCTTCGCCGGGTCGTAACCGGCCTTGGTCAGGTACACCTTGAACGTGCCCTTGTGCGGGGCGGTCACGCGGTACTTGAAGGTGTACGCGCCGCTACGCACGCCCGTCGCGGGCCAGTCGGTGCGAGCCAGGTCGAGGCCCTTGAACTCCTCGTTGTTCGCGCTGCACAGCTTGCCGTCCGGGATCAGCGCCTGGTGCCGCCCGCCGGCGTCGCCGATGCGGATGCCGTTCCAGTCGTAGAGCGCCTGGGTGCCGCCGGCCGAGACCGCGGCCTTGCACGCGGCCGACCTGGGGCTCTCCGGGCCCTCCGCGTAACACTGCGAGACCCGGCTGACCGGGTCGCCCATCGTGCCGTGCGCGGATGCGGGGGCGGCGGCGAGCGCGGTCAGGGCGAGCGGGGCGGCGCCGAGAACGGCGAGCGCGGCGACCTCGCGGCGGCGTGCGGGCATGCGGAATCTCCTCGGAACGGTCCTGATGCGTGGGGGTGGATCCCGTGGGGTGCGATCAGAAACTAGCCCCAGGAACTCGTGAAATCGCCTGCTGGAGGCGGGTGATGGAGATCCTTATGGTCGCGTTAAGGGAGTGCTGAGACTGGGATCAGGTAATACCGTGCGCGGCATGGGAGACGACGAGATCCGGCCGGCCGTCGCCGCCGACGTGGCGGCCGTGAAGGCCGTGACCGACGCCGCGTACCACGGCTACATCGAGCGCATCGGTGTGGTGCCGGTGCCCATGGAGGCGGACCACGCGGCGAACGTGGCCGCGGGGAAGGTGTTCGTGACCGGGGACCCCGTCACGGGGCTCGTGGTGCTCGAGGAGCACGACGACCATCTGTTCCTGGACAGCATCGCCGTCCACCCCGACGCACACGGCGGCGGAGTGGGACGGCGGCTGCTGCGGTTCGTGGACGCACGCGCGCGTGCGCTCGGTCTGCCCGAGGTCAGGCTCTACACCAACGCGATGATGTGGGAGAACCAGAAGATCTATCCGAAGTACGGCTACGAGATCGTGGAGCAGCGCGTGGACGGTCCCTACGACCGCATCCACTACCGCAAGCGGCTGGACTGACCGGCGTCAGCCGTCCGGCCACCAGGTTCGCGCGATGTCTCGGCGCACCTCCGGACGTCCGGAAGGACGGTCGTCGGCCTCGTCGCGGACCCTGCGCGAGTCCGTCTTCTTCAGGGGCTTCTGCACAGTGGTCCGGCGCATGGCTGCCTCCTTCAGTGCCCACCGAGTTCCGCGTTCTCACGGAGGTAGACCCTTTTCGGGAGGGTGACTCATCGGTGCGGGTCTGTCTGTGGCCGCTGTCACCATTCGACTGTCAGTGGCGGGTGTCACTCTTGGGCGCATGACGGATGACAATGTGGGCCTGACCGGCGCGGACGTCGACTGGGACGCGCAGGCCGCCTCCTTCGACGACGAGCCGGACCACGGACTGCGCGATCCGGAGGTCCGGCGGGCATGGGCCGGCCGCCTCGCCTCCTGGCTGCCCGCGCGGGCGAGCGACGTCCTCGATCTCGGCTGCGGCACGGGCAGTCTCTCGCTCCTCGCGGCCGAGCAGGGACACCGCGTGACCGGCGTGGACGCGTCACCGGCGATGGTCGGCCGCGCCAGAGCCAAGCTGGCCGGACGTGACGCCGTGTTCCTCACCGGTGACGCGGCGGCACCGCCGGTGGGGGAGCAGCGCTTCGACGTCGTGCTCGTACGGCACGTGCTGTGGGCGCTGCCCGACCCCGGCCGCGCCCTGCGTCACTGGCGCGGGCTGCTGCGGCCGGGAGGCAGGCTCGTCCTGGTCGAGGGCGTCTGGGGCACGACCGCCCCGGTGGGCATACCGGCCGGCGTCCTGACCGGCCTCCTGGCCCCGCTCGTGACGGGCGAGGTGCGGGTGGAGCGGCTGTCCGGGGAGACGGCGCTGTGGGGGAGGGAAGTGGCGGACGAGAGGTATGCGGTGGTGGCCGTGGTGTGAGGCCGGCCGGTTCGGCCGGCCGTGCGCCGAGGCCGCGTGCGCGCGCCGCCCTCAGCGCACCAGCGCCTCGAAGTCACCCCCGCGCGCCAGGTCCTCCAGCTCGTCCAGCGCGGCCACCGCCGCCGCCGCGGCCTCCGGGTCCGTCTCGGTCAGCCCGCTCGCCTCGAACTCGTCCTCGTCCAGACGGCGTACGTCGCTGCCGTCGGCCGAGCGCCACAGGTCCAGGTCGAGGTCCTCGACGACCAGTTCGGTGCCGGAGAGCACGGCGGGGCGGGTGATGTCGCAGTACCAGCCCTTCAGCACGCCCGCGGAGTCGCGTACCTCCTTCACCGCGTACCAGCGGTCCCGCCAGTAGTGCTCCGTGAAGACGTCGCCCTTCTCGAAGCGCACGAAACCGAAGTCGCGGACGCCCTCGCCCGCCCAGGGGGCGCGGACGGCGATGCGCGTGCCGTCGTCGCCGAGCAGCTCCGCCTCGTAACGGATCTTCGTACGGCCCGCCTTGACGAGGACGACGTCCAGCCGGGCGTCCCGCTCAGCCGAGTTCACGGACATACCGCACCTCCGTCGCGCAGATCTCGTACCCGAACCACTTGTTGATCGCGAGCATCGGGTCGTTGCCCACGTCGTTGCCCGTGAGCGCCTGGGTGTAGCCGGCGGCGCGGGCGCGGTGCAGCGAGTCGTTCTTGGCGAGCTTGGCCAGGCCGCGGCCGCGGAGGGCGCGGGCGGTGCCGGTCATGGCGGTGACGTAGCGTCCGGTCGAGGCATCCGTGTACGCCACGCTGAAGGCGGCCGGGCGGCCTTCGACGAAGGCGACGGTGGTCAGCTCCCGGTTCAGCAGCGGGTGCTTCCAGTTCTCCTCGATCCAGTTCTCGTAGTCGGTCAACTCGGTGTCCACGTCGCTCGGTTCGTCCTGCGTGGTCTCCGCGTCCAGCTCGAACAGCGGGCGCGGATCGTCCGCGAAGTCGGCCGCCGAGCGCAACTCGACGCCGGGCGGCGGGGGTTGGAGCGGCGGCAGGGAGTCCCCGGCCAGGTCCAGACGGAGAAAGTGGGCGGAGCGTCCGGCGCCGTAGCCGTGCCGCTCGGCGAAGGCACGGTTGGCCGGCTCGTCCAGTACCCATGCGAACAGCTTCGTCGCGCCGTGCGCGGTGAGGTGCTCCTCGGCGGCGCGGACCAGCAGTTCGCCGGCGCCGCGGCGCGTTCGGTCCGGGTGGACGTAGACGTTGAGCATTCCCTGGCCCGGTTCCGGGCTGTCGTGCGCCAGTTGCACCTGGGCCGTGCCGATCACCTCGCCGTCCTCCTCGGCCACGAGCGACCGGAAGCGGGCGTCGGGATGGCTGTGGGAGAGACGGTGCAGCACCGCGTCCGCGGTCCAGAGGATGTACGGAAGGGCGAGGTGCCGTACCCGGGCGAAGGCCTCGACGTCGGACCGGTCTTCGGGGCGCAGGTCGCGCACGATCACAGTCATGTGGGCGCACGCTACGGGGGGACACGTCCCTGCGCCTCTCATTTTCCTGCGGGTGCGGGAGAATCGGCAGCGTGACCTTGAAGATCCACATCGACGACAGTGCCGCGCCGTACGAGCAGGTGCGGGCGCAGATCTCCGAGCAGGCGCGGTCGGGCGTGCTGCCGGTGGGCTACCGGCTGCCGACCGTGCGGGGGCTGGCCGAATCGCTCGGCCTCGCGGCGAACACGGTCGCCAAGGCCTACCGCGCACTGGAGAGCGACGGGGTGATCGAGACCCGGGGGCGCAACGGCACGTATGTGGCTGCCGCCGGCTCGGCCGCGGAACGGGAGCTGGCGTCGGCCGCACAGACGTACGCGGAGCGTGCACGCCGGCTGGGGCTGACGGAGGCGGATGCGTCGGCCGCCGTGCGGGATGCCCTGCGGGCGGCTTACCGGGAGGAGTGAGCGGAGTCCGGCACCGCCGCACCGCGCCGTCGTGACCGATCGCTGTCGCGGCGGACGGGATGGCGCGGAGGTCAGGCGGTGCGGGTGACCCGCAGGTCGCTCGCGCGTGCTGCCGCCGCGAAAGTGACGGCGTCCTCCACCGCCGCGGCGTTCGGGTCGTTGTTGAAGTACGCGTACACGTCGTCGCCGGGACCCCAGGTCCCCGCGATCCGCTCCGCCCACGTCCGCAGCGCCTGGCGCCCGTAGTGCGGCCAGGTCTGCGCGCGTCCCTCGTGGAAGCGGACGTAGCCCCAGTCGGTGGTGCGCCACAGCGGGGTGCTCGGGCGGGCTCGCACATCGGCCCAGCACAGGGCCGCGCCGCGGGCCCGGAGGACCTCGCGGATCTCCGCCGTCCACCAGGAGTCGTGGCGTGGCTCGACCGCCACCCGTGTGCCGGACGGGAAGCAGGCCAGGCACTCGTCCAGCAGCCCCGGGTCCGCCTTCAGCGTCGGCGGGAGCTGGAGGAGGAACGGGCCCAGGCGGTCGCCGAGGCCGGTCGCACGGCTCATCAGGCGCTCGACCGGTTCCTTCGGTTCGCGCAGCCGCCTGATGTGGGTCAGATACCGGCTGACCTTGACCGCGACCACGAAGTCCCGCGGCACCCGCTCCCGCCAGGCCGCGAAGTTCTCCCGGGTCGGCAGGCGGTAGAACGCGTTGTTGATCTCCACCGTGGCGAAGTGCTCCGTGTACTCCTCCAGCCACAGGCGCTGAGGGCACCCGTCCGGGTAGAAGACGCCCCGCCAGTCCTTGTACTGCCACCCCGACGTCCCGACGAACAGGGTCATGCCTCCATCAAAGCACTACAGGTACAGCCCCGCGTCCGCCCCGTCCCGCGGCTCCGGCAGCGCGGTCGGGGACGTCCCCCGGCGCAGTGCGTACAGCTCCGCCAGCGTGGCGCCCTCGCGGCCCACACCCTCCTCGGTGCCCAGCCAGTTCACCGCCTCCCGGCGGGTCAGCGACCCCACCTCGATACGGGCCAGACAGCGGCCGGGGCGGACCACGGCCGGGTGCAGGCGCTCCAGGTCCTCGTTGGTCGTCACGCCGACCAGGACGTTGCGGCCCTGGCCCAGCAGGCCGTCGGTCAGGTTGAGCAGCCGGGACAGGGCCTGGCCGGCCGTGTGCTTGGCCTCGCCGCGGATCAGCTCGTCGCAGTCCTCCAGGAGCAGCAGCCGCCAGCGGCCCTTGCCCGTCCCGTCCTCCTCACCGATCGCGATGTCCATCAGATAGCCGACGTCGGAGAACAGCCGCTCGGGGTCGAGCACGCAGTCCACCTGGCACCAGTCCCGCCAGGAGCGCGCGAGGGTGCGCAGCGCCGAGGTCTTGCCGGTGCCGGGCGGGCCGTGCAGCAGGAGCAGGCGGCCCGCGATGTTCTCCGGCGTCGTCTTCATCAGGTGCTCCATCGCCTCGGCCACCGGTGCGGTGTAGTTCTCCCGCACCTCGTCCCAGGTGCCCGCGGAGATCTGCCGGGTGGTGCGGTGCGGGCCGCGCCGCGGGGAGACGTACCAGAAGCCCATGGTCACGTTCTCCGGCTGGGGTTCGGGTTCGTCCGCCGCGCCGTCCGTGGCCTGGTCGAGGACCTTCTGCGCGAGTTCCTCATCGGTCGCCGTCACCGTGACGTCCGCGCCGCGGTTCCAGCGGGAGATCAGCAGCGTCCAGCCGTCGCCCTCCGCCAGCGTCGCGCTGCGGTCGTCGTCGCGGGCCACGCGCAGCACGCGGGCGCCCGGCGGCAGGAGCGTGGCCCCGGACCGGACGCGGTCGATGTTCGCCGCGTGCGAGTACGGCTGCTCGCCCGTCGCGAACCGGCCGAGGAAGAGCGCGTCGACGACGTCCGACGGCGAGTCGCTGTCGTCGACGTTGAGCCGGATCGGCAGAGCTTCGTGCGGGTTCGCAGACATGGCGTCCATGATCCGTCACGAGGACGCCGCATGCACCCGGTTTCCGCCGTGCGCCGGGTGTGTCGGCCGTGTCCGCCGTGCCGGGTGCTTCCGGTTCGCCCGCCTTGTATCGCGTCCGCCCTGTTACAGACCTGTGCATTCACAACATCTGCCCTACCTGGCGGCTACACGGTTACTGTTGCCCTCAATGGGACGTCATGAGTGGACTTCGGGGGCACGGCGGTGGCGGCTCACCGCGCTGCTCGGGGTGGGCGTGGCCGCGCTGGCGCTGATCGTGACCCTGGTCAACACGCTGCCGGGCGGCGGAAGCACGGCGGGCACCTCGCGCAACGGCGACTCGGTGCACGGCACCCCGGTGACCCCGCCCGACCAGGACAAGCCCGACGTGGGCTGGGGCTTCACGCACACCCAGTACAGCGCCGACGAGGGCGACCCGTCCGCCACCGACCGGGTGGAGCAGCTGATCTCGGGTGCCGGGGGCATGCCGCAGGACCAGGCGGTCATGGGCTGGGGCGCCGACAACCCCGAGCCGGTGAAGGGGCGTTACGACTTCGGCGCGATGGACCGCCGGATCGACTTCATCCGCAAGTCCGGCGGCACGCCGGTCGTCACGCTGTGCTGCTCCCCGGACTGGATGAAGGGCGGCAAGGCCGGCGTCGACAACACGAACTGGAGCCAGTCCGCGCTGGAGACGGCCCCCGAACCGCAGCACTACGCCGACTTCGCCGCGCTGGCCGCGACCGTCGCCAAGCGCTATCCGGACGTACGCCACTTCATCGTCTGGAACGAGTTCAAGGGCTTCTGGAACGATGCCAAGGGCCGCTGGGACTACGAGGGTTACACCAAGCTCTACAACCTGGTCTACAAAGCCCTGAAGAAGGTCGACAAGAAGATCATGGTCGGCGGGCCGTACCTGGTCATGGACAGCGTCGACCCGCGCGCGGGCGAGGCATCCGCGACCTTCAAGGGGCCCTGGGGCGCCATGGACCAGCGCGTCCTCGACGCCTTCGACTACTGGAACAAGAACAAGGCGGGCGCCGACTTCGTCGTCGTGGACGGCTCCAGCTACACCAACGACGACGAGATGCTGCCGAACGAGTTCGCCGCGACGGACAAGTTCACCGCCGTCGGCAATTGGGTGCGGCAGCGGACGGGCAACCTGCCGCTGTGGTGGTCCGAGTACTACGTCGAGCCCGCCGACGGCAAGGACGAGCGCAAGGGCTGGTCGGAGACCCGCCGCGTCGCCGTCCAGGCCGCCGGGATGATCGCCATGGTCAAGGGCGGCGCCTCCTCCGGGTTCTACTGGAACCCGGAGGACGAGAAGGGCGACGGCTGCGCCGGCTGCCTGTGGACGCCGACCGACCGCTCGGACGGCGGCCGGAAACTGCCCATGTTCGACTTGGTCTCCCGCTTCCACCAGGCGTTCCCGCCCGGCACGAAGTACACGAGTGTCCCCGTCGCCGCGGACGACGTGCCCAACGTCCGCGTCCTGGCCACCGACAGGACCGTCCTGGTGGTCAACACCCTCGACCGGTCGATCAGCGCGAAGGTCGACGGCAAACGCTTCGACATGCAGGCGTACGAGGTGAAGTGGGGGGGCCCCCCCCGCGGGGGGGGGGGGGGGCGGCCGTGGGGCCCCCCCCCCCCCGCACCCCCACAGCCACACCCGCGGCCCCCCCCCCCCCCCCCCCCCCCCCCCCCCCCCCCCACTTCACGGCACGTGGCCTCACTTCATCGTCATGAACCGCTGCACCAGCGAGGCCAGGAACACCGCCAGCAGCGGCAGCGAGAACCAGTAACTGCTCTGCAGCCACCGCAGTTGCCGCACGCTCGGCCGCAGCGCGATCCGCACGACCTCGCGTGCCGTCAGCAGCACGATGAGCGCGAGGGCCGCCAGGGCGCCGACGACCGACCAGGGCGTCCAGGTGATCTGCGGCCCGATCGGGCCCGGGTCCGGCTTGGGCACCTTGCCCGCGGGCTGCTTCGCCAGGGCGTAGATCGTCGCGTCCGCGTTGACGTAGACCTTCTCCAACTCCGGCCGCCGGTCCAGGTTCTGGATCAGCCGGGGCTCCCAGGTGTCCGAATAGCCCACGTCCATCCGCAGGTAGGTCGTCTGGCTCTCGTTGATCATCAGGTACGAGTTCGGACCCGCGTCCTTGAGCGCCTTGACCAGGCCGGACACCAGCACCGGGTCGGGCGGGGCCAGCGTGGGCACGTAGTTCACCCGCTCCATGTCCTTCGCGCCCCACGGCATCGCCGGCGTCACGTCGTTGACCGTGTCGTTGCTCAGCCACAGCAGGCGGACGGTCGGCTTGTCGTGGGCGTACACGTAGTCCATGGCCGCGACCTCGCCGGGCCGGACCCGCTCGAACGGCTCGTTGCCCCAGCGGGCCACCAGGAAGCCGCCCATGAGGAGCAGTCCCGCCATGAGCGCAGCCAGCGGGGCGAGGCTCACCCGGTCCTTGTCCCGCTCCTCGGCGGTGACGCCGGTGCGCGGGAACAGGGCGAGACCGGCCAGCAGCGCGGCGCCCGGCACGGCGAACATGAAGACCCGCAGCGCCATCTCGCCGCCGTAGGACTGCATGCCGAAGCCCAGGAACGGGACGAAGGTCAGCACCAGCAGTGACCGCTCGCGGTACTTGTGGTCGCGCCGGCGCCACCAGCCCCAGCAGGCGAACGTCATCACCGCGCCGGCCAGCAGCACGCGCGTGTACAGCACGAGCTTGTGGGTCGAATCGCCGCCCTGGATGCGGCCGGAGACCGACGTGGAGACGTTGCTGCCGACGCCGCCGACCCCGCCGAACAGTTCGTTGAAGTGCCCGGACCAGTACGGCTCGGCCATGAAGCCCAGCCAGGCCGCGACCATGACGCCGAACAGGATGGGCAGGCCCCGCAGTTCGGACCGGCCGATCACCACGAGCACCGCGAGCACGCCCAGCATCATGAACGGCGTGAGCTGGTGGGCCGGGACGCTCGCCGCGTACAGGCCGATCAGCGCGCCGAGCAGGGCGGCCCTCTGGCGACGGGTCGTCGGCTCGACCTCCGCCTCGCCCGGGCGCCTCTTCGTCCACAGCACCCGTGGCTCGCGGAACCAGACCAGCAGGATCGCCACGAACGCCAGGTAGAGGAGATAGGTGAAGCCCTGCGGCGAGAAGTAGTCCTGACCCACCCAGCCGCTCAGCACGAAGATCCAGATGCCGGTCCACTTGGCCCGCCAGCTCGCCCGCATCGAGCGCACGAGCAGGAACATCGGTGCCAGATACAGGAGCTGGATGGTCAGCGGCCACCAGCGGATGACCTCGGTGAGGTCGGTGACCCCGCAGGCCTTCGCGACGAACGCGGCCACCGCGAAGAAGCCCGGCCAGCTCCAGCGCGCGTCCAGATCCGGTACGGCGGAGCCGGTGCGGTCGATGTAGTCGAGGAAGCCCAGGTGCTGCCAGGCCGTCGGGAAGCGCGGCTCGGTCTCGATCACCGCGGGCAGCGCGTGCAGTGAGATCACCGTCGCCAGCAGCGTGACCAGGAGCAGCGCCTTGTGCTCCCGGCCCGTCCAGAGCAGCGAGGCGAACACCGCGACCAGCAGCGCGGCACCGATCAGCGTCGGCAGCGGCAGGACCGAGATGAGGCCGAGCCCGCCCATCGCCTCCAGGTCGGCCTCGCCGAGCCCCAGCACGGGCACCCAGTACAGGAGCAGCGCGGCGGTCAGCAGACAGCCCAGGACGACTCCGAGGCGGCTCGGCCGCAGGCGCTCGCGCCAGGACAGGGCGGGCGGTTCGGGCTCCCGCACCTCCTCGGGCGGCTCCTCCTGGCCGAGCGGCGCCTCCTCCTCCCGTACGGGCTCCTCGCCGAAGGCCGCTCCGAACGGCGCGTCCACCTCGGCGGGCCCCAGCGAGGCCTCGGACCCGGGCTCCCTCTCCTCGACGGGCAGGCCGAGTGCCGGGTTCTTCGCCCAGGTGGGCCGGTGGTCGAGAGGCATGACCGGGGTCCCGGTGGGCGGGGTCCCGGGCCCCGGCCGCACGTCCGGCCGCCGCTCCACATGGTCGAAGTCGACGTGGATGCCCAGTGCGAGGGTGTCGGAGTCCAGCGCCCAGGCGGGCCCGCGCCGGCGTGGCGTGTCGGTGGCCGGGACCTCGCGCGCCCCCAGGTCGGCGAGGTCCCCGTCGGGTGCCGCGTGCTCGGGCACGTCGGCGACCGGAGCGGCGCGCAGGATGCGGTACAGCTTCGGGGCGGCGATCGTGACGATCACCGCGAGCGAGGAGATCTCGGCGACACCGGCGCCGGTCAGGCCCATGCGGGGGAGCAGCAGCAGCGTCAGACCGAGCACCAGGAGGCACAACAGGCCCTGCAGCCAGGCGAGTCCGGCGGTACGGCTCTGCGCGCGCAGCACCGCGAAGTACGTCTCCATGACGACCCGCAGCAGCGCGCCCACCGCGAACCAGCGCAGCAGCGGCGTCGCCGCGTCCGCGTAGCCCGCGCCGAAGACGCCCAGGATCCACGGCGCTCCGATGAACAGCACCCCGCAGATCGGCAGCATGATCCGGGCCATCCGCCTGAGCGCGGCACGGGTGTTGGCGGCCAGCCGGGCCGGGTCGTGCGAGCTCTCGACGGTCAGCGAGGCGCCCATGTTGATGGCGAGCAGGTTGACCGTGCCGCCGATCGTGGTGGTGATGTAGAAGTACGCGTTGTCCTTGGAGCTGACCTGCGAGGCGATGATGACCGGGATCAGGTAGACCACGGCGAGCGAGAAGAGCGAGCCGGTGTAGTCGCCCGAGAGGAACTTCCCGACCTCCCGCAGCGTCGGCGGCTTCGCATGGTCCTCGGTCGCCTTCACATGCCGCGGCACCAGGCGCCGGAAGACCAGCCAGCCGAGCGGGACCACGGAGGTGGCGATCGCGGCGACCCAGGAGACGAAGATGCCGGTCGTCGGGATCGCCACGGCGAGCGCGACCAGCAGACCCAGCTTCACCGCGGAGAACACGGTGTTGCCCACCGGAACCCACGGCGCGCTTCTGAGCCCCGTCAGCACTCCGTCCTGCAGCGTGAGCAGGTTCCAGGCCATGACGGCCACGATGAACCCGAGGCCGTGCACCGGCCCGTGCAGGAAGCGGTACGACGGTCCCCACATGTCCAGCGTCAGCAGGAAGATCCCCGCTCCGACCGCCACGACCAGCGAACTGCCCGCGTACGTACGGAAGATCAGCCGCCCGGTGGTGCGCCCGGCGATCGGGATGAACCGGGCCAGCGCGCCGGTCAGCGTCACCGCCGTCAGGCCCGCGAGGAACTTCATCGCGGCGATCGCGGCCGAGCTCTGGCCGACCGCGTCCTCGGAGTAGTAGCGGGCCGCGGCCAGCCAGAAGCCGAGGCCGAGCACGGCGGAGATGCCGGTGTTCAGCATCAGCGCATAGGCGTTGCGGAACAGCTGGTTGCCGCCCTGTCTGCGGCCCAGTCCGGGCAGGCGAAGACGGCGCCCCGACTGCGCGGGCGTCTCGGTCGGGGACGACGCTGCCTCGGTCGTGGTCGTCGTGTCAGACACGGGAACGGCTGGCCTTCCGGCGGACCTGGCGTGCTCTGCGGACCATCGCGTACCCCTTGGTGAGCACGCGGTCCCTGGCGAAGTTGCGGGCGATCGCGCGGCCTTCGACCAGCCGCTCGAACTCCTCGATGCCCGTGCCGCGGCGCACGGTCACGCGCTGCACGGCGTACGGGCCCTGGCGGCGGCGCGCGAGGCCGTTGCCGACGGCGAGCGCCTGGGCGTACCCCGTCTCGCGCACGGCCTCGCGCACCCGGCGGCTGGAGTACCCGTACGGGTAGGCGAACGAGAGCGGAACGGTGCCCAGTTCGTCGGCGACGATCTCCTTGCAGTGGATCAGTTCGTGGCGCAGGGCGCCGTCGTCGAGCTGGTCGAGCTGCGGATGGGTGTGGCTGTGCCCGCCGATCTCCACGTCCGCGGCCGCCAGTTCGCGCACCTGGTCCCAGTCCAGCATGGTGTCCAGGCCGCCGCCCATGTCGTACGCGCCCTTGATCCAGCCCGTGGAGACGAACAGGGTGGACGCGAAGCCGTGCTTGGCGAGCACGGGCAGGGCGTGCCGGTGCACGCCCTCGTAGCCGTCGTCGAAGGTGATCAGCACGGGCCGCGGCGGCAGCGGGCGCCCCGAACGCCAACTCGCCGCCAGATCGGCCGTGCTGATCGGTGTCAGCCCGCGGTCCCCGATGCACGCCATCTGCTCGGCGAACGCCTCGGGCGCCACCGACAGCGCGCGGGTGGCGTCGTTCGGGGCGGTCGCCACCGAGTGGTACATCAGGATCGGCACCGGTGCTTCAGTCATGAGATCCCCCCTCGATCTCGACGACGGAGAACGTTCCTCCGCCATGGCGTGCCCGGACGCTCCCCACCACGTACCCGCCGGCCGCGGTGAGCACCCCGGCGACGATCGCACCCGCACGGCCCGCGCCCCCCGGGCGGACCAGCAAGGCGTCGCGCAGACCCCGGACCACACCGGCCGGCAGCACTCTGGTGGCGTACCGGCGCTCGGACTCGAGTCCCTTCTCCGCGCCCACACTGCGCGCCACCAGCGCCTTGGACAGGCCCTCGGCGTAGGCACGGGTGCGGAAGTACCCGAAGTGCTCGCGCGCCTCGGGCACCCTGTGGTGGATCACCGCGCGGTCGTCGATCAGCAGGATCGCGTCCGGTCTGGCGCGGGTGAGCCGGATGCACAGTTCCGTCTCCTCGCAGCCGAGCGGCCGCTTGTCGCCGTCGCGGCCGATGCCGGTCGCGAAGCCGCCGGCCGCGTCGAACGCCGTACGGCGGAAGGAGGCGTTGCCCCCGAGGACGTTGCGCACCCGGACCAGGCCCGGCGGCAGGCCCTTGTAGGTGCAGCCGACCACCCAGTCGAACTCCTCGGGGAACCAGGCCGGACGGCGGCCCGAGGCCCAGATCGGCATCGTACGGCCGCCGACGGCCATCACCCGCGGATCGGCGTAGCCCTCGGCGAAGCGGCGCAGCCAGTCCCGCTCGGCCACGGCGTCGTCGTCGAGGAAGGCGATCACCTCGCCGCGGGAGGCCGCGATCCCGGTGTTGCGGCCCGCTGACAGGCCGCGCGGGCCCGCGTTGGCGAGCACCCGTACGTCGCCGGCCTCCTTGTACTCCTTGGCCAGCCGGTCCAGCAGCGCCGGGTTGTGGTCGACGGCCAGCAGCGTCTCCATGGCAGGGTGCGACTGCGCCCGCACCGAGGAGACCGCCGCGAGAATGTCCTCCCAGCGGTCCTCGGTGTACACGCAGATCACGACGGAGATGTCGAGATCGCTCAAGACACCTCTCCCTGGGCCGAGTCGAGAGGGGCCGGGTCGAGCGGAACCGACTCGAGCATCGGCGAGTGACGCTCCTGGCTGCGCAGTTCCTTCCGGTTCGACCGCTCCTTGAGGATGACCTTGAGCACCCGGAACCCGTCGCGCACGGCCCGCAGATTGCTCGCGCCGTGGATGCGCAGATACTCGTGGCTCGGGATCTCCTGCACCTTCAGACCGGCCTTGACCACGCGGATGTTGATCAGGGTCTCGATCTCGAATCCGGTGCAGTCGAGGGAGATCTTGTCCAGGCAGTGCCGCCAGAACGCGTTGTATCCGTAGCAGAGATCCGTGTAGCGGGCGCCGAACTTGCGGTTGACGATCGTGCACAACGCCCAGTTGCCGAGCTTGCGTATGAACGTCATGTCGTCGGTGCCGCCGCCGTTGGCGAAGCGGGATCCCTTGGCGAAGTCGGCGCCGGAGACCAGGGCGGAGACGTAGCTGACGATCTCGTTGCCGTCCGCCGAGCCGTCCGCGTCGACCATCACGATGATGTCGCCGGTGCAGGCCTCGAAGCCGGTGATCAGCGCGTCGCCCTTGCCCTTGCCACGCTGCTCGACGACCTTGACCTCGGGCCACAGGCCACGGGCCACTTCGACGGTGTCGTCCGTCGAATTGCCGTCCACCAGAACGACTTCGTGTATCCAGTCGGGAAGTGTCTTGAACACGTAGGGGAGATTCTCCGCCTCATTCATGGCGGGAATCACCACGCTCACCGGTGGCGCGATGGCCAGGTGAGAAGAGATCGGCCGGTATTTGCTGGCAATTAACGGATCCTGGCCCGTGGTCGCCGGCCGAAGAACAGAACTCATGAGTCTGGTCCCTCTCGTCCGGGTGGACCGCCCGCCCCTGGGCGGCCCGGTTATGTGTCCGGTTCGAAAGGGGGGTTCACGCCCGTGACATGCAGAAATGGATCTCCGTGCACGCCGAGGCGAGCTGGCAAAGCTGGCCGTCTGCCGTGGAACGGCAGCCGGTCTCGCGGCACGACTCGGTCACAAGTGCGGTCACCGAGCACGGCACCCCCCTACCGCGCCCCACGCCGGATCCATCGCGGTCCTTGAGCCCTCCCCTAGAGCCGCGTGGTGATGGACCGATGCGGGTGAGATGTACGACGGTATTGATGATTGAACCCCTATGGCAAGGCCTGGAACGAGACCTCACGTTTTTGTTGGTTTGACCGTTACACAGCCCATCAAAAGACAGAAACTGATCACGGTCACTGCGATGATTCCCCCGTTCACCGACCATCGGTGAACGGCCAACATGCCCTGCGCCACGAGCATGTCGAGGACGATCGCCCCCGCGATCGCGCCGATGGCGCGACCGAGAGGCTCCAGCCCGCGCAGCGCGGCCCCGATGGCCGTGGTGGGCGCGGCGAGCAGGAAGAACAGGGTGAACGGGCCGCGCAGCGGTGAGTCCGAGCCGGCGAGCGCCAGAAGCGCGCCGCAGCCCCCCACAGCCGTCGCGGCGCCGGCGAGCAGTGGCGACAGGTCCCTCCCCGGTCCCGTCCGCTCCCGCTCGGCGCCCGCTGTTGATGCTCTCTTGATACGGATGGTCTGCATTGGCGACTTTGCCCCCCGACGCGCCGGATGCCGGGCTTCAGAGTCGCGCAGCCCGTCAGCGGCCGTCAAGGTCCGAACGGCCCCCGTGGGCAGTTCTTGTGCATTCTTGAACCAGCCACCACCGGGGTGCCGCGCCGGAAGAAGTCCGGATTCGAACGGTAGTTGGCTCGAAAGTCTTGACATGGACACTTCCCGTCGACACGCGTAGTTGGTACGACGGTTATGGCAGAGATCCTGCTAAAGGGAGGTTCCATGAGACGTTCCCGAATTGCCGTCTTCGTGAGTTCGATCCTCCTCGCCGCCGGCACGGCCCTCACCGGGGCCAACGCGGCGCAGGCGTCCCAAGACGCCGCAGCGACCGGCTATGTGGCCCTCGGCGACTCCTACTCCTCCGGGGTCGGGTCGGGCAGCTACATCAGCTCCAGCGGCGACTGCAAGCGCAGCACGAAGGCCTACCCCTACCTCTGGGCGGCCGCCCACTCACCCTCGACGTTCGACTTCACCGCCTGCTCCGGCGCCCGTACGGGTGATGTTCTGGCCGGGCAGCTGGGCCCGCTCAGCACCGCCACGGGCCTGGTCTCCATCAGCATCGGCGGCAACGACGCCGGTTTCTCCGACGTCATGACGACCTGTGTGCTCCAGTCCGACAGCACCTGCCTGTCCCGGATCGACACCGCGAAGGCGTACGTCGACTCGACGCTCCCCGGACAGCTGGACAACGTCTACAACGCGATCAGCGCCAAGGCCCCGAACGCCCATGTGGTCGTCCTCGGCTATCCCCGCTTCTACAAGCTCGGCACCACCTGTGTCGGCCTCTCCGAGACCAAGCGTCAGGCGATCAACGGCGCGGCCGACTACCTCGACACGGCCATCGCCAAGGCCGCCGCCGGCCACGGGTTCACCTTCGGCGACGTCCGCTCCACCTTCACCGGCCACGAGATCTGCTCGGGCAGCTCCTGGCTGCACAGCGTCGAATGGCTCAACATCGGCGAGTCCTACCACCCGACCGCGGCCGGCCAGTCCGGCGGCTTCCTGCCGGTCATGACCGGCGCCGCCTGATCACGGCGACGTCGACGTCGACGGCGACGCACTGGAGGAGGCCCCGCCCGTCGGGGTCTCCGCCACGCAAGTCACCGAGAACGGAACCGAGTTGGACGTCGTCGTCACCGGTGAGCGCACCTCGACGCTGATCTCGTTGCGGAACGTCCCCGTGCTGTCGTAGGTCGTCACGAAGGCCCTGTCCTGCTTGGTCTTCGAGCCGCCCTCCGGGAAGGACAGGGTCTTCCACCCCTGGTCCATCACCTGGCCGTCCTTCGACACCCAGCGGTAGCTCACCTCCGCCGGCAGCTTCCCCACCGTGAACGTCGCCGTGAAGGCGGGCGCCTGGCCGCTCGCCGGCGGACAGCTGCCGGAGTAGGAGGTGTTCGCGCCCGCGAGGGTGACCTGCACGGTCTGGGGCGCCGACGTCGTACGGCTGGTGCTCGGGCTCGGCGAGTGGGTGGAGGCACCGCCACCGGCCGGGTTCGAGGTGGTGGGCGTCTGCGAAGTCCCGCCCCCGGAACGGGTGTTGTCACCGCTGGCGTTCCCGCCACCGCCGCCGCGGTTCAGCAGCGCGTACGTCAGACCGCCCAGCGCCAGCGCGAGCACGAGAAGTCCGGCGATCAGGGCGAAGACGGCCTTGCGGTTGCGCCTCTCCGGCTCGGTCGTGACCGTCGTCGCGGGCCCGGCCGCTTGTGCCGTCCCGTACGGCGTCGGCGAGGTCGGCGCTCCCCCTTCCGGGTATCCGGCGATCGTCGGGGTGTAGGGGACGGTCGGCGCCCCGTACACACCGGGCGTGCCGCCCGCCGCGACGAGCCGCAGCTCCTCCTCGGCCCGGTCGGCCGTCATCCGCTCGGCCGGATCCTTGCGCAGCAGCCCCTCGATGACGGGGGCGAGCGGCCCGGCCTGCCACGGCGGCGCCAGCTCCTCGTCGACGATCGCCCGCAGGGTGTTGAGCGGGGTGTCCTGGCGGAACGGGGAGTTGCCCTGGACGGCCGCGTACAGCAGGACGCCCAGCGACCACAGGTCGGACTCCGGGCCGGGCGTGCGGCCCAACGCCCGCTCCGGCGCGAGGAATTCGGGCGAGCCGATGACCTCACCGGTCATGGTCAGGGCGGAACTGCCCTCCACCCGGGCGATGCCGAAGTCGGTGAGCACCACCCGGCCGTCGTTCGACATCAGCACGTTGGCCGGTTTCACGTCGCGGTGCAGCACGCCCGCCGCGTGCGCCGCCCGCAGCGCGGACAGCACCTCGGCGCCGATGTGCGCGGCGCGTTGCGGCGGCAGCGGCCCCTCGGACTCCAGGACGTCGGCGAGGGAGACGCCGCGGACCAGCTCCATGACGATCCAGGGCCGGCCGTCCTCGGTGGCGACGTCGTACACCGTGACGACGTTGCGGTTGGCGACCCGGGCGGCCGCCCACGCCTCGCGTTCGAGACGGGCGTACATCCGCTCGACGTCCGGGGCCCCGAGTCCGGCGGGTGCGCGCACCTCCTTGACGGCGACCTCACGGTGCAGCACCTCGTCCCTGGCGCGCCACACGGTTCCCATGCCGCCCTGGCCGAGGGGGGTCAGGAGGCGGTAGCGGCCGGCGATCACACGTTCACTGCCCGGTTCTTCGGACACGGGCGTCCCCCATTCGCATCCGCGGGTTGTCTCCACTCCGTGTGATTCCTCCACAAACGTAGCTCAGCCGAGTGCGGATGCGGCCCCCTTGAGCACCAGTCCGACGCCCAGGGCGACGACGAGGAACGCCGATCCCAGCGGTGCGGTCCTGCGGACCAGGGACGCGAGGGGGTGGCCGGTCCAGCGGGGGCGCCGGTCCAGCAGCCGGTTCATGCCGGTGCCCAGCTTGACGACGGCGAACCCGGCCGCGGTGAGGGTGAGGGCGAGCCCGATGCCGTACGCGACGACGAGCAGCAGCCCGAACCAGGCCTGTCCGAGCGCCGCGGCGCCGACGAGCACGACGACGGCGGAGGGGCTCGGCACGAGACCGCCGGCGAAGCCGAGCAGGAGCGTGCCGCGGAGTGTGGGGGCGGTGGAGTGGGTGTGGGTGAAGCCGCCGTGGGTGTGTTCGACGGTGTGGGAGTCGGGGTGCGGGTGGGCGTGTCCGTGATCGTGGTCGTGGGGGTGGCTGTGGCCGTGGGGGTGTGCGTGATCGTGCGGGTGCGGGTGGCCGTGATCGTGGTCGGGTGCGTGGGTGTGGGTGTGGGTGGGGGTCTCCGCGGTCGCCGGGGCCGGCTCGGAGTGTGCGGCCACCAGGACCAACTTCCGCTCCTCGCCGGTCCCGTGGGGGTGCGTGTGGCCGCCGGAGCCGTGCGGACGGGGGTGCGGACGGTCATGGCCGTGCGTGTGACCGTGTCCGTGGCCGTGCGGGTGACCGGGGCCGCGGTTGCGCCAGGCACGGCGTACGAGGGTGGCGCCCGCGGAGGCCACCATGACGCCGCTCGCGATGCCCAGCCAGGCGATCACCGAGGGCGTCGCCCCCGAGCCGGCCGTGACCAGGAGGCCGAGCGCGACCACGCCCAGGGTGTGGGTGACCGTCACCGAGGCGGCCAGCGGCAGGACGTCCTTGAGGCGGGCGCGGCCGCCGCGGGCGGCCGCCGTCGCGGCCATCAGGGTCTTTCCGTGGCCCGGGGCGAGCGCGTGCATCGCGCCGAGGACGATCGCGATGAGCAGGGCGAGCGCGGCGAAGCCGACGGTGAGGTCGTGCCGGGCGACCAGGGAGTCCAGGGCGCGGGTCCAGCGGTCGGCGCCGCGCGGCAGGACGGAGGCGGCGGGGGCGTCCTGCCGCTCCTCGGCAAGGGCGGGCCCGCCGGTGCGCACGCGCAGGGCGGCCGACGAGGTGTCGGCGGGGGAGGAGAGCAACTGCTTCGGGTAGCTGGTGAGTTCGTGGGACACCGACGCCTTCGGCACGTCCGTGGCGGTCAGTGTCATACGGTCGCCGCGCGCGGTGATCTCGCGCCAGCCGGGCCCGGAGGACGCGCCCGCGCTGTGGAAACCGACCTTCACGGTGTCCCTCGCGGGCAGCGGCGCGGTCAGCGCGCACTCCACCCGGAGCGTGTTCAACCCCGCCTGCCCGGGCCGCAGATGCGCCTTGCTGCTGCCCACGGTCAGCGTGGCGGCCCGTCCGTCGACGGTGACCCTGCTGCCGCCGGCCGCCTTCGCGCACCGCTCCCGCGCCCACTCGGTCATGCCGAGCCGCTCGATGTCGGGCTTGGCCTGGGTCGCCGGGATCTCGGCCAGGTCCTCGACGTGCGCGACGCGGAGCGTGCCCGGGGCGGCGACCAGGCCGTCGTAGCGGTTGACGGTGAAGTTGCCGAGGGGGTGCGCGCTCGCGCTGGTGGAAGGAAGCAGCGCGAGCGCGCAGGCCGCCGTGAGGACGGCCCCGGTGGAGGCGAGCAGCCGACGAGGGGTCACCGCGCCGCCTCCAGGTCCTTGACTGTCTTACGGGCTTCGCGGGCGCCCAACGGCGAGAAGCCGGGGTTCAGTTCGAGCGCCGCCGTCAGGGAGGCGCGGGCGTCCTTCGCATGGCCGGTGGCGCGTTCGATCATGCCGCGGTGGTAGAGAAACGCGGCGTTGCGGTATCCCGTGGCCGTCGCCTGCCGGGCGTACGGCAGGGCTTCCGCGTCCTTGCCGTTGACGTGCAGGGCCCAGGCCAGGGCGTCCGCCGTGTGCACGGTGTGCCGGCGGGCCCACTCGGCGCGGGCGGCGCGCAGCGCGGCGGCCTTGCTGCCGTGGTCGGCCGCGGCGAGCGCGGTGTCGAGATCGGCGTTGACGCCGTAGGCGCGGGCGAGCGCGATCCAGGCGTCGACCAGGGCGTACTGGTCGTGGGCCTTCGTCGTGTCGCCCTCGGCGCCGCGGTCCTGGTACATCTCGCCGAGCTCGACCAGCGGCTGCGGCAGCGGGTAGCGGGCGACGACCTGCTCCATGCCCTTGATCGCGGCGGCGTGGTCGCCGCTCGCGTACTGGGCGCGGGCGCGGCCCTCCAGCGCGGGGAGGTAGTTCTCGTCGGCGGCGAGCGCCCGGGCGTAGTAGGTGAGCGCGCTCTTGTAGTCGCCCTGGTTCCAGGCGAGCAGGCCGAGCTGGGCGGCGACGTAGGAGACGTCGCCGCGGGCGGTGGAGGTGGCGAGCGCCTGCTGCAGGACCTGCCGTGCCGTCTTCACGTCGCCGCGCAGCTCGTGCACGTAGGCGTACCGCGTGAAGACCGGGACGCCCGGGCGCCGGGAGTCGGCGGTGTCGGCGGCCTTCGACGCGTCGGCGTAGCGGCCGAGTTCGACGAGGGCGTCGATGCGGGAGGACAGGGCGCGCTCGCTGTAGGGGTTCTCCTTGAGCACGCTGTCCGCGTACGTCAGGGCGTGCGCGAAGTCGTGCCGGGCCGCGGCGAGGGCGGCCTGACCGGTGACGGCCTGCTCGTTGCCGGGCTTCAGGACCAGCGAGCGCCGCAGGGCCTTCTCGGCCTGCGGGTAGCGCGACGGGTCGCCCTTCGTACGGGCCTGCTCGACGTACGCCAGGCCGAGCGTGGCCCAGCTCCCGAAGTCCTTCGGCTGCGTCTTGAGCTGGGCCTGCAGCGAGGCGATGCTCGCGTCGAGGCTGCCGCCGGTCAGCAGCGCCGGGGACGCGGCACTCGGGGCGGACGCGACGGTCGCGCCGTGGTGGTCCCGCAGCGCCCCGACCGCGATGGACCCGCAGGTCAGCGCCACGGCCAGCAGCACGGTGGTCCCCCCGAGCCGCATGGCCCTCAGCCGCCGCCCGGCCTCCCCCACCCGCCGCACGGCGGCGACCCGGGGATCGACGGCCGCGCTCTCGTCCGGGACGGCACCGCTCCCGGGCTCCTCGGTGGGCGGCGCGGCCTCGGGTGCCGTCGGGGGAGGCGGCGGGGTGCCGGTCTCCTGCTCCGGGGCGGTGTCGTTCGTGCGCGGGGCCATGCCCTCTCCTCAATCGACATGCTGCGTAGGGCTGTTGAGCGGCGCGGCCCGGCCGTGGGGGATGGGTACGAACGGGCCGCGCCAGTCGGTGGGGCCGGGCCGGAGCCCGGCCGAAGGGGCGCGGGGAACTGCGCGACCAGCCACGACGCCGCTGCGGGCGGGCGACGGCCGGCAGTCCCCCTGCGAGCGTCAGTACGCACGCCCCCGCATCCGGCGCCACCACATCAGGCCGGCGCCGACCAGGGCGATCCCGGCCGCGCCCGCGCCCGCGGAGGCGGCGATCAGACCGGTGTTGCTCATGCCGCCGGAGGAACCGGCCGGCTGGAGCGCGTCGCCGAGCTGGTTGCGGACGTCGTTGCCGCTGCTGACACCCTTGGCGGTGGCACCGCGCGAGCCGGCCGTCGGGTTGGCCAGGTACGGGAAGGAGTGGCCGAAGTTCTTGTCGTTCTTGTCGACCGCGTCGCCCAAGTCGTTCTTGGAGCCGACCAGTTCGCCCTCGACGACCTGCAGTGCCTCGTCGACCACGTCGTCGGTGAGACGGCGGCCGTTCGGGAAGCCGGCGTTGTCACCGTCGAGCACACCCAGCCGCTTCGGGCTGGCGGCGGGCTTGATCGAGGTGTTCAGGCGCAGCTCCTCCGCCGGGCGCACCTTCGGCGGCTGGTTGAGCCCCTTCACGCCCTTGAGGAAGACGTCGACCAGGTCGTTGCGCGGCTCCGCCGGTGCCTTGATCTTGTAGATCGACTCGATGAGCTTGGGCAGCTCGGGGTTGGTCACGTTCTTCAGGAACTGGCCGTCGTTCCAGGGCGAGGACGCGTTGAACTTGTCCTTGTCCTTCAGCGGGTTGACCACCTCGTTGACCAGCGGGTTGCCGAGGCGTGAGACCTGCTCGTAGTAGCCCCGGGCGTTCTTGCGCTGGGTGGTCGACCAGATGCCCACGACCGGCTGGTCCTTGGACTCCGTGATCATGTCGGTCGGGACCTGCAGGGCGATGGAGTTGACGTTGTAGCCCTTGAGGGTGTCCCGCCCGACCTCCGACAGGTTCCCGCCGTACAGCAGGTCGAAGACCCTGAGGTCCAGGAAGAACGGGTCGTCGGCCTGGCCCGCGAACGTCTGGGCGCCGCTGGCGAGTTTGTGCACCGCCTGCTTGCGCAGGGTGTTGTAGTCCGGCATCGACGCCTTGCCGACGTTCGACGGTGCCACCGGCACGTCGTCGGCGAGCTTGGTCTTCGCGACCACCTTCTGGTTGTGCAGCTTGATGAGGTCGATGTCGTACGTCTGCGTCACGTTCAGGTCGGGGTCGTCAAGGCTGGTGACCGCGCCCGTGTTGTAGAGGAACGTCTTCTTGTTCTTCGTGTGCGTCTTGAAGGTGTAGCGCAGCAGCAACTCGCCCTGTGCGTCACCGTTGTTGTCGATGTGGATGTCGTACTGCGCGTCGTCGGCGAACGTGTAGAAGTTCGGCCCGCCCGCCGGGTCCTCGAACGGGATCCAGTTGGCGATGATCGTCGTCGTGTCCGGCTTGTCCGGGCTGACGAACGCGTACACGTCGGTGTTGTCGTACTGCGGCTGCCCCGAGATCAGCGGAGCCTCCCGGTGGCTGGAGGCGGAGGCCGCCCCCGGTTCCAGCGTGGCCACGCCGGCGGCCGCGAGCCCCCCGGCGGCCAGCGCGCCGGCTATCAGGGTCGCGATGCTCCCGCGTCCCGCACCGCTCCTGGAGATAGGTGTCATGCCGTCCGTCCTCAGTCCCAACTTGCCTGACGCACGCTGATTCGGAGCGGTCGGCAGGGTGGATTGGTCGAATCCCAAAGGTCTTTACGGCGCGTAGGGAATCTTGTTTCATCCAGCGGCGACTGGCGTTTTCGGCCCGCCCATCCGTAACCCCATCCGGAGGTGCGTTCGTTGCGAATGCCTGGTGTGACGGGACGGGGCCCTTGCGGCCGGGGAGAGGGGAACCGCGTGGAGGCGGACGAGCTTCTGCTGCTCGTGGCGGGCGGCGACCAGAAAGCATTCGAGGAGCTGTACGGACTGGTGTCCGGGCCGGTGTTCGGACTGGTGCGCCGGGTCGTGCGCGACCTCGCGCAGTCGGAGGAGGTGGCCCAGGAGGTGCTGCTCGAACTGTGGCGGTCCGCCGCCCGGTTCGACCCCGCCCGCGGCAGCGCCCTGTCCTGGATCCTCACCCTCGCCCACCGCCGGGCCGTCGACCGGGTGCGCAGTGCCCGCGCGGCCGGCGAACGCGAGCAGCGCGAGGCACGGCGGGCCCACCACCCGGCCTTCGACCAGGTCACCGAGGAGGTCGAGGCCGGCCTCGAACGCGAATGGGTACGCCGCTGCCTGGACCGGCTCACCGACCTCCAGCGCCAGTCCGTCACCCTCGCCTACTACGACGGCTACACGTACCGTGAGGTGGCGGAGCGGCTGTCGCTGCCGCTGGGCACGGTCAAGACCCGTATGCGCGACGGGCTCACCCAGCTGCGCAAGTGCCTGGGAGGTGTCGCATGAGTCTCCTGAAGAAGCTGCTGGGCAGCGAGGATCCGCACTCGCTCGCGGCCCCCTACGCGCTCGACGCCCTGGCGCCCGCCGAGCGGGTCCGCTTCGAGAAGCACCTCGCCTCGTGCGAGATCTGCGACGCCGAGGTGCGGGCCCTGTCCGAGGACGCCGTCCGCCTCGCCTGGTCGACGGCCGCCCCGGCGCCGGCCGCGATGCGCAACAGGGTGCTGGCCGCCGTCCGGGCGACCCCGCAGGAGCCGGCGCGTGAGCACACGCCCCGGCTGCCGCCCCACGTCTGGGGCACGCAGCCGCCGCCGGCACGCTCCCGTGCGCCCCGTGAGCGCCGCCCGCTCTTCGTCCCCTTCGCCACGGCGACCGCCGCGGCGGCCCTCGTGGTCGCCTCGCTCTTCGCCGTGCAGGCGAACCGGACGCAGGACCAGCTGGACGCCGCGAGGTCCCAGTCACGTGAGATCGCCCACGTTCTCGCAGCTCCCGACGCACGCGCGACCGCCGGACAGGACAAGCAGGGCCGCGCCCTCTCGGTGGTCGCCTCCGCGTCCGAGGGGCAGGCGGTCGTCACCCTCAGCGGATACGGCAGTCCGCCCGGCGGACGCGTGCACCAGCTCTGGCTCATGCGCCCCGGTGCGCAACCACGCTCCCTCGGGCTGTTCCAGGGCGGCGACACGCCCTTGGTCGCGACCGGCCTCGACAAGGCGGCCACATCACTCGCTGTGACCGTGGAGCCCGGCGGTGGCTCGGCACAGCCCACCAGCCAGCCCGTTGTCCAACTCGCCCTGAAATCGGTTGGATTCGGAGAGTGACGAACGTGGAGTCGTCAACATCCTTACGGGGAAGGTGAATCCTGTGACCGCGATACACGAGTGCCCCGGGGGAGCGATAGGGTTACTCTGCCCGGGCCGGGTGGACTCGTACGGGTGGGGAGTGACATGGAACAGATAACAGTGCGCAGCAGGGCGAGGGTCCCTGCGATCACGTGCGGGAGCAGCGCGACCAGCTCGCGCCTCGACCGGCATCTCTCGGTGCTGTCGGGTCCCGCCGTGCCGCAGCAGAAGGTGGCCGAGGCGACCTCGCTGATGCGTGAGCTCACCGCGCGCGACACCCCGCAGGAGCGCAGTGCCAGGGGGACGCGGATCAGCCGTGTCCTGCTCTTCGCGCCGCTGCGCCGACTGCGCCGTTCGCTCTTCGGCGGGCGCTGAGCCGTACCGGCGCTCCCCGCGGGCCCGTACCCGGGTGACCGCACCGTCCCGGCGCATCGCTGCGCACTCGTCTCCGTCATCCCCGGCACTGCAGCGATGCCCAGGTGCGACACCGGGCGCGGGCCCGCGCGCCGTCCCTGACATGCCGTCCCCGCCCGGCCCCGACGGCTGTCAACTCCCCCCAAGGGGAGGACTGTTCACCGTACGCGTACACCCTCCCCGCACCACGAGCTGCTCCCGCTCGCGGCTAGATGAGCGCGAACTGCCCCTCCGGGCCCTCCTCGTGGTGATCGAGGACCGAGGCCGGCCTGCGGGCCGCCTCCGTCGGCGGCAGCACCTCCGCCTGGTGCAGCTCGGATGCCGTGACGGGTGACGTCACCGTCAACTCCTCCTGCTGCGGCCGCAGTTCGGCGAGCAGAGCCAGGACCGTGATCAGCTCCAGCAGCTCCGAGGTCCAGGTCTGCGGCCAGGTGGCCGGACGGATCGCGGCCAGCGTGCCCGGCTCCGGCTCCGCGGTCCGCGCGGTGAACCATTGCTCCAGAACCCGGACCCCGGCCGTCTCGAAGTCCCATGCCTCGGGCGGCACCGGGGAGATGCGGCCCTCGTCGACCAGCAGGGTCTCCTCGTCACGGTCGTAGTCGACGACGAGCGGGCGGGACGGCAGCGGGGCGCGGACGTACGGGCGGCGGCCGCCGGGCAGCTTGGGGCGGTCGCCGTCGCGGCGCATCAGCCAGAGGATGCGGCGGCCCAACTCGACTCCGCGTGAGAAGAGTTCGGCGTCCTCGGTGAGCGGGACCGTCAGGTCCGGGCGGGCCACCGCCATGATCCAGGCGAGGACGTCCGGCGGGGCGACGGAGTGGCCGAGGCGCGTGCCCAGGTGGTCCAGCAGACCCGGCGCCAGGTTGGGTTCCGTGCCGCCGGGCCGGCGGTACAGGGGGCGGATGCGGCCGGGGCGCAGGAACGGGACGCAGGAGGTGGCCAGCACCTGCGGGCCGCCCGCCCCGGAGGGGCTCTCCACGACGAAGATCTGGTGCTCGTCCGCCACCCGCCACAGCTCCGGGCGGGCGGCGTCGATCAGGCGGTGGTCGGGCAGCAGCCACTGCTCGTCGAAGGGCGCGTGCAGGACGCGCACCGGTTCCGGGCCGGGGCCTGTGGCGCGGACGAGCTTCTCAGTGCCGCTCGGCCTGCCCGGCAGCTGGCCGACCGCCGAGTGCAGGGTGCGCGAGCGGGTCGGCTCGAAGAGGGCCTCCCGGTCCGGGCCCTCGGCCTTCAGCAGGGCGTCCCAGCGGGCTTTCAGGGATGCCGCGTCGGGGGCCGTCGGCCACCTCCGGCCGAGCCGCGGCGGTGCGACGGACCACGGCATGAGGTCCGCCAGCGGCGGAGCGTCGTCGTGCGTCACGCTGGGCATCGTACGGCCTGTCGCCTGCGGCGGGTCGGGGACAGCGGGTTCAGGTGGCGTCCAGGGTCACCGTGAAGGAGAAGCGGTCGCCCCGGTAGTGGATCACCGCGGCGTCCAGCACCCGCCCGCCGGCGTCGTACGTCACGCCCGTGTAGTGCAGGATCGGGCTGAGCAGCGGGACTTGGAGCAGCCGTGCCGTCTCCGGGTCGGCCAGCCGGGCCTCCACGGTGTCCGTGATCCGGCTGATGTCCGCCCGCACGATGTCCCGCAGCACCTTGGTCATCGGCCAGCGCAGCAGGTCGGCCGGGTCGATCCGGGCGGCCACGTCCGGCCGCACGTAGTTGTGCGCGTGGTTGGTCGGCTCGCCCGTCTCCTCGTCGCTACGCAGGCGGTGGTACGTGGCCACCTCGTCGGTCTCCGGGAAGAACTCGGCGAGTTCGGGCGGCACGGGCGCGCGGCCGTGGTCCAGCAGTTCGGTCGTCATGCCGGACTGCTGGGCCACGATCGCGTCCACCGAGCCGAGCAGCCGGACCGGGGCGCCCCTGCGGGCGTCGGGCTCGATGAAGGTGCCCCGGCGCCGGTGCCGGGTGATCAGGCCCTCGTCCTCCAGCTCCTTCAGCGCCTGCCGCATGGTCAGCACGCTCACTCCGTAGTGCTCCGCCAACTGCTCCTCGGTGGGCAGGCGGAGGGGGTCCTGCGGCGAGCGGCCGAGTATCGAGGCGCGCAGGGACTGCGACACCTGGTACCAGAGCGGCAGCTTGCGGTTCAGGACGATCGAGTCCGGGGCGAAGGAGGTCACGGGCCATCCGTACCGGTCGGGGATCTTCAGTGCAACCGAGCGGGCCGGAGAAGCACTCCGGCGGCGAACGGCGGTCAGCGCGCGCGGAAGTGGCGTTCGAGGCCCTGCCACACGTCGTCGTAGTGCTGCTGGAGGTGGTCCGCGTCCGCGGCGTGCGCGGTGAGCGTGACGGGCCAGCGGGTCTCGAACATGAACGCCAGCCCGTCGTCCACCTTCTGCGGCTTCAGTTCGGCCGCGCTCGCCCGGTCGAACGTCTCCCGGTCCGGACCGTGCGCCGACATCATGTTGTGCAGCGAGCCGCCGCCGGGCACGAAGCCCTCCGCCTTCGCGTCGTAGGCGCCCTCGATCAGGCCCATGTACTCGCTCATCACGTTCCGGTGGAAGTACGGCGGCCGGAAGGTGTCCTCGCCCACCAGCCATCGCGGCGCGAAGACCACGAAGTCGACCCCGGCCAGCCCCGGGGTGTCCGACGGGGACGTCAGCACCGTGAAGACCGACGGGTCGGGGTGGTCGTAGGAGATGGTGCCGATGACGTTGAAGCGGCGCAGGTCGTAGACGTACGGCACATGGTTGCCGTGCCAGGCGACCACGTCGAGCGGCGAGTGCTCGTAGGTCGCCTTCCAGAGGTTGCCGCAGAACTTGTTGACCACCTCCACCGGGCCCTCGACGTCCTCGTACGCGGCGACCGGGGCCTTGAAGTCCCGGGCGTTGGCCAGTCCGTTGGCGCCGATCGGGCCGAGGTCGGGGAGCTGGAAGGGGGCGCCGTAGTTCTCGCACACATAGCCGCGGGCGGTCGGGCTCTGTCCGCCGTCCGGCGTGGCGTCCAGGAGCTCCACGCGGAAGCGCACCCCGCGCGGGACGAGCGCCACATGCCCGGGCTCCACGTGCAGCAGCCCGAACTCCGTGTGCAGCAGCAGCCCGCCCCGCTCCGGGACGATCAGCAACTCGCCGTCCGCGTCGCTGAAGACGCGGTCCATCGAGGCGTTGGCGTGGTACAGGTGCACGGCCATGCCGGTGCGCTGGGTGGCGTCGCCGTTGCCGCCCAGGGTCCACAGGCCGGCCAGGAAGTCGGTGCCGTCGGCGGGGTCGGGGAGGGGGTTCCAGCGCAGCCGGTTGGGGTCGGGGACGGACTCCGTGAAGGGGGCCGTGCGGATCCAGCCGTTGTGGGTGTGCGTGAACGCCGGGTGCGCGGCCGACGGGCGGATGCGGTACAGCCAGGAACGGCGGTTGTGGGCCCGCGGCTCGGTGAACGCCGACCCGCTGAGCTGTTCCGCGTAGAGCCCGAGCGGTGCGCGCTGGGGTGAGTTGCGGCCCTCCGGCAGGGCACCGGGCACGGCTTCGGAACTGTGCTCGTTGCCGAAGCCGGAGAGGTAGGTCAGCCCCTCGGCCGTCTTGCGCGCTTCCCCGCTCATCGTCGCTCCCTTGCGGACTGCTGCGGTCTGATTCCTATGGAACACCGTAGGATTGCGCTTCCGCCGGCGCAAGAGGGTCTTGAGCCTCTCCACCAGGCATGCTTCCGGGCCTCCTCGTCAAGGAGGAGCGAGAACCCGACTCCAGGGGGATCCGGCTGTCGGACCGGTGTTCTAGTCTCCGGGCATGTCGTGGACGCGGGGTCTGTTCGCCGCGCTCGCGGTCTGTGTCCTGCTGCTGACCGGATCCGCGGGCTGCGGTTCCAGTGCTGCGCACGAGGGGAAGAACGGGGAGTCGACCTCGCCGGTGGGCAAGGTCCTGGACGACACGGACAAGGAGGGGCGGCACTACCGTGAGGTGCAGAAGAAGGGCGCGCCCGAGGTCGGGATCCAGGTGCAGCCGGACACCGGCGACACCTGGGACGTGCGCCTGGCCGTCCGCAACTTCCACTTCTCGCCGGTCGGTACGAAGCCGCGGGCGACGGCCGGCCGCGGCGTCGCGTACGTCTTCGTCGACGACCGGCTCGTCAGCCGCCTCCGCGGCCTGAACTGCCGCCTCCCGGCCAGGCTCGTCCCGCGCGGCACCCATCACGTCACCGCGCGGCTCTACGCCGACGACGGCACCGTGTGGGCCGTGAAGGGCCGGCCGATCGAGAGCACGGCGGACATCACGGCGTCGCAGGCGGCGGGCACGCCGGGGGGCCCTTCG
The DNA here is from genome assembly GCF_044457745.1 of Streptomyces sp. NPDC050534. NCBI lineage: Bacteria > Bacillati > Actinomycetota > Actinomycetes > Kitasatosporales > Streptomycetaceae > Streptomyces > Streptomyces sp. NPDC050534. The sequence continues at coordinate 103,868 of NZ_JBITHF010000007.1, forward strand.
GGCACGACGGCACTGAGTGCAACCGACAGGTATGCGCGGAGCGGGGGGCGAGGTTCTCCGGAGCGCGCCGGAAAGGCATCATGAAGTCCGTGCCCCACGCGACATCGCTACGCCGTGCGCCCGTGCAGCGGCGCAGTGCCGAACGACTCACCCGGATCCTCGACGCCTGCGCCGCACTCCTCGACGAGGTCGGCTACGACGCCCTGAGCACCCGGGCCGTCGCCCTGCGCGCGGAAGTCCCCATCGGCTCGGTCTACCGGTTCTTCGGCAACAAACGGCAGATGGTCGACGCCCTCGCCCAGCGCAATCTCGAGCGGTTCAGCGAGCAGGTCACCGAGCGGCTGAAGACGGCCGGCGACGGAGGCTGGCGCTCGGCGATGGACGCCGTGCTCGACGAGTACCTGGCCATGAAGCGCACCGCTCCCGGCTTCTCCCTCGTCGACTTCGGCAACCAGATCCCGGTCGGCGCCCGCAGCGCCGAACCCAACCACCGCGTCGCCGACCGTCTCACCGACCTGCTCTCCGGCTACCTCGACCGGGAGCCGGACGAGGATCTGCGCCGCACCTTCCTCATCGCGGTGGAGACCGCCGACACCCTCGTCCACCTGGCCTTCCGGATGGCGCCGGAGGGCGACGCGAAAATAATCGAGGAGGCGCGGGGGCTGCTCCAGGCGTATCTGGCGCGGGTGCTGGACTGAGGCCGGGCCCCCCGCGCCGGGCCCGTGGCACCCCCACGACCCCCGGCGAACGGCCCGCGAATTTCCGACGTCATCCCCGAGGGGCCTCCCCAGCATGCCAACCGGTCGGTATGCTCGACCGTGCCCAGGCGCCGTCACCGCCCACCGGGAGGACCCGTGTCCCGCACCGCTCTGCGTATCTGCCCCTTGTGCGAGGCCACCTGCGGGCTGACCCTCACCATCGACGGGACCCGTGTCACCGGCGCCCGCGGTGATCGCGAGGACGTGTTCAGCAAGGGCTTCATCTGCCCCAAGGGCGCCTCCTTCGGCGCCGTCGACGGCGACCCCGACCGGCTGCGCGCCCCGCTCGTGCGCAAGGACGGCGAGCTGCGCGAGGTCACCTGGGAGGAGGCCTTCGACGCGGTGGCCGCGGGCCTGCGCCCCGTCGTCGAGCGGTACGGCCCGCACGCGGTGGGCGTCGTCCTCGGCAACCCGAACGTGCACACCATGGCCGGCGCCCTCTACCCGCCGGTCCTGCTCGCCGGCCTCGGCACCCGCAGCGTCTTCACCGCGTCCACGGTCGACCAGATGCCCAAGCACGTCTCCAGCGGGCTGCTCTTCGGCGACGCCAACGCCATCCCCGTGCCGGACCTCGACCACACCGGCCATCTGCTCCTCATCGGCGCCAACCCGCTGGAGTCCAACGGGAGTCTGTGCACCGCCCCCGACTTCCCCGGCAAGCTCAAGGCCCTCAAGGCGCGCGGCGGCACGCTCACCGTCATCGACCCGCGCCGCACCCGCACGGCCAAGCTCGCCGACCGGCACCTCGCGATCCGCCCCGGCACCGACGCGCTGCTGCTCGCGGCGATGGCACACGTCCTGTTCGAGGAGGACCTCGTCGACCTCGGGGAACTGGCCCCGCACCTCGAGGGCCTCGACGAACTGCGCGCGGCCGTGCGGGAGTTCACGCCCGAGGCCGTCGCCGCCGCGTGCGACGTGGACGCCGGGGTGACACGTACGCTCGCCCGTGAACTCGCCGCCGCGCCCACCGCTGCCGTCTACGGCCGCATCGGCAGCTGCACCGTCCCGTACGGCACCCTCGGCAGCTGGCTCGTCGACGTCCTCAACATCCTCACCGGCAACCTCGACCGGCCCGGCGGCGCCCTCTTCCCGCAGGCGGCCACCGACCGGACACCCCGCCCGGCCGGCCCGAGCCACGGCTTCGCGCTCGGCCGCTGGCACTCGCGGGTCAGCAAGTACCCCGAGGCGAAGGGGGAGTTGCCGCTCTCCGCGCTCGCCGAGGAGATCGACACCGCGACCGGGGAGGGCGAGCCGATCCGGGCGCTCGTCTCCGTCGCCGCCAACCCCGTGCTGTCCGCGCCCGACGGCGACCGGCTCGACAAGGCCCTGGACTCCCTGGACTTCATGGTCAGCGTCGACCCCTACCTCAACGAGACCTCGCGCCACGCCCACGTCGTGCTGCCGCCGCCCCCGCCCTCCCAGAGCCCGCACCACGACTTCGCCTTCAACACGCTCGCCGTGCGCAACCAGGTCCGCTACACGCGCCCCGCCGTGCCCCTGGAGCCCGGCCGCAGGGCCGAAACCGAGATCCTCGCCCGGCTGATCCTGGCGGCGACCGGCATGCACGGCGCCGACCCGTCCGCCGTCGACGACATGGTCATCGGCCAGACCCTCGGCAAGGCGGTCAAGGAGCCCCACTCGCCCGTGCACGGCCGCGACCCGAAGGAACTCACCGCTCAACTGACCGGTGTGAGCGGCCCCGAGCGGCGGCTCGACATGATGCTGCGCCTCGGCCCCTACGGCGACGGCTTCGGCGTACGGCCCGACGGACTGTCGCTGGAGCGGCTGCTCGCGCATCCGCACGGCATCGACCTCGGCCCGCTCGGCTCGCGCCTCCCGCAGCCGCTGAAGACCAGGAGCGGCAGGATCGAGCTGCTGCCGCGGCCGATCGCGGACGACCTGCCGCGGCTGCGCGAGGCGCTGGACCGGCTCCCCGACGAGCTCGTCCTCGTCGGCCGCCGCCATCTGCGCTCCAACAACAGCTGGATGCACAACGTCCCCGCCCTGACCGGCGGCAGCAACCGCTGCACCCTGCACATCCACCCCGAGGACGCCGAGCGCCTCGGTGTGCGGGACGGGGCCGCCGTGCGCGTCAAGGGCGCCGGGGGAGAGGTGACCGCCCCCGCGGAGGTCACGGACGGGGTGCGCCCGGGCGTGGTGAGCCTGCCGCACGGCTGGGGCCACAACCGTCCCGGCACCCGGATGAGCCACGCCGCGGCCGATCCCGGCGTCAACGTCAACCAGCTCCTCGACGGCAGCCTGCTCGACCCGCTGTCGGGCAACGCGGTCCTCAACGGAGTGCCGGTGGAGGTCACCGCCGTGGCCGAATCGATCATGTCGCTGACCTGAGCAAAGCCCTGACCTGGAGTTTTGCGCTTATTGCTCGCACGTCAACGTCTTGTTAACGCCGTTTGCACCGACCTAACGTCGTCGCACCGCCTGCCCGGTGGGATGTTCAAGGGCGAACGTTAGGTATCCACTCATGCTGACCCTGCTCGGCTTTGCCATGATCGCGACCTTCCTGGTCCTGATCATGATGAAGAAGATGTCGCCGATCGCGGCGCTCGTGCTGATCCCGGCGCTGTTCTGCGTCTTCGTCGGAAAGGGCGCCCGGCTCGGCGACTACGTCATCGACGGCGTCACCAGCCTCGCCCCCACCGCGGCGATGCTCATGTTCGCGATCGTCTACTTCGGCGTGATGATCGACGTCGGCCTCTTCGACCCGATCGTCCGGGGCATCCTGAAGTTCTGCAGGGCCGACCCGCTGCGCATCGTCGTCGGTACGGCCCTGCTCGCGGCGATCGTCTCGCTCGACGGCGACGGCTCGACCACCTTCATGATCACCGTCTCGGCGATGTACCCGCTGTACAAGCGCCTGAAGATGAGCCTGGTCGTCATGACCGGTGTCGCCGCCATGGCCAACGGCGTGATGAACACCCTGCCCTGGGGCGGCCCGACCGCTCGCGCGGCCACCGCACTCAAGCTGGACGCCGGCGACATCTTCGTGCCGATGATCCCGGCGCTGGCCATGGGACTGCTGTTCGTCCTGGCGCTCTCGTACGTCCTCGGCCGCCGTGAGCGCAAGCGGCTCGGCGTGCTGACCCTGGACGAGGTCCTGGTCGAGGAGAAGGAGACCGAGACGGTGCTCGTGGGCGCGGGCGGCGGCTCAGGCCGCGGCAAGTCCCCCGTGCGCGGCGGCGGTTCGGGCAGCGGCACCGTCGCGGACCGCACGGACGAGGAGGACGAGGAGGACGACGAGCGCTTCCAGGGCCTCGACCCCGACCGGCCTACCCTGCGGCCCAGGCTGTACTGGTTCAACGCGCTGCTCACGGTGGTCCTGCTCACCGCCATGATCATGGAGTTGCTGCCGATCCCGGTGCTGTTCCTGCTCGCCGCCGCGACCGCGCTGACCGTCAACTTCCCGCACGTGCCCGATCAGAAGGCCCGTATCGCGGCGCACGCCGAGAACGTCCTCAACGTCTCCGGCATGGTCTTCGCCGCCGCCGTCTTCACGGGCGTCCTCCAGGGCACCGGCATGGTCGACCACATGGCCAAGTGGCTGGTCGGCAACATCCCCGGCGGCATGGGCCCGCACATGGCCTTCGTCACCGGCATCCTGAGCATCCCGCTGACGTACTTCATGTCCAACGACGGCTTCTACTTCGGCATCCTCCCCGTCCTCGCCGAGGCCGGACAGGCCCACGGCGTCTCGTCGCTGGAGATCGCCCGCGCCTCGCTCGTCGCCCAGCCGCTGCACATGTCGAGCCCGCTGGTCCCGGCGGTGTACGTCCTGGTCGGCATGGCCAAGGTCGAGTTCGGCGACCACACCAGGTTCGTCGTGAAGTGGGCCGTGCTCACCTCACTGGTGATCCTCGGGGCAGGAATCCTGTTCGGCATCATCTGATCCATCGCACGCATCTTCTGGAGGACTTCACCATGGGGCCCGGTGGGAACCGCGGCTGGCTGCTCCGCCTCGTCATCGCCTTCGGCTTCGCGCAGGGGGCGGTGTCGATGGCCCGGCCCGCCGTCTCCTACCGGGCCCTCGCGCTGGGCGCCGACGAGCGCGCGGTCGGCGTCATCGCGGGCGTCTACGCCCTGCTTCCGCTCTTCGCCGCGGTACCGCTGGGCCGCCGCACCGACCACGGCCGCTGCGCACCCCTGCTGCCGGCCGGCGTGGTGCTCATCGCCGGCGGCTGCGCGCTGAGCGGGCTCGCCGGCTCCCTGTGGACGATGGCGGTCTGGAGCGGGGTGATGGGCCTCGGCCACCTCTGCTTCGTGATCGGCTCCCAGTCGCTCGTCGCCCGCCGGTCCGCCCCGCACGAACAGGACCGCAACTTCGGGCACTTCACCATCGGCGCCTCGCTCGGCCAGCTGGTCGGCCCGGTCGCCGCGGGCGCGCTGATCGGCGGTCCGGACAGGGCGGGCACCAGCGCGCTGGCCCTGCTGGTGGCGGGCGCGGGGGCCGCGGTCGCGTTCACGTCGCTGTGGCGCATCGAGGACCGTACGGCGGCCGTGTCCCCTGCGGGCGCCCGAGCCCGGGTCCCGGTCGGCGGCATCCTGCGCGCCCGGGGCGTGCCCGCGGGCATGCTCGTCAGCCTCTCGGTGCTCTCCGCCACCGACATCCTCACCGCCTATCTGCCGGTGGTCGGCGAGCACCGGGGCATCGCGCCGTCGGTGATCGGCGTCCTGCTCAGCGTGCGCGCGGGCGCCACCGTCGCCTGCCGCCTGGTCCTCACGCCGCTGCTGCGACTGCTCGGCAGGCCCGCCCTGCTCACCGTGACCTGTCTGCTGGCGGCCCTGCTGTGCGCGGGCATCGCCCTGCCGATGCCGGTGTGGGCGCTCGGCGTGCTGCTGGCCGCCCTCGGGTTCTGCCTCGGCGTCGGTCAGCCGCTGTCCATGACGACGGTCGTGCAGGCCGCTCCCGACGGCGCCCGCTCCACGGCCCTCGCGCTGCGCCTGACCGGCAACCGCCTCGGCCAGGTCGCCGCGCCCGCCGCGGCGGGCCTGGTCGCCGGGGCCGCGGGAGTGGCGGCGCCGTTCGTCATGCTCGGGGCCCTGCTGTTGCTGTCGGCGGGCGGTGCGCTGCGCGCGCCCTCCGCCCCGGGCGGCGGTCAGGTGGCCCGGGGTGCCGTCGGCGCGCGTCCGGAGAGAGCGCCGTTGCGCCGGTCGAGCGACATGTGACGGCGCGTCGGGCGATGGTCGCACCGGTTCCCGGGGTGGATGTGAAAGAGAGTCAGGTGAAAGAGCGATTTGTATGAAAATCGTCTGACTCGGAGGAACATCCATGCCCCCCTTGATGCCCCCGTCCGTCGGCGCCCGTCTCGGAGCCGCTGCCCTCACCGTACTCACCGCGGCCGGGGCCTCCTGGCTCGCGACGACGGCCGCCGTGGCGGCCCCCGGCGACGGTGCCGACATCAGGATCCACAACGAGCGGGTGCCCTACGGCGTCTCCAAGGACGATCCCGAGGTGTGCAAGTTCTACCTCGACGCCGCCAACTTCGGCACGGTGACCAGCGTCGACTACACCATCACGGCGCAGCCCCCGCTGCCCACCGCGGCCACGGTGAGCGGCACGATCTCCCTGGCCGGCGGCGCCGGGCACACCGACACGCTGGGCCTGGCCGACGGCAGGTACACCTTGCAGTGGACCGTTCCGCCGACCCTGCCCGGCGCGGCGGCCACCCCGCCGAAGGAGAAGGTCTTCACGGTCAACTGCCACAGCAGGAACGACCGCGGGCAGCAGGGACCCAACCGGACCATCGAGGACCACGGCCCCGGCCCCGGCGCCGGGCACGAGGGCGGCGGGCCGAGGGGCGGTGTCCACGCCGGCGGCGGCGGCCTCGTCGACACCGTGCAGTCGTACACCCCGCTGAGCGCGGCGGCGGGCGTCGGACTGGTCGCGGTCGGCGGTGCCGTGTACGTCCGCACGCTGATCCGCCGCCGTTCGCACGGTGCTTCCTAGGCGCAGACGCAGGCCCTGGCACCGGACCCGGGCCTACCGCCTCACCAGGACGGCCCTCATCGTGGCCGTCCTGGTGACGGTCGTCCGGTGCGGCGGGCACCACCCCCCGGTCCCCTCCGTCCGGGCCGGGGGGCCGGCCGCCGCGGCGCCCGCCGAGCCGGTGCCCGGCGTCGCCGACGAGCGTCCCGGGGCCGACGGGCCGAGCCCGTCGGCCGAGCCCGCCCCGCCGCCCGACCCGCTGCCCAGGTCGCCGGCGACCGGCCTGCGTGTGCCGTCCCTGGGCATCGACGCGCCGATCGTCGCCGTGAAGGTCGGCGCCGACCAGCAGCTCGAGACACCGCCGCTCGACAAGCCCAAGCTCGTCGGCTGGTACCAGGACGGCGCCTCACCGGGCGAGGTGGGCACCGCCATCGCCGTCGGGCACCGGGACACCAGGACCGGCGCCGCGGTCTTCGCCGCGCTCGCGCAGGTGCGCCCCGGCCGCACGATCGAGGCCCGGCGCCTGGACGGCCGCACCGCGGTCTACACCGTGGACCGCGTACGGGTCTTCGACAAGGCCCGCTTCCCCGACAAGGAGGTCTACGGCCCCAGCAGGCGCCCCGAGTTGCGGGTGCTCACCTGCGGCGGGCTGTTCAGCCGCAGAACGGGCTACACCAGCAACGTCGTCGTCTTCGCCCATCTGACCGCGACCCGCTGACGCGGCGATGCGGTGCGTCCGGTTTCTCACTGGGCGGAATGAAGTGGCCGATTGTGTCGTGTGTCTTCCGCTGGGTCCGCACGGTCCGTTAACTTCCGTGACTCACAGCCCGTACGACCCGCACGGGCCGTTTTGCCGCCGAGCATCAGCACTCGCTCAGAACGCCTCCGGGGGCAGTGTCATGACGCGCGCCATCTCCCTGCACGACGTGAGCAAGACGTACACGCGAGGTGTTCGCGTGGTGGACCGGCTGTCGCTGGACATCAGGCCGGGAGAGTTCCTCGTGCTGCTCGGGCCGTCGGGCTGCGGCAAGTCCACCGTGCTGAGAATGATCGCCGGGCTGGAGGAGATCACCGAGGGCAGACTCCTGCTGGACGGCGAGTGCGGCAACGACCTGCTCCCGTCCGACCGGAACATGGCGATGGTGTTCCAGAACTTCGCCCTCTATCCGAACATGACGAGCCGCGGCAACATCGGCTTCCCGCTGCGCGTGGAGAACCCCGGGGAGGACCCCCGCCCGCGCGTGGACGCCACCGCCCGCATGCTGGGCATAGAGGACCTCCTCGACCGCTTCCCGAGTCAGCTCTCCGGCGGCGAGCGCCAGCGCGTCGCGATGGGCCGGGCCATCGCCCGCCACCCCTCCGCCTTCCTGATGGACGAGCCGCTGTCCAACCTCGACGCCAAGCTCCGCAACCATCTGCGGGCGGAGATCTCCAAACTCACCCGGGAACTGGGCGTCACCACGGTCTACGTCACCCACGACCAGGCCGAGGCCATGTCGCTCGGCGACCGGGTCGCCGTACTGCGCGGCGGGGTGCTCCAGCAGGTGGGCACACCACGCGTGGTCTACGCCCTGCCCCGCAACGTCTTCGTCGCCGCCTTCATCGGCACACCGCGCATCAACCTGCTGCGCGGTGTGGTCCGGGCCCCGCTCGACGGCGCGATGACCATCAGCCTCGGCAAGCAGTATCTGCGGCTGCCCGAACCCCTCACCCTGGACCACCAGTTGCTGCGGGTGCAGCAGGGCCGGGAGGTGATCGTCGGGCTGCGCTCCGAGGCCGTCCGGATCGCCAAGCACGCCTCCGCCCGGACCGGCGAGGTGCCGCTCACCGGGCTGGTGGAGCACGTGGAGTTCCAGGGGCACGAGGTCCTGGTGCACTTCAACACCGGTTCCCGGCCCGCCGTCGTACCGGATCTGGAGGCGCCGCGCATCGCGCCCCGGCCCTCCCGGCGCCGTCGCCGGGACGGCGGCACGACGGTGCTGGCACGCATCCGGGAGCGGGCGGAGGCCCTGCGTGCCGGGCCGGTGGTGGTCATGGACGACGCCGGCGACACGGGTTCCGAGACCGCGGGCGCGGAGGCCCGCCTCCCGGGCGACCTGGTGGTCCGCACCACCCCCGACATCGAACTCCGCCACGGCATGCAGGTCCCGCTCCTGGTCGACCTGGCCCATCTGTTCGTCTTCGACCAGCACGGCGAGCGGATCTGCCCGTCCCCGGCGCGACTGCCCGACCTGGACGAGTAGGGGCTCCCCGAGGCTCCCGGGGAGGGGGGGCGTCTGGCGCCGGAAAACTATCGCCGCTAGTTTATGTGGCGTCGGTAGGTTTGACGCGCACGACGCACCCCGCCCCCGGAGGAGCACCATGAAGGCACACGACGGCATGTACATCGGCGGCGCCTGGCGCCCCGCCGTCGGCACGGAGACGATCGAGGTCGTGAACCCGGTCGACGAGCAGGTGGTCGCCCGGGTGCCGGCGGGCACCGCCGAGGACGTCGACCAGGCCGTACGGGCCGCCCGCGCCGCCTTCCCGGCCTGGGCCGCGACATCGCCGGCCGAGCGGGCCGCCCGGCTGGCCGCCCTGCGGGACGTCCTCGCGGCGCGCAAGGACGAGATCGCCGAGACGGTCACCACCGAGCTCGGCTCGCCGCTGAAGTTCTCGCAGGGCGTCCACGCGGCGGTGCCGATCGCCGTGGCCGGCTCGTACGCCGAGCTGGCGGCGACGTACGCCTTCGAGGAGAAGGCCGGGAACTCGACCGTCCATCTGGAGCCGGTCGGCGTGGTCGGCGCGATCACGCCGTGGAACTACCCCCTGCACCAGATCGTCGCCAAGGTCGCCCCGGCGCTCACGGCGGGCTGCACGGTGGTGCTGAAGCCCGCCGAGGACACCCCGCTCGTCGCCCAGCTCTTCGCCGAGGCGGTACACGAAGCGGGCGTCCCCGCAGGGGTGTTCAACCTGGTCACCGGCCTCGGCCCGGTCGCGGGACAGGCCCTCGCCGAGCACCCCGAGGTCGACCTCGTCTCCTTCACCGGCTCCACCGCGGTCGGCCGGCGGATCGGCGCGACGGCCGGCGCCGCGATCAAGCGCGTCGCCCTGGAGCTGGGCGGCAAGTCCGCCAACGTCATCCTGCCGAGCGCCGACCTCGCGAAGGCGGTCAACGTCGGCGTCGCCAACGTCATGTCCAACTCCGGCCAGACGTGCAGCGCCTGGACCCGGATGCTGGTGCACCGGGACCAGTACGACGAGGCGGTCGGCCTCGCCGCGGCCGCCGCCGCCAAGTACGGCGAGCGCATCGGCCCGGTGGTGAACGCCAAGCAGCAGGCGCGGGTGCGCGGTTACATCGAGAAGGGCGTCGCGGAGGGCGCGCGGCTGGTCGCCGGCGGCCCCGAATCGCCGCGCGAGCAGGGCTACTTCGTCTCGCCCACCGTCTTCGCCGACGTCACGCCCGAGATGACCATCGCCCAGGAGGAGATCTTCGGCCCCGTCCTGTCGATCCTCCCGTACGAGGACGAGGAGGACGCCCTGCGCATCGCCAACGGCACGGTCTACGGCCTTGCGGGTGCCGTCTGGGCCGGTGACGAGGACGAGGCGGTGGCCTTCGCCCGCCGGATGCAGACCGGCCAGGTCGACATCAACGGCGGCCGCTTCAACCCCCTTGCCCCCTTCGGCGGTTACAAGCAGTCGGGCGTCGGCCGTGAACTCGGTGCGCACGGCCTGTCCGAGTACCTGCAGACCAAGTCCCTCCAGTTCTGAAGGAGCCTTCCCGTGGTTCGCGCAGCAGTTCTCCCCGCCGTGGGCGCTCCTTTGGAGATCACCGGGATCGACCTCCCGGACCCCGGCCCCGGCCAGGTCCGCGTCCGTCTCGCCGCGGCCGGGGTGTGCCACTCCGACCTGTCCCTGTCCAACGGCACCATGCGGGTGCCGGTCCCCGCCGTCCTCGGCCATGAGGGCGCGGGCACCGTCGTCGCCGTCGGCGAGGGCGTCACCCATGTCGCGCCCGGCGCCGAGGTCGTCCTCAACTGGGCGCCGTCCTGCGGAAGTTGCCACGCCTGCTCGCTCGGCGAGGTGTGGCTGTGCGCCAACGCCCTGAACGGCGCCGCCGACGTCTACGCCCACCGCGCCTCCGACGGCTCGGACCTGCACCCCGGCCTGAACGTCGCCGCGTTCGCCGAGGAGACCGTCGTTTCGGCCGGGTGCGTCCTGCCGCTGCCCGACGGCATCCCGCTCACCGACGCCGCGCTGCTGGGCTGCGCGGTCCTCACCGGCTACGGCGCCGTCCACCACTCGGCGCGGGTGAAGGCCGGGGAGACCGTGGCGGTGTACGGCGTCGGGGGAGTGGGCCTGGCCGCACTCCAGGCGGCCCGGATCGCGGGTGCCGCGCGCATCGTCGCCGTGGACGTCTCCCCGGAGAAGGAGGAGCTGGCGCGCGGCGCGGGCGCCACGGACTACGTCCTCGCCTCCGACACGACGGCCCGCGAGATCCGCGGCCTGACGGACAAGCAGGGCGTCGACGTCGCGATCGAGTGCGTGGGCCGCGCGGCCACGATCCGCACGGCCTGGGACTCCACCCGCCGCGGCGGCCGTACGACGGTCGTCGGCATCGGCGGCAAGGACCAGCAGGTCACCTTCAACGCCCTGGAGATCTTCCACTGGGGCCGGACGCTGGCCGGGTGCGTGTACGGCAACTCGGACCCCGCGAAGGACCTGCCGGTGCTGGCCGATCACGTCCGGGCCGGCCGGCTGGACCTCGGCGCGCTGGTCACGGAGCGGATCGGCCTGGACGGCATCCCGGCGGCGTTCGAGAACATGCTGGCGGGCAGGGGCGGCCGGGCGCTGGTGGTGTTCTAGGGCCTGCTGCCCGCCAAGGGCCCTACAGACTGGGTGCGTTCACGCGGATTCCGCGGCGCCCTCGGGCTGCGGCTCCGGAGCCTGCTTCGGCGCCGCGGCCCGGACGACCGTCCGGCTCCTCGGCCGGGACCGGGACACCGCCACGCCCGCCAGGCACAGCACACCACCGCCCAGCGTGAGCAGTCCCGGCACCTCACCGAGCGCCAGCCACGACATCAGGACGACCAGCGCGGGCACCGCGTACGTGGTCGCGCCCATGCGGGAAGCGGTCGTACGGGCCAGCGCGTAGGCCCAGGTCGTGAAGGCGAGCGCGGTCGGGAACACTCCCAGGTAGACCATGTTCAGGGTCGCGGAGACCGGCGCGCCGGCGGCCTCGCCGATCAGTTGCCCGGCGAACGGCAGGCAGCCCACCGCGCCGATCAGGCACCCGAACGTCGTCACCTGCAGCGCGCTCGCCCTGCCCAGTGCCGGCTTCTGCGCGACGACCCCGGCCGCGTAGCCGACCGCCGCGAGCAGGCACAGCAGCACCCCGAGCACCGACGAGCCGCCGTCGCCCGACATCGACAGCCCGACCGCCACCGCGCCCGCGAACGACACCGCCATACCGGCGAGCAGCCGCGGCGGCATGGGATCGCCGAGCAGCCGCGTACCGAGCAGCGCGATGAGGATGGGGCCGATGTTCACGACCAGCGCCGCCGTACCGGCGTCCACCTGCTGTTCGCCCCAGTTCAGGACCACCATGTAGAAGCCGAACCACAGCGCCCCGGATATCGCGATCCCGCGCCAGGCCGGCCGCGGCGGCAGCCCTTCTCCGCGGACGATCAGCAGCACCCCGAGCACCAGTGCCCCGGACAGCAGCCGCCCGAGCGCCAGCGCCCCCGGCGAGTACGCGGCCCCCGCACTACGGATCGAAACGAAGGCGGAGGCCCACAACACGACGGTGACCAGGGCGGCACCTGGAGCGAGCAGCTCGGTACGACGGATGTTCATCATGCTCCAGAGGCTAGAAGGGAGAGGAAGGAAGAGCTCGCGGATTTCGGACGGGGGGTTCGTACAGCGCCGCCAGGGGCGCGGGGAACTGCGCGATCAGCCACAACACACCCGCAGAGGCACAACTCAGCGCAGCGAATCGGCGCTGATGCCCAGCAGTTCACGCAGGGCCCCCTCACCCTCCGGGGTCACCTTCACCGCCCGCTCCGAGCCGATCCGCACACACCACCCCGCATCCAGTGCATGCCGGCACAGCGCGGCACCCGCCACCCCCGCCAGATGCGGCCGCCGCTCCGTCCAGTCCAGACACGCCCGCGCCAGCGGCCGCCGCCCCCTGCGGTCGAGCGTGATGCCCGCGGTGCCGAACCACTCGACTCCCGCGTCCGTCAAGGCGAAACCCGTGTCCTGCCGCAGCAGCCCGCGCAGCGTCAGCGCCTCCGTGACCGCGATCCCCAGCCGCCCCGCCAGATGGTCGTAGCAGGTGCGCCCCCGCGCCATCGCCGCCCCGGCACTCGACTCCCGCAGCGTGCGTGGCCGTGGTCGTACGGAATCGGCCGGGGCCGCCTGCGCCGCGAGGTCCTCGACGAGCTGCGCGACCCGGGTGCCGGCGAGGCGCACGTAGCGGTGCCGTCCCTGCCGGTCCTCGGTGAGCAGCCCGCCCGCGACGAGCTTGCCCAGGTGCTCGCTCAGCGTCGACGCGGCGACGCCCGCGTGCCGTGCCAGCTCGCTCGCGGTCCAGGCCCGCCCGTCGAGCAGCGCCAGCAGACACGCGGCGCGGGTCTCGTCGGCGATCAGCCCGGCGAGCCGGGCCAGCTGCGGTGCCTGCGGATCCCTGGTGGTCATGCATCCCAGGATGGGGCACGGACACTTCGGCGCAGGCCGAAGTGTCTCAGGCGTTCCGCCGGGCCTGCTCGTACTGCTGCACCAGCCCGTCGAGCAGCGCCGTGAGACCCGTTTCGAAGGCCCGCTCGTCGATCTTCTCCTGCTGCTCGGCGAGCAGGTGGGCCTGCCCGAGGTGCGGGTAGTCGGCCGGGTCGTAGGCGCCGGCGTCGGCGACGAAGCCCCCGGCGAAGGAGCCGAGGGCGGAGCCCATGATGAAGTACCGCATCAGCGCGCCGATGGAGGTGGCCTGCGCGGGCGGCCAGCCGGCGTGGACCATCGCCCCGTAGACCGCGTCCGCGAGCCGCAGTCCGGCCGGGCGGCGGCCGGGCCCGGTGGCGAGCACCGGGACGATGTTGGGGTGGTCGCGCAGGGCGGTCCGGTAGGAGGTCGCCCAGTCGTGCAGCGCGGTCCGCCACTCCCGGCCGTCCTCGAACATCGACAGGTCGACCTGCGCGCTCACCGAGTCGGCGACCGCCTCCAGGATCTCGTCCTTGGTGCGGAAGTGGTTGTAGAGCGAGGGCCCGCTCACCCCCAGCTGCGCGGCGAGCCGGCGCGTGGAGACGGCCGCGAGCCCCTCCGCGTCCACCAGCGCACGTGCCGTCTCGACGATGCGGTCGGTGCTGAGCAAGGGCTTGCGCGGTCGGGCCATGGCGCACATAGTAGGGCTGCACTCGGAAACTAGCAGTGCTAATTTAAATGTACGGCTTTCAAGGTCCGTCAACTGTGGGGTGACTCGGCATGAACCTGGAGCTCAGCGAGGAGCAGACCGCCGTCCGGCGGCTCGCCCGGGACTTCGTGGACCGCGAGATCGCCCCGCACGTCATCGCCTGGGACCGGGCGGAGGAGGTCGACCGGTCCATCGTGAAGAAGCTCGGCGAGGTCGGCTTCCTGGGCCTCACGATCGACGAGGAGTACGGCGGCTCCGGCGGCGACCATCTCGCGTACTGCCTGGTGACGGAGGAGCTGGGGCGCGGTGACTCCTCCGTGCGCGGCATCGTGTCCGTCTCGCTCGGGCTGGTCGCGAAGACGGTCGCGGCCTGGGGGAGCGAGGAGCAGAGGCGGCGGTGGCTGCCGGGGCTCACCTCCGGCGAGCACGTCGGCTGCTTCGGCCTGACCGAGCCGGGCACCGGCTCCGACGCAGGGAACCTCTCCACGCGCGCGGTGCGCGACGGCGACGACTACGTCCTCGACGGCACCAAGATGTTCATCACCAACGGCACCTGGGCCGATGTGGTGCTCCTGTTCGCCCGCTCCACCGACGCCCCCGGCCACAAGGGCGTCTCCGCCTTCCTGGTGCCCGCGGACAGCCCCGGCCTGACCCGCCGCACCATCCACGGCAAGCTCGGCCTGCGCGGCCAGGCCACCGCGGAACTGGTCCTGGAGGGCGTGCGCGTCCCCGCCTCGGCGATGCTGGGCGAGGAGGGCAAGGGCTTCTCGGTGGCCATGTCCGCCCTGGCCAAGGGGCGGATGTCGGTCGCGGCGGGCTGCGTGGGCATAGCGCAGGCCGCGCTGGACGCGGCCGTGACGTACGCGGGCGAGCGCGAGCAGTTCGGCACGCCCATCGCCGGGCACCAGCTGGTGCAGGAGCTGATCAGCGACATCGCCGTGGACGTGGACGCGGCGCGCCTGCTCACCTGGCGGGTGGCCGACCTGATCGACCGCGGGCAGCCCTTCGCGGTCGAGTCCTCCAAGGCCAAGCTCTTCGCCTCCGAGGCGGCGGTCCGCGCAGCCAACAACGCCCTCCAGGTCTTCGGCGGCTACGGCTACATCGACGAGTACCCGGCGGGCAAGCTGCTGCGCGACGCCCGCGTGATGACCCTCTACGAGGGCACCAGCCAGATCCAGAAACTGCTCATCGGGCGTGCGCTGACCGGGGTTTCGGCGTTCTGAGGACCTGCCGAGGACTTTCTGAGTAGCCGGATGAGTATCTCGGCGGATGTGGTTCCGGCCACGTCCGCCGACCCTTGTCGCATGAGTGACACACCGGTCAAGCAGCAGAGCACGGCCGCCTTCTACGGCCAGGCCGTCGCTTCCTTCGCCGTCGCCATGGTCGCGACCGCCGTCGGGATCTTCCGGCTGGACGCCGACACCTGGGTGCGGGCCTTCCTCGGGATCGCCGTCCTGTACCTCGTCACCTCCGCCTTCACGCTCGCCAAGGTGATCCGGGACCGGCAGGAGGCGGGGCAGATCGTCAGCCGGGTCGACCAGGCGCGGCTGGAGAAGCTGCTGGCCGATCACGACCCCTTCGAGAAGCTGTGAAAAGCCCTGAGGAGCTCTGAGCGGGCACACTAAGCGCCCGCTCACCTTCAGCGGTATGGTGGGGTCTCTGTCTGTGAGAGGGGTCGGCGAGCGATGAGTACGGCGGAGGAGACGGTCGGCGGCGAGGCGTCCGCGTGGGGCGAGGTCACGCCCGACGCGGCCCGGCGACTGCTGGTCGCCGCGGTGGAGGCCTTCGCCGAACGGGGGTACCACGCCACCACGACCCGGGACATCGCGGGCCGCGCGGGCATGAGCCCGGCCGCGCTCTACATCCACTACAAGACCAAGGAAGAGCTGCTGCACCGGATCAGCCGGATCGGTCACGAGAAGGCGCTGGAGATCCTGCAGACGGCGGCCCGGCGCGAGGGCACCGCGACCGAGCGGCTCGCGGACGCGGTGAGCTCCTTCGTCCGCTGGCACGCGGGCGGCCGTACGACCGCCCGGGTCGTGCAGTACGAGCTGGACTCGCTCGGCCCCGAGGCCCGCGAGGAGATCCTCGCGCTGCGCCGCAAGTGCGACGCCGAGGTGCGCGCGGTCATCGAGGAGGGCGTGGCGGTCGGCGAGTTCGACGTACTGGACGTGAAGGGCTCCACCCTCGCCGTCCTGTCGCTGTGCATCGACGTCGCCCGCTGGTTCAACGTCGACGGCCCCTGGACGCCGGACGAGGTCGGCGCGCTCTACGCCGACCTCGTGCTGCGCATGGTGGGGGTCAAGTAGCCGCCGCGCTCAGAGGTAGAAGCGGGCCACCGACTCGGCCACGCAGACCGGCTTGTCCCCGCCCTCGCGCTCCACGCTGTAGGCGACGGCCACCTGGACACCGCCCGGCACGTCCTCGACGCTGCTGATCCTCGCGGTGGCACGCAGGCGCGAGCCGACCGGCACGGGCGCGGGGAAACGGACCTTGTTGGTGCCGTAGTTGACGCCCATCCGCACGCCCTCGACACCCATCAGCTGCGGGCCGAAGAGCGGGAGGAGGGAGAGGGTCAGATAGCCGTGCGCGATGGTGGTCCCGAAGGGCCCGGCGGCGGCCTTCTCCGGGTCGACGTGGATCCACTGGTGGTCCCCGGTGGCCTCCGCGAAGAGATCGATCCGCTTCTGGTCGATCTCCAGCCAGTCCGTGTACCCCAGCTGCTCTCCCACCGCCGCCTTCAGCTCGTCGACGGACCTGAAGATCCTCGGCTCTGCCATGTCCCGGCCTCCCGTGCCTCGCAATGTCTAAGCAACTGCTTAGCATGGTCGGGCGGGCATCCGATGTCAACGGACCGCCACGGGGAGCCGGTGGGTAGGGTTCGAGGGGTGCCCCAGATTCCCGAGAAGATCCACGAGCTCACGGTCGGCCAGCTCGCCGCGCGGAGCGGCGCCGCCGTCTCCGCCCTGCACTTCTACGAGTCCAAGGGCCTGATCAGCAGCCGCCGGACCACGGGCAACCAGCGCCGCTACCACCGTGACACGCTGCGCCGGGTCGCCTTCGTACGGGCCGCGCAGCGCGTCGGCATCCCGCTGGCCACGATCCGTGAGGCGCTCGCCGAGCTTCCCGAGGAGCGCACCCCCACCCGGGAGGACTGGGCCCGCCTCTCCGAGGCCTGGCGCACCGAGCTCGACGAGCGCATCAAGCAGCTCAACCGCCTGCGCGACCACCTCACCGACTGCATCGGCTGCGGCTGCCTGTCCCTGGACACCTGCGTCCTGTCCAATCCGGACGACGCGTTCGGGCAGAGCCGTTCGGGGTCGCGGCTCATGGTCGAGCCGGGCGGGAGCCGGAAGCGGCAGGAGCAGAGCTGATCCGATCCGGGCGGCGGGCCTGCCGCCCGGGCCGGACCTGCTCACTCGTACTCGGTGCCGCCCTTCCTCGTCAGGTAGGCCGCGCTGACCGCCTTGGCGATCGCCCTGCCGCCGGTCACCGGGCTGTACCGCTCCGCCGCCGGACGGATCACGACCCCCTCGCGCAGATGCAGTTCCCGCCCGGACACGGTCTCCCGGCCGCTCGCGATCCCCAGCACCCGCTCGATGTCGTACGGCCCCTCGTACAGCCGGGGCACCAACGGCAGCTCCCCGCCGAGCAGTTCGCCCGCGTCCAGCCACCGCACCGTGCCGTCGATCTCCGCGCTGACGTCGAACACGGCGTACCCGAGCGTCTCGCGGCGCCCGTCGGCGCCGTAGGTCAGGTCCTGGACCCCCGCGCCGTACACCTCGCCGAAGACGCCGACCCGGCGCGCGCCGAGCCGCTCGGTGAGCCGGGCCGCGGCCCGGGCGACGCCGTGGCCGTGCACCGCCCGCCAGTACAGGTTGCGCGGATCCTCCTTCAGGGCCAGGGACTTGGCGCCGAAGCCCTTGGAGGAGACGTGCACCCGGTCCTCGTCGGCGAGATAGGTCAGCAGACAGGCCGAGCCGTGCAGCTTCTCGGTCAGGACCACATCCTCGCCCGCTGCGAAGATGTCCGGAAACCGCTGGATGTTCTCGATGTCCACCCAGGGCAGCAGATCGGGCGCGGACTCGACCTCGCCGTTCATGGTGGGCGGGATCGGCGGCACCCACTTGGTGATGCCCAGCCGCTCGGCGAAGTCCGTGCCGTCCAGGGCGGCCCGCGCCAGGTCGACGTCCGCGAGCGCCCGCGGCCGGCACACGATGCCCTGCGACAGCTCGCCGCGCAGCCGCACCGCCTTCACCCGGTCCGCGTTGCCGCCCGCCAGCCGACCGGTCAGCCCCAGCTCCTCGATCAGCCCGGCCGGCAGCACGGACTGCTCGGGGATGTAGAGGGCGGCGTCGCCGGTGCGGTAGGCGCCCTTGGCGACGACCGCCCGGTACAGGCCCACCTGGGCCAGCTCGAGCGCGTCGGCGTTCGGATGCTCGTGGATCGTCAGCACTTCGGCGGTGACGCGGAGCGTCGACATCGGAAGTCCCCCTCGGCAGTCGGTTTCTCAGGCGTGTTGCATCGCCTCCCAACCATCCGGACCGGAAAGGGGTGGAGCGAGCGGATTTGCCGGTGCTAGCTTCGAGGGCGGTACCGGGCCAGGGCCTCCGTCACCAACTGCGCGTTGGATCGGGCCTGTTGGCCGTCCGGCAGCAGCAGGGTGTCCTCCAGGCCGATGCGGGTGGCGAGCCCCAGGCGGCCGGCGAGGCGCAGCACCGGCCAGGCGCCGCCGTCCTCGCCGTGCAGCAGCACCGGGCGGCCGTGCGCGGAGC
This sequence comes from Streptomyces sp. NPDC050534, assembly GCF_044457745.1. Classification (NCBI taxonomy): domain Bacteria; kingdom Bacillati; phylum Actinomycetota; class Actinomycetes; order Kitasatosporales; family Streptomycetaceae; genus Streptomyces; species Streptomyces sp. NPDC050534. Next base: position 122,726 of record NZ_JBITHF010000007.1, read on the forward strand.
CCAGGCCGGACAGCAGGGTGCGCGCCGTGTCCTCGGCCGTGTCCGCCGAGGTGTCCGTCACCTCGGCCAGCACCCGCAGCACTCGCGGGCCGAGCGGGGAGACGGCGAACCTGGCCGCCCCGTCCGTCCCGGACCAGATGCCGGCCTCGACGCCCACCCCGAGCCCGATCAGCGTGGCGGCGATCTCCTCCGCGCCCTGCTCATGCCAGTTGACCGAGGCGTGGTCGGGCAGCTCGGGCAGGCCGGCCCAGCTCCGGACCCGCTCCAGCCGGGCCGCCGCATCCGGCTCGGCCCAGGCGCCCGTTGTGACACCGACCGGCACCGGCACCCGCGCCCGGATCGCCTCCAGCGTCGGCGCGAGCACCCGGGGCGAGAGCGAGTCGTGGCCGCAAGGCGACTTGGGATGGACATGGAGATCGGTCGCCCCGGCCGCGACGGCTCGCGCCGCGGACTCGGCCATCGCCCGAGGGGTCAGCGGCACCCTCGCACCGTCGGCGGACCCGCGCGGTCCGTTCAGACACACCTGCAGCATGGCCCAAGCCTCGCAGGCGTCACCGACAACTACCCGGTGGCCACCGGGGGTCAGGGTTTTCAGGGGGTGCGGCATCCCCGGCGCACCCCCGCCGTACTCAGGGCCTGGCCGGCGGATCAGGCCGGCGTCGCGGGGTCTGGCACGCACATCTGCCGCGTTGTCGTCGGTTGCCGACTCCCCCGCTCTCGACTTCGCTCGACCGGGGGGACCCCCATCGCGTCGACGCCCTCCTCCGCCTTGCAGCTGCACGCACCAGACCCCGCTCGAGTAGATCAAGAGGCGCCGTGTCTTACAGCCGGCCTGATCCGCCGGCCAGGCCCTAGGCCGACACGAGCAGCCTTCCGCGCCTTGCGTCCGCCAGGGCCTCGGGCTTGAGCACGGGCCGTGGCACGAGAATTCCACAGTGTGTGCAGACCGGACCGGCCGAGGGTTCGTGGTCCAGGCCGTACTTCCAGATCAGGCGCTCGTCGCCGCACACCGGGCAGACAGCCCCCGGTTCGCGCTCCAGGGCGGCGATCAGCCGGCGCAGCACTTCGGCCAGCGGTTCCCTGGGATGCACCCGCGGATCGTCGCACCAGGCGACACCGAATCCGCCCCAGGTCATCCGGTGCCAGTCGTCAACCGTGCCCGGCCGGCGAAGTCCGTCGTGCTTCTCCTTCTTGCGCCGCTCGGCGAAATCCCCCTCGTAGGCCAGCCAGACCGAGCGCGCTTCTTCCAGTTCCTCCAGTGCGGCCACGAGCCGCACCGGGTCGGGGGAGCGGTCCTCGGGACCGAACCCTGCCCGGGAGCACAAATGGTCCCAGGTCGCCCTGTGCCCGTAAGGAGCGAACCGCTCAAGGCACTTGCGCAGTGAGTAGCGCCGCAGTGCCAGATCGCACCGCGGGTCGCGGACCTGTCTCGCCAGACTCCGGAAACCGGCCATCGCCCTGCACCTCCGTCACACCTGCACCTGTACTTCGGTCACTTCGGCGTCGTCGTACGGACGTCGCCGAATAGACGTATCGACAAGCGAATCGGCTCCATCCGATTTCCGATGCCCTCCATAAGCCCGTCGTACGACTCCAAAACTTGACGCATGTTCATCTTCACTCCCGGGGATACCGCCGGTAACGTCCCGGCTCACCCCACGTCGGTAGGAGCTGCCATGCCACGACGCACCTCTCGTAGCGCCCTGTTCAGACTGAGAACTCCCGGCGGACTCGCCGGGTTCCTGAAGACGGCATCCATATGCGTCCTGATTGCTGGTCTTTTGTCCCCGCTGGCCCAGGCGACGGCAGCCGCCGCCACGGCCTCGAACGACTACTGCGGCGGTCAGTGCTCCGACATCGTGCCGCCGGGTGAGAACGGCAACGCGACGCTGGCGCAGATCCTGCTCAACCAGGCCTTCGGAACCCAGCCCGACCATGCGGAGGACCAGCTCGGGCCCTATGCGAACCTCGCCTCGGGGTACTCCACGCTCACCGACACGAAGATCAACAACTTCTTCAACGACGCGTCGTTCGGGGTCGCTTCCGACCAGGTCGCCTCCTCGGAGAAGCCGGCCGGACGCGGTGACGTCACGATCGTCCGCGACAAGAAGACGGGTGTGCCGCACATCACCGGCACCACCCGTTACGGCACCGAGTTCGGGGCGGGGTACGCCGCGGCCGAGGACCGGCTGTGGCTGATGGATCTGTTCCGGCACGTGGGGCGCGGCCAGCTGACCTCGTTCGCCGGTGGCGCGGCCGCCAACCAGGGGCTGGAGCAGCAGTTCTACCGCAACGCCCCCTACACCGAGGCCGACCTGCAGGCCCAGATCGACAACGCGGTCGCGAACAACGGCGCCCGCGGCCAGCAGGCCCTCGCCGACGCGAACGCCTACCTCGCCGGCATCAACTCCTACATCGACGCCTCGGACTCCGGCCGCTACTTCCCCGGCGAGTACGTCCTGACCGGCCACAAGGACGCGGTCACCAACGCCGGCACGATCGACCACTTCAAGGTGACCGACCTGGTGGCCCTGGCCTCGGTGATCGGCTCCCTGTTCGGCTCCGGCGGTGGCGGCGAGGTCAACAACGCCCTCTCGCTGATCGCCGCCCAGTCCAAGTACGGGGTGGAGGAGGGCACCAAGGTCTGGGAGTCCTTCCGCGAGCGCAACGACCCCGAGGCCGTCCTCACCGTCCACGACGGCCAGAGCTTCCCCTACGGCACCAAGCCCGCGAACGCGCAGGGCCAGGCGCTGCCCGACGCCGGCTCGGTGACGACGGAGCCGCTGGTCTACGACGCCACCGGCACCGGCGCGAGCCAGAGCGCCACCGCGGCCGCCCGGCAGGCGACCGCGACCGCCCTCAGCTCCGCGAAGCGCGGCATGTCCAACGCCCTCGTCGTCAGCGGCAAGTACACCGCGAGCGGCCATCCCGTCGCCGTCTTCGGACCGCAGACCGGCTACTTCGCCCCGCAGCTGCTCATGCTCCAGGAGATCCAGGGCCCGGGCATCAGCGCGCGTGGCGCGTCCTTCGCGGGCCTGAGCATGTACGTCGAACTCGGCCGCGGCCAGGACTACTCGTGGTCCGCGACCACCTCGGGCCAGGACATCATCGACACCTACGCCGTCGAACTGTGCCAGGACGACTACCACTACCTGTACCACGGCACCTGCACGGCCATGGACAAGATCGAGCAGAAGAACGCCTGGAAGCCGACCACGGCCGACGGCACCGCCGCCGGGTCGTACACCATGCGCGTGTGGAGAACGAAGTACGGACCCGTCTCCTACCGGGCGACCGTCGGCGGCAAGAAGGTCGCCTACACCACCCTGCGCTCCTCCTACCTGCACGAGGCCGACTCGATCATCGGCTTCCAGATGCTCAACGACCCCGACTACGTGAAGAGCCCCCAGACCTTCCAGTCCGCGGTGCAGCACATCAACTACACCTTCAACTGGTTCTACGCCGACTCCCAGCACACCGCGTACTACAACAGCGGCGACAACCCGGTGCGCGCGAGCGGCGTCGACACCGAGTTCCCGGTGTGGGGGCAGGCCGCCTACGAGTGGAGGAACTGGGACCCGGCCACCAACACGGCGGCCTACACGCCCGCCTCGCAGCACCCCAACTCCATCGACCAGGACTACTACGTCTCCTGGAACAACAAGCAGGCCATGGACTACACGACCGCGAGCTGGGGCGACGGCTCGGTCCACCGCGGGAACCTGCTGGAGGACCGGGTGAAGAAGCTGGTCGCGGCCGGCGGGGTGACCCGTACGAAGCTGGTGCAGGCCATGGCGGACGCGGCGCTCGCCGATCTGCGCGCCGAGGACGTGCTGCCGGACCTGCTGAAGGTGGTCAACAGCAGCACGGTGACCGACCCTACGGCCGCGGCGGCCGTGAGCAAGCTGCAGACCTGGCTCACGGCGGGCGTGAAACGCACGGAGACGTCGGCGGGTTCGAAGACGTACGCCGACTCCGACGCGATCCGCATCCTGGACGCGTGGTGGCCGCTGCTGGTGAAGGCCGAGTTCCAGCCCGGACTCGGCGACGACCTGTACACCGCGCTCACCGCCAACCTGCCGATCGACGAATCGCCGTCGGCAGGGCACGGGCCCACCGGCTCGCACGCCGGCAGCTCCTTCCAGTACGGCTGGTGGAGCTACGTCGACAAGGACATCCGGGCGGTGCTGGGCGGGTCGGTGAAGGGCCCGCTGGCCGAGAAGTACTGCGGCGGCGGCAGCCTGAGCGACTGCCGGGACGCATTGATCAGCACGCTGAAGGAGGCGGCCGGCAAGTCCGCGTCCGAGGTCTACCCCGGCGACGACCTGTGCTCCGCGGGCGACCAGTGGTGCGCCGACTCGATCAACCAGCGCACCCTGGGCGGCATCAAGCACCACAACATCAGCTGGCAGAACCGGCCCACCTTCCAGCAGGTGGTGGAGTACACCTCGCACCGGTGACGTACGGCGGACGAGGTCAGGAGCGGCGGCGGGTCAGCGGATGCGGCCCGCCGCCAGCACCATCCGGGCCAGTTCCGGGTGTGCGATGTCGCTGTGCGCACCGGCGGGCGGCCCGCCCGTCCGCACCACGGTCGCGGCGTCCACGTTGACGCAGCCCGACGCCGGCAGCGTCGCCTCCAGCGCGTCGGCGAGCTTGTACGCGCGCGTGCCGGTCACCGCCTGCACGCCGTCGTGCCCCATCGCCCCCCACCGGGCGCCCAGCAGGTCCGTGAGGCCGAAGCCCCCGATCACCCCCTGCGCGTCGTCCGCCATGCGCGAGGCCAGCGGATAGATCGTGCCGAGCGCCGAGTCGAAGTGGGAGAAGCAGCACACCAGCGGGCCGTCGACACGGTTCTGCTGACCCTGGAGCACGCCGCCCGCGTGCGGGTCGTGCGGCAGCCGGGCCGCGAACGCGTAGTGCGAGAAGGCGCCTTGGAGCAGCGTCACGGACTTCACCGAGCGGATGCCGTTTGGCAGGCCGCGCAGCGCGAACGACACCAGCCGGCCACCGAAGCTGTGCCCGACGAGATGCACCCGCACCGAGGGCGCCGCGCCGGCCAACTGCCCGACCAGGGGCCCGAGTCCACGCTCGCCGACGGTGCCGGCGCGCCGCTTCATCGCGTAGTACGTGGCTTGCCGCAGCAGTTCCTTCGCCCCGTCCCAGGGGTTCGGCAGACCGAACTCCGCGGTGTCACCGCCGGATCGCAGGGCCGCCAGCGCCTGGGCGAACTCGTCGCAGAGCGTCGCGGCGTCCCCGGTGAACAGCACCGGATCACTCTGCGGCACGCCCTCGCAGAGCGTGTCCGCCGCGAACAGGGGCTGCGGGCCGCCCGGCACGACCTCCACCAGCAGCCGCACCAGCCGCCCGAACTCCTCGATCTCGTTCTCCGGCCGCTGGTCCAGCATCCGCGCGATCTGGTCGACCACGGTGGCCCGGCCGGGGAAGGTCTCCAGCAGCGCGTGCCGGGTGTCCTTGTCGAGAGAGGGGCCCGGCACGGCCTCCGCCTCCGTGGCCACCACGGACTTGGGGAAGTGGGGGATCGGTTCGTCGCTGAAGCGCATCGACGGCCAGATCACGCCCACGTATCCGATCTTCGCGTTCGGCACGAGGTCCGGTATCGGCGCGAAGAACCGCCGGTACAGCGCGGTGGCGCCCGAACGGTCGTTGTTCCAGCCGTGCGCGAAGACGATCAGGTCGCGGACGCCGCGGCGGGTGACCTCGCCCAGCAGCGTGTCCCGCTCCCGGCCGTCGACGTCCCCGTCCGCGTCGAAGGTCAGCTCCCAGTAGGGAGTCACACTCATCTGCGGCTGTGCCATGACAGGCCCCCTCGACCCCCGTAGCGATGCGTGGTGGGCGCATCGTCCTGCCGGCGGGCGAGGTTGGCCATACGTCACGACTCACTTGTAGAGGAGGTAATCCTTTCGAATGCGGCGGAAAGCGGTCAGTTCCTCCTGCCAGCCCGCCACCACCTCGTCCGTGCTCGCCCCGGCGTCGATCGCCGTGCGCACGTGGGTGGAGCCCGTCAGCTTGTCGATCCAGTTGTCGGACCGCCAGGCGAAGCCGCTCCACACCCTCTTGGCGGTCACCAGCAGCGCGACGCCGGTGCGCACGGGGTCGTACGCCGCGCGGTCGTCCACATGGATCTGCACCCCGCCGACCGTCTTGCCCTGGAACTTGGAGAACGTCGGCGCGAAGTACGCCTCCCTGAAGTGCACGCCGGGGAGGTGGAGTTCGTTCGCCGCGGCGGCCCAGCGGCCGTCGATGCCGTCCGCGCCGAGGAGTTCGAAGGGCCGGGTCGTGCCGCGCCCCTCCGACAGGTTCGTGCCCTCGAACATGCACGTCCCCGAGTAGACCAACGCCGTGTCCGGAGTGGGCATGTTGGGACTCGGCGGCACCCACGGGAGGGCGGAGGCGTCGTAGAACTCCGCGCGCCTCCAGCCCGTCATCAGGACGGTCTCCAGCGGGACGGGCGCGCTCAGGAACTCCCCGTTGAACAGCCGGGCCAGCTCGCACACGGTCATGCCGTGCGCCTGGGAGATCGGCTGCCTGCCCACGAAGGTCGCGAACTCCTTGTGCAGCACCGGGCCCTGGGCCGACCGCCCGGTCACCGGGTTGGGCCGGTCCAGCACCACGAAGCGCCTGCCCGCCAGCGCGGCCGCCTCCATGCAGTCGTACAGCGTCCAGATGTACGTGTAGAAGCGGGCACCGGCGTCCTGGATGTCGAAGACGACCGTGTCGACGCCGGCGGTGGTGAAGACGTCGGCGAGGGCCTGACCGCTCTTGAGGTACGTGTCGTAGACGGGCAGACCGGTGGCGGGATCGTCGTAGCGGCCCTCGGAGCCGCCGGCCTGGGCGGTGCCGCGGAAGCCGTGTTCGGGGCCGAAGACGGCCGTCAGCTCGACGCGGGGGTCCGCGTGCATGACGTCGACGATGTGGCGGACGTCCCGGGTGACGCCGGTGGGGTTGGTGACGATGCCCACGCGTTGTCCCCGCAGGGGCGCGTAGGCGCTTGCCCTGAGGTTCTCGAAGCCGGTGCGCAGTTGTCTGTGGCGGTCGCGGTCGGCGGCGGTGGCCGGAGGTGCTGCGGTGAAGGATGCTGCTGCCGTTGTCGCTGCGAGGAGAGCTCGTCTGGATAGGCGCATGGGGTGCAAGGTATTGCTCCCGCGGGTTGTGGGGAAGGTGCGGGTCGGTCGTGGCTCGTCGCCCAGCTCCCCGCGCCCCCAAACACCTTCCCGGCCCCCCTTTCTTGATACATACCGACCGGTTAGTCTGACCGTCGCGGGGGTGCTGGAGCCGAGCCTTGCCGAAGGAGACCGATGGTGGAAGCCGTTCGAGGTGCTGGTGTCGTCGTCACGGGGGCCGGGGGTGGGATCGGGGCCGCGATCGCGCGGCGGTACGCCGCCGAGGGGGCCCGGGTCGTCGTGAACGACCTCGACGGGGCCCGGGCCGCGGCCGTCGCCGACGAGATCGGGGGCATCGCGGTGCCCGGCGACGCCTCCGAGATCGTGGCCGCGGCGCGGGACGCGCTGGGCGGCACCGTCGACGTGTACTGCGCCAACGCCGGGGTCGCCTTCGAGGACGGGGCCCAGGGGCTGTCCGCCGACGAGAAGTCGTGGGCGACCTCCTGGGACGTCAACGTGATGGCGCACGTCCGTGCCGCGGACCGGTTGCTGCCCGCCTGGCTGGAGCGCGGGAGCGGACGGTTCGTCTCGACCGTCTCCGCCGCCGGGCTGCTCACGATGATCGGCGCGCCCTCCTACAGCGTCACCAAGCACGGGGCCTACGCCTTCGCCGAGTGGCTGTCGCTGACCTACCGCCACCGCGGGATCAAGGTGCACGCGATCTGCCCGCAGGGCGTCCGCACCGACATGCTGGCCGCCACCGGCGCCGCGGGCGACCTGGTGCTCAAGCCGACCGCGGTCGAGCCCTCCGACGTCGCGGACGCCCTGTTCAAGGGCATCGACGAGGACCGGTTCCTGATCCTGCCGCACCCCGAGGTCGCCGCGTACTACCAGGCCCGGGCCGCCGAGCCGGACCGCTGGCTGACCGGCATGAACCACCTTCAGCAGAAGTGGGAGGAGGTGCGATGACGGGCTCCCGATACGAGGCCAGGCCCTGGGTGGCCCTGCTGAGCGACGCCCAGCGCGCGCCGATCCGGCCCGACCGCTCCCTGGTGCACTCCCTGCGGCGGGTCGCCGCCGAGGCCCCCGAGCGGGACTTCCTCGCCTACTTCGACGGGCGGCTGAGCTACCGCGAGGCCGACGAGCTGAGCGACTCGGTCGCCGGGCACCTGGCCGCCCGCGGACTGGAGCGCGGCGACCGGGTGGCGATCCTGCTGCAGAACTCCCCGCAGTTCGTCCTCGCCCTGCTGGGCGCGTGGAAGGCCGGCGCGACCGTGGTGCCCGTCAACCCCATGTACAAGTCGGGGGAGGTGGGACACGTCCTGCGGGACGGCGAGGTGGCCGCGCTGATCTGCTCGGACCGCGCCTGGGAGACGTATCTGCGCGAGACGGCCGCCGACTCGCCGGTGCGGATCGTGCTGACCGGGTGCGAGCTGGACTTCCAGACGCGCGGCGACGCGCGCGTGCTGACCTTCGAGCGGCAGCCGCAGGCCGCGGACGCCGCCGACCTGACCACCGTGGCCCGGGCCGGCTACGAGGCGCCCGAGGGTCGCGAACCCGGCCCGTCGGACATCGCGCTGATCAGCTACACCTCCGGCACCAGCGGCACCCCCAAGGGCGCCACCAACACGCACGGCAACATCATGTACAACGCCGAGCGGCAGCGGACGGGCCTCGGCCTGCCGGACGCGCCCGTCTACTACGCGCTGGCGCCGCTGTTCCACATCACCGGGATGGTGTGCCAGCTCGGGGCGTGCCTCAACAGCGCGGGGACGCTCGTGCTGACGTACCGCTTCGAACCGGGCGTCGTGCTGGATGCGTTCGCCGAGCACCGGCCGCACTACACGGTGGGTCCGTCCACGGCCTTCATGGCGCTGGCCGCGCACCCGGACGTACTCCCGGACCACTTCTCCTCCTTCGTGGTCATCTCCAGCGGCGGCGCGCCGCTCCCGCCGGCCCTGGTGGAGAAGTTCCGGGCGGGCTTCGGGCCGTACATCCGCAACGGCTACGGCCTGACCGAGTGCACCGCGCCCTGCGCCTCCGTCCCGCCCGGCCTGGAGGCGCCCGTCGACCCGGTCTCGGGGACGCTGGCCGTGGGCCTGCCGGGGCCCGAGACGGTCGTGCGGATCGTCGACGACCAGGGGCAGGAGCTGCCCTTCGGCGAGCAGGGCGAGATCGTCGTGCGCGGGCCGCAGGTCGTGCCCGGTTACTGGCGGCGGCCCGACGCGACAGCCGAAACGTTTCCGGGCGGCGAGCTGCGCACCGGCGACATCGGGTTCATGGACGAGCAGGGCTGGCTGTACGTCGTCGACCGCAAGAAGGACATGATCAACGCGTCCGGCTTCAAGGTGTGGCCGCGCGAGGTCGAGGACGTGCTGTACACGCATCCGGCGGTGCGCGAGGCGGCCGTCGTCGGCGTGCCCGACGGCTACCGAGGCGAGACCGTCAAGGCGTACATCAGCCTCCGGCCGGGAACGGATACGGACCCCGGTGAACTCGCGATGTACTGCAAGGAGAGACTGGCTGCCTACAAATACCCGCGGCAGGTGGAGATCCTGCCCGACTTGCCGAAGACGGCCAGTGGGAAGATCCTCCGTCGGGAGCTCCGTTCCCGCCCGCAGCACAGCGAATAAGTACGTCGAGAACTGCAGAAAGCCCGGAAGGCAGGTGGCGGCACAGTGCCCAGGACGACGGACGGTGACGGCACGCCCGTCCCGCAGCGGCTGCTGGCCGCCGCCACCCGGCTCTTCGCCGAGCAAGGCTACGACCGCACCTCCGTGCAGGAGATCGTCGAGGCGGCCGGCGTCACCAAGGGGGCGCTGTACCACTACTTCGGCTCCAAGGACGACCTCCTGCACGAGGTGTACGCGCGCGTGCTGCGCGTGCAGCAGGAGCGGCTCGACGCCTTCGCGGACGCGGACGAGCCGATCGAGAAGCGGCTGCGGGGCGCGGCGGCCGACGTCGTCGTCACCACGATCGAGAACCTAGACGACGCGATGATCTTCTTCCGCTCCATGCACCATCTCAGCCCGGAGAAGAACAAGCAGGTGCGCGCGGAGCGCCGGCGCTACCACGAGCGCTTCCGTGCGCTGGTGGAGGAGGGCCAGCAGACGGGCGTCTTCTCCAAGGCGACCCCGGCCGACCTGGTCGTGGACTACCACTTCGGCTCCGTCCACCACCTGTCCACCTGGTACCGCCCGGACGGCCCGATGGGCCCGCAGGAGGTCGCCGACCACCTGGCGGACCTGCTGCTGCGGGCGCTGCGCCCGTAGGTGGCGCAGAAGTCTGGAAGTGCGGAAGTAAGGGGCGGTCGCCGCGGCGACCGCCCCTTACCCCCGTGCCCTACAGGTACTTCTTCAGCTCCCGCCGTGCCAGCGACCGCTGGTGCACCTCGTCCGGGCCGTCGGCCAGCATCAGGGTGCGGGCGGCGGCGTACAGCTCGGCGAGGGGGAAGTCCTGGCTGAGGCCGCCCGCGCCGTGCAGCTGGATCGCGCGGTCGAGGATGTCCACGACCGTGCGGGGCGTGGCGATCTTGATGGCCTGGATCTCGGTGTGGGCGCCCCTGTTGCCCACGGTGTCCATCATCCAGGCCGTCTTCAGCACCAGCAGGCGCAGCTGCTCGACCGCCACGCGCGCGTCCGCGATCCAGTTCTGCACCACGCCCTGCTGGGCGAGCGCCTTGCCGAAGGCGTTGCGCGAGACGGCCCGGCGGCACATCAGCTCGATGGCCCGCTCCGCCATGCCGATCAGTCGCATGCAGTGGTGGATGCGGCCCGGACCGAGGCGGGCCTGGGCGATGGCGAAGCCGCCGCCCTCCTCGCCGATCAGGCTGGAGACGGGCACGCGCGCGTGGTCGAAGATCACCTCGGCGTGGCCGCCGTGGTAGTGGTCCTCGTAGCCGAACACCTGCATGGCGCGCTTCACCGTGACACCCGGGGTGTCCCGCGGGACCAGGACCATGGACTGCTGGCGGCGGATGTCCGCGCCGTCCGGGTCCGTCTTGCCCATCACGATGAAGATCTTGCAGTCCGGGTTCATCGCCCCGGAGATGTACCACTTGCGGCCGGTGACGACGTAGTCGTCGCCGTCGCGCTCGATGTGCGTGGTGATGTTCGTGGCGTCGGACGACGCCACCTCCGGCTCGGTCATGGCGAACGCCGACCGGATCTCACCGGCGAGCAGCGGCTCCAGCCACTGCTTCTTCTGCCGCTCGTCACCGAACTGTGCGAGCACCTCCATGTTGCCGGTGTCGGGCGCCGCGCAGTTGGTGGCCGTCGGCGCCAGCTGCGGGCTGCGGCCGGTGATCTCGGCCAGCGGTGCGTACTGGAGGTTGGTCAGGCCGGCGCCGTGCTCGGCGTCCGGCAGGAACAGGTTCCACAGACCCTGCCTGCGCGCCTCCGCCTTGAGCTCCTCCACCACGGCCGGGGTGTCCCACGGGGACGCCAGCGCGGCCCGCTGCTCCTCGGCCACCGCCTCGGCCGGGTAGACGTACTCGTCCATGAAGGCGAGGAGTTTGGCGCGCAGCTCCTCGGTGCGTGCGTCGAACGCGAAGTCCATGACTGATCAGCCTTCCTGAAGAGTGGTCAGGCCGTGCTCGATGAAGACGGGCACCAGGTCACCGATGCGGTCGAAGCCGCGGCCGACCGTCTGGCCCAGGGTGTAGCGGTAGTGGATGCCCTCCAGGATCACGGCCAGCTTGAACCAGGCGAACGCCGTGTACCAGGAGACCGCGGAGACGTCGCGCCCCGAGCGCGCGGCGTACCGCTCGATCAGCTCGGCCGGGTCCGGGTGCCCGGGGGCCTCGGCCGTGGTGGAGACGGGGGACTTCGGCAGTCCCAGGGGCATGCTGTACATCACCAGCAGGCCGAGGTCGGTGAGCGGGTCGCCGAGCGTGGACATCTCCCAGTCGAGGATCGCCTTGATCCGGTCGTCGTCACCGATCAGGACGTTGTCGAGCCGGTAGTCGCCGTGCACCACGGCGGGCGCGGGGGACTGGGGCAGGTGCCGGCCGAGCGTCGCCTGCAGCTCGTCGATGCCGGCCAGTTCGCGGTTGCGGGAGGCGTCCAGCTGCTTGCCCCAGCGGCGCAGCTGCCGGTCCAGGAAGCCCTCGGGGCGGCCGAAGTCGGCGAGGCCCACCTCGGCGGGGTCCACCGCGTGCAGCTCGACCAGGGTGTCCACCAGGGAGAGCACGGCGTCCCGGGTGCGCTCCGGGCCGAGGGGGGCGAGCTGGTCGGCGGTGCGGTACGGGGTGCCCTCCACGAACTCCATGACGTAGAACGGGGACCCGAGCACCTGCTCGTCCTCGCACAGCAGGATCGGGCGCGGCACCGGGACGTCCGTCGGGTGCAGCGCGCTGATCACGCGGTGCTCGCGCTTCATGTCGTGCGCGGTGGCCAGCACATGGCCGAGCGGGGGCCGCCGTACGACCCACCGGGACGTGCCGTCCGAGACCGAGTACGTGAGGTTCGACCGTCCGCCCTCGATCAGCCGGCCGGTCAGGGGGCCCTGCACCAGACCGGGCCGCTCCTGGTCGAGCAGGCCGCGCAGCCGGTCGAGATCGAGACCTGGCGGGTGGTCGGGGCTCATCGGTGCTCCTTCGCGGGCGTGTGAACGTGTCCCGACCAATGATGCCGACCGGTCGGTATGCCGTCCAGTGCGGGAGGCGAACGTGATCCGGGCCACGATAGGCCGACAGCTCCCCGCGCGGTGCCGCGGGGAGCTGTCGCGGGGCCGCCCGGCCGGGCGCCGGTGGCCGTCAGTGGCTGTCGGGCGGCGTCAGTGGTCGTCCCAGTGGCCGTCGTGCGCGGCGTGCCGGTGACCGTCGTGGAGGTAGTCGACGTGGTCGCCGTGCAGGATGCTCTCGTGGCCGCAGCCCTCGCCGTGCCGGTGGTCGTGGCCCTCGTGCGGGACATGCCCCTCGGCCTCGCACTCGTCCCAGTGGCCGCCGTGCTCCCGGTGCAGATGGCCGCCGTGCGCGTAGTCGACGTGGTCGCCGTGCGGCACCTCCGTGTGGCCGCAGCCCGGACCGTGGTCGTGTGCGTGGGAGGCGTGTTCCCGGTGATCGGTGGTCATCGTGCTCGCCTTCAGGGGTACGGGGGTGATGACGACGCACAGGCTGCCACGCATTCGCCGCATATCAAGGCATCCCGGTTGCGTGGCGCCGGGGGACCCCGGAGGGTCGGTGGCATGAAGGGCATCAGTTACAGCCGGTACGGCGGACCCGACGTGCTCGAGTACGGCGAGGTGCGCGACCCGAAGGTCGGTCCCGACGCGGTACTGGTCGAGGTCCGTGCGGCCGCCGTCAATCCCGTCGACTGGAAGTGCCGCGAGGGACATCTCGACGCGATGGTGGACGCCGTCTTCCCGGTGGTCCCCGGCTGGGACGTGTCCGGTGTGGTGGTGCGGCCGGGCGTCTCCGTGCGGGAGTTCACCGCCGGGGAGGAGGTCATCGGGTACGTGCGGGAGGACTTCCTCTCGCGCGGCACCTTCGCCCAGTACGTCGCCGCCCCCGTGCGCACCCTCGCCCGCAAGCCGCGCAACCTGTCTTTCGAGGAGGCCGCCGGGCTGCCGCTGGCGGGACTCACCGCCTACCAGGTGCTCGTCAAGGCGCTCCAGGTCAGGCGGGGCGAGACCGTGCTGGTGCACGCGGCCGCGGGCGGCGTCGGCTCCATCGCCGTCCAGCTGGTCCGGCATCTCGGCGGCCGGCCGATCGGCACGGCGAGCGAGCGCAACCACGACTTCCTCCGCGGGCTCGGCTGCGAACCGGTGGAGTACGGCGACGGGCTGGCCGAGCGGGTGCGCGGGCTGGCCCCCGAGGGCGTGCACGCCGTCTTCGACACGGTCGGCGGTGACGCCCTGAAGGTCTCGGCCGGCCTGCTCGCGCCGGAGGGCCGCCTGGCGTCGATCGCCGACGGCGACGTCACCGGCTACGGCGGCCTGTACTGCTGGGTCCGCCCGGACGCGCAGGACCTGCTGCACCTGACCGAACTCGTGGAACAGGGCGCTCTCACCGTCCACGTGTCCCGGACGTTCCCGCTGGAGCGGGCGGCGGAGGCGCACCGGCTCAGCCAGGAGGGCCGCACACGCGGCAAGATCGTGGTGACGGTCCCGGAACCGGCCCGCTGAGCGTCCGCCGGCAGTGCCGCCCGCGCCCCTCCGGGCGCTGCCGAACCGCAGGGGCGTGGTCGCCGGTCAGAGGACGAGTGCCACGCCGCACACCGCCATCGCCACCATGCACAGGGTCGCGGCCATGGCGTGCCGCGGGGTGAGGGCCCGGGGGCTGCCGGCCGCGGCCAGGGCACCGATGCGCCGGTGCGCCACGAGCAGGAAGCCGACCCACAGGCCGCAGATCACCGCGCAGGCGACGACCCCCGCCGCGGAGGCACCGCCGTGCAGGGCGGTCTTCGCGGCGAGCACGGCGGCGACGGTGCTCGCCAGCGTCGTACGCCGCCAGGCCAGGCGGGTGCGCTCCGGCTGGAGGCCGGGGTCGCGCTCGGCGCCGGCGCTCATCCCTCCCACCCGACGAGCACCACCACGACCATCGCGACGGCCACCACGGCGACCACGACGCTCAGCACCGCCGGGAACCGGGAGACCGGCAGATCCTCCCCGCGGCGCATCGCCCGTTCGCAGCGCATCCAGTGGTTGACCGCACGCAGGGAGCACAGCGCGCCCGCGCCGAGCAGCGCCAGCGCCAGCCCGGCGCGCCAGGCCCAGCGCAGGTCGGGCAGGAACTGGTCCACCGCGAAGCCGCCGCCGATCAGGGCGAGCGCGGTGCGCACCCAGGCCAGGAAGGTGCGCTCGTTCGCCAGCGAGAAGCGGTAGTCGGGCGTGCTGCCCTCCTCGCGCACGTCCTCGGGCGCGAACCACAGGCGGACGTTCCGTACGAATGCGATCACGCGAAGGACTTTATCCGGCGGACCGGAACGCCTTCAGGCGCCGGTACGCGGCCAGCCCGTCCGGCACCCAGTCCCACTCCGCCAGACGCCTCTCCACCTCCGCCTCCGGCAGGAAGTCGTGCCAGGCCACCTCCTCGGCCTGCGGGCTGACCGGCAGCTCGCAGCGCACCTCGTACACCGCCGACCACCAGCTGTGGCCGGAGCCGTCGTCGTAGAGGAACTTGAAGCGGAAGCGCGGGCGCGGGAGGCCGGAGACGCCGAGTTCCTCCTCGGCCTCGCGCAGCGCCGCGTCGTCGTAGGACTCGCCCGCGCCGACCACGCCGCCGACGAACATGTCGTAGCGGGAGGGGAAGACCAGCTTGGTCGGGGTGCGGCGGTGGACGAAGAGGCGGTCCTGCGCGTCCCTGGCCTCGATGAACACACAGCGGTGGCGCAGGCCCCGGGCGTACGCCTCGCCGCGCGGGGACTGCCGGACGACCTGGTCGTGCTCGTCGACGATGTCGAGGATCTCGTCTGCGGGGCTCGTCATACGGCCATCCAAGCAGGGCCGTCTCAGTTCGGCTGGAGGTCCCGGACCCGCTCCGGCCGGGCCGCGCCGCTGGGCATGCACGGGTGCAGGCCCAGCAGGACGATGCCGCCGACGATCGCGGCGAGTCCGGCCGCCTCCCAGGCGAGGGCGCCCGCGTCGGTGCGCAGCCGGTCGCCGAGGAAGCCGACCCCGCAGGCGATGCCGGCGAGGGGCTGGGCGGCGGTGAGGGCGGGCAGCGACATGCGCAGCGGCGCGGTCTCGAAGGCGCTCTGGACCAGGATCAGGCCGGTGACGCCGATGACGGCGACGCCGTACGGCTGCCAGGTGGTGACCAGCTCGGTCAGGCCGCCCTCGGAGAAGCGCTGGCCGCTGATCCGGGTGAGGGCGTCCTGGACGCCGTACAGGAGACCCGCCGCGACGGCCAGGAGGACCGGGGCGGCGCTCAGACGCGAGCGCTTCGCGTAGGTGGTCAGCAGGAGCGCGATCCCGACCATGGCGCCGATGATCAGCCAGTGCCGGAAGGGGTCGGAGACCGCGGTGCCGCCGCGCGGCTCGCCCGCGACGATGAAGGCGGTGACGCCGCCCGCGAGCAGGGCCAGTCCCGTCCAGCCCTGGCGGCCGAGCGACTGTCTGGTCTGCATGCGGGACAGGCCCAGCGCGAACAGCAGGTTGGTGGCCAGGAGGGGCTCGACCAGGGAGATCTCGCCCTGGCTCAGCGCGATCGCGCCGAGCACCATGCCGGCCACCATCAGGGCTATGCCGCCCAGCCAGCGCGGCACCTGCATCAGGTCGAAGAGCAGGCGTGGCGAGAGGAAGTCGCTGAGGGGCGCCCGCTGGGCCGCGTTCTGCTGGAGCACGAATCCGAGGCCGAGGCAGCAGGCCGCGCTCACGGCGAGAATCAGAACCAGAACGGACACGCGCGTACCTCGATCGTCGGGGGGTCTCGGGGTGCGTTTGGGTGACTGTAGCGTCCCCTCGCCGTCCCGTCATGGTGAGGCGCCCGTACCTGCTCCGCCATGGCGTACGCCACATGCCTGAAACGGATATTCGGAACGTCAGTGCGCCGTCCGGTTGTAAGTGCCCCTCCCGTCACGGGAGTTGACGCGTGTAACACCCTTTCGTCCCTTGACGCGAACCAATGGCTGCGGGTTTGCTGTGCGTGACCAGTCGACGGCACATCGATATCAGGCGACGAGCAGCGTCGCGTGAGGACGTTCCCGCGGTGTCTCCACCCCCGCCACCCCTCGGCCGGGGCCGCAAGCGCGCGGCCCAGGCCCTCGACGCGGCGCTGGACGACGCCGGGCTCCACGCGGCCCGCGCCGCGCTGGCCCAGGGCCGGTGGCAGGCCGCCCGGTCGCTGCTCGTCCAGACGGGCGACGACTGGGAAAGCCGCGGCCACCGGGTCACGGTGCTGGCGCTGGAGCCCTATGCGCAGGCGTGGGCCCGCGACTGGCTGCTCGCCGAGCCCGACTCCACCGACGCGGCCCTGCTGCTCGCCGTCGCCCTGGTGCAGCGCGCCCTGCGCCGCAAGGAGAAGCCGGAGCGCGCCCGCGAGGCCTGCCGGGCGGCCGCGGCCCGCGTGCCCGCGGACCCCACCCCGTGGCTCGGCCTGCTCATGCTGGAGCGCGGGACCGGCACCGGCGACGACACCGCACGCCTCTTCGACCAGGTCCGCGGCCGCTACCCCGACCACCACCACGCCCACCACCTGATGGTCGCCCACCTCGCCGAGCGGCACCCCGGCGCGGGCCCGGACCCGCTGCACGAGGTCTACGACTTCGCCAACTGGGCCGCCGAACAGGCCCCCGCCGATTCCCCGCTCGCCATCCTGCCCGTCGTCGCGCACGCCGAGCGCTACCGCGTCCTCGCCGCCGCCGGGCACGAGTCCCCGGACCCCGCGGCCTCGGGGCACTGGAGCGGACGCCGGGCCCGGCAGGTGATGAAGGCCGCCTTCGACTGGTGGCTGGAGTGGGAGCACGAGGGCCACCCGCGCCGCCTGGTCGACCTCAACTTCCTCGCCCACGCCAAGTTCTGCGAGGGCCGGGGCGCCGAGGCGGCCGCCCTCTTCCACCGCATCGGCGGGCACGCCACCCCCGCCCCGTGGTCGTACCCGGACCGCGATCCGCACTCCGCCTTCCGTGCCGCTCGCGCCGCCGCGCTCGGCACGGCATGACACTCCCGACTCCGACAGAAGGACGGTCCCCGCGATGACCACGGGCAGTTCCAGCGCGAGCAGATCCACCTCCGACGGCATCAGTACCTATCTGGGCGAGGAGCGCGCCCTGCGCGCCGACCGTCTCGGCACGGGGGGCCTGCTGCTCTCCGTGCTCGCCGCGACCGCCCCGCTCATGGTGGTCGCCGGTGTCATGCCCACCACATTCGCGGTGATGGGCATCGTCGGGCAGCCCCTGCTGTTCGTCGCCCTCGGCGTGGTCCTGATCCTCTTCAGCGTCGGCTACGCCGAGATGAGCCGGCACGTCCACAACGCGGGCGCCTTCTACGCCTACATCTCCCGCGGCCTCGGCGGCACGGCCGGAGCGAGCGCGGCCCTGGTGGCCCTGGTCGCCTACAACGCCCTCCAGGTGGGCATCTACGGCATCTTCGGCTTCGAGACCTCCGGGCTCCTGGACAAGTACGCCGGCCTTTCGGTCGCCTGGTGGATACCGTCGCTGGTGGCCCTCGTGGTCGTCGGCCTGCTGGGCTGGCTGAAGATCGACGTCAACGCGCGCGTGCTCGGCGTGCTGCTGGTCGTCGAGGTGATCCTGGTGGTGATCTTCGACGTCGCGGCGATCGGCGACCCGGCGGGCGAGGGCCTGTCGCTGCACGCCTTCAACCCCGACACGCTCAGCGGCGCGGGCGTGGGCACCGCGCTGTGCTTCTGCATCGCGGCCTTCCTCGGCTTCGAGCAGGCGCCCGTGTACGCGGAGGAGACCAGCCGGCCGCACATCCTGGTGCCGCGCGTGATGTTCTACGCGGTCGGCGGCGTCGCCGTCTTCTTCGCCGTCAGCAGCTGGGCGCTGACCGTCGCCGCCGGTCCCTCGAAGGTCGTCGGCGTGGCGCAGAAGGAGAGCGCCGGCATGCTCTTCTCGCTGACCGACTCCCGGCTCGGCGGAGCCTTCACCGACGTCCTGCACATCCTGTTCGTGACGGGCATGTTCGCGGCCATGCTCAGCTTCCACAACGTCGTCGCCCGGTACACCTTCGCGATGGGCCGCGAGGGCCTGCTCCCGCGCACCTTCGGCCGGACCACCGGCTCCAGCGGCGCCCCCGGCACCGGTTCCCTGCTCCAGACGGCCGTGGCGGCGGTGGTCGTGATCGTCTTCGCGGTCGCCGACGACAAGCCCGCCGGGGACCCGACCGCGCCGGTCCTGCACCTGTTCACCTGGTTCGGCAACGTCGGCGCCCTCGGCGTGATCCTGCTCATGGCGGCCGCCTCGGTGTCGGTCATCGTCTTCTTCGCCCGGCGCGGGGCCGCGGGCGCCCAGTCCTGGCGCCTGGTCACCTCCGCGCTCGCGGCCGTCGCGCTGCTGGTGATCGCCGGCTACACGGTCAAGGACTTCGACGTCCTGGTCGGCGCGGGCCCCGGCTCGACGCTGAGCTGGGCGCTGCCCGGCATCATCGGGCTCGCCCTGGCCGTGGGCCTGGTCCAGGGCCTCTACCTGCGCTCCCGCTCGCCCGAGGCGCACGCCCGCATCGGGCTCGGCAACGAGGCGTTCCAGCTGGACAAGGCGGCGCAGGAGACGCCGTAGCCACGCCTCCTGGACCGGCTCGGTACGTCGGTCTCCGAGGAGGCGGTAGGCCGGTCTCCGAGGAAGCGGTACGCCGTTTCTGAGGAGCCGGTAAGAAGATGACGGAATCCTGACGAGCACCCGCGATCCCTGGCCCCGCCCGGGCCGCGGGTGTTCGAATGGACACGTGAACTCCGAACAGCCCGAGGAGCCCGGCGAGCCGAGACCCGCGGCGGAACGGGGCACTCCGATCGGCCGCCGGGTCCTGCTCGGCACCATCGGCCTGGGTGCCCTCGGCGTGGTCGCCGCGCCCACGCTGCAGCGCGCGCTCGAAGGCTTCCTCGGCGCCGCGGCCGACAAGGACCCCACCGGCCTGACCGGCCTGCTGCCCAACGGAGGCGGCTTCCGCTACTACTCCGTCGCCTCCTCCGTGCCGCACAAGGACGCCTCGGACTACCGCCTCACCGTCGACGGCCTGGTGGACCGCCCGAAGACCTACACGCTCGACGACCTGCGCGCCCTGCCGCAGACCAAGCTGGTCAAGGACGTCCAGTGCGTCACCGGCTGGCGCGTCCCCCACACCCCCTTCGAAGGGGTACGGCTGTCCCGGCTGCTGGACGCCGCCGGGGTGCACGGCTCGGCGGGTGCCGTGCGCTTCACCTGCTTCGACGGCACGTACACCGAGAGCCTCACGCTCGACCAGGCGCGCCGCTCCGACATCCTGGTGGCGCTGCGCATGCAGAACAAGGACATCGGCCACGCCCACGGCGGCCCGGTCCGCCTCTACGTGGCGCCGATGTACTTCTACAAGTCCGCCAAGTGGCTCTCCGGGATCACGGTCACCGAGCATGTGAAGCCGGGCTACTGGGAGCACCTCGGCTACGACGTCGACGCCTGGGTCGGCCGTTCGAACGGACGCGACGATGACCCTACGAGCTGAGGCGCACACCCAGCAGGCCGCCGAGGTTCGCCGGTTCGGGCCCGCGCAGCGCTGGGTGCACCGCACGACGGCCGCGCTGATGGGCGTGTGCGTGGTGACGGCGGCCTTCCTCTACATCCCGCAGTTCGCCGAACTGGTCGGCCGCCGCGAGCTGGTGGTCCGCGTCCACGAGTGCGCCGGGCTCGCCCTGCCCGTGCCGGTCCTCCTGGGCCTGGTCTCCCGTCACTTCCGCGCGGACCTCGGGCATCTGAACCGCTTCGGGCCGCACGACCGGATCTGGCTGCGCGCTGCGCTGCGCCGCGACAAGCGCCGCTCCTCGCGGCCGGCGGCCAAGTTCAACGCTGGACAGAAGATCTACGCGGCCTGGATCGCCGGGGCGTCGCTGGTGATGCTCGGCACGGGCCTGATCATGTGGTTCACCCATCTCACCCCGATCATGTGGCGCACCAGCGCCACCTTCGTCCACGACTGGCTGGCCCTGACCATCGGGATCGTCCTGGCCGGGCACATCGGCATGGCGATCGGGGACCCGCAGGCCCGCGGCGGGCTACGGACCGGAAGGGTCGACCGGGAGTGGGCCGAGCGTGAGCACCCCCTGTGGCGTCCCTGACGGCACGCCCGGCGACGGCACCACGGCGGGCGCCGTGACGGTGAAGGCGTTCTTCAGCCGCACCTCGGTGCCGCCGTACCGGACGGCCACGTCGACCGTCCGCGGGTAGCGGTCCAGGGACGGCACCACGACGGCCAGCACCAGGCGGTCGCCCGACCGCGACCGCGGCACGGACGGCCCGGCGAGCTGCCGCCCGCCGATGGACACGCTCCCGAACCGCGGCAGTTCGGCCTGGTCGAAGTAGGTGTCGCGGAGCTCGACGGCGACCGTGCCGCCCGGCCGTGCCGTGCCGGCGCCGCCGGTGTCCACGCCGGCGATCCGGTAGGCGCAGGCAGGAGCGGTGCCCGGGGAGGCCGTCAACCGCACGGTGCCTCCCGGATGCCGCCGGTGGAAGTCCAGCAGCCCGCCGAGCACGGCGTAGGCCGCCCGGCCCTTGCAGGTGCGGACCTTCCCGGCCAGGTCGGCGTGGTCCTTGCCCAGGGTGTTCCAGCCGCCGCCCCGGCCCTGCACGGTCAGGCACGCGGTGGCGAGGGCGCGCAGCACCCGCCACTCGGGGTCGGCGGACGTCACGGGGATCACGTCGAGGGCGGCCCCGCACCGGTGCGGGTCACGCAGCCGGTCGTAGACGCTCGACGGGTCGGGCACCGAGTCGGCGTCGGGCGAGACGGGGCCGGGCGGGAGCCAATTGGGGCTCACGAGCAGCCTGTTGACGGAGGTGGGCGTGGGGGAGGTGCGAGGCGAAGGCGGAGGCGGTGCGGTGGTCCCAGCGGTGTGGCTCGCGGCTGTCGGTGGCACGGCGGCGCTCGCCGCGCCGGCGGGTGACTGCCGCGGGGTGGGGGATGCGGAAGCCGCGAGGGGTCGGGCGGTCTGCGACGGCCCGACCGTCACGATCCTGGCGTCCCCGCCTCCTCTGTCCGGTGTGCCACTTCCGTCACCGGTGAAGGCCGCGTAGGCCACCGCCACCGCTCCGGCCACGAGCAGCCCCGAGATACGCATCCCGAGGGAGATCGCCATGACGCCCCCTCGACACAGACGACCCCCGGACGCCCGGGTCCAGGAGGTCTTCACATCATCGGGCCCACGGCGCCGCCGGGGAAGGCGTCTTCCGCAGAACCTCGGCCGAAATTCAGGCGCCGAAGTCCAGCAGCACCTTGCAGGAACGGCCGCGGTCCGCCGCGAGTGCGAACGCCGACTCCGTCTCCGTCACCGGGACCACCGCGCTGACCAGCCCGTCGAAGGCGGGCTCGGCCGCGAGCAGCCGCAGCGCCTCGTCGAACTCCGTGTCGAAGCGGAGCGCGCCCCGCAGTTCGATCTCCCGGCTCACGACGAGGTTCCCGGCGAACGGGGTCGGGCCGGGCGGCAGCATGCCCAGTTGCACCACGACCCCGCCGCGCCGCACCAGGCGCAGACAGGTGTCGAGGCCGGCCGCCGCGCCGGACGCCTCCACGGCCACGTCCACCTCGTACTCGGAGGGCCACCCGGCGTCGGCCGGGTCGTCGGCGCGTACGACGGTGTCGGCGCCCGCGAGACGCGCGTACTCCAGGGCCGCGGGGAGGAGGTCGGTGACCGTGATCCGGGCGGCGCCCGCCGCCCTGGCCGCGGCGACGACCAGGCAGCCGATGGGGCCCGATCCGGTGACCAGGACGTGCCGCCCGCTCACGGCTCCGGACCGGCGCACCGCGTGCAGCGCGACCGACAGCGGCTCGGCGAGCGCGGCCCGCCGCAGCTCCAGGCCCTCGGGGAGGGGCCTCAACTGCCCGGCGGGGACGACGATCCGGGCCGCGAAACCGCCCTGCACGTGCGGGAAGCGTGCGGCGCTGCCCAGGTACCGGGTGTCACGGCAGACGTGCCGCCGTCCGTCGGCGCACTCCGGGCAGACCCCGCACGGCGTCGCCGGGTGCACCGCGACCGCCGTACCTGGGGCCGGGGCCGACGCGTCCGGGGAGCCGTACGCGACGACCGTCCCGACCACCTCGTGCCCGAGCAGCATCGGCTCCTTCAGGAGGAAGTCGCCGACGCCGCCGTGCCGCCAGTAGTGCAGGTCCGAGCCGCAGACGCCGCCGTAGCGGACGGCGACGAGCGCCTCGCCGGGCCCGGGCTGCGGGACCGGCAGCTCCTCGACGCGCAGGTCGCCGGGTCCGTGGATCACACAACCGAGCATCCGCGTCATGCCGGTGGCCCCCTTCACAGCACGCTCGTCATTCCGCCGTCGACGTACAGGATCTGGCCGCTGACGAAGTCCGCGGCGGGCGAGGCGAGGAACAGCACCCCGCCCACCAGGTCCTCGGTACGGCCCCAGCGGCCGGCGGGCGTACGGCGGCGCACCCAGGCGCTGAACTCCTCGTCCTCGACGAGGGCCCGGGTCAGCTCGGTCTCGATGTAGCCGGGGCCGAGGCCGTTGACCTGGACGCCGTAGGGGCCCCAGTCGGCGCACATGCCCTTGGTGAGCATCTTCAGGGCGCCCTTGGTGGCCGCGTAGGGCGCGATGCCGGGGCGGGCCACCTCGCTCTGCAGCGAGCAGATGTTGACGATCTTGCCGTGGCCGCGCTCCGTCATCCGGCGGGCCGCCTCGCGGCCGACCAGGAACGCGCTGGTGAGGTTGGTGTCCAGGACGCGGTGCCAGTCCGCGTCCGTGAACTGGAGGAGCGGGGCGCGCAGTTGCATGCCCGCGTTGTTGACCAGGATGTCCAGCGGGCCGACCCGCTGTTCGACATCCGCGATGCCGGCGGCCACCGACGGACCGTCGGTCACGTCGAACACGGCGGTGTGGACGTCGCCGGGCAGGTCCGCCGCCGCCTCGGTGAGGCGGCCGGCGTCCCGTCCGTTGAGGATCACCGTGCAGCCGGCCTCGGCCAGTCCGCGGGCCAGGGCGAGCCCGATGCCGCGGCTGGAGCCGGTGACCAGGGCCGTGCGGCCGCTGATGTCGAACAGCGGGTGACTCATCGTCGTTCTCCTAAATGATCAACGAGAGGAGCAGGACCAGGCCGCCTCCGACCACCGAGATGATCGTCTCCATGACGGACCAGCTCTTGATGGTCTGACCGATGCTCAGGCCGAAGTACTCCTTCACCAGCCAGAAGCCGGCGTCGTTGACATGGCTGAAGAAGAGCGAACCGCAACCGATCGCCAGGACGAGCAGGGCGGCGTGCGTGGTCGACATGTCGGCCGCGAGCGGGGCCGCCAGGCCGGCCGCCGAGACCGTCGCCACCGTCGCCGAACCGGTCGCGAGACGGATGATCACCGCGATCAGCCAGCCCAGCAGCAGCGCCGGGATCGACCAGTCCTTGGAGATGTCCAGGATCATCTGGCCCACGCCCGAGTCGATCAGCGTCTGCTTGAAGCCGCCGCCCGCGGCGACGATCAGCAGGATGCCCGCGATCGGCACGAGGCCCTTCTCGACGGTGTCGCTGATCCGCTCCCTGGTGAACCCGGCCGCGCGGCCCAGCGTGAACATGCCGACGAGCACGGCGGCGAGCAGGGCGATCAGCGGGTTGCCGATGACGTCGAAGACGCGCTGGGTGAGGTTGGCGGGGTCGTCCACGACGATGTCGACGAGCGCCTTGAGCAGCATCAGCACGACCGGCAGCAGCACGGTGGCCAGGGTGGCGCCGAAGCTCGGGCGCTTCTCCAGCTCCTCGGAGGCGCGCGGGGGCAGCATCCGCTCGGGAACCGGGACGTCCACCCAGCGGGCCGCGACCTTCGAGAACAGCGGACCGGCGATGATCACCGTCGGTATGGCCACGAGGATGCCGAGCGCCAACGTCACACCGAGGTTGGCCTTCACCGCGTCGATCGCGACCAGCGGACCGGGGTGTGGCGGGACCAGACCGTGCATCACGGACAGACCGGCGAGCGCCGGGATGCCGATGCGCATCAGGTTGTAGTTGCCGCGCTTGGCGACCATCAGCACCACCGGGATCAGCAGCACGATGCCGACCTCGAAGAACAGCGGCAGGCCGATCAGGGAGGCGATCAGGACCATCGCCCACGGCATGGCCCGCCCGCTCGCCTTCGCGAGGATCGTGTCGACGATCTCGTCCGCGCCGCCGGAGTCGGCCAGCAGCTTGCCGAGGATCGAACCGAGGGCGATCAGCACGCCCACGCTCGCGACCGTGGCGCCGAGCCCGGTGGTGAAGCTGATGATCACCTTGTCGAGGGGGGCGCCCGCGACCGCGCCGAGCACCAGCGAGCCGATCGTCAGGGACAGGAAGGCGTGCAGTTTGAACTTGGTGATGAGCACGACGATGACGGCGATGCCCACCAGTACGGCGATGCCCAGCTGAGCATGGCCGGCCGAGGTGATCGGCGGAGGCGCGTCCGCTGCCAGCATCTCGACGCTGAGTCTGGTCACGGTGTTTCCCTTGCAGGTACGGGGACGGGGGGAGGGTGTTACTGGGCCGGGTGGGGGAGGCCTTCCAGCGCCTTCATGGCCCGTGCGGTGATCTCCTCGGGGCTCCCGGCGACGCTCACGGCGACGCCCGCCTCGTCCGGCTGGAGCGGTTCGAGCGTGGCGAACTGGGAGTCGAGCAGCGCGGTGGGCATGAAGTGGCCCTGCCGGTGCGACATCCGCTCCTCGATGAGGGCGCGGTCGCCCGTCAGGTGCACGAAGACGACACCGGGTGCGGCGGCGCGGAGCCGGTCGCGGTACGCCCGCTTCAGCGCCGAGCTGCTGACCACTCCGCCGAGCCCGGCCCGCCCGTGCGCCCAGGAGCCGATGGCGTCGAGCCACGGCCACCGGTCGTCGTCGTCGAGCGGGATGCCGGCCGACATCTTGCTGATGTTGGCCTCCGGGTGGAAGTCGTCGCCCTCGGCGTACGGGACGCCGAGCCTGGCCGCAAGAAGGGGACCGATGGTGGTCTTCCCGGTGCCTGCGACGCCCATCACCACGACGACATGGGGGGTGCTCATCGCTGCCTCACTGTCTGCTGTCTTCTTCGACACCTGATGTCGACCTGATGTCGACGACACTGAAACCGATTAGGTACGACGAATTCAAGAGTCTGTGACAAATAAGTCTGACTTTTTGTTCCCGTGATCTGCCCCGTACGCTGAGTGCATGAGCACACCGGGCCGGGGGCTGCACGGCCATGTACTGGACTCCCTCGGCCCCGCGATCACCGCGGGGGAGTACCCGCCGGGCAGCGTTCTCCGCACCGACGAGCTGGCCCAGAACTTCGACGTGTCACGCTCCGTGATGCGGGAGGCGGTGCGGGTGCTCGAGTCCATGCATCTGGTCGAGTCGCGCCGGCGCGTGGGCGTGACCGTCCGTCCGAAGGCCGAGTGGAACGTCTACGACCCACAGGTCATCCGCTGGCGGCTGGCCGGCGCCGACCGCCCCCATCAGCTGCGCTCGCTGACCGTCCTGCGCTCGGCCGTCGAGCCGGTCGCCGCGGCCCTGGCCGCCCGGCACGCGTCCGCCGAGCAGTGTGCCGAGCTCACCGAGTGCGCGCTGGGCATGGTCGCCAACTCGCGCGGCCACCAGCTCGAGGCGTACCTCGTCCACGACATGGCCTTCCACCGGGTGATCCTCACGGCGTCGGGCAACGAGATGTTCGCGCGGCTCGGTGACGTCGTCGCCGAGGTCCTCGCGGGCCGCACCCACCACGAGGTCATGTTCGAGGACCCCGACCCGGCCGCCGTCACCCTGCACGTCCAGGTCGCCGAGGCGGTCCGGGCGGGCGACGCGGCCCGCGCGGAGCAGCTGACCCGGGAGATCACGGTGGGCGCCCTCCAGGAGCTGGACATCCTGGCGCCCTAGGGAGCGGTCAGGCACTCCCCAGGGACTGGCGGGCCTCAGTCGAGGAACTCTCCGTCCACGTAAGCCCACGCCCCCTCCACGCGCTCGAACCGGCTCCGCTCATGGAGCGATCCGCCCTTGAAGGACGCCCGGAACGTCACCGTGCCGGTGGTGTGGAAGGCGGAACCGTCGGTCGTGGCCAGGATCTCCAGGCCCGTCCACCGCATCCCCGCGTCGAGTTTGAGTTCCGCGGGGCGGGTACTCGGGTGCCAAGTCCTCAGCAGATAAGGCTCGTTGCGCTTCACGAAGGCGCAGTAGCGCGAGCGCATCAGCGCCTCGGCCGTCGGCGCCGCGGCCTCACCCATGGGGGTCCCCCCGGTCGAGTTCGTTCGAGACTGGGGGAGGAATCGGCCACAGCACTTCTCGTACGTCTCCGCAAGACCGCAAGGGCAGGAGGGGTTGTGGACTGGGGCGGAGCCGTGCTGCCGCCGGGATTGCGAGGTACGTCGGGACATGGGCTCCATTCTGCTGCACCATGCGCTGTGTGAGACCTGTGAAGCGCCTGATCCGACATGCGCACATCGCGTGTGGGTCGTGAACGCGGACTTTCATCGAACCTCCTTTCGGGCTGGCGTGAACCCGCCTTGCTTGTGCAACCGTCAACTCCTCAAGGTGGAAGAGCACTTGAGCACCAGGAGTCACAAGCGTGGTTGCTTGGCCCGGACGGCCGTCCGTCCGGGACAATGACGGGGGAACGCTGAAACGGGGTGTGCGGGCCGGCGCGGCATGACGCGTCGGACGTCTGCCGCCTGCCGCTGTGCCGAAACCTCTCCCTCTGCCGTCTCTTGGTGCCTTCGACCGGTGCCTGAAAAGGGATTGGAGGGGGAATGCCGACGAATGCCGTGAGCGCCGCGAGGCCGACGTATCCGGGTGTCTACGTCGAAGAGCTTCCCAGCAGCACCCGCACCATCTCCGCCGTGACCACGTCGGTGACCGCCTTCGTCGGGCACACCCGGCGCGGCCCGCTCAACGAGGCGGTACGCGTCACCGGATTCGCCGACTTCGAGCGGCGTTTCGGGGGGCTGAGCGCGCAGAGCCCGCTCGCCTACGCCGTGCACCAGTTCTTCGGCAACGGCGGCTCCGTCGCCGTGATCGTCCGGGTCGCCAAGGCCGGCAGCGGCAAGGCCGCGTGCGTCGTCCTGGAGTCCACCGAGGGCCACAGCGAGAGCCGTGTGCTCGAGGTCCATGCCAAGGAACCCGGCGTGTGGGGCAACGGCCTGCGTGTCGCCGTCGACTATGACACCGCGGCCTGCGACGAGACCTTCAACCTGCGTGTCTTCGACGCCAAGGGTGACGCCCGCGAGAGCTTCAACGGCCTGTCCATGGACGACGGCAGCGGGAGCTACGCGCCCACCGTCGTCAACGCCGGCTCGCGCCTGATCCGCGTCGAGGCCGTCGGCGAGGGCCGGCCCGACCCGTCCGGCACCGTCTCCAAGCCGTTCGGCCACGAACTGCCCGACCTCGCCGTCGACCTGACGGTGAAGATCGGCGACGTGGAGCGCGAGTTCACGCTCTACGACGCCGACTGCGACGGCGAAGCCCCGTCCTCCGTGGCCGAGTTGGCGCTGCTCCTGGAGCGCAAGCTGCGGGCGCTGCCCGACGTGCCGGGCAAGCACGCCTTCGCGGGCGTCGAGGTCACCGCCTTCGGCCGCCGGATCCAGGTGGTCGCCGGCTCCACCGATCCCGAGGACGTCGTCCGCTTCCTCGGCGAGTGCGCCAACGACCTGGGTCTGGAGGCCTCGGTCAACCCGCCGGTGTTCCCGCTGGAGGGCGGCGAGGACGGCGAGGCTCCCGGCCCGCGCGACCTCATCGGCTCCGAGGCCGGCAAGACCGGCATCCAGGCGCTGCGCGGGGTGGCCGACGTCAACCTGCTCTCTCTGCCGGAACTGGCGTCGTACGAGAAGACCGAGGACGCGCTCACCGTGGTCTCGGCCGCCGAGCGGCTGTGCGCGGAGCGGCGGATCTTCCTGCTCGTCGACGCGCCCAGCACCTGGGTGAGCGTGGACTCGGCGCGTGCGGGGCTGTCCGCCTTCGACGCCGTCCGCGGCAACCACGCGGGGCTGTACTTCCCGCACATCCAGCTCACCGACCCGCTCACCGGGCGGCTGCGCGCCTTCCCGCCGTCCGGAGCGGTCGCGGGCGTCATCGCGCGCACCGACTCCGAGCGCGGTGTCTGGAAGGCGCCGGCCGGCACCGAGGCGCAGCTCGTCGGGGTGCACTCCCTCACCGTCGACCTGACGGACCGGGAGACCGGGCTGCTCAACCCGCTCGGCGTCAACTGCCTGCGCACCTTCCCGCTCACCGGTCCGCTGGTGTGGGGCGCCCGCACGCTGGAGGGCTCCGACGCCCTCGACAGCGCGTGGAAGTACGTGCCCGTGCGGCGGCTCGCCCTGCACGTGGAGGAGAGCCTCCAACGCGGCCTGCAGTGGGTGGTGTTCGAACCCAACGACGAGAGCCTGTGGCAGCAGATCCGGCTCAGCGCCTCCTCGTACCTGCACACGCTCTTCCGCCAGGGCGCCTTCAAGGGCAGCACCCCGCGCGAGGCGTACTTCGTCAAGTGCGACAGCGAGACCACGACGGACGAGGACGTCGCGAACGGCGTCGTCAACGTGCTCGTGGGCATCGCACCGGTCCGCCCGGCCGAGTTCGTGGTCGTCAAGATCCAGCAGACGTCGGGGCAGTTCGCGCTGTAGCGCCCGCAGAACCATGGAGAGCTGAAGGAATCCGATGGCTGAGTTCACGGTCAACGCGCATCGATTCGACCCCTACAAGAACTTCAAGTTCCTGGTGCTGTGGGACGGTCGGACGGTCGCCGGCATCAGCAAGATCAGTCCGCTGAAGCGGACCACGGAGGTCGTCAAGCACCGTCACGGCGGCGACCCCTCCTCCCCGCGCAAGTCGCCGGGCCGCTCGGAGTTCGAGGGCATCACCCTCGAGCGCGGGGTCACCCACGACCCCGAGTTCGACCGCTGGGCCAACAAGGTCTGGCAGGTCGGCGCGGGCCTCGGCTCCGAGGTGTCCCTCGCGGACTTCCGCAAGGACATCGTCATCCAGGTCCTCAACGAGGCCGGCCAGGTCGCCGTCTCGCACAAGCTCTACCGGACCTGGCCGAGCGAGTACCAGGTCCTCGGCGAGATGGACGCCAACGCCAACGCGGTGGCCATCCAGTCGCTGAAGCTCGAGTGCGAGGGCTGGGAGCGGGACTACGAGGTGCCCGAGCCCGAGGAGCCCTCGTTCCTCAACCCGGCCTGACAGCACGGAAGTTCGGAAAGCGGGGGAGGACATGGCGATCACCGGGGCGGCCGAACTGCTGGCCGCCTGGGAGACGGGGCTCGGCGAGGCGCCCGTCGGACGGGCGCTGCTGCTGCACCGCGCGGCACGCCCGGACGTGGACGTCTCGCGGCTGCCCGCCGTTCCCGTGGGCGAGCGCGAGGCGGACCTGTTCGCCCTGCGCCGGGCGCTGTTCGGCGAGCGGATGCAGGTGCGCCTGGAGTGCGCCGCCTGCGGCCAGGACATGGAGTTCGACCTGGACGCAGGCGAGCTCGCCGGATCGCTGGGCGGGCGCGGCGAGCAGGTCGTACGGGTCCGGGAGGGCGGCTGGGACGTCGAGTTCCGGCTGCCCGGGATCGCCGACCTGCAGGCCGCGGCCCGGTCGGCGGACCCGCGGACGGCCCTGCTCGCCCGGTGCCTGGTGTCGGCGGCGCGCGGCGGAACCGCCGTGGCCGGCCCGGAGCTGCCCGCCGCGGTGCAGCGCCGGATCGCCGAGGCCGTCGAGGCGGCCGACCCGGCCGCCGACCTCGTGCTCGACATCGCCTGTCCCGAGTGTGGCGCGGCCACCCGCGCCGAACTCGACATCGCCTCCTACCTGTGGACCGAACTGGACGCCTGGGCACGGGACGTGCTGCTCGACGTCCACCTGCTCGCCACCGCCTACGGGTGGAGCGAGCCGGAGATCCTGGCGCTCAGCCCGACGCGGCGCCGCTACTACCTGGAGCTGTGTGCGGATGTCTGACTCAACGGGCACCCCGGACTCCCCGGACTTCCTCGACCGGCTGATCGCGCGGCACGCGGCCCCGCGACCGGCCGCGACGCGGGTGCGGCCCCGGCTGCCCGGCCCGTTCGAGCGGGTCGAGGCGGTACGGCAGCGGGCGGCGGCGCCCGATGAGGACACGCTGCTGTGGCCCGCGGTCACGCCGGCCGCACCGCCCGCGGACGTACCGCGGACCGCGGCCGCCGGAACCAGCACGCACACCGAACGGGAGCACACCGTCGTACGCACCGAACGCGAACCGGCCGGCCCGGACCCGCGTCCGTCCGCGCCGGCCCGCGCCGAGGCGCCCCTGCTGCGCCCCGCCGCGCCCGTCGCGCCGGGACCGCGGCCCGCGGCCGGCACCGCGCGGCGTGCGGCGGGGCGGGGACGGGCGGAGCAGCCGGAACCCGCACAGACCGCGGTCCCTTCGCCCATCCCCCCGGGCGCGGAGACCGCCCCTCACGCCGTGGGGGGGGGGGGGGGGCCCCCCCCCCCCCCCCCCCCCCGCCGCCCCCCCCCCCCCCCCCGCGGCGCGCCCCCCCCCCCCCCCGGGGGGGGGCGCGGCGCCCCCCCCCCCCCCCCCCCCCCCACGGCGGCGGCACGCGACGCCCTACGGCAGGCCGCGGCCCGGCGTCCGGCACGCGCCACCGAGCAGGTGGTCCAGGTGCAGATCGGGCGGCTGGAAGTGACCGCGCAGCCCTCGGGCGGCGGGGGGCGGGGGACGCCCGCGAAGGAGCGGGCCGGGACGACGCTGAGCCTCGCCGAGTATCTGGCGCGGGGGCGCGAGTGAACCACGGACAGGGACCAGCAGGCCGAGAGGAACCGAGGAACTGACGTCATGAGCAACGCACTTGCCATCGCCCATGTCACCCAGGCCCTCGCGCTGCTGATCGAGAACAACGTGGGGCCGGAGTTCGGCGAGGCCGTCAAGGTCGAACCGCGCAAGCCGCCCGCCGACCCGCAGCTGGAGCAGCCGACGATCTCGGTGTTCCTCTACCAGGTCACGCCCAACACCTCGCAGCGCAACAACGACCTCCCGACCCGGGCCTGGGACGGCACCCTGGTCAAGCGGCCCGCCGCGGCGCTCGACCTGCACTACGTGATCAGCGCGTACGGGGACGAGAGGGAGCTGGTCGGGCAGCGGCTGATCGGGTCCGTGGTGCGCACCCTGCACGAGATCCCGATCCTGCCCAAGGACGTCATCGAACAGGCCGGTGAGCGGCCCTACTTGGCGGGCAGCGACCTCGCCGCGGCGGCGCAGCGGGTGCGGTTCACCCCGACCGTGATGGACGTCGACGAGACGTCGAAGCTGTGGGGGATGCTCTACCAGACGCCGTACACGCTGTCCGTCGTCTACCAGGCGACGCTCGTCCTCATCGACGGACGCCGGATTCCGGTGGCGGGCAAGCCGGTCGAACGGCCCGAGGTGAGGGTGCTGCCCTTCGGGGCACCGGGAGCGCCGGTCCCTCCAGGGGCCGAGCCGACGGACCACTCGCTGCCAAGTGACGGCGATTCCAAGTCGGTTGAGGATGGCCGGCCCGAACCGCCTGCTCCGCCGGCGGCGAAGAAGGCGGCCAAGGCCCCGGCGAAGACCGTCGCGAAGACCGCCGCCAGGTCCCCGGCGAGAGCCCGGAAGGCGGCGCCCCGGGCCGGCAGGCAGACCCCGCGGCAGGGCGACGACAGCACGGAGAAGTGAGGCGGCATGACGACGACGGGGGCAGGTGAGGGCATGGGAACGACCGAGCAGGGGACGACGCTGACCACGGAGATCCGCCGTGTCCTGGACCGGGTCGACGCACACGCGGCGCGGACCGACCCGAAGGGCGACGCACCCGGTGCCGAGCTGGCCCCCGCCGAGGGCCCCGGCACCGCCCCCCTCGACGCCCTCGTGTCCTGCTTCGGCCTCACCGCCTTCGAGCGCGACCTCGTACTCCTCGCCGCCGCCCACGAGTTGGAGCCCACCGCCGCCGCCCGGTGCGCCGCAGCCTGCGGTGACCCCGAACGCGCGTACCCCACCTTCTCGCTCGCCCTGGCGGCCCTCGCCGAACCGCACTGGAGCGCGCTGACGCCCGTGGCGCCCCTCAGGCGCTGGCGGATCGCCGAGCTGGACGACGAGAGCCGGCTCACCACCTCCCGGCTGCGGCTCGACGAGCGCATCCTGCACTTCCTGCTGGGCTCGCCCTACCTGGACGCGCGGCTGCACGGTCAGCTGCGTCGCACCCCGGTACCGCAGGCGCTGACGCCGTCGTACGACCTGGCGGCGAACCGGCTCGCCGAGGGCTGGACGACCGGGGCGGGCGCCGAGGCACCGATCGTCGAGGTGACCGGCGGGGATCTGCGCAGCCGCGCGGACATCGCCGCGGCGGCCGCCGCCCGCTCGGGGCTCGGGTTGTACGCGATGAGCGCCGACGACATCCCCGCCGAGCCCGTGGAGCGCGACCGGCTCGCCCGGCTGTGGCAGCGCGAGGCGATCCTGCTGCCCTCGGCGCTGCTCGTCGAGGTGGGCGAGCTGGACCGCGACCAGCGGGCGGCGACGGAGTCCTTCCTGGCCGGCGCCGCCGTACCGGTGGTCGTGTCGAGCGAGGACCCGCTGCGCTCCGAGCGCTCCTACCGGGCCCGGGCCGCCGTGCCGCGGCTCGACGACGACGAGCAACTCGCCCTGTGGTCCGGCGCCTTCGAGGAGACCGACCTGGAGGAGGGTGAACTGCGCTCCCTCGTCGCCCAGTTCCAGCTGCCCCCGCACGTCGTACGGTCCGCGGCGGCCACCGTGCGCCGCCTGCTGCCGCAGGAGGACGAACTCGACGCGGCCGAACTCGCCTGGCGGGCCGGGCTCGACGAGGCGCGCATCGGCATGGACGAACTCGGCCGGCGGATCACGCCCGCGGCCGGCTGGGACGACCTGGTGCTGCACGAGCGGCAGACCGGCGTACTGCGGGAGATCGTGGCGCACGTGCGGCAGCGTGCGACCGTCCACCAGGAGTGGGGGTTCGCCGCCACCCTGCGACGCGGCCTCGGCGTGACCGCGATGTTCGCGGGCGGCTCCGGCACCGGAAAGACCCTGGCCGCCGAGGTCATGGCGAACGAGCTCGGCCTCGACCTGTTCGTCATCGACCTCTCGCAGGTCGTCAGCAAGTACATCGGCGAGACCGAGAAGAACCTCCGCCGGGTCTTCGACGCCGCCGAACGCGGCGGCGCGCTGCTGCTGTTCGACGAGGCCGACGCGCTGTTCGGCAAGCGCAGCGAGGTCAAGGACAGCCACGACCGGTACGCCAACCTCGAGGTCAGCTATCTGCTGATGCGCATGGAGGCCTACCGCGGCCTCGCCGTCCTCACCACCAACATGAAGAACGCCCTCGACACCGCCTTCCTGCGGCGCATCCGCTTCGTCGTCGACTTCCCCTTCCCGGCCGAGCACGAGCGGGCCGAGATCTGGCGGCGCGTGCTTCCGCCGCAGGCGCCGGTGAAGGACATCGACCCCAGGCTGCTCGCGCAGCTCACCGTCGCCGGCGGCTCGATCCGCAACATCGCCCTGTCCGGGGCGTTCCTCGCCGCCGAGGAGGGCGACCGGCTGCAGATGCGGCACATGCTCGCCGCCGCCCGCACCGAGTATCTGAAGCTGGAGCGCTCGCTGACGCCCACGGAGGTCCGCGGATGGGTGTGAACTCCGGCCCCGGCAAGGAGCCTTCGGCGATCCTCGTCGACATCGGCGAACTCGTCCTCGACGGCTTCCGGGCCGACCCGGACCGGGTGTCGGCCGCCTTCGAGACCGAACTGACCCGTCTCGTACGGCTGCACGGTGTGCCGCTGGCCGCACGGGGCGCCCTCGCCGTCGACGCACTGTCCGGGCTGCCGCCCCTGCCGGCCGGGCTGTCCGCGCGCCGTCTCGGCCAGGAGCTGGCGCGTGCCGTGCACGAGGGCCTGAGCGGTCACGGGGAGGTGGGCCCGTGAGCTCCCGTACCCAGGACGGCCAGGCGGAACAGAGCGCCGAACAGCGCCGCCGCAAGCGCAGGGAACGCGCCGCCAAGTCCCGTGCGCCCGAGCCGAAGAACATCGTCAGCGGCGCCGGGCAGCCGCTGGACCCCGGCATCCGGCGGGAACTGGAGGAGCAGCTCGGCCACGACCTCGGCCGGGTACGGCTGCACACCGGCCGGGACGCCGGGCAGCTGACCGAGCTGCTCGGCGCGGACGCGGTCGCCGTCGGCCAGGACGTGTTCTTCCGCGAGGGCGCCTTCCGCCCCGGCACCGACGAGGGCCGGCGCCTGCTCGCCCACGAGCTCCAGCACACGGTGCAGAACCCGCACGGCCTCGGCACCCTGCGGGCCGGCCGCGAGCTCGGTGCGGTGAGCCTGCCGCAGCAGGCCATCGAGCGGGAGGCGGAAGAGGCCGCGCAGGCGGCCGTACGGCCCGATTCCCTTCTGCCGTCGGAGCCGGCCCCGCAGGTCGAGGAGGGGCAGGACACCCCCGGCTGGCTGCGCTACGCCACCGTCGACGCCGACCGGATGCGCACCGAGGCCGTCGACCCGGCGACCCTCGTCGACCGGATCGCGGGCCACGTGCTGCGCAGCCTGCGGGGCGACCCCACCGACGCCTCCGGTCGAGTACGACTGCAACTGGCTCGGATGTCACCGGAGTTGGAGGACGCGGTCGTCGAGCGGCTGGAGAACAGGCTGCTCACCCCCGAGTACGACCGGCTGCTGGAGATCGCGGACCAGGCCCGCCCCGGCCCCGTCGAACTCCAGCCCGCCGAGACGCCGTTGCCCGAGTACGACCTCTTCGAAGAACTCGGCGTCGAACGCACCCAGTGGCAGCGGAAGCAGGAGTCCGACCGAGGCTCCGCCGAGCGGCGGGCCGACGACACGCGCGAGGAGCAGCGGGACGCCACAACGCGCGACGCCAAGAGCAGCAGCGACCGCAGCCGGGCCGGCGCGGACGCGGCCACGGAGGATCAGGACGCGGCACGGCGCACCGAGCAGGAGGACACCCGCAACGCCTCCCGGCAGCAGGCCAAGGAGGAGCAGCAGCAGGAGGACGAGCAGTCCGCCACCGACCGCGCGCGCACCGACCAGGCGTCCGACGAGCGCGGCCAGGCCCGGCAGGAGGGCACCGAGCAGGCCAAGGAGGAGCGCAAGGAGCAGCGCGAGCGGGAGGAGGCCGACCCGCGGCAGGCCAGTGCGCCCGGCTCCGACAAACGCAAGCGGCAGGACGACCAGACCCAGCCGGCCGCCGGTTCCAGGCGCGAGGAGCCGGACCCCAAGCAGAAGGCCCAGCCCGGACCCGTACGCCCGGAGAAGGTCGACGAACGCGCCGAGCAGCCCGACTCCGCGCTGTCCGAGCACGGCCTGAACGAGAAGGACGAGGACGGCGGCGCCGAGGCCGAACCGCGCGAGGAGGAACGGCCGCTCGGTCTCGAGGCGGGCGCCGACCAGGAGGTCGCGGGCGGCGAGGACGAGGCCCGGGCGCCGGGCGGGAAGGACGAGCCCGCGCTCAGGCCCGAGGACTACCTGCCCGAGGCCGACCTCGACCTGTCCGCCGTGCCCACCGCGGACCAGCTCGCACCGGGGACCACCGAGCCGTCGCTGCCCTCCTTCCCCACCCCGCCGCCGACGAAGGCCGAGAGGACCGAGCAGGAGCGGGAGAAGAACGAGCGGGAGCAGGACGAGGACGACGCCGGGCCCGAGCCGAAGGCGCCCGGACAGGACGAGGGACCGGTCGCGGGCGAGGCACCGCAGCCTGAGAACGGGCCCGTCGCGCAGTCCGGGGACCGCGCCACCAAGGACCTCCAGGAGACCGACAAGCCGCTCGACCAGGAGGTCGGCCCCGACCTCGCGACCCAGGACAAGGAGCGGCCCGAGCCGGAGACCGAGCGGCCGGACCCGGAGCAGCGGCAGGAGCGGGAGCAGACCAAGGACGCGGACGACACCGCTTCCGACGGGACGGACGGCGACGACGAGCGGCCGGACGCCAGGGACGAGCAGGAGGAGGCGGACCGGCAGCGGGAACGTACGGCCGCCGAGTCCCGTACGACCGCTGCGGCTCCGGGGCCCGTGCCCTCGGTGGCGACCCCCGTCGCGGCCGCCGTGTCCCGGCCGGCCGGTGCGCAGACGCCGAAGACCCCCGTCGAGGACCGCGACCCCTCGCCGGCCGCCCGCCGGGGTGCCGAGCCGCCCCGCTCCGAGCGCGAGGCGCCGCAGGCCAAGAGCCAGGTGCCCAAGGAGAGCGGGCCCGGCGCCGTACCCCGCGGACCGGTCGGCGCATCGGAGAAGACCGGGCCCGCGGTCGCCGCGGGCCCGGGGGCCGCGCCGTCCGTCGCCCAGGCGGCGGTGAGCCCGGCCGCGGAGCAGGCCGACGGGCCGGGCCAGACCGCGGCGACCGACGCGCCACGGCCCGAAGCCTCCCTGGAGAAGGACGGAGGCGGCTGCGCGCCGCCCGCGCCCGCACCCGAGAAGGACGAGGGGCAGCAGGGCAGTTGCGGGGGCGGCGGCGGGACCGCGCCCGAGGAGAAGCAGCAGGAGCCGCCGGACGTCTCGGGGCAGGACCCCAAGACCGCCGTGCAGACCGTGAGCAAGCTGGCACCCGACCAGGCGGCCGCGGCCATGCCCGGCGTCGACAAGGCCGCGGACAAGAAGATCGCCGACGAGCAGAAGCGGCTCGACGCGGCACCACCGACGCGTGAACGTCCCTCCGGGGCGCCGCAGACGCGGTCCGCACCGCCCCAGGCCGCGCCCGCCGCCGCCCAGGTCACCGGCAAGGTGGAGCGGATCGGCCCCGAGGACCAGGCCGACAAGCAGAAGGCGAAGGGCGGCGTCAAGGCGGAGGGCAGGCAGCCCGCCTCGGACGTGCCTCCGCCGCCGCCACCCGCCGTACCGGACAAGGGACTCAGCGAGGCCGAGGCGAAGAACGTCGAAGCGGCGGCCGACGCGGTCCCGACCACCGACCCCGCACTGGAGAACAAGACGGTCGGCCCGGCTCCCAAGATCCGGCTGGAGGGCCCCAGCGACCCGACCCGTACCGACGACCAGGCCAAGGCGCTCAAGGACAAGCAGTCCGACCTGCAGGGCACCGGCCGCGAGGACGCCGCCAAGCCGATGGGCGAGGACCAGGTCTTCCCCGACGCGCCCAGGGAACAGCTCACCGGCAAGGCCTCCGGCGGCTCCGGCGGCGGCAAGGGCGGTGCGCTCGCGGCCACGTCCGCGCCGAAGGCCGGCGTCGGCGCCGTCGCCAAGCAGGAGAAGGGCACCGAGATCACCGGTGCCGCGGGCAAGGCGCAGGGCGACCTCGGTGCCAGGGACAAGGAGCACCAGCAGAGCGAGCAGAAGGCCAAGCAGGACAAGCAGACCGAGATCGACCGCGAGGTCGAGCGCAACACCGCGCAGCAGACCGCCGAACGCGGGCGCGTCGCTCAGGAGACGCAGAAGCAGCGCGAGGACTGGCGGTCCGAGCAGGACAAGAAGGTCGAGGACGCGGACAAGCAGTCCGGCGACGAGCACGACAAGAAGAACAAGGACATCGTCAAGGCGCGCGACGACAAGGACAAGGAGATCGGCGCGCGCAAGGACAAGGACAACGGCCAGATCGACACGGAGCGGGAGAACGCCGAGAAGGAGGCCAGGAAGAAGAAGGAGGAGAAGAAGCCCTCCGGAGGCCTGTTCGGCTGGATCGCCGACAAGGTGGCCGACTTCTTCAAGGGCCTGCTCGCGGCGGTCACCGCGGTCTTCGACGCCGCCCGCAAGGCGGTCAACGGCATCATCGACAAGTTCAAGGACTGGGCCAACCAGGCCATCGACTTCGTACGGGACCTGGCGGTCAAGGCGATCAACGCCCTGGCGGACGTCCTGATAGCGATCGGCGACACGCTCCTGTCGGCCTTCCCGGAACTCCGGGACCGCTTCCGCAAGGCGATCGAGGGCCTGCGGGACGCGGCGATCGCGACGGTGAACCGCCTTGCGGACGGCCTGAAGAAGGCCGTGAACGCGCTGCTGGACACCTTGGCGGCGGGCCTGAACAAGCTCCTCGACGTCCTGGAAGCCGGCGTCAAGGCGGTGATCAAGGCCTACCAGGCGATCATCGTGGGCGCGATCAAGTTCGCGCAGGCGGCGATCGAGGCGCTGGGGAAGTTCGCGGCGCTGGTGGCGGACATCGCGCCGGACCCGGGTGGCTGGATCTCGAAGGCGGGCAGCGCGGCCAAGACCGGCATCACCGACCACCTCTGGGGCGCCATCAAGGTGGCGGTCAAGGGATGGTTCGACACGAAGGTCGAGGGCATCCTCGGCCTCGGCAAAGCCGTGATCGACGTGCTGGTCAAGGGCTGCGTGTCGCTCAAGCAGATCGGCAAGATGGCCTGGGACGCGATCATCGCGTCGCTGCCGATGATGATCGCCGGCCTGGTCATCGAGAAGGTCGTCTCGATGATCGTGCCGGCGGCCGGGGCGATCCTGACGATCATCCAGGGACTGATGGCGGCCTGGTCGACGGTCAGTTCGATCCTCTCGGCGTTCTCGAAGTTCTGGGCGTACCTGACGGCGGTGAAGGCGGGCCCGGCGGCGTGCCTGTTCGCCGAGGCGGTCGCCGCGGGCGTGGTGGCGTTGCTGGACTTCATCACCAACTTCCTTCTCCAGAAGCTGTCTTCGGCGACCAAGGGCGTGGGCAAACGCCTCAAGGGCATGGCCCAGAAGATCATGGACGGCCTGAAGAAGGTCGGCGGCGGAGCGAAGAAGGCGGCGGGAGCCGCGGTCAACTCCGCCCGAGGCGCCCTGCGCAAGGCCCGCCAGGCCCTGGGCCGCCCGGGCACGGAGCCCCACCCGAAGGGCCACGCTTCGCCGGACCCGAAGTCCCCGGTGAAACCGAAGGATCACGCGACACCGAAGGGTCCGGCGAAGAAGCCGGACGCTGCGGAGACCCGGCCGAAGGAGAGAGCGCCGGAGCGGGAGCCGTCGAACGAACGGGCTCCGGAGAAGGAAGGGGCGCCCGGCAAGGACCGGACTCCGGACAGGGAGAAGGGCCCGGGCCGGGACACCAAGGACGAGAAGCCCGACGCGACCCACAAGAAGAAGAAAGAGACCGAGGGCCCCAAGCCGACCAAGCCCAAGAAGCCCAAGTCCCCGGTCGGTAAGGCCCTCTCGAAGGCCAAGGGCGCCGTCAAGTCCGCCCTGAAGAAGGCCGGCAACGCCGCGAAGACCCTCGGCCGCAAGCTCAAGAAGTCGAAGCTGGGCAAGGCCCTCAAGAACGGCGCGTCCAAGCTGCGCAACTTCTTCAAGAGGAAGAAGGACCAGTTCCGGGACCACAAGAAGCGCCGGCACGAGGAGAAGAGGCGCAAGGAGGACCAGCGCAAGAAGGACGAGAAGTCGAAGGAGTCCAAGGAGGCGCGGCTGCAGAAGATCGTGGCTCGCATCGAGCCGCAGCTGAAGCGACTTCTCGATCGGGGAGTCGCCAGGCCGGTGCTCCGTGCGGTGCTTCTCGGTCTTCGGACCTGGAACCGGCTGACCGGGCTGGAGTCGCTGGGAGACCTGCGTCTTCGTCTCCGCGCCTGGCTCAACCCGGACATAGTCTTCTTGAACGGTGTCGCCTTCGCCACCGACGACCTCGTTCGATACGTTCGCCAAGTCGGTGCCGAAGTACTCAAGGCACAGAGTTGGCAACGTGGTCAAGGAAGTCAGCAAGGTCCGCTCCCGGCGCCCACGCCCGGGACCAATGCCAACGGCAAGCCGTTCGACACCTACGAACTGGGCGATCGCAGCGCCGGGAACGTTCAGGAAGGTCTGCGTGGCCGGCCCGGTTCGACCATGTGGCAAGTGGATGTAATGCGTTACCGAGATGCCGCGAACCAGCCTCTCGACGTGCGGTGGCAGCAATGGTTCCACCGTACGATCAAGAATCGGGGAGTATGGTTCGGCATCCCGTTGAGCATGAAACAGACGTGGCGCGCGAAGATGAGGCCAGGGCTGTCGTACACCGAATTGGCTGCTCTCTTCGCGTCGTGGAAGGGATCTCACGGAAAGCGGAAGCAGCAGGTAATCGCCAAGCAGGCACTCGACATGCTGGGCGGTCGTATGCCTGGCGGGTCCAACAGGCGCTTCACGGCTGAACTCACCGCGCTGATGATCCAGCAGGAAGGTCTCCGCAATGTCGGCACGATGACCACCGGGGCAATGCTGCTGGACATGGCTTCCCGAGGAAGCATCTCGATGGAGGACGCCGCGCGTATGCATCCGATGGCGCCCGGCGGTTCCATGGCACGCTCACGGGAGCTCAGGGCAAATCTCTTCAGGAATGAGGCCAGGACGACCGGAGCGGACGCGCTGAGGCTTCGCGAAGCAACGGTCGTGGAAGCCTGGGTACGCAGCCTCGGGGACGAGATCGTCGTGGACTCCTTCGCCACCGCGGAAGAAAAGAAGCGAAGGATACGGCAGGAGATCCGGGAGCGGATCCACAGAATCTACGGGGTCGATCCGAGGTATACCGCATTGCGTCAAGGGATGGATGTCCAGTGAGTGGCAAGAGATTCGCTTCGAGCAGGTTCGTCCTGCGCTCCTACCCGGCTCGGGAGGAAGTGCAGTATTTCGCGGAATCGCTCGGCTGGGTTGTGGCGTCAACGGAAAAGAAAGCCCCTCCCTTCTCTGGGACGGAGATCATCTGGTCGTCCTCCGGTGGTGAGGCCCTCCGATATATGGAGGACGAAATGACCGGTAACTGCTATGTCACTGTTGAGGCTTCGACCGGCGAAGAAGTGCAGAGACTGGGAGAGGCTGTCGTGGACGAACTCCTTCCGTGGGAGCGGGAGGAGCTCGTTTTCGCCGTGGACACTGCCTCCGATGAGA
This sequence comes from Streptomyces sp. NPDC050534, assembly GCF_044457745.1. Taxonomy (NCBI): domain Bacteria; kingdom Bacillati; phylum Actinomycetota; class Actinomycetes; order Kitasatosporales; family Streptomycetaceae; genus Streptomyces; species Streptomyces sp. NPDC050534. The sequence goes on from NZ_JBITHF010000007.1 coordinate 164,193, forward strand.
TGGAATTCGGACTGGCAGTGATCCGGCTCAGCATCGCTGCGCCCCGTCGAACGGACGAAACAATCCTTCAACGGGTGCGGTCCGCCCTCACCCACGACGACGCGCGGGTACGGGACATGGGCATTGTGGCGACCACATACTCCCCCTGGCCGGAATATGTACCCTTGCTGAGGGATATCGCGCAGGGAGACTCCGAACACAAGCTGCGGGAGCGCAGCAGGTCCGTTCTCGAGTCCTACGCCGCCGCGGGTGTCGGGGAGGACGAATGACCCGCTACGCAGACATCCCCAAACCCATCCGCTCCGGAATGGTCGTCGTCGACCCCGACCGCGGCACCCCCCAACGCGTCATCGTCCTGCAGTTCAACCCCGACACCCTGGAGCGCAGCATCGCGCCGCAGTCGGCCGGGGACAGTGGTGACAGCGTGAGTGGGGGGACCGGGAGCGGGGACCGTAACGAGGCGCTCCGGCTCAAGGGTCCCGCCGAGGAGACCTGGAAGTTCACCGCCGAGATCGATGCCACGGATCAGCTGGAGATCGCGGCGCCCGACGGCATCCACCCCCAACTGGCCGCACTCGAGATGCTCGTGCAGCCGACGACCGCCCAGCTGCGCGCCGCGAGCCGGCTGTCGCAGAAGGGGACCATCGAGATCAGCCCGATCGAGATGCCGCTGACGCTGTTCACGTGGGGCAGCAAGCGGGTCCTGCCCGTGCGGCTCACCGAGCTGTCCGTCAACGAGTCCGCCTTCGACGTGAACCTCAATCCCATACGGGCCTCGCTGAGCATCGGCATGAAGATCCTCACCGTCAGCGACCTGCCCGCCGGCCACCGCGGCGCCGACCTCTACATGGCCCACCTCGCGCAGAAGGAACGGCTCGCCGCCACCGCCCGCGGCGGCAGCCTCGGGGCCCTCGGACTGCCCGGTGCCGACGTACTGAGTGGAAGGGGCTGAGCCCACAGACATGGCCGACATCGAGTCCTACGAGAGCGCCCTCGGCGCGATACCCGGCGCCCACCCGTACCCCCGCACCAGCCGCTACCACGATGCCGAGATCGGGATCCACCGGCTTCCCGACGGCACCGAGGTGCGCTACGCCAAGCGCCGCCTGCTGCCCCCGCTCGACGCACAGGAGACACAGGAGCATGTCGTGGGTGCGCGGGAGCGGCCCGATCTGCTCGCCCAGCGCTTCTACGGCGACCCCGGCCAGTGGTGGCGCATCGCCGACGCCAACCCCGTACTCGATCCACGGGAGTTGACCGACGAAGCGGGGCGGGTCGTCGAGATCCCCGAGCCCGGAGGGCACCGGCGTGTCTGAACAGCCCGTCGGGCAGGGCCCCGTCCACATCACACTGCTCATGGGGCCGAAGCTCGCCCGTCCCGTCCCGGCCGAGGTGACCGAGGCCCTGCTGTCCGCCCAGATCACCGCCACCGCCGGCGAACGCAGCGGATTTCAGCTGGCCTTCGACCTCACCAAGAACGGGATCATCAACCAGCGGCTGCTGCCCGAGGGGTTCTTCGACCCCAAGACCCGGCTCATCGTCACCGTCAGTGTCCGGGGGACGCCCGACGTCCTGTTCGACGGCCTCGTCGTCCGGCAGGAGGTCGGCGCCAGCAACCAGCCCGGCCACTCCACCCTCACCGTCACCGGCGAGGACCTGACCCTGCTGATGGATCTGGAGGAGCGGACCGCCCGGTACCCCAACCTCCCGCCCTCCGAGCGGGTTCTGAGCATCCTGCGGCGCTACTCCGACTACGGCATCCGGCCCGACGTCTACGCCGAGAAGATCGCCCAGCCCCCGCACCAGGACCTCCGCGTCCACTACCAGACCGGCACCGACCTCCAGTACGTCACCGACCTGGCCCGCGCCAACGGGTACACCTTCTACCTCGACCCCGGCCCCAACCCCGGCCAGTCCTCGGCCCGTTGGGGACCCGAGGTCCGTCTCGGCATCCGTCAGCACGCCCTCAACGTCAACATGGACGCCAACACGACAGTGGACCAGCTGACGTTCTCGTACGACGGGACGGCGCGAGAAGAGCCGCAGGCGCGGTGGCAGGACCCGGGGACCCGCGTGTCCACCCTCCTTCCCCAGCCGCCGATCAGCCCACTGCGGCCGCCCCTCGGCCGCCGCCCCACCCCCGCCCTCAAGCGCAGGACCCTCACGGGCACCGCCAAGCAGCAGCGCGAACAGGCAGAGGCCGAACTCCTCGCCCGCGCCGCCGTCTCCGCCGACGTGGTCTCCGGCTCCGGCTCGCTCGACGTCAACCGGCACGGCTACATCCTGCAGCCCCGCCAACTGGTCGGCGTGCGCGGTTCGGGGCGGGCGTACGACGGCGACTACTACGTCAAGTCCGTCACGCACAACCTGCGTCCGGGCTCCTTCCAGCAGAACTTCACCCTCTCCAGGGAGGGGCTGGAAGCCCGCAGCGACTACGTCCGGCCGTAGGACACATCCCGCATTCGACCCACCCGATCAGGAGCAGTTCAGCATGGCGGCAAACGGCAATCGCTACCTCGGCAAGTTCCGCGGCCGGGTCGTCGACAACAACGACCCGCTGCGGATCGGGCGGATCACCGTCGAGGTGCCCGACGTGCTCGGTGACGAGGCGTCCACCTGGGCGCTGCCCTGCCTGCCGTTCACCGGGCCCGAGTCGGGCCAGTTCGTGGTGCCGCCGCCCGGCGCCGGTGTGTGGGTGGAGTTCGAGCAGGGGGACCCCAGCTTCCCGGTGTGGACCGGATGCTGGTACGGAGCCGCCGAGGAACTGCCGCCCGACGCGCGCCGAGCCCTCCAGGCGAACTCGCCGGACAAGCCCGTCGTCGTGCAGACGCCGGGCGCGCACAAGATCGTGATGAACGACACTGCCGGCGCCGAGCAGGGAATCCTGCTCCAGGCCCAGGGCGGCGCCTACGTCCACATCACCAAGGAAGCCGTGGTCATCGCGACCGGCGCAGGCGCCGAGATCGTGCTCCGCGGCAAGGAAGTGACCATCAACGAGGGCCAGTTGACCGTGCTCTCGAAGCGATAGAAGACGGGGGACGCACCAAGTTGTCCGGGAGTCTGCTCGACGCCGGCGCCGTGATCGGCTGCCCGCACGGCGGCCGGGTCACCGCCGCCACCACGCCCTCCGGCGGCGTACGCATCGGGGGTGCCGCCGTCGCGACGGCCAGGCACGCGTACGTCGTCGCAGGCTGCCCGCACACCGTCGGCGGTGTGCCCACGCCCTGCGTGACGGTCCGCTGGACCGCCGACGGCAGCGGCATCACGGTCGACGGCGCCCCCGTGCTGCTCGACACCTCCGCGGCCCTGTGCTTCAGCGCGGCCCTCGTGCCGCAGGGCCCGCCCGTCGTCCTGGCCGCACCGCGAAAGGTGACCGCCCGATGAGTCAGCCGAGCCGGGCGGCACGCCCGCGCACCGACATCGCGTTCCCCTTCCGCGCCGACCGCCGGGGACGCACCGCCCTCCCCCACTCTCGACTCCGCTCGAGCGGGGGGACCCCCATCGGGCACGCCAAGCACCTCCACGACCTGATCGAGCAACTGCTGTTCACCAGCCCGGGGGAGCGCGTGATGCGCCCCGACTTCGGTTGCGGGCTGCTCGACCTCGTCTTCGCCCCCAACAGCCCGGAACTCGTGAGCACCCTCGAACTCTCCGTGCAGGCATCGCTGCAGCGCTGGCTCGGCGACCTGATCGACGTCGTCGCACTCGACGTGGTGAGCGACGGCGACGCCGTACGCGTCCATCTGTCCTACGTCCTGCGCGCCACCGGTGCCCGCACCGACGACGTGTTCGAGGGGAGGTCCGCATGACCACCGCCACGTCCCGCCGCGCGAAGGTACGCGCCGCTCAGCTCAACGGAGTCGACGCCGTGGAGGTGAGCGACGACGGGCTCCTGCTCACCGTCACCTTCCTCGGCAAGGCCCCGCACGGCCTCGCTCCGGAGAACGTCCGCATCGAGGGCGGCCGCCGGATCTCCGGACTCAGCGACATCACCGTCGTCGACGTCGGTGTCGAACGCGAGGAGGACCCGGAGCTCGACGACCGGCTCTACGTCACCCTCGACCGGACCGGCGACACCTCGCGGTACGTGTTCGCCCTCGTCGAGACAGACCCGTACGGCCGCCCGGGCACGGAACCCTTCCGCGGCTTCGACCAGCGCTACCACCGCGCCTCCTTCTCCTTCCGGCCGGACTGCCCAACTCCGTTCGACTGCAGGGAAGATGACGTGGAGCAGCCGGAGTTCCCGGCCGCGCCCGTCGTCGACTACACCGCCCGCGACTACGACACCATCCGCAAGCTGCTCCTGGACCGGCTCGCGCTCACCACCCCGGACTGGATCGAGCGCAACCCCGCCGACCTCGGCGTCACCCTGGTCGAGCTGCTCGCGTACACCGGCGACCAGATCAGCTACCAGCAGGACGCGGTGGCCACCGAGGCCTATCTGGACACCGCGCGCCGCCGGGTCTCCGTGCGGCGGCACGTCCGGCTCATCGACTACGCCATGCACGACGGCTGCACGGCGCGCGCCTATGTGACCGTCCGGACCGCCGGCGACGCCACCCTCGCCCCGGGCACCTTCCGCTTCGCCTCCGTCGACGTCCGCGCCCTCGACCCGCACGACCGGCCCGAACCGGGTCCGGTGATCGACGAGAACGACCTCGGTGACCTGGACGAGCGGGGCTCGGTACAGGTCTTCGAGCCGGTCGTCGCCGAGGACCCGCTGGAGCTGAGGGTCGCGCACAACGCGATCCGCCTGTGGACCTGGGGCGGCGAGGCGTGCGCCCTGCCCAAGGGCGCGACCGCCGCCACCCTGCGCGACGAATGGGACGACCCGGAGACCTGCCGAGAACGCCAACTCGCCCTCAACCCAGGTGACTTGCTGATCCTGGAGGAGATCAAGGGCCCGCGTACCGGCACCCCCGGGGACCAGGACCCGAGCCACCGCCAGGCCGTCCGCCTCACCTCCGTCACCCCGGGCGTCGACCGCATCGAGGACCAGCCGGTCCTGGAGGTCACCTGGGCCGCCGAGGACGCGCTGCGCTTCCCGCTCTGCCTCAGCACCCGCGGCGGCCGCGACTGCCTGCCCGTCGAGGACGTGACCCTGGCCCGCGGCAACGTCGTGCTCGTCGACCACGGCCGCACTGTCACCGGCCTCCCGGAGACGGTCACCGTGCCGCCCGAGCCGGCCGTGGTCGCGCCCTGCGATCCTCCCGTCTTCGGCTGCGCCGACCGGGAGGAGGGCAACGCGCCCGCCCGGCTGATCAACTCCCTCACCGACAAGACGGAGAGAGGAGAGGCACTGCGGCCCGACGACGTGCGCGAGCTGTTCGAAACCGTGGGCGAGACCGCGACCGTACGCGCCGGAATCGGTCTGGAGCGCGCCGGGCAGCGGCACGAACGCGTGGTGCCCGGCACGGCGTACGCCCAGGCGGCCGCCCTGCGCACCCTCCTCGCGCAGTCCGTCCACCCGGGCATCCGGCCCCGCTTCCGCCCGGTCCTCGGCCGCTCCCCGGTCGTCCAGGCGGTGCCCTTCCCGGACCCCGGGGCCGTGGCCGCCGGGCAGGCCGAGCGCATCGCCGCGATCCCGGGGCGGGTGCGGCAGCGGCTCGTCGAGCTGTGGCGCAGCGCCCGCGACCGCGACGGCCTCGGGGACGAGGAGATCGCCGAACTCACCGTCGTCTACGGCCTGAAGACCGTCGAGCGCTACGAGCTCCGGACGCATCCCGTCCGGGCGCTGCGCGAACTCCTGCACCGCAACGACGAGTTGCTCGACACGAAGCTGCGCCGGGTGGCGGTCCTCGCCGCCCGCGCCCGGGCGGGCACGGTCCTCGACGGGCACATCGCCTGGGAGATCGCGCACAGTTGGGGCCCGGCCTACGCAGCCGGGCTGCACCCCGGCGAGCCGGTTCTGCGCGGCTCCGCGACCGCCGCCCTCGACCAGGACCCGCGCGCCGCGCTGCCCGCCGTACGCGTCGTGGACGGCGACCTGACCTGGCTGCCCCGCCGCGACCTGCTGCACAGCGGCCCCCGCGACCGGCACTTCGTCGGCGAGCTGGAGGACGACGGCCGGCTCGCGCTGCGCTTCGGCGACGGCCGGCACGGCGCCAGGCCCGAACCGGGCCGCCGCCTGGTCCTGCACCACCGTCTGGGCGGCGGCGTCGCGGGCAACGTGGGCGCGGAGGCCATCAACCACCTGGTGATCCAGAGCGACTGCGCGCATCCGCCGACGGCACTCGTGCGCAACCCGCTGCCCGCCGTGGGCGGCACCGAACCCGAACCCGTCGAACAGGCACGCCAGTTGGCCCCGCTCGACCTGCGCCGCACCCGGCTGCGCGCGGTCACCGCCGAGGACTACACGGCCCTCGCCTGCGCGCTGCCCGGCGTGCAGCGGGCCGCCGCCGAGATCCGCTGGACGGGCAGCGTCCAGGAGGCGCACGTCGCGATCGACGCGTACGGCGGCGCGGAGCCTTCGGCCCGGCTGCTCGCGCAGGTGGAGCAGGGCCTGGAGGCGTACCGGCGCATCGGCCACGACGTCGTGGTCGGCCCGGCCCGCCTGGTGCCGCTCGACCTCGCGCTGCGCGTGTGCGCCGCGCCCGGCCACCAGCACGGGCAGATCCTGGCCGAGCTGTACCGCGTCCTCGGCAGCGGCCGGCTCGCGGACGGCCGGCTCGGGTTCTTCCACCCGGACGCGCAGACCTTCGGCGAGCCCGTACGACTCAGCCGCCTGGTCGCCGTCGCCGCCGCCGTACCCGGTGTGCTGAGCGTCGAAGTCACCCGGCTGCGGCGGCTGTTCGAGCAGGAACGAGGAGAGAGGGAGGACGGCGTGCTGCGGCTCGGCCCGCTGGAGGTCGCCACCTGCGACAACGATCCGGACCGGCCGGAGAACGGCCTGCTGGCGATATCCCTGGGAGGTGCCCGATGAGCCGGACGTGCTCCTGCCAAGGGGCGTGCGGCGGCCACGACGAGCGCCTCGCGCCCGCCCCCCTGTACAACCCGCCCGGCCGCACCGCCCTCGACCACCGCGTCGGCGAGTACGGCTCCTTCCTGGCGGCCCTGCTCGACCGGCTCGCCTCACCGGCGTACCCGGCGCTCGACGGTGTGACGGTGCGCACGCCCGACGACCCGGCGATCGGTCTGCTCGACGCCGCCGCGGTCCTCGGTGACCTGCTCACCTTCCACTCGGAGCGGATCGCCGACGAGTCCTACGTCCGTACGGCCAACGAGCACCGCTCGCTGGTCCTGCTCGGCCGGCTCGTCGGCCACCGGCCGCGGCCCGGGGTCGCCGCCGCCACCCACCTCGCGTACACCCTCGAACGAGACCCGCGCGCGGAGACGCTCCAGGTCGTGATCCCGCGCGGCGCGCGCACGCACAGCGTGCCGGCCTCCGCCGACGAGCAGTCCGTGACCTTCGAGACCGGCCGGGACCTCACCGCCCGCTGGGACTGGAACGAGCTCAAGGTGCGCAGGCGCCGGCCGGCGCTGGTCACGCCAGACGACCTGGAGCGCCGCTCCGAGATCTTCGTCGAGGGGACGACCAACTCTCTGCAGACCGGTGACCAGCTGCTGTTCGTGTTCGGTGAACAGGCGGGCGGCGAGCGCAAGTTGCTGCCCGTCGCGGGCGTGCGCATCGACCGGGACGAGGACGTCACGGCGCTCACCCTGCCGAAGTCGGCGCCGCCCACGCTGAAGGAGCTGGTCGACGAGGTTCGGCGATGGATCGCGGAGCCCTCGGCCCCGGGCGAGCCGGGCGAGGAGCCGCCGACGCCCGAGGTGCCGAATCCGCGGCCGGTGAGCCGGCTGATCGAGGACTTCGAGGACCAGGTGCTGGCGCCGCTGCGGGCGGCTCTGGACGGGGTGAAGACGCCGGAGAGCCTTGCCGCGGCGCTGGCGGAACCCGTCGCCCGGCTCGGTGAGGCGGAGGTGCTGGCCGAGCCGTGGGAGGAGGTTGCGGCCTGGTTCGAGCAACTGCAGGCCGTCCTTGACGAACTCGGCCGCCGCGCGATGGGGCTGGCGCCGGCGCAGAGCGTTGACCTTCAGGCTTCCACCAAGGCGACGAGCACCACGAACCCCCGTGACGCCGCCTTCAGCGCGCTGGCCGCCGTTCTTCCCGCCCTGCGTGCCCGGACCCCCGCTTCGGCCGCCGGCACCGGTGACCGGCGCCCCGGTGCGGACACCGCCCGGCTGCTCGCGGCTCTCAACCCGGGCCTCAGCAGCCTGTATCCGGCCTGGCGCAAGGCGGCCGCCGCCACGTCCGGCAGCGCACAGATCCTGCGTGACCTGCTCGTCATGCGGGTCGGCGCCGCGCCGTTCGGCGCCACCGCCCCGCTCAAGCCCGTCCAGGACGACAAGGGGCGGGTCATCCGGTCCACGGACTGGCCGCTCACGGGGGCCGCGCTCACCGGTCTGCGGATCGTCTACGACACCGGGGGCAAGGCCCCCGTCCGGGCCGAGTTCCAGCACGTCGAGGGCAACAGCTCCGACCAGCGGGCGGTGACACTGCCGCTCACCCAGCAGGTCAGCTTCGCGCTCGGGCCGGGCCAGGTCGACCTGTCGACGCGGGCCGCCCAGGACCACGACCTGAGCTGGCTCACCCGGCGCCCCTCCGACTCCCAGGAGCCCGGCGTCACCGTCCGCCTGCGCGACGGGCTGCCCAACCGCTCCCTGTTCGTGTCCCGCCCGGACGAGCACGGCGCGATCCACGTCGGCATCAACAACGGCTCGGCCCGCGAGGAGTCCCTCCAGCCGGGCGACACACGGCAGTTCACGCACGGCGAGTACGAGGTGAGCCTGCGGTACACCGTGGGCAGCACCGAGCCCAACGTCGAGATCGTCATCGCGAGCAAGCCGGCACCCGTGAACCGCAAGGTGCTCCAGCTGGACACCGTGCACACCGGCATCACCGTCGGCAGCTGGGTCGCGATCCAGCGCCCCACCAAGGGCACCCAGGAGGGCATCCCCGGTGATGCCGAGCTGGCGTTCGTCACCACCCAGGTCGTGTCGGTGCGTACGGCGGCGTACACCAACTACGGCATCACCGGCCGCGGCACCGAACTCACCCTCGCCGACCCGTGGCTGGACGAGTTCGACGTCCTGCTCTCGCACATCCGCGACACCACGGTGTACGCGGCGGGCGAGCCGCTGCGCCCGGCGGACGAGCCGCTCGGCGAGGACGTGCACGGCAACGAGATCGAACTCGCCCAGCTCTACGACGGGTTGACCGCCGGCCGGCTCCTGGTCGTCACCGGCGAGCGCAGCGACATCCCCGGCACGGCCGGTGTCACGGCGACCGAGGTCGTCACGATCGCCTCCGCCGATCCGGCCGTCGATCCACGGCTGCCCGGCGACCGCGTGCACACCAGCCTGACCCTGACCACCGACCTCGCCCACCGCTACCGCCGCGAGACGGTCCGCGTCCTGGGCAACGTCGTCGAGGCCACGCACGGCGAGAGCCGTCAGGAGGCCATCGGCAGCGGCGACTCCGACCGCGTGGGCCAGACCTTCGCGCTCTGGCAGTCCCCGCTGACCTGGCTCGCCGACGACAACCCCCTGGGCGCCACACCGGTGCTGGAGATCCGGGTGGACGGCGTGCTCTGGCACGAGGTGGACAGCCTCGCCGGGCGCGGCCCGCGCGACCGCGTGTACATCACCGGCACCGCCTCCGACGGACGTACGACGGTCAGCTTCGGCGACGGCGTGCACGGCGCCCGCCTGCCCAGCGGCCATGAGAACGTCCACGCGAGCTACCGCTTCGGCACCGGCAAGGCCGCCAACGTGCCCGCGGACCGGCTCACCCAGCCCCTGACGCGGCCGCTCGGCGTCACCGCCGTCACCAACCCCCGCCCGGCGACGGGCGGCGCGGACGCGGACGGTCCGGGCCTGACCCGCCGGACGATCCCGCTGGCCGTCTCGGCCCTCGACCGGCTCGTCTCGCCGGCCGACTACGAGGACTTCGCCCGCTCCCGGGCCGGCATCGGCCGGGCCGCCGCGCGCGAACTCTTCGACGGACGGCGGCGCGTGCTGCACGTGACCGTCGCGGGCACCGACGACGTGCCCCTGGACGGCGGTTCGGACATCCTGCGCGCCCTGCGCGGCGCCCTCACCGAGTTCGGCGACGCCGACCTGACCGTCCGCGTGGACGTACGCGAACTGGTCCTGCTGCTCGCCGCGGCCAAGGTGAAGGTGGCTCCGGACCACGCCTGGGAGTACGTCGAGCCACGGCTGCGTCAGGCCCTGCTCAGCCGACTCGGCTACGAGGGAAGGGAGTTGGGGGAGCCGGCCCGGCTCTCCGACCTCCTCGCCACGGCCCACGGCGTGCCGGGTGTCGACTACGTCGACGTCGACGTCTTCACCGGCGTCCCCGCCTCCGCCACCCCGGAGGAACTGGCCGCGGTGCTCACCGACCCCGGCCCGCCGAGGGCCTCGGTGCCGGCCCACCCGGCGACGTACGACGAGAAGATCCACACCGTCCGTGCCGCGAACGGCGAGACGCTGTCGGAGATCTGCAGGCGCTACGGCATCCCGCTCGCCGAACTCCTGCGCCTGAACCCCGACATCACCGACACCCGGCGCCTGAAGAAGGGCCGTCCGGTGCTCGTCTTCCGCGGCATCCGCCCGGCCCAGCTCGCCCTGCTGTCCCCACGGGCGGCTGACACCCTCATCCTCACGGAGGTCAAGTGATGGCCGCGAACCCTGCGGACGTCCAGTTCGACACGGTCACCCCGGCGGTGTCCCGGGAGCCCGACGGCCTCGCCGCCCTGCTGCCCCGCTGGCACCTTCTGCGCGACGCCGAGGAGGGCGAGCCGCTGCGCGCGCTGCTCGCGGTGATCGCCGAGCAGCTGGACCGGGTCCGCGACGGGGTCGAGCAGGGCTACGAGGACCTGTTCGTGGAGACGGCGGCGCCCTGGGCGCTGCCCTACCTCGGCGACCTGGTCGGCTACCGCACCCTGCCCGGCTACGAGCGGGTCCTCACCACCGGCCTGCACGACGGCGGCCGGGACGCGCTCGCCGAGGCCGTCGCACCGCGCGCCGACGTGGCCGCGACGGTCGCGAGCCGCCGCCGCAAGGGCACGCTGCACCTGCTGGAGGAGATCTCCGAGCAGGTCGCGGGCTGGCCCGCGCGGGCCGTCGAGCTGTCGCGGCTGGTCGCCCAGAACCAGTCGGTGAAGCTGTACCGGGACACCGGACGCGGCCGCCTGCTCGACCTGCGGGACGGCTCGGCGCTCGCGCTCACCGGGGGGCCGTTCGCGACGACGGCCCGCACGGTCGACGTCCGCCGCGCCAACTCCGCCCGCAGCCAGGGTGGTTGGACGCCCGCCGGGGTCGGTCTCTTCGTCTGGCGGCTCAAGGCGTACTCGGTGACCTCGTCCCCGGCGTACTGCATCGACCGCGCCCGCAACCTGTACACGTTCTCGATCCTCGGCAACGACGGCCCGCTGGTGACCGAGCCGGTCCCGGAGCCCTCGCCCACCCACATCGCCACCGTCGACAACGTCCCGGCCTTCATCACCCGCAGGCTGCTCCACGACCGGCTGCTCGACTACTACGGCCCCGGCAAGAGCTTCGTGATCCGGCGCGACGGCGAGGACCAGCCCGTACCGCCGTCGGACATCGTGGTCGCGGACCTGTCGGACTGGCGTTACCGGCCCAAGCGCGGCCAGATCGCGGTCGATCCGGAGCTGGGGCGGATCGCGTTCGGCTCCAGGTCAGCGCCCCGGCAGGGCGTGTGGGTGGACTACCACTACGCGTGCGGCGCCGACCTCGGCGGCGGCGAGTACGAGCGGCCCGACCGGGTGGACCGGCCCGACGCCGCCTTCTACCGGGTCGGCCCGGGGCAGCCGTACCGCCAGATCATGGACGCCTACCGGGCCTGGCAGCACGACCGCCGGGCGGGCGACACCGGCCCCGACGGCATCATCGAGATCACGCACAGCGGCGCCTACCAGGAGCAGCTGGACTTCGACCTCGATCCCGGCGACCGGCTGGAGCTGCGAGCGGCCGAGGGCACCCGGCCGGTGATCCGGCTCCTCGACTGGTACAGCAACCGTCCCGACGCCCTCAACATCCGTGCCGTGGAAGGGGATTGCGCCCCGCACGAGCGGCCCCGCATCGTCCTCGACGGGCTGCTCGTCGCCGGGCGCGGCATCAACGTCACCGGGCCGATGGGAGCCGTCGTCGTACGGCACTCCACCCTGGTGCCGGGCTGGTCCCTGGAACCCGAGTGCGAGCCGCACTCGCCCGACGAGCCCAGCATCGTCCTGGACCGCACCACCGCCTGCGTCCAGATCGAGCACAGCATCCTCGGCACCATCGAGGTCATCGGCGACGAGGTGAGCGAGGACCCCCTCGACATCCATCTGCGCGACAGCATCCTGGACGCCACCGGGGACGACCGCGAGGCCCTGTCCGCCCCGGACTGCCGGCACGCCCACGCCGTGCTGCACCTGCACCGCACGACCGTGATCGGCGAAGTCCACACGCACGCCGTGGAGATCGCCGAGAACTCGGTCTTCACCGGGAAGCTGCACGTGGCCCGGCGCGGCGTCGGCTGCCTGCGGTACTCCTACGTCCCCGCCGGCTCGCGCACCCCGCGTCGGCACCGCTGCCGGCCCGATCTCACGCCGGACGTACGGCCGTTGTTCGCCGCCGTTCGCTACGGGACGCCCTGGTACGGGCAGTTGGCCGACGGCTGCCCCGAGGAGATCCGGCGCGGGGCCGACGACGGCGCCGAGATGGGTGCCTTCCACGACCTGTACCGGCCGCAGCGCGAGGACGGTCTGCGCGCGCGGCTTGCGGAGTACACGCCCGCGGGTGCCGACGCCGGGATCTTCTTCGTGACATGAGCAGTGCCGCCCAACGACTCACCCGCATTTTCCTGAACCAGGGGGACCCCCTTCATGCACGCTGATCTCTCCCGTCTCACCTTCCGGCCGGAGCGGCACTACTCCGCGGTCGTCGCCCAGCAGGGCCGGGTCCAGCTCGACGCCGACGCCAACGAGCAGACCGCGATCCAGCTCCACCAGGCCCGCACCCTCGCCGCCGACCTGATCGGCCGGCACGGCGGGCCGCGCGACGCGGCGGGCTTCCGCATCGAGTACGTCGGCGGCAAGCACGACATCGACACGCTGTACATCCACGGCGGGCGCTACTACGTCGACGGCATCCTCGTCGACGCGGGCCGCCCGGCGCCGGGCACGCCCGTGCCGGACGAGGACGCCGAGGACGCGGCGGAGGACACTCCGGCGCCGCCGTCGTACTGGACCTACTGGGACCAGCCCGACGCCTTCCGCGATCCGGAAAGGCCCGGCGACCGGCTGCCCTCACCCGCGCAATCGCCGTTCCTGGTCTACCTGAACGTGTGGGAGCGCTCGGTGAACGCGGCCGAGGACCCGGCGCTGCGCGAGGTGGCCCTCGGCGCGGCGATGCCGGACACGGCCGCCCGCGTCAAGGTGGTCTGGCAGGTGCTGCCGCTCTCCCTCGGCGAGCTGGCGATCGAGGACGCCGACCCGTCGAAGGAGGTGGTCCGCGCCGCCTTCGAGAAGTGGGCGCAGCGCCGGACGCTGTCCTCGGCCCGGCTGGCCGCCCGCAGCGAGCGGCCCGACCACGCCGACGAGGACCCCTGCCTGGTCAGGCCGGACGCCCGCTACCGCGGACCGGAGAACCAGCTCTACCGGGTCGAGGTGCACGCCGGCGGCGACGCCAAGGACGCCACCTTCAAGTGGTCCCGCGAGAACGGCTCCGTCGTCTTCCCGGTGGACGAACTCGACGGCACCTGGGTGCAGTTGGCGTCGCTCGGGAACGACGGCAAGCTGGACCTGGACGTCGGCGACCGGGTGGAGTTCACGGACACGGCGTACTCCTCCCGGCTGGAGGCCCTGCCGCTGCTGCGCGTCGAGGAGCTCGACCTGCCCGGCCGCCGTGTCCGGCTCTCCGCCGAGCCCGATCCGGGTGTGGGGCGGCTGCCCGGACTCAACCCGTTCCTGCGCCGCTGGGACCATCACGAGGGGCCGAGGCGCAAGGGCCGTACGGCAGACCTCAAGGCTGGCGCCGTCCCCGTCACGGAGGGGGAGTGGCTGCCCCTGGAGGACGGTGTCGAGGTGTACTTCGCCAAGGGCGGCGCCTACCGCACCGGCGACCACTGGCTGATCCCGGCCCGCACCGCCACCGGCGCCGTCGAATGGCCGGCCGACCCGGCCCGCCGCCCGCTGCTCCAGGCACCCGCCGGCATCGCCCGCCACCTCGCCCCGCTGGCCCTGGTCAAGGGCGAGGAGAGCGCCGTCGACCTTCGGCTCGCCTTCGGCCCGCTGGCCAGCAGCATCCCCGCCGCGGACAAGGCCGCCCTCGCCGCGGAGGAGCAGGCGCGGCGCGAGGAGACGGCGGCGGAGGACCCGTCGCACGGGAGGTCGCAGACCACGGCGCAGGCGGAGGCGGCGGCGGAGGAAGGAGACAACTGATGGCCACGCCCATGAGCGCGTCCAAGCTGATGGAGATCCTGCGTGCGGAGGGCCTGACGGTCCACGAGGTGCGCAACTGGCGTACCCACAACCGCAATACGAAGGGACCCTGGGGTCCGGTGAACGGCGTGATGATCCACCACACCGTCACCTCGGGCACCGCGAACTCCGTCGACATCTGTTACAACGGCTACTCCGGGCTGCCCGGCCCGCTGTGCCACGGCGTCATCGACAAGAAGGGCGAGGTCCACCTCGTCGGCAACGGCCGTGCCAACCATGCCGGGTTGGGCGACAGCGACGTCCTGCGAGCCGTCGTCGACGAGTCGAGGCTGCCGCACGACAACGAGGCCGACACCGACGGCAACCGGCACTTCTACGGCTTCGAGTGCGTCAACCTCGGTGATGGCAGGGACCCTTGGCCCGAGGCGCAGAAGGAGGCCATCGAGAAGGTCTCGGCGGCGATCTGCCGGCACTACGGCTGGAGCGAGCGTTCGGTCATCGGCCACAAGGAGTGGCAGCCGGGCAAGCAGGACCCGCGCGGCTTCACGATGGACGGGATGCGCAAGCGCATCGCCGAACGGCTGGCCGGCAAGGGCGGCGGCGGAGGAGGCGGGACGGGCGACCCGAAGCCGCCGTCCAAGCCCCGGTACGCGCCCTTCCCCGGCGGCGGCTTCTTCCACGACGGTCAGAAGTCGCCGCTCATCACCGCGATGGGCGAGCGCCTGGCCGCCGAGGGCTGCGACCACTACGAGTCGGGGCCGGGCCCGGAGTGGACCGACGCCGACCGCAAGTCGTACCAGGCGTGGCAGCACAAGCTCGGTTTCAAGGGCAAGGACGCCGACGGCATCCCGGGCAAGGTCAGCTGGGACAAGCTGAAGGTGCCCGCGAGCTGACCCGGACGGCCCGCCCGCCTACGCCGACTCGGCGTTGGTGGGCGGGTGCGTGGGGCGCGCCGGCATCTGCGTGGGCAGCGGCGGCAGCTCCGCGTCGTACAGCCACGCCTCGAAGAGGCTGTCCAGCGGCTCGTCCGCGAACCGGTTGACATGGGCCGTGAAGGTCTTGGTCGTCACGGCCCCGTCCCGGTGCAGCACCGCCCAGTTGCGCAGCATGCGGAAGAACGCGTCGTCGCCCATCGCGCAGCGCACCGCGTGCACGGTCAGGCCGCCGCGCTCGTAGAGCCGGTCGTCGAACATCGACTTGCGGCCCGGATCGGCCAGCCGCAGGTCCTGCGGCCGCGCGGACAGCAACCGGTGTGCGACGGCGGCGAGTTGCTGCGCGCTGCGCCCGCCGGACCGCTCCGACCACAGCCACTCGGCGTACTTGGCGAACCCCTCGTTGAGCCAGATCTGCCGCCAGTCCGCGATCGACACGCTGTTGCCGAACCACTGGTGCGCCAGTTCGTGCGCCACCAGCCGCTCCGAACCCCGCGCGCCGTCCACGTGGTTGGCGCCGAACAGCGACAACCCCTGTGCCTCGACGGGGACGTCGAGCTCCTCCTCGGTCACCACGACGGCGTACTCGCCGAACGGGTACGGCCCGAAGAGCTCCTGGAAGAAGTCCATCATCTGCGGCTGCCGCGCGAAGTCCCGGGAGAACTGCGGCAGCAGATGCGCCGGGATGTGCCCGTGCTGCGGCACCCCGCCCGGCCCCGGGTCGCCGAGCAGCACCGTCTGGTACTTGCCGATCGCGAGCCCCACCAGATAGCTCGACGTCGGTGCGGACTGCTCGTACACCCAGGTCGTCGTGGACGCCCGTGTCGTACGGGTCAGCAGCCGGCCGCCCGCCACCACCGCGTACGCCGACGGCGTGGTGACCGAGATCTGGTACGCGGCCTTGTCGGCGGGCCGGTCGTTGCACGGGTACCAGGACGGCGCCCCGATCGGCTGGCTCGCCACCAGCGCCCCGTCCTCCAGCTCCTCCCAGCCGAGACCGCCCCACGGGCTGCTCACCGGCTTGGGGTTGCCGGACCACTGCACCTCGACGGTGAAGGCGGCGCCGGCCCGCACCGGCTTGGCCGGGCGGACCCGCAGCTTCCCGCCGCGGTGCGTGTAGTGCGGCTGCCGCCCGTCGACCCGGACCCGGCCGACCTTGAAGTCGGACAGGTTGAGGAAGAACTCGGACAGCGGCGACCGGCCCGCTATGGCGTTGACGCGGGCGGTCCCGGCCAGCCGGTTCGGGCCCGGGCGGTAGTCCAGCGTGAGCTCGTAGCGGTGCACCCGGTACCGGGCGTCACCGTGGTCCGGGAAGTACGGGTCCGAACCCGCCTGCTGCTGAACTGCCACTGCCGCTTCTGCTCCCTGCGCCGTATCGCCACTCGCCGATGCCTCGCTCACCGGTTCCGAGTGACCCGCGCTCAGGGACGCCATGCCTCGATCGGGTTGCCCAGCCAGCGGGAGTCGTCCGGGACGGACTCCGCTGCCATGACGAGCGACGCGGGGCCCAGCGTGGTGCGGGCCCCGATCGTGCTGCCGGGCAGCACGATCCCGCCAGGGCCCAGCGTGGCGCCCTCACGGAGAACCACAGTATCCGTCCGCAAGATCCGGTCGTGGAAGAGGTGGGTCTGCAGGACGCAGCCCCGGTTCACGGTGGCCGCGTCCCCGAGGGTCACCAGATCGGTCTCCGGCAACCAGTAGCTCTCCACCCACACCCCCCTGCCGATCCGGGCGCCGAGGCCGCGCAGCCAGCCCGTCATCAGCGGCGTCCCCGGCACCATGGCCGCCAGCCACGGCACGGCCACCACCTCGACGAAGGTGTCCGCCAGCTCGTTGCGCCACACGAAGCCGCTCCACAGCGGGTGCTCACCGGTGCGGTGCCGCCCCACGAGCAGCCACTTCGCGACGATCGAGACGAGGGCCGCGGCACCGCCGGACGCGAGCAGCACGAGGCCGGACAGCAGCGGGACCCACGGCCCGAGCAGGCACAGCAGCGCCAGCGTCGCGACGGCGAGCGCCGCCGAGCAGAACACCGGCACGATCCGGCACAGCTCCACCAGACCGCGCGCCCACAGCAGCCGGGCGGGCGGGTCGTAGGTCCGGCTCTGGTCGCCGGACCCGGCGCTGCGCGGCAGCCTCACCGGCGGCAGCCCCAGGTAGGAGCTGCCCTTCTTCGCCTTCTTCGGCGTCGCCGACAGCACCCCGACCAGCCCGCCGTCCGGCACGCTCCGCCCCGGCGCCGTCATCCCGGAGTTCCCGAGGAACGCCCGACGCCCGATCTGCGCCCGACCGATCCGCATCCAGCCACGGCCCAGCTCGTACGGCGCGGTCAGTGTGTCGTCGGCCAGGAACGCGCCCTCGCCGACCGTCGTCAGACTCGGCAGCGCGAGCACCGTGGAGACTTCGGCGCCGCGCCCGACGCGCATCCCGAGCAGCCGCAGCCACACCGGCGTGACCAGCCCGGCGTACAGCGGGAACAGCGTCTCCCGGGAGCGGTCCATCAGCTGCGTGACGGTCCAGGCCTGCCAGCCGGTACGGCTGTGCGTCGGATACGTGCCCTCGCGCAGCCCCAGGCTCAGCAGCCGTACGGCGACCAGGATCAGCAGCGCGTACGCCGCCCCGAAGGCCAGCGTCGCCGGGACCAGGGCGAGCAAGGCACCCCGCGCCGGCGCTGCCGGGTCGACGAGCGCACGCGCCACGAGGAACGCGGCCCCGCCCGCCAGCAGCGGCAGCGCGGAGAGCGCGAGGCCCGTCAGGCCGTACATCACCCGCCAGTACGTGCCCCGCTGCGGGCGCTCCTTGGGCCAGTGCCGCTTGGCCTTGCCGAGCTTGACCGCGGGCGCGCCGGCCCAGCGCTGGCCGGTCGGGATCTGCCCGGTGACCGCCGAACCGGGCGCCACCTCGGCGCGCTTGCCCACGCGGGCGCCCGGGAAGAGCATGCTGCGGGTGCCGACGGTGGCGTGCGCGCCGACCTTGACCGCACCGATCTCCAGCCGGTCGCCGTCGAGCCAGTGCCCGGACAGGTCGACCTCGGACTCCACGGCCGCGCCCCGGCCCAGCTTGAGCAGACCGGTGACGGGGGGCAGCGAGTGCAGGTCGACGTCCTGGCCGACCTTGGCGCCCAGCGCCCGCGCGTACCGCTCCAGCCAGGAGCCGGTCAGCGAGGTCGCCCCGCTGAACTCGGCCAGCCGCTCGGCCGTCCACAGGCGCAGATGCACGCCGCCGCCGCGCGGGTACCGGCCGGGCTCCACGCCCCGCAGCAGCAGCCGCGCACCGCCCGCGGCGATCGCGAGGCGCCCGGGCGGGGTGGACAGCACCGCGGCACCGGCCGCGAGCAGCCACCAGGGGGCCGTCGGCAGCCAGGCGTAGGCCGGCAGCAGATTCCCGGCCGCGGCGAGCGCGATCGTCCAGCGCAGGCCGAGCAGGGTGAACAGGGGGACCAGCAGCAGGAGCTGGATCACCTTGGCGCGGACCGGCACCGGGACGACGGTGCGCCGGGCACCGTCGTCGGTCACCGACTCCTCGAGCCGGCGGGCCAGCTTGCGCAGGGTGGGCTGCTGGTAGATGTCGAGGACGGCCGCGCTCGGATAGCGGGTGCGCAGCTTCGTGGTCAGCTGGGCGGCGGCCAGGCTGCCGCCGCCGATCGCGAAGAAGTCGTCGCGGGCACTGGTGACGGGGATGCCGAGGACTTCCGTCCACTGCTCGGCCAGCCACGCCTCGGTGCCGTAGAGCTGCTCGGCGGGCCCGCCGGTCTCCAGGCCCTCCAGGGGCCAGGGCAGCGCGTCGCGGTCGACCTTGCCGCTGGTCCGCGTCGGCAGGTCGCCGACCGGGGCCAGCAGCGGCACGAGCGCGGCGGGCAGTTCGGCGCGCAGCTTCTCCACGGCCGTCGCGTGGTCCCAGCCGTCCTGGGTGACGACGTAGCCGACGAGGAGCTGGTTGCCGCTGCGCGCGGTGCGCACGGCCGCCGCGGCGCCCGCGACGCCGGGCAGCGCCTGCAGCGCGGAGTCCACCTCGCCGAGCTCGATCCGGCGCCCGCCGAGCTTGATCTGCTCGTCGGCCCGCCCGAGGAAGACAAGGCCCTCCGGCTCGGCCTTGACCAGGTCACCGCTGCGGTACGCCCGCTCCCAGCCCAGCGAAACCAGCGGCGCGTACTTCTCCGCGTCCTTCTCGGCATCGAGATACCGGGCGAGCCCGACCCCGCCGATCACCAGCTGCCCGCTGCCGCCCATCAGTACGGGCTCCCCGGCCTCGTCGACGACGGCCAGCTCGTAGCCGTCCAGCGGCAGCCCGATCCGGATCGGCTCCTCGCCGGACAGCAGCGCGGCGCAGGCCACGACGGTCGCCTCGGTCGGCCCGTACGTGTTCCAGACCTCGCGCCCCTCGGTCACCAGCCGCTGCACCAGTTCGGGCGGGCAGGCCTCGCCGCCGAAGATCAGCAGGCGTACGTCGTTGAGGGTCTCGGACTCCCAGAGCGAGGCGAGCGTCGGGACCGTGGACACCACGGTGATCTCCTGCTCGACCAGCCAGGGCCCGAGGTCGGCCCCGCTGCGCACCTGCGAGCGCGGCACGGGCACCAGACAGGCGCCGTAGCGCCATGCCAGCCACATCTCCTCGCAGGAGGCGTCGAAGGCGACGGACAGCCCGGCCATGACCCGGTCGCCGGGGCCGATCGGGTCGTCGGTGAGGAACAGCGCGGCCTCGGCGTCCACGAACGCGGCGGCACTGCGGTGACTGACCGCGACGCCCTTGGGCTTCCCGGTGGAGCCGGAGGTGAAGATGATCCACGCGTCGTGCTCGCCACCGGGCCGCGCGGCGGGCACCTCGCTGCGCCCGGTCACGGTCAGCTCGTGCCTGGCCCCGACCACGGCCCGCACCCCGGCCTCCCCGAACACCAGCTCGGCCCGCTCGTCGGGGTCCTCCGCGTCCACGGGGACGTAGGCCGCGCCCGCGGCGAGGACCGCCAGGACGGCCACGTAGAGGTCGTTGGTGCCGGAGGGAACCCGGACGCCCACCCGGTCGCCGAGACCGACCCCGGCCGCGGCGAGCCGCCTGCGCAGCTGCTCGACCTCGGCGGCCAGCGCACGGTAGGTGAGCCGTGTCGTGCCGTCGTCGAGGGCGAGCTCGTCCGGGCAGGAGCGCACGGAGGCGTCGAAGATGTCGACGAGCGTCCGCGAAGAGGCCGCCTGACCTCCCGAAAAGCGGGCGATGTCGCCGAACTGCTGGTCGATCTCCTGGTGGATCTCAGCGCTGAGCTCTTCGTCGAGCAGGCCGAGAGCGGTGCTCTCGTGTATGGCTGCCATCGGTCCTCGCGTCTCGATCCCGGAAACCTCCGGGGCGCTGGCGGGCCCGCAGGTCTGCCTGGGGTTGTCCGGCTCCAGCTCCGTAACAAGCCGGAAATTTTAGTACGAACGCTAGGTTCGGCCCCGTGAATCGGCCACTCGAACGGGCCGCCCGGGGTGCGGGAGGGCCCGTGCGAGGCGGCTGACCTGGTCATCTTCCGGGGAAGGAGATATGCCCCACACGACGAGTGAGGCCGTGACCCCGGGGGGTCACGGCCTCACTTCCGATGTGTCCGAGGGGGGACTTGAACCCCCACGCCCGATAAAGGGCACTAGCACCTCAAGCTAGCGCGTCTGCCATTCCGCCACCCGGACAAGGTGTCTGTCGTGCGCGGGGAGTGCCCGCGGCGACGAGGGAAACACTACCAGGCTTTGAAGGGGTCCCTGGTCACCCCCTGTCCGGCGTGAACGGCGCGTGACGGGCGGGGTCCGCTCTTGGGGAGCGACCGGCCGGAGAGGGAGGATGAGGGGAACCACCAGCAGTGACAGCGGGAGGAAGCAGCGTGAGCGAGACGGACACGGCCAAGGGCGTCTCCGGCGAGGACGAGGTCGTGGACCTCTGCCGCGAGCTGATCCAGATCGACACCAGCAACTACGGTGACCACTCGGGTCCGGGTGAGCGCAAGGCGGCCGAGTACGTCGCCGGGAAGCTCGCCGAGGTGGGTCTCGAACCTGAGATCTTCGAGTCGCACCCGGGCCGGGCCTCCACGGTGGCCCGTATCGAGGGCGAGGACCCCTCGCGGCCCGCGCTCCTCATCCACGGTCACCTCGACGTCGTGCCGGCCAACGCCGACGACTGGACCCACCACCCCTTCTCCGGCGAGGTCGCCGACGGATGCGTGTGGGGCCGCGGCGCCGTCGACATGAAGGACATGGACGCCATGACCCTGGCGGTCGTGCGCGACCGGCTGCGCAGCGGCCGCAGGCCCCCGCGCGACATCGTCCTCGCCTTCCTCGCCGACGAGGAGGCCGGCGGCACGTACGGCGCCAAGCACCTCGTCGACAGGCACCCCGGCCTCTTCGAGGGCGTGACCGAGGCGATCAGCGAGGTGGGCGGCTTCTCGTTCACGGTCAGCGAGCAGCGGCGGCTGTATCTGATCCAGACGGCCGAGAAGGGCATGCACTGGATGAAGCTGACCGTGGCCGGCACCGCCGGGCACGGGTCGATGATCCACCGGGACAACGCGATCACCGAGCTGTCGGAGGCCGTCGCGCGCCTGGGCCGGCACAGGTTCCCGGTCCGCGTCACCAAGACGACCCGGGCCTTCCTCGACGAACTCGGCGACGCGCTCGGCACCGAGCTGGACCCGGAGGACATGGAGTCCACGCTGGCCAGGCTCGGCGGCATCGCCAAGCTCATCGGCGCGACCCTGAGCAACACCGCCAACCCCACCCAGCTCGGTGCGGGCTACAAGGTCAACGTCATCCCGGGCGAGGCCACGGCCCATGTCGACGGGCGCTTCCTGCCCGGCTTCGAGGAGGAGTTCCTGACCGACCTCGACAAGATCCTGGGTCCCCAGGTGAAGCGCGAGGACGTGCACGCCGACAAGGCCGTCGAGACGACCTTCGACGGGGCGCTGGTGGAGGCCATGCAGTCCGCGCTGGTGGCCGAGGACCCGGCCGCCAAGGCGATCCCGTACATGCTCTCCGGCGGCACGGACGCCAAGTCCTTCGACGACCTGGGCATCCGCGGCTTCGGCTTCGCGCCGCTCAAGCTGCCCCCGGAGCTGGACTTCGCGGGCATGTTCCACGGCGTCGACGAGCGGGTGCCGGTCGACGGCCTCCAGTTCGGCGTGCGCGTCCTCGACCGGTTCATCGACGCGTCGTGACCTTCGTAATCGGCAGCGCGTACGGAGCCGGACCGAGAAGAGTGAATGCGACGATCAGCTCGTAGCTCCATCACTCCCTCCTCGTTACAGGTAATGCGATCAGCGACACGGGATCGCTTTTGCCAACAAGGAGGAAGTAATGATCAAGAAGGTCGTCGCTGCTGCGGCTGCCACTGGTGGTCTGGTTCTCGCGGGTGCGGGCCTGGCCGTCGCCGACTCCGGTGCTCAGGGTGCCGCGGTGCACTCCCCGGGCATCGTGTCCGGCAACGTCGTTCAGGTTCCGGTTCACATCCCGGTGAACGTCTGCGGCAACACGGTCTCCGTGATCGGGCTGCTGAACCCCGCCTTCGGCAACACCTGCATCAACAAGTGACGTCGATCCGCTGAGGATCGCTCACGCCGTCGGCTCCGGAGCGCGCGCCACGCGCTTCGGGGCCGACCGGCTGTTGCCGTGGATTTCTTCGAACGATTTCGCGGGATGCGCGAGATTCCAGGTCAGGATCGAAGGCAGGGAGAATTCAGCAATGCGACAGGTCACCCGCAAGGGCTTGATGACCGTGGCGGCCGCGACCGGCGTGCTCGCCGCAGCGGGCGGCTACGCCCACGCCGACTCGGGCGCGATCGGCTCCAGTTCCAATTCGCCGGGCATCCTGTCCGGCAACACCGTGCAGGCTCCGGTGCACGTGCCGGTGAACGTCTGCGGCAACACCGTGAACGTCGTCGGGATCCTCAACCCGGCCATGGGCAACTCCTGCGCCAACGAGGGCGGCGGCAGCGGCTCCTCCGGGTCGCACGGCGGTTCCCACGCCGGCGGGCACGCCAGTGACTCGCCCGGCATCGGCTCGGGCAACCACGTCCAGGTGCCGATCGACGTGCCGGTGAACGTCTGCGGGAACAGCGTGAACGTCGTCGGCGTCGGCAACGCCGTGAAGGGCAACGACTGCTCCAACGGCGGTTCGGGCGGCGGGCACAAGACGCCTCCCGGCCACCCCGGTCACCCGGGCCACCCGGGCAGTCCTGGTCACCCCGGCCACCCCGGTCACCCGTGTCACCCGGGCCACCCCGGTCACCCCTCGCACCCGGGCACCCCGAGCACCCCGCCCCAGACCGGCGGCTCCACGCCGGGAGGCTCCACGCCGGGAGGCTCCACGCCGGGAGGCTCCACGCCGGGCACCTCCACGCCGGGAGGCTCCACGCAGGTCAACCTCCCGGGCACGCAGACGGTCGCCCAGCCCAAGGGCGGTGCGCAGCTCGCGCACACGGGCAGCGACCTGCCGATCGGCGTCGTGCTGCCGGTGGGCGCGGGTGCGCTGCTGGCCGGCGCGGTCATGTACCGCAAGGCGCGCGCTTCGGTGTAAACCGGCGCAAGTAGTTGTGAAGCACCGCGAACTTCCCCCACGGTGCGCAGAACGGAGCGGGCCCCGTGCAGGCGGGGCCCGCTCCGTTTCCGTCGTCGCGTCCTGGGCCTCAGCTCACCACGTGGCGCGCACCTGGCGGATGATCCGCCGGCGCAACCGCACTCTGCGGCTGCCGTCGCGCAGCAGGCTCAGACGGTCCAACTCCCAGTGTCCGTACTCGGCATGGTCCGTCAGCAGGCGTGTGGCGTCCTTGCGGGAAACCCCGCGCGGCACGTACACGTCGACAAATTCGTATTCCGGCATCGCATCTATTGTGCGGGCTGGGGCCCGGTACGGATAGCGTCTGCACTATGTCTGATGCTGCGCAGCCCACCGCTGCCGAGGTACGAGCCGCCGCCGAGGCGGTCAAGACCGCGCTCGACCGCCACCTGGCCGCGGTCGAACGCAGGTCCGGGGAGGACGACCCGGCCGTCTACGAGGCGTTCAACGAGCTCGCCGGGGCCGCCGAGACGTACGACGAGCTGCTCTACGACCGCTACGACGAGGTCACGCCGTTCGAGATCCCCGGCGCGGAGGACGCGCTGCCGCCGTACACGGGTCCCGAGGAGCCGAACGCCCTGAGCGTGCTCATCCGCCGCGACTACGCGGTGGTGGAGCCGCAGCGGCTGCTGGCGCAGGCACAGCGGGTGGAGGCGGTGGACTCGGACGACTCCCGGGGCAGCGGCGCGGAGGCCTCGGCGACGGTGCACGGTGCGCTGGGCATCCTCTTCGGCGAGTTCGAACCGGACGAGATCGCCTCGCGGCACAAGGAGTTCGGGCTGGAGGAGGGCGACTCCACGCTCTGGGTGACGGCCACGGACGAACAGCCCGAGCCCGGCGAGTGGCTAGAGGCGCCGTTCGAGCAGATCGACCCGCAGCGGGTGGTCTGCCGCTTCGACGTCAGCGCGGTGTTCGACGACGAGCTCGACGACGTCGACCTCGAGGACGTGGAGGACGAGGATCTCGAGGACGACCTCGACGCGGACCTGGACGGCGAGGAGGACCTGGAGCCGCTGGACGCGGAGCGCTGACGCCGGGCACCGGCATCGCGGCCCGACGGCTGCGGTCCCTGGGGGAGACCCCCGGGCCCGCAGCCGTCGCCGTTCCGGCGGGTGCGTCAGCCGGCGGCCGGTGCCTGGGTCGCCAGCAGCAGCGGGAGGCGGGTGGTGCGGGGCTTGGCCAGGACCTCGGCCACGGCGCGGGGGAGCGCCTGTTCCACGCCGTGGACCACGGACAGATGTCTGCCCGCCCTGCCGAACGCCGTGTAGACCCACGGGCGGCTCAGGGCCTGCGCCGCGTCCCCGGGCAGCACCACGACCGCCGCGGGCCAGCGGTCGCCCACCGCCTGGTGCGCGGTCAGCGCCCACCCGTGCCGCACGGACTGCTCCACCCGCTCCTTCGCCACGACGACGGGGGTGCCGGCGCACGACAGGTGCAGCCCGTCGGCGTCGGCCTTCACGACGGTGCCCGGCACCGTACGGCCCGGCGCGGGGGAGTAGGCGATCCGGTCGCCGGGGTCGAAGCCGCCGAAGCGGCCTGGGCCGGGGTTGAGGCGTTCCTTCAGCGCCGCGTTGAGGGCTCGCGTCCCCGCCGCTCCGCCGTGGCCCGGAGTGATCACCACGGTCTGCTCGGACGGGACGCCGATCGCCCGCGGCACCGAGTCCGCGACGAGCTGCACGGTCCGGTGCACGGCCTCGCCCGCGTCCCGCACGGGCACGATGACGACCTCCTTGCCGGGAGCCTCGACCTGCTGGAGCTCGCCGATGCCGACGCCGGAGACCAGCTCGCCCAAGGGGCCCGGGTCCGGTCGCCGGGAGGCGATCCGCGGGCAGATCCCCGCCCCCAGCAGATCGGCGAACACCCGCCCGGGCCCGGCCGACCACAGCACCGCCGGGTCACCTGCCAGCACCAGCCGGGCGCCGTCCGGGAGCGACTCGAGCAGCAGGGCGCCCGTCTCGACGTCGAGCTGGGGCGCGTCGAGCACGACGAGGAGGTCGAGGTCCAGCGCGCCGTCGGCGTCCCGACCGGGGCCCTCGGCGCCGGAGAGCAGACCGGCGACGGTGGCGACGGACGCGGCGTCCGGCCCGGGGCCTTCCTGCCCCTGCCCGGCCCAGAGTGCCGCGAACCGCTCGCGGCCGCCGGGGGCGTGCGTGGCCGCCCAGGCACGCAGTCCGAGGCCGGCCGCCGCCCGCAGGAGGGCCGCCGGTTCGGCCAGGGAGGCCTCGCCGCCGGTATGCAGCACCAGGCCGTGGCCGGCGACCGCACGCAGGAGTTCGGCGGTGGAGCCCTTTGCCGCGGCGGCGGCCTGCTCCCAGTCCTCGGCGGAACCGTCCTGCTTGGGCACCGAGTTGATCAGCCGGGCCAGACCGTCGGCGAGGCTCTCCTCCGCGAGGGCGCAGCGCTCCAGGCCGATCAGGATACGGACCGGGCGCTCCTCTGCCTCCTCGCCGTCCTCGCCCGCCTGCGGCTCCGGCGCGGTCGGGTCGAGAGCGTCCTGGAAGACCAGCGCCTCGCCCTCCGCGACGGCGCTCTGCACGGCCGCCTCGGTGTCGGGCACGCCCCGCTGGGCCAGCGCCGCGGTGAGCGCGGACATCTCCAGGGCCGTGTGCCCGGCGAGCGCCGCCTGCTCCAGCAGCCAGCCCGTCAGCGCCCGGCCCCGCCGCTCGTCGTCCGGCCGGCAGTCCGCACCGAGCAGCGCCCGCGCGAAGCCGTCGGCCTGCTCGGGCCGCACCCCGCCGACGCGCAGCAACAGCCAGGGATCGGCGCGCAGTTGCTCGTCCGCGTCCTCACCGAGAGCGGCGGCGGCCGGTGCGGCGAGGGCGTCCGGGGCGCCGCCGTCGGCGAGGACGCGCCCCACCGCGCCGACCGCTTCCGGCGCGGGACCGCCGGCCGGTGCGACCGCCTGCGTGGGCTGCGGCCGCCGTACCGGCTCGGGGGCGGGGCGGCGGGGAGCGGGCCCGGGCTCCTCGAAGACGGCGGCGACGGGCTTGCCGCCGCTCTCCACGGCCCGCACGGCGGCGAGCAGATCGGCGGCCTTCCCGCTGAGCTTCGCGCCGCTGTCGACGGGTGCCGCCTTCTCGGCCTTGCGCCGCTCGATCCGCTCCCGCTCGACCCGCTGCGCCGCCAACTCGGCCTCGGCCTCGGACTTTTCGGCCGCGCCCGCACCGTCGGCCCCGGCGGCAGGCGTGCTCTCGCCCCCGGCCGCAGACGTGCCCTCTTCCTCGGTCGCCGGCGTGCTCCCGTCTTCGGCCGCCGCCTCCGCGGTGGCGTCCGCCACCGCGGTGGCGTCCGCTTCCTGTGCGTCGTTCTCCGCAGCCGCGCCCGGCGTCCCCGGCTCGGCGTTCTCCGTGGTCTCGGGGTCCGTGCTCACAGCGTGCTCCAGTCGTGATCGGGATAGCGGTGCACGGGCGCCGACACATCGTCGAGAGCCCGGCAGATCTCGTCAGGAAGACTAAGGGCCTCCACTGACAATGCCGCCGTGAGCTGCTGCGCGTTGCGCGGACCGATGACGGGGGCGGTCACCCCGGGCCGGTCGCGGATCCAGGCGAGGGCGACCTGAAGGGGCGTCACCGCGAGCCCGTCCGCGGCGGTCTGCACGGCGTCCACGATGCGGCTCGCCGTGTCGTCGAGGTACGGCGCGACGAAGGGCGCCAGATGGTCCGAGGCGCCGCGCGAGTCGGGAGGCATGGCGTCGCCCCGGTACTTGCCCGTCAGGACCCCGCGGCCCAGCGGCGAGGAAGGCAGCAGGCCGATGCCCAGGTCCAGCGCGGCCGGCAGCACCTCGCGCTCCACGCCGCGCTGCAGCAGCGAGTACTCCATCTGCGCACTCGCCAGGCGGGTCCGGGTGCCGGGAACCGCGAGCTGCCACGTCCCCGCCTTCGCGAGCTGCCAGCCGCAGAAGTTGGAGACACCGGCATAGCGCGCGCGACCGCTGCTGACCGCCAGGTCGAGGGCGTGGAGCGTCTCGTCGAGCGGGGTGCAGGTGTCGTAGGCGTGGATGTGCCAGACGTCGACGTAGTCCGTGCCGAGGCGGGCGAGCGAGGCGTCCAGGGCGGAGAGCAGATGGCCGCGCGAGCCGTCGACGCGGCGGTCCGGGTCCGGCACGCTGCCGGCCTTGGTCGAGATCACCAGGTCCCGGCGCGGGACCAGGCCTTCTATGAGCCGTCCGAGCAGGTACTCGGCCTCCCCGTCGCCGTACACGTCCGCAGTGTCGACGAGGTTCCCGCCCGCTTCCCAGAACGACTTCAAGAGGTCCGCGGCGTCGTGCTCGTCGGTGTCCCTGCCCCAGGTGAGGGTGCCGAGTCCGATGCGGGACACGCGAAGACCGGTACGGCCGAGATGCCTCTGCTCCATGAACGCCGAGATTACTGGCCAGAACCTATGGTGTGGGTGCCTGTGGACAACCAGTTTCCACGCGCTAGGGTCTGCCGAACAGGCACGTTACTGATCGGTAAGGGGATGCGGCATGCAGCTCGGGATCAACCTCGGCTACTGGGGTGCCGGAATGGACGCGGACAACCTCGCGGTCGCCAAGGAGGCCGACCGGCTCGGGTACGCCGTGTGCTGGGCCGCGGAGGCCTACGGGTCGGACGCGGCCACCGTGCTCAGCTGGGTCGCCGCCCAGACCGAGCGCATCGACATCGGTTCGGCCATCTTCCAGATCCCGGCCCGCCAGCCCGCGATGGCCGCGATGACCGCGGCCACGCTGGACTCGCTCTCCGGCGGCCGTTTCCGCCTCGGCCTCGGCGTGTCCGGTCCGCAGGTCTCCGAGGGCTGGTACGGCGTCAAGTTCGACAAGCCGCTGGCGCGCACGCGTGAGTACGTGGAGATCGTGCGCAAGGCGATGACCCGCGAGCGGCTGACGTACGAGGGCGAGCACTGGACGCTGCCGCTGCCCGGCGGTCCGGGCAAGCCGATCAAGCTGACCGTGCACCCGCAGCGCGAGCACATCCCGCTGTACATCGCCGCGATCGGCCCGAAGAACCTCGAGCAGACCGGTGAGATCGCCGAGGGAGCCCTGCTGATCTTCCCCTCCGCCGCGCACCTGGGGGAGACCACGATCAAGTATCTGCGGGCCGGGCGCGAGAAGGCCGGAAAGACGATGGAGGGCTTCGACGTCCACCCGACGCTGCCCCTGGCCGTCGGAGAGGACAAGGACGTGTCCACGCTCGCCGACGCCTTCCGTCCCTACACGGCGCTGTACGTGGGCGGCATGGGCAGCGCCAAGCAGAACTTCTACAACCAGCTCGCCCAGCGCATGGGCTTCGAGGCCGCGGCCGCCGAGGTCCAGGAGAAGTACCTCTCCGGCGACAAGCAGGGCGCCGCGGCCGCCGTCCCGCACGACCTGATCGACCAGACGACGCTGCTCGGCTCCGTGGACCGCATCGCGGACCGGATGAAGGAGTACGCCGCGGCCGGTGTCACCACCCTGAGCCTGAACCCGGCGGGCTTCACGCTCGACGAGCGGCTCGCGTCGCTCCGCGCCGGCACCGAGGCCCTGGAGCGCGCCGGACTGGCGTGACGCGGGGCTGCGGGCGGGGCATGCGGCGAGTGAAGTTTTCTGCGGCCGTGGTGGGGGCTCGGGGGTCTTCCCCGCCACGGCCGTCACCGTGAACAACGCGCCCGGGCCCCGGTGGTTACGCACCCGTGCGAGCGCGCGGGTCCTCCTTTTGGCGGAGTTGTCCGACACAGCTGTTGCAGCACCTCTCGAGCCGCATTTGACTCGGTCTTCGCGGAATCCGGCGGAATTGCGCGAGCCTGCAGAGAGGTGCCCACGATGCTTTCGGCAAAGAGCCTGTTCCAGGAGATTCTCGACAACGACGACTCCTTCGCCCTGTTCTGCTCCATCGCGGCCGGCGGTGAGGCCCAGGGCGGCTGGGAGAACGCCCGCATCGCCGCGCTCGTGCCGGAGAGCGAACGCCGGCTGGCTCCCAAGATCACCCGGCACGGTGCCGACGAGGACAAGCACGGGCGGATCTTCAACGCGCTGATCAGGAAGCGCGGGCTCGAACCCGTCCCGGTACCGCCCGAGACCGACTACACGATGCTCCTGGAGAAGCACGGCATCGGCCTGGCCCACGACAAGCTCAGCGGCGACGAGCCGCTCACCGTGCAGGACATCGTCGTCTACCTCGCCCACAGCCGGGTCACCGAACAGCGCGCCTCCGAGCAGATGGAACTGCTGCGCAGGCACTTCGCCGACCACCCCGACATCGGGCGCGCGGTGATGATGATCTCCACCGACGAGGACAGCCATCTGGCCTACTGCCACGAGGAGTTGCTCCGCTTCGCGCGCGCCGGGCACGGCCGGGCGATCCAGCGGACGCTGCGGGAGTGCGCGCTCGCCGAGATCCGCGTCTACCGCGACGTCAGCATCGCCGTCATGCAGCACATGGGCCGCGTTCTCGGCTGGTCCCGGGCGAAGTCGGCCCTGCTCACCGCGGGCATCCAGGCCGTCTACGGGTACGAGCGGATCGCGGGCTGGCGGCGGATGGTCAGCCTGAGGATGCCGGAGCGGCGCGACGCGCTCGGCGGACCCGCCACCACCGCCCCCGAGTTCGCCTGATGCCCCGCGGCTTCCCCGCGACCGCACACTTCACAGCCAGCCCCGGCGCTTGAACAGCCGGTACAGCAGCACCTCCAGCACGGCCATCAGCAGAATCACCGCCGGATACGACACCGTCCAGTGCAGCTCCGGCATGTGGTCGAAGTTCATTCCGTAGATGCCCGCGATCATCGTGGGGACCGCGGCCATGGCCGCCCAGGCGGAGATCTTCCGCATGTCGTCGTTCTGCCGGACGCTCATCTGCGCGAGATGCGCGGAGAGCACGTCCGAGACCAGCCGGTCCAGGCCCTCCACCGCCTCGTTCACGCGCGTGAGGTGGTCGCTCACGTCCCGGAAGAACGGCCGTGCCTTCTCATGCACGAAGGGCACCTTCACGCCGAACAGCCCGTCGCCCACGAGCCGGGTCAGCGGCTGGGCCAGCGGGCCCGTGGCCCGGCGGAACTCCAGCACCTGCCGTTTGAAGGCGTAGATCCGGGACGCCGTGTGCCGCGAGCCGCCGCCGGTCGGCGAGAACACCTCCGCCTCCAGCTCCTCCAGGTCGGTGCCCAGTTCGTCCGCCACCTCCACGTAGTGGTCGACCACGGCGTCGGAGATCGCGTAGAGCACGGCCGTGGGGCCGTGCCGGAGCATGTCGGGCTCCTCCTCGAGACGGTGCCGTACGTCCGCGAGGGGCGACTCCTCGCCGTGGCGAACGGTCACCACGAACGAGTCGCCGAGGAAGACCATGACCTCGCCGGAGGTCACGATGTCGCTCTTGGCCTCGTATCCGACCGGCTTGAGGACCACGAACAGCGAGTCGTCGTACACCTCGAGCTTGGGGCGCTGATGCGCGTTCAGGGCGTCCTCGACGGCCAGCGGGTGCAGTGCGAACTCCTGGGTGACCTTGCGGAACTCCTTCTCGGTCGGCTCGTAGAGGCCGATCCAGACGAAGGCGTCGCCGCCGCGGCGGCACATGTCGAGGGCGTCGGAGAAGTCCTCGGGCCCCTCCGTACGGCGCCCGTCGCGGTAGATGGCGCAGTCGACGATCACGGAGCGTATTCTCCCGCCGTCCACCCGTGGACGCACCCGGGCGTGCGCCTACGCTTGGCCGCATGCCCACGCTGATCCTGGTCCGGCACGGACGTTCCACCGCCAACACCGAGGGGGTGCTCGCGGGCTGGACGCCCGGCGTCGCCCTCGACGAACGCGGGGCCGCGCAGGCCGCCGCACTCCCCGGGCGCCTCGCCGAGCTGCCCCTCTCCGAGGTGGTGAGCAGCCCGCTCCAGCGCTGCCAGGAGACCCTCCGGCCGCTTCTTCTGGCCCGGCCGGAGCTCACCGTCCACACCGAGGAGCGGATCGGGGAGGCGCACTACGGCGACTGGACCGGCCGCAAGCTCGCCGAGCTGGGGGACGAGCCGCTGATGCAGGTCGTGCAGGCGCACCCGTCGGCCGCCGCGTTCCCGGGCGGCGAGTCGATGCGTGCGATGCAGACCCGCGCCGCCGAAGCCGTACGCGAGTGGAACGCGCGCGTGGAGCGCGACCACGGCGCCGACGCCGTCTACGTGATGTGTTCGCACGGCGACATCATCAAGTCGCTCGTGGCGGACGCACTTGGACTTCATCTCGACCTCTTCCAGAGGATTTCCGTTGAACCGTGTTCCATCACAGCGATCCGTTACACACGACTGCGGCCGTTCCTCGTCCGCCTCGGTGACACCGGCGACTTCACGTCCCTGGTGCCGCGCGAGGAACCCCCGGCCGGTGACGCCCCGGTCGGGGGCGGTGCGGGCGCACCGTGATCGTCGGGCGCAGTAGGGTGAAGCGGTCGCATTAGCGCCGCACCCCTCCGCCCGTGCGGTCCGTGCGGTCATCCGGTCCGATGCCGATCCATGAATCCAGGAGACAGGACGTGTCCCGTCAGGTGTTCCTTTTCGACCCGCCGGACCGCTTCGTGGCGGGTACGGTCGGGCTGCCCGGACGCCGTACGTTCTTCCTCCAGGCCACCGCGGGCCCCCGTGTGACCAGCGTGGCCCTGGAGAAGACCCAGGTCGCCGCCCTCGCCGAGCGCATGGACGAACTGCTCGACGAGGTCGTACGGCGCAGTGGCGGCAGCGCCGCCGTGCCGGCCGTGGCCTCCGCGGAGGTCGGTGACAACGACCCGCTGGACACCCCCGTGGAGGAGGAGTTCCGGGTCGGCACCATGGCCCTCGCCTGGGACGGCGAGGAACAGCGCATGATCGTCGAGGCGCAGGCTCTCGTGGAGCTCGACGCGGACTCCGAGGAGGACCTCGCCGAGGCCGAGGAGCGCCTGCTCCAGGACGAGGAGAACGGACCCCCGATGCTGCGGGTCCGGCTGACCGGCGCGCAGGCGAGGGCCTTCGCCAAGCGCGCCCTGGACGTCGTCAACGCCGGGCGGCCGCCGTGCCCGCTGTGCAGCCTCCCGCTCGACCCGGAAGGACACGTATGTCCGCGCCAGAACGGATACCGCCGCGGAGCGTGACCGGCGTCGACCTGCTCGCGGAGGGTGAGCTCACCGTTCGCGGCCGTATCCGCGAGGCGTCCAACACCGCGCTGTACTGCACGGTCTCCCACGACGGCCGGGAGGCGGCCTGCATCTACAAGCCCGTGGCCGGGGAGCGGCCGCTGTGGGACTTCCCCGACGGCACCCTGGCCCAGCGTGAGGTGGCCGCCTACGAGGTCTCCGCGGCGACCGGCTGGGGTCTCGTCCCGCCGACCGTGCTGCGCGAGGGGCCGTACGGCGAGGGGATGGTCCAGCTGTGGGTCGAGGTGACTCCCGAGGCGGAGCTGCTCGCTCTCGTGGACGGTGAGGAGCCCGAGCCGGGCTGGAAGGCGATCGGCTTCGCCGAGGTGGGCGAGGGACGGACGGCGCTCCTGGTGCACGCCGACGACGAGCGGCTGCGCCGGCTCGCGGTGCTCGACGCCGTGATCAACAACGCGGACCGCAAGGGCGGCCATCTGCTGCCCACGGCCGAGGGCCGGCTGTACGCGATCGACCACGGGGTGACCTTCAACACCGAGAACAAGCTCAGGACGTTGCTGTGGGGGTGGGCGGGCGAACCCCTGGCCCCGGACGCGGTCGACGTACTCAAGGCCCTTCAGGAGTCCCTGGGCGAGCGGGGAGCACTGGCCGCGCGGCTGTCCGGGCTGATCACCGCCGCCGAAGTGGACGCCACGCGCGCGCGGGTCGCCGTACTGCTGGAGTCCGGCAGGCACCCGGAGCCCGGCGGGGAGTGGCCGGCCATTCCCTGGCCGCCGGTCTAGGAGCAGAGCGGCGGGTAGCGCGCAAGAGCGCCCTACCGGCCATCCGGCCCGGTCCGGTTCGTATACGGAACTTCCGTCCGGTTAGGCTCATGACATGCATGCCTGGCCCGCTTCCGAGGTCCCCGCCCTGCCTGGTCAGGGCCGCGACCTGAGGATCCACGACACCGCGACCGGCGGTCTTGTCTCCCTCGACCCCGGTCCCGTCGCCCGTATCTACGTCTGCGGCATCACTCCGTACGACGCGACCCACATGGGTCACGCGGCGACCTACAACGCGTTCGACCTCGTGCAGCGCGTGTGGCTCGACACCAAGCGGCAGGTTCACTACGTCCAGAACGTCACCGACGTCGACGATCCGCTCCTGGAGCGGGCCCAGCGGGACGGCGTCGACTGGGTCGCCCTCGCCGAGCAGGAGACGACCCTCTTCCGCGAGGACATGACGGCCCTGCGGATGCTGCCCCCGCAGCACTACATAGGCGCGGTCGAGGCGATACCCGGCATCGTCCCGCTCGTCGAGCGGCTGCGGGACGCGGGCGCCGCCTACGAACTCGAGGGCGACGTCTACTTCTCCGTCGAGTCCGACCCGAACTTCGGCAAGGTCTCGAACCTCGACGCGGCCGCCATGCGGCTGCTGTCCGCCGAGCGCGGCGGCGACCCGGACCGCCCGGGCAAGAAGAACCCGCTCGACCCGATGCTGTGGATGACCGCCCGCGAGGGCGAGCCGAGCTGGGACGGCGGCTCGCTCGGCCCCGGCCGGCCCGGCTGGCACATCGAGTGCGTCGCCATCGCCCTGGACCACCTCGGCATGGGCTTCGACGTCCAGGGCGGCGGCTCCGACCTCGCCTTCCCGCACCACGAGATGGGCGCCTCGCACGCCCAGGTGCTGACCGGCGAGTTCCCCATGGCCAAGGCGTACGTCCACGCCGGCATGGTCGCCCTGGACGGCGAGAAGATGTCCAAGTCCAAGGGCAATCTGGTCTTCGTGTCCGCGCTGCGGCGCGACGGGGTGGACCCGGCCGCGATCCGGCTGGCGCTGCTCGCCCACCACTACCGGTCCGACTGGGAGTGGACCGACCAGGTCCTCCCGGACGCCGTGGCCCGGCTCGGCCGCTGGCGCGCCGCGGTCTCCCGGCCCGACGGCCCGCCGGCCGAGGCCCTGGTCGAGGAGATCCGCGAGGCGCTCGCGAACGACCTGGACGCACCGGCCGCGCTCGCCGCGGTCGACCGCTGGGCCGCCCGCCAGGACGCCGAGGGCGGTACCGACACCGGCGCTCCCGGTGTCGTGTCGCGCGCCGTGGACGCCCTGCTGGGCGTGGCCCTGTAGCGCGCTCGTCGCACACGGAAAGGGGCGCTTCCTCCCGGGAGGAAGCGCCCCTCGTGTTTACTTCGCGCGGGTCAGGCCCAGCGGGTCAGATCCTGCGGATCTGGATGCTGCGCAGGATGTGCGGCGAGTTGGAGTCCCAGATGCCGACCACCTGGTGGCCGAACGCGAAGGCCTGCTGGACCTGGTCGTGGGTCTGGGGGGTCGGGTTGGCGAAGACCCTGAGCTGGCCGCTGATGCGCAGCACGATGACGCTGGGCTGCCCCGGCAGCGGCTGCACGACGTCGATGTAGCCGTCGGCCACGCCGCTTTGCAGCGCCTGGATCTGCTGCTGGACGTGCTGCACGGCGGCCTGGACGATCTGGTGGACGTGCTGCTGCACCTGCTGTTCGACCTGCTGCTGCCCCTGTTGCTGCCCCTGTTGCTGCCCCTGCTGCTGCCCCATCTGGGGCTGGCCGAGCTGCTGAAGGAGGCCCTGGTAGGGCTGCTGCTGGCCGAGCTGCTGGAGCTGCTCGAGCGAGCCGCTCATACCCATACCCATGGGCTGCTGGCCGGGGCCCTGCTGGCCGGGGCCCTGCTGCCCGAACGGCTGCTGGCCGAAGCCCTGCTGCCCGAACGGCTGCTGCTGGTACTGCTGGTAGGGCGACGTGCTCGGGTTCTGCTGTCCTTGCTGCTGTCCCAGTTGGCTCATCTGCGGGGTGGTGCTCATGCGGGTGTCACCTTCCCTGATGGTTGGGATACGTCAGCCCGTGACGACCAGGCCGACGATCTCGTCGTCCGAGAACCACACTCGGACGTCTGGCCGTCCCCCCGCGAAGGCGGAGTGCACCGCCTGGCGGATATCGGGGGACGGGTGGTTGAGGTTCCGCCAGGCGCCGGCCACGAACAGCCTCAGCCTCGGCGGGAGTTCGCGCGGATACGGCAGTAGCTCGTCCCAGTACCGCTCGGCCCGCCCCGAGCCGACGGACTGCGGCAGCAGACGGTTGACCGCCGCCTTGATGTCGGGCCGGTTGCCGATCCGCTGGGAGGCGGGCCGGCCGGGTGCGTCCTGCTGCGGCGAGCCCGTCGCGCGCAGCACCTCACGGGCACGTTCCGGGGACATCGGCGCCTGGCCGGCCGTCTTGAGCATGCCCTGCAGCGCGGCCAGTGCGCCGACCACGACCGGGGAGGCGGCGGATGTCCCCGAGAACGTGTCCGTGTACCAGGCGACCTCCTCGGGCCCGCCCTGCAGATCGCCGGGCTGGTCCCAGAAGCCGCCGGTGGTCGTGACCTCGCGGCCCCAGCCCTGGGTGTCCACGCGGGCACCGTAGTTGGAGAACGCGAGCCTGGACCGGTCGGGTCCGTGGTCACGGCCGTGCGTGCCGGGCGGCGGTGCGCCCGCGCCGACCAGGACCGCGCCGGAGGACTGGTTGGAGGGGTTGAACGGATTGCGCCACCACTCGGGGAACTCGTCGGGGCGGCGCTCGTAGACCGCGTCGTCCAGCGACTCGCCGCCGTTGCCCGCGGCCGCGACGACGACGATGCCCCGGGCGGTGGCGTACCGGACGGCCGCGAAGTCGTCCGGCCACCACTCCAGCGGGATGTAGCCGCGCTGGTCGTCGCGCTCGGCGTACTCGAATCGCGGCCCCGGGCGATGGAGTTCGACCAGGACGATGTCGCCGGGGCCGAGCCGGTCGGCCGCCGCGTGGATCGCGGCCGCCGTGCCGATCTCCTGGAAGGACGCGGCCGCGGTCACGGCCTCGGGCACGATGCCGCACACGCCGTACTCGTTGCGGTCGCCGCCGATCACGCCGATCACGGCGGTGCCGTGGTTGCGCCAGGCGAGGTCGGTCAGCGGGGTGCCGACCACGATGCCGGACAGCTTGGCGGCCAGGTCCTCGTGACCGAGTTGCCAGGCTCCCTCGAC
This sequence comes from Streptomyces sp. NPDC050534, assembly GCF_044457745.1. Lineage (NCBI taxonomy): Bacteria > Bacillati > Actinomycetota > Actinomycetes > Kitasatosporales > Streptomycetaceae > Streptomyces > Streptomyces sp. NPDC050534. Next base: position 201,193 of record NZ_JBITHF010000007.1, read on the forward strand.
GTCGACGACCGTCACCCCCTGACCCGAACCACCGGGCCGGTGCCATGCCCAGTGGGCGTCGATCCCGTCGGGGGCGGGACGCAGATAGCCCTGCCGGCCGCTGAAGTCCGGTGTGACCGGGGCGCCTTCCTTCAGGCGGCGGTCGTCGTCGGACACCGTTGCGGGGACGGCGCCCGGCTTCACGTAGGCCGTGTCGATCCCCGGCAGGGCCGCGATCCGCGACCGCAGCTCCTGGGCGCGGCTCTCCCCGCCCCGCACCCGGTAGAACAGCGCGAGGTCGGGCACGCTCTGCTCGCCCGGCGCTGCGGACGTCTGCTGGAGCCGCTCCTCGCTGCCGAACAGCGGTTGCAGCCGCAGCTGTTCGTCGCTGAGGAACATGTTGAGGGCCGTGACGTCGGCACCGGCCGCCGAGCGGACGCCTTCGGTGCGGGCGCGCAGCCGGGCCTCGGCGCCGGCGACGACGATCAGTTCCTGCTCGGCTCCTCGATAGGTGAATCCCGCTCCGTCGGGTCCGGGGCCGCCGGCCCCGGGACCCGCTGCCGGCTCTACCTGGTCGCTCATCGGTGCCGCTCCCTTCGGTTCGGTCCGTGCGAGTGCGCCGTCGCTCCACAACCAAGCACGCGTGCGCCGATGCGTAAAGGCTGTTTTCGCCAACTCCGTTTGAAACAAGTTGAATTGGGTAACGTGTGCATTCCGACCGGAAGTAGCGGTCACGTCCCATTCCGGCCAAAGTCACCGGCGTCCTGACGCGCCGGGCGGCCGTACGGGCGACAAGAAGGGCGGTGCGCCACCGGCGCACCGCCCTCACTCGGCCCTCACTCGCTCATTCCTCCGAGGACTCGTCGTCCTCCGCCCCCGGCTTCGGCGGCTTGGGCGGTTTCGCCCGGCCGCCGGGGTTGTCCCGCAGGTAGGGCGTGCTGTCGCTGCCGTCCGCGGTGGCGTGCCCGCCGCCCGACGGGCCCGATCCGTCCCGGCGCCGCAGATACCGCTCGAACTCGCGGGCGATCGCCTCGCCCGACGCCTCCGGCAGCTCCGCGGTGTCCCGCGCCTCCTCCAGCGTCTGGACGTACTCGGCGACCTCGCTGTCCTCGGCGGCCAGCTGGTCCACGCCCACCTGCCAGGCGCGCGCGTCCTCGGGCAGCTCGCCCAGCGGGATGCGCACGTCGATCAGGTCCTCCAGGCGGTTGAGCAGGGCCAGCGTCGCCTTCGGGTTCGGCGGCTGCGACACGTAGTGCGGCACGGCCGCCCAGAGCGACACGGCCGGCACGCCCGCGTGCGTACATGCCTCCTGGAGGATCCCGACGATGCCCGTGGGCCCCTCGTACTTCGTCTCCTCCAGGTCCATGCGGCGCGCCAGGTCCGCGTCGGACGTGGTGCCGCTGATCGGGACCGGACGTGTGTGCGGGGTGTCACCGAGCAGGGCGCCCAGTACGACCACCAGCTCCACGCCGAGTTCGTGCGCGAAGCCCAGCAGCTCGTTGCAGAACGAGCGCCAGCGCATGGACGGTTCGATGCCACGGACGAGTACGAGGTCGCGTGGCTTGTCGCCGCCGACCCGGACCACCGAGAGGCGCGTGGTCGGCCACGTGATCTTGCGCACGCCACCGTCCATCCACACCGTGGGGCGGTTCACCTGGAAGTCGTAGTAGTCCTCGGCGTCCAGCGCCGCGAACACCTCGCCCTTCCACTCCTTGTCCAGATGCGCGACCGCGGCGGAGGCTGCGTCGCCGGCATCGTTCCAGCCTTCGAACGCGGCCACCATGACCGGGTCGATCAGCTCGGGAACCCCCTCGAGCTCGATCACCCAGGCCTCCTTCCGACGTGCCCTCGCTTGACCACCCAACCTTACGGCGTGCGACGGGGGCGCCCGCAGCCCCCTTGCACGGGCGGGTGAACGGATCACTGCCCTGTTCGGGAGCCCCGGACACCCTCGCCTTCCGCGTACCTCACAGCGTGGAACGCAACCACTGCTCGACACTCGCGATGTGCACCGTGGCCCACGACCGCGCCGCCTCCGCGTCCCGGTCGCGCAGCGCGGCCAGGATCGCCCGGTGCTCGTGCAGGGTGCGGCTCACCGCGTCCTCCTGGGTCAGACCGCGCCAGATGCGGGCCCGGGTGGTCGGCCCGGACAGGCCGTCCAGCAGCGAGCAGAGCACGGAGTTGCCGGAGCTCTGCACGATGCCGCGATGGAAGTCGAGGTCGCAGGCGACCAGCTCCTCCACCGACGGCGCGTCCCCCAGTTTGTCCAACTGGGCCGTCAGCGCGTCCAGTTGCTGCTCGCTGACGCGCGAGGCGGCCATCGCCGTGGCGGCCGGCTCCAGGATGCGCCGCACCGCCAGGAACTCCAGCACGGTGTCGTCGCGGTGGAAGTCGACGACGAAGCTCAGGGCCTCCAGCAGCAACTGCGGGTCGAGGCTGGTCACATAGGTGCCGTCACCCTGCCGTACGTCCAGGATCCGGATCAGCGACAGGGCGCGCACCGCCTCCCGCAGGGAGTTGCGGGACAGCCCGAGCTCGGCCGCCAGCTCGCTCTCCTTGGGCAGCCGGTCGCCGGGGCGCAGCGCGCCGGAGACGATCATCCCCTTGATCTTCTCGATCGCCTCGTCGGTGACCGCCATGTCCCGCCTCCCTGTCGTTCAGACATCCGATGTCTCACGCCATTATGGCGTCCAGCGGGCTGAACGGGGCGCCGAATGCTCAGCTCAGGCCCGGAATCCGCGGCCACGCGAAAGGGGCGGCTCCGTCGGCGCGGAGCCGCCCCCTCCCGCGGAGCCGGCCCCCTAGGGGAGAGGGGCCGTTCCGTGGTCGTGCCGGCCCTGGCCAGGGGAAGGACCGGCACGAGGTCACTTTTTGTCGAGCAGGTCCTGGACCTTCGCGCGGACCTCGTCCGTGGCCAGTCCCCGGATCGTCAGCGTCGTACGGCGGCGCAGCACGTCGTCCGGTGTCTCGGCCCACTCGTTGTCCCGGGCGTAGACGACCTGCGCCCAGATCTCCGGAGCGTCGGGGTGCACCCGCCGGCCCAGCTCCGGGTCCTCGTTCGCCAGCCGGGCGATGTCGAAGGCCAGCGAACCGTAGTGCGTGGCAAGGTGCTTGGCCGTGTCGGCGGCCATCCGCGGCCCGGGGGCCGGGTTGTCCACCAGCAGCCGGTGCGCGACCGCGCGCGGGTTGGCGACCCCCGGCAGCGGCAGCTTCTTCGGCAGCGAGGCGATGGGCTCGAAGTCGTCGCCCAGCGGGGCGCCCGGCAGCGACTCCAGCTTCTTCATGACCGTACGGCCGATGTGGCGGAAGGTCGTCCACTTGCCACCCGCGACGGACAGCATGCCGCCGCGGCCCTCCGTGACCACGGTCTCGCGCTTGGCCTTCGCCGTGCTGCCGGGGCCGCCGGGAAGCACCCGCAGACCCGCGAAGGAGTACGTGATCAGATCCCGGGAGAGCTGCTGGTCGCGGACGGAGAAGGCGGCCTCGTCGAGGATCTGGGATATGTCCTTGTCGGTGACCGCGACGTCCGCCGGGTCGCCCTCGAACTCCTCGTCGGTGGTGCCGAGAAGCAGCATGTCCTCCCAGGGGAGGGCGAAGGTGATGCGGTACTTGTCGATCGGGGTGGCCAGGGCGGCCTTCCACGGGGAGGTCCGCTTCAGGACCAGATGCGCGCCCTTCGACAGCCGGATCGACGGTGCCGCATTCGCGTCCTCCATCCTGCGCAGGTGATCGACCCACGGGCCGGTCGCGTTCAGTACGAGCCGGGCGTCCACGCCGAACTCGTCGCCCGAGGTGCGGTCGCGCAGCTCGGCACCGGTCACCCGGCCCCGGGTGAAGCGCAGGCCGGTCACCTCGGCGTGGTTGAGGACGACGGCGCCCGACTCGACGGCCGCGCGGACCGTCATCAGCGCCATGCGCGCGTCGTTCATCTGGTCGTCGCCGTACACGGCCACGGCCTTGAGGTTCTCGGTGCGCAGCTCGGGCACGTCCTGCGCCGCCTTGGCGGGGGAGAGGAGGTGGCCGACGCCGTCACCGAACGCGGAGAGCGCGGAGTAGGCGAAGACGCCCGCCCCGAGCTTCGCAGCGCCGTGCGGCCCGCCCTTGTACACGGGGAGGTAGAACGTGAGCGGATTCGCCAGGTGAGGTGCCACCTGGCGGGAGACCGCACGGCGCTCGAAGTGGTTCTCCGCCACCAGCTTCACCGCGCCGGTCTGCAGATAGCGCAGACCGCCGTGGAGCAGCTTGGAGGAGGCGGAAGAGGTGGCACCGGCGAAGTCGCCGGCGTCGACCAGAGCCACCCTGAGGCCGGACTGCGCGGCGTGCCAGGCGGTGGAGATGCCCAGGATGCCGCCGCCGATCACAAGAAGGTCGAACGACGCCTTGGCGAGCTGCTCCCGGGTCTCGGCGCGGCTCGCGGTGAAGCCGGAGGCCGGGCGGGTGCCCAGGGCAGGCACGGACTGCAGGGTGGACTGACTGGTCATTTCGGGTTCTTACTCCTCATCAGAGCCGGCTGCGCCTTCGCGGGGCCCTTGTCAGCTCTCGTCCTCGAGCCAGCCCATGGTCCGCTCGACGGCCTTGAGCCAGTTCTTGTACTCACGGTCGCGGGTGTCCGCGTCCATCTGGGGGGTCCACTCGGCGGCCCGGCGCCAGTTGGCGCGCAGTTCGTCGGTGCTGGACCAGAAGCCGACGGCCAGGCCGGCGGCGTAGGCGGCGCCGAGGCAGGTGGTCTCGGCGACCATCGGGCGCACCACCGGTGCGTCCAGAACGTCGGCGAGGGTCTGCATCAGCAGGTTGTTGGAGGTCATGCCGCCGTCGACCTTCAGGGTCACCAGCTCGTCGCCGGAGTCCTTGACCATCGCGTCGGCGATCTCCCGGGTCTGCCAGGCGGTCGCCTCCAGGACCGCACGGGCCAGGTGCGCCTTGGTGACGTACCGGGTCAGGCCGGCGATCACACCGCGGGCGTCGGAACGCCAGTGCGGGGCGAACAGGCCGGAGAAGGCCGGCACGAAGTAGGCGCCGCCGTTGTCCTCGACCGACAGCGCGAGCGTCTCGATCTCGGCGGCGGTGGAGATCAGGCCCATCTGGTCGCGCATCCACTGCACCAGGGACCCGGTGACGGCGATCGAGCCCTCGAGCGCGTAGACCGTCTTCTGCTCGCCGATCTTGTAGCCGACGGTGGTGAGCAGGCCGGCGTACGAGTTGATGATCTTGTCGCCGGTGTTCATCACCATGAAGGTGCCGGTGCCGTACGTCGACTTGGTCTCGCCCTCGGCGAAACAGGTCTGGCCGAACAGGGCCGCCTGCTGGTCGCCGAGCGCGGAGGCGACCGGGATGCCGCCGAGCAGGTCGCCCAGCTTGCCGCCGGTGATCTCGCCGTAGACCTCGGCGGAGGAGCGGATCTCGGGCAGGATCTGCAGCGGCACGCCGATCGACTCGGCGATCTTGTCGTCCCACTCCATGGTGTGGAGGTTCATCAGCATGGTGCGGGAGGCGTTGGTGACGTCCGTGACGTGCTTGCCGCCGTCCGGGCCGCCGGTCAGGTTCCAGATGACCCAGGTGTCCATGGTGCCGAAGAGGATGTCCCCGGCCTCGGCGCGCTCCTGCAGGCCCTCGACGTTGTCCAGCAGCCAGCGGGCCTTGGGACCGGCGAAGTAGGAGGCGAGGGGAAGGCCGGTCTCGCGGCGGAAGCGGTCCTGGCCGACGTTGCGGCCGAGCTCCTTGCACAGGGCGTCGGTGCGGGTGTCCTGCCACACGATGGCGTTGTGGACGGGCTCACCGGTGTTCTTGTCCCACAGCACGGTGGTCTCGCGCTGGTTGGTGATGCCGATGGCCTTGATGTCGTCGCGGGTGATGCCGGCCTTGGCGATGGCTCCGGCGACGACCTCCTGGACGTTGGTCCAGATCTCGGTGGCGTTGTGCTCGACCCAGCCCGGCTTCGGGAAGATCTGCTCGTGCTCCTTCTGGTCGACGGAGACGATACGGCCGTCCCGGTCGAAGACGATGCAGCGCGAAGAGGTCGTGCCCTGGTCGATGGCGGCGATGAAGGGGCCGGCAGTGTGGGCGTCGGTCACTGTGTGCTCCTGGGATTCACTGAGTTGAGAGGGGACTGTTCCACCGTGCTTTAAGCAAAAGCGACGTTGTAGATGCCTGCACCGATGGCGCCGCCGATCAGCGGACCGACCACCGGGATCCAGGCGTAGCCCCAGTCGGAGCCGCCCTTGTTGGGCAGGGGCAGAAGGGCGTGCACGATGCGCGGGCCGAGGTCACGGGCCGGGTTGATCGCGTAGCCCGTCGGGCCACCGAGCGAGAGGCCGATGGAGACGACCACGAGTGCGGTGATCAGGCCACCGAGGACACCGAGGCCGTTGCCCTTGTCGTTCAGGCCCTGCGTGAGGACCGCGAGGATCAGCACGACGGTGCCGATGATCTCGGTGAGGAGGTTCTGCACCGCGTTCCGGATCTCCGGACCGGTGGAGAAGATGCCCAGGACCGGGCCGGCACCCGTCTCCTGCGCCTCGACGGCCTTGACCTTCGTGGCCTGTGCGCCCGGGCCGCCGACGATCTCCTTGTCGGTCAGGTGCGCGTGGAACTGTCCGTAGTAGGCGACCCACACCAGAGTCGCGCCGATCATCGCGCCGAGCAGCTGGCCGGCGAAGTAGACCGGGACGTTGCTCCAGTCGCTGTCCTTGATGGCCAGGGCGACGGTGACCGCCGGGTTGAGATGGGCGCCGGAGAGGGGGCCGGAGATGTAGACCGCCGTCAGAACGGCGAAGCCCCACCCGAAGGCGATGGCGAGCCAGCCGGCGTTGCGGGCCTTGGAGGCCTTCAGCGTCACGGCGGCGCAGACGCCACCGCCGAGCAGGATGAGTATGGCGGTACCGATGGTCTCGCCGATGAAGATGTCGGAGCTGGACACCCGCGACTCCTTTGTCCTTCGTCCAGGGGACCGAACCCCGGGTCCCTCCGGGAGTTCGAGCTGCCCTCGGGGGTGAGAGCGATGCCGGCCCTTGGCGTTGTCACACTCTAGCGCGTATTGCCGTTAGGTGTTCGACAATGCCGACCGATGGACGGGAGTCTTGCCCCGCGGTCGCGTGCCCGTCAAGGGTCATGTTGGCGAAAATGCGATCGTTATCGATCGGCGAGAAATGTCGATCTTGCAGGTCAGCTGCGTACGGCGGGGTAACAAGCACGGTGCGTACCGACCGGGCGGTCCGTACCGCACGGCGCACGCCGGTGCGGAGGGCGCGGAGGGCGCGAGGATGGGGCGCGGAGGTGCGGAGGGTGCGGAGGGCGCGGGGGATGGGGTGCGGAGGTGCGGAGGAGTCAGAACCGTCCGGCGCCCAGGTCCCGCGACACCGCGCGGGCGCAGTCCCGTACCGCGGCGACGAGTTCGGGGCGCAGCTCGCCGTCCCGGCACAGCCGCTCCACGGCGCCGGTGATGCCCACGGCGCCCACCGGCATCCGCCGCCGGTCGTGGATGGGCGCCGCGACGGACGCGACGCCCTCCCAGGTCTCCTCGACGTCGGCCGCGTAGCCACGCGCGCGTGACATGTCGAGGATGTGCTCGAAGTCCTCCAGGTCGCACACCGTACGGTCGGTGAAGGCCTTGCGGTCGGCCTCGATCGCCTCGCTGTGCGCGACCGGGTCGTAGGCCGACAGGACCTTGCCGAGGGCCGTGGAGTGCAGCGGCTGCATGGCCCCGATCTCCAGCACCTGACGGCTGTCGTCGGGCCGGAAGACGTGGTGCACGATCAGCACGCCGTGCTGGTGCAGGACGCCGAGGTAGACGCTCTCCCCGCTGGAGCGGGCCAGGTCGTCCGTCCACACCAGGGCGCGCGCCCGCAACTCGTGCACGTCGAGGTAGGTGGTGCCCAGGCGCAGCAGTTCGGCGCCCAGCTGATAGCGCCCTGAGGCGTCGTCCTGCTCGACGAAGCCCTCCTGCTGGAGGGTGCGCAGAATCCCGTGGGCGGTGCCCTTGGCGAGGCCCAGCGAGGAGGCGATGTCCGAGAGGCCGAGCCGTCGCTCGCCACCCGCGAGCAGCCGCAGCATCGCGGCCGCCCGTTCGAGCGACTGGATGTTCCGTGCCATCCCCGTGCTGCCTCCGTCCCCTTCGACCGTCGACGAAACGACGTCGCTGCCGCTGTTCGGCAATGCCGAACACTACCGGTCGTTGTCGACCTCTCGCCAATGATCGGCCGTCATCCGTCGAGATCTGTTGCGTCACTCGTATCCCGCAGGTGGCCCGCCCGTCATCCTCGTCCGCGTCGTGGACGCCCCGTCCGTCCCCGTCCGGACCCGGCTACCCTGGCGAGGTGTGCCCACCGCGGAAGATCCGCGGGCGGACGCAAAGCCGACAGCCGTCGCACTTCAAGGGAGCCCCTTCATGGCCTCGTCGCCACTGACCCCTTCCGCCGACAGCCGGACCCGTGTGTCCGCGCTCCGTGAGGCGCTCGCCACCCGGGTGGTGGTAGCCGACGGAGCCATGGGCACCATGCTCCAGGCCCAGGACCCCACCCTCGAGGACTTCCAGAACCTCGAGGGCTGCAACGAGATCCTGAACCTGACCCGCCCCGACATCGTCCGTTCGGTGCACGAGGAGTACTTCGACGCCGGCGTGGACTGCGTCGAGACGAACACCTTCGGCGCCAACTACGCGGCGATGGCCGAATACGACATCCCCGAGCGGGTCTACGAGCTGTCCGAGGCGGGTGCCCGCATCGCCCGCGAGACCGCCGACGGCTACCTCGCCCGGGACGGCCGCCAGCGCTGGGTGCTGGGCTCCATCGGCCCCGGCACCAAGCTGCCCACGCTCGGCCACATCGGGTACACCACGATCCGCGACGCCTTCCAGCAGAACGCCGAGGGCCTGATCGCCGGCGGCGCCGACGCGCTGATCGTGGAGACCACCCAGGACCTGCTGCAGACCAAGGCCGCCGTGATCGGCGCCCAGCGCGCCCGCGAGATCTCCGGCCTGGACCTCCCGATCATCGTCTCCGTCACCGTCGAGACGACCGGCACCATGCTGCTGGGCTCCGAGATCGGCGCCGCGCTGACCGCGCTGGAGCCGCTCGGCATCGACATGATCGGCATGAACTGCGCCACCGGCCCCGCCGAGATGAGCGAGCACCTGCGCTACCTCTCCCGGCACTCGCGCATCCCGCTGTCCTGCATGCCGAACGCCGGCCTCCCGGTCCTCGGCAAGAACGGCGCCAGCTACCCGCTCGGCCCGTCCGAGCTGGCCGACGCCCACGAGACCTTCGTACGCGACTACGGCCTCTCCCTCGTCGGCGGCTGCTGCGGCACCACCCCCGAGCACCTGCGCCAGCTGGTGGAGCGGGTCCGGGCGACCACCCCGACCGAGCGCGACCCGCGGCCCGAGCCCGGTGCCGCCTCGCTCTACCAGACGGTGCCGTTCCGCCAGGACACCGCGTACCTCGCGATCGGTGAGCGCACCAACGCCAACGGATCGAAGAAGTTCCGCGAGGCGATGCTGGAGGGCCGCTGGGACGACTGTGTGGAGATGGCCCGCGACCAGATCCGCGAGGGCGCCCACATGCTGGACCTGTGTGTGGACTACGTCGGCCGGGACGGCGTCGCCGACATGGAGGAACTGGCCGGCCGCTTCGCCACCGCCTCCACCCTGCCGATCGTGCTGGACTCCACCGAGGTCCCCGTCATCAGGGCCGGCCTGGAGAAGCTCGGCGGCCGCGCGGTCATCAACTCCGTCAACTACGAGGACGGCGACGGCCCCGAGTCCCGGTTCGCGCGCGTCACGCAGCTGGCCCGGGAGCACGGCGCCGCGCTGATCGCGCTCACCATCGACGAGGAGGGCCAGGCCAGGACCCCGGAGAAGAAGGTCGAGATCGCCGAGCGGCTGATCGAGGACCTGACGGGGAACTGGGGCATCCACGAGTCGGACATCCTCATCGACACCCTGACCTTCACCATCTGCACCGGCCAGGAGGAGTCCCGCAAGGACGGCCTGGCCACCATCGAGGCGATCCGCGAGCTCAAGCGCCGCCATCCGGACGTGCAGACCACGCTGGGCCTGTCGAACATCTCGTTCGGCCTCAACCCGGCCGCCCGCATCCTGCTCAACTCCGTCTTCCTGGACGAGTGCGTCAAGGCGGGCCTGGACTCGGCGATCGTGCACGCCTCCAAGATCCTGCCGATCGCCCGCTTCGACGAGGAGCAGGTCACCACCGCCCTCGACCTGATCTACGACCGCCGCGCCGAGGGCTACGACCCGCTGCAGAAGCTCATGCAGCTGTTCGAGGGCGCCACCGCGAAGTCGCTGAAGGCCGGCAAGGCGGAGGAGCTGGCGGCGCTGCCGCTGGACGAGCGCCTCAAGCGGCGCATCATCGACGGTGAGCGCAACGGCCTGGAGGCCGACCTCGACGAGGCCCTGCAGACCCGCCCGGCGCTGGACATCGTCAACGAGACGCTGCTGGACGGCATGAAGGTCGTCGGCGAGCTCTTCGGCTCCGGCCAGATGCAGCTGCCGTTCGTGCTCCAGTCCGCCGAGGTGATGAAGACCGCCGTCGCCCACCTCGAGCCGCACATGGAGAAGTCCGACGCCGACGGCAAGGGCACCATCGTGCTGGCCACCGTACGCGGCGACGTGCACGACATCGGCAAGAACCTGGTCGACATCATCCTGTCCAACAACGGCTACAACGTCGTCAACCTCGGTATCAAGCAGCCGGTCTCCGCGATCCTGGACGCCGCCGCCGAGCACCGGGCCGACGTCATCGGCATGTCGGGGCTCCTGGTCAAGTCCACGGTGATCATGAAGGAGAACCTGGAGGAGCTCAACCAGCGCGGTCTGGCGGCCGACTTCCCGGTCATCCTGGGCGGCGCGGCCCTCACGCGCGCGTACGTCGAGCAGGATCTGCACGAGGTCTACGACGGCGAGGTCCGCTACGCCCGCGACGCGTTCGAGGGCCTGCGCCTGATGGACGCGCTCATCGGCGTCAAGCGCGGCGTGCCCGGCGCGAAGCTGCCCGAACTGAAGCAGCGCCGTGTGCGGGCGACCGCGCCCGCCGAGGTGGAGGAGCGCCCCGAGGAGGGCCACGTCCGCTCCGACGTCGCCACCGACAACCGCATTCCGGAGCCGCCGTTCTGGGGCACCCGCGTCATCAAGGGCATCCAGCTCAAGGAGTACGCGAGCTGGCTCGACGAGGGCGCGCTGTTCAAGGGCCAGTGGGGCCTGAAGCAGGCCCGTACGGGCGAGGGACCGTCGTACGAGGAACTGGTCGAGACCGACGGCCGGCCGCGGCTGCGCGGTCTGCTCGACAAGCTCCAGACCGAGAACCTGCTCGAAGCGGCCGTCGTCCACGGCTACTTCCCGTGCGTCTCCAAGGACGACGACCTGATCATCCTGGACGAGCACGGCAACGAGCGCACCCGCTTCACCTTCCCGCGCCAGCGCCGCGGCCGCCGACTGTGCCTCGCGGACTTCTTCCGTCCGCAGGAGTCCGGCGAGACGGACGTCGTCGGCCTTCAGGTCGTCACCGTCGGCTCGCGGATCGGCGAGGAGACGGCGCGCATGTTCGAGGCGAACGCCTACCGCGACTACCTCGAACTGCACGGCCTGTCCGTCCAGTTGGCCGAGGCGCTCGCCGAGTACTGGCACGCGCGCGTGCGTTCGGAACTGGGCTTCGCCGGTGAGGACCCGGGCGAGATGGAGGACATGTTCGCCCTGAAGTACCGGGGCGCCCGCTTCTCCCTCGGCTACGGAGCGTGTCCGAACCTGGAGGACCGGGCCAAGATCGCGGACCTGCTGGAGCCCGAGCGGATCGGTGTCCAGCTCTCCGAGGAGTTCCAGCTGCACCCCGAGCAGTCCACGGACGCGATCGTGATCCACCACCCGGAGGCGAAGTACTTCAACGCGCGCTGACAAAGCGCTGGCCAACGCGCACCGGATCCGGCGAAGGCGCAGCTCACAGCATCCCTCGGCGTAAAGAGGGTGTGCCCCGGACCACGTCGGATAAACGAGGCACTTCGGCCGCGACAGTCGTACACTGGTCGGTCCACTGCAGGCCGGTTCCCGTGCGGGAACCGGCCTGGTCGTCCCTCAAGGAGGTGCGCCCGGATGACCAGTACGGTCCCCGCGCTCGGAACCCGTACGGCCGAAGGCTCCGCTCTTCAGGCCGTGCTCCTCGACATGGACGGAACCCTGGTGGACACCGAGGGCTTCTGGTGGGACGTCGAGGTCGAGATCTTCGCCGGCCTCGGCCACACCCTCGACGACTCCTGGCGTCATGTCGTGGTCGGCGGGCCGATGACCCGCAGTGCGGGGTTCCTGATCGAGGCCACCGGCGCCGACATCACCTTCGCCGAGCTCTCGGTCCTGCTCAACCAGGGGTTCGAGAGCCGTATCGACCGCGCCCTGCCGCTGATGCCGGGCGCCGCCAGGCTCCTCGCCGAGCTCTCCGAGTACGAGATCCCGACGGCCCTGGTCTCCGCCTCCCACCGGCGCATCATCGACCGGGTGCTCACCTCGCTCGGCCCCCACCACTTCGCCCTGTCGGTGGCCGGCGACGAGGTGCCGCGCACCAAGCCGCACCCCGACCCCTACCTGGCCGCGGCCGCCGGACTCGGCGTGGACCCGGCCAGATGCGCGGTCGTCGAGGACACCGCGACCGGCGTCGCGGCGGCCGAGGCCGCGGGCTGCCATGTGGTCGTGGTGCCCTCGGTGGCCGCCATCGCCCCCGCCGTCCGGCGCACCGTCGTCACGACCCTCGAAGACGTGGACCTGACATTTCTGCGCGGTCTGATCACCCTGTGACGACAGGGCTGCCGACAGAGTCGATGACAGAGTTGATGACAGAGCTGATGACAGAAATGCGCTGAGCGTTCACCCAGTGTGCAGATTCGAAAGACAGGAATTCCGGAGTCCGGGTGTGCGAAGGAATTCGAATCAGGACGGGCGGCCGAATTCCGGTGCCGATCACGCCTGTTGAAGGTGTGACGTTCGCCACTCGCACGGGGGTCGACAGGTCGGACGGTGTGTGCAGACAGCCCCGTTTCGGGGAGGTTCCGTGTGCCCTTGCGTCCCGATTGATGGAAAGCTGCACTAATTCTTCCCGTCGCGGGCTTCCGGTCTGTCCACGGCCGGTTCCGCTGTGTGATGGTTGCTCAACTCCAGTGACTGCGAACCCTCGTGCAGGTGCGGACTAATCTCGTCGCGAGAACCATCGCCCCTACCCCCGTGATCCGCCGCGACACCCCTGCATGCCGGGTACACGGACCTGAACAGCTCTGGAGAAACACGAGCATGAACCGCAAGACATTGGTGCTGCCGGCCGTGGTCGGCCTGCTCGCGCCCGTGCTCGCCGCCTGTGGTGGTTCCGACAGCGGCAGCAGCGGTGGGGACGCGATCGTCGTCGGGACGACAGACCAGTTCACCGCCACCAAGGACGCTCCCGCGCCGCTCGATCCGGCGTACGCGTACGACGTGGGCACCTGGAACATCCTGCGCCAGACCGTGCAGACGCTGATGATCCAGCCGCGCGGCGAGGGTGAACCCGTCCCCGAGGCCGCCGAGAGCTGCGGATTCACCGACTCCGGCAACGAGCGCTACGCCTGCAAGCTGCGTGAGGGCCTGAAGTTCGCCAACGGCGACGCCATCACCGCGCAGGACGTCAAGTACTCCATCGACCGCGTGCGGGCCATCAACGCCGAGGGCGGCCCGGTCGGCCTGCTCTCCACCATCGACACGGTGGAGGCCAAGGGCGACCGCGACGTCATCTTCCACCTGAAGACCGCCGACGCCACCTTCCCGTACAAGCTGTCGACCCCGGTCGCCGGCATCGTCAACCCCGACGACTACGAGAAGAAGAAGCTGCGCGACGGCTTCGACGTCGACGGCTCCGGTCCGTACACCCTGCAGAGCGACGTCAAGAACGACTCGCTCGTCAAGGCCACGTTCACCAAGAACCCCAACTACAAGGGGACTCTCAAGGTGAACAACTCCAAGGCCGAGATGGTCTCCTTCGCGGACGCCGACGCGATGGGCAAGGCGCTCGCCAAGGGTGACATCGACGTCATGACCCGCAGCATGTCGCCGGAGCAGATCCAGAAGCTGTCCAACGACTCGGACAACAGCGTCGACCTCGTCGAGATGGCCGGCCTCGAGATCCGCTACCTCGCCTTCAACACCAACGCCCCGAGCGTGAAGTCGAAGGCCGTCCGCCAGGCGATGGCCCAGCTGATCAACCGCGGCGAGCTCGTCTCCAAGGTCTACGGCACCCAGGCCGAGCCGCTGTTCACGCTGGTCCCGGCCAGCATCACCGGCCACTCCAACTCGTTCTTCAACAAGTACGGCGACCCGAGCAACGCCAAGGCGAAGTCCCTGCTGGCGGCGGCCAACATCACCACCCCGGTGAAGCTGACGCTGCATTACACGACCGACCACTACGGCTCGGCCACCAAGAAGGAATTCGAGATCCTTCAGAAGCAGCTCAACAGCAGCGGCCTGTTCGACGTCAGCATCCAGGGCGCGCTCTGGAAGGACTACATCCCGGCCGAGCGCAAGGGCTCCTACGACGTCTGGGGCATGGGCTGGTTCCCCGACTTCCCGGACGCCGACAACTACCTGGCGCCGTTCCTGGACAAGGACAACTTCCTCAAGCTGCCGTACCGCAACAGCAAGATCATCAACAACCTCATTCCGGCGTCCCGCCGCGAGGCCGACCGCATCGCCGCTTCCCCCGACCTGACGCAGATCCAGGACACCGTCGCCGACGACGTTCCGATCCTGCCGCTGTGGCAGGGCAAGCAGTACGTGGCCGCCCGCGACGACGTCACCGGCACCGCGTACGCTCTCAACTCCTCCTCGACTCTCCAGTTGTGGGAACTCAGCCGTGGCGTGAGCGGCTGACCTCCGTCCCCGGGGCCCCAGGGACGGCGGCCCCGGGAGTCCTGACACCGACGAGAAGGCTTTTGTCGTGAAGATGCGCAACCAGTGGCTGGTCCTGCCCGTAGTGGCAGGGCTGGCCTCCGGGCTTTTGACGGGCTGCGGAGCCGGCAGCGGCGATTCCGGGGGGACCGGGTCCTCGGTCGTCATGGGAATGTCGGACGACGTGCTGGCCACCGACCCCGCCTCCGGTTACGACCCAGGGTCCTGGCTGCTCTTCAACAACGTCTTCCAGTCGCTGCTCAGTTTTCCCAACGGAGGCACCGAGCCCGAGCCGGAGGCGGCCGAGTCGTGCGACTTCACCGACGCCTCGACCAAGGTCTACAAGTGCACCCTCAGGGACGGCCTGAAGTTCAGCAACGGTGACAAGCTCACCTCCGAGGACGTGAAGTTCTCCTTCGACCGCCTGCTCAAGATCAACGACGCGGCGGGTCCGGCGATCATGTTCCCCATGCTGGAGAAGGTGGAGGCGCCGGACGAGAAGACCGTCGTCTTCCGGCTGAAGGTCCCCGACGCCACCTTCCCGAGCAAGATCGCCTCCGGCGCGGGCTCGATCGTCGACCACACCCAGTACGACGGCGGCAAGCTGCGCAAGGACGGCAAGGCGATCGGCTCCGGCCCGTACAAGCTGGACTCCTTCGACAAGGCGAAGGCCGTCTTCTCGGTCAACGACAAGTACAAGGGCACGGCCAAGGTCAAGAACTCCGGCGTGACGCTGAAGTTCTTCCACGGCAACCAGTCCGCGCTGAAGAAGGCCCTCCAGGACGACAAGGTCGACATCGCCTACCGCGGTCTGACCGCCAAGGACGTCGCCGACCTGCAGAACGCCAACAACGACTCCAAGGTCGAGGTCGTCGAGGGCAGCAGCGCCGAGGTCCAGCACCTGGTCTTCAACATGAAGGACCCGGTCGCCGGAAAGATCGGCGTGCGCAAGGCCATCGCCTATCTGCTCGACCGCGACGCCCTCATCAAGGACGTCTACCAGGGCACGGCCACCCCGCTGTACTCGATCATCCCGGCGGGCATCGCGGGCCACAACACGGCGTTCTTCGACACCTACGGCGCCAGTCCCTCGCCGGCCAAGGCCGCCGGCGCCCTGAAGGCCGACGGCATCACCGGCAAGGTGAAGCTGACCCTGTGGTCCACCCCGTCGCGCTACGGCCCGGCCACCGACGAGGAGCTGAAGGCGATCGCCAAGCAGCTCAACGACAGCGGCCTGTTCGAGGCCGACGTGAAGTCCGTCGCCTTCGACCAGTACGAGAAGGACATAGCCAAGGGCAAGTACGGCGTGTACGTGAAGGGCTGGGTGCCGGACTACCCGGACGCCGACAACTTCACCGCGCCGTTCTTCGGCAAGGGCAACGTGCTGAGCAACAACTACAGCAACAACATGATCACCGGCACGCTCATCCCGCGCACCGCCGCCCAGAGCGACCGCTCAGCGACCGACAACGACTACGGCCGGCTCCAGGACATCGTCGCCGACCAGCTGCCGGTCCTCCCGGTCTGGCAGGCCAAGCAGTACGCCGTGACCCGGGAGAACGTCTACGGCCTCGAGTACTGCCTCGACGCCTCGACGGTGTTCCGGTTCTGGGAGCTCAGCAAGGACTGAGGGGCCGCGGGCCGTACACACGGAAAAGCCGTACACACGGAAAAGCCGTACACACGGAAAGAAGGGCGCCCCTCGGCGGGGACGCCCTTCTTTTCCGTCACGGTGGTTCCTGCCTGCGGCTGCGACGCCTACTGCGCGCCGGGACGCACCAGCCCGCTCTCGTACGCGTACACCGCGGCCTGCACCCGGTCGCGCAGCCCCAGCTTGGTCAGCACATGGCCGACGTGCGTCTTCACCGTGGTCTCGCTGACGAACAGGTCGGCGGCGATCTCGGCGTTGGACAGCCCGCGCGCCACCAGCTTCAGCACCTCCACCTCGCGGTCGGTGAGGGTGTGCAGCGTGTCGGGCACGGGCTCCTCGCCGGAGGGCAGGTGAGTGGCGTACTTGTCGAGCAGCCGCCGGGTGATGCTCGGCGCGAGCATGGCCTCGCCGCCGGCCACCACCCGGATCGCCTGCACCAGTTCGTTGGCCGGCGCGTCCTTCAGCAGGAAGCCGCTGGCACCCGCGCGCAGCGCCTCCACCACGTACTCGTCGAGGTCGAAGGTGGTCAGCACCAGCACCTTCGCCGGGCCGTCCCGCCCGGGCCCGGTGATCTGCCGGGTCGCCTCCACCCCGTCCATGCGGGGCATGCGGATGTCCATCAGGACCACGTCGGGCTGCAGTGCCCGCACCTGGTCGAGAGCCTGGAGGCCGTCTCCGGCCTCGCCGACGACCGCGATGTCCTGCTCGGCCTCCAGGATCATCCTGAAGCCCGTGCGCAGCAGCGGCTGGTCGTCGACCAGTAGGACGCGGATGGCCACGTAAGTCTCCTTCGCTAGTCCGGCCCCATTCTGCCCTGCGCGGCGGCATCGGACTCGACCGCCCTCACGGCCGCCGGCTGTGCCTCCCGGGTGCCGGCGTCCGGGTCCGCCGTGGGGTCCGGATCGGCGGTGGGTCCCGGGCCGGGCGCCCGCACCGCCAGCGGATACGGCGGGGGAGTGCCGCCGAACTCCGGGCAGTGCGGCTGGTGGTCGCACCAGCCGCACAGCTTGGTGGGGCGCGGGCGCCACTCGCCGGACTCCGTCGCCCTGCGGATCGCCTCCCACAGGGCGAGCAGCTTGCGCTCCACGCGCTCCAGGTCGGCGAGCACGGGATCGTAGGTGAGCACGTCACCGCTGCCGAGGTAGACCAGTTGCAGCCGCCGCGGGACGACGTTCTTCAGCCGCCACACCACGAGGGCGTAGAACTTCATCTGGAACAGCGCACCCTCGGCGTACTCGGGCCGGGGCGCCTTCCCCGTCTTGTAGTCGACGATCCGGACCTCGCCCGTGGGCGCCACGTCGACCCGGTCGATGATCCCGCGCAGCGTCAGCCCCGAGTCCAGCTCGGTCTCGACGAACAGCTCCCGCTCGACCGGCTCGAGCCGGGTCGGGTCCTCGAGGGTGAACCAGCGCTCGACGAGCTGCTCCGCCTCGCCCAGCCAGCGCGCCAGCCGCTCGCCCTCGGGGTCGTCCGCGAACAGCTCCACCACTTCGGGCCTGGTCTCGCGCAGCCGGTCCCACTGCCCGGGGATCAGGGACTTGGCACGCGGGGCGGTGCGGTCCGCGGCCGGGGCGTCGAAGAGCCGCTCCAGCACCGCGTGCACCAGCGTGCCCCGGGTCGCCGCCTCGCTCGGCTTCTCGGGCAGCCGGTCGATGACGCGGAAGCGGTAGAGCAGGGGGCACTGCATGAAGTCACTGGCACGCGACGGCGACAGGCTCGCGGGCGCTATGGCCACCGGCACCGGCCTGCTCGCCGCGCCGGGCGCAGCGTCCACTGCCACCGCCGCCACCGGCTCCCCGCGTTCCCCGGGAACCGGTGCCTCCTCCTGCGCCGCACCGCTGCTGCGGGCCTCCGCCGTGCCCTCCGCGCTCGTCTCCATGCCCCAGACCTTACGGCCCGCCACTGACAGTGACCCAGCCGCGCCCGTGACGGGTGCGACGCCCGGGAAAACAGAGGGGGTGCCGGGGCGGAAGACGCCGCGACGGCCGCATACCATCGACCCCAGACCCCTCCGCCCGGCAGGCGCGGAGGACGCTTCGAACGAGGGGACATCGTGGACGAGAGCGGCGGGAGCGGGCAGCCGCGGTCCGGCACCGACGAGCCGGCCGAGCACCACGCAGGGCCGGTGGCCCCGGCCGCCCCCTCAGCCACCCCGGCCGACGGACGGCCCGCGCAGGCCACCGAGGGGGAGGACGGCGGCGGGGCCACGGACAACGACGGGCGGGACACCTCCCACGGTGCCGGCCCGGAGTCGACCCCTGCGGACGGCCCCGAAGGCAGGAGCTCCGCGGAGGGCCACGCCACCGCGGACGGGCCCCCAACCGGCCACGACCACCCCGCCCACGACCACCCCGCCGACGACCGCTCCACGCAGGACCACGCCTCCCACGACCCCGGTCACGAGCGCACCCTCGCCCACTCCGGCTCCACCAGGACCCGCCCGCCCCGGCGCCCCGAATCCCCCCGAGGCGGCCTGCTCATGGGCCGCCCCTTCGGCGTGCCCGTGTACGTGGCGCCCAGCTGGTTCCTCGTGGCCGCCCTGATCACCTGGGTGTTCGGCGGCCAGCTCGACCGCGTGCTGCCCGAACTCGGCGCCGCCCGCTACCTCGTCTCCCTCTTCTTCGCCGTCGCCTTCTACGCCTCCGTGCTCGTCCACGAACTGGCCCACACGGTCGCCGCCCTGCGCTTCAAGCTCCCCGTGCGCCGCATCCAGCTCCAGTTCTTCGGCGGCGTCTCCGAGATCGAGAAGGAGGCCGAGACCCCCGGCCGGGAGTTCGTCCTGGCCTTCGTCGGCCCGCTGCTCTCGCTGGTCCTCGCCGGCCTCTTCTACGTCGCCATGCAGCCCGTGGAGCCCGGCACCGTCCCCGGCGTCCTGCTGGCCGGCCTGATGGTCTCCAACCTGATCGTCGCCATCTTCAACCTGCTGCCCGGCCTGCCCCTCGACGGCGGCCGTATGCTGCGCGCGGTCGTCTGGAAGATCACCGGCAGGCCGATGGCCGGTACCGTCGCCGCCGCCTGGGTCGGCCGCGCCCTCGCCGTCTCCGTGCTGATCGGCCTCCCGCTGCTCACCCAGTCCGGCGCACTCGGCTCCACCGCCGAGGACAGCGTCGGCATGGACACCGTCACCGACGCCCTGCTCGCCGCGATCCTCGCCGCGATCATCTGGACCGGAGCCGGCAACAGCCTGCGCATGGCCCGGCTCAGGGAGCATCTGCCGGAGCTGCGTGCCCGCAACCTCACCCGGCGCGCCGTCCCGGTCGAGACCGACACCCCCCTCTCCGAGGCCCTGCGCCGCGCCAACGCCGCCGGCGCCCGCGCCCTGGTCGTCGTCGACCCCGACGGCAACCCGCTCTCCCTGGTGCGCGAGGCCGCCATCGTCGGCGTACCGGAACACCGCCGCCCCTGGGTCGCGGTCAGCGGCCTCGCCCAGGACCTCACCGACGGCATGCGCGTCTCCGCGGAACTCGCGGGCGAGGACCTCCTCGACGTCCTGCGGGCCACCCCCGCCACCGAGTACCTGGTGGTCGAGGAGACCGGCGAGATCTACGGCGTGCTGTCGGCGGCCGACGTCGAGCGGGCCTTCGTGAAGGCCATGGCCCGCCCCTCCTAGTGGTCGGAGGCCCCCACAAACCCCGGTAGGCTGTTCACATGTCCGAACCGACCGGTGCCGCCCGCAGGCGCGGGCCCTTCAAGGTCGGGGACCAGGTTCAGCTGACCGACCCCAAGGGCCGCCACTACACGTTCACGCTCGAGGCCGGGAAGAACTTCCACACCCACAAGGGTTCCTTCCCGCACGACGAGCTGATCGGCGCTCCCGAGGGCAGCGTTGTCCGCACCACCGGTAACGTCGCCTACCTCGCGCTGCGCCCCCTGCTCCCCGACTACGTCCTGTCCATGCCCCGCGGGGCAGCCGTCGTCTACCCCAAGGACGCGGGGCAGATCCTCGCCTTCGCCGACATCTTCCCCGGCGCCCGCGTCGTGGAGGCCGGTGTCGGCTCCGGCTCGCTCAGCAGCTTCCTGCTGCGTGCCATCGGCGACCAGGGCATGCTGCACAGCTACGAGCGCCGCGAGGACTTCGCCGAGATCGCCCAGCAGAACGTGGAGCGCTACTTCGGCGGCCCGCACCCCGCCTGGCAGCTCACCGTCGGCGACCTCCAGGACAACCTGTCGGACGCCGACGTCGACCGCGTCATCCTCGACATGCTCGCCCCCTGGGAGTGCCTGGAGGCCGTCTCCAAGGCGCTCGTGCCCGGCGGCATCCTGTGCTGCTACGTCGCGACCACCACCCAGCTCGCCCGGACCGTCGAGTCCATCCGCGAGATCGGCTGCTTCAACGAGCCGACCTCCTGGGAGACGATGATCCGCAACTGGCACATCGAGGGGCTGGCCGTCCGCCCGGACCACCGGATGATCGGCCACACCGGCTTCCTCCTCACCGCCCGCCGCCTCGCCGACGGCGTCGAGCCGCCCATGCGCCGCCGCCGCCCCGCCAAGGGCGCCTACGGCGAGGACTACGCCGGCCCCAACGCCGACGGGGGCTCCGGCCGCTAGGGCGGTCCGTGCCGCACTCAACGAACGGGAGCTGGGGCCGAGTTCCGGAGGACATCCGGAACTCGGCCCCAGCGCCTTTCTGTTGACATGGCGGAGCAAACCGCACCATCCCGGCGAGGAGTTGCCGAGGAACCGAACACCCCGCCGTTCCGCCGCACTGTGACGTGTGGCACGATGCAGGCCACTCCCACCGGCACAGCCCTCACAGGAGAGCTCCCAGTGCAGCAATCCGCCGTTCCGGAACTGGCACACACGCACACCCGGCCCATCCACTGGGTCGCCACCGCCACGGCCGTAGCGGGTGTCATGGCCCTCTCCTCGCTCCTGCAGCCCAACTCGGCGACCGCGGCCCAGCCGACGGCCGGCCCCGAGACCAAGGCCGCCCACGCGGCAGCGGCGCCCGGCACCGCCGGCGTCGAGTTCCCCCTCACGTGCGGCCCGGTGAAGGCCGTCGTGCAGAAGAAGGCCACCGGCGACCTCGACGGCGACGGCAACCCGGAGACGGTCGCCGTGGTGCACTGCGACGCCCCCATGGGCACCCCGCCCGACGGTGTCTACGTCCTCACACGCGCGAAGGACGGCAGGCCCCGCGTGGTGGCGACCCTCGCCGACCCCAAGACGGGGGACACGGTGAGTGACTTCGCGGTGCGTCACGGAGCGGTCTTCGCCACCCTGCTCGGCTACTCCTCGAACGACGTGCCGCGTTGCTGCCCGGACGTCACCGACCATGCGAAGTGGCAGTGGAAGAACGGCTCGTTCGAGCGCTCGACATCCGCTGCGGCGCACAGCGTGTGAGCCGCGCGGGCAGCGTGTGAGATTTCAGACAGCAGTGACGTTCCGTGTCCGGACGCTCACTCGGCGTCCGGTCCGTACACCTCGACCCTGTCCGAAACCCGCCGTACGTGGATGCAGTCGCCCGGGCACTCCCGGGCCGAGTCCACGACATCCGTGAGTAGCGGCAGGGGCACGGGCGTTGTGGCGCCCTTGTCCTGCAGGAGCTCGTCGTCGGAGCCCTTCACGTAGGCCAGCCCGTCGATGTCCAGCTCGAACACCTCGGGCGCGTACTGAGCGCAGATGCCGTCGCCGGTGCACAGGTCCTGATCGATCCAGACCTCCAGCGTCTCGCCGGGACCGGCCTCTTGCTGCACGCTCATGTCTCCTGCCGTTTATCAAGTCGGGCGGACGGGAATCCGGCCAGCTCTGAAGGGTGTTGAACACTTCGACCCTACCTGGGGCAGCTTTCCAATCATGTTCGGTGGGTATTCCCCTGGCGTGAGGGAGAGCGCAAGGGTGAAGATCGGACACACCCCGACCGTCTTTGTGATCTAGGGGTTTCAATCGACACCCACCCAGGTAGGGTCTGGAAGCGTCCAGCTCCCCTTGGAGGAGGTGAGGACCGTGGCAGCCCACGACGACGACATGAACCGCGGCATCCGCCCGGGACGAGGGTCCGAAGACCCTGCCGGGCAGATTGCCTACCTTGAGCAGGAGATCGCCGTCCTGCGACGCAAGCTCGCCGACTCTCCGCGACACACGAGGATTCTCGAAGAGCGGATCGTCGAGCTGCAGACCAACCTGGCCGGCGTGTCCGCCCAGAACGAGCGACTTGCCAACACGCTCCGTGAGGCCCGTGACCAGATCGTGGCCCTCAAGGAGGAGGTCGACCGGCTCGCACAGCCGCCCGCCGGATTCGGCGTCTTCCTGCAAGCCAACGAGGACGGCACGGCCGACATCTTCACCGGGGGCCGCAAGCTCCGGGTGAACGTCAGCCCGAGCGTCGACCTCGAAGAGCTCCGGCGCGGCCAGGAAGTGATGCTCAACGAAGCGCTCAACGTGGTCGAGGCCATGGAGTTCGAGCGCGCCGGGGACATCGTCACCCTCAAGGAGATCCTCGAGGACGGCGAGCGCGCCCTGGTGCTCGGTCACACGGACGAGGAGCGGGTGGTACGGCTCGCCGAGCCGCTGCTGGACGTGAACATCCGGCCCGGTGACGCCCTGCTGCTCGAGCCCCGTTCCGGCTATGTCTACGAGATCATTCCGAAGAGCGAGGTCGAGGAGCTCGTCCTCGAAGAGGTGCCGGACATCGGCTACGAGCAGATCGGCGGTCTGGGAGGCCAGATCGAGGCGATCCGCGACGCCGTCGAGCTCCCCTACCTCTACCCGGACCTGTTCAAGGAGCACGAACTGCGCCCGCCCAAGGGCGTCCTGCTCTACGGGCCTCCCGGATGCGGCAAGACGCTCATCGCCAAGGCCGTCGCCAACTCGCTGGCCAAGAAGGTCGCCGAGGTCACCGGCCAGGCCGCCGGCAAGAGCTTCTTCCTCAACATCAAGGGCCCCGAGCTGCTGAACAAGTACGTCGGCGAGACCGAGCGGCAGATCCGCCTGGTCTTCCAGCGTGCGCGTGAGAAGGCCAGCGAGGGCACGCCCGTCATCGTCTTCTTCGACGAGATGGAGTCGCTTTTCCGAACCCGTGGCTCCGGTGTCAGCTCGGACGTGGAGAACACCATCGTCCCGCAGCTGCTCGCCGAGATCGACGGTGTCGAGGGCCTGCAGAACGTGGTCGTGATCGGTGCCTCCAACCGTGAGGACATGATCGACCCCGCCATCCTGCGCCCCGGCCGCCTGGACGTGAAGATCAAGATCGAGCGTCCCGACGCCGAGGCCGCCAAGGACATCTTCGGCAAGTACCTCACCGAGCGCCTCCCGCTGCACGCCGACGACCTCGGCGAGCACAGCGGCAGCAGGACGACCACCGTCGAGAGCATGATCCAGACGGCCGTCGAGCAGATGTACGCGGAATCCGAGGAGAACCGCTTCCTGGAGGTCACCTACGCCAACGGTGACAAGGAAGTCCTCTACTTCAAGGACTTCAACTCCGGCGCCATGATCGAGAACATCGTCGGCCGCGCCAAGAAGATGGCGATCAAGGACTTCCTCGAGCACCGCCAGAAGGGCCTCAGGGTCTCCCACCTCCTCCAGGCCTGCGTGGACGAGTTCAAGGAGAACGAGGACCTGCCGAACACCACCAACCCGGACGACTGGGCCCGGATCTCCGGAAAGAAGGGCGAACGGATCGTCTACATCCGTACCCTCATCACCGGAAAGCAGGGGGCGGACACCGGACGCTCCATCGACACGGTGGCGAACACCGGTCAGTACCTGTAAAAGACAGGGCGGCTGCGGGTGCCCTCACCGGGTACCCGCAGCCGACTGTTTTTCAGGCCACGGCTGGAGCAAGGCAATGACGCAAATGATCTCCCCACCAGCGCAAAGCCGTTCTAGGCTCTTCGGTACCGCCGAGTCGCGCAGTGCGGGGACGGGCACCGCACACGCACCGGAGCGCCAGCGGTACTTGAGCAGCGTCCCCGACCGAGGGCGCCGCCGGGCAAGGAGGGCCGCATGACCGTACGGCGAGTAATGGGCATCGAGACGGAGTACGGCATCTCCGTCCCCGGCCACCCGAACGCCAATGCCATGCTCACCTCGTCCCAGATCGTCAACGCCTACGCGGCGGCGATGCACCGGGCCCGCCGGGCCCGCTGGGACTTCGAGGAGGAGAACCCGCTGCGGGATGCGCGGGGCTTCGACCTTGCGCGCGAGGCCGCCGACTCCAGCCAGCTCACCGACGAGGACATCGGCCTCGCCAACGTGATCCTCACCAATGGCGCCCGGCTCTACGTCGACCATGCGCACCCCGAGTACAGCGCGCCCGAGGTCACCAATCCGCGCGACGCCGTCCTCTGGGACAAGGCCGGCGAGCGCATCATGGCCGAGGCCGCCGAGCGCGCGGCCCAGCTGCCCGGGGCGCAGCCGATCCACCTTTACAAGAACAACACCGACAACAAGGGCGCCTCCTACGGCACGCACGAGAACTACCTGATGAAGCGGGAGACCCCCTTCTCGGACATCGTGCGCCACCTCACGCCCTTCTTCGTCTCCCGCCAGGTCGTCACCGGGGCCGGCCGCGTCGGCATCGGCCAGGACGGCCACGAGCACGGCTTCCAGCTCAGCCAGCGCGCGGACTACTTCGAGGTCGAGGTCGGCCTGGAGACGACCCTCAAGCGCCCGATCATCAACACACGCGACGAACCGCACGCGGACGCCGAGAAGTACCGCCGGCTGCACGTGATCATCGGCGACGCGAACCTCTCGGAGATCTCCACCTACCTCAAGCTGGGCACGACCGCCCTGGTCCTGTCCATGATCGAGGACGGCTTCATCGCGGTGGACCTGGCCGTCGACCAGCCGGTGCGCACTCTGCACCAGGTGTCGCACGACCCCTCCCTGAAGCGGCTGGTCACGCTCCGCAGCGGCCGCACGCTCACCGCGGTCCAGCTTCAGATGGAGTACTTCGAACTGTCCCGCAAGTACGTGGAGGAGCGCTTCGGCGCCGACGCGGACGAGCAGACCAAGGACGTGCTGGCCCGCTGGGAGGACACCCTCAACCGCCTGGAGAACGACCCGATGAGCCTGGCCGGCGAGCTGGACTGGGTCGCCAAACGGGAGCTCATGGAGGGCTACCGGCGCCGCGACAGCCTTGACTGGGACGCCGCCCGGCTGCACCTGGTGGACCTCCAGTACGCCGACGTACGGCCGGAGAAGGGCCTCTACAACCGTCTGGTGGCCCGCGGCCGGATGAAGCGCCTGCTGGACGAGAACGACGTCGAGAGGGCTCGTACGAGCCCTCCGGAGGACACGCGCGCGTACTTCCGCGGCCGCTGCCTGGAGCAGTACGCCGACGACGTCGCGGCGGCCTCATGGGACTCCGTGATCTTCGACCTCCCGGGCCGGGACTCGCTTCAGCGCGTCCCAACCCTCGAACCGCTTCGCGGAACGCGAAATCACGTCAAGGAGCTCCTGGACCGCTGCCGGACGGCGGAAGACCTGGTCAGGGTGCTCTCCGGCGGATGAGGGGGTACCCGGGGCCGACGCGGCCCAACAGGGTGGAAATCCTGGCGTAAGGGAATCATCGAGGTGGTCCCCGGACGTTGAGGGAACTGCGGGGCCGATGTCGGACCCTGCTTGTAGGGTCTGATCAAGAACGTCGAACCGAGCGGGGTGAGGGTTATGGCGACCAAGGACACCGGCGGCGGCCAGCAGAAGGCGACGCGCTCCACCGAAGAGGTCGAGGAGCAGGCGCAGGATGCGCAGGCCTCGGACGATCTCAAGGAGCGCCAGGAGAAGCTGAGCGACGATGTGGACTCGGTGCTGGACGAGATCGACGACGTCCTCGAGGAGAACGCTGAGGACTTCGTCCGCTCCTTCGTCCAAAAGGGCGGCGAGTAACGCCCGTCGTCCGTCCCGGTCTCGGCGCGGCGCAAGCCGGTCGACGCCGGGGCGGATGACCGGCGCGGGCACGGGTATGGTCCGTGCACGGATTTCGATGATCGGCTCGGCCGTTTTCGGCGGAGCCGCTGCCTTTACCTGGAAGGAAACGCGTGGAAGCCAATTCTCGTAGCACCGGGCGTCTGCCGGCTGCCTTCCTGACGCCCGGGTCCTCGTCCTTCATGGACTTCCTGTCGGAGCACCAGCCCGAGATGTTGCCCGGCAACCGCCAACTGCCGCCGACGCAGGGCGTGATCGAGGCGCCGCACGGCACGACCATCGTGGCCGTGGCCTTCCCGGGCGGGGTCGTGCTCGCCGGTGACCGCCGCGCCACCATGGGCAATGTGATCGCCCAGCGCGACATCGAGAAGGTGTTCCCGGCGGACGAGTACTCGGCCGTCGGTATCGCCGGCACCGCCGGTCTCGCCGTCGAGATGGTCAAACTGTTCCAGCTGGAGCTGGAGCACTTCGAGAAGGTCGAGGGAGCGCAGCTCTCCCTCGAGGGCAAGGCGAACCGGCTGTCGACCATGATCCGTTCCAACCTCGCCATGGCCATGCAGGGCCTGGCCGTGGTCCCGCTCTTCGCCGGCTACGACGTGGACCGGGAGAAGGGCCGGATCTTCTCCTACGACGTGACGGGCGGCCGCAGCGAGGAGACGGGCTATGCGGCCACGGGCTCCGGCTCGATCTTCGCGCGCGGCGCCATGAAGAAGCTCTTCCGCGACGACCTGACCGAGGACCAGGCCACCACGCTCGTGGTGCAGGCCCTCTATGACGCGGCAGACGACGACTCGGCGACCGGTGGTCCCGATGTCGCCCGCCGGATCTATCCGATCGTCACCGTGATCACCGAGGACGGCTTCCGCCGGCTGACGGACGACGAGTCCGCCCAGATCGCCCGTTCCGTGCTGGAGCGGCGGCTGGAGCAGCCCGACGGTCCGCGGGCCGCGCTGCTCTAGCCGGCGACGGGCCGTTTTCAAGGTGATCCAGTTGACCTCGACAGAAAGGGACGGATAACCGGTGTCGACGCCGTTCTATGTTTCACCCCAGCAGGCCATGGCCGACCGGGCGGAGTACGCCCGCAAGGGCATCGCCCGTGGCCGCAGCCTGGTCGTGCTGCAGTACGCCGACGGCATCGTCTTCGTCGGCGAGAACCCGTCCCGCGCGCTGCACAAGTTCAGCGAGATCTACGACCGGATCGGCTTCGCGGCCGCCGGCAAGTACAACGAGTACGAGAACCTCCGCATCGGCGGCGTGCGCTACGCCGACCTGCGCGGTTACACCTACGACCGCGATGACGTGACCGCGCGCGGTCTCGCCAACGTCTACGCCCAGACGCTGGGCACGATCTTCTCCTCGGCGGGCGAGAAGCCGTACGAGGTGGAGCTGGTGGTGGCCGAGGTCGGCGAGACCCCGGACGGCGACCAGATCTACCGGCTGCCGCACGACGGCTCGATCGTGGACGAGCACGGCTCGGTCGCGGTGGGGGGCAACGCGGAGCAGATCAGCAGCTACCTCGATCAGCGCCACCAGGACGGCATGACCCTGGCCGAGGCGCTCAGGCTGGCCGTCACGGCCCTGTCCCGCGACACGAACGGCAGCGAGCGGGAGATCCCCGCCGAGCGCCTGGAAGTGGCGGTACTGGACCGTACGCGCCCGCAGGCCCGCAAGTTCAGGCGGATCGTCGGCCGCCAGCTCTCGCGGCTCCTGGAGAGCGGCGGGGCGGCCACCGAGGCCGAGAGCTCCGACGAGGCCGAAGGCCCGGACGCCGACGACGAGTAGTCCGCCTCCGCCTCACCTCACCTCACCCTTCGTGTGCCCCGGCCGCCGCCCGGCCGGGGCACAGGGCGTTCTAGGAGGCGCCAGGCGGGGCCGTGGACCCCCGTACGACCAACTCGACGGGGATGTCGCCGGCCTCCGGTGCACGGCCTTCCAGGACCGCCAGCAGGGCCCGCATGCCGCGCTCGCCGAACAGCTCGGCATCCAGGCGTACGGTCGTCAGCTCGGGATCGAGGGCGGTGGCGAGGGCGAGGTCGTCCAGACCGGTGACGGAGATGTCGTCGGGGACCCGCAGACCTAGCCGCCGGGCCGCCTTGTAGGCGCCGGCCGCCAGCTTGTCGTCGTCGCACACCAGGGCCGTGGGCAGGGGGCCGGGCGCCGACAGAGCCGCCTCTGCGGCGGTCAGGGCGCCCTCGATGGAGATCGGCGCCCGGGCCGTCCGTACGGAGGTGCCGGGCACCGCGCCGACGCGCAGGGCGAGCTCACGCGCACGTACCTCGAAGGTCCAGGACGCCACGTCCGCGGCCAGGTGCAGGAAGCGCCGGTGACCGAGACCCAGCAGATGGCCGACGACCTGGCGGACGCCGTCGGCGATGTCCAGGTTCACCGTCGCGGCGCCGAGGCTGCCCTCCGGGTCGCTGTCGAGCATCACCAGGGGCAGCTGGTCGCCGCGGATCGCGGTGAGGGCGTCCGCGGCCATGGAGGAGGCGATGACGCCGTCCAGGGCGGCCTGGGCGGACGCGAAGGGGTCGCGGGCGGGGCCGATGCCCTCGGGGGAGGGGTACAGGACGACGCCGAAGCCGTGCTCCGCGGCGACACGCGCGGCTCCCGTGTAGACGCCCGCGAAGAACTCGGTGGTCAGCGCCGGGACGACGAGCAGCACCGTACGGGTGCGGCCCAGGCGCAGATTCCGGGCGGCGAGGTTGGGGCGGTAGCCGAGCTCGCGTGCGGCCTCCCGTACGCGCTCGGCGGTGGCCTCGGAGACGCGGCCGCGCCACTTGTCGCCCAGCACGAGCGAGACGGCGGCCTGGGATACGCCCGCCGCCTGCGCGACGTCACGGCTGGTCGGGCGCGTACTGCTGCGTGCCACCGCGGGCCTGCTCTCTTCGACCGGGGCCTTCGCCTGGACTGTGAACAGCGCACATGCTACGTATGAGAGTCGGGGTTATACGTAACACTTGGAGGCGGGACATGGCCGCGGGATACCTGGAGATCCTCAGGGCGAGACACGCGGCCCGGCTGCTGACCGGCACGCTGGTGGGGCGGCTGCCCAACGCGACCGCCGCGATCGCCCTGGTGCTGTTCGTCCGCGCCGAGGGCGGCACGTACAGCCTGGCGGGTGTCCTCGCGGCGGTGTACGGCGTCGCCAACGCCGTCGGCCAGCCCGTCCTCGGCCGGCTGGTGGACCTCCACGGCCAGCCCCGTGTCCAGCTGCCCGCTGCCGTCCTGTCGGCCCTCGCGATGGCGGGCTTCGCCTTCTCGGGCACCGACCCGCTTCCGCTCGCCTGCGCGTGCGTGGCGGCCGCCGGGCTCTTCACACCGCCCCTGGAGGGCGGTCTGCGGGCCCTGTGGCCGTCGGTGCTGCGGCGGGAGGAGCAAGTGCACACGGCGTACGCCATGGACGCCGTGGCGCAGGAAGTCATGTTCACGGTCGGCCCGTTGCTGGTGACGCTGTGCGTGTCGCTCTGGTCGGAGCGGGCGGCCCTGCTGGCGCTCAACGCCGTGGGCGTGCTCGGCGCCCTGTCGGTGGTCCTCTCGCCGCCCTCGCGCGCGTGGCGTTCGGCGCCGCGCGAGGCGCACTGGCTGGGCGCCCTGCGCGCCCCGGGGCTGCTCGCGCTGCTGGGCGCGTTCCTGTTCGTCGGCATCGCGCTGGGCTCCATCACGGTGGCGTCGGTGCCGTACGCGGACGACCACGGCGGAGACGCCGTGTACGGCTGGCTGATGGCCGCGCTGGGGCTCGGCGCGCTCGTCGGAGGGACGGTCTACGGGGCGCGGCGGTGGACCGGCGAGCCCGCGCGCCGACTGCAGGTCCTCGTAGCCCTTCTGGCGGTGTGTTACCTGCCGCTGACGCTGATGCCCGGCGCGGTCGCCATGGTGCTGCTGACGGCCCTCGCCGGGCTGTTCCTGGCCCCCGTCATCGCCTGCGCGTTCGTGCTCGTCGACCGGCACGCGCCGACCGGCACGGTCACCGAGGCGTTCTCCTGGCTCGTGACGACGTTCACCGTGGGAGCGTCCGTCGGAACGGGCCTCGCGGGCCCGGTCGTCGAGGCGGGCGGGGCGCTGTGGGGCTTCGCCGTACCCGGCGCCGCGGGCGGTGTGTCGCTGCTGGTTCTGCTGGCCACCGGACGGGTCCTCGCAGCTCCCGCGGGTGGCGCGGTCGTTGCGGCTTCATCCGAAAATGATCCGAACCGAGCCGCCGAACCCCGTTTCAGCTCAGGGGATCGGGCGTAATGTTCACTCATGGACCGCCGCATTTTCGGGCTGGAGAACGAGTACGGCGTCACGTGTACGTTCAGGGGACAGCGCCGCCTGTCTCCCGACGAGGTGGCGCGGTACCTCTTCCGCCGTGTCGTGTCATGGGGCCGCAGCAGCAATGTCTTTCTGCGAAACGGCGCCCGCCTCTATCTCGACGTGGGCTCACATCCGGAATACGCGACACCCGAATGTGACAACGTGACCGAACTGGTCACCCACGACAAGGCCGGCGAGCGCATTCTGGAAGGGCTACTGGTAGACGCCGAACGACGCCTGCACGAGGAAGGAATCGCGGGCGACGTCTACCTCTTCAAGAACAACACCGACTCGGCGGGCAACTCCTACGGCTGCCACGAGAACTATCTCGTCGCGCGCCACGGGGAGTTCTCCCGGCTCGCGGACATCCTCATTCCGTTCCTGGTCACGCGCCAGCTGCTGTGCGGGGCGGGCAAGGTGCTGCAGACGCCGCGCGGCGCGGTGTACTGCGTCAGCCAGCGGGCCGAGCACATCTGGGAGGGCGTCTCCTCGGCGACGACCCGCTCCAGGCCGATCATCAACACCCGCGACGAACCGCACGCGGACGCCGAGCGCTACCGCCGCCTGCACGTCATCGTGGGCGACTCCAACATGTCCGAGACGACCATGCTGCTCAAGGTCGGCGCGACCGACCTGGTGCTGCGCATGATCGAGGCGGGCACCGTGATGCGGGACCTGACCCTGGAGAACCCGATCCGGGCGATCCGCGAGGTCAGCCACGACATCACCGGCCGGCGCAAGGTGCGTCTGGCCAGCGGCCGCGAGGCGTCCGCCCTGGAGGTGCAGCGCGAGTACTACGAGAAGGCCGTGGACTTCTGCGAGCGCCGGGGTATCCGCACCGGCACCGTCGAGCAGGTCCTGGAGCTGTGGGGCCGCACCCTGGACGCGATCGAGGCCGAGGACCTCGACCGGATCGGCACCGAGATCGACTGGGTCATGAAGTACAAGCTCATCGAGCGGTACCGGGCCAAGCACAACATGACCATGTCCCACCCGAGGGTCGCGCAGATAGACCTCGCCTACCACGACATCCACCGCCGTCGTGGCCTGTACTACCTGCTCGAGAAGAAGGGTCAAGCAGCGCGGATCTGCAACGACTTGAAGATCTTCGAGGGCAAGTCCGTTCCCCCGCAGACCACCAGGGCCCGGCTGCGCGGCGACTTCATCCGCCGGGCCCAGGAGCAGCGCCGGGACTTCACCGTCGACTGGGTCCACCTCAAGCTCAACGACCAGGCGCAGCGCACGGTGTTGTGCAAGGACCCGTTCCGTTCGGTGGACGACAGGGTGGAGAAGCTCATCGCCGGAATGTGAGCAACGCGTTCCGGTGAAAGGCCGGAACGCAACACGGGCGCCGTACGTTCTCAGTGCGGCGCCCTTCTCACGCCGTAGAGTTGCGCGCACGCCATCCACAAGATCGACCGATACGAGGCCCCCACCGTGCGCCGACGCTCCCTTCTGATCGCCGTACCCGCAGGACTTGTCACCGTCGCCGGCTGCGGCGACAACAACAAGTCCGACTCGAGCAAGGCCAGCGACAGCGCGTCGCCCTCCGCCTCGGCCACATCCGCCGCGCCGCCGCCGAAGGTCGTCGACGGCCCGCTGCCGGCCATCACGGCGGGTACGAAGTTCGGTGAGAAGCCGACCGTCGCCAAGGGGACCGGCGACCCGTCGAAGCAGCTCGCGGTGAAGACGGTGATCGCGGGAGGCGGCAAGACGGTCGCCGAGAACGACTATGTGCAGGCCCACTACCTCGGCCAGGTCTGGAACACGGCGAAGGTCTTCGACAACTCCTACGACCGCAAGACCCCGTTGCTCATCCAGCTCTCCGAGGGCAGCATCATCGACGGCTGGCGGTACGCCCTCCAGGGCAAGAAGGTCGGCAGCCGCGTCCTCTTCTCCGTGCCGCCCACCTGGGGTTACGGCAAGCAGGGCAATGCGCAGGCGGGCATCAAGGGCACCGACACGCTGGTGTTCGTGGCCGACATCCAGGGCGCGTTCAACGCGTCCAGCTCCGCCAAGGGCACCGACGTCCCGCAGAACGACGCGAGCCTGCCGAAGGTCGGCACCAACACCGACGGCAAGGCGCCCTCCATCGACATCCCCAAGAAGGACGCGCCCACCGGCCTGGTGGCGAAGTACGTCATCGAGGGCGACGGCGACGTGGTCGCCGCCAAGGACAGCGTCCTGGTGCAGTACAAGGGCGTGTTCTGGGACAACGGCAAGGAGTTCGACTCGACGTACAGCCGCAAGGCCCTGACGTCGTTCGGCCTCCAGCAGGTCGTCAAGGGCTGGGCGCAGGGCCTGACGGGCAAGAAGGTCGGCAGCCGCGTCCTCATCGTCATCCCGCCGAAGCTGGGTTACGGCGACAAGCCGCCGGCCGGCAGCGGCATCAAGAAGGACTCCGTGCTGGTCTTCTCGGTCGACATCCTCGCGAAGATGTAGCCCGCCGGGATGTAAGACTGTGTGTGTTGCCTTTCCGCAGACAAGCAGGAGCTGAAAGACGTGAGCATCGAGAAGCCCGAGGTCGACTTCCCGGGCGGCGAGCCCCCGGCGGATCTCGAGATCAAGGACATCTGGGAGGGCGACGGCGCTGTTGCGCAGGCGGGCCAGACCGTCACCGTCCACTACGTGGGCGTTGCCTTCAGCACCGGTGAGGAGTTCGACGCCAGCTGGAACCGCGGCACCCCGTTCCGCTTCCCGCTGGGCGGCGGCCGCGTCATCGCGGGCTGGGACCAGGGCGTGCAGGGCATGAAGGTCGGCGGCCGCCGCCAGCTGACCATCCCCGCCCACCTCGCCTACGGCAACCAGAGCCCGACCCCGGCGATCAAGCCGGGCGAGACTCTGATCTTCGTGGTCGACCTCGTCGCGGTCTGACTCCCGGATCCGACCGGACCCGATCACCTGGGGCCCATGCCTGTCCAGGCATGGGCCCTCGGCTTTTGCCACGCCACTTCGGGGCGGTACGGTCAACGTCGTCAAGCACCATAGGGAGGCGAAGGGCGTCGATGGCCATTGCCAAGGCGGAGCGGCTGATGAACCTCGCGCTGTGTCTGCTCGGGACCCGGCGGCCGCTCAGCAAGCGCGAGCTGCGCGAGTCCATCGAGGCCTACCTCGAAGCGGGCAGCGACGACTCCTTCAGCCGCATGTTCGAGCGCGACAAGGACGATCTGCGCGAACTCGGCCTGGTCATCGAGACGGTGGAGAACCTCGACGGCGAGACCGGCTATCTGGCCCGCCGCGACAGCAACCGCCTGCCCCCGATCACCCTCGACGCCGAGGAGGCCGCCGCCCTGGGGCTCGCCGCCAAGGTGTGGCAGCAGGCCCGGCTCGCCGGAGCGGCCAGCGGCGCCCTGCAGAAACTGCGCGCGGCCGGCCTGCCCGAGGACGTCGACCCGTACGAGGCCCATGGCGCCCTGGAGCCGCGCATCCCGGTGCACGAGGCCGCCTTCGAACCGCTGATGCTGGCCTGCCGCGACCGCCGTCCGGTCGCCTTCGACTACCGCAAGGCCACCGCCGCCCGCCCCGAGCCCCGGCATGTCGAGCCGTGGGCGCTGGAGTGCTGGCGCGGCCACTGGTACCTGGCCGGCTGGGATCGCGACCGGGGCGCCGAGCGCGTCTTCCGGCTCTCGCGGATCACCGGCAAGGTGCGCAGCCGCAGCGGGCAGTTCACCGCTGCCGTACCCGACGTGGTCACCGTCCGCGAGACCGTCGCGAGCTGGGCGGGGGAGACCGCCGACCGCTCCGCGCTGATCCGGCTGCGCGCGGGGGCGGGGTACCCCCTTCGGGCGAAGGCCACCGCGGTGCGGGAACTCGGCGACGGCTGGGACGAGTTGGAGATTCCGTACGGGCACGGGCTGGACGCCTGGCTGGTGGAGTTCGGGCCGGACGTGGTCGTCCTGGAGCCGGCCGAGCTGCGTGCGGACGTGGTGGACCGGCTGCAGGCCGTGGCCAAGGGCTGAGGGGGAGCGGAGCAGGACAGTGGCAGGTAAACCGGTCAGGCCCGTCAACGCCATCGACCAGACCCGGCGGATGCTCTCCCTGGTGACGTATCTCAAGGAGCGTCCCGGAGCGCGGGTCGAGGACGTCGCGCGCGCCTTCGGCATCACCGAGGACGAGCTGGTCTCCGACCTCGACGTGCTGCCCATGTGCGGCACCAGCTTCCGCGGCGGCGACCTGCTCGACATCGACACCGACGGCGAGCGCATCTGGTGGCACAACGCGGCCGCCCTCGGCGAGGAGGCGGCGGAACCCCTGCGGCTGGCCGCCGACGAGGCGACCGCGCTGCTGGTGGCCGCCCGCGCGGTGTCCACGCTCCCGGGGCTGCGCGAGGGCGACCGGCAGGCGCTGCTGCGCGCCACCGCCAAGGTGGAGACCGCGGCCGGCGAGGCGGCGGGCGCCAGCTCCCGGCTCTCGGTGACCTTCGAGTCCGAGGGCGGCGTCTTCGCCGACGTCGACCGCGCGATCGCGGAGCGCCGCCGGCTGTGGATCCGCTACTACTCGCCCGCGCGCGACGAGCTCAGCGAGCGGGAGATCGACCCCATCCGGCTGGTCAGCGTCGGGCACACGTACGTGGAGGCGTGGTGCCGCCGTTCCGAGGCGCGCCGCACCTTCCGGCTGGACCGGGTCGCCGAGATCAAGATCCTCGACGAGCCGGCCGCGCCGCCCGAGATCGAGCTGCGGGACCTGTCGGAGGGGCTGGTGCAGCCCGCCGCCGAGGACCCGGAGGTCGTGGTCGAGGTCGGCCCGGGCGGCCGCTGGGTCGCCGAGTACTACCCGCACGACAGCGCGGATGAGCTTCCGGACGGCGGGCTGCGTATCAGCCTGCGTACGCCCGACCCCGCCTCGCTGCGGCGGCTCGCGCTGCGGCTCGGGCGAGACGGCAGGATCGTCACTCCGCGTGACCTCGCCGACAGCGCCCGCCTGGCGGCCCGTGAGGCACTGGCTGCGTACGACGGCGCGGAGGCGCGGGGACCGCGCGGTGAGCTTGTGGTGGACGACGGGCAGTACGACAGGGAGTGAGCCGGGGGGAGGACCGGCACCGGCCGAGGCGCCCGAAGGCGAACGACCCGAGGTAGAGGAGCAGGAGCTTTGAGCGAGTCGTCGGTGTCTGGAGTGCAGGACATGTCGGTGGCGGCGGCCTTCGCCGGGATGAGAAGCGTGTCGCCGGTGACGTTCAGGGCGGGCTGCCCGGAGTGCCGCGGCAGCTTCGAGCTCGCCGCCGGTGCGCTGCGCCTCGCCATCGGCGCCTCGAGCCGCACCACCTTCTACTCCTTCACCTGCCCCGACTGCGGCTCCTCGGTCCGCAAGCCGGCCGGGGAGCGGATCGTGGAGCTGCTGACCGGCGGCGGGGTCAGGACCCTGCGGCTGCACCCCACCCTCTAGGCTCGACCCCATGTTCTGGCCGATGTTCGCGGTAGCTGTGGGTTTCCTGGGTCTCGCCGTGCTGGCGGTGTTCGCCGTGCGCGTGTTCCTGGAGGCGGAGCGTCTGGGCAGGCAGGTGACGGACTCGGCCCGCCGTATCAACCGGGCCGCCGAGGACCTGGAGCGGGCCGCCGTGAGCACGGCCCGCGCGGTGGACTCGGTCTGAGTGCCGCTGTGCGAGCCATGTGAGTCCTGTGCCGGAGGCGCTTTGGGCCGCTTCGGCCTGTCACCGGGGCCACCCTGGCAGGTACCCTGCTGGTCGCGGCCCGGAGAACGAGGCGCGGACCGCGGACCGGGAGTACGCACGGGGATTGCCTGACGTTTACCCCTGAGCGTTACGATCGCTGCCAAGACGGTCGATCGGACATCAGTCCGACCGGTCGGACAGCACCCACCCCCAGCCGCCTCGGTGAGAAGGTAAAGACTTATGTTCGGAAGGCTCGGCGCCCCCGAGATCATTCTCATCCTCGTCGTCGTCATCCTGCTGTTCGGCGCGAAGAAGCTTCCCGACATGGCGCGCTCGCTCGGCAAGTCCGCCCGCATCCTCAAGAGCGAGGCGAAGGCGATGAAGGAAGAGGGCAGCAGCACCGCCACGCCGGCCGGCCCGCCGAACAACGGCGAGCAGCCCCCGGCGCAGCGCACCATCCAGGCCGCCCCCGGCGACGTGACCAGCTCCCGCCCGGTCAACGAGCCGACGGACACCACCAAGGCCTGATGCTGGGCCGGACGCCTCCGGCCTGCCGCACGAGATGAGGATGTGGGTTGCCCAAGCCTGCCCGCAAGAAGGAGAAGGATCCCGAGGGGCGGATGCCCCTTGCGGATCACCTTCGTGAGCTCCGCAACCGGCTCGCGAAGGCCATGCTGGCCATCGTGGTCGTCACGGCCGTGGCCGCCTTCTTCTACAACGACATCATCAACTTCATCACCAAACCGGTGCTGGACTCGGTCGGCTGCGGCCAGACCTTCGAGCAGCTGGCGAAGTCGCACGTCAAGAACCACCAGTGCGCGCAGATCACGATCAACGGTCTGCTCACGCCGTTCACCCTGGCGCTGAAGGTGTCCCTGATGGCCGGCGTCGTGCTGGCCTCCCCGGTCTGGCTGTACCAGCTGTGGGCCTTCGTGGCACCCGGCCTGCACCGCCACGAGCGGAAGTACGCCTACGCGTTCGTCTGCACCGGCGCACCGCTGTTCTTCGCGGGCGCGTACTTCGCCTACCGGGTGCTGCCGACCACGGCGAAGGTGCTGATCGGCTTCACGCCGAAGGACGTCAACAACCTTCTGCCGCTGGACGATCTGCTCGACCTCGTCACGCGCATGGTGCTGGTCTTCGGCCTCTCCTTCGAGCTGCCGCTGCTGCTGATCATGCTCAACCTCACCGGGATCCTGACCGGCAAGCGGATGCTCGGCTGGTGGCGCGGGATGATCATGGCCATCACGGTGTTCGCGGCGATCGCGACGCCGAGCACCGACCCGCTGACCATGCTGGCGCTCGCCGGGCCGATCTGGGTGCTGTACTTCGGCGCGGTGGTCTTCTCGCTCCTGAACGACCGGCGCAAGCGGCTGCGCGACGCCGAGGGCCCCGACGACGACGAGGCCTCGGACCTGGACCTGACCCCCGAGGACATCGGCGAGGTCGAGACGGTCTCCGCCAGCCGGGCGCTGCCCGAGCAGGCGAGCACGGACCGGGTCAACGGCTATGACGACGTGACCTGAGTCCCGGCCCGGACAAGTCCGCGAGAGGTGCCCCCGTCCCCGGTGACGTGGGCACCTCTCGGCGTTTGACGGCCCGGGTTCCGGATAATGATCGTCCTGTTGTCAGTGTGGCCCGGTACGCTCGAAAGCACGATGACAGAGGACCTCTCCCCGGCCGAGCGGTACGCGGCTGCCCGCAGGCGCGCTGCCGAGCAGGCCACCGCGCTCGCCTCCTTCCGCGAGATGTACGACTTCGGCCTCGACCCCTTCCAGATCGAGGCCTGCCAGGCGCTCGAAGCGGGCAAGGGCGTACTGGTCGCGGCGCCCACCGGCTCAGGCAAGACGATCGTGGGCGAGTTCGCCGTCCACCTCGCCCTGGAACAGGGCAAGAAGTGCTTCTACACGACCCCCATCAAGGCGCTGTCGAACCAGAAGTACGCCGACCTGTGCCGCCGTTACGGCGCGGACAAGGTCGGCCTGCTCACCGGCGACAACAGCGTCAACTCCGGCGCCCCGGTGGTCGTGATGACCACCGAGGTGCTGCGGAACATGCTGTACGCGGGCTCGCAGACGCTCCTGGGCCTCGGCCACGTGGTGATGGACGAGGTGCACTACCTCTCCGACCGCTTCCGCGGAGCCGTGTGGGAGGAAGTGATCATCCATCTCCCCGAGTCGGTGACCCTGGTGTCACTGTCCGCGACCGTCTCCAACGCCGAGGAGTTCGGCGACTGGCTCGACACCGTTCGCGGCGACACCGAGGTGATCGTCTCCGAGCACCGGCCCGTGCCGCTGTTCCAGCACGTGCTCGCCGGGCGGCGGATGTACGACCTCTTCGAGGAGGGCGAGGGCAGCAAGAAGGCCGTCAACCCCGACCTCACGCGCCTGGCGCGCATGGAGGCGAGCCGCCCTTCCTACCAGGACCGCAGGCGCGGCCGGGCGATGCGCGAGGCCGACCGCGAGCGGGAGCGCAGACAGCGGTCGCGGGTGTGGACCCCGGGACGCCCGGAGGTCATCGAACGGCTCGACGCCGAGGGCCTGTTGCCCGCCATCACCTTCATCTTCAGCCGCGCGGCCTGCGAGGCGGCCGTTCAGCAGTGCCTGCACGCCGGACTGCGGCTCAACGACGACGAGGCGCGCGGCAAGGTGCGCGCCCTCGTCGAGGAGCGCACGGCGTCCATCCCGACCGAGGACCTGCACGTCCTCGGCTACTACGAGTGGCTGGAGGGCCTGGAGCGCGGGATCGCGGCCCACCACGCGGGCATGCTGCCGACGTTCAAGGAGGTCGTCGAGGAACTCTTCGTGCGCGGCCTGGTGAAGGCCGTGTTCGCGACCGAGACGCTGGCACTGGGCATCAACATGCCCGCGCGCTCGGTGGTGTTGGAGAAGCTCGTCAAGTGGAACGGCGAGCAGCACGCCGACATCACCCCCGGCGAGTACACCCAGCTGACGGGTCGTGCGGGCCGGCGCGGCATCGATGTCGAGGGCCACGCCGTGGTGCTGTGGCAGCGCGGCATGAGCCCCGATCACCTGGCGGGGCTGGCGGGTACGCGCACGTATCCGCTGCGCTCCAGCTTCAAGCCCTCGTACAACATGGCGGTCAACCTGGTCGAGCAGTTCGGCCGGCACCGCTCGCGCGAGCTGCTGGAGACGTCCTTCGCGCAGTTCCAGGCCGACAAGTCGGTCGTCGGGATCTCGCGGCAGGTGCAGCGCAACGAGGAGGGCCTGGAGGGCTACCAGGCCTCCATGACCTGCCACCTCGGCGATTTCGAGGAGTACGCGCTCCTCAGGCGCGAGCTCACGGACCGGGAGACCGAGCTGGCCCGGCAGGGCGCCGCACAGCGGCGCGCGGAGGCCGCGGTCTCGCTGGAGAAGCTCAAGCCGGGGGACGTCATCCACGTACCGACGGGCAAGTACGCCGGTCTCGCGCTGGTGCTGGATCCGGGGCTGCCCGCCGGGCGGTCCAACGGCCATCGCGGCTTCGAGCACCACGACGGGCCGCGTCCGCTGGTGCTGACGGCGGAGCGTCAGGTCAAGCGGCTGGCGTCGATGGACTTCCCGGTGCCGGTCGAGGCGCTGGAGCGGATGCGGATCCCCAAGTCCTTCAACCCCCGCTCCCCGCAGTCCCGTCGGGACCTCGCCTCGGCGCTGCGCACCAAGGCCGGGCACATCCCGCCCGAGCGGGCCCGCAAGAAGCGGTCCCTGGCCGTCGACGACCGCGAGATCGCACGGCTGCGCACCGCGATTCGCGCGCATCCCTGCCACGGGTGCAACGACCGTGAGGACCATGCGCGCTGGGCCGAGCGGTACCACCGGCTGCTGAAGGACACATCGCAGCTGGAGCGGCGTATCGAGGGCCGTACGAACACGATCGCCCGGACCTTCGACCGGATCGTGGCGCTGCTGACCGAGCTGGACTATCTGCGGGGTGACGAGGTCACCGAGCACGGCAAGCGGCTGGCCCGGCTCTACGGCGAGCTGGATCTGCTGGCGAGCGAGTGCCTCCGGGCCGGGGTCTGGGAAGGGCTCGGTCCCGCGGAACTGGCCGCGTGCGTCTCGGCGCTGGTGTACGAGGCGCGGGTCGGCGACGACGCGATGGCCCCGAAGCTGCCGTCCGGCAAGGCCAAGGCCGCGCTCGGTGAGATGGTGCGGATCTGGGGGCGGCTGGACGCGCTGGAGGAGGACTTCCGGATCACGCAGACCGAAGGGGTCGGGCAGCGCGAGCCGGATCTCGGGTTCGCCTGGGCCGCGTACATGTGGGCCAGTGGTAAGGGGCTGGACGAGGTCCTTCGGGAGGCGGAGATGCCGGCCGGGGACTTTGTGCGGTGGTGCAAGCAGGTGATCGACGTGCTGGGGCAGATCTCGGCGGCGTCGACTTCTGTGGAGGGCTCGACTGTGGGGAAGGCCGCGCGTAAGGCGGTTGAGGAGTTGCTGCGGGGGGTTGTGGCCTACTCGTCCGTTGGGTGACGGGTGTTGTTCGGCGGGTGCGGGTCTGTTGTGGCTGGTCGCGCAGTTCCCCGCGCCCCTAAGAACCCTGCCCTGAGCGGTCGTTCAGATAGGTCCGCCAGCTGCCGTGATGTGTGATGTCCTCGGCGTTCTGCAGGGCACTCGGTTCGCACAGGAAGCCGGGGGCTCGGGTGCCGTCCGCGAGTTCGACGCTGCCCAGGGTCATCGGGCGGGGAAGTGCCGCCAGCAGGCGGCCCAGGCCGGTCGCCGGCAGGTGCCAGATCTCCGTCTCGATCTCGGCTCCGCCCTCGCCCACGTACACCAGGCCGGGCTTGGGCGGCGTCGTCTGCAACGCGTGCAGGCGGTAGACGGGGGCCGTTGTGGTCGTACGGTCCAGGTGGGCGCCCAGGCCGAGGAGTTGGGGGTTCAGGGGCTGGCCGGTCAGGTGTGCGCCCATCACCGCGAGCCGTGTTTCCGGCTGAAGCAGTCCGGCGATTCGGGCCAGGCGTTCGTCCGTGAAGGCCGGCCCGATGAGCATGACGCCGAAGGGGAGGGCGTTCACCTCGGCGGCCGGGACGGCCACCGCCGCCAGGTCGAAGAGGTTGGTGGAGTTGGTGAAGCGGCCGAGGCGGGCGTTGGCGGTCAGGGGGTCGGCCGCCACCTCGGCGAGGGTCGGGTGGCCCGTGGTGGTGGGGAGCAACAGGGCGTCCGCGTCGGCCAGTTCGCCCAGGGCCCGGGCGCGTAGCGCCGCCAGGCGGTCCATGTCCGTGAAGAGGCGGTGGGCCGGGATGTCGCGGGCGCGGGTGATGATGCCGGCGACGGTGGGGTCGAGCGCCGTGGTGGCCTCACCCTCCTCCGCGATCAACTTGTCGACAAAGGCTCCTACCGCCGTGTAGCGCTCCGCGACGAACGCGCCGTCGTAGAGCATCGCCGCCGCCTCGGTGAACGGGGTCAGGTCGAGGGTGCGTACGTCGGCGCCGGCCGACTCGAGCTGCCGCACGGCCGCTTCGTACGCCTCCGCCCAGCCCTCGTCCAGCTCGCCCAGCTGGTCGCGGGGCGGGACGGCGACGCGCCACGGGCCCGGGGCGCGCCGGGGGAGCGGAGGCAGGTCCCGGTCCGCTGGGGCGGCCATGAAGGACAGTGCCCGCTCGGCCTCCGGGAGGGTGCGGGCGAACACCGTCACACAGTCGAGAGAGGCGCAGGCCGGGACCACTTGGGCCGTCGGGACCAGGCCGCGGGTCGGTTTGAGGCCGACGATGCCGTTGAGGGCGGCCGGGACCCGGCCGGAGCCCGCGGTGTCGGTGCCGAGCGCGAGGTCGACGATGCCCAGGGCCACCGCGACGGCTGATCCCGAGCTGGAGCCGCCGCTGATGCGGGACGGATCGTGGGCGTTGCGGACGGGGCCGTAGGGCGAGCGCGTGCCCACCAGGCCCGTGGCGAACTGGTCCAGGTTCGTCGTGCCCAGCACGAGCGCGCCCGCCGCGCGGAGCCGGGCGACGACCGGTGCGTCACCTTCGGGCCGGTAGGCGTACGCCGGGCAGCCCGCGGTGGTGGGCAGGCCGGCCACGTCGATGTTGCCCTTCACCGCCAGCAGGCGCCCCGCGAGCGGGAGCCGCTCACCCGCCGCCACGCGCGCGTCGATCGTCCGGGCCTCCGCTTCGGCCTCCGCCCGTGGGCGCAGATCGATCCAGATCTCGGGGCGGTCGACGGCCGCGATGCGGTCGTGGGCGGCGCGCACTCGGGTCACTGCGGACATCTCTCGCTCCTCGGTCTGTCTCACTGCGGCGCCGGGGCCAGGACCAGCAGTGCCGTTCCCGCCTCGACCTGGTCGCCCGGCCCGGCCAGGATCTCCGTCACCACGCCGCCCGCCGGCGCGTGCACCCTGGATTCCATCTTCATCGACTCCAGGGCCAGGAGCGGTTGTCCTGCCTCCACCTTGTCACCGGGCTTCACGTTCAACTGCCAGACGCAGGCGGCGAACTCGGCCTCGATGAGCCGGCCGCCCGGCGGGACCGTCACCTCGGCCGGGGGAGCCGCCGGTGCGGTCGCCGCCTCCGCGCGTGCGAACTCGCCCGCCGCCTCCCACGCGTCCCGCTCCGCCGCGAAGGCCGTCTGCTGCCGGGACCTGAACTCCTCTATGGAATCGGCGTTCTCGGTGAGGAACCGCTGATATCCGGCGAGCGAGAAGGTGCCCTCCTCGATGCGGGGCACGAAGCGGCCGGACGTGATGTCGGCGCGCAGTTCGAGGAGTTCCTCCGCGTCCACCGGATACCACCGGATGCGGTCGAAGAAGCGGAGCAGCCAGGGCGAGCCC
This sequence comes from Streptomyces sp. NPDC050534, assembly GCF_044457745.1. Taxonomy (NCBI): domain Bacteria; kingdom Bacillati; phylum Actinomycetota; class Actinomycetes; order Kitasatosporales; family Streptomycetaceae; genus Streptomyces; species Streptomyces sp. NPDC050534. The sequence continues at coordinate 244,261 of NZ_JBITHF010000007.1, forward strand.
GGCTCGAACGCGCCCCGCTGCTGCCAGCCCGACCACACCTGCGTCGTACGCCCCACGAACTGGTAGCCGCCCGGACCCTCCATGCCGTATACGCACAGGTAGGCGCCGCCGATGCCGACCGAGTTCTCGGCCGTCCAGGTGCGTGCCGGGTTGTACTTCGTGGTCACCAGGCGGTGCCGCGGGTCCAGCGGGGTGGCGACCGGTGCGCCCAGGTACACGTCGCCCAGGCCCAGAACGAGGTACTCCGCGTCGAAGACGGTGTCGTAGACGTCGTTCACCGACTCCAGGCCGTTGACCCGGCGGATGAACTCGATGTTCCACGGGCACCAGGGCGCGTCGTCGCGGACGCCCGCCATGTAGCGGGCGATCGCCTCGCGGGTCGCCGGGTCGTCCCAGGAGAGGGGGAGGTGGACGGTGCGGGAGGGGACGACGAGCTCGTCCGTGGGCGGGAGCGCGGCCGCGATCTCCCGTACCCGGCGCAGGAGTTCGTGCTGGGCCAGGCGGCCGGGGACCGTCCGGATCTGCAGGGAGCGGATGCCGGGGGTGAGGTCGGTGACGCCGTCGAGGGCCGCCGCGGCCACCGCTTCCATCAGTGCGTGGACGCGCATGCGGAGCGCCAGGTCGAGCTGCATCGGCCCGAACTCGACCAGCAGGTTGTCGTCGCCGCTGCGACGGTAGGTGACGTCGCCGTCCCGGGCCAGTACGCCGCCGTCCTCGATGTCCGCGCGCGGCGAGCCGTCGACGGCCACCGGCGTGAAGCGCACCGTGTCGCCTGGCCGGAGCTGGCCGAGCTTCCAGCGTTCGGTGCTCAGGACGGTCGCAGGACAGACGAATCCGCCGAGCGAGGGGCCGTCCGGGCCGAGCAGCACGGGCATGTCGCCGGTGTAGTCGACGGCGCCGACGGAGTAGGGCGTGTCGTGGATGTTGGACGGGTGCAGGCCCGCCTCGCCGCCGTCCGCGCGCGCCCAGCGCGGCTTGGGCCCGACCAGCCGTACACCGGTGCGGGCCGAGTTGAAATGGACCTTCCAGTCGGCGGCGTAGAAGTCGTGGATGTCGTCCTCGGTGAAGAACTCCGGTGCGGCGTGCGGGCCTTCGACGGCGCCGATCTGCCACACGGCGCCGAAGGCCGGGCGGGGCTCGCGGGGCACCGGGGCGCCCTCGGTGACGGTGCCTCCGTGCAGCACGTCTCCGGTGCGCAGCGCCCGGCCGCCGTGCCCGCCGAAGCGGCCCAGCGTGAACGTGCTCGCGCTGCCCAGGAAGTCCGGCACGTCCAGGCCGCCGGCGACGAGGACATACGTGCGCAGGCCGTGCTCGACCGGTGCGCCGATCCGCAGGACTGCGCCCGCCGGCACCGTGGCCGGTTCCCACTGGGCGACGGGGGCGCCGTCGACGGTGACCTCGGCCGCGGCGCCCGTCACGCACACGGTCGTGGGGTGGGTGAATCTCAACGCCGGGCCCTGGAGCGTGCATTCGAGCCCCGGCGTGCCTTCGGCGTTGCCGAGCGCCCGGTTGCCGAGCCGGAAGGACAGGTCGTCCATCGGCCCACACGGCGGCACGCCGACCTGCCAGTGGCCGGTGCGGCCGGGCCAGTCCTGCACGGTGGTCAGCGTCCCGCCGGAGACGACCTCGATCCGCGGGGTCGGGTCGCAGACGTGGGCGAGCGTCGCCGTGGAGTGCACGGCCCCGGCGAAGTCCCCGTCGGCGAGTGCCGCGCGCACCAGCCCCAGGTTGGTCTCGATGCCGTCGACACGGGTGCGGGCCAGCGCCTCGTCCAGCCGGCGCAGGGCATGGGCGCGGTCGGAGCCGTACGCGATCACCTTGGCGAGCAGCGGGTCGTAGGCGGTCGTCACCTCGGTGCCGGTTTCCACCCAGCCGTCGACGCGGACGTCCGGCGGGAACTCGACCCGCGTCAACAGACCCGCGCCGGGCCGGTGTTCGCGTGAGGGGTCCTCGGCGTAGAGACGGGCCTCGACGGCGTGGCCGCGGGGGGTTCCCGGTTCGCGTACGACGTCGGTCTCGCCGCGCGCCAGGCGCAGCATCCAGGCGACGAGGTCGATGCCGTAGATCTCCTCGGTGACCGGATGCTCCACCTGGAGGCGGGTGTTGACCTCGAGGAAGTACGCCTCCTCGCGGGCGGCGTCGTGGACGAACTCGACGGTTCCCGCCGAGCGGTATCCGACCGAGGCGCACAAGTCACGTGCGGAGGCGGCGAGTTGCTCGCGCACGTGGGGCGGGAGGCCCGGTGCCGGTGCCTCCTCCACGACCTTCTGGTTGCGGCGCTGGAGGGAGCAGTCGCGGTCGCCGAGGGTGACGACCCTGCCCGTGCCGTCGCCGAAGACCTGCACCTCCACATGGCGGGCGTGCTCGACGAGCCGCTCCAGGAAGACGCCGGCGGAGGAGAAGGAGGCGGTCGCGACGCGCTGCACCCGCTCCCAGGCGTCGGTCAGTTCGGCCACGGATCGACAGGCCGACATGCCGATACCGCCGCCACCGCCGGTCGCCTTGAGCATGACCGGGTAGCCGATGCGCTCGGCGGCGGCCACGGCGGAGTCCAGATCCGGGAGCAGACCCGTGCCCGGAGCAAGCGGCACTCCCGCCGCCTCGGCCGCCGCCCGCGCCGTGTGCTTGGCACCGAACAGCTCCAGTTGCTCGGGCGTCGGACCCACGAACACGATGCCGGCGTCCTCGCAGCGGCGGGCGAAGGCGGCGTCCTCCGAGAGGAAGCCGTAGCCGGGGTGGATCGCGCCCGCGCCGCTGTCCTTGGCCGCCTTCAGGACCAGGTCGGCGTCGAGATACGACTCCTTCGCGTGCGCGGGGCCGAGCCGGACCGCCTCGTCGGCGAGCCGGACATGGGGCGCGGTGCGGTCCGGGTCGGAGTACACGGCCACCGTGCGCAGGCCGAGTTCGCGGGCGGTGCGGATGATCCGGACCGCTATCTCGCCCCGGTTGGCGACGAGCAGGGTGTCGAAGGTCATGCGGCATCTCCCGGAGCGGCGGCCTGGATCGTCATCTGCACGGCCGTCGGCTCGAAGCCGTTGCAAGGGTTGTTGATCTGGGGGCAGTTGGAGACGAGCACCAGCACGTCGCGTTCCGCGCGCAGGGTCAGCTTCAGCCCGGGTGCCGAGATGCCGTCGACGATGCCGAGGGTGCCGTCCTTCTCGACCGGCACGTTCATGTACCAGTTGATGTTGGATACGAGGTCGCGCTTGCCGAGCCCGTAACGGGCGCCCTCGGCCAGGAAGTTGTCCACGCACGCGTGCTGCGACCAGGTGTGGTGGCCGTACCGGAGCGTGTTCGACTCCTTGGAGCAGGCGCCGCCGAGCGTGTCGTGCCGGCCCACCTCGTCGTCCACGACCGTCATCAGCGGGGAGTGCTCGTTGCTCATGAGCGCGCTGCCCGTGGTCAGGAAGATGGTGCCCTGGGCCTGGATCGTGTCGGGGGCGCTGTAGCGCACGGACGTGTCGTGGGCGTCGTAGACGAGGAAGTCGACGGCCTGGTTGCCGTGCAGGTCGGTGATGGTCAGCGTCTGGCCGGCACGGATCACGGACGACCAGGCGGCCCGGGCGGGAACGACGGCCGTGCGTGCGGTCGTCGGTGTGCTCGTGCTCATGGCTGCTGGTGTGCTCGTGCTCATGCGAGCCCCCTCGCGGCAAGGAATTCGGCGGTGTTGAGGAAGGCACGGCGGCCCTCGGGCGTGGCCTGCCACAGCGGGTCGCCCGGGCCGGTCGGCGCGGCGCGCCAGGCGAGGACCTCCAGCGGGGTGCTGAGGTAGCCGGGGCGTGGGTCGACGGGATGCGGGACGTTGGCGATCAGCACGGTCAGGTCCTGCTCGGCGCGGAGCGTGACGCTGCCGCCGGGGCCGGCGGAGCCGGTGAACTCCAGGCCACCGTCCTCGCGCACCTCGACGCCTTGGAAGAACGACAGGGACGGCGGCAGGTCGCGCGGCTCCAGGCCGTTCTTCGCGGCTGCCAGCTTCAGCAGCTCGCGGCCCGCGGGCGAGGCGGACTGCGGGGCGCCGTCGCCGTACCGCTCGGTGTTGCGTGCGAGGGTGGAGGTGCCGCACAGCGCGTCGTGCCGCCCGGAGGTGTCGGCGATCACGGAGGCCAGCACCCGGCCTTGGTCGGACAGCAGGAGACGGCCCTCGCCGAGATACGCGTTCCACTGGACCTTCACCGTGTCGGCGACGTTCAGACGCTCCCAGGGCCGGTCGGCCACGTGCAGCAGCAGGTGGGCGCAGGCGTCGCCGAGCTGGTCGGTCAGACGCAGCTCGGTGCCGCGGGCCAGCACCCGGTGGGTGTAGTTGCCGCCCGCCACGGTCTCGGCCCACACCAGGTGGCCCGCCGAGCAGGGCGGGTCGGGCCAGTCGGCGGCCGGGACGACGGGCATGGCCTCGGCACGGGCGCCCTCCTGGGCGCGTGCGTGGTCGCGGGCTCCGTAAGTGGTGGCTGTCGCCATCGCGGGACCTCCGGCTCCGGGTTGTCTGTCGGGCGTGCGTCTTCCGGTAATTTCTGTCGCGCGACAGAAATTAGGAGGCGGGCGGGTCGCCGGTATTGCCCGCGCGTTGCCGGCCCGTTACCGAGCCCTCACGAAGATCGCTCCGGCCCGCTGTGTGCGAGGATCGAACGCATGGGAACGCCGGGTGAAGGACGCGGCCGCCGGGTCGGCCGGCCGCGGGCGGCGCAGCGGCCGGACAGCGGACTGCAGCCGCGCGACGAACTGCTCGCGGCCGCCGCCGAGTTGTTCACCACCCGCGGCTACGCCGCCACCACCACCCGCGCGGTCGCCGAGCGCGCGGGCATGCGGCAGGCCTCGATGTACCACTACGTCTCCGGCAAGGAGGAACTCCTCGCCGCCCTGCTGGAGTCCACGGTCACGCCCTCGCTGGCGTACGCCCGGCGGCTCCTCGCCGACGACGCGACCCCGCCCGAGAAGCGGCTGTGGCAGCTGTGCCGGCAGGACGTTGAGCTGCTGTGCGGCGGCCGGCACAACCTCGGTGGCCTCTATCTGCTGCCCGAGGTGCGTGCCGAGCGGTTCGCCGGGTTCCACGCCGTACGCGACGAACTCAAGGACGCCTACGGCCAGTTGCTCGCCGCCACGGCCTCCGGGAGCGGGCTCGCCAAGAGCGAGCTCGGCCTGCGGACGGACCTGGTGTTCGGTCTGATCGAAGGTGTGATCCTGGTGCGCCGATCCGACCCGGAGCGGCCGGTACGGGCGTTCGCCGAGGCCACCGCGGACGCGGCCCTGCGGATCGCCGGAATCTGATCTTCACCCGTCACGGTGAGTGTCTTCAAACGGCCGTACGCCGTGACGTACGGTGTTCGAGTGGTCCCTGAGCGTGTAAATGGGCCGAGGGTACTCCTCGGATGTGACCCGTTTCAGGCGCTTGCTGAATATGACACGGCGATGATCCGGTCGGACTAAGCTCGCCCGCAGCGCACCGAGTTGATGTGTATTCGTGCGCTTGTTCCCTATATGTGCGACTCCCCGTCGATTCGTCTCAGAGGGCCTACATGGTGAGTGTCCAATCCCCTCCCCGGCGCCGTGAACTCCCGTATGCACGTGTGCTGTTGCTGCCTGCCATAGCGATGGCCGCGGCGACCGGAGCAGCCGCCGCCACGGTGACCGAGCCGGCCCGGGCGGCCGTCGTCTGGTGCGGTGTCGTCGCCACGCTGCTCGTGATCGCGACAGCGGCCGAAGCGGTCCGGCGCGGCCGCACCCTGCACACCCTGCGCGAGGAGAGCGCCCGTCACACCGCGTATCTGGAACGGCGCGTCGCCGGCCACGAGCAGGAGATGCAACGTCTCGCGCACGAGATCGCCCCGACCGCCATCTACTATCTGCGCGGCGGGAATTCCCCCCAAGAGGTGATTCGCCAACTCGGCGACTACGACCCCTCCTACCGCGATCTGCCCGTGGCCCAGGTGGCCCTGCTCAAGCGCGTGCTCGACATCGTCGACACCGAGGAAGCCATGCGGGACTCCTCGCAGCGCTCCTTCGTCAGCATCGCCCGGCGCGTGCAGGCCATCGTCCACCAACAGGCCAAGGAACTCCGGGAGATGGAGGAGGACCACGGCCGTAACCCCGAGGTCTTCGACGACCTGCTGCGCATCGACCACGGCACCGCACTGATCGGCCGGCTCGCCGACTCGATCTCCGTGCTCGGCGGTGGCCGCCCCGGCCGCCAGTGGCCGCAGCCCGTCCCGCTGTACAGCGTGCTGCGCGGCGCCATGTCCCGGATCCTGGAGTACCGGCGCATCTCGCTGGACAACATCGCCAAGGTCAACATCCGCGGCATCTCCGTCGAGCCGGTCATCCACGCCTGCGCCGAGCTCCTCGACAACGCCACGCGCTACTCGCCCCCGCAGACCAAGGTGCACGTCACGGCCACCGAGGTGCAGACCGGTATCGCCATCGAGATCGAGGACGCCGGCGTCAGCCTCAGCGAGGAGGCCCGTGCCCGGGCCGAGGGCATGCTGGAGCGCGCCCAGGCCGGTGTCGACCTCCAGGACCTCGGCGAGTCCCCGCGCCTCGGCCTCGCCGTCGTGGGGCGCCTGTGCAAGACGTTCGACATGCAGATCTCGCTGCGTGCCTCGGCGTACGGCGGAGTCCGCGCCGTCCTCGTCGTACCGCGCGTGATGATGACCAGCGATCCCGCGCCCGGCCTCGCCCACGGTGTCGGCGCGACCGCCGCGCCCAAGCTCGAGATCGGCGGTATCGAGGGTCCCCAGCGTGCCCCCAAGCGGCGGCGTCCCACCAGTCCGCGCATCCCCGCCGGCGTGTCCATGGAGGACGAGGTCCCCGAGGTCACCGAATGGACCGCCGGTGGTCTGCCGCAGCGGCGCAGCCGGGTCAAGGTTCCGCTCAGCCAGCGGCTCGCCGAACAGGCCGCCGCCGAGGAGGCGGAGCGGGAGGCCCAGGCGTCCCGGCCCTCCTGGGCGGCGCCCGTGCCCGAGCCCGAGCCCGAGGAGAAGGAGCCCGAACCCGGCCTGTGGGTCGAGGCGTTCTGGGAGGGGCTCAAGGGCGACCCGGACCCGACCGCATTCACCCAGCCGACCACTGAGCCGGCCCGCATCGAGGCCGACGACGAGAGGGACCACAAGTGATCCAGCAGCGAGCCAACTTCGACTGGATGCTCAAGGATCTCGCCGACGGAGTACCGGGCATCGAGATGATCGTCGTGCTCTCCGCCGACGGCCTGCGCATCGCTCGCTACGGGGGAGATCCCGACGCCGCCGACCGCGTCGCCGCCGCCTGTGCGGGACTGCAGAGCCTCGCGGGTGCCGTCGCCCACGAGATCCCCGGCAGTGACGGCCGGATGAAGCTGGTCATCATCGAGATCAACGGCGGCTACTTCTACCTGATGGCCGCCGGGGCGAACGCCTATCTCGCCGTCCTGTCCGACGTGGTCGCCGAACCCGGCCTGATGAGCAACCGCATGCGCGACCTCGTCGTACGCATCGGGGCCCATCTGACCAGCCCGCCCCGCCGCAACGGGCAGACCGTATGACTCCTCCGCAACGCCGGCGGCGATACCCCAGCCAGGAAAACGCAGAACCACCCCCGAAACCGAAACCGGCGAAAGAGGGCGACGCGAAGGCCCCGGAGCGGCTCTATGTGGTGGCCGGACCGGACGGCGAGCGCGCGGACATCGACCTCGTCACGTTAATCGTGGCGCGCGCCGACCCACCGCCCTCGGCCACCCCGGAGCAGACCGCGATGCTCCGGCTCTGCACGGCACCCCTCTCGGTGGCCGAGCTCTCGGCCTATCTGAGCCTGCCGTTCAGCGTGGTGACCGTGCTGCTCACCGACATGCTGACGGCAGAGCTGGTGCAGGCGCGCGCCCCCATCGTCCGGCAGGCGCTCCCCGACCGTTCCCTCCTCGAAGCGGTGATGCATGGACTTCAAAGGCTCTGACACCATCCCCGGACCACGCACAGAGGATCATCTGCCGCACACGGCGACGGCCGCGGTGAAGATCGTGATCGTGGGCGGCTTCGGAGTCGGCAAGACGACGATGGTCGGCTCGGTCAGTGAGATCAGGCCGCTGACCACCGAGGAGACCATGACGCAGGCCGGCGTCGGGGTGGACGACAACTACGGCTCCGACACCAAGACGGCCACCACCGTGGCGATGGACTTCGGCCGGATCAGCATCACCGAACAGCTGGTGCTCTACCTCTTCGGCACCCCGGGCCAGGAGCGCTTCTGGTTCCTGTGGAACGGGCTGTTCGAGGGCGCGCTCGGCGCGGTGGTGCTGATCGACACCCGCCGGCTCGAGGTCAGTTTCGACGTCATAGGACGTCTGGAGGAGCGCGGTGTGCCCTTCGTGGTCGCCGTCAACTCCTTCCCGGACGCGCCCCGTTACCCCATCGCCGACCTGCGCAGCGCCCTCGACCTGGCCGCGGAGATCCCGATCATCGAGTGCGACGCGCGCCGCCGGGCCTCCAGCCGCGACGTCCTGATGACACTGCTGCGCTTCCTGCACTCGCTGGCGAGGACGAAGGCTTCCACGTAGGCCCCGCCCCCAACTTCAGAGCCGCACGTGCGGGGCTACACCGTCAGAACCTCACGTGCAGGACTTCACGAGCAGAACCCACACCTGCCGAACCACACCTTCAGAACTTCAGCTTCGGAGCGACCATCGTGACGCCTGAACACCTCTCCCCGACCGGTACGGACGCCCCCCTGGCCGGCCCGCCCCCCGGCTGCCCCGCGCACGGCATCGGCCCCGGCGGGCTGCGCCGGCTGTACGGCCCCGAGGCGGAGAACCTGGGAGCCGTGTACGAGAAGCTCCGCGACGAGCACGGGCCGGTGGCTCCGGCGCTGCTGCACGAAGACGTGCCGATCTGGGTGGTGCTCGGGCACAGTGAGAATCTGCATATGGTGAGCACGCCCGCGCAGTTCTGCAAGAACAACCGGTTGTGGAAGCCGATGCAGGACGGGACGGTCAAGCCCGACCATCCGCTCATGCCGCACTTCGCCTGGCAGCCCATCTGCGCCCACGCCGAGGGCGACGAGCACGTGCGGCTGCGCGGTGCGGTGACCGCCGCCATGTCGACCATCAACCACAGGGGCGTCCGCCGCCATATCAACCGCGCGACCCAGCACCTCGTCAACAAGTTCTGCGAGGAGGGCAGGGCCGACCTGGTCGGCCAGTTCGCCGAGCACCTGCCGATGGCGGTGATGTGCCAGGTCCTCGGCATGGCCGACGAGTACAACGACCAGATGGTGCATGCCGCTCGCGACATGCTGAAGGGCACCGAGACCTCCATCGCCAGTAACGCGTACGTCATGGACGTCCTGATGCGGCTCACCGCCCGACGCCGGGCCGCCCCCGAGGACGACTTCACGAGCCATTTGATCAACCACTCGGCGCGGCTCAACGACGAGGAGGTGGGCCAGCACCTGCGCGTCGTCCTGATGGCCGCCTATGAGGCGACGACCAACCTCCTCGCCAACGTGCTGCGCCTGGTGCTCACCGACCCGGGATTTCGCGCCCAGCTCAACGGAGGCCAGATGACGGTGCCTCAGGCGGTCGAGCAATCCCTGTGGGACGAGCCGCCGTTCAGCACCGTCTTCGCCTACTTCGCCAAGGTGGACACCGAACTGGGGGGCCAGCGCATCCGCAAGGGCGACGGCCTTCTCCTCGGCATCGCGCCGGGCAACGTCGACCCACGCGTCCGCCCCGATCTGTCGGCCAACATGATGGGCAACCGCTCCCACCTCGCCTTCAGCGGCGGCCCGCACGAGTGCCCGGGCCAGGACATCGGCCGCGCGATCGCCGACGTCGGCGTCGACGCGCTGCTGAACCGGCTTCCGGACATCCAGCTCGACTGCAACGAGGACGAGTTGCGCTGGCGGGCGTCCATCTCGAACCGGCACCTGGTGGCACTACCGGTCCACTTCGACCCGAAGCCGCAGCAGGACGTGAAGGCGAAGCCCGACCACGCCGCCGTTCCGGCGCAGCGCACCGACTGGCAGGTTGGCGCGCCGAGTCCCGAGTACGCCCCCGTGGCCCCGGCGGCCCAGCCGACCGTACCGCCCCGGCAACCCGCCCTGGCGCCCGAGGAGCCGGCCCGTCCTGCCGGCGCCTGGCGGCGCTTCCTGCGGTGGTGGCGCGGCAACTGACCGGCCCGGTCGATGCGGGAGAACCACGCCTCGAGCGTTCGGGTGCTGCGGAAACCGTGTTCTGCTCGTTCGTGACCGGATCTGTGAGTTCCCGGCGCGGGCGGGCGAGTACGGTCTGCGTGACGTGGCTGCCGCACGGAACAATGGCCGGAAAGTGAAGTTTGTCGACGACTTGCCCCCTGTGGAACACAGGAATATGCCGGGCGTGTAGGCCGTTTCGGGGGCTGCGGCCTACACGTCAGCCCCCGATGAACTTTCCTGCGGCGGACATCGCGTCTGCGACGCTCGTCATCCAGCGCGACGGTGTGACCACACGAATCGGCGAGCCTCGTCGACTTCGCCGCCGTGAAAGACCTCGTCAAGCCATTCATCTGTCGGCACTTCGCCGAAAAGCCGCCTCAGTTCGCGCGCCATCGGCGGAGCAAGCGGGAATCGCTTCCCGTGCCGGCGTTCCTGGTACCGGTCCTGGATCTGCACGAAGAGGAAACCGCTGCGGCCGAAATGGACCAACGGCTCGGGTGCGCCGGTGAAGACCAGGTCATCGATGAGATCAAGGTAGATCGACCGGTAGCTGGCCTTCCTTTTCTCCGACCGCTGACCATTCGACGTCGGTTGGTGGTTGTCCACCGAGTAGATGCCGAGGGTCGATTTGCACAGGTCCATGGAGAGGCAATCGCACACGGCGCTGTCCATGAGCCATGAGAAGGACACCGGACCTGTTGCGCTGTTCCGCGCAACCATGATGGCGGTCCCGTACGCATTTCCGGTGTTACCCCGGAAAATGACCCCGTCCCACATGTCCGGCGAGTTCTTCAGTTCGTCATGGAGGCCGATGTGCTCGTCCCCGGGGCGGAAGTCCATCTTTTCCGCGTACTGCACAATGGACTGCCTGATCAGCGACAGCAGCGCATGGACCGCGTCCCGCCCCCAGTCGGCCGCGTCCATCGCCTCTACCAGGTCACGTACGGAGCGGCCGTACATGCGGAAGCGGCCACTCACCAGATCGAGCGGGGGTATGCAGATGTCGTCGAGGATGGTGGCGAAGGCGATGTAGTGAAGACCCAGCGGGTCTGCGCCGTATTGCTCACCGCACCAGCAGGCCATCCACTGGATGGTGTCGCGGCATGCGCGTGACACCGTGTCAGCGGCGCTTGCGTCACGTTTCTTCGTCCAGTCGGAATAGTGTTCCGGAGTGTCGCCGAGTCGTCCCCCGACCGTATCCCACCGTTCCACGACTTTTTCCAGCAAGGGCCACACGTTTATTCGGTGGCACTGCGCGACCGGGCCTACGTAGCCGTCTGCGCCCATCACGGTGTAGAGGTGGGCGGTCTGCTTGTTGTAACGCGACCTCGTGGTGGCAGGGTTGACAGCTGTCACCGGGTCCCGCGGGTAATGCAGGTACGTGCACGCTGTGCTTCGATCGCAATTCGTGCCGCACCAGAGTTCATGCGAACGATGAAGTAATTCCTGAATGCCGCGTGCGTCTGACAGCAGCTCCAGAGCCTCCTGCGCGGAGCCCTTCCAGGCGAGCATGTCCGGGGTTACCACCGTGACTTCGACGCGACGTGATTCCATGACCGAGCCTCCGCAAGAACATCCCACTTCTGGCCGTAATCCCCAGCGTGCGCGCGACGTCGGTCCTCGTGAAGGAGCACGGGAGGAGCGTACGACGGCATACGAGGGGCGCACTTGGTTGAAATGTTGTCATGTGCCGCAACGATCCGAAAGAGTTGGTTCTGATTCGGTCATGGCTATGCGGGTGAACTGATGGGGAACCCGGGGCACTTGTTGCCGCCGGTGCGAGAAGCGTTGCGGACAGGGGTGGTGGCTGCGCGCGATGGGCCCTTCGCCGATCAGGTCGCCCAGTCCTCGTACGCCCCCCAAGCCTCCAGCACCCGCCCGCTCCGGAACCGGTGCTCCACCCCCGTGACCGGATCGGTGAAGGTCAGTGCGCGGGCCAGTAGTTGCAGGGGGCGGCGGAAGTCGCCGGCGGGTACGGGGGCCGTCACCACGGGGTACAGGGGGTCGCCGAGGATGGGCACGCCGAGTGTGTTCATGTGGACGCGCAGCTGATGGGTCTGCCCGGTGCTGGGGAGCAGCCGGTACCGCGCGGGTCCGCCGGTCCGGTGCTCCGTCAGCTCGACGCGGCTGACGGCGTTCGGCTCGCCCTCCACCTCGTACGCGGCGAGCACCCCACGCTCCTTCACGATGCGGCTGCGCACGGTCCGGGGGAGGGCGAGACCGGGATCGTACGGCGCCACCGCCTCGTACTCCTTGCGGACCCGCTTGTCGCGGAACAGGGACTGGTACGCGCCGCGTTCCTCAGGGCGGACCGTGAACAGCACCAGCCCGGCGGTGAGCCGGTCCAGCCGGTGCGCGGCGCCCAGGGCCGGGATGTCCAGTTCCCGGCGCAGCCGCGCGAGCGCGCTCTCGGTGACATGGCTGCCGCGCGGGGTGGTGGCCAGGAAGTGCGGCTTGTCGACGACGACGATGTGCTGGTCGCGGTGGACGATCTCCAGCGGGAACGGCACCGGTACCTCCGGGGGCAGCTCCCGGTGGAACCACACGAACATGCCGGGTTCGTACGCCGCGTCGGGCGCCACGGCCCGCCCGTCGGCCCCGACGATGTCCCCCGCGGCGAACATCCCCTCGACGACGCCGGCGCCCGCGCCGCTGAGCCGCTCGACCAGGTACTCCCGTGCGGTGGCCCATGCCCCTTCGAGGGGCAGCCGCACCCGCACCGGATCGATCCCCAGCCGCTGCGGCAGGGGAGAGGGCGGAACGCGCGGCCGTCGTGTCATCACGATCAAGACTACGGCGCCGGAAAACCCGTTGGGGCCGGCCGCGCGACGCGTGCAGGATGCGGACCATGCCGTACACCACCAGCCCCGTCCTGCCCGCCGGAACCCTCAGCCGCTCGCCGCAGCCCGTGCTGGACACCGGGGACGGGCTGGTCCTGCGACCCTGGCGGATCGAGGACGCGTCCGCCGTGCACGAGGCCTTCCAGGATCCGCTGATGCACCAGTGGCACCTGATGACCAGCGGCTCGGAGGCCGAGGCCGCCGGCTGGGTCGAGCGCTGGCTGACGGAGTGGGAGGAGGAGCGCATCGCGCAGTGGGCGGTGGCCGACGCGGGAAGCGATCTGCTGCTGGGGCGGGTGGCGCTGCGTGACATCGTGCTCGCCGACGGCCTGGCGAAGATCGCGTACTGGACCACGGCGGCGGCCCGCGGCCGGGGCGTGGCCGTCCGCGCAACGGCCACGGTCACCCGCTGGGCCTTCGAGGAGATCGGCTTCCACCGTCTGGAGCTGCTGCACGCCGGGGCGAACCAGGCATCCTGCCGCGTCGCCGCGAAGGCGGGCTTCGTTCTGGAGGGCGTGAAGCGCAGCGCCTTCCTTCATCCCGACGGCTGGCACGACATGCACCTGCACGCCCGCGTCCGCGTCGACCGGCCCGGCTCACGGCTCCCGGCTTCCTAGACCTCCACCTCCTGAACGGCCGCCTCCGGTACGGCGCTTCGGTCCGCCGTGCGCCTCCGGTACGCCCGGTATCCGGCACCGATCACGAGCGTGGCCGCCAGGAAGAGGACCGTGAACCACTGGAAGTACCAGTGCCCGCCCGCCGGGTCGTACACCGCCGCCCGGGGCCACGCCAGGTTGAGGGTCATGAGCAGGCCGTAGAGGAGGGCGAGGGCGTTGACCGGGACGCCCCAGCGGCCGAGGGAGAAGAGCATGCCGCCGGCCTCGTCGGTGCCCTCCGTGGAGAACCCGCCGCGCAGCCGCCGGATCAGGAGCGGGCCGGTGACCATCGCGTACGCCAGGTACAGCAGCACGATGCAGGTGGTGCCGATGGCCAGGAACGCGTCAGGCGAGGCGAAGTTGAGCAGGAGCAGGGCCGCCGCGAGGACGCCGACCACCAGGGCCGGGGCGCCGGGCATCCCGGTGCGCGGGTTGACGTGTGCGAGCCGTGCGGAGAAGGGGAGTTGGCCGTCGCGGGCCATGGAGAACAGCATCCGGCAGGCCGCCGTCTGGATGGCGAGGGTCGCCACCGCGATCGCCACCACCACGTCCGCGAGCAGGACCTTGCCGACGCCGTCGCCGAGGCTGCTGGTCAGCACGTAGCTGAGACCGTCGACTCCCAGGTGCCCGTCGGTCAGGCTGGGCGCGGCGAGCAGACCGCCGAGGACGACCAGGCCGCCGAGGAGCCCCGCCGCCCCCAGGGCGGTGAGGATCGTGCGGGGCGCGGTGCGGCGCGGGTGATGCGTCTCCTCGCTCATCTCGCCGGCGCTGTCGAAGCCGATCATCACGTACGCCGCCGTGAACGACCCGACCAGCAGCGCCCCCAACAGGCCCGATCCTGCGGCCCCTTGGGTGTGGAAGGTGATGCCGGGGGAGCGCCGGGAGTGGGTCAGCAGCAGGACGACGATCAGGACCGCGCCGATGATCTCGGCGGTGACGCCGACGCGGTTGACCACGGACATCACCCGGTTGTCCAGGATGTTCACCAGGGTGGTCAGTACCAGCAGGACCACGCCCAGCACCGCCGCGTTCGCAGCGCCGTCGGGCGAGGTGGGCGCCGGGTCGGTGCCCACCAGCTGGAAGCCCGGCCAGATCGCCGGCAGCACCATCTGCAGCGCCAGCGCCGCCGCCGCGACCACCACGATCTGCCCGATCACCATGATCCAGCCCGCGAACCAGCCGAAGGCGGGGGTGGCCAGGCGTGAGGACCACTGGTAGATGGCGCCCGAGATCGGATAGCGGGCGGCCAGCTCCGCGAAGCACGCGGCGACCGCCAGCTGCCCGACCAGCACCACCGGCCAGGTCCAGAAGAAGACGGGCCCGCCGAAGGCGTACCCGAAGGCGAAGAACTGGAAGACCGTCGTCAGCACGGAGATGAAGGAGAACCCGGCCGCGAACGAGGCGTAGCGGCCCAGGCTGCGATGCAGCTCCTGGCGGTAGCCGAACTCGGCGAGCGAGCCGTCGTCGGGGGAGTGGGGCGGGTCGGGGCGTACGTCGGAGGGGGTGGTTGTCGTCACGGCGGCACCTGCCTTCGGCGCGGATTCCTGAGGGCGTGGAATTCCTGTCGGGCGACAGAAATTAGGGACGGGCTGTTTCCTGCGCGTCACGCCGGCATGTCCACGGCGGGCCCAAGTCCTCACGTGCTTGCTCTGCACCCGAAAACGCGATACATCGTGTGTATTGACGACCGCTCGCGGATCGCGATATGTTCGCGTACGGATATTCGGGACGGGGTGATGGTCATGGCGATGAAGCGCCGCAAGCTCGGCAACCCGCTGGCGCTGGCCGTGATGGTCACGCTCTGGCAGAAGCCGATGCATCCGTACGAGATCGCGCAGACGCTGCGCCGTCAGGGCAAGGACGTCAGCACGAAGATCAACTACGGCTCGCTCTACACGGTCGTGCAGAACCTCCAGAAGCACGGCTTCGTCGAGGTCGCCGACGTCGAGCGGCAGGGCAACCGCCCCGAGCGCACGGTCTACGGGCTCACCGAGGCGGGGCGGGAGGAGATGGCCGACTGGCTGTCCGATCTGCTGGCCGTCCCCGCCAAGGAGTTCCCGATCTTCGAGACGGCGCTCTCGCTGCTCGGCGCCCTGCCTCCGGACGAGGTGGTGCGGCTGCTCGAGGAGCGGCTGCAGAACCTGGAGGTGGAGGTGGCGAGCGGGCGCGCGGCGCTGGAGAAGCTGTGCGAGACGCTGCCGCGGCTCTTCCTCGTGGAGGTCGAGTACCAGTTGCACATGGTCGAGGCGCAGGCGCGGTGGGTCCGCGGTTTCCTCGAGGAGATCGAGAAGGGCACACTGCCCGGCGTCGACGGGTGGCGCCACTTCCACGAAACGGGGGAGCTGCCACCGGAGTTCAGATAACGAGAAGGACCCCGGCCGGGCTGTTGCAGCAGCGTGGCCGGGGTCTCGAACCCCGAGCTGGATCCGCCGTGCGGCGGCTCCGGGCGATCGAGGTGCGGCACACCCAGGATAGCCCGGCGCTCCCGGCACGGACGGATCAGCTGTCATCCGCTCATCAGGAGAGCTGTCGTCATGAGTACTACGCGTGCGCCCGCAGTGGAGGCGCGTCAGCTGATCAAGACCTACGCCGGTGACGTCACCGCCTTGCGCGGCATGGACGTCACCGTCGAACCGGGCACCGTCTTCGGGCTCCTCGGGCCCAACGGCGCCGGCAAGTCGACCACCGTCAAGATCCTCACCACCCTCGCGAAGCCCGACTCGGGCGCCGCGACCGTCGCCGGGCACGACGTGCTGCGCCACCCCGACCGGGTGCGCCGCGCGATCGGCGTGGTCGCCCAGAGCTCCGGCGCCGACCCGGTCGCCACGGGCCGCGAGAACCTCCAACTCCAGGGCAGGCTCTACGGGTTGAAGGGCGCAGCCCTCGCCAGGCGGGTGGACGAGCTGCTCGGCCGCTTCGGGCTCGGCGGCGCCGCGAAGCGTCCGGTCAAGGGCTACTCCGGCGGGATGCGGCGCCGCCTCGACGTCGCACTCGGCCTGGTGCACCGGCCCGAAGTGCTCTTCCTGGACGAGCCCACCACCGGTCTGGACCCCGAGGCCCGTACCGCGATGTGGGACGAGATCGACCGGCTGGCGGGCGAGGAGGGTCTGACCATCCTGCTCACCACTCACTATCTCGACGAGGCCGACCGGCTCGCCGAGCGCATCGCCATCGTCGACCGCGGACGCGTCGTCGTCGAGGGCACGCCGGACTCCCTCAAGGGCGAACTGCGCGGCGACGCCGTCCATCTGGAGCTGCGGGAAGTGGTCGGCGAGGCCGGCCGCACGCTCCTCGAGGGAGCCATCGGCCGGATGTCCGGCCTGCACGAGGTGCTGGTCGACGGGCGCCGTGTGAGCGTCCGCGCCGACGACGGGGCGGCGGCCGTACCCGCGCTGCTCGGGGCCCTGGAGCGGGCCGGGGTCGGGGTCGCCGCCGCGACCGTGGCCCGGCCCTCCCTCGACGACGTCTACCTCCGCTACGCCGGCCGCCGTTACTCCGAGGCCAACGCCGAAACCACCGACAACCTCGTCCTCGCCGGAGGTGCGCAGTGAGCACGGCCGTCTCCCAGACCTGGTACATGACCCAGCGTCAGCTCATGGTGTTCACCCGGCAGCCGGCGTACGCGATCATCACGCTGATCCAGCCGGTGATCTGGCTGTTCCTGTTCGGCAACCTCTTCAAGAAGGTCGTCGAGCTGGGCGGCTTCGGGACCACCAGCTATCTCGACTACCTGGTCCCGGGCGTGGTGGTGATGAGTGCGCTCAGCTCCAACATGTGGGCCGGCATGGGCACGTTGGAGGAAATCCAGCGGGGCACGCTCAACCGTTTCCTGACCACGCCGGTCAGCCGCGCGGCGCTGATGAACGGCAACGTCGTCAACAACGGCCTGATCACCGCCTTCCAGTCGGCCGTCATCGTGCTGCTAGCGCTGGCGGGCGGCGCGGACTACCCGGGCGGCATCGTCGGGGTCGCGGTGCTGGTCGTCGCCTCCGTGCTGCTCGGCACGATCTTCGGGGCGCTGTCCAACGCGCTGGGCATGCTGGTGCAGGAGCGCGAGTCGATCATCGGCATCAACACCTTCCTGCTGCTGCCGCTGACGTTCCTTTCGAGTGCCTTCATGGCGCCGTCGCAGATGCCGGACTGGATGCAGCACATCGCCGACTTCAACCCGCTCAACTGGGCGATGGTGGCGGGACGTTCGGCCCTGTCGGAGAACCCGGACTGGGGCGACGTGTGCAGCCGGGGCGGGGCGCTCCTCGCGCTCGCGGTGGCCGCGGTGTGGCTGTCGATCCGCACGTTCCGTTCGTACCAGCGGAAGGTGTGAGCACGGGCCGTGTGCAAGGCGAAGGGGCGGCACCTCGGCGAGGCGCCGCCCCTTCGGGGCGTCTCAGGTGTCGGGCGGCCGTCTCACGCGGCGGGTGCCGAGCTCTCCTGCTCCTGCTCGATACGGGCGTTCCACTCCCGCTTGGAGGCCTGCCAGCCGTCCTCGTTGTGGCCGAGCCGCCAGTAGCCGGAGATCGACAGGTCCTCGCGCGGGATCTGGAGCTCGACCCGCAGCAGCTGGCGCAGCTCCTTCACGAAGTGCGCCTCGCCGTGCACGAACGCGTGCATCCGGCCCTCGGGGAACTCCAGCGCCCGCACGGTCTCGCTGAGCAGCTCGCCCACGCGGCGCTCGCCGCGGTGCAGCCAGACGACCTGCACGTCGGAGTCGATCTTCTGCTCCTCCTCGGGGCCGGAGACCTCCACGAAGGCATGGGCCGTGACGTTGTGGGGCAGCGACTCCAGGGCGCGGGCGATGGCGGGCAGCGCGCTCTCGTCGCCGGCCAGCAGATGCCAGTCCGCGCTCACGTCGGGGGCGTAGGCGCCACCGGGACCCATGAAGTGGACCGTCTCGCCGGGCCGGACGCGCGCCGCCCAGGGGCCGGCCAGGCCCTCGTCGCCGTGGATGACGAAGTCCAGCGCCATCTCGCGGGACTCCGGGTCCCAGGCGCGCACGGTGTACGTCCGCGTCACCGGCCACTGCTCGCGCGGCAGGTCCTCGCGGATGCGCTCCAGGTCGAAGGGCTCCGGGTAGGTCACGCCGGCGGCCGGGGGGAACAGCAGCTTCACGTAGTGGTCGGTGCAGGTGTCGGCCGTGAAGCCGGCCAGCCCATCGCCGCCGAGGACCACGCGCTGCATGTGCGGGGTCAGCCGCTCGGTGCGGACGACCTGCGCACTCTGCGCCCTCCGCGGCTTGCGAGCCGGACGTTCTGCCATGGCGACCTCCCACACTTCCATGCTTAGGCTTACCTAAGTTAGCACCTCTCCGGTCGTGAACACGCTATCTGCCCCCACAATTCAGGGAACGGGGACATTGTTTACCTCTCCAGCGTGGTCAGCAGACGCTGCAGCGATCCGCCGAGGCCCCACCGTGCCGCCAGCTCGTCCAGCGCCGCCCGGTCGCGCGGGGCGTGCGGCAGCGCCGTGTCGACGTCCGGCAGGGGAACGTCGTCGGCGACCTTGACGACCTTCGGCGCGACCGCGACGTAGGGCCGCGACTCGTCGAGCCGCTTGCGCTGCGACGGCGTGAGCTTCGCCTTCGGGTCCTCGACCGCGGCCATGATCCCGGCCAGGTCCCCGAACTCGTCGAGCAGCTTGGCCGCCGTCTTCTCGCCGATGCCGGGCACGCCCGGCAGCCCGTCACTCGGGTCGCCGCGCAGCAGCGCCAGATCCGCGTACCCCCTGCCGTCGACCCCGTACTTCCCGCGCAGCCACGCCTCGTCGGTGAGCTGGAGCGTGCCGACGCCCTTGAGCGGGTAGAGCACGCGCACCCCGCGCGCGTCGTCCACCAGCTGGTACAGGTCGCGGTCGCCGGTGACGATGTCGACCGGGCCCTTCGCGCGCGCCGTGAACGTCCCGATCACGTCGTCCGCCTCGTACGGCTCCACGCCCACGCGCGCAATGCCGAGCGCGTCCAGGACGGCCTCGATGACGGGCACCTGCGGGGAGAGGGTGTCGGGCACCTCCTCCTCGTCCGGTCCCGCCGCGTGCTCCTCGGCGACGCGGTGCGCCTTGTAGGAGGGGATCAGGTCGACCCGCCACCGGGGGCGCCAGTCGGCGTCCATGCAGGCCACGAGGTGGTCCGGCCGGTGGTCCTTGACCAGGCGGTCGATGAATTCGAGCAGCCCGCGCACGGCGTTCACCGGCGTCCCGTCCGGGGCCTTCACGGACTCCGGGACGCCGAAGTAGGCGCGGAAGTAGAGCGAGGCGGTGTCGAGGAGCATCAGTCGTCCGGTCACGTCTCGCATCATGCCGTACGGCACCGACAGTCACCCCGCCACGACTCCGGGGTGACAGTTGTGAGCGCCTTGTGAACTGGCCCACTGGTGCGTTTGGACTGGACCACTTCGGGCAGGCGCGGCCCCGGAGCGATGCGGTTGCACCTTCAACCGGTTACGGCCCGTCGGCTCCCAGTTTCTGTCGTCGAGGCAAGAGGTTCGCGTGTCATCAAGGCTTGAGGCCGAGCATCTCTACAAGGTGTTCGGCAGACAACCAGTCAAGGCGGTCGAGCGGCTGCGCCAGGGGGCCGGCCGCGAGGAGCTGCGTGCCGATGGCACCACCGCCGCCGTGATCGACGCCTCCTTCACCGTCGAACCGGGCCAGATCTTCGTCGTCATGGGCCTGTCCGGGTCCGGCAAGTCCACGCTGCTGCGCATGCTCAACGGTCTGCTGGAGCCGACCGCCGGACATGTCAGCTTCGACGGACAGAACCTGACCGCGCTCGGTGCCCGCGAGCTGCGCGAGGTGCGCGCACGGAAGATCAGCATGGTCTTCCAGCACTTCGCGCTGTTCCCGCACCGCAGCGTCCTCGAGAACGCGGCCTACGGCCTGGCCGTGCAGGGCGTGCCCCGCGCCGAGCGCGAGAAGCGCGCCGGCGAGGCGCTGGCTCTGTGCGGTCTGGCCGGCTGGGAGAAGTCCTGGCCCGACGAGCTCTCGGGCGGCATGCAGCAGCGCGTCGGTCTGGCCCGCGCCCTCGCCACGGATGCCGACCTGCTGCTGATGGACGAGTCGTTCAGCGCACTCGACCCGCTGATCCGCCGTGACATGCAGGACCAACTCCTGGAGCTGCAGCGGACGCTGAAGAAGACCATCGTCTTCATCACGCACGACCTGAACGAGGCCATGCGCCTGGGCGACCGTATCGCCGTCATGCGCGACGGCGAGATCGTCCAGACCGGCACGGCCGAGGACATCCTGCTGCGGCCCGCCAACGACTACGTCGAATCCTTCATCCAGGACGTCGACCGCTCCCGCGTGCTGACCGCGTCCGCCGTCATGGACCGGGACGTCCGCGGCGACGAGGCCGACTGCGGCTGCGAAAGCGGCTGCGAGACCGCGACGCCCGACACGCCGTTCACCGAACTCTGCGCGATCAGCGCCCGGTTGACGCACCCCGTGGCCGTGCTCGACGAGAAGCGCGAGCTCGTCGGAGTGGTACCGAGGCAGCGCCTGGTCGGCTTCCTCGGCGACGAGAAGGCGGTGGCCCGTGCCTAGAATCCCCCTCGGCAACTGGGTCAACGACATGGTCGACTGGCTGCTGAACCACGCGGCCTGGCTCTTCGACTTCTTCAAGACCGTCTTCACGGGCACCTACGACGGCATCAACGCCGTCCTCCAGGCTCCCCAGCCCCTGCTGCTCGCGGGCATCTTCGCGGTGCTCGCCTTCTGGCTGCGCGGCACGCTCGCCGGCGTCCTGACGTTCGTGGGCTTCGCCTTCATCGACTCCCTCGAACTGTGGGGCGACGCGATGGTGACGCTGTCGCTCGTCCTCGTCGCCACGATCATCGCGCTGGTGATCTCGGTACCGGTGGGCATCTGGGCCGCGCGCTCCAGCCGGGTCAGCGGACTCGTCCGCCCGATCCTGGACTTCATGCAGACGCTGCCCGCGATGATCTACCTCATCCCGGCGATCCTGTTCTTCGGCACCGGCGCCTCCGCGGGCATCGTCGCGACCCTGATCTTCGCGCTCGCCCCCGGCGTGCGCATGACCGAGCTGGGCATCCGGCAGGTCGACAAGGAACTGGTGGAGGCCGCCGAGGCGTTCGGCACGACGCCTCGCGACACCCTGCTGCGCGTGCAGCTGCCGCTCGCGCTGCCGACCGTCATGGCCGGCGTGAACCAGGTCATCATGCTCGGCCTCTCCATGGCCGCGATCGCCGGCATGGTCGGCACCGGCGGCCTCGGCGGCGACGTCAACGAGGCCATCGGCCAGCTGAACGTCGGCCTCGGCTCCGAGGCCGGTGTGGCCATCGTGATCCTCGCGATCTACCTGGACCGCATGACCGGTGCCCTGGGCACCCACGTCTCCCCGCTGGGCCGCCGCGCCGCCGCCAAGGCGCGCGCCGCGCACGGCCTGAAGCTGTGGTCGTACCGGCCGAGCCCGCAGATCGCGGTGGTCGGCGTCGTGGTCCTCGCGCTCGTGGCGGGCGGCATGGGCTTCTTCGGCGGCAACTCGGACGGGTCCGCCGCCGTCGCCGACGGCAAGAACGTCGGCCAGGGCAAGAAGATCTCGATCGGCTACATCCCCTGGGACGAGGGCGTCGCCTCCACCTTCCTCTGGAAGGAGATCCTGGAGCAGCGCGGCTACCAGGTCGACGTCAAGCAGTTCGACGCCGGCCCGCTCTACACCTCCCTCGCCCAGGGCAACGTGGACTTCGAGACGGACTCCTGGCTGCCGACGACCCACGCGCAGTACTGGAAGAAGTACGGGAGCAAGCTCGACGACCTGGGCTCCTGGTACGGCCGGACCTCGCTGGAGCTGACGGTGCCCGCGTACATGAAGGGCATCGACTCCCTGGCGGACCTCAAGGGCAAGGCGTCCACCTTCGGCGGCAAGATCACCGGCATCGAGTCGAGCGCCGGTGAGATGGCCCTGCTCAAGAGCAAGGTGCTGAAGGCGTACGGCCTCGACAAGGAGTACAAGGTCGTCGACAGCTCCACGCCCGCCATGCTGGCCGAGCTCAAGCGCGCGTACAGCAAGCAGGAGCCGATCGTCACCACGCTGTGGTCGCCGCACTGGGCGTACAACGACTACAAGCTGAAGAAGCTCAAGGACCCCAAGGGCGCCTGGGGCAAGGGCGACGGCGTGCACACGCTCGCCCGCAAGGGTTTCGCGAACGACAACCCCGTCGTCGGCAAGTGGCTGAAGAACTTCCGGATGACCGAGAAGCAGCTCACCAGCCTCGAGGCCGAGATCAACAAGGCGGGCAAGGGCAAGCAGCAGGACGCCGTGCGCGCCTGGCTGAGGGACAACCCGGGTGTCGTCGACAAGCTGGCCCCGGTCTCCGGCGGCGCGGCCCCGGCCGAGGCCAAGCGGGCGGTGAACGTGGCCTGGTTCCCCTGGGACGAGGACGTCGCCGTCACCTACCTGTGGAAGAACGTCCTGGAGCGGCGCGGCTACAGGCTGAACCTCAAGCAGATGGACGTCGGCCCGGTCTACACCGGCCTCGCCTCCGGTGACCTGGACGTCAACTTCGACGCCTGGCTGCCGTATGCCCAGAAGAACTACTGGGACAAGAGCAAGGACAGCCTGAAGGACCTGGGCACCTGGTACCGGCCGACCTCGCTGGAAGTCGCCGTGCCCTCCTACGTGAAGGGCGTCAAGACGCTCGAGGACCTCAAGGGCAAGGCGAGCACCTTCGACGGGAAGATCATCGGCATCGAGCCGGGCACCGGCGAGATGAACCTCCTGAAGACGAAGGTCCTGCCCGGCTACGGCCTGGACAAGGAGTACAAGGTCGTCGACGGCTCCACGCCGGCGATGCTGGCCGAGCTCAAGCGCTCCTACGCACAGAAGAAGCCCGTGGCCGTCGTGCTGTGGTCGCCGCACTGGGCCTACAGCCGCTACGACCTCACCAAGCTGAAGGACGACAAGAAGCTCTTCGGCGAGGGCAACACGATCCGCACCATCACGAACGAGAAGTTCACCGGGCAGTACCCGCAGCTCACCAAGTGGATCAAGGGTTTCCGCATGAGCGAGGGCGAGCTCGGCAGCCTGGAGAGCGAGATCAACCAGCAGGGCCAGGGTCATGAGGAGCAGGCGGTCGCCGCGTGGGTCAAGAAGCACCCCGACGTGGTCGGCCGGATGACACCGCAATGACCCCGGGTACGAAAAGGATCCGGCCAACCACATAG
The DNA here is from genome assembly GCF_044457745.1 of Streptomyces sp. NPDC050534. Lineage (NCBI taxonomy): Bacteria > Bacillati > Actinomycetota > Actinomycetes > Kitasatosporales > Streptomycetaceae > Streptomyces > Streptomyces sp. NPDC050534. The sequence continues at coordinate 268,079 of NZ_JBITHF010000007.1, forward strand.
CGCTACCTCTTCACCCGAGCCTCACCGCCCACCTGTCCGGGGCGCCGACGGCTCCGCGCCCGAGCGGCGCGGAGCCGAAGGCGCCCCGGAGGTGTTTTCGCCGCCCGCAGGCGCCGCCGGAGCGGACGGCCACCGACCGCCGGCCGCGCCGCGCAGCACCAACTTCCGGCCGTGGTGCGGGACTTCACCGCTGACCGCGCAAGCCCTGATCACGGGCGTGATCGCATTCCCGCGGCACGGAATGGCCGCCGGGAACACACACGAGCCCCGGCGCATTGAAAGGGAGAAAGGGAATGTCGTCCCGGCCGCCGTTCCCGGCGCGGCGGGGCCCATCGCGGCCGCTGACGTACGCCCCCGAATTCGCCGCCCGGCGTTCGGGCCGGTCGGTGGTCCGGTGGCCGGACCGCGGTGGTGCCGGCACCGTCCCCGCCGACGTCCGGCACGGCCGGCCGGCCCTCCTGGTCAGCGTCTTCGTCCCGAAGGAGGTATCCGCGCACAGCCGGTCGGTTGTGCTCATCGCCCGTCACAAGTTGGCGAATTGACCGCATGCTGTGTTTACGAGGATGTGACGGGCGCGTGAAACGGTTTGCCGAACCTGCGTAAGGTGCAGAGAACTCATCAGAACTACCGGGACCACGACACAAGGAGGGAGCCGGAGCGATGGGCGACCACAAAGAACAGCCGTTGCGCGTGGGCGCGGCCGTACGGCGACGGCGCCGGGCGCTGCAGCTCACCCTCGCCGTCGTGGCCGAGCGCAGCGGCCTGTCGGTTCCGTTCCTGAGCCAGGTCGAGAACGACCGCGCGCGGCCCAGCAGAGCCTCCCTGGAGAAGGTCGCCGACGCCCTGCGCACCACCGCCGTCGAACTCCTCGCGGCAGCCGACCCGGCGTGCAGCGTCGACGTCGTGCGCGCCGAGGTGTGCGAGCCGGCCGAGGGACCGCGGCAGCGTTCCCTGGTGCGGGGTCATCACCAGATGCACGCCTCGGAGTTCACCGGCGACCATGACGCGGGCCGTGAATTCCAGCACCGCAACGACCAGTTGATGTACGTCGCCGACGGCGCCGTGGAGATCGAGGCGGAGGGGCGCGCCTACCGGCTCGGCCGCGGGGACACGCTCTACCTGACGGGCGGCGTGCGCCACCGGTGGCGGGCGACGGTGTCGGACACCCGCGTGATCGTCGTCGCGGTGGCGGAGCACGTCGAGGCGGTCCAGAACCGGTCGCGGTAGTGCCGATCCGCGTCGTCTCCCTCGTGCCGTCGCTGACGGAGGCGGTGGCGGTCTCGCTGCCCGGCGTCCTCGTCGGCGCGACGGACTGGTGCACCCACCCCGCGGACCTCGGCGTCCCGCGCATCGGCGGCACCAAGAACCCGAAGCTCGACCGGGTCCTCGCCCTCGCCCCCGACCTGGTGGTCGCGAACGAGGAGGAGAACCGCGCGCCCGATCTGGCGGCCCTGCGCGCGGCGGGCGCCGAGGTCCTGGTGACCGAGGTGCGCAACGTGCCGCAGGCGTTCGGGGAGCTGGAGCGCGTGCTCCGGGCGTGCGGGGCGGCCTCCCGGCCGCGCTGGCTGGACGAGGCGGAACGCGCCTGGTCCGAGCTGCCCCCGCAGGAGCGCCGTACGACGGCCGTGGTGCCGATCTGGCGCCGCCCCTGGATGGTGCTGGGCCGCGACACCTTCGCCGGCGACGTCCTCTCCCGGCTCGGCGTCGACCACCTCTACGCGGCCCACCCCGACCGCTATCCCCGCGTCCCCGTCGAGGAGCTGCGGGCGGCGGCGCCGGACGTCGTCGTCCTGCCGGACGAGCCGTACCGCTTCACCGCCGGGGACGGCCCGGAGGCGTTCCCGGGGCTGCGGTGCGCTCTCGTCGGCGGACGTCATCTCACATGGTACGGACCGTCGTTGGCCGAGGCTCCGCGGGTGCTGGGCGAGGCGCTGCGAGCAGCTCGCCGCTGACCAGGCCGCGGGCCGTGCGCAGGGCGGCGGTGCCCCAGGCGGCGACGAGCAGGAGATACAGGCCGAGCGCGAGCCAGTCGTAGGCGAGGAGACCGGTGCGGCGGGCGAGGGCCTCGGCGCCCGTGACACACGTCCCGACGGGGAAGGTGAACGCCCACCACGTCATCGAGAACCCCATGCCGTGCCGGCGCGCCCGCACCACATGCGCGGCGGCGAACGCGAGCCACAGCAGCGCGAAGCCCATGACCGGCACGCCGTAGAGGACGGCGAGGACACCGAATCCGTCTTTGTACGGCGCCGGTACGGCCCCGGGCGCGGCGTCCGCGAGCTTGCCCACGGCGGTCGTGGACTGGCCGAGCGGGCCCAGCACCAGGAACAGGGCAGGGGTCAGCGCGAGGGGCAGCGGCCCGCCGGTGATCAGCCGGGCGAAGATCACCGGCAGCATCACCAGGGTCGCGAGCAGGCTCAGCCCGAACATCGCGAAGCAGGCGAGAAGCAGCGTCGCCCGGGGCTGCCCAGGCGGCAGATGCGGCACGAGCAGCGGCCCGACCGCCGCGGACACCATGGGCGCGACGAGCGGCAGCAGCCAGACGGGCGACGCCTGCCCGGGCTCGATCCGGTGCCTTACGGCCATCAGATACGGCACCGCCACGGCGGCCGCCAGCCCGACCACCGTCCCGGCGGTGAACAGCACGGCGTCGAGGGCGACGGCGCCCCGCAGGCCGATCCAGTCCCGGCCGACCACCATGGCACCCCCGCCGACGGCCAGCAGCGCCATGGACAGGCAGCCGTAGAACGGCGCCGCGGCCGGGTCGAGGAGATGGGCGCGGGCCTGGTCGCGGTGGTACGTCCAGTGCACGGCGCGGGCGGCGAGCAGGGCGAGCAGAAGTCCGAGGGAGAGCGCCCACACGGCGGCGCAGGCGGTGCGCAGGCCGGGGACGTGCAGGGGGAGGGCCGCTCCCGCGGTGCCGACGATGGCGGTGCCCATGACGGAGGCGTACCAGTTGGGTCCGAGGTGACGGACGGCTGTGGCGCGGGGGACACGTGGGGCACGCGGGGTGGCGTGCGGAAGGTGCTGGGCTGCGGTGACCATGTCCTCACGGTCTCGCCGTCCGGGAGGCGCGACCAGGGAGTACCGGTCTATCAGGGCATAAGCTGGGTTTATGAGCGAAGTGGAGGCGCAGGGCTCGCTGTCGCATCGGGTTCCGGATCTGGGCGCGCTGGAGCTGCTGCTGGCGGTGGCGCGGCTCGGGAGTCTCGGCGGGGCGGCGCGCGAACTGGGCATCACGCAGCCCGCTGCCAGCAGCCGGATCAGGTCGATGGAACGGCAGTTGGGCGTGGCCCTCGTCGACCGGTCGCCGCGGGGCTCCCGGCTCACCGACGCCGGTGCGCTGGTCACGGACTGGGCCCGGCGGATCGTGGAGGCGGCGGAGGCGTTCGACGTGGGGGCGCAGGCGCTGCGGGACCGGCGGGACTCGCGGCTGCGGGTGGCGGCGAGCATGACGATCGCCGAGTATCTGCTGCCGGGCTGGCTGCTGGCGCTGCGCGCCCAGCGCCCGGACACGGCGGTGTCCCTGCTGGCCGGCAACTCGGCGACGGTCGCCGAGCAGTTGCTGTCCGGCGAGGCGGATCTCGGCTTCGTGGAGGGGGTCGACGTGCCGCACGGCCTCGACTCCGCGGTCATCGCCCGCGACCGCCTGATCGTGGTCACGGCGCCCGCCCACGCGTGGGCCCGCCGGCGCAAACCCCTGGCCGCCTCGGAGCTGGCGGCGACCCCGCTGATCCTGCGGGAGAAGGGCTCCGGGACCCGGCAGGTCCTGGACGCGGCGCTGGGTGGTCTGGCGCGCCCCCTGATCGAACTCTCCTCGACGACCGCGGTGAAGGCGGCGGCCGTGAGCGGAGCGGGTCCCGCGGTGCTGAGCGAGCTGGCCGTGGGGGAGGAACTGGCGATGCGGCGGCTGGTCCGGGTGCCGGTGGAGGGGGTCGCCCTGGCGCGCGACCTGCGGGCGGTGTGGCCCACGGGTCATCGACCGGCGGGTCCGGCACGGGAGTTGCTGTCGCTGACGCGGGGCTAGCGCTTCTCCCCGCCCCGGCGGGGGGCGAACGAGCCGTCCGCGCCACGAGCCTCAGGATGCCGCCGCACGTCCCCGCGCCGCCTCCACCAACCCCCGCATCACCCGCGGATCGTCGCCCATCTCCGGATGCCACTGCACCCCCAGCACCCACCCGTCGGCCGGCGGCAGCTCCACCGCCTCCACGGTCCCGTCCGCCGCGTGGGCCGACGGCACGAGCCCGGTGCCGAGGCGGTCGACCGCCTGGTGGTGGTACGTGGGGACGGACGTCTCCTCCGGGACCGCGGCGGCGTACCGCGTGCCCGGCACCGGCTTGACCGGGTGCCGGCCGAAGACGCCCACGACCTCCGCGTGGCCGTCGAGGTGCTGGACCAGCGTGCCGCCGAGGGCGACGTTCAGCAACTGCATGCCCCGGCAGATGCCCAGCAGCGGCACCCGCGCGGCCAGCGCGGCATCGATCAGCGCCAGTTCCCAGGCGTCCCGGACAGGGGCCGGCGGTCCGGTCCGGGGGTCGCGCTCGGCGCCGTAGCGGACCGGCTCGACGTCCGGCCCGCCCGCGATCACCAGGCCGTCCAGCCGGGACACGACGTCCGCGGCCCGCGGCACCTCGTCCGGCGGCAGCATCACCGCGACCCCGCCCGCCCGCTGCACGAGCCGCGGATAGCCGGCCGGCAGCAGCGCGGCCTCCAGCTCCCACACGCCCCAGCGCGCCCCGGCCTCCAGATACGTACTGATGCCGATCAGCGGCTCGCCCGCCATACGTCCTCCAGCCCGGAGCAATGGATCCAGTCCATACCTTTGGCCATGCGATGTCACGCCAGGAAGCCCCTGAGCAGCGCCGCCGTCCCCGCGCAGTGCTCCCGCATCATCTCCCGCGCCCCGTCCGCGTCCCGGTCCAGCACCGCCTCCACCAGCGCGACATGCTGCCGCTGCGAGTGCTCGAGGTTGCGCACCAGGAGCGGGATGCAGTCGAGCAGGTCGTTCACCGTGGCCCGTACGGCCGCGTACTGCGCGGTCAGCGTGGGTGATCCGCACAGTTCCGCGAGGGTGAGGTGCAGCAGGGTGTCCAGCCGGCGGTAGTCGGCGAGAGGCGCGTCGCCCGTGCGGTCCAGCGCCTCGCGCAGCCGGTCCGCCTGCTCCTCGCCCAGGCCGTGCGTCGCGCACAGACCCGCCGCCCCGACCTCCAGGACCTCCCGGAAGCGCAGCACGTCCTCGATGTCGACCTCGGTGATCCGGCGCCGCAGCTCGTCCTCGCCGCCCGCGTCCGTGCGGGGCAGGACGAACGTTCCGCCGTACCGCCCGCGCCGCGACTCCACCAGGCCCTGGTCCTGCAGCACCTTGAGCACCTCGCGCAGCGTGACCCGGCTGATGCCGAGCCGCTCGGCCAGCTCCCGCTCGGCCGGCAGCCGCCCGCCCCCCGGCACCAGGCCCAGCCGTACGACCTGCAGGATCTGCTCCAGCGCCTCCTCGAAGCCGTTGCCCGCCCGCACCGGCCGCAGCACCGGCGTCAACCGGTCCCCCGGGCCGCCGTCCGGATCCGCCGACATACCGCCGCACCCCCTTCCCAAGCAATGGTTCTCCGGAATACCTTATGGCTTCCGGCCCGGTGGAAAAAGCGCAGCAGCCGAAGGAGATCTCCCGTGGCAGACCGCACACCCCCGCTCGGCGTCGAGGAGCTGCACGCCCTCGTCGCGAGCGGGGAGATCGACACCGTCGTCCTGGCCTTCCCCGACATGCAGGGGCGCCTCCAGGGCAAGCGGTTCGCCGCCCGCTTCTTCCTCGACGAGGTCCTCCACCACGGCACCGAGGGCTGCAACTACCTCCTCGCCGTCGACACGGAGATGAACACCGTCGACGGTTACGCCATGTCCTCCTGGGACCGCGGCTACGGCGACTTCGCCATGCACCCGGACCTCAGCACCCTGCGCCGCGTTCCCTGGAACGCCGGTACGGCCATGCTGATCGCCGACCTCGCCTGGGGCGACGGCTCGCCCGTCGTCGCCGCCCCGCGCCAGATCCTGCGCCGCCAGCTCGACCGTCTCGCCGAGCACGGCCTCACCGCCAAGGTCGGCACGGAGCTGGAGTTCATCGTCTTCAAGGACACCTACGAACAGGCGTGGGACGCGGGCTACCGAGGGCTGACGCCGGCGAACCAGTACAACATCGACTACTCGGTGCTCGGCACCGGCCGGATCGAGCCCCTGCTGCGCCGCATCCGGAACGAGATGGCGGGCGCCGGCCTCACCGTCGAGTCCGCCAAGGGCGAGTGCAACCCCGGCCAGCACGAGATCGCCTTCCGCTACGACGACGCCCTGGTCACCTGCGACCAGCACACGATCTACAAGACGGGCGCCAAGGAGATCGCCGCCCAGGAGGGCGTGTCGCTCACCTTCATCGCCAAGTACAACGAGCGCGAGGGCAACTCCTGCCACATCCACCTCTCGCTCGCGGACGCCGCCGGGAACAGCGTCATGCCCGGTGAGGGGGAGGGCGGCATGTCGGACGTCATGCGGCACTTCCTGGCCGGACAGCTCGCCGCCCTGCGGGACTTCTCGCTGCTCTACGCCCCCAACATCAACTCCTACAAGCGGTTCCAGCCGGGCTCCTTCGCCCCGACCGCCGTCGCCTGGGGCCACGACAACCGCACCTGCGCCCTCAGGGTCGTCGGCCACGGCCGGTCCCTGCGCTTCGAGAACCGGCTGCCGGGCGGCGACGTCAACCCGCACCTCGCCGTGGCCGGGCTGGTCGCGGCCGGCCTGCACGGCATCGAGCGGAAGCTGGAGCTGCCCGAGCCCTGCCCGGGGAACGCGTACACCGCCGAGTACGAGCACGTCCCGACGACCCTGCGCGAGGCCGCGGACCTCTGGGAGAACAGCCCGATCGCCAGGGCCGCCTTCGGCGACGAGGTCGTCGCGCACTACCGCAACATGGCGCGGGTCGAGCTCGAGGCCTTCGACGCCGCAGTGACCGACTGGGAGCTGCGCCGCTCCTTCGAACGCATGTGAGAGGTTCCCCGTTGTCCCACGAGCACGAGCTCCGCGTCCTCAACCCCGCCACCGAGGAGGTCGTCGCCACCGTCCCCGCCGCCACCGCGGCCGACGTGGACACGGCCGTCGTACGAGCCGGCCGCGCGCAGGAGCGGTGGGCCGCCCTGCCGCCCGCCGACCGGGCCCGGCTGCTGCGCCGCTTCGCCGACGTCGTCGACGCCCACGTGGAGGAACTGGCGCAGCTGGAGGTCCGTGAGGCGGGCCACGTCCTCGGCAACGCCCGCTGGGAGGCCGGCAACGTCCGCGACCTGCTGCTGTACTCCGCGGGCGGCGCCGAACGCCTCCTCGGCAAGCAGATCCCCGCACCCGGCGGCTGGAACGTCACCTTCCAGGAACCGCTCGGCGTGGTCGGCGTGATCGCCCCCTGGAACTTCCCGATGCCCATCGCCGCCTGGGGCTCCTTCCCGGCCCTCGCCGCGGGCAACGCGGTCGTCCTCAAGCCCGCCGAGACCACCCCGCTGACGGCCCTGCGACTGGCCGAACTCGCCCTGGAGGCAGGGCTGCCCGAGCATTTGCTCCAGGTCCTCCCGGGCCACGGCAGCGTCGCCGGACGCGCCCTCGTCGACCACCCCGACGTGGCGAAGATCGTGTTCACCGGCTCCACCCGCACCGGCCGCGAGGTCATGGAGCGCTGCGCCCGCCTGGTCAAGCCGGTCACCCTCGAACTCGGCGGCAAGAGCCCCAACATCGTCTTCGCCGACGCCGACCTCAAGACGGCCGTCGACCCCTTCTCCTTCCTGGACAACTCCGGCCAGGACTGCTGCGCCCGCACCCGGATCCTGGTCCAGGAGCCGGTGTACGAGGAGGTGCGCGAGCTGCTCGCCGACGCGCTGGCCGGCGTGGTCGTGGGCGACCCCGCCGACGAGAAGACCCAGATGGGCCCGCTGATCAGCCGTCAACAGCTGGACCGCGTACGGTCGTTCGTGCCGGACGACGCCCCGGCCCTGCGCGGCGGCGCCCCCGACGGGCCCGGGTTCTGGTTCCCGCCGACCGTCCTCACCGGCGAGCGGCCCGACTCCGACGCGGCCCGCGAGGAGATCTTCGGCCCGGTCGCCGTCCTCCTGCCCTTCACCGACGAGGCGGACGCGGTCCGGCTCGCCAACGACACCCCGTACGGTCTGGCCGGCTCCCTGTGGACCCGCGATCTGGGCCGTGCCCTGCGCGTCTCCCGGGCGGTCCGCGCCGGCAACCTCTCCGTCAACTCCCACTCCAGCGTCCGCTACTGGACCCCGTTCGGCGGCTTCAAGCAGTCCGGTCTCGGCCGTGAGCTCGGACCGGACGCCCTGGCCGCCTTCACCGAGACCAAGAACGTCTTCATCAGCACGGAGGGCCCCGCACAGTGACCGACACCCCTGTCTGCCGACGCCTGGTCGGCCGTACCGCCGTCATCACCGGAGCCGGCAGCGGCATCGGCCTCGCCACCGCCCGCCGGCTCGCCTCCGAGGGCGCGCACGTGGTCTGCGGCGACGTCGACGAGGCCCGCGGCAAGGCGGCGGCCGAGGAGGCCGGCGGCATCTTCGTGAAGGTCGACGTCACCGACGCCGAGCAGGTCGAGGCCCTGTTCAGGACCGCCTTCGACACCTACGGCAGCGTCGACATCGCCTTCAACAACGCGGGCATCTCCCCGCCCGACGACGACTCCATCCTGGAGACCGGCCTGGAAGCCTGGAAGCGCGTCCAGGAGGTCAACCTCACCTCCGTCTACCTGTGCTGCAAGGCCGCCATCCCGTACATGCGGCAGCAGGGCAAGGGCTCCATCATCAACACGGCGTCCTTCGTGGCGCGGATGGGGGCGGCCACGTCCCAGATCTCGTACACCGCGTCCAAGGGCGGCGTGCTCGCCATGTCCCGCGAACTGGGCGTGCAGTTCGCCCGCGAGGGCATCCGCGTGAACGCGCTGTGCCCGGGACCGGTCAACACCCCGCTGCTTCAGGAGCTGTTCGCGAAGGACCCGGAGCGGGCCGCCCGCCGCCTGGTGCACATTCCGGTCGGCCGGTTCGCGGAGGCCGGGGAGATCGCCGCCGCGGTCGCCTTCCTGGCCAGCGACGACTCGTCCTTCGTCAACGCCACCGACTTCCTGGTGGACGGCGGAATCTCGGGCGCGTACGTCACACCGCTCTAGTCGCACCGCTCTGGGCGGGACACCGTGTACTGATCGTCAGGCCTCGTCCTAGAGTGCCGGGATGAGCATGTCGCCCCCGCCCGGCTGGTACCCCGACCCGTCGGCCCCCCACCTGCAGCGCTGGTGGGACGGCACCGCCTGGACCGAGCACCGCAGCGCGGCCGCCGTGCCCGCGGCGCAGCCGGCCGGGGGCGGTGGTCCCGGCCGTGCGAAGGTCGTCGCGCTGGTCGCGGCCGGGGCCGTGCTCGTCGCGGCGATCGTCACGGGCGCGGTCTTCCTCGGCGGGAGCGACGACGGGGACGGCCCGGACGTGCGGACCGCGCCCAACCCCGTCGCCTCCGGCGTCGGGCCGACGAGCGAGGGACCCTCGCCTTCGCAGTCCTCCGCCGAGGACCCGTCCGTCGTCACCGACCAGCTCAACGGCATCACCCTGCCGCTGCTCGACGGCTGGGTCAGGCCGCAGTACGTCGCCGAGGACGACGTCGTCATGACGACCGACGGGACCTACGACTGCCCCGGCGACTCGGGCGTGTGCCGGCACGGCCTCATCAGCTCCCGCACGGTGAGCCAGAGCGACCAGAGCTCCCCACGGGCGCTCGCCGGGCAGGACATCGCCGACGCCGCCGACGCCGCCTACGACCGCGACCTGGTCGGCAGGAGGCCCTTCGGCGGCATCGAGTCCCACCGGCAGGTCGGGTCCGGCCAGATCGCGGTCGCGGGCCGGGCCGGATACTTCGTGCGCTGGCGCGTCAGGACGGCCAAGGGCCCCGGCGGCTACGTCGAGTCGCTCGCCTTCCCCTCCACCGTCGGCACCGAGGCGCCGGTGATCGTCCGGTTCGTCTTCGACGCGGGCGAGGCGGGCCCGCCGCTCGCCGACATGGACCGGATCGCCAGGGGCATCCGCTCGATCGACGACGCGGCGACCGGGGGCGGGGTCGGCAGCAGCATCGGCCCGACGAAGTGACCGGCCGGCCCGCGGCTCACAGGAAGGTGTGCCCCTCCCCGCGATACGTCGGGACCGTCGCCGTCACGGCATCGCCCTCGACGAGATGCAGCACGTCGAACCGTTCGCACAGCTCACCGGCCTTGGCGTGCCGGAACCACACCTTGTCGCCGAGCAGCAGATCGTCCGCCGGGGAGCCGAGCAGCGGCGTCTGCACCTCACCCGGGCCCTCCTGGGGGTCGTAGCGCAGTCCCTCGGGCAGGTGCGGGACCGGCAGCCGGTCGGGCCCGGCCGCACCGGAGGCGGGATAGCCGCCGCCCAGCACCGTGACCACGCCGACGCCAGGCCGGCGCACGACGGGCAGGGCGAACAGGGCCGCCGGACGCCCGCTGAAGGACGTGTAGTTGTCGAACAGCCGCGGCACGTACAGCCCGGAGCCGGCGCCGATCTCGGTGACCGCGTCCTCCGCGGCGGTGTGCTGCACGCTGCCCGTGCCGCCGCCGTTGACGAACTCCAGGTCGGGCACGACGGCCCGCACCGCCCGCACGACCGCGCCGCGCCGCTCGGCCAGCTCCCGGCGGGCGGTGGCCTGCATGAGCCGTACGGCACGCGACCGCAGCGGCTGCCCGGCGACGGAGTCGCCGACGCCCGCGATGTGCCCCTCGTAGGCCATGATCCCCACGACCTTGAAGCCGGGCCGCCGCGCCACCGCCCGGGCCATGTCGGCGACCTGGGCGGGGGAGTGCAGCGGCGAGCGGCGCGCGCCGACGCGCACGCGGCCCCCGAACAGCTTGAGCGAGGTGTCCAACTCCAGGCAGACGCGGATGACTTCACGTCCGCCGTCGCGTGCCTCGTCGATGAGGCGGAGCTGCGCGGGGTCGTCGACCATCACGGTCACGGCGGCGGCGAGCTTGGGGTCGGCGGCGAGCTCCGCGTAGGAGGCGCGGTCCGCGGAGGGGTAGGCGAGCAGGATGTCGTCGAACCCGCTGCGCGCCAGCCACAGGGACTCCGCGAGCGTGAAGGCCATGACGCCCGTGAACCCGTCCTTGTCCAGGACCCGCTCCAGCAGGGCCCGGCAGCGTACGGACTTGCTCGCGACGCGGATCGGCTTGCCGCCGGCGCGGCGGACGAGATCGTCCGCGTTGGCGTCGAAGGCGTCCAGGTCCACGATGGCGAGCGGTGCGTCGAGGTGGGCGGTGGCCCGGTCGTAACGGGCCCGGTCGGCGGCGCGCGCAGTCATGAACGAAGCCTGCCAGACAGGATTACCGCAGGGTAGGGGGACGTTCCGGGCAGATGCCCCGGGCTCGTGGACTGGTTCCCGTATCGACAGGAGCAACCCGTAGAGTGACGCGCACGTACGACGGACCGACGTCGGCCGCGCACCTCGCACGGGATGTCTCTCCGTTCGTACGGGTAGGCGTGCCCGGGGGACGGAGCGAAACCCGGTGTCGACCGGTTGAGCGCACGGACGGCGGCCCGCGTACAGGTAGTCGGCCCGGGCGCGAGGAAACGGGGGGTGCATGAGCACGGAAGCGCGGCACGCCTCCATTCCGCCACGCCCGTCCAAGCCCCCGGCGCCCGGCCCGGACCAGACGGCACCCGAACCCACGCGCCCCCCTGACGACACCACCGCGTCCGGCGGCGTCTGGTCGCCGTGGCGCGATTCCCAGCCGTTCGACGCGTTCGCCCGCCGCGGTTCTGCCGATGACGCCGAGGAGCTCCCGGCGGCCCGACCGGCCGGCGAGGACCGGAGCGGCACGTCGCCCGAGCGTCAGGACCGTTCCGGCGCGGGGCCGTCGAACGGGCCGGGGGCCGGAGCCGGCCCGGACCGTGACACCGAGCGCTCCCCGGACACCCGCACCCGCTTCCCGAGTCTGCGGGCGCCGTCCGGCCCGCCCCCGCCGCAGGCATCGGCCCGCTTCCCGGACGCTCCGCCGTCCACCGGGAGCGAGGCACGGCGCGAGGAACGGCGCGAGGAACGGCGCGAGGAACGGCGCGAGGAACGGCGCGGCGGCGCCGGCCCGGAGGCGCCCGGCAGGGCCGTGCCGCCGCGCCCGGCCCACCGCCCCACCGAGCCGCCGCACCGCACGGGCGCCCCCGCGGAGACACCCCAGGAGGCCACCAGGCGCCTGCGCCCGGTCCCCGCGCGGACCGCACCCGTACCACCCCTCGCGCGGGACGCCGCGGGCCCCGACCCCGCGCTCTCCTGGAGCGCTCCGAGCGCGCCCGGCCGGACCCCGGGATCCCCGCGGCCCGTCGTGTCGTTCGGGCAGCCCGAGGGGTACGACGAGCAGGCCCGGCCGCGGCCGCTCGGGGTGCGGGTGCGTCCGCGCACGGCCGCCGTCGGCGTCTGCCTCGTGCTCGGGCTCGGCCTCATCGGCGGTGCCGTGACCGGCAGTTGGCTGGTCGGCGGCAGTGGTGGCGACGGCGGAGCGCCGGACACCTACGCCGCGGCCGGCACGCTGTGGCACAGCGTGCCCGTGGACAGGCTGTTCCCGCCGACCGTGCAGGGCACGGGCGCCGGGCCCGGCGGCGCCGACCGCACCTGGACACGCGTCGCCGTCGCACCGGACACCGGCTGCAAGAACGCCTTCGACCCGCTCCTCCACAAGGCTCTCGCCCCCGCCGGCTGCCGCCGGCTGCTGCGCGCCACCTACACCGACGCCACGCAGAGCTTCGTCACCACCGTCGGCCTGATGTTCACCAAGGCCGACGCCGCGTCCATGGACGCCCTCGCCAGACGCTTCCGGAACGAGGGGCTCGGCACCCGCACCGATCTCATGCCCCGCCCCTACGCCGTGAAGGGCACCGCCGCCGCCCGGTTCGGCCCCGGGCAGCGCGCCTCGTGGACCGTCTCCGTGCTCACCGACGCCCCCGTCGTCGTCTACGCCGTCTCCGGCTGGGCCGACGGCCGCAGCGTCGACACCCCGGTCCCGGCGGAGCAGGCCACGCAGTCCGGCGCGGCCTCCGCACCCGCCCAGGCCGGCCTCGGCAACGAGGCCCAGGGACTCGCCGACCGCATCGAACGGTCCCTGCGCAAAGACGTCACCTCGCCCACGGAGAAGCCCTCGTGAAGCGTCGTACCGGAGCGAGTACCCGAGCGAGTACCCGAGCGAAGACCTGGTCAGGGGCGAAGCACCGCCTCGGAGCGCTGAGCGTCCTCCTCGCCGCCTCGATCGCCCTCGTCCCGCCCGCGGTCGCGCACGCCGACGGCATCCGCGCCCAGCAGTGGGCCCTCGATGCCATGCACGCCCAGCAGGTCTGGCAGACCACCAAGGGCAAGGGCATCACGGTCGCCGTCCTCGACACCGGCGTCGAGGCCGGACACCCCGACCTCGCGGGCAACGTGCTGGCCGCGAAGGACATGATCGGCTTCGGGGCGAAGCAGGGTGACCGGGCGTGGGCCCGGCACGGCACCGCCATGGCCGGGATCATCGCCGGTCACGGCCATGGCCCCGGTGACGGCGACGGGGTCATGGGCGTCGCCCCCGAGGCGAAGATCCTCCCCGTCCGCGTGATCCTCGAGGACGGCGACCCGGCTCGCACCAAGGCCCGCAGCACCCGCGGCAACGCCCTCGCCGAAGGCATCCGGTGGGCCGCCGACCACGGCGCCGACGTCATCAACCTCTCCCTCGGCGACGACTCCGCCTCCGCCCACCCCGAACCCGCCGAGGACGAGGCAGTCCAGTACGCCCTGAAGAAGGGCGTCGCGGTCGTCGCCTCGGCCGGCAACGGCGGCGAGAAGGGCGACCACGTCTCCTATCCGGCGGCCTACCCGGGCGTCATCGCCGCGACCGCCGTCGACCGCTTCGGCACCCGCGCCTCGTTCTCCACCCGCCGCTGGTACGCCACGGTCAGCGCCCCCGGCGTCGACATCGTGATCGCCGACCCCGACCACAAGTACTACGAGGGGTGGGGCACCAGCGCGGCCTCCGCGTTCGTCTCCGGCGCGGTCGCCCTCATCAAGGCCGCCCACCCCGGGCTCACCCCCGCGCAGATCAAGCAGCTCCTCGAGGACACCGCGCGCAACGCCCCCGCCGGCGGCCGCGACGACTCCCGCGGCTTCGGCATGATCGACCCGGCGGCCGCCGTCAAGGCCGCCGGCCGCCTCAAGCCGGAGGGCCTGCAGGTGGCGTCGTACGGCGACAAGTACTTCGGCCCCGGCCCGGACGCCGCCAAGTCCGGCGACGACACCAGCGGTTGGGCCGCCCCGCTCGCGGGCAGCCTCGGCGGGGTCCTGCTGGTGATGGCCGTGGTCATGTGGCGCGGCCGCCGCGGCCGCCCCGAGGACTCATAGTCAGTCGCCGTCGGCCAGCGCCCCGACGGCGGCCTTCGCCGCCGCCTCGACCAGCGAGATCCCCTTCGCCTTCGTCGAGTTGCCGTTCGACAGCACGGCCACCAGGCAGTCGCGGTCGTCCACCGTCACGCGCCCGATGCTGTTGATGTCCCACAGCCCCGTCGTGCTGCGGGCCAGCCAGCCGTTCTTCAGCGCCCACCGCGAGCCGTCGGCCGCGGCCGAGACCCCCCAGTCCTGGTCGGCGGCGATCTGCCCCATCAGCCCTCGCAGATACGTCCGCGATGCCTCGCTCAGCTCCGAGTCGTCGCCGAACACCTGGCGCAGCAGCGTGAGTTGATCGGCGGCCGTGGTCTGGGTCAGCCCCCACAGCATGCCCTCGCCGCCCTCGGTGCCCGTGAGCCCGAAACGCTCGTTGGCGGCGTCGAGACCCTCCGCCCGGCCGATGATCCGCCACAGCGCCGACGCGGAGTCGTTGTCGCTGTTCTCGATCATCGCGGTGGCGTACGTCTTCTCGCTCGCGCTGAGATGCCGGTCGGCGTCCTGCGCCTGCAGCAGCAGCGTCGCCAGGATGTCGACCTTGACGATGCTCGCGGTGTCGAAGGCGCCGCCCCCGAAGGAGGCGTTCGCGGCGGAGCCGAGGTCCAGCACCGCCACCGACACGTCCGCACCGTCCTCGACGGACACCGACCTCATGGCCGCGGTCAGCAGCGCGTCGTGGTCGACCGCCGCCTGTGTCACGGATTCCACCGATTCCTCTCCGGCCGCCGCGGCCGAGGTGGAGGCCGACGCCGTCGCCGGAGACGATACGGGGCTCGTTCCGGAGTGCGCCTGGGCCTTCACGTACACGGTCCCGGCGGCCGTACCGCCCACGACGGTCACGGCGGCGAGGGCGAGGTGGAGCAGGGACCGTGTCCTGGGCGGGCGCGAGCGGCGGCCTCTGCGGGCTCTGGGGGACTCCATGCCCGCGATGCTCGGTGCGGCGACTGTGCGTGCCGTTGGACGGATGTTAGATGCACGTCAAGGGTTTCTGAGAAAGCCGTGAAGGCGGTGAACGACCGGTTTCCGGGGCCGCACAAGCCCAGCAGCATCCCCCCTATAGGGTCGGTGACCGTGGCGAACAAGAACATTCCCGACTCAGGCTTCCCCGACGACGACGGCTCCGCCGACCCCCGGCTGAGCGCGGCGCTCACCGCCTGGGCCGAGGACCGCACCGCCGTGGGCCCCGTCCTGGAGGCACTGAAGGGCGCCCGGCTCCTCGTCCCGGTGGTGGCCGTCCTGGGCGAGGTGGAGGAGGACGAGAACGGGCTGCGCCGCGAGAAGACGAGCGACATGGCCGTGCCGACGCTGAAGGCCGGGTCCCGGACCGCCCTGCCGGCCTTCACCTGCACCGACTCGCTGGCCCGCTGGGACCCGGCGGCCCGCCCCGTCGCCGTACCCCTGCTCCAGGCCCTCCAGGCGGCGGCGCACGAGAAGGCGGACACCGTGGTCCTGGACCTGGCCGGGCCGGTGCCGTTCGAACTGACCGGGCCCGCGCTGCTCGCCCTCGCCGAGGGCCGTACGACGACCGACCCGCTCACCGACCCCGCGGTGCGGGAGGCCGTCCGCGGCGCCGTCGCGGCCGAGCCGTCCGTCCTGCGCGCCCATCTCGGGCCCGGCCGGGCCGACGGCACCCTCGCCCTCGTGCTCGACGCGTCCGCCGCGCCGGCCGAGGCCGCCCGCGCTCTCGCCGGGCGCCTCGCCGCCGACGAGACGCTGAGGGCCCGCCTGGTGCACGGCCTCGACCTGGCACTGCTGCCGGCCGGGGCGACGCCGCCGGGCGAGCCCTTGTACGTACGGGAGGGTCGTAAACCTACTGCCCGGGACTAGCCGTAGATCGGGCCGGTGTACTTCTCGCCCGGCCCCTGACCCGGCTCGTCCGGCACGAGGGACGCCTCGCGGAAGGCCAGCTGGAGCGACTTCAGGCCGTCGCGCAGCGGGGCCGCGTGGAAGGAGCTGATCTCGGTCGCGGACGCGTCCAGCAGACCGGCGAGGGCGCTGACCAGCTTGCGCGCCTCGTCCAGGTCCTTGTACTTGTCGCCCTCCTCGGTCAGGCCGAGCTTCACCGCGGCGGCGCTCATCAGGTTGACGGCGACCGTCACGATCACCTCGACCGCGGGGACCTCGGCGATGTCGCGGGTCATGGCGTCGAAGTCGGCGGGGGACTCAGGAGAGGTGTCACTCATGTCCCACACGATAGGGCCCGGTGCACACCGGTTCGCACCACCCCCGGGGAGCTGCTAACCTTGTGTGACGACCGGCTGGACGTGCGCGACAGCGAGCGGCCCGGCCCACAAGTGGAGGCTCCGATCTCCCACCTGTCTGTCCCCTGGGACGGCGGGTCACCCCGGTCAGGCGACCACCATCGTTCCGTACGGACGATGGAGTCGTCCGAAAGCGCGCCCCGCGGCATCGCGGCGGTGCTCCGGTAGTGCTTGGAGCCCCGCACGTGATCGTCCGGGGCATTTTTTGTGCTTCGGTGCGGTTAGGTCTGTCGAAAAGAGACAAACGCGGCTGTCCGCCAGACCGCCGTGTGGTGCTAACCGAGGAGGATCCATCAGCGCCGAGCCCCGCATCAACGACCGGATTCGCGTTCCCGAGGTGCGACTTGTCGGTCCCAGTGGCGAGCAGGTGGGCATCGTCCCGCTGGCGAAGGCACTGGAGCTTGCCCAGGAGTACGACCTCGACCTCGTCGAGGTTGCGGCGAACGCCCGGCCGCCCGTGTGCAAGCTCATGGACTACGGGAAGTTCAAGTACGAGTCGGCCATGAAGGCCCGTGAGGCGCGCAAGAACCAGGCGCACACGGTCATCAAGGAGATGAAGCTCCGGCCGAAGATCGACCCGCACGACTATGACACCAAGAAGGGTCACGTCGTCCGGTTCCTCAAGCAGGGCGACAAGGTCAAGATCACGATCATGTTCCGTGGTCGCGAGCAGTCCCGGCCCGAGCTGGGCTACCGACTGCTGCAGCGGCTCGCGGAGGACGTCCAGGACCTCGGTTTCGTCGAGTCGAACCCGAAGCAGGACGGCCGCAACATGATCATGGTTCTCGGTCCGCACAAGAAGAAGACCGAGGCGATGGCCGAGGCCCGCCAGGCGCAGGAAGCCCGCAAGGCAGACGCGAAGGCCAACCCCGGCAAGTCGCAGAACGCCGCGGAGACCGAGATCGACGAGGACACTGCCGAGGAGGCTGCCGAGGCTCCTGCCGAGGCTTCCGCCGAAGCGTGACCCCCGGGGGACGCGAGTCCCCAGGACTCAACCGATACAAGAGCGACGTTCCACCGTGCCCGGTTTCCGTGACCGGGCACCGGAACGCCACCGACGAGGAGATAACGGCGCTATGCCGAAGAACAAGTCGCACAGCGGTGCCAGCAAGCGCTTCAAGGTCACCGGCTCCGGCAAGGTGCTCCGTGAGCGCGCCGGCAAGCGCCACCTGCTCGAGCACAAGTCGTCGCGCCTGACGCGCCGCCTCACCGGCAACGCCGAGATGGCCCCGGGCGACGCCAAGAAGATCAAGAAGCTTCTCGGCAAGTGACGTGAACGGCGCCCGCACGGAGCGCCGTACGTCTGGACCGGGACCCAATCGTTTCCGGGCCGTGTGAGTCCAACCGCGGCCCCGCTACAAGGAGTTAAAAGTGGCACGCGTCAAGCGGGCAGTCAACGCCCACAAGAAGCGCCGGGCGATCCTCGAGCAGGCCTCCGGCTACCGCGGTCAGCGTTCGCGCCTGTACCGCAAGGCCAAGGAGCAGGTCACCCACTCGCTGGTCTACAACTACAACGACCGCAAGAAGCGCAAGGGTGACTTCCGCCAGCTGTGGATCCAGCGCATCAACGCCGCTGCCCGCGCCAACGGCATCACGTACAACCGCTTCATCCAGGGCCTGAAGGCCGCCAACGTCGAGGTCGACCGCAAGATCCTCGCCGAGCTGGCCGTCAACGACGCCACCGCGTTCGCCGCGCTGGTCGAGGTCGCCCAGAAGGCGCTGCCCGCCGACGTCAACGCCCCGAAGGCGGCCTGACGCCGACGCCGGCCAGAGCCGACGTGACATGAGGGACCCGCAGGCTGAGCAAGCCTGCGGGTCCGCTGTTTCCTGAGCTGCCAAAGGTGAACCCCATGCCCTCCGCCACCCCCGAGCTGATCTCCCCCCGTTCCCCCCGCGTCTCCGCCGCCCGGCGGCTGGCCCGGCGGAACTTCCGGGGCAAGGAGCGGCTCTTCCTCGCGGAGGGGCCGCAGGCCGTGCGGGAGGCGGCCGGGCACCGGGACACGCTCGTGGAGCTGTTCGCCACCGTCGAGGCCGCGGAGCGGTACGCCGACATCATCGGTGAGGCCCGTGCCGCCGGGGCTCGGATGCATCTCGCCGACGAGCAGGTCATCGCCGACATCTCGACGACCGTCACCCCGCAGGGGCTCGTCGGGATCTGCCGGTTCCTGGACACCCCGTTCGCGCAGATCCTCGCCGCCCGGCCCAAGCTCGTCGCCGTACTGGCCAATGTGCGCGACCCCGGGAACGCCGGGACCGTGCTCAGGTGCGCCGACGCCGCCGGGGCCGAGGCCGTCGTGCTGACCGACGCCTCCGTCGATCTCTACAACCCCAAGGCCGTACGGGCCTCCGTGGGCTCGCTGTTCCACCTGCCGGTGGCCGTCGGCGTCCCCGTGGAGGAGGCGGTCGCCGGGCTCAAGGGCACCGGCGTCCGGGTCCTCGCCGCGGACGGCGCCGGGACCGACGACCTCGACGACGAGCTCGACAAGGGCACCATGGGCGGGCCGACCGCCTGGGTGTTCGGGAACGAGGCGTGGGGGCTCCCGGAGGAGACCCGCGCACTCGCGGACGCCGTGGTGCGCGTTCCGATCCACGGGAAGGCCGAAAGCCTGAACCTCGCCACCGCGGCCGCCGTATGTCTCTATGCGTCGGCCCGTGCACAGCGCGCCTCCGGAGGGTGCCGCTCCGTCACCGAGAGCTAGTAGGGTGACCAGCCCGGGGGGCCACCTGCGCCGTCTGAGAGGTGGGGTACGGGGATGAGTGTCGGCACGAGCAGGGCACGCGACGCGCGTCGCACGCCCGCGCCCCGGCACGGCGACCTCGCCGAGTTCGGCGTCGACCCCGACGAGCTGCCCGACGGCCTCGTCGTCGCCGACGAGCACGGCCGCGTCATCTGCTTCAACGCCGCCGCGGAACGCATCACCGAGGTCCCCGCCGCCGACGCCCTCGGCCGGCAGCTGGAGAAGGCGCTGCCGCTGGAGGATCTGGAGGGGCGCCGCTGGTGGCAGCTGACCGACCCCTACGGCGGCCTGGCCATCCGGGTCCGCCAGCCCGAGCGGAACCTGCTGCTGCCCGGCGGCCGGGAGGTCCTCGTCTCGGCCCGCTACGTCCGCGCCGAGCCCACCGGCCCGGTCCGCCGCGTCGTGGTCTCCCTGCGCGACACCGAGGCCCGCCGCCGCACCGAGCGCAGCCACGCCGAGCTGATCGCGACGGTGGCCCACGAACTGCGCTCGCCCCTCACCTCGGTGAAGGGATTCACCGCCACGCTCCTCGCCAAGTGGGAACGCTTCACCGACGACCAGAAGCGGCTGATGCTGGAGACCGTCGACGCGGACGCCGACCGGGTCACCCGGCTGATAGCGGAGCTGCTGGACATCTCGCGGATCGACTCCGGGCGGCTGGAGGTCAGGCGCCAGCCCGTCGACATCGGCGCGGCCGTCGGCCGGCACATCCAGGCCTATGTCGCAGCCGGACAGCCCGCCGACCGGTTCCTGCTGCGTCTCGAGCAGCCCCTGCCCGCGCTGTGGGCCGACCCCGACAAGGTCGACCAGGTGCTCAGCAACCTGCTGGAAAATGCCGTGCGGCACGGCGAGGGAACCGTCACGATTGACATCACGGCCACGGCGTCCCCGCGTGAAGGGGAGGACGCCGGTACGTCGGTCACGGTGAGCGACGAGGGGCCCGGCATCCCGGAGGAGTCCATGAACCGCGTCTTCACCCGCTTCTGGCGGGGCAGCAAGCGCGGCGGCACGGGCCTCGGGCTCTACATCGTCAAGGGCATCGTCGAGGCCCATGGCGGCACCATCACGGTCGGCCGCGCCCCCGGGGGCGGAGCCGAGTTCCGATTTACGTTGCCCGTGGCAGCCCCGGCGTATCTCGCCTAGCGGCCCACGGGCGCATTCGCATACTCCGACCCCGTTAGACTCGGCCCTTGGCACCTTTGCGTCCATAACCGGAGACGAGGCGTCTTCAGGTCGAGACGGGGCACGTCAGCCAGCCAATCGGAAGCACGGGAAGAGATGTCGGCACCGAATAAGTCGTACGACCCGGTCGAGGTCGAGGCGTTGAAACCGGAAGAGATCGAGCGCATGCGGGACGAGGCGCTCGCCGCCTTCGGCGCCGCGGACTCCCTCGACGCGCTCCAGGAGGCCAAGGTCGCCCACACCGGCGGCGCCTCGCCGCTGGCCCTCGCCAACCGCGAGATCGGCGCTCTGCCCCCGCATGCCAAGGCCGCCGCCGGCAAGCTGGTCGGCCAGGCCCGCGGCGCCGTGAACAAGGCGCTCGCGGCCCGCCAGGCCGAGCTGGAGGCCGAGCGCGACGCGCGCGTGCTGGTCGAGGAGGCCGTGGACGTCACGCTGCCCTACGACCGTGTGCCGGCCGGCGCCCGCCACCCGCTGACCACGCTCTCGGAGCGCATCGAGGACGTCTTCGTGGCCATGGGCTACGAGGTCGCCGAGGGCCCCGAGGTCGAGACGGAGTGGTTCAACTTCGACGCGCTGAACATCGGCCCGGACCACCCGGCCCGCGGCGAGCACGACACGTTCTTCGTGCAGGGCCCCGAAGGCGGCACCGAGTCCGGTGTCGTGCTGCGCACCCACACCTCGCCGGTCCAGATCCGTTCGCTGCTCGACCGTGAGCTGCCGGTCTACGTGATCTGCCCCGGCCGCGTGTACCGCACCGACGAGCTCGACGCCACGCACACGCCCGTCTTCCACCAGGTCGAGCTGCTCGCCGTGGACGAGGGCCTGACCATGGCCGACCTCAAGGGCACCCTCGACCACATGGTCCAGGCGCTGTTCGGCGGCGAGGGCATGAAGACCCGGCTGCGGCCGAACTTCTTCCCGTTCACCGAGCCGTCCGCCGAGATGGACATGGTGTGCTACGTCTGCCGCGGCGAGTCCGTCGGCAACCCCGACCGGCCCTGCCGCACCTGCTCCAGCGAGGGCTGGATCGAGCTCGGCGGCTGCGGCATGGTCAACCCGCGGGTGCTCACGGCCTGCGGCGTGGACCCGGAGAAGTACAGCGGCTTCGCCTTCGGGTTCGGCATCGAGCGGATGCTGATGTTCCGCCACAACGTCGAGGACATGCGAGACATGGTCGAGGGCGACGTCCGGTTCACCCGGCCGTTCGGGATGGAGATCTGATGCGGGTCCCGCTTTCTTGGCTGCGGGAGTACGTCGACCTGCCGGCGACGGAAACCGGCCGCGACGTCCAGGAGAAGCTCGTCTCGGCCGGGCTCGAGGTCGAGACCGTCGAGCACCTCGGCGCCGACCTCAAGGGCCCGCTCGTCGTCGGCCGGGTGCTGACCATCGAGGAGCTGGAGGGCTTCAAGAAGCCGATCCGCTTCTGCACCGTCGACGTCGGCCAGGCCAACGGCACCGGTGAGCCCCAGGAGATCGTCTGCGGCGCCCGCAACTTCGCCGTCGGCGACAAGGTCGTCGTGGTCCTGCCCGGCGCCACCCTGCCGGGCGGCTTCTCGATCTCCGCCCGCAAGACGTACGGCAAGACGTCCCACGGCATGATCTGCTCCAGCGACGAGCTGGGCATGGGCGACGACGGCACCAAGGGCATCATCGTGCTGCCGCCGGAGATCGAGGTCGGCAAGGACGCCGTCGAGCTGCTGGAGCTGGTCGACGAGGTCCTGGACATCGCCGTCACCGCCAACCGCGGCGACTGCCTGTCCATCCGCGGCGTCGCCCGCGAGACCGCCATCGCCTACGGCCTGCCGCTGCGCGACCCGGCGCTGATCGACGTGCCCGGCCCGAACGCCTTCGGCTACCCGGTCCAGGTCTCCGACCCCGTCGGCTGCGACCGCTTCACCGCCCGCACGGTGACGGGTCTCAGTCCCGAGGCGCGCTCCCCGATCTGGCTCCGGCGCCGGCTCCAGAAGGTCGGCATGCGCCCGATCTCGCTGGCCGTCGACGTCACCAACTACGTGATGATGGAGCTCGGCCAGCCGCTGCACGCCTACGACCGCTCCCTGGTCCAGGGCACCATCGGCGTCCGCAGGGCGGAGCCCGGCGAGAAGCTCGTCACCCTCGACGGCACCGAGCGCAAGCTCGACGCCGAGGACCTGGTGATCACCGACGACCGCGGTCCCATCGGCCTCGCCGGTGTCATGGGCGGCGCCAACACCGAGATCGCCGACCACGACGACCTGGAGAACGCCACCAGCGATGTGGTGATCGAGGCCGCGCACTTCAACGCGGTGTCCATCGCGCGCACGGCCCGCCGGCACAAGCTGTCCTCCGAGGCGTCCCGCCGCTTCGAGCGCGGTGTCGACCCGCAGGCCGCGGCGGCCGCCGCGCAGCGCACCGTCGACCTGCTGGTGCTGCTCGCCGGCGGCAGCGCCGAGGCCGGTGTCACCGAGGTCATCGCTCCCTCCGCGCCGCACACCATCACCGTCGCGGCCGACCACCCGGACAAGGTGGCGGGCGTCGACTACGGCCGCGAGACCGTCGTACGGCGGCTCCAGGAGATCGGCTGCGACGTCTACGGGCAGGACGAGCTGATCGTCACCGTGCCGTCCTGGCGGCCCGATCTCATGGAGATCAACGACCTCGCGGAGGAGGTCATCCGCCTGGAGGGCTACGAGAACCTGCCCTCCACGCTGCCCAAGCCGCCGTCGGGCCGCGGCCTCACGCACCGCCAGCGACTGCACCGCCGCATCGGCCGCGCGCTGGCCGGGGCGGGCTACGTCGAGGCGCCGAACTACCCGTTCATCGGCGAGCAGGTCTTCGACCAGCTGCTGCTGGAGGCCGACGACCCGGCCCGCCGCGTCGTGAAGCTGACCAACCCGCTCAACGACGAGGAGCCCGCGCTCCGTACGTCGCTGCTGCCGGGCCTGTTCGGCGCGCTGCGCCGCAACAACGGGCGTGGCTCGCACGACCTGGCGCTCTTCGAGACCGGCCTGGTCTTCCGGCCGCGCGAGGAGCAGCGGGTCGCCGTGGCCCTGCCGGTCGACCGGCGGCCCACCGACGCGGAGATCGCCGAACTGGACGCCACGCTGCCCGAGCAGCCGCGCCACGCCGCCGTCGTCCTCGCGGGCGCCCGCGAGCAGGCCGGCTGGTGGGGCAAGGGCCGCCCCGCGGACTGGGCCGACGCCGTCGAGGCCGCCCGGGCCGTCGCCCGCGAGGCCGGTGCCGAACTGACCGTCCGAGGCGGGCAGTACGGGCCGTGGCACCCGGGACGCACCGCCGAGCTGATGGTCGTCGTGGACGGTGCGGAGAAGGTCGTCGGTCACGCTGGTGAGCTGCACCCGCGCGTGATCAAGGCGCTCGGCCTGCCCGAGCGGACCTGTGCGATGGAGATCGACCTGGACGTGCTGGAGGCGGTCGGCAACGACACCCCGCAGGCGCCCGCCATCTCCACGTTCCCGGTGGCCACGCAGGACGTCGCCCTGGTCGTCGACAAGTTCGTGCCGCACAACGAGGTCGAGGCCGCGCTGCGTGAGGGCGCGGGCGAACTCCTCGAAAGCATCCGGCTGTTCGACGTCTACGAGAACGACGACCAGCTCGGTGAGGGCCGGAAGTCGCTGGCGTACGCGCTGCGCTTCCGCGCGGGTGACCGCACGCTGACGGTGGACGAGGCTTCGGCGGCACGGGATGCGGCGGTTGCCCTGGCGGGCGAGCGTACGGGAGCTGTTCTTCGGGGGTAGCCCAGCGGGTGGGGGACTGCGGTTCGTCGGCGGCTGCGGGTTCGTCGTGGCCTGTCGCGCAGTTCCCCGCGCCCCTGAAAAACGCTGCAGTTACCCCGTGAATATGCCCCCCACCTGCATAAATGCGGGTGGCCTGTGGGTGCTCACTCATTCGGGTGACAATCTCGGATGATCTGGCCCCGTCGGGCCATGCGATCGACAGAATCGGACCGGTCCTCAGGGGCCGGTCCGTCTGTGCTGTCGGGGCCTAAATGGGGGGCCAATCGGCATGATCCGCATCAAGCCCGGGGTTCGCCGCGGCGCGGGGAGGCGGCCGCTGCGCCGGGTGCTCGCGCTGGGACTGCCCACCGTATGGGGCGCCATGGCGATCTCCTACAAACTCACCTGTCCGCTGGCCCAGCAGAACGGCCTGGGCGCGCGTGCCGTCACCAGCGCCGTTTTCTTCGCCGTCGGAACAGGGCTGATCCTGCACGTCCGGCACGCGCTGCTGCGTGAGTTGAGGGAGGCCCGCCGGATCGCGGGCGTCGCGCAGAGCGCGCTGCTGCGCCCCCTGCCGCCGCGGATCGCGGGGCTGAACGTCGCCGCCGCTCAGGTCTCCGCCGACCGCGGCGCGGTCATCGGCGGTGATCTGTACGAGGCCATCGCGACCGAGCACGGCGTGCGGGTCGTGATGGGCGATGTGCGCGGGCACGGTCTCGCCGCCGTCAGCACGGTCGCCGCCCTGCTCGGCAGCTTCCGCGAGGCGGTGCACGACGAGCGCGAACTCGGTTCCGTGCTACGGCGGCTGGAGCGCGCCCTGGCCCGGCATCTGCGCGAGCGGGCGCGCAGCGAGCACCCCTCGGCCGGAGCGGAGCCGGACAACCCGGTCGCCGAGGAGTTCGTCACCGTACTGCTGCTGGAGATCGGGCCCGACGGAGAGACGCGCCTTCTCAACTGCGGGCACCCCTGGCCCTATCTGCTCGGCGAGGGACGGGCGGAGCCCGTGGTCCGAGCGGATCCCCTCCCTCCGCTCGGACCGTTCCCGCTCCCGCCCGAACTGGACGTGCAGCACTGCGGCCGTCTGCTGCCCGGCGAGACCCTGCTTCTCCACACGGACGGAGTGGAGGACGCGAGGGACGGCCGTGGCCGGTTCTTTCCCTTGGGCGAGGTCTTGGCCCGATACGTGCGCGACACCCCCGGGGCCGTCCCCCAGGCGGTCCTCGGATCGGTCTTCACCGCACTGCTCCGCCACACGGCGGGAGCTCCGGCGGACGACATGGCCTTGCTGGCACTGAGAAACGACCGCTGCCTGCAACGCGCCACAGGGGCGCGGGGAACTGCGCGACCGGCCACGGCACATCCGCAGCCGACAACGCACCTGTGACGCAACGGTGCTCAGTCGCCCGGCCAAGCCGCCGGCAGGCCGTCCGCCCCGCCACGGAGTGTCGGGCAGGCAGCTGGGCGGACGGCGCAAGATCGGGCCGCCGCACTGTACGAGGGGGAGCCGGCGGCCCGGCCGGCCTCTTTGCGAGGCATTTCAGTCAACCGGTCGGAAACTCTCCGCGACAGCGCGCGCACGCTGCGGATTCGAGCACTCCGTTCACACCCCGTGTGAAGCCGTTCGCACTAGTCTGAGCGGCACCGAGCGATCCGGGGGGCATATATGCAGCCCAACACTCTGCTCGACGCGATCCTGGACGAGGCCGGGATCTCGCATGCGGGGCTGGCCGCACACGTCAATCAGGCGGGGCGGGCCCGCGGTCTCGCACTCCGCTACGAACACACCGCCGTGGCGCGGTGGTTGAAGGGGCAGCGGCCGCGCGGTCAGGTGCCCGACCTGATCTGCGAGGTGCTCGCGAGCCGGCTGCACCGCCCCGTCACGCTCGACGACATCGGCCTCGGCGTGCCCGGCGAACCGTCGGCACCGCACGGCACCTCCCTCTCCGGCTTCGTCGAGCGGGCGACCGCGCTGTGGCGCTCCGACGAGCAGCAGCGCCCGCACATCCTGGGCGCGCCCGCGGTGACCGGCACGCCCGCGGTCATGCCCGTGTGGGAGTGGGAGAACCCGCCCGAGGACGTCGACGTCTCGCGCGGCGGCCGGCACCGGGTCACCCCCGCCGACCTGGAGATGCTGCGCGCCGCCCGCACCCACTACGAGCAGATGTACCGCAAGGCCGGCGGCATAGCGACCCGCACCAGGATCGTCGGCTTCCTCAACGCCGAGGCCGCCCCGCTGCTGCGCGGCAGCTACACCGATGCCACGGGGCGTCAACTGCACCGGGCGACGGGCGGGTTGGTGGCGATCGCGGGCATCTGCGCCTACGACTCCGACGCGCACGGCCTCGCCCAGCGCTACTTCCACCAGGCGCTGCGGCTGGCGAAGGCCAGCGGCGACCGCGGACTCGGGGCGTATGTGATCGCGCTGCTGGTCAACCAGTCCCTGTTCATGCGGGAGCACCGGCAGGCCGTCGCGTTCGCGGAGGCCGCGCTGCGTGCCGCCGGCAAGCACATCACCCCGGCGCTCGCCTGCGACCTGTACGCGATGCAGGCCAAGGCGTACGCGCACCTGGGCGACGGCACGACCGCGCTGTCCTGCATCCGGCGGGCCGAACAGGCCGCCGAACGCATCCGGCGCGGATACGAGCCCGACGAAACCGGCTATGTGCAGCCGGGGTTGGTCAACGTGCAGGTGGCTGAGGCGCTGCTCAGCCTCGGTGAACTCGTGGCCGCGGGGGAACACGCGGCGGCCGCCGTCGACAACCCGGCGCACGACCGCGGCCGGGTGCACCGGCTCGCCATGCTCAGCACGATCGAACTGCGCCGGGGCAACGCCGACAAGGCCGTGGCCACCGCGGTGCAGATGGCCGAACAGGCGCGCGGAATGGAGTCGCAGCGACTGCGCGACAGACTCCGGGCGGTACGCGACCACCTGGTACGCAACGGCTGCGCGGGCACCGCGGAGGCCGCCGAACTCATCGACGGCGCACTGCGCGTACCGCTGTAGACCGGTTCCTCAGCGCCGCCGAGCCACAGTCCCTGCTGCGATATTGCCACTTACTCGACGGAAGGTGGCAGAACCGTGCAGTGGACGAAACAGAACGAACAAACTGTGTACGCGAACCGCTGGTTCAAGGTCAATCTCGCGGATGTCGAGCTGCCGGACGGCCGGCATCTCGATCACTTTCTGATACGGCTGCGGCCCGTGGCCGTGGCGACCGTGGTGAACGAGGCCAACGAAGTCCTCCTCCTGTGGCGCCACCGCTTCATCACCGACAGCTGGGGGTGGGAACTCGCGGCGGGTGTGGTCGAGGACGGCGAGGACATCGCCGTCGCGGCCGCCAGGGAACTCGAGGAGGAGACCGGCTGGCGGCCGGGACCTCTGCAGCACCTCATGAGCGTGGAGCCGTCCAACGGCCTCACCGACGCCCGGCACCACATCTACTGGGCCGACGAGGGCGAATACGTCGGGCATCCCGTGGACGACTTCGAGTCGGACCGCCGGGAATGGGTCCCCCTCAAGCTCGTCCCCGACATGATCGCCCGCGGGGAGGTCCCGGCCGCCAACATGGCGGCCGCGTTACTGTACTTGCACCACCTCAGGCTCGGGCAGGATGCCCAGCCCTGATCGCCCCACGTCCTGGTCCGGTGTCAGTGGCCCAGGGCCTGCCATATCGTCGCCACGAGCGCGCCCACCGCGGTCAGCGCCGCGATCGCGGGCAGCGGCCAGCGGGCGTGCTCCAGCGCGATGATCCGTGCGCTCAGGTCGTCCATCTCCTTGTCGGTCTCCTCGGTCCGGTGGTTGAGCAGGTTGAGCCCTCCCTCGACGCGTGCGTACGCGACGTCGAGGCGGCGGCGTAACTCTGCGAGTTCCCCTTGGACCACGGGATGCTCGGGGTCGGCGGTCACGAGTCCGCTCCTTTCCGTAGTCGGCACATCCCTTGCATGCGCATGAGGAGTCAACTCGCCTGGTGGACGCGTGGGGAGCGTGTGCGAGCGGCATATGCGGGCCCGCCGCGCACACGGTGTGTGAATGGCGCGAGCCCGGCACCTCGAAAGGTGCCGGGCTCGTGTTCGTCGCACTGTGTAGTCAGCACCCTGGAACGGGCACTGTGCAACCGGCCCCAGGTCGCGGGGTCAGCGGTAGCTGTAGAAGCCCGAGCCGGACTTCCGGCCGAGCCGGCCCGCGTCGACCATGCGCTGGAGCAGCGGGGGAGCGGCGTACAGCGGCTCCTTGTACTCCTCGTACATCGAGTACGCGACGGAGGCGACCGTGTCCAGGCCGATCAGGTCGGACAGCTTCAGCGGGCCCATCGGGTGGGCGCAGCCGAGCTCCATGCCGTTGTCGATGTCCTCGCGGCTGGCGATGCCCGACTCGAACATCCGGATCGCGGAGAGGAGGTAGGGGATCAGCAGCGCGTTGACCACGAAGCCGGAGCGGTCCTGGGCCCGGATGGCGTGCTTGCCGAGCACCTTCTCGGTGAACAGCTGGGCGCGGCCGAGGGTGCCCTCGGAGGTGGTGAGTGCCGGGATCAGCTCGACCAGCTTCTGCACCGGCGCCGGGTTGAAGAAGTGGATGCCGACGACCTGGTCGGGACGCGAGGTGGCGACCGCGAGCTTGACCAGCGGGATCGAGGAGGTGTTGGAGGCCAGGATCGCGTCCGGCCGGGTCACGACCTGATCGAGGACCTGGAAGATCTCCGTCTTGACCTGCTCGTTCTCGACGACGGCCTCGATCACCAGGTCGCGGTCGGCGAACTCGCCGAGATCGGTGGTGAAGCTGAGCAGCCCCTGCGTGGCGTCGAGCTCCTCCTCGGTGATCTTGCCGCGCTCGGCCGCCTTGCTCAGGGAGTTGAACAGCCGGGTCCGGCCGATCTCCAGGGCCTCGCCGGTGGTCTCGGCGACCTTGACCTCCAGTCCGGAACGGGCGCACACCTCGGCGATGCCGGCCCCCATCTGGCCGCAGCCCACAACTCCGACGCGCGCAATGTCTCCCGCCGGGATGTCAGTCACATCGTCCCCTTCGCTGGTCTACGGGTGGGCGGCAGGTCTCCGCTGGTTCGGCCCCTGCTCCGATCGTGCACGTTACTCCCAAGTATCGATGATCGATCGTGCGGGTACGGGCATCCTGGGCGACGGAAACGATCCGTAACCGTACGGATCCGTACTGTATGGGGGTGCCCCGAAGATGGGTCGAGTGTCACGCAGGGCGTTCACGCTGGCCGCGCTCGCCACGCTGGCGGCGGCGCCGGACGCGGGTGCCGTACCGCGGCGCCGGAACGCGGTCACCGAGATGCGGGGCGTGTGGGTGGCCACCGTGGCCAACCGGGACTGGCCCTCCCGTCCGGGCCTGACGGCTGCCGAGCAGCGCGCGGAGCTGGCCGGGCTCCTCGACCTGGCGGTGCGCAACCGCCTCAACGCCGTGATGTTGCAGGTGCGTCCGACGGCGGACGCGCTGTGGCCCTCGCCGTACGAGCCCTGGTCGGAGTTCCTCACCGGGACCCAGGGCCGCGATCCCGGCTGGAACCCCCTGCAGACGGCGGTCCAGGAGGCCCACGCCCGCGGCCTGGAGCTGCACGCCTGGTTCAACCCGTACCGCGTCGCCACCCACACGGACCTGACGAGGCTCGCCGCCTCCCACCCGGCGCGCAGGCACCCCGACTGGGTGGTGCCGTACGGCGGGAAGCTCTACTACAACCCGGGGCTGCCCGAGGTCCGCGCCTTCGTCCAGGACGCGATGCTCGACGCGGTCCGCAAGTACCCCGTCGACGCCGTGCACTTCGACGACTACTTCTATCCGTATCCGGTGGCCGGCCAGACCTTCGACGACGACGAGGCCTACGACCTCTACGGCGGCGGCTTCTCGAGCAAGGCCGACTGGCGCCGCGACAACATCGACAAGCTGGTGCTCGAGATGGCCGCACGCATCAGGCGGACCCGGCCCGGCACGCAGTTCGGCATCAGCCCGTTCGCGGTCTGGCGCAACGCCGCGACCGACCCGCTCGGTTCCGACACCCGGGCGGGCGTGCAGACCTACGACGACCTGCACGCGGACACCCGCAGGTGGGTGCGCGAGCACTGGATCGACTACATCTGCCCGCAGGTCTACTGGAACATCGGGTTCGCCGCCGCGGACTACGCCGCGCTCGTGCCCTGGTGGGCGGAGGTCGCGCGGGGCACGGGCACCCGTCTGTACGTGGGGGAGGCCCTGTACCGGGCCGGCGACCCGGCGCAGGGCGCGGCGTGGCAGGACCCCACGGAGCTCTCCGGGCATCTCACCCTGGCCCAGAACTACCCGCAGGTGCGCGGGCACGTCTACTTCGCCGCCAAGGACGTGGCGGCGGACCGTATCGGGGCGATGGCACGGGTCGTCGCCGACCACTACCGCCGGCCGGCGAGGCCCCCGCGCTGATCTACATCTGCGTTTCCTTGTGCCGGATCTCGGTGTCGGGGCCGGGGGAGCACACGCCCACGTGCCCGTCCTCGAAGCGGACGCGGAACGGCGGACTGCCCTCCGGTCCCAGGACTTCGACGATCTCGCCGACCTTGTCGTGCTGTCCGACCACCCTGCCGTGCTGGACAAGCTGGTCGCCCACGGTTGCCTGCATGTGTAGGGCCTCCTCACCGATGTGCGGGAGCAGCGGTCCGTGGCCGAGTCTACGGCGCGGGGCCCGGGTTGGGACCGGTGCGTGCGTGCCGCTCAGCCCCGCGCCCGCTGGGTGACGGCGATGCATACGAGGACCGCCGCGGCCGTCAGCGGAGCGGCGGCCGTCAGGTGCTCACCCAGCAGCAGCACGGACCACACCAGTGTGAGCAGCGGCTGCGCCAACTGCAACTGGCTGGCCTTGGGGATGCCGATCGCGGCCATGCCCCGGTACCAGACGACCAGGCCGAGGAACTGCGAGCCCGCCGCGACCCAGAGCAGCCCGGTCACGCTGTGCGCGGTCAGCCGCACGGGCTCGTACGACAACGCGAGCGCCGCGGCCGGCACGCTCAGCGGCAGGCACAGCACCAGCGCCCAGCCGATGACCTGCCAGCCCGGCATGACGCGGGCCAGCCGGCCGCCCTCGGTGTATCCGGCGGCGCACACCAGCAGCGCGGCGAACAGATAGAGGTCGGCGGTGGTCAGCGCGCCGCCGCTCTGCTGCACCGTGAAGGCGACGACCGCGGCCGCGCCCGCGAGGGCCGCCGTCCAGAAGGTGCGGGAGGGGCGGTGGCCCGTGCGCAGGGCGGAGAACAGGGCGGTCGTGAGCGGCAGGAGGCCGACCACGACGGCCGCGTGCGCGGTGGTGGACGTCCGGAGCGCGAGGGTGGTCAGCAGCGGGAAGCCGGCCACGACCCCGGCGGCGACGACCGCGAGTCCGGCCCAGTGGTCGCGGTCCGGCAGCCGCACCCTCGTGACGAGCAGACAGGCGCCCGCGATGAGCGCGGCCAGCACACTGCGGACGGCCACCAGCGACCAGGGCCCGAAGCCTTCGAGCCCCCAGGCGGTGGCGGGGAAGGTGAGGGAGAAGGCGGTGACGCCGAGGACGGCCTGGAGCGTGCCGCCGGCGGCCGACGTCTCCGGCGTCTTGGGCGTCTTCGGCGGAGTGACGACCGCTATCCGCCCCGAAGCGGTAGCGCTATTCTGTGCTGTCATGCAACAGCGTAGCAGCGTGGGTGAGCTGGCGGGTCAGCTCCGACGGGAGCTGGACCGCTACTCTCCTGGTGGAAAGCTCCCGTCGAGTCGTTCCCTTGTCGAGCGGTTCCGGGTCAGCCCGGTGACCGTTTCGCGGGCCCTGGCCCAACTGGCCGCCGAGGGCCTGGTGGTGACCCGGCCGGGCGCGGGCGCCTTCCGTGCCGAGCCACGTGCCGAGTCCGCAGCGGCCGGTGACACCTCCTGGCAGGAGGTCGCGCTGAGCGCGGACGGGGCCGCCGACCTCGTCCCGCGTACGGTCGACGCGTCCGGCGTGGTGGTGTCGCTCGCCGCGCCGGCGCCCGGGGTCGTCGAGTTCAACGGCGGCTATCTGCATCCGTCCCTGCAGCCGGAGCGGGCCATGGCGGCCGCGCTGGCCCGGGCCGGACGCCGCCCCGGAGCCTGGGGCCGGCCGCCGATGGAGGGCCTGCCGGAGCTGCGCGAGTGGTTCGCCCGCGGCATCGGCGGCGGGGTCACCGCGGCCGAGGTGCTGATCACCACGGGCGGTCAGTCCGCCCTGACCACGGCCCTGCGCGCCCTGGCACCTCCGGGCGCCCCGGTACTCGTCGAATCCCCGACCTATCCGGGCATGCTGGCGATCGCGCGCTCCGCGGGCCTGCGCCCCGTGCCCGTCCCCGTGGACCCGGACGGCGTCAGGCCGTCCCTGCTCGCCGACGCGTTCCGCGCCACCGGCGCGCGGGTCTTCGTCTGCCAGCCCCTGTTCCAGAACCCGACGGGCGCGGTCCTCGCCGCGGACCGCCGCGCCGAGGTGCTGCGCATCGCCCGCGAGGCCGGTGCGTTCGTCGTCGAGGACGACTTCGTACGGCGGCTCGTGCACGAGGACGCGGGCCCGCTGCCGAGCCCGCTCGTGGCCGACGACCCCGACGGCGTCGTGGTCCACGTCGGCTCCCTGACCAAGGCGACCTCGCCCAGTTTCCGGGTGAGCGCGCTCGCCGCCCGCGGGCCGGTGCTGGAGCGGCTGCGCGCCATCCAGATCGTCGACACCTTCTTCGTCCCCCGGCCGTTGCAGGAAGCGGCCGTCGAACTCGTCGGCTCCCCGGCATGGCCCCGCCATCTCCGTTCCATCGCAACGGAGTTGAAGACCCGCCGCGACACGATGACGGCGGCTCTGCGCCTGCGGCTGCCCGAAGTGGCCCTCCCGCACATCCCCTCGGGCGGCTACCACCTCTGGCTCCGCCTCCCCGACGGCACCGACGAACTCGCCCTCACCTCCGCCGCCTTGCGCGCGGGCGTCGCCATCACCCCCGGCCGCCCCTACTTCAGCGCCGAACCCCCGGCCCCACACGCGCGGTTGAGCTTCGCGGCGGTCGCGGGGACGGGGGAGATCACTGAGGGGGTGCGGCGGCTGCGGACGGCCTTCGAGGAGGTTCGTGCATAATGCCGCGCGTGACTTCAGCGACGGATCGCCCCAGGTGGTGGTACGGGCTTCGCGGCTTCGCGTTCTTCCTGGCGGGCGGCGGACTCGGCTTCTTCGCATACGCGGTGATCTCGCAGCGGCCGGGCGGGGCACCGTGGGGGTGGCTGCTGGCCGGAGCCGTGGTCTGCGGGGTGGTCAGCGCGATGGCCCGGCGCGGTGGCCATGGGGGTGGGGCTGCGGGAAAACCGTTCGACGTTCCACCTCCCGACCTGCGAACCTCCCGCCATGAGCGACACGGTGAGCCTTCCTGAGGGGTACGAGATCTCGACCGATGCCGACCGGATCGACCTCGACCGGGTGCACCGGTGGCTGTCCACCGACGCGTACTGGGCGATGGGGCGGCCACGGGAGAAGCAGGAGCGGGCGGTCGCCGGATCGCTCAACTTCGGGGTGTACGACACGATTTCGGGGGATCAGGTGGCGTACGCCCGGGTCATCACCGACCAGGCGACCTTCGCGTGGCTGTGCGACGTCTACGTCGACCGTTCCGTGCGGGGCAAGAACATCGGGACGGCCCTGGTGGGCGCCGTACGCGATCATCTGGAGCCGTACAAGCTGCGGCGCATCCTGCTCGCCACGCACGACGCCCACGGCGTGTACGAGAAGCTCGGGTTCCGGGAGCTGGCGAGGCCCGACCAGTGGATGGCGCTGGTGTTCTGAGCGGGCGGATTGCGCCGGTTGTCCGCCAGGTCCTGACCTCGAAGTAAGCCTCCGGCCACCGTGGGTGACTCGTGGTCGCGCGCCCTTGACCTGCGCACTTCTGCGACACACCATCGCCCCATGCAACTCAGGGTCACGTTCGTCGCCGCCGCGCGCAGCTCCCCCCTGCTCGCCGAGCACTTCCAGGACGACCGCCCGCTCGACCAGGCCGGCTGGGACGAGGTGCAGCGCGCCGCCCATGACCTGATCCCGCTCGCGGCGGCCGACCTGCGCTACTGCTCGCCGACGCCGCGCAGCCGCGCGACCGGCGACGCCCTCGGCTACGCACCTCTGGTGCAGCTCGCTCTGCGCGACTGCGACATGGGCCGCTGGCGCGGTCTCACGCTCGGCGAGGCGATGGCCCGCGAGCCCGAGGCCGTCGACGCCTGGCTCGCCGACCCGAGGGCCACCCCGCACGGCGGCGAGTCGCTGCTGACCTTCATCACCCGGGTCGGCAACTGGCTCGACACCCGCCCCTTCGAGGACGGCGGCCGCATCGTCGCCGTGGCCGAGCCGTCCGTGGTCCGCGCGGCCCTCGTCTACGCCCTCAAGGCCCCGCCCTCCACCTACTGGAACCTCGACGTGCGCCCCCTGTCCACCACCACGGTCACCGGCCACGCGGGCCGCTGGAACCTCCGCTTCGACGCACGCTCAGCCCAGGCGTCCCGCGCCTAGAGGTCACATCTCCCGTACGGATGCGGGAGGTTGGGCGTCCTCGGTCTCTGGAACTCCCCGCACGTACTCGGTGGCCAGCACAAGATCCTTGGCCGGTCCGCCCACCCGCCACACCGTCCGCCAGTGATCCGCGTCCCGGACCGTGAACTCGCCGCGGTAGAAGTCCGCCGCACACGGATGGTCCGCGACATACCGGCCGGACGTCAGGTCCAGATCGTGAAAAGGGCGGCCGTCGGCGAAACGGACGTCCGCCGAGCCCGGTGAACTCCCCGGCAGGAAGCGGAGAGTGCGCTCGGCGGGGCGGGCGACGCCCTGCCAGGTGAACGTCCCGGACTCCTCGTGCAGCAGCCCGCCGTCCTCGAGCGGGCTGAAGACCGTCGTCCCCGCGAAGTGCCCCTCGGCCCCACTCGCCAGATCCCGCACGGTCCGGTCGACGCGCCAGCGTCCGGCCAGATGGGCGAGTACGTCCGGCACGGGCCACAACTCGGCCATCGTCAGCGCTTCCTGCGGCGACGGCGCAGACCGTCGGGGGAGTCGCTGGGAGCCTTGCGGTCGGCCTGGGCCCGGATCTCCTGGTGCGCCGCGTGGCTGGTGGTGCGGAAAGCCTCCTCGTACGCGGCCAGCGCCCCGCTCAGACCGCCGCCCGCCGTCCCGCGACGGCGGATCCGGCGCGCCAGCCCCGTGAACGCCAGCATGACGACGGCCAGGAACGCGGTCAGCAGGAGGTAGGGCACAAGCGCATGCATGGCCTCGACCTTACGCCCGGCACCGCCCGCCCCATTGACGTGCTCACGCCCCTTACCTATGTTTCCGTTCGAAGTGCTGACCGCTGTCTGATATCTCGAACGATCGTCATGATCCATTCCCAGAGCCGCGGAGTACCATGTCACATTCCACCCGTCGCGCCCGGCTGAGACTCGGCCTCGGGGCAAGCGCCTGCCTCCTTGCCGCCGGCCTTCTTCCGGCCCCCGCCCACGCAGCCGACGCAGCAGATGCCACCGATGTCACCGACTACGCGATCAACGTCGACCCCACCGCCAAGGGCGCGAAGATCGACGACACGATGTACGGCGTCTTCTTCGAGGACATCAACCGCGCCGCCGACGGCGGCCTGTACGCCGAGCTCGTGCAGAACCGGTCCTTCGAGTACTCCACCGCGGACAACACCTCGTACACGCCCCTCACCGCGTGGACGGTCGACGGTACGGCGCAGGTCGTGGACGACGACGGCCGGCTGAACGCCCGTAACCGCAACTACCTCTCCCTGGGCGCCGGTTCGGCGGTCACGAACATCGGATACAACACCGGCTTCCGGGTCGAGCAGGGCAAGGCGTACGACTTCTCCGTGTGGGCCCGCGCCGCGAGCGGCACCACGCTCACCGTCTCCCTGGGGGACGCCGACGGCACTCTGGCCACCGCCCGCCGGGTGGCCGTGGGCAAGGGCGGCTGGGCGCGGTACAAGGCGACCTTCACCGCCACCCGCACCAGCTCGAACGGCCGCCTCACCGTGGGCTCTTCGGCCGCCGCCGCGCTCGACATGGTCTCCCTCTTCCCGCGCGACACCTACAAGCACGAGCCGAACGGCCTGCGCAAGGACCTCGCCGAGAAGATCGCCGCCCTGCACCCGGGCTTCGTACGCTTCCCCGGCGGCTGCC
Source organism: Streptomyces sp. NPDC050534 (assembly GCF_044457745.1). Lineage (NCBI taxonomy): Bacteria > Bacillati > Actinomycetota > Actinomycetes > Kitasatosporales > Streptomycetaceae > Streptomyces > Streptomyces sp. NPDC050534. The sequence continues at coordinate 304,584 of NZ_JBITHF010000007.1, forward strand.
TGGTCAACACCGGCTCCATGCAGGACTACAGCGCGGCCTCCGGCTACCAGCGCAAGCGCTCCTACCAGTGGAAGGACACCGTCGGCCCGGTCGAGACCCGTGCGACGAACTCCAACTTCTGGGGCTACAACCAGAGTTACGGACTCGGCTACTACGAGTACTTCCGCTTCGCCGAGGACGTCGGCGCCATGCCGCTGCCGGTGGTCCCGGCCCTGGTCACCGGCTGCGGCCAGAACAAGGCCGTCGACGACGACGCGCTGCTGAAGCGGCACATCCAGGACACCCTCGACCTCATCGAGTTCGCCAACGGGCCGGTGACGTCCAAGTGGGGCAAGGTGCGCGCGCGGATGGGCCACCCCAAGCCCTTCCACCTCACGCACATCGAGGTCGGCAACGAGGAGAACCTGCCGAACGAGTTCTTCACCCGCTTCAAGCAGTTCCGCGCCGCCATCGACGCCAAGTACCCGTACATGACGGTGATCTCCAACGCGGGCCCGGACGACTCCGGTTCGACCTTCGACACGGCCTGGCAGCTCAACAAGGACGCCAAGGTCGACATGGTCGACGAGCACTACTACAACAGCCCGCAGTGGTTCCTGCAGAACAACGACCGCTACGACTCCTACGACCGAGGCGGACCCAAGGTCTTCCTGGGCGAGTACGCCTCCGGCGGCAACGCCTTCAAGAACGGTCTCGCCGAGGCTGCGTACATGACCGGCCTGGAGCGCAACGCGGACGTCGTGAAACTCGCCTCGTACGCACCGCTGTTCGCCAACGAGGACTACGTGCAGTGGCGTCCGGACATGGTCTGGTTCAACAACCACGCCTCCTGGAGCTCGGCCGACTACGAGGTCCAGAAGCTGTTCATGAACAACGTCGGCGACCGGGTCGTGCCCTCGACCGCCACCGGCACGCCGTCACTGCTCGCCCCCATCACCGGCGCCGTCGGCCTGTCGACCTGGGCCACCAGTGCCGCGTACGACGACGTGAAGGTGACGGACGCCGACGGGAACCCGCTGCTGGCCGACGACTTCTCCGGTGACGCCTCGAAGTGGACGCACACCGGCGGCGGCAGCTGGAGCGTCCAGGACGGGCAGTACGTGCAGACGGACACCGCCGCCGAGAACACCATGGTCTCGGCCGGTGACGCCACATGGCACGACTACGACCTGCGGGTGAAGGCCACCAAGAAGTCCGGCAAGGAAGGCTTCCTCGTCGCCTTCGGCGTCAAGGACACCGGCAACTACTACTGGTGGAACCTGGGCGGCTGGGGCAACACCCAGTCCGCCGTCGAACAGGCCGTGGACGGCGGCAAGTCGACGCTGATCGCCAAGGCGGGGTCGGTCGAGACGGGCCGTGCGTACGACATCGACGTCAAGGTGCGGGGCCGCAAGGTGACGCTGTACCTCGACGGCCAGGAGTGGGGCAGCTTCACCGACGACAAGCCGGCCGAGCCGTTCCGCCAGGTCGTCACCAGGGACGCGCGGACCGGTGACCTGATCGTCAAGGTGGTCAACGCCCAGTCCTCGGCGGCCCGCACGGCCGTCGACCTCGGCGGCGCGAAGGTCGCGCCGAAGGCGCGGGTGACGACGCTGTCCGGCGCGCCGGACGCCGTGAACACCGAGACGAGCACGCCCGTCGCACCGGCGGTGTCCACCTTCTCGGGGGTCGCCGGCACGTTCACGTACACCTTCCCGGCGAACTCGGTCACCTTCCTGCGGATCAGGCAGAAGTAGGGCCCGGTGTGGGCTGCCGCCCGACCGGCGGCAGCCCACCACATGCGCTGAAATTCACGCTCAAACAATGCACTGGGAAAGTCCCGTTTCCCTGCCGTTCATTCCTCTGTAAATCCCCGCCCGTATTCGGAATTGACGCCACCACTTTTCATGGTCGGCACAACCAATCCGAAAGACGGACCGTCTGAAAGGTCGAATCGATAAACCGCGGGGAGTAACAGGCAATGGAACGCTCGACACTGTCCGCGGCCGTTTCGGGTGACCATTTCGCACCGAGGAAGGCCGCGGCACTGCTCGCGGCCGTCATCACCGCCACCGCGCTCTGCGTCGCCGACACGGCCGCCCGCAGCTATCCGTTCGGCCCGAACACGCGCAGCGTCAACGACCTCGGCAACCAGTACGTGCCGTTCCACGCCCACCTGTGGGACCTGCTGCACGGACGGGCCGACGGGGGCTTCCTCGTCAACTGGCGGTCCGGGTACGGCTCCAGCTTCCTGCCGGACTTCGGCACGTATCTGAGCAGCCCGTTCGCGCTGCTCGTCGGCGTCTTCCCGCGGGACGGGATCGACCTCGCGGTGTACGTGGTCACCGTGCTGAAGACGGCCTGCGCGGCCGCCGCGATGGCCTGGCTGCTGCTGAGCCTGCGCCGCGGGCGCTGGTGGGGCGCCGGGCTGCTCGGCGCCTCGTACGCCCTGTGCGGCTGGAGCGTCGCGGTCGGCTCGTACAACCCGATGTGGCTCGACGGCCTGATCGCGCTGCCGCTGCTGTGCCTGGCCGGGGAGTGGACGCGGCAGGGCCGGCGTCCCCTGCTCGGCGTACTGGTGGTCGCCCTCGTCTGGATCGCCAACTTCTACACCGCCTACATGGCCACCCTCGCCGCCGGTCTGGTGCTGCTGCTCAGGCTGTGGCTCGCCCGTGCCACCCGCCGTCAGCGGCTGGTGGCCGCGGGCCGCGCAGCCGTCACCGTCCTGCTCGGCGTGGGCCTCGCCGCCCCGCTGCTGACCGTCGTGTACCTCGGTACCAAGCACGCCTACCCGGGCCGGCTCGTGCGGTTCCGGCCGGTGCCGACGGAGGACCTGCTGGCCCGGCTGCTGCCCACGACGTACAGCTTCAGCAGTCCGGCGGTCTACGCCGGGACCGCCGCGCTCGTCCTCGCCCTCGCCCTGCCCTTCCACCGGAGGGTGCCCCGCCGCGTGCGCACGGGCTGGACGCTCCTGACCGTCGCGGTCGCGCTGTCGCTCCAGTGGGGTCCGACCCAGCTGGTCTGGCACGCCTTCGCCACCCCGCAGGGCAGCGCGTACCGCGAGGCTTTCGTGCTGTGCGCGCTGCTGGTGATCGCCGCCTGGCACGCGCTGTCCTACGGACCGCCGGACCCGCGGGCCCTGGGCGCGGCGAGCGTGCTACTGGTGCTGATCACCGCCGTCGCGAGCCGGAGCGCCCTGGTGCACCCCGTCACCTGGGCGGTGTTCGTGCTCGCGGTCGCCGGCGCGCTCGGCGGCCTGGCGATCCTGCGGTACACGGACGGCGGCCGGGGCGCCGACGGGCGCCTGCGGGCGGACGGCGGACGCCGCGTCGTGATGGCGGGCCTCGCCCTCGCCCTGCTCTTCGGCGGGCAGTTCGGCGAGGCGATGGCCACCTCCGCCGTCGCCACCCGGCTGCGGCTCGGGCACATGGACGACTACGCGCCCTGGGGCGCACGGCAGGAGGCCCAGGCGAAGGTGATCGCGCGGGCCGACGGCTGGCCCCGGTACCGCACCGACCCGGGCCGTGAACAGACCGTCGGCAACGACCCGTTGACGGTCGGCGGCCAGGGCGCCCAGTACTACAGCAGCCTCACCTCGGACGTCCTCAGCCGTACGCTCACCGCCCTCGGCGGCGGCTGGAACTCCCGCGGCCGCAGCCTGCAGAGCCTCGACAACGCCGCCACCGACGCGATCTTCTCCGTCGGCGCACGGGTGCACTCCCCGCCGGACCCGCACCAGAACTGGTTCGACCAGGACGGCAGCGGGCCCACCGTGACCCGGCAGGACGTGCCGCCCCTGGTCACCCTGCGCCCCTCGGGAGCGCCCGCCGCCGGCTGGGGCCCGTCGCCGTACCGCAACCAGGAACTCCTGCTGGGCGCCCGCGTCTACACCGTCCCCCGCATCACCGTGCGGACCAGCAAGGGGCTGCCGCCGAGCCCCGACCCCAGACACCCCGGGCTGCTCGTCGGTGTGCCCGACCCCGGAACCACGCGGCAGCCGACCGTCACGGCCACCTGCCCGGCCGGCAGCGAGGTCTATCTGTGGGCGCCGCACTTCTGGGGCACCGCGCAGCTCGCCGACGGCGGTCCCACCGGGCGTTTCCGGTCGGACGTCCGTGTCACCAAGATCGCCGCCATGCAGCGGCTGGGCACGGTCCCGGCCTCGGGGCGGGTGCACATCGATCTGACCCCGAACGGCACCGGCACCGTCCCGGACGGCGCGGTCGGCTGCCTGGACACCGCCCGGCTGCACACCGCCGTCGCCCGTCTCAAGGCCACCGGGGCCACCCGGGTGACCGTCTCCGGCGACTCCGTCAGCGCCCAACTGCCCCAGGGCAGCAAGGGAGTCGCCGTCGTCGCGGCGCCCCGGATCGCCGGCTGGCGCTGCGCGGCCGGCGACGCCGACGCCCGGCCGGCGGGGGAGTACCACGGCCTGATCGCCGTGCCCGTCGACGGCTCCGCCACCACTGTCACCTGCACCTTCCACCCGCCCGGGCTGCGGCTCGGCACGGCCGTCGGGGCCGCCTCGCTGCTGACCCTGGCCCTGCTCAGCGGCCTCGCCGCCGTCCGCCGACGGCGCCGCGCCGCACCGCCGCCCACCACGACCACCCGGCCGCGCGAACCGGTCACCGGCGCTCTCTGACCGCGTCCTTGGGGGAGAACAACCATGCTCATATCGATCGTCGCACCCTGCTACAACGAGGAAGACGTCATCGAGCTCTTCCACGACCAGGTCCAGCGGGTCGCGGACCAACTGCTGCCGCTGGGCCACGACATGGAGTTCGTGTACGTCGACGACGGCAGCCGCGACCGCACGCTCGCGGCTCTGGAGCGGCTCGCCGGCCGGGACGCGCGCGTGCGGTACGTCTCCTTCAGCCGCAACTTCGGCAAGGAGGCGGCCCTGCTCGCCGGACTGCGCCACGCCTCCGGGGACTCCGTGGTCGTCATGGACTCGGACCTGCAGCATCCGCCCGAACTGATCGCGCGCATGCTGGAGTTGAGGGAGGACGGCTACGACCAGGTCATCGCCAGGCGCACCAGGACCGGCGACCGGATGACCCGCACCCTCACCGCCCGCCTCTACTACCGGCTCGTCAACCGCCTCGTCGACGTCGAACTCGTCGACGGTGTAGGCGACTTCAGGATGCTGTCGCGCCGCGTGGTGGACGCGATCGTGGACCTGAGCGAGTACAACCGCTTCTCCAAGGGCCTGTTCGCCTGGGTCGGCTTCCCGAGCACCACCTTCGAGTACGAGAACGCCGCCCGCGGGGCCGGCCGCAGCTCCTGGAGCTTCCGCGGCCTGCTCAACTACGGACTCGACGGGCTGCTCTCCTTCAACAACCGGCCGCTGCGCGCCGCCCTGCATCTGGGCATGGTCCTGCTGACGATCGCCGGCCTGTACACCGCGTGGATCGTCGGCGCCGCGCTCGTCAACGGGGTCCAGACCCCCGGCTACGTCACGATCATCACCGCCGTCACCGGTGTCGCCGGAGTACAGATGATCATGCTCGGGGTCATCGGGGAGTACACCGGCCGCATCTACTACGAGGTCAAACGGCGCCCGCACTTCCTGGTGAAGGCGACCAACGTGGACCGGGCGAAGGACCTCATTCCCTGATGGCCGGGCAGACGAACAGGCAGCTGTTCACCTTCGCCGTGATCGGTGTCCTCAACACCGGCACGTATTACGCCGCCTACCTCCCGCTCCTCACCCGAATGCCTTATCTCGTCGCCCATATTCTCGCGACCGCGATCAGCATGACCGGTTCCTTTTTCCTCAATGCGCGATTCACCTACCGCACACGCCCGACGCTGCGGAAATTCCTGCTGTTCCCCCTGACCAACGCGGCGAATTTCCTCATCACGACGGCGGGTGTCTACGTGCTGGTCGACCTGCTGCACTTCAGTAGCCGCTGGGCCCCCCTGCTCGCCTCCCTCGGGGCGATCCCGGTGACGTTCGTCGTGTCCCGAAGGATCATGCTCCCGAAGGCCGACCAAGCGCAGATTGCATAAACGTGCAGCGAAACGTATAGTCATGCCATCCAGAGGAGGGTGACATGACGGTACGTGTGGCAGTGGCCGGAGCGAGCGGATACGCGGGCGGAGAGCTCCTGCGTCTGCTCCTGGCGCACCCGGAGACCGAGATCGGGGCGCTGACCGGCAACTCCAACGCGGGTCAGCGGCTCGGCGCGCTCCAGCCGCACCTGCTGCCGCTGGCCGACCGGGTGCTCCAGGAGACCACCCCCGAGGTCCTCGCCGGGCAGGGCCGTCGGCATGATGTGGTCTTCCTCGCCCTGCCCCACGGCCAGTCCGCCGCCGTCGCCGAGCAGCTCGGCCCGGACGTGCTCGTGGTCGACATGGGCGCCGACTTCCGGCTCAAGGACGCGGCCGACTGGGAGCGGTTCTACGGCTCCGCACACGCCGGGACCTGGCCGTACGGCCTCCCCGAACTGCCGGGCGCCCGCGCCGCGCTGGAGGGGGCCAGGCGCATCGCGGTGCCCGGTTGCTACCCGACCGCCGCCACCCTGGCCCTCTTCCCGGCGTACGCCGCCGGGCTCGCGCGGAACGAGGCCGTGATCGTCGCCGCCTCCGGCACCTCCGGCGCCGGCAAGGCGCCCAAGCCGCACCTGCTGGGCAGCGAGGTCATGGGGTCCATGACGCCGTACGGCGTCGGCGGCGGTCACCGGCACACGCCCGAGATGATCCAGAACCTCAGCGGGGTGGCCGGTGAGAGCGTGACCGTCTCCTTCACGCCGACCCTCGCGCCGATGCCCCGCGGCATCCTCGCCACCTGCAGCGCGAAGGCCGTCGCGGGCGTGACGGCGGAGTCCGTGCGCGCCGCCTACGAGAAGGCCTACGCCGACGAGCCCTTCGTCCACCTGCTCCCCGAGGGCCAGTGGCCCGCCACGGCGTCCGTCTACGGTTCCAACGCCGTTCAGGTGCAGGTCGCGTACGACGAGGCGGCGGGCCGCATCATCGCGATCAGCGCCATCGACAACCTCACCAAGGGCACCGCGGGCGGTGCCGTCCAGAGCATGAACCTCGCCATCGGGCTCGACGAGTCCACCGGGCTGACGACGATCGGAGTTGCGCCGTGAGCGTGACGGCAGCAAAGGGATTCACGGCCGCGGGCATCGCCGCCGGGATCAAGGAGAGCGGCAACCCGGACCTGGCCCTCGTGGTCAACACCGGGCCCCGCCGCGCCGCCGCCGGCGTCTTCACCTCCAACCGTGTGAAGGCCGCGCCGGTGCTGTGGTCCGAGCAGGTCCTCAAGGGCGGCCAGGTCTCCGCGGTCGTCCTCAACTCCGGTGGCGCCAACGCCTGTACGGGCCCCAAGGGCTTCCAGGACACGCACGCGACCGCCGAGAAGGCCGCCGAGGTCCTCGGCCGCGCCCCGATCGAGGTCGCCGTCTGCTCCACCGGACTCATCGGCGTGCTGCTCCCGATGGACAAGCTGCTCCCGGGAGTCGAGACCGCCGCCGCCCAACTCTCCGAGCACGGCGGTGAGAAGGCCGCCATCGCGATCAAGACCACCGACACCGTCCACAAGACGTCCGTCGTGACGAAGGACGGCTGGACCGTCGGCGGCATGGCCAAGGGCGCGGGCATGCTCGCCCCCGGCCTCGCCACCATGCTGGTCGTCCTCACCACGGACGCGGCCGTGGGGAGCGACGTACTGGACCGGGCGCTGCGGGCCGCCACCAAGGTCACCTTCGACCGGGTCGACTCCGACGGCTGCATGTCCACCAACGACACCGTGTTGCTGCTGGCCTCCGGCGCCTCCGAAGTGACGCCCGGGTACGCGGAGTTCGCGGACGCCGTACGGCAGGTCTGCGACGACCTCGGCCAGCAGCTGATCCGGGACGCCGAGGGCGCCAGCAAGGACATCAAGGTCGAGGTGGTGGGCGCCGCGAGCGAGGACGACGCCGTCGAGGTCGGCCGCTCCATCGCCCGCAACAACCTCCTCAAGTGCGCGATCCACGGCGAGGACCCCAACTGGGGCCGCGTGCTCTCCGCCATCGGCACGACCCGGGCCGCCTTCGAGCCCGACCGGCTGAACGTCGCGATCAACGGCGTCTGGGTCTGCAAGAACGGCGGCGTCGGCGAGGACCGGGACAGGGTCGACATGCGCTATCGAGAGGTGCACATCGTCGCCGACCTCGCCGCCGGGTCCGAGACCGCCACGATCTGGACCAACGACCTCACCGCCGACTACGTCCACGAGAACAGCGCCTACTCCTCATGAGCATCACGCGAAAGCACACCGCGCTCCCCAAGGCCCAGATCCTCATCGAGGCGCTGCCCTGGCTGGTCAAGCACAACGGAAAGACGGTCGTCATCAAGTTCGGCGGCAACGCCATGATCGACGAGGACCTGAAGGCCGCGTTCGCCCAGGACGTCGTCTTCCTGCACCACGCCGGCCTCAAGCCGGTCGTCGTGCACGGCGGCGGCCCACAGATCAGCGCCGCCCTCGACAAGCACGGCATCGTCAGCGAGTTCAAGGCCGGCCTGCGGGTCACCACCGAGGACGCCATGGACGTCGTACGGATGGTGCTGGCCGGGCAGGTGCAGCGCGAGCTGGTCAACCTGCTCAACGAACACGGGCCGCTGGCCGTGGGCTTGACGGGCGAGGACGCGCACACCATCAGTGCCACCAAGCACCAGCCCGAGATCGACGGCGAGTTGGTCGACATCGGGCGGGTGGGCGAGATCACCGCGATCGACACGGGCGCGATCGAGGCCCTGCTCGCCGACGGCCGGATCCCGGTCGTCTCCTCCATCGCCCGCAGTCAGGACGACGGACATGTCTACAACGTCAATGCTGATACGGCGGCTGCGGCACTCGCTGCTGCGCTGGGCGCCGAGACGCTCATGGTCCTCACGGACGTCGAGGGCCTTTACGAGGACTGGCCCGACAGTGACGAGGTGATCAGCCGCCTCACCGCTTCCCAGCTGGAGAAGCTGCTGCCGGACCTGAGTTCCGGCATGGTGCCGAAGATGGAGGGCTGCCTGAACGCCGTGCGGGGCGGCGTCCACACCGCCCGCGTCATCGACGGCCGGGTCCAGCACTCGATCCTGCTGGAGATCTTCACCGACGAGGGCATCGGCACGATGGTCGTGCCCGACGAGCAGACGGGGGACGCCGTATGACCGCCAATCAGGAGTTCGCCCAGCGGTGGCAGGGCGCGCTCATGAACAACTACGGCACCCCGCTGCTGCCCCTGGTACGCGGCGCGGGCACCAAGGTGTGGGACGCCGACGGCAAGGAGTACCTCGACTTCGTCGGCGGCATCGCGGTCAACGCGCTCGGCCACGCCCACCCGGCGATCGTGGCGGCGGTGAGCGGGCAGATCGCCTCCCTCGGCCACATCTCCAACTTCTTCATGGCGGACCCGACGGTCACGCTCGCCGAGCGGCTGCTCCGGCTCTTCGGCCGCGAGGGCCGGGTCTTCTTCTGCAACTCCGGCGCCGAGGCGAACGAGGCCGCCTTCAAGATCGGCCGGCTCACCGGGCGGACGCACGTCGTGGCCACCCAGGACGCCTTCCACGGCCGCACGATGGGCGCCCTCGCGATGACCGGGCAGCAGGGCAAGCGGGAGCCGTTCCTGCCGCTGCCGGGCGAGGTCACGCATGTGCCGTTCGGTGACGCGCAGGCCCTCGCGGCCGCCGTCACCGAGGAGACCGCGCTGGTCATCCTGGAGCCGGTCCAGGGCGAGATCGGCGTCGTCCCGCCGCCGCCCGGCTACCTCAAGGCCGCCCGCGCGATCACCGCCGCGACCGGTGCGCTGCTCGTCCTCGACGAGGTGCAGACCGGTGTCGGCCGTACCGGGCACTGGTTCGAGTACCAGGCGCACGACGGCGTCCTGCCGGACGTCGTCACCCTCGCCAAGGGCCTCGGCGGCGGATTGCCGCTCGGCGCGACCGTCGCCTTCGGCCGGGCCGCCGAGCTGCTGCGGCCCGGGCATCACGGCACGACGTTCGGCGGCAACCCGGTCGCCTGCGCCGCCGGACTCGCCGTGCTCGACACCATCGAGAACGAGGGGCTGCTGGAGAACGTCAAGCGGCAGAGCGAGAAGTTGCGCGACGGGATCGAGTCCCTGGGCAACCCGTTGATCTCCCATGTCAGGGGGGCGGGCCTCCTCCTGGGTATCGTGCTCACCGAGCCCCTCGCGCCCCAGGTGCGCCAGGCGGCTCAGGAGGCCGGATTCCTGGTGAACGCGCCCGCGCCCGACGTCGTACGGCTGATGCCGCCGCTCAATCTCGGCGACGACGAGGTGGACACGTTCCTCCGGGCGCTGCCCGGCGTCCTGAACCAAGCACACGGGGACGGATCCAGAGAATGAGACGACGATGAGCCAGGCGCAGGACGACGCACAGCACGCCGGGCCTGCCGTGCCGCAGACCCGCACCGCACGCCACCGCCGGATCGTGGACATCCTCAACCGGCAACCGGTGCGCTCCCAGAGCCAGTTGGCGAAGCTGCTCGCCGACGACGGGCTGACCGTCACACAGGCGACGCTCTCCCGGGACCTGGACGAGCTCAACGCGGTGAAGATCCGCAACAACGACGGCGACCTCATCTACGCCGTCCCCAGCGAGGGCGGCTTCCGCACCCCGCGGGCCCCGCTCGGCGAGTCGGCGAAGGAGGAGCGGATGCGGCGGCTCTCCCAGGAGCTGCTGATCTCCGCGGAGGCCTCGGCGAACCTGGTGGTGCTGCGGACGCCCCCGGGTGCCGCGCAGTTCCTGGCGTCGGCCATCGACCAGGCCGAGCTCCAGGACATCCTCGGCACCATCGCGGGCGACGACACGCTGCTGCTCATCAGCCGGGAGCCCACCGGCGGCCAGGCGCTCGCGGAGCACCTGCTGCGGCTCGCGCAGAACGGCCACTGACACCGACGAGTCCGGGGCGCACGGTCACACCGTGCGCCCCGGACTCGCATGGGGGTTCCTCGCCGCCGGATCGCCACCCGGCAGGTCCTGTCCCGGCGGGCCTCAGCCCAGGCGGGCCGCCAGCCCTCCCGTGCAGCGGACCTCGTCACCCGCCGTGATCAGCAGCGCCTCCACGTCCGGGAGGGACTCCAGCCAGCGCAGCCCGTCCCGCGAACCCATCGCGAACGCGGCCGTCGCCCAGCAGTCCGCCCAGGTCAGCTCGGGGGCCACCACGGTCACCGCCACCAGGTCGGTCACCGCGGAGCGGCCGGTGCGCGGGTCGACGATGTGGGCGCCCCGCTCGGCGGTGCCGGACGTGGCCACCGCCAGCTCGTCGGCGCCCGCCGCGGACACCACCGCCGCGAGACCGCCCGGGCGCAGCGGGTCGGCCACCCCGACCCGCCAGGGCCGGTGGGGTTCGGGCGAGCCGAGCAGCTGCACGTCCCCGCCGCCGTTCATGCTCACACCGCACACCCCGGGCGTCGCCGCGAGGAGCCGCGCCGCGTGCTCGGCGGCCCAGCCCTTGACGATGCCGGTCGGATCCAGCCGCCCCTCGTAGCGCATGCTGAACCAGCCGTCGCTCACCCGCTCGGCCTCGGCGCCCAGTTCCAGCACCTCGGCGACCTCGGGATCGCAGTCCTCGACGGTCAGTTCACCCCGGGAAAGACGGGAGAGCTGACTGTCGTCGCGGTACATGCTGAACACCTCGTTGACCCGGTGCAGTCGGGCGACCGCCTCCTCCAGCGCCGCCTGCACCGCACCGGGTTCCCCGCCGCGGACGTCGAAGGAGAAGACGGTCCCCATGACCTCCTCCGCATGACGCACCGCGGCGGGAGCTTCTGCCGATTCGGCCACCGTCTCAGCCACCGGCCTGATCCAGTGCCGACTGGAGCGACTGCTTGTACCCGGTGCTCGTGTACGTGGCACCGGACACCGAGTCGATCTTCGCGCTGCCCGCCGCCACCGCCTCCTGGTTGAGCTTGGGCACGGACAGGGCGGTCTTCTGGTCGCTGAGGCCGCCCTTGGGCGCCTGCACCGCGTCGGCCTTGGTGATCTTGCCGTTGGCGACGGTGATACGGACCTGGACGGGCCCGTAGTCGGTCTGGACGAGCTTGCCCGTGACGGTCTTGGCCTGGGCGGCGCCGCCGGAAGCCTGCGAAGAGCCGCTCCCGGAGCCGCCGGTGGACCCGCTGCCGGCGCTGCCGGAGGACCCGCCGCTCTTCGAGGATCCGCCGCTCTTCGAGGACCCGGCGCTCGCCTTCATCTTGTCGATCGCCGACTGCAGCGACTTCTTGTAGCCGGTGCTCGTGTACGTCGCACCGGACACCGAGTCGATCCGCGCGCTCTGCGCGGCGACCGCCTCCTGGTTGAGCTTGGGCACGGACAGGGCGGTCTTCTGGTCGCTGGTGCCGCCCTTGGGCGCCTGGACGGCGTCGGCCTTGGTGATCTTGCCGTTGGCGACGGTCAGGCGCACCTGGACATTGCCGTACTGCGTCTGGACCACGTTGCCGTCGACGGTGCCGGACCCGGCCGCGGCGGAACCGCCCTGCGGCGACTCCTGTGCGGCCGCGGTCTGCTGCGGTGCCGCGCCGGCCGCCGCGGCGCTGGGGTCGGACGCCGGTTTCAGCGACAGCAGCAGTACGACGCCCGACACGGTGGCCGCGGTGGCCAGCACGACACGTCGGATGGGGTGACTCTTCCTCATCGCTTCTCAGGCTCCTGAAGTCCCGTCGCTCACATCTCGAACGACTCGTGATGGATGCGGCGGGCGGGCACTCCCGCGCCGCGCAGTGCTTCGTAGACGGACTGGGCGAACCCGGCCGGGCCGCACATGAACACGTCATGGTTGTCGATGTCGGGCAGTTTCTGCCGCAGCCGCTCCGCCGAGATGTCGGGGCGTTCCCCGTCCGGGCTGTTGACCGCGTACATCAGGCGGGCGCCGCGGTCGTCGGCGATGGCGGCGAGCTCGTCCCAGAGCGCAAGGTCCTGCGTGGTGTTGGCCCGGTAGAGCAGCGTGATGTCGCCGGACGCGCCGGGCAGCGTCTCGAACAGCGCCCGCATGGGGGTGATCCCGACGCCGCCGGCGACCAGCAGCACCTTGCCGCGGCTGCGCCGCTGGGCGGTCATCGCGCCGTACGGGCCCTCGGCCCACACCTTGGTGCCGGGCCTCAGCTCGCGCAGCCGGGCGCTGTGGTCGCCGATCGCCTTCACGGTGATCCGCAGCATGTCGGGGCGGGGCGCCGCCGACAGCGAGTACGGGTGGGAGCTGAACCGCATGCCCGGCGCCATGAACCGCCACCGGAAGAACTGCCCCGCCTCGGCCCCCATTCGGTGCAGCTTCCGCCCGCTGATCAGCACGGACACGATGCCGGGTGTCTCCTCGACGACCGCCTCGACCCGCATGCGGTGCCGCATGTTGAGCCGGATCGGGGTGAGGATGCGGTACCAGATCACCAGCGCGGTGACGACGCCGTAGAGGGCATACCAGAAGGTCTTCGCCATCGGCTCGACCGCGAAGTCGTTGCCGGTGGTGATCTGGTGCCAGAAGGTCAGGAACACCGCCCCGTACGTCAGCAGATGGACGTGGTACCAGGTGTCGTACCCCATCCGGCGGCGGACCGGGCCGATCGAGGTCAGCCCGATGAGCACGAACAGACCCGTGCCGATGGCCGCCTTGCCCATGTCCGGCAGCTGGTTGATGGAGTCGATCGTCTGCTGCACGATGTCGCCGAGCGACTTGCCGGCCTGGAGCGCGTAGCCCCACATGGTGAGGAAGACGTGCGCGGTGATGAGGCTGAGCGTGTAGCGGCCGCTCATCGAGTGCCAGCGCGCCACCCGGTCGGAGCCGACGCGCCGCTCCAGCGCGGGCACGCGCGCCATCTGCAGCACCACGAGCGCCATCATGTAGCCGGCGAGCAGACCGGTGATCCGGCCCGCGTTGAGGATCTTTCCGTTCTCGTCGGCGATGGACGGCGTGTTGTGCCACCACAGCCACAGCACACCGACCGCGCCGGCACCTACGGCCAGCAGCAGGACGGTCGCCGGGGAGCGGCGCGGACGGATGCGGCGCATCGTCTGGCGGCGGGCGGCGCGGCCGCCTGCGAGCGTGGTGGTCACTGTTCCTCCGGGGCGGGGGCAAGGGGGGTGGGCGTGGTCCCTTGGCCCTGAGATACGTGCCACGACGCCCGTGCGTTCAGCCGCGTGCCGAGTCCAGTGCCGACTGAAGTGACTGGCGGTAACCGTCACTTGTGTACGTGGCGCCCGACACGGTGTCGATGTTCGCGCTCTGGGCCTGGAGGGCCTCGCTGCGCAGCCGCGGCAGGGCGAAGCTGTTGATCTCCTGGTCCCGGGGGTTGTCCGTCGGGTAGCTGACGGCGGTCACCTCGGTCAGCTTCCCGTTCTTGACGGTGATACGGACCTGGACGGGACCCCAGCGGGTCTGGACCGTGTCGCCGGTGACGGTCTTCGTGCCGGTGACGGAGCCCCCGGACGTGCCCGTGCCCGTGCTCGAACTGCTGGAGGGCGCGGGCACAGCCAGGCCCACAGCCGGTGTCGAGTGCGGCTTCAGCGACAGCAGCAGCACCATCCCGGAGACGGTGGCGGCACTCGCCAGCACGATCCGGCGCAGCGGGCGGTTCTTCTTCAACGCGTGCACTTCTACGGCCTCGCAGCTCTCAGAGTTCGAACGACTCGTGGTGGATACGGCGGTCCGGGACCCCGGCGGCGCGCAGCGCCTCGTACAGCTCGCGGGCGAACCCGTGCGGCCCGCAGATGTACACGTCGTGGCCGGCCAGGTCCGGGAAGGTCGCGCGCAGGGACCGGGCGGTGAGGCTGGGGCGCCGCCCGTCCGCCCCGTTCAGGGCGTAGAGCACCTTGGCGCCGCGCCAGCGCGCGATGGCCTCCAACTCCCCGCCCAGGGCGAGGTCCTCGGCCGTGCGCGCCCGGTAGAGCAGCGTGACCTCGCCGGGCAGCGTCTCGAACAGGGCCCGCAGCGGGGTGATGCCGACGCCGCCCGCGATCAGCAGCGACTTCGGGGCGGTCTGCCGGTCCGCGGTCAGCGAGCCGTACGGGCCCTCCGCCCACACGCGCGTGCCGGGCCGCAGCAGGGAGATGGCCGCGCTGTGGTCGCCGAGCGCCTTGACCGTGATCCGCAGCAGGTCCTGCCGCGGCGGTGCCGACAGGGAGTACGGCGTCGATGTCCAGCCCAGGCCCTCGCCGAAGAACCGCCAGCGGAAGAACTGACCGGCCTGCACGTCGAGTTCGTCCAGCCGGTGGCCGCGTACGACGACCGAGAACACGCCCGGCGCCTCCCTGTGCACCGACTCGACCCGCAGCCGGTGCCGCAGGTTCAGCCGCACCGGCTCCAGGGCCCGGAACCACACCACCAGGGCCGCGACACCGAAGTAGAGCGCGTACCAGGCGGCCGTGGCGACGGCGTGGCCGTTGAACTCGTTGCCCAGCGTCAGCTGGTGGAAGAAGGCGAGGAAGACGGCGAGGTAGGTGAGCAGGTGGACGTAGTACCAGAACTCGTGGCTGATGCGGCGGCGCGCGGCCCGGGCCGAGGTGATGCCGACCGCGAACAGGATCAGCGTGCCGAAGGTCGCCTTCAGCATGTCGGGGTAGTCCAGGACCACCGTGACGGTCTCGTGCCAGAGCGAGGCGCGGTCCTGGGCGGCGTACCCGAGGAGGATCAGCACGATGTGCGCCACCAGCAGGCAGACGGTGTAACGGCCGGCCATCGCGTGCCAGCGGGCCACCCGGTCGGAGCCGATGCGCCGCTCCAGCAGCGGCACCCGCGCCATCAGGCCGACCAGCACCGCGCAGGCGTACCCGCACAGCAGGCCCGCGAGCCGCCCCGCCCCGGTCAGCCAGCCGGCCGCGCCGACCACCGACGTGGTGTCCGCCCACCACAGGGTGACCACGGCGGCCGCGCCGGCCCACAGCAGCGCCAGCACGGCTCCCGCGGGGGAGCGGCGCGCCGCCGGCGCCACGGCCGGTGCCGCGCGTCGCTCGTACACGGTGGTCATATGTGCGTCCTTTCGCCTGTTCCGGACGCAACTGTGCCGGGCGAACCTCTCAGCGACCTCTGAACCGGACCCTTCCGAGTCGACTCAGAGGAAACTCAGAGCGTCGACCGTCGCCCACCGCCCTCGCGAGGGGCGATGCTGATAGGGCGATGAACACCACCCGCTCCGGCCGCCCCGCCCTGACCCGCCCCGACGGCACGCCCCTGCGCGTCCTCGTCGTCGACGACGACCCGGACCTCGCGGAGGTGCTCTGCGGCGCCCTGCGCTACGAGGGCTGGCGCGTGCACACGGCCGGCGACGGAGCCTCCGCCCTCACCGAGGCGAGGGAGCTGATGCCGGACGCGGTCGTCCTGGACGTGATGCTCCCGGACACCGACGGCTTCTCCGTGCTGCGCTCCCTGCACACCGTGAAACCGGACGTCTGCGTACTGTTCCTGACCGCACGGGACGCGGTGGAGGACCGGATCGCGGGCATCACCGCGGGCGGCGACGACTACGTCACCAAGCCCTTCAGCCTGGAGGAGGTCGTCGCCCGGGTCCGCGGACTGCTGCGCCGCGCCGGCATGGCCCGGCAGCAGGAGGAGGGGCCCCTGCTGATCGTGGGCGACCTCGTCATGGACGAGGAGGCCCGCGAGGTGACCCGGGCGGGCGTGCTGATCGAGCTGTCCCCGACCGAGTTCGAGCTGCTCCGCTTCCTGATGCGCAACCCCCGCCGGGTCCTCAGCAAGACGCAGATCCTCGACCGGGTGTGGTCCTACGACTTCGGCGGCCGCGCCCACGTGGTCGAGCTGTACATCTCGTATCTGCGCAAGAAGGTGGACGCGGGCCGGGAGCCGATGATCCACACGGTGCGCGGCGCCGGGTACGTCCTCAAGCCGGTGAGTCCATGAGCCTCCTGCGGCGCCTGCCGCGCCCGCGCACGCTGCGGGCCCGGCTCACCGTCGGCCTGGTGGTGCTGCTGGCGATCAGCTGTGCCGCGGTCGGTCTCGCCGCCGTGTTCGAGCTGAACGGCTTCCTCACCAGTCGGCTCGACCAGCAGGTGGCCCAGACCGGGCCCCGGTTCGCGGCGAGCCTGGAACACGGCGGCCCGCTGCCCGACGACCACGACGGCGACGAGCGCGGCGACGACCGCCGACAGGCCCTCGGCACCCTCGGCGCGCGGGTGGCCGACGGCACCGTCACCAACGCGGCGGTCGTGCGCCGCGCCGGCGTGGTGAACATCCTGGGCTCCCTCACCGACCGGGACAAGGAGCAGCTGCTCGCGGTCCCGGCCGACGGCAGGGGCCACAGCGTCGAACTCTCCGCCGTGGACGGCTACCGGGTGCTCGCCCGCCAGGGCCTCGACGGCGACATCCTGCTCACCGGGCTGCCCCTGGAGCCGGTGCAAGCCGCCGTCCACCGTCTCGAACTGGTCGCCGGGATCGTCTTCGGCGCCGCCCTCACGCTCACCGGCGTCGCGGGCGCGCTGTGGGTGCGCCTGTCGCTCAGGCCGCTCAGCCGGGTCGCGGCGACCGCCACGCGGGTCAGCGAACTCCCGCTGGCCAGCGGCGAGGTGGCCCTGCCGCCGCGCGCCCCGGAGTCCGATCCGCGCAGCGAGGTGGGCCGGGTCGCCGGGGCCTTCAACCGGATGCTGGGCCATGTCGAGGACGCGCTGACGAAACGGCACGCGAGCGAGGAGCGGCTGCGCAGCTTCGCCGCCGACGCCAGCCACGAGCTGCGCACGCCGGTCGCCACCGTGCGGGGGCACGCGGAGCTCGCCCTGCTGCACCCGGGCCCCGTGCCGCCGCAGATCACCCACGCCCTGGAACGCATCGCCGCCGAGTCGGGCCGCATGGGCGCGATGGTCGACGACCTGCTGCTGCTGGCCCGCCTGGACGCCGGACGCCCCCTCGAACGTCTCGCCGTCGACCTGACCCGGCTGGTCCTCGACGCCGTCTCCGACGCCCGGGCCACGGGCCCCGACCACCGCTGGGCCCTGGAACTGCCGGAGGAACCGGTCACCGTCACCGGCGACGAGCACCGCCTCCACCAGGTGCTGGCCAACCTGCTGGCCAACGCACGCGCGCACACACCGGCCGGCACCAAGGTCACGGTGTCCCTGGAGACCGAGGGCACCACGGCCGTCCTGACGGTGCACGACGACGGCCCGGGCGTCCCCGAGGACATCCGGCCCGGCGTCTTCGAGCGCTTCACCCGGGTCGACCGCCGCCGCTCCGACGCCCCCGGCGCCGGAGCGGGTCTCGGCCTGTCGATCGTGGCGGCCGTGGTGGAGGCCCACGCGGGGAGTGTCGCGCTGGAGAGCCGGCCGGGTTCGACCACGTTCACCGTGCGGCTCAGTACCGCGTGATCGCCGTACGTCCGCCCGTCGTCCCGATCGCGATGTGCGGGCCGCGTCCCGGGCGCGCCCAGGTGAGGATCCGCCGCATCGCATCGGCCGGCACGGACACACAACCGGCCGTCGCCCCACGCCCGTTGACGTGCAGGAAGATCCCGGCTCCGCGACCGCGCACCCGCGAGTGGTAGTTGAAGCCGATGAGGAGCGCGTACGCGTACTGCGTCGGGTACGCGACCAGGTGCTCCGACTCGGACGCCCGGCAGTCGGCCGGACGCGGCTCGGTCCAGCGGTTGTAGGAGTGCGAGGCGTTGTCCTCGCACCACCACGAACTCTGCCGCACCGGACGGTACGTGTAGACCGTCCCGGTGGGTGCGGCCTTGACGCCGAAGGCGAAGGGCAGGTCGTACAGACCGGTGGGCGTGGTGCTGGTGTTCTGCTTGCGGGACGCGCCCTCGACCAGTCCCTTGGCCCCGAACCGGGCGGCCGCAGAACCGGCCTTCACCCAGCTCCGGCCCCGCCGGTCCCACCAGGTGA
Organism: Streptomyces sp. NPDC050534; assembly: GCF_044457745.1. NCBI lineage: Bacteria > Bacillati > Actinomycetota > Actinomycetes > Kitasatosporales > Streptomycetaceae > Streptomyces > Streptomyces sp. NPDC050534. The sequence goes on from NZ_JBITHF010000007.1 coordinate 323,388, forward strand.
CCGTGCCGGTCGTCGAGCGTGTCCCGGCCGCCACGGCGGTGATCAGCTGCGTGCCGCCCCCGCTGTCGGTCATGCGCGCGGGCAGCGGCGGGCTCGCGGCGGGAGCGGCCGGCGCGGCCGGCGCGGCGCCGATCAGCAGGGCGGAGGCGGACACCAGGGCAGCCGCGGCCAGAGCGGTTCGCATGGCTCAGACCGTAGACGGCGGCAGCGGCAACGGCAGCCCGGGTAGGCCGTCCAGGCTCGTGGCGACGTGCTCCTTCCGGGCGAAGTACTCGCCGAGCGAGACGTCGTCCTCGCGCGCGAAGCGCCTGGCGTGCAGGTCGCGGTCCTCGTCGTACGTCATGAAGGGCACCGCGTAACCGCAGGTGTCGCGGATGAGGTCCGCCGTCACGACGACGATCGCGCGCAGCCCGTGCCGGAAGCCGTCGATGTCCGGGAAACGGGTGAGCAGTTCCTTGAAGCGCGGGTCGTCACGGAAGACCGGCTCGCCGTGGCCGTGCACGCGCACGATGTTCGGCGGCCCCTGGAAGGCGCACCACATCAGCGTGATGCGGCCGTTCTCCCGCAGATGCGCGATCGTCTCCGCGTTGGACCCGGCGAAGTCCAGGTAGGCCACGGTGTGTTCGTCGAGCACCGCGAAGGAGCCCTTGAGGCCCTTGGGGGAGAGGTTGACCGTGCCGTCGCCGGACAGGGGCGCGGTCGCGGTGAAGAAGAGGGGCTGCTCCTCGATGAAGGTCCGCAGCCTGCCGTCGATGCCCTCGTATGTTTTTCCCACGCTTCATGATTATGCGCGCAGGTCTTTCGTTTGTCTAAGGAATTGCGTCGTCCGCGGGGCGGCCTCCTGCCGTGGCCACCCCGGCCGGCGCTGAATCGGGGCGGCCACAGCGCCTGTCACCTCACTTGGTGAGCGTGCAGGCGGCCAGGGAGTCGAGGCCGGCGGGCTTATCGGCGGTGCGGCCGATGGCGGTCGCGATGCGGTCGACGGTCGACTTCCGCTTGTCGGCGAGCGGGCCGAGGATGGCGTTCTGCACGAAGTTGGGTCCGCCCTGGCCGACGGTGGCCGCGAGGCGCTTGTTGGCCTCGTCGACCTGGGTGTTGAGCAGGGCGAGGTTGCGGTCGACCTCCGCCTGGGCGGACGCGGGGATCGCCGGGAGCTGCGAGGCGACGTCCGGGCAGGTGATGGTGCCGGCGCCGGTGTTCGCGGCCGCCCCCGGGGCGTCATCGGCGCCGTCCGAGGCCGTCGCGCTCGGTGCGGCACTGGCCTGCTCGCCCGTCCCGGCCGCGTCGCCTCCGCCCGCCTGGCCGCCCGTGCCGGCGGCGGAACCGCCGGCGTCGAGAGTGCACGGCGCGAGCGCGTCCAGGCCGGTGGGCTTCGCGGCGGTACGGCCGATCGCGGTGGCGATGCGGTTGACGGTGGCGATCCGCTTGTCCTCCAGCGGGCCGAGGATGGCGTTCTGCACGAAGTTGGGTCCGCCCTGGCCGACGGTGGCCGCGAGGCGCTTGTTCGCCTCGTCGACCTGGGTGTTGAGCAGGGCGAGGTTGCGGTCGACCTCTGCCTTCGCGGAGGCCGGGATCGCCGGGAGCTTCGAGGCGACGTCCGGGCACGTGATCGTGCCGGGGGACGCGGCCAGGGTCCGGGCGCCGTTCCCGTCGGCCTTGGACGGCGTACCGGCGAGGGCGGTGCCGGCGATCACCGCGCCGGACAGCGCCACCGCGGCGGCGCCGCCGATGACCGCCACGCGACGCTTCTTGTACTTCGGAAGAGCCCTGGACATGCGGAGCCTCACTCGGGTCTGGAGTGACGGGGTGTCACTGCTGTGGCCGGTGTGTACAAACGCGGCGCCTGCGTTCTTGCGAGAGGTACGAGAAAGCGGTTGCTGGTGTTCAAGCGCCTTCGAGATTGACGAATCATGCAGAGCTCTGCATACTCATGCATGTCAGTGAATTGCGGTACGAGGAGAAACCCGTGACCGAGCGCGTCGTACTCGCCTACTCAGGCGGTCTGGACACCTCCGTCGCCATCGGCTGGATCGCCGAGGAGACGGGCGCCGAGGTCATCGCTGTCGCGGTCGACGTCGGCCAGGGCGGCGAGGACCTGGACGTCATCCGCAAGCGCGCCCTCGCCTGCGGCGCCGTGGCGGCCGAAGTGGCCGACGCCAAGGACGAGTTCGCCGAGGGGTACTGCCTCCCGGCGATCAAGGCCAACGCCCTCTACATGGACCGCTATCCGCTGGTCTCCGCGCTCTCCCGGCCGACGATCGTCCAGCACCTCGTCGCCGCCGCGGAGAAGCACGGCGCCACCACCGTCGCCCACGGCTGCACCGGCAAGGGCAACGACCAGGTCCGCTTCGAGGCCGGCATCGCCGCCCTCGCCCCCGGCCTCACGTGCATCGCCCCGGTCCGCGACTACGCGATGACCCGCGACAAGGCGATCGCCTTCTGCGAGGACAGGCAGCTCCCGATCGCGACGACCAGGAAGTCCCCGTACTCCATCGACCAGAACGTCTTCGGGCGCGCCGTCGAGACGGGCTTCCTGGAGGACATCTGGAACGCGCCGATCGAGGACGTCTACGAGTACACCTCGAACCCGGCCGCGCCGCGCGAGGCCGACGAGGTCGTCATCACCTTCGAGCAGGGCGCACCGGTCGCGATCGACGGCAGCCCCGTCACCGTCCTGCAGGCCATCCAGCAGCTCAACGAGCGCGCCGGCGCCCAGGGCGTCGGCCGGATCGACATGGTCGAGGACCGGCTCGTGGGCATCAAGTCCCGCGAGGTGTACGAGGCCCCGGGCGCGATCGCGCTGATCACGGCCCACCAGGAGCTGGAGAACGTCACGGTCGAACGCGAACTCGCCCGCTACAAGCGGCAGGTGGAACAGCGCTGGGGCGAACTCGTCTACGACGGCCAGTGGTTCTCCCCGCTCAAGCGGGCCCTGGACGGCTTCATCAGCGAGGCCAACCAGCACGTGAGCGGGGACATCCGGATGACGCTGCACGGCGGCCGCGCGGTCGTCACCGGCCGGCGCTCCGGGACGTCGCTCTACGACTTCGGCCTCGCCACGTACGACACCGGCGACACCTTCGACCAGTCCGCCGCCAAGGGCTTCATCGACATCTACAGTCTGTCGTCGAGGATCGCGGCGCAGCGCCAATCGTGGTCGCAGCCCGACGCGAGCCGGCCCAAGACCCTCGCCTGACATCCTGGTCAGACACCGACAATCCTCCCTAGGAGCAACGCAAGTGAGCAGCAACAGCGGTGACGTACGGCTCTGGGGCGGCCGTTTCGCCGACGGTCCCGCCGAGGCCCTGGCGAAACTGTCCGCGTCCGTCCACTTCGACTGGCGGCTCGCGCCGTACGACATCGCCGGTTCCCGAGCCCACGCGCGCGTGCTGCACAGGGCGGGCCTGCTCACGGACGACGAGCTCCAGCGCATGATCGCCGGCCTTGACCAGCTCGAAGCCGATGTCGCCGACGGCTCCTTCGTGGGCACGATCGCCGACGAGGACGTCCACACCGCCCTGGAGCGGGGCCTGCTGGAGCGCCTCGGCCCCGACCTCGGTGGCAAGCTGCGCGCGGGCCGGTCGAGGAACGACCAGGTGGCGACCCTGTTCCGGATGTACCTGCGCGACCACGCCCGCACCGTCGGCGGCCTGATCGCCGAGCTCCAGGACGCGCTGATCGGCCTCGCCGAGGCTCACCCGGACGTGGCGATGCCCGGCCGCACCCACCTCCAGCACGCCCAGCCGGTGCTGTTCGCCCATCACGTCCTCGCCCATGTGCAGTCCCTCTCCCGGGACGCCGAGCGACTGCGCCAGTGGGACGAGCGCACCGCGGTGTCGCCGTACGGCTCGGGCGCCCTCGCGGGCTCCTCGCTCGGCCTGGACCCGGAGGCGGTCGCCAGGGACCTCGGCTTCGAGCGCGGCAGCTCCGGGAACTCCATCGACGGCACGGCCTCCCGCGACTTCGCCGCCGAGTTCGCCTTCGTCACCGCGATGATCGGCGTGAACCTCTCCCGCATCGCCGAGGAGGTCATCATCTGGAACACGAAGGAGTTCTCCTTCGTGACGCTGCACGACGCCTTCTCCACGGGCTCGTCGATCATGCCGCAGAAGAAGAACCCGGACATCGCGGAGCTGGCCCGGGGCAAGTCGGGCCGCCTCATCGGCAACCTGACCGGCCTGATGGCCACGCTCAAGGCCCTCCCGCTCGCGTACAACCGCGACCTCCAGGAGGACAAGGAGCCGGTCTTCGACTCCATCGACCAGCTGGAGGTGCTGCTCCCGGCCTTCACCGGCATGATGGCGACGCTCACCGTGCACCGCGAGCGCATGGAGGAGCTGGCCCCGGCCGGCTTCTCCCTCGCCACCGACATCGCCGAGTGGCTGGTCAAGCAGGGCGTTCCGTTCCGAGTCGCCCACGAGGTCGCGGGCGAGTGCGTCAAGGCCGCCGAGGCCGAGGGCAAGGAACTGGCGGACCTCACGGACGACCAGTTCGCCAAGATCTCCGCCCACCTCACCCCCGAGGTCCGCACCGTCCTGAACGTCCCGGGCGCCCTGGCCTCCCGCAACGGCCGCGGCGGCACGGCCCCGAGCGCGGTCGCGATCCAGCTGGCCGAGGTGAAGTCGGACGTGGCGGCCCAGCACGCCTGGGCGACGGCCAGGAAGGGCTGAGCGGCAGGGTTCGTCCTGGCCTCGCGGGGAACTGACGCGACGAGCCACGACGAACCCGCACCCGCCGAGGAGCCGGACTCGCCCGGGCTCCGAGGCGCCCCGCCATTGCCGAAGGTCATCGCGGGTACGTTGGTCGGAAGCCGTACCGGACCCGACCCGACGGAGCCCGCGATGCCCTTCGCCCGACTGGCAACAGCGACCACCCCCACCTGCCACATCGGCCTCGGCCTTGCCGCGATCGGCCGCCCCGGCTACATCAACCTGGGCCGCACCGAAGACCTCGGGGAGGACCGCAGCGTCGAGACACTGCGCACCCGCACCCACGAACTCCTCGACGCCGCCTACGTGCAGGGCGTCCGCTACTTCGACGTGGCCCGCTCCTACGGCCGCTCGGAGGAGTTCCTCGCCGACTGGCTGAACGCCCGCCCGAGCTTCGACGACATCGTCGTCGGCAGCAAGTGGGGCTACACCTACACCGCGAGCTGGACCACGGACGCCGAGCAGCACGAGGTCAAGGAACACACCCTCCCGACGTACGAGCGCCAGCGCGCCGAGACCGCCGAACTGCTCGGCGACCATCTGGACCTCTACCAGATCCACTCGGTGACCCCGGACAGCCCGGCCCTGACCGACAAGGAACTCCACGCCAGGCTCGCGGAGGCCGCCGCCCAGGGCACGACCATCGGCTTCTCCACCAGCGGTCCGGCCCAGGCGGACGCCATCCGCGCGGCCCTCGCCGTGACGGTCGACGGCGAGCCCCTCTTCCGCACCGTCCAGTCGACGTACAACGTCCTGGAGACCTCGGCCGCCCACGCCCTCGCCGAGGCGCACGACGCCGGGCTCACGGTGATCGTCAAGGAGGGCATGGCCAACGGCCGCCTCGCGGACGCCCACGCTCCCGACGTCCTGAAGGCCGTGGCGGCGGAGACGTCTCTGGGCTGCGACGCCGTGGCCCTCGCCCTGATCCTGCGCCGCCCCTGGGCCGGCGTCGTCCTCTCCGGCGCCGCCACGGTCAACCAGCTCTCCTCCAACCTGCACGCGGCGGTCGTGGACCTGGACGACGACCAGCTGGAACGGCTCGCGACGCTGGCGGAGGAGCCGGCGGCGTACTGGGAGCGGCGCAGCCGCCTGCCCTGGCACTGAGCAGACCGAGACGGTCGACTCGCTGAGACGCGCGCGCCCAGGATGAGACATCAGTGTCTCATGTGGGCTATGGTTCTCTCATGCCTGTCGACCGTGATCACGTACTGCGCACCGCCGCGGCCCTGCTGACCCGCAAGGCCACCGCGACCATGGACGAGGTCGCCAAGGCGTCCGGGATCAGCCGCGCCACGCTGCACCGGCAGTTCGCCGGACGCGACGCGCTCGTACGGGCGCTGGAGTCGCTCGGCATCGCCGAGTGCGAGGCGGCGCTCGACACGGCCCGGATCGAGGAGGGGCCGGCCGCCGACGCCGTGCGCCGGCTGGTACGCGAGATCGAGCCGTCCGCCGGCCTGCTGGCCTTCCTCTACACCGAGAACCAGCTGTTCGAGGGCGCGGAGCAGAACGCGGGCTGGGCCAGGATCGACGACCGTGTCGCTGCCCTGTTCCGGCGCGGACAGGCAGCCGGCGAGTTCCGCATCGACCTCAGCCCGGCCTGGCTGACCGAGGCGCTGTACGGCCTGCTGGCCTCGGCCGCCTGGGCCGTGGCCGAAGGCCGCGTGGCCCCCAAGGACTTCACCCACATGATCGTCGAGCTGCTGCTCGGCGGCGCGCTACGGAGAGAGGAATCATGACCAGCACCCTGCAGCCGGCGACCCCGACCGAGGCGGTGAAGCGCCCGGGCCGCTGGCTCGCGCTCTCCGTCCTCGTGCTCGCCGTGCTGCTGGTGGCCGTCGACGCGACCGTCCTCGGTCTCGCGACCCCCTACATCAGCGAGGACCTGAGGCCCTCCGGCACCCAGCTCCTCTGGATCGGCGACGTCTACTCCTTCGTCATCGCCGGACTGCTCGTCACCATGGGCAGCCTCGGCGACCGCATCGGGCGCAAGCGGATCCTGCTCGGCGGCGCCACCGCGTTCGGCGCGATATCGGTCCTCAACGCCTATGCGTCGACACCGGAGTCGTTGATCCTGGCCCGCGCCCTGCTCGGCGTCGCGGGCGCGACCCTCATGCCCGCCACCCTCGCCCTGATCCGCAACCTCTTCCACGACCCGCGCGAGCGCAGCCTCGCGGTCGGCATCTGGGGCGCGACGGCCTCCGCGGGCACGGCCGTCGGCCCGATCGTCGGCGGCTTCCTGCTGGAGCACTTCTGGTGGGGCTCGGTCTTCCTGATCAACCTGCCCGTGATGGCGGTCCTGGTCCTCGTCGGCATCAGGCTGCTGCCCGAGTCGAAGAACCCGAACCCCGGCCCCTGGGACCTGATCAGCGTCGTACTGTCGCTGGTCGGCATGATCGCCGTCGTCTACGCGGTCAAGGAGGCGGCGACGCACGGCTTCTCGTGGGACGCGCTGGGTGCGGGCCTGCTGGCCGGGCCGGCCCTGTACTGGTTCGTCCGCCGCCAACTGACGCTCCCCGCACCGCTGCTGGACATGCGGCTGTTCCGCAACCGCGGCTTCAGCGGCGCCGTCCTGGCCGACCTGCTGACCATCCTCGGCCTCTCGGGCCTGGTCTTCTTCCTCTCCCAGTACCTGCAACTCGTCCAGGGCAGGCGCCCGTTCGAGGCGGGCCTGGCCGAACTGCCCGCAGCCGTGGGCGCGGTGGCGGCGGGCCTGGTCGCGGGCCGTACCGCGCGCCGCTTCTCGGTCCGCGCGGTGGTCTCGGGTGGCCTGGCGGCGGTGGCCCTGGCCCTCGCCTCCCTGACCCTGATCGGCGAGTCGACGGGCTACCCCCTGCTCGGCGCCGCCCTGCTGGTCGTGGGAGTGGGCGCCGGCTTCTCCTTCACGGTGACCGCCGACGTCATCCTGTCCTCCGTACCGAAGGAGCAGGCGGGCGCGGCCTCCGCCGTGTCGGAGACGGCGTACGAACTCGGCGCGGCCCTCGGCATCGCACTCCTCGGCACGATCGTCACGGGCATCTACCGCGGCTTCACGGCCCCGGCAGGCACGCCGGCGGGAGCGCACGAGTCGCTGGGCGGCGCGGTGGAGGCGGCGGCGGGAATGCCGACGGCGGCGGGCCAGGAACTTCTGACCTCGGCCCGGGAGGCATTCGTCGACGGCCTGAGCATGGCGTCAGGGGTGGGCGCGGCGGTCCTGCTGGCGACAGCGGGGGCGGCCTGGTACCTGCTCCGCGGGCAACGCCTTTAGGTCTTGAGTCTTTTGGGGGCGCGGGGAACTGCGCGAGCAACCACACCGTACCCGCGCCCGAAGTCCTGCCGAACCGTCGGAGACCTACGCGGCCTTCGCCTTGGTCGCATACATGTCCACGTACTCCTGCCCCGACAACCGCATGACCTCGGTCATCACGGAGTCGGTCACGGCCCGCAGAACATAGCGGTCCCGGTCCATCCCCTCGTACCGGGAGAACTCCATGGCCTCGCCGAAACGAACCGTCACCTTGGCCGGCCGGGGCAGCCCCGCACCGCCCGGCTGAATCCGATCCGTGCCGATCATGGCGAACGGCACCACAGGCGCCCCCGTCATGAGGGTGAGCCGGGCGATACCCGTGCGCCCCCGGTACAGCCGTCCGTCGGGCGACCGCGTGCCCTCGGGGTAGATACCGAACACCCGGCCCTCGTCCAGCACACGGCGGCCGGTCATGAGGGCTGCGACGCCGCCCTTGCCTCCGTCGCGGTCGACCGGGATCATGCCGACGCCGGTGAAGAACCACGCCATCAGGCGGCCCTTGAGGCCCTTGCCGGTGACGTACTCGTCCTTGCCGATGAAGAAGACCTGACGGTCGCAGACCAGGGGCAGGATCATCGAGTCGATGAACGTCACGTGGTTGCCGGCCAGGATGACCGGACCGTCACCCGGGATGTGCTCGGCGCCTTCCACCTGTGGGCGGAACATCAGGCGCATGATCGGTCCGAGCACTGCCTTGATGAGCGCGAAGCGGGACAACGGGCCCTCCGGTGTCAAGGGATTCGGTATGAGTCTGTGCAGGTGAGGACGATACTCGCGGTCCCCGGTGACTTGCACATCGGGTTCACCCAGCTCTTACGTACTGTTGATGCGCGTTTACCTGGGGTGATCTCCCGGTGCCCGCCGGTAACCGGCCCGACATGATGTGACCGAGATCGCATACGTCCAGGTCAGGCCCTTTCCCGGGGTTCTCATGCGTCATCCCGGGTCACCCGCGTGTTCCGGCCAAGGTCTCCCTTCGGTCATGTCCACGCCCCTACGATCGGCGCGCATCGACACGACCGACGATTCAGGGGAGGCGTTCATGGGATCGCAGGACGACCAGGCGGATGGCACCGGGCGGCGTGCGCTCCTCGGCGCGGCGGTACTGGGCGCGGGCGGAGCCGTCCTCGGCCTGTCCGGTACGGCGAGAGCTGCAGGCCGGGCCGGAGGCGGCGGGCTGAAGAGCCTGCCCAAGCCGACGATCATCGGCCACCGCGGTGCCGCCGGCTACCGCCCCGAGCACACCTTCGGCTCCTACGAGCTGGCCCTCGACCTCGGCGCCGACATCGTCGAGGCCGGGGACCTGTGCCCCACCAAGGACGGCCATCTGGTCTGCCGGCACGAGCCGGAGATCGGCGGCACCACGAACGTCGCCGACCACCCCGAGTTCGCCGGACGGAAGACCACCAAGGTGCTGGACGGCGTCTCCACCACCGGCTGGTTCACCGAGGACTTCACGCTGGCCGAGCTGAAGACGCTGCGAGCGGTCGAGCGCATTCCGGCCAACCGCCCGCACAACACGCTCTACAACGGCCGCTGGGAGATCCCCACCTTCGAGGAAGTCCTGAAATGGCAGGACGAGCAGACCCGTAAGCGCGGCAAGCAGGTCTGGATCTACCCGGAGACCAAGCACCCCACCTACTTCCGCAAGCTGGGCCTCGGCCTCGAGGAGCGGGTCGCCAAGCTGCTGCGCAAGCACGGCAAGGACAGGCGGAACTCGCCGGTCATCCTGCAGTCCTTCGAACCGACCAGCATCCAGCGGCTGAACACGCTCGTGGACAACCCGCTCGTCGTCCTGCTGTCCACCGCGGACAGCCGCCCCTGGGACTTCGTCGAGACGGGCGACCCGCGCACCGTCGCGGACCTGATCACCCCCAAGGGCCTGCGGGAGATCGCCGGTTACGCGCAGGGCATCGGCCCGACCCTCGACCTGGTCATCACGAAGAACGCCGACGGCAGCCTCGGCGACCGGACCACGCTCGTCGCGGACGCGCACAAGGTCGGGCTGATCCTGCACCCGTACACCATGCGCAACGAGAACCCCTTCCTGCCCAAGGAGTTCCGCAGGGGCAGCGACCCCGACGGGTACGGCGACGCCTTCGGCGCCTTCAGGACGTACTTCGCGACCGGCATCGACGGTGTCTTCACCGACAACGCGGACACCGGCGTGCTGGCCCGCGAGGACTTCGTCAACGGCTGAGCCCCCGGCCCCGGTTGGGGTGAACGGCGGCCGCCGGGGCAACCTCCTGCCCGGGCGGCCGCGTCGTGCTGCATATGACGCACGACCTCGTCGCGACCCTGCGCCCGCTGCTCACCGCCGAGGCCTCCGCCGAGGCACATGCCTCGGGGGCCGAGCAGGGCGACCTGGAACAGGCGGTCTGGCTCCGCCTCCTGGAGCACCTCGAGGCGGACGGCCCGCCCCGCGACCCGCACGGCTGGCTGCGCAGCGCCGTCCGCTCCGAGGCGCGCCGCAGCCGTCGTACGACCCACTTCGAGCAGCCCTACGGCATCGAGCCCGTCGAGGACCCGGGCCGCGGCCCCGAACACCTGGCCCTCGCCGCCGCCCGCCGCCGGGCCCTGCGCGAGGCGGTCCGCCGGCTGCCCGGCCGCTGCCCGCGGCTGCTGGAGGCGCTGCTGTCCCCGAAGGACCTGACATACCGGGAAATCGCGGGGGAGTTGGGTATCTCACAGGGAAGTCTCGGCCCGGAACGTTCCAGATGCCTGGGTTGTCTCCGTCGTTTGCTCACGCCGGAGGTTGCGACGCGCGAACCGTGGGGATAGGAGTGTTTACGACCGGCGATCAGGTGAGCGGGAGGCGTGCGCACATGGGCATGAGCGTGACCATCTCGGTGGCGACCGAGCAGGATGCGGAGCAGATCTTCAAGCTCCAGTACCTGTGCTTCCAGAGCGAGGCGGCGCTGTACGGCAACTACCGCATCGACCCGCTCGTGCAGAGCCTCGACTCGCTCCGTCAGGAGGTGGTCGCGGACTGCGTCTATGTCGCGCGGCTCGGCGAGGAGGTCGTCGGCTCGGTGCGCGGCCGGGTCACCGAGGACGGCTCCGCCTCCATCGGCAAGCTCTGCGTCCACCCCCGCCTGCAGGGCCACGGCATCGGCGCGCGGCTGCTGCGCGCGGCCGAGTCGGCGCTCGCGGAGGAGCGCGGCGCGAAGCTGTTCCGCCTGCACACCGGCCACCGCAGCGAGGGCAACCTGCGGCTGTACCGCAAGGTGGGCTACGAGGCGGTGGGCACCTCCCAGGGCAACGACGGGGTACCGATGATCGTCCTGGAGAAGGCGGCGGGGACGTACGCGGCTACGGCGTGACGGGCCGGCGCGACCTGCGCAGCCAGTACAGGGCCGACAGCGGCAGCAGCACGGGGATGAAGACGTACCCCATGCCGTAGTCGGACCAGACCGTCGCGTCCGGGAAGGCCGAGGGGTCGACCACCGTCCAGGTCCCGACGATCAGCACGCCCGCGAGTTCGGCGGCGCAGCACACCTGTGCCGCCTTGCGCGCCGTCTCGCCACCGCGCACCAGTGAGTACGTGATGAATCCGTAGACGACGCCGGCGACCGCGGACAGCGAGTACGCGAGCGGCGCCCGGTCGAACTCGGTCGCGATCTGGTACACGGAGCGCGACACGGCCCCGACGACCATCACGCCGTAGAACCAGACGAGCAGCATGCCCGGCCCGCTGATCAGGCGGGTCCTCGTCGGCTCCTGCTTCTCTTCCGTCACGGCCACCTCAGCCTCCCCAGATGTCATAGAGCCGCACCTCGAGCACGGCCAGCACCACGCCGCCGGCGGCGACCGTCACGGAGCCCCAACGGGTGCGCTCCGCAAGGGACATGAACCCCGCAGCCGGCACGCACGCGAAGGCACCCAGCAGATACGCCACGAAGATCGTCGTGCCCTGATCCGGCTTCTCGCCCCGAGCCAGCTGCACGATCCCGATCACCAGCTGCGCGAGGGCCAGCACCGACACCACGGCCATGCCGATGAAGTGCCAGTCCTTCGTCGGCTGGTCGCGGTAGGCGGCCCAGCCGCACCAGAGGGCGAGCAGCAGCGCGGCAACGCCGGTCACCAGCGTCAGGACATCAAACATGCCGTGACTTTATTACGGCGTAAAAGGCCCGAGGCCGTCGGCCCCGTCCCCCGCCGTAGGGTCGGGAGCATGAAGATCCACGCACAAGCCCTCCTGTTCGACAACGACGGCACCCTCGTCTCCTCGCTCGACTCCGTCCACCGCTGCTGGACCCTCGCCCACGCCTGAAGGGCGTGGGGGGACCCCCATGGCCGCGGAGTACGGCATCACCCCCGAGGAGTTCGCCCGCGTCGAACTGCACGGACGGCCCGCCGCGGAGATAGCAGCCGAGCTGCTGCCCGCGCACGTCGTGCCGGAGGCCGTCGCGCGGATCGAGCAGCTGGAGGTGGAGGACGTGCCGAACGGCGGCGTCCGCCTGCTGCCCGGCACCGGGGACTTCCTGGACTCGCTGCCCACCGACCGCTGGGCCGTCGTCACCTCCGCCACCCGGCGCCCGGCCGAGGCCCGGCTCGCCGCCGTCGGCATCCTGCCCAAGATGCTGGTCGCCGCCGACGACATCACCCGCGGCAAGCCCGACCCCGAGCCCTACCTCCTGGCCCCGCGCGCCCTCGGCGCCGACCCGGCCCACGGCGCCGTCTTCGAGGACGCGCCCGCGGGGCTCACGGCCGGTCGCGCCGCCGGCATGACCACCGTGGCCTTGGCCACAACGCAAGGCCCACGAGCTCGACGCCGACCTGGTGGTCGAGGATCTCTCGGCCCTGTCCGCCCTGGTCACCGACGGGGGAGTGGAGATCTCCGTCCTCCGCTGACGGGTGTCCGCCGCCGTCCATCATGCGGACAGCGGTGGCCGGTAAGGACCGTACGTCTGGTTTACTGATCACATGACCACGACGAGCTGCCGCACTTCTGCGACCGAGGCGACCATGACGCCCGGTACTCGTTGTATGTGTCGAATGTGCGCCTTCTAGAGGGCCCCTGCACCATCCCCTGAGCCTCGCGCCCCGAAGCGAGCCGCCGTGGCATGTCCGTAGGCCGTGTGCCGTACGCGATCCAGATGCCCCGCGCACATCCTCTCTCCGTACCAGGGCACACCCACGCCCGGGTACTCGACAGTGACGGAAACCCCAGTGATCACCACATCGGGCCTGACCAAGGTCTACCGCTCACGCGGCCGTGCGGTCACCGCCCTCGACGGCGTCGATCTGCATGTCCGCGAAGGCGAGGTGTACGGCGTCATCGGCCAGTCCGGTGCCGGCAAGTCCTCGCTCATCCGCTGCGTCAATCTGCTGGAGCGCCCCACCGCCGGCACGGTGACCGTCGCCGGGCAGGACCTCACCGCGCTCGCGGGACGCGGGCCCCGCGCCGGCAAGGAGCTGCGCCGGGCGCGCAGCCGTATCGGCATGGTCTTCCAGCACTTCAACCTGCTGGCCTCACGCACGGTCCAGGACAACGTCGAACTGCCGCTGGAGATCCTCGGCACGTCCGGCCGGGAGCGCTCGCGCAAGGCGCTGGAGCTGCTGGACCTCGTCGGCCTCGCCGACAAGGCGAAGACCCACCCCGCCCAGCTCTCCGGCGGCCAGAAGCAGCGCGTCGGCATCGCCCGCGCGCTGGCCGGCGACCCCAAGGTGCTGCTCTCCGACGAGGCCACCAGCGCCCTCGACCCGGAGACCACCCGCTCCATCCTCCAACTGCTGCGCGACCTGAACCGGCAGCTGGGCCTCACCGTCCTGCTCATCACGCACGAGATGGACGTCGTGAAGTCGATCTGCGACTCGGCGGCGCTGATGGAGAACGGCCGCATCGTCGAGTCCGGGACCGTGAGCGAGCTGCTCGCCACCCCCGGCTCCGAGCTGGCCGGTGCGCTGTTCCCGGTCGGCGGCGAGGCCACCGGCGCGGACCGCACGGTCGTCGACGTCACCTTCCAGGGCGAGGCCGCGACCCAGCCCGTCATCTCGCAGCTCTCGCGCACCTACAACATCGACATATCGATCCTCGGCGCCGCCATCGACACCGTCGGCGGACTCCAGGTCGGCCGGATGCGCATCGAACTGCCCGGCCGCTACGAGGACAACGTCGTGCCGATCGGCTTCCTGCGCGAACAGGGCCTGCAGATCGATGTCGTGGGCGCTTCGGACCAGAAGTCCCTGCTGGTCAAGGAGGCCGTCAAGTGACCTGGACCGATTGGTCTGCGATGCAGCCCCTGCTGTCCCAGGCATCTTGGGACACCCTCTACATGGTCGGCTGGTCCACGCTGATCGCCGTCGTCGGCGGGCTCCCGCTCGGCATCCTGCTCGTCCTCACGGACCGCGGCGGGCTGCTGCAGAACGTCCTCGCCAACAAGGTGATCGGGCAGGTCGTGAACATCGCCCGCTCGATGCCGTTCATCATCCTCATGGTCGCGCTCATGGGCTTCACGCGCTCGATCACCGGGACGACCATCGGCCGTGAGGCCGCCATCGTGCCGCTCGCCGTCGGCGCGATCCCCTTCTTCGCGCGCCTGGTCGAGACGGCTGTCCGCGAAGTGGACGGCGGGCTGGTCGAGGCCGTGCAGTCGATGGGCGGCAACACCTGGACGATCGTCCGCAAGGTCCTGGTGCCCGAGGCCCTGCCCTCGCTGATCGCCAGCACCACGACCACGATCGTCGCCCTCATCGGCTACTCCGCGATGGCCGGCACGGTCGGCGCAGGCGGCCTCGGCGACATCGCCATCCGCTACGGCTACCAGCGCTTCGAGACCGAGCTGATGTGGATCACCGTGGCGATCCTCGCCGTGGTCATCTCGCTCATCCAGTTCGCCGGCGACTTCGCGGCCCGCTCGCTGCACAGCCGCGGCGGCCGTTCCGGCCCGGCGCCCAGGCTGCGCCTGCTGAAGGCCGAGGACCCGGCCGCGGCCGACGTCACCAAGGTCGCCTAGGCCCGTCCGGCACCCCCCTCAGACTCCCCGCACCACCAACCGCGGGGTCGCTCCACCCTTAAGGAAAGGCACTTTTCGTGCGTAACACCGCAAAGCTCACCACCGCCGTCCTCGCCGCCGGAGCCCTCACCTTCGGGCTCACCGCCTGCGGCTCGGGCTCGGAATCCACCGCGAGCTCCTCCGACTACAGCGGCCCGCTGGTCGTCGCCGCGAGCCCCACCCCGCACGCCGAGATCCTGGACTTCGTCAAGAAGAACCTGGCGAAGAAGGCCGGTCTCGACCTGGAGGTCAAGGAGTTCCAGGACTACATCGTCCCGAACACCGCGACCGAGGACGGCTCGGTGGACGCCAACTACTTCCAGAACAAGCCGTACCTCGACGACTTCAACAAGAAGCGCGGCACCCACATCGTGCCCGTCGTCACGGTCCACCTGGAGCCGCTCGGCCTCTACTCCCACAAGGTCAAGAAGGCCGACGCGCTGAAGAGCGGTGCGACGATCGCCGTCCCCAACGACGCGGTCAACGAGGCGCGCGCCCTGAAGCTGCTCGCCGCGAACGGCCTCATCACGCTCAAGGCCGGCGCGGGCACCGAGGCGACCCCGCAGGACATCGCCAAGAACCACAGGAACCTCAAGTTCAAGGAGGTCGAGGCGGCCCAGACCGCGCGCTCCCTGGACGACGTGGACGCCGCGGTCGTCAACGGCAACTACGCCATCTCCGCCGGGATCAAGCCCGCCAAGGAGGCCCTCGTCCTGGAGTCCGCGAAGAACAGCCCCTACGGCAACTTCCTCGCGGTGAAGAAGGGCAACGAGAAGGACCCGCGGGTGAAGAAGCTCGCCAAGCTCCTCACCTCGCCCGAGGTCAAGAAGTTCATCGAGGACAAGTACCAGGGGTCGGTCATCCCGTCCTTCTGAGTCGGGTCATTCTCTGCCCACCTCACGTATACGGCGTATCGCCACGCACAGGGTCCACTCGCTCACCGGGGGTGGACCCCGTCGTGCGCTTCACTGGTTTCATGCTGCATGCTGGGCAGTTCAGCAGGCACTGAAGGTTTTCCGACGGTTACGGAGCGGCGCATGACGAGCACCTTCCCCAACATCTCCATCAGCACGGAGCGGTTGGTGCTGCGTCCCCTCGACGAGGACGACGTGCCCGCACTGGCCGAGATGATGAACGACGAGCAGGTCGGCGCCTGGACGGACGTCCCCCAGCCCTACACCGAGGACCGGGCCCGCGCCTGGATCGACGACCATGCGCCCGCGGAGCGCGTCACCGGCCGCGGACTCGACCTCGCGGTCACCGAGTTCCTCACCCAGCGCCTGGTCGGCGTCGTCCAGCTCGCCAAGACCGACTGGCACGTGCGCTCCACCGAGATGTCGTACATCGTCGCCCCCTGGGCACGCGGCGAGGGCTACGCCTCGGAGGCGGCGCTCGCCACCGCACAATGGCTCCTCAGGGACCAGAAGTTCGAGCGCATCGAGCTGCGCACGGCGGCCGACAACACCGCCTCCCAGCAGGTCGCGCAGAAGATCGGCTGCATCAGCGAGGGCGTCCTGCGAGGCGCCTGCATAGCGCACGTCCGCGCCGACGACGGCACCTGGAGCGACGTACGTACCGACTACATCGTCTGGAGCCTGCTGCCCGAGGACCTCGACGGCGCCGGCGAGCAACTGGCCGACTCCGGTGGTTTCACGACCTTCCCCGACTGGAACTGAACCAAGACCGATCAGGAGCGGACGGGTGCACCGCCGGGCGTTTCCGCCGGCTCCACCAGGTACCCTCACCAAGCCCGCCCGGGCCGCCTCCGACGACCTGCGCAGAACCCCTGGAGACTGACGACGATGGCCGACCGCGTCACGGTGATCGGCTGGGACGGCTCGCCGCTGACCGCCGCCGCCCGCTCGGCTCTGGGCGCCGCCACGCTGGTGGCCGGCGCCGCCCATCACCTGGCGCTCCCCGAAGTGCCGCCGGGCGCCGAGCGCATCCGCCTCGGCAGCGTCGCCCTCGCCGCCCGCCGGATCACCGGCCACCGCGGCACCGCGGTCGTGCTGGCCGACGGCGACCCCGCGTTCTTCGGTGTCGTACGGACGCTGCGCGCACCCGAGTTCGGCCTCGAGGTCGAGGTCGTGCCCGCCGTCTCCTCGGTGGCCGCGGCCTTCGCGCGCGCCGGCATGCCCTGGGACGACGCCCTGGTGGTGGTCGCACACCGGCGCACCCTGCGACGCGCGGTGAATGTGTGCCGCGCCCACACCAAAGTCGCCGTCCTCACCTCACCGGGCGCCGGACCCGCCGAACTCGGCCTGCTCATGGAGGGTGTGCACCGCACCTTCGTCATCTGCGAGGAACTCGGCACCGAACGCGAACAGGTCACCGTCGTCACCTCCGACAAGGCCGCCGACCACACCTGGCGCGACCCGAACGTCGTCATCGTCGTCGGCGGCAATGCCGCCCTGGCGGACGGCCCCGGCTGGATCGCCGGCCGAGACCCGAGCGCCGGACCGCGCGGCTGGACACTGCCCGCCGAGTCCTACGGCGGTCTCGCGGGCGAAGGCGAACTGGAACCGCTGCGCGCGGCCCAACTCGCCCGGCTCGGCCCGCGCGTGGGCGACCTCGTGTGGGACATCGGCTGCGGCAGCGGCGCCTTCGCCACGGAGGCCGCCCGGGCCGGTGCCGGCGTGATCGCCGTCGACAGCGACCCGCGCGCCTGCGAGCGCACCGAGTCCAACGCGCGCACGTTCGGCGTGCAGCTCCAAGTCGTCCAGGGTGCCGCCCCGCACGTCCTGGAGAACCTCCCCGAGCCCGACGTCGTCCGCGTCGGGGGTGGGGGAGCGGCCGTGGTCTCCGCGGTCGCCGACCGCCGCCCGCAGCGCGTCGTCACGCACGCCGCGACCCGCGACGAGGCCGAACTGATCGGCCGGGACCTGACGGAGCACGGCTACCAGGTCGAGTGCGCGCTGCTGCAGTCCGTCGAACTCGACACCCGCGCCTGGACGGAGAAGGAGCGGAGCGTGGCGTTCTTGCTCAGCGGGGTGCTACCGGAGCGCACAACGTGAACCCGGGCGCCGTCCCAGTGATCCTGTTTTCTGCCCTACCGGTGATCCTGTAGTCGTATCGCTCGCGGTAGGCTGGCCGACCGTTGCACCGCACCGGGTGGCCCGCTTTTCGTTCGCCAATGTCCGGAAAACGCGCCCCTTTTGGGGCGGGTGTGGTACGGCAGAACCGGAGGACGCGCAACGTGGCGCAGTCCACAGCGGACCGTCACGGATCAAGCTGTCGTGACGGCGGAACGACCGGGACAATGCCACTGAATGGCTTTGTCGCCTTTTCTGGGCGGGTCGTTCGTGCCGCTGGGCACGGACGCTCGTTCTTCACTGCGGGGGCGGTCGGTGCGCCGTTCCCGAAGAGCTGGACCGAGAAGCACTAACCGATGGGCGAGGGGTACGCATGACCGACACCGGCCAGGTCCCGGGCGAAGGACTGCCGGAGAGCGCAGGCACGGTGGAGCAGCCGGGCGTCCCCCCGCACGGCGCGTACACCTACCTCTCCGAGACGACCGCGGAGGACGACGACCTGCTGTTGCTCCCGGGAGCGCAGAGCCCGTGGGGCAACGAGGTCGCCCCGCCCGCACCGGAGCCGGTCGTCGAGACCGTGCACGAGCCCGGCGCGCACGAGGCGGGCGGCCGCGACAGCGGCTCGGTGGACCTCAACGGCGTCCGCCTGCCCAACCCGGCGGCGCCGACGTCGCGCCGTCCGCTGCACCTCGGCCCGCCGATCCCCGACGCGTCGGCCAGCCCGGTCCGCTCCCTCGCCGACCGCGGCCCCGCGGGCGTGCCCGTGCGCCGGCCCGGCCCGCCGACGACCGGTCCCGAGTACTTCGACCCCCCCCAGCTCCGCGAGACGGCTCCTCAAGGCGGGGCCCCCTGGGGCGCCCAGGCCCAGGCCGCGGTGCAGGTACCGGTGGGCACGGAGGCACCGGCTGCCGAAACGGTTGTTCCGGCGGCGCAGGCGCCGGAGCCCCAACTCGCCCACGGCGTACAGGCGGCACCGGGCAACGAGATCCCGTACGAGCCGCAGCCGGCGCCCGCCGAAGGCGTGGCCCACAACCCGGAGACGGCACAGGCGGTCGCCGCCGCGTACGACCCGGAGTCCGGGCAGATCCCGGTGGGCGTGTCCGCCGTGGAGGGCGGGTATGCCGGCGGGTTCCCCGTGGGCGATTCGCCCGTGGACGGCGGGCTCGTGGCCGCGGGTGGACTGCCCGTGGACGGTGGGCCGGTGGGTGCCGGAGGACCTGTCGCGGAGGACGGGCAGGTCGCTCCCGGCGGGTCGCCCGTCGAGAACGGGCACGTCGCCTTGGGCGTGATCCCCGCGGAGAACGCGCACGTCGCCTCCGGTGAGTTCCCCGAGTCGGCCGGGTTCCCCGAGTTCCCCGCGGACGGCGGGCAGACGGCGTCGGCGGAGGCCGGCGAGCAGGTGCCTCCGGGCGCGCCCGCCGCTGAAGGCGAGCCGGCCGCTCCGGCGGAGGCCGCCGCGGACGCGGAACAGGGCGCTGCCCACGTGCCCGCCCAGGACGCCGGACAGGAGACGGCCGGCACGGTTCCGGAGCCCGGCCCGAACCCTGACGCCGTGCTCGCCGCGGAGAGTGCGCCGGCTCATGGTGCCGCGCCGCTGCCGGAGGCCACCCCCGCTCATGGAGTGATCCCGATGCTGGAGCCCGTGCAGTCCCCGGAGGCGGTGCACGCCGAGGAAGGCGTGTCCCCCGCCGAGGCCGGCCCGTCGCTCGCCGAGCCTCATGCGGCCGAGACCGCCGCGGCGCCCGAGGGTGCGCAGTTCGCGCAGCCTGTGATGCCCGGGAACGAGCACCTGCTCGGGACGCTCGCACCCGGGAGCGCCCAACTCCCGCACGCCGTCGCGTCGGAGGCCGCGCCCCTGCCGCACGCCGTCGCCCCTGCGGCCGATGCCGCGCAGGCTCCCGAAGTGGCGGCCCCGGACGCCGGTCAGGCCGCCGAAGGCATCGCGCTCGGCACGGCTGCCCCGTCCGCGATCGCCGAGCCCGCCCAGCCGGAGCCCGCCCAGTCCGAGCCCGCCCAGGCCGTGCCCGCCCAGGCCGTGCCCGCCCAGGCCGAGTCCGTACAGCCTGCCGAGGCCGGACGGGCCGCACCCGCCCAGCCCGCGGACGCCTCCGCGGACCGATCCGCGGCACCGGCCGTGGAGGCGATTGCCGCGCCCGGGCCGGCGCTTTCGGACCAGGCCCCGGCCGTGCCGGACGCGGACGTGCCGTCGCCCGCCGACGCACCGCCGGCGCCCGCCGCCGACCAGGCCCTTCCCACCGTGCTCCCCGCGCCCCCGGCCCCGGAGGCGACCGCCCCGGCCGGTGCCGGCGTACCGGCGGAGCAGCCGCACCTCGCCGAGGCGCCGGCCCCGGCCCCCGGGACCGAGGCCGCCGACGCCGGTACGGACGCCCTCCGGCCGCCCGCCGTGGACGAGCCCACAGGCCAGTTCGTGCCGGTCGACGGCTCCGTGCCGACGACCCCGCACCTCGCCCCGACCCCGCCGCACGCCCTGATCCTCCCCGTGGAGGAGGAGCAGGCGCCGGAGCCGGTCGCCATGGTTCCGGCCCCGCGGGAGGCCGACTCCGGACTCGTACAGAACGCCGAGGACCTGGACACCAGGGCCGCCGACCAGGAGGAAGAGGGCACGCCCGCGGTGGAAGAGGCACCACAGTCCACCGGTCCTGCCGCGCCCGCCTACGACGACGCCGAGCGCGAGGCCGTCCTGAAGGTCATGCGCGAGCGCCGCGACATCCGCAACGGCTTCCGCAGCGACCCCATCCCGCACGAGGTGCTGCTCCGCGTCCTGGAGGCCGCCCACACCGCCCCGTCCGTCGGCCACTCGCAGCCCTGGGACTTCGTCGTCATCCGCTCCGCCGACACCCGGCGCAGCATGCACGAACTGGCCATGCGCCAGCGCGACGCCTACGCCAAGTCCCTCCCCAAGGGCCGGGCGAAGCAGTTCAAGGAACTGAAGATCGAGGCCATCCTCGACACCCCGGTGAACATCGTCGTCACCGCCGACCCGACCCGCGGCGGCCGCCACACCCTCGGCCGGCACACCCAGCCGCAGATGGCGCCCTACTCCGCCGCGCTCGCCGTCGAGAACCTCTGGCTCGCCGCCCGCGCCGAGGGCCTCGGCGTCGGCTGGGTCAGCTTCTTCGACGAGCGGGAGATGGTCCGCGCGCTGGGGCTGCCCGATCACCTCGAGGTCATCGCCTACCTGTGCGTGGGCTACGTCGACGAGTTCCCGGACGAGCCCGAGCTGATGCAGGCCGGCTGGTCCAAGCGCCGCCCCCTGTCGTGGGTCGTGCACGAGGAGACGTACGGCCGCCGCGCCCTGCCCGGCGAGGAGCCGCACGACCTGCTCGCCGAGACCGTCGCCCAGATCCGCCCGCTGGACGCCAAGGCGCTCGGCGAGGCCTGGGAGCGGCAGAAGCGGATGACCAAGCCGGCCGGCGCGCTCGGCATGCTGGAGATCATCTCCGCGCAGCTGTCCGGGCTCTCGCGGCAGTGCCCGCCGCCGATCCCGGAGCCCGCGGCCGTCGCGATCTTCGCCGGCGACCACGGCGTGCACGCCCAGGGCGTCACCCCCTGGCCGCAGGAGGTGACGGCCCAGATGGTCGCCAACTTCCTGGGCGGCGGCGCGGTCTGCAACGCGTTCGCGGGCCAGGTGGGCGCCGAGGTGTGCGTGGTGGACGTCGGTGTCGCGACCGACCTGCCGGCCACCCCCGGCCTGCTGCCCCGCAAGGTCCGCGCGGGCACCTCCGACATGACCACCGGCCCCGCCATGAGCCGCGAGGAGGCCAAGCAGGCCATCGAGGTGGGCATCGAGACGGCCCGCGACCTGGTGGCGGCCGGCAACAAGGCGCTGCTGACGGGCGAGATGGGCATCGCCAACACCACGGCGTCCGCGGCGCTCATCTCGGTCTTCACGGACACCGACCCCGCCGACGTCACCGGCCGCGGCACCGGCATCAACGACGAGACGCTGGCCCGCAAGACCGAGGTCGTGCGCCGGGCCATCGAGGTCCACCAGCCGGACCCGGCCGACCCCATCGGCGTCCTCGCCGCGATCGGCGGCTTCGAGCACGCCGCGATGGTCGGCCTGCTCCTCGGCGGCGCCTCCCTGCGCACGCCGGTGATCCTGGACGGCGTCAGCGCCGGTGCCGCCGCGCTGGTGGCCCGCGCGATCGCCCCCGAGGTCCTCGCGGCCTGCATCGCGGGCCACCGCAGCGCCGAGCCCGGCCATGTGGCGGCGCTGAACAAGCTGGGCCTGCGCCCGCTGGTCGACCTCGACCTCCGCCTCGGCGAGGGCACGGGCGCGCTCCTCGCCCTGCCGCTGGTGCAGAGCACCGCACGGGCCATGCACGAGGTGGCGACGTTCGACTCTGCGGGCGTCACCGAGAAGTAGTCCGGGACCGGGGCGGGAAACGCACCCCTGCGTGCACCCCGCCCCGGCCGTACGCTGAACCCACTTCTAAAATCCGCACGTCAGGGCTGCTCCAGCGCCGTAGCGCCCATCGCACAGCCAGGACGAGGAGCCGCACCTCATGGCCGAACATCCCGCCTATCCCGTAGGCCTCCGCCTCACCGGCCGCAAAGTGGTCGTCCTCGGCGGCGGCCAGGTCGCCCAGCGGCGGCTCCCGGCCCTGATCGCAGCGGGTGCGGACGTCCTTCTCGTCTCTCCCGAGGCGACCCCGTCGGTCGAGGCCATGGCGGACGCCG
Source organism: Streptomyces sp. NPDC050534 (assembly GCF_044457745.1). Classification (NCBI taxonomy): domain Bacteria; kingdom Bacillati; phylum Actinomycetota; class Actinomycetes; order Kitasatosporales; family Streptomycetaceae; genus Streptomyces; species Streptomyces sp. NPDC050534. The sequence continues at coordinate 346,114 of NZ_JBITHF010000007.1, forward strand.
GTGAGTTCACCTGGCTGCGGCGCAGGTACGCCGACGGCGACCTGTCGGACGCCTGGTACGCCCTGATCGCCACCAGCGACCACGAGGCCAACACCGCCGCCTCCGCGGAGGCCGAGCGGAACCGCGTCTGGTGCGTGCGCTCCGACGACGCCGACGCGGCCACCGCCTGGACCCCGGCCACCGGCACCAGCGAGGGCGTGACGATCGCCGTCCTCACCAGCCGCGCCCGCGGCCGCGACCCCCGCCACACCGCCGCCATCCGCGACGCGGTCGTCGAGGGCCTGCACGACGGCACCCTCGTCGCCCCCCACTACCGCACCCGCACACCGGGCGTCGCCCTCGTCGGCGGCGGCCCCGGTGACCCGGACCTGATCACGGTCCGCGGCCGCCGTCTGCTCGCCGAGGCCGACGTGGTCATCACCGACCACCTGGGCCCCCGTGACCTGCTCGCCGAGCTGCCCGCGAGTGTCGAGGTCATCGACGCGGCGAAGCTGCCGTACGGCCGCTTCATGGCCCAAGAGGCCATCAACGACGCACTGATCGAACACGCCAAGCAGGGCAAGTCGGTCGTACGGCTCAAGGGCGGCGACCCGTTCGTCTACGGCCGCGGGATGGAGGAGGTCCAGGCGCTCGCCGAGGCCGGCATCCCGTGCACGGTCGTCCCGGGCATCTCCAGTTCGATCTCGGTGCCGGGCGCGGCCGGCATCCCGGTCACCCACCGGGGCGTCGCGCACGAGTTCACGGTGGTCAGCGGGCACATCGCCCCCGACGACGAGCGCTCCCTGGTCGACTGGCCCTCGCTGGCCAAGCTGACCGGCACGCTCGTGATCCTCATGGGCGTCGGCACGATCGGGAAGGTCGCCGAGACCCTCGTCGCCCACGGCAAGTCCCCGGACACCCCTGTCGCCGCGGTCCAGGAGGGCACGACGGCCGGCCAGCGCCGGGTCGACGCGACGCTGGCCACGATCGCCGAGGCGGTGCGCATCCACGAGGTGAAGGCCCCGTCGGTCATCGTCATCGGCGAGGTCGTCGGCGTGGGCCCGCGGCCTGCCGAGTAACCCCGGGTAACACAACCCCGTTCCAGCCGTTGGCACCACACCCAGGACAAGGCAGTATCACCCTGTGGCCGATCTCATCACCGTTGAGGATCCCGACGACCCGCGCCTGCGCGACTACACGGGCCTGACCGACGTCGAGTTGCGCCGCAAGCGCGAACCCGCCGAGGGCCTGTTCATCGCGGAGGGCGAGAAGGTCATCCGCCGTGCCAAGGGCGCCGGGTACGAGATGCGCTCGATGCTGCTGTCCGCGAAGTGGGTCGACGTCATGCGCGACGTCATCGACGAGCTCCCGGCCCCGGTGTACGCGGTCAGCCCGGAGCTCGCCGAGCAGGTCACCGGTTACCACGTGCACCGCGGCGCGCTCGCCTCCATGCAGCGCAAGCCGCTGCCGACCGCGGACGAACTCCTGCAGACCACCCGCAGGGTCGTGGTCATGGAGTCGGTCAACGACCACACCAACATCGGCGCGATCTTCCGCTCCGCCGCCGCCCTCGGCATGGACGCGGTCCTCCTCTCCCCGGACTGCGCGGACCCCCTCTACCGCCGTAGCGTCAAGGTCTCGATGGGCGCGGTCTTCTCCGTCCCGTACGCCCGCCTCGACTCCTGGCCCAGAAGCCTGGAGTCGGTCCGCGAGGCCGGCTTCTCCCTCCTCGCGCTCACCCCGGACGAGAAGGCCAAGTCCCTCGACGAGGCCGCCCCGCACAAGATGGACCGCGTCGCCCTGATGCTGGGCGCCGAGGGCGACGGCCTGTCCACCCAGGCACTGGTCGCCGCCGACGAATGGGTCCGCATCCCGATGTCTCACGGCGTGGACTCCCTCAACGTGGGCGCGGCGGCCGCCGTCGCCTTCTACGCGGTGGCCACCGGCCGCCCCGAGGCCCCGTAGGAGCCCGGGTGGAACAGCGCGAGGCGATCGTCGCGGTGGTGCGCCGGGCCGGCCGGGTGCTCGCCGTCCGGCGCGGCCCGACCGTCTCCCGCCCCGGCTACTGGCAGCCCCTCAGCGGCAAGGTCGAACCGGGGGAGACCCAGGCGCAGGCCGTGGTCCGGGAGGTCCTCGAGGAGGTGGGCCTCACCGTCTCCGCGGGCGCCAAGGTCTGGGAGTCGGAGACCGACGACGGCCACTTCCGCCTCCACTGGTGGACGGCGGACGGGGACCGCGGCGAGGTGGTGCCCGACCTCGTCGAGGTGGCCGAGGCCCGCTGGGTCACCCCGGAGGAGTTCCTGGCACTCGACCCGATCTTCGACGGCGACCGGGAGTTCTTCGACGTGATCCTGCCGAACCTCTGACGCCCTCGCCCGCCGTCCGGTCATTCCGCCACGGCGCGGTCCTGCTCCACCTGCTGCTGGTGCTGCTGCCGTACGACCCCGTGGTCGCCGCCCAGCCCGCGCGACGGCCCCTCGCAGCCCTGGGCCGCGGCGATGCCGAGTGCCACGAGCAGCGTCACGACGACGAAGACGAAGAGCCGCTGCCGCAGCAGCCGCGGATTGGCGGGCCGGCGCCCCGTCCCCGTGGTTCTGGGCCCCGGCCGGCCGGTACCGCTGCGCGGCGCGGGGCGGCTGCCCGTCGCCGGCCGGTTCGTGTTCCGCGCGGAGGGCGTGGGCCGGGACCCCGGGCGCTGGGACGCCGGACCACCGCGCGGAGCGCTGCCACCCCGCGAGGGAGCGGCCCCGCCCCGCGCGGACGAGGGCCCGCGTGATCCCGTGGACGTGCCCCGGGAGGGCGGATTCCCCTGCGAACCCGGCGGGCGGCGGTGCTCGCGCTGCTGCTCCGGGTAGGTGTCGGCGAGCCGCCCCGTGGGCCGGTCCGCCTCACCGGTGCGCGGCGCGGGCGGACGAGCGTCGGCCAGCCCCTGCGTCTCGCGGGCGGCGATCTCCTTGAGCCGCAGCGACAGCTGGAGCGTGCTGGGCCGCTCCTCGGGGTCCTTGGCGAGACAGGCGCGCAGCAGCGGGGCCAGCGCGTCGGGAACGCCGTGCAGCTGCGCTTCCTCGTGGACGACGCGGTACAGCATCACCTCGGAACTGCCGTGCCCGAAGGGCGAGTCGGCCATGGAGGAGTACGCCAGCGTCGCACCGAGGGAGAAGACGTCGGTGGCGGGCGTGACGGCGGCCCCGCGCACCTGCTCCGGTGCCAGGAAGCCGGGAGAGCCGACAGCCGTACCGACATGCGTGAGGGTCGAGGCCCCGGTGGCCCAGGCGATGCCGAAGTCGATGATCCGCGGCCCCTTCGGGGACAGCAGGATGTTGGACGGCTTCAGGTCCCGGTGCACGACCCCCGCCTCGTGCACGGCGACGAGCCCCTCGGACAGGGCGGCGCCCACGGCCGCGACGTCGGCCGCGCTCAGCGGTCCCCCGTCGGCCACCTTGTCGTGCAGCGAGGGCCCGGGCACGTACTGCGTGGCGAACCACGGCCGGTCCGCCTCCAGATCGGCGGCGACGAGCCGCGCCGTGCATCCACCCCTGATCCGCCGGGCCGCCGAGACCTCACGCGCGAACCGCGACCGAAACTCCTGGTCCTCCGCCAGATCCGGCCGGATGACCTTCAGCGCGACACGCTGCCCCTTCTTGTCGGAGCCCAGGTATACGACGCCCATCCCGCCCGCGCCGAGCCGCCTGTGAAGCCTGAACGAGCCGACGACGCGCGGGTCCTCGCGCCTCAGGCGCATCATCGCCATGTTCATCCCCGCTGCCCGGTCCGTGTGACGTGGCACAGCTTACGTTTCCACGGCCGCCCGCGCGCAGAGGCCGCGCCCTCTCGGCCCGACGGATTGTCAGTGCCGGGTGCGAAAATTGAAGAGTGGTCAGGGAGCGCCTGAACTGGGGGACTTTGCCCCTGTCATGATCCCAACCACCCACCGAAGAAGGGGGATTGAACCCGTGAAGGGTGATCGCGTGGAGATAGTGGTGGACGCGGGGGACACGACCCGCACCTACGAGGTGGTGGCGAGCAGAGCGGGCCGCAGGGTGGAGACCGCGGTCCGCCGAGGAGTCGTCGAAGTGAGCGAAGTCACCCGCAGCGGCTCCGTCGTCCGTACGGCCCGTTTCATGGCGAACCGGGTCCTGGCCCTGGTCGAACAGCCGATCCCCAGGGAGGACGGCTCGGAAAAGGCGGGGCACACCGGGCGCCCCCTCCGGGAAGACCCTGAGACCTAGGTCCACGTCTCCACCCAGGGGAGTACGCAGCAGGTCACTGCTCATCCTCCGGGAGGCCCGGCAATCGGTACGAGGGCATGACGTGCGGCGAGGCCCGCACGCCTAGATTTGAGGTCAAGCGGCGGGTGCAGCACTCGTCCCCCGAGGTCAGACACCCGCCGCTGCCAACGACAACTGAGAACGGTCAGGAGAGGGACCATGGCCCACACGGCACCGCGGACACTGATCCGCACACAGGAGCGGTTCACGTTCCGCCGCCGCACCGGCCGCCGCCACCCCCTGGTGGCGACACTCATGGTCCTTCCCCTGGCGGCCCTGCTCTTCTTCGTCTTCGACGGCTGGGAGACAGTGGCCACACAGGCGTCGTCCGTGGGAGTGATGCTGGGGCGCTGAGCGGCGACCCCAGGCCCGGAAGAGCGGTCCGGGCGGGGACATCCACCCATGAAACCCCGTGGGGACGGGGGTGCGGCGGACGGCAAAAATGCCGGCGCAGCTGGGGAGCTGCGCCGGCATTGCCGTGTCCGCCTCCGCTCTCCAGCCGTCATCAGGGCTCTGCCCCGCAGAACCTTGGTCACCCGGCGGCCCGATCGCCGTACCCTCGCGTGAGACCCCGCACCGCCCCAGGGAGCCCCGTGTCCACACTCCCCTTGCTCTCGGCGCTCACCGCCAGAGCCACGGCCACAGCACACGCGCGCACCACCACCTGCCCCTGCGGAGCGGCCACCCTCGCCCACCGCCCGGACGCCACCGTCGTCCGCCACGCGGACACCGTCGCCAAGGCCCACGCCCCCGGCACCCCCATCTCCGGCCTCACCCCCCGCCTCACCACCGCGACCCACCTCCCCGGCATCCTCCTGCCCCCGCTCAGCCCGGCCCCCGTCGAGCTGGACCCGCACGGCCGCCTCGTCACGTTCTGGCCCTACGGCACCCCCGTCGACCCGGACACCCCGGACGCCGCCCCCTGGGAACCCGCGGCCACCCTTCTCGCCCGCCTCCACCGCACCCCGGCCCCGGCCCCCCTGCCCCCCATGCGGGGCCCCGCCAAGGCGGCCCGAGCCATAACCCGGCTCACCACGGCGGCTCCCACGCACCCCGCCACGCCCTCCGTGCTGCGGGCCTGGTCCGCCCTCCCCGCCTGGGCGCGCGCGGAGGCCCCCATGCCGGACACCCGCACCCTCTGCCACGGCGACCTCCACCTCGGCCAGCTCGTCCGCCACCCGGCCCCCGACGGCCCCTGGCTGCTCATCGACGTCGACGACCTCGGCACCGGCGTCCCCGCCTGGGACCTGGCCCGCCCCGCGGCCTGGTACGCCTGCGGCCTCCTCCCGCCCGACGAATGGACCCGCTTCCTCGCCGCCTACCGCGCGGCCGGCGGCCCGGCCGTCCCGGCCGACGGCGACCCCTGGCCCGCCCTGGACGTCCCGGCCCGCGCCCTCACCGTGCAGACGGCCGCCCGCGCCGTCGCCAAGGCGGTGACGGAGGACCGCCCCCTGGACGAGGTCGAAGTATCCGTGATCGACGCATGTGCCCGAATGACCTCCGTCCCGCCGGAGTTGAGCCCGGGTTGTGCGAAGTAAGGTGCAACCGACCGCAGCCGGACAGAGTCTGTCCTGGCGTAACACGAAGCAGGACCGACCGGCGAGGAGTTGAGCCGACCATGCAGTGTCCGAAGTGCCATGCGCCGATGCACACGTACAACCGCAACGGTGTTCAGATCGAGCAGTGCAGCGGCTGCCGAGGGATCTTCCTCGACTACGGCGAGCTGGAGGCGCTGACCCGCCTGGAGGGCCAGTGGTCCCAGCCCGCGCCGCCGCCCCAGGGCGTCCCGCAGGCGTACCCGACCCCGCCCGCGCCCGCCTGGGGTGCCCAGCACGGCGGCCACGGCGGTGGGCACTACGGCGGCCACCACGGCAGCCATCACCGGCACAAGAGCTTCGGCCACATGCTGTTCTCCAGCTGACGCCGGCCGGACGACGAAGAAGCCCCCGGCCGTACGAGACGGCCGGGGGCTTCGGTGTGTGGACGATACTGGGATTGAACCAGTGACCTCTTCCGTGTCAGGGAAGCGCTCTCCCGCTGAGCTAATCGTCCTCGGGACCACGACCCGCAGGTCGTGGGTGCTGCGTGCGCGATACTGGGATTGAACCAGTGACCTCTTCCGTGTCAGGGAAGCGCTCTCCCGCTGAGCTAATCGCGCGGGGGATCCGAAGATCCGGTGGACGATACTGGGATTGAACCAGTGACCTCTTCCGTGTCAGGGAAGCGCTCTCCCGCTGAGCTAATCGTCCTTGGAGGTGGAGACGGGATTTGAACCCGTGTAGACGGCTTTGCAGGCCGTTGCCTCGCCTCTCGGCCACTCCACCAGGAGTGCGGGGGTCGGGAAGATCCCCTCGATCCTTCGAGCGGACGACGAGGCTCGAACTCGCGACCTCAACCTTGGCAAGGTTGCGCTCTACCAACTGAGCTACGTCCGCCTGTCGTTTCGGTCGGCTTCCGCGTCCCGGCGACGTGGTGAACTCTAGCGGATTCCGGGGCCAGTACAAAAACGCGTTTGCGCAGCGTGATGCCCTGCACCTGCTCAGGGACATGGCGGGGGTCCCCGAACGGTCATGGCCGGGTCACCTTCACGACACCCGCCCTAGACTCGGCTGCGTGCTCGACCTGCCCCCTCTCGCCCGCTTCGGCGACCGCGTCGCCACCGGGCTCCTCGACGTCACCGGCGACCCCGCCGCCCTCGACTCCACCGGCTTCTGGGCCGTCGTGGCGGACTTCGAGGGCCCGCTGACCTGCGCCCGCTTCAGGGACGTACGCGAGGAGCCCGTGCCCGCGCCGGTCCCGGGGGAGTGGCGGGGACCTGCCGTCGGTGACTGGACGTCCTCGCTCGACCGCGAGGCGTACACGGCGGGCGTGCGCCGGATCCGCGAGCACATAGCGGCCGGCGAGGTCTACCAGGCGAACCTCTGCCGGGTGCTCTCCGCGCCCGTGGCCGCCGGCGCCGACGTGGACGCCCTGACCGCCGTGCTGGCGCGCGGCAACCCGGCGCCGTACGCAGGAACGATCCGGCTGCCCGGGCACGGCATCGAGACGGCGACGGCCTCGCCCGAACTCTTCCTCCGGCGCGACGGCCGCGTCGTCGAGTCCGGGCCGATCAAGGGCACCGGGCGCACCGAGGCGGACCTGCTGGACAAGGACTACGCCGAGAACGTGATGATCGTGGACCTGGTCCGCAACGACATCGGGCGGGTCTGCGCCACCGGCACCGTCACCGTCCCCGACCTGTGCGCCGTGGAGAAGCACCCGGGGCTCGTCCACCTCGTCTCCACGGTCCGCGGCGAGCTGCGCGAGGGCACGGGCTGGCCGGAGCTGCTCGACGCCACCTTCCCGCCCGGCTCGGTCACCGGCGCCCCCAAGTCCAGCGCCCTGCGGATCATCGACGCCCTGGAGACCGCGCCGCGCGGCCCGTACTGCGGCGGCATCGGCTGGGTCGACGCCGACCGCGGGACCGCCGAGCTGGCCGTCGGCATCCGTACCTTCTGGATCGACCGCGCACAGGGTGTGCTGCGCTTCGGCACCGGGGCCGGCATCACCTGGGGCTCCGACCCCGAGGCCGAGTGGCGCGAGACCGAGCTGAAGGCAGCCCGGCTGCTCGCGGTAGCGTCGGGGACGTACGCGGTGAGTGGAGAGGGAATCACGATGTGCGGTGCCGACCCGGGGGACACCCCCCGGACCCCCGGCCGATCCGAATCACCCGGCGCAGACTTGCGAGGTAGGAAGCAGTGAAGCTCTGGCTCGACGGCGGGCTGCAGGACATCGAGACCGCCCGCGTCTCCGTCTTCGACCACGGGCTGACCGTGGGCGACGGCATCTTCGAGACGGTGAAGGCGGTGGACGGCAGGCCGTTCGCGCTGACCCGGCACCTCGACCGGCTGACCCGCTCCGCGCGCGGCCTCGGCCTGCCCGACCCCGATCACGAGGAGATCCGGCGGGCCTGCGCGGCCGTCCTGGAGGCCAACCCGATGGCCTACGGCCGGCTGCGCGTCACCTACACCGGCGGCCACGGCCCCCTCGGCTCCGACCGCGGCGAGCACGGCCCGACGCTCGTCGTGGCCCTCGGCGAGGCCACCCGCCGCCCCGCCTCCACCGCGGTGATCACGGTCCCGTGGACGCGCAACGAACGCGGCGCGCTGGCCGGCCTGAAGACGACCTCGTACGCCGAGAACGTCGTCGCCCTCGCGCGCGCCCACCAACACGGCGCGTCCGAGGCCCTGTTCGCGAACACGGTCGGGCAGCTGTGCGAGGGCACCGGCTCCAACGTCTTCGTGGTCCTCGACGGCGAGATCCACACCCCGCCGGTCGCCTCCGGCTGCCTCGCGGGCATCACGCGCGCGCTGGTGGCCGAGTGGACCGGCGCGAAGGAGACCGACCTGCCGCTGGACGTCCTGGAGCGCGCCGACGAGGTCTTCCTCACCTCCTCGCTGCGGGACATCCAGGCCGTGCACCGCGTCGACGACCGCGAACTGCCCGGCGCGCCGGGCCCGGTGACCGCCAAGGCCGTGCGGATCTTCGACGAGATGTCCGGGCACGACCAAGATCCGTAAGAGCACGCGAAAACCGGCTGACACGAGGGGGCGCGGCGGGTAGAACACCCCTGATGACCACGACCCTGCGGCCGACCGAGCCGCTCCAGCGCGCCGCCGACGGGACACGTTCACGCCGCTTCCAGGTGTGCGTGAACAGCCGCCCCGTCGGCACCGTCCGCCTCGCCACCCTGCCCCAGTTCGGCGACTCCGTGGCCCGCATCCTCGATCTGCGCATCGAGGAGCCGGACCGCCGCCGAGGCCGGGGCACCGTGGCCGCGCTCGCCGCGGAGGAGGTGGCGCGCGGCTGGGGATGCCGGCAGATCGAGGCGCTGGTGCCCGCCGGCGCCGATGACGCGCTGCGGCTCGTCGACGCGCTCGGGTACGTCCACCGCAACCGCGGCATGGAGAAGCAGCTCGGCGACACCCCGCCCCGCCTGCCGGCCGGGAGCCTCGGCCGCCCCATGACCGAGGCCGAGTACGAGACGTGGATCGCCGGGGAGACCGAGGCGTACGCGCGCGTGTGGATCGAGCGGGACGTGCCCGAGGCCGTCGCGCACGAGATGTCCCGGCGCGGCCACGCGACACTCCTGCCGCAGGGGCTCACCACCGAGGGCATGCGCTTCACCGTGCTCGAGCACGAGGGCGCCCGGGTGGGCACCCTCTGGGTGGCCCTGACCGAGGACAAGGCATACGTCTACGACGTCGAGGCCGACGCCGCCCACCGCGGCCACGGACACGGCCGCTCGCTCATGCTCCTGGCGGAGGCCCAGGCGATCGCCGCCGGCCGGCGCGTCCTCGGCCTCAACGTGTTCGCGGGCAACACCCCGGCGGAGCGGCTCTACGAGTCACTCGGCTACGAGACGACGCGCCACGTCCTCTACAAGACCCTGCTCTGACACAAGGCTCTGCTCAGGCACAAGGCTCTAATCCGGCACAAGGCTCTGCTCAGGCACAAGGCTCTGCTCAGGGACTCCGCTCCGGGACTCAGGCGCCCTCGGCGAGCAGCCGGTCCGCGATCTCCTCGACGCGCTCGCGCAGCCCCTCCTGGCTCTTGCTGCCGTCCAGGCGCTCGCCGCCGATGACGTACGTCGGCGTACCGGTCACGCCGATCGCCTTGCCCTCGGCCTGGTCGGCGTCGACGATCAGGATGTGCCGGCCGTCGATCAGCGCGGTGTCGAACTCGTCGGCGTCGAGGCCGAGTTCACCGGCCTTCTCGACCAGGAAGGGCTCGCCCTCGCGGTCCAGCTCCTCGACCCTCTCCAGCACGGCCTCGACGTAGTCCCAGCCCTTGCCCTGCTCGAAGGCCTCCTCGGCGGCCTGCGCGGCGGCGAAGGCGTGCTTGTGCTTCTCCAGCGGGAAGTGCCGCAGCCGCAGCTCCAGCCGGTCGCCGTAGCGGGCGCGCAGTGCGCGCAGGTCCTCGAGGGCACTGCGGCAGTCGGGGCACTGAAGTTCGCACCAGACCTCGAGCACGGGCACGGCGGGAGGCACGGGGGAGGAGTCGCTCATGGCCACAGTCTTCCAGCCGCCGCACCCGCCGGCCCAATCGGATCGGGCCCGCCACCTGCTCCTGCGACTCCGATCTGCACCCGGGGGTGCGCCCGTGACCGGCACCTTCGGATGAGCCGACCCGGAGATGTCCCTGATGTCCGCCCGGAGCATGGCCCCACGGGGGTCGGGCGGTGCAGGATGGAAGGGACGAGCCGCCCGACCGAGCCCTGCCTGGAGGACCGGATGATTGCCGAAACCGTCTGTTCCGCCGTAGCCGCGGCCGGCCTGGGCATCGCGGCGGTCTCGGCGTACCGCAAGCGCTTCCTCTCGGCCGCCCGTATCGCCGCCTACTCGCTCGTGCCCCTCGGCCTGGTGATGACCGGCATCGTGCAGTGGCTGGCGGACACCGCCTTCAGCCCGACGGCCTGGGCGGGGTTCGGCGTGCTCGGCGTCGCCTGGCTGCTGTTCTCCACCACGCGCGCGGTGGAGCGCCGCCGCGGCGGCACCCGCAAGGAGCGCAAGGAGGCCAGGGCCGCGCAGCAGCGCGAGGCGGTCGCCCCGACGGCGTCGGCGCCCTCCCTCGGTCCCGGGGCCCGTGCGGCGGACAAGCCCGCGAGCGCACCCCGCCGCGAGGCCGCGGACGACTTCAGCGACATCGAGGCCATCCTGAAGAAGCACGGCATATGACCTGCGCATGACGACTGAAACGACACAGTGGATCAGGGCTGTGCAGCGAAGCGGTCACGAGCTGTACCGGATTTCAACCAATCCGGAGAACTGCCGTTCAATCCCTGCGTGTTGATCGCGTCGGACGCACGGTCTGCGTCATCATCGCCGCGAGATGCTGGACACGACACAGAGCGATGCCGCGCCGCCGAAGGATGAGCCGCGTGGATGCCTTTTCGCCCTTTCCCAGCCACCGCTGATGATCTTCCTTGCGGTGATCGGGTGTCTGCTCCTCATGGCTGCGCTGCACGACCTGCTGTTGCTGTGAGCCGTACCCGTGGTCCCCGGCGTCACCCGCCGGGGCCACGTCGCATCCTCCGTCCGGCCCGGGCGTCAGCCCGCCGCCTCCTTGCGCCGCGCCCGGTACGCGGCCACGTGCAGCCGGTTTCCGCAGGTGCGGCTGTCGCAGTACCGCCGCGAGCGGTTGCGCGAGAGGTCGACGAAGGCGCGCCGGCAGTCCGGAGCCTCGCAGCGGCGCAGTCGCTCCTCCTCGCCGGCCACGACGAAGAAGGCCAGCGCCATCCCGCAGTCGGCCGCGAGGTGATCGGCGACCGAGGCGCCGGGCGCGAAGTAGTGCACATGCCAGTCGTAGCCGTCGTGGTCCGTCAGTCGCGGCGTGGTGCCCGCGGCGGCGACGAGCTCGTTGATCAGCCCGGCCGCGACACGGGCCTCCGGCGCCGCGAAGACCGAGGCGAACCGCCCGCGGATCTTGCGCACGGCCGAGAGGTCGAACTCCGAGAGCGTGCCGACGTCACTGATGTCGTGGTTTCGTACGAAGTCCTCGAGAGCTGCGACGTCGGGCAGTGCGTCCGGTGTCGCGCCGTCCTCCGGCGCGGTGTTCACCAGATCCACCACGGTGTCCAGCGCGCACCGCGTGTCGTGGGTGATCAGCACGTTCAGCTCCCTGGCCTGGGGGTGGGGCGGACGTCCGCCTCATGCTGGCCGATGTTAGTGGGTTCGCGCCCGGCTGCGGACGGTCGTGCCGTCAGGGCTCCTGCCCCGCACCCCCTCGCACACACCGGCGCCGCCCCGCGGCGAGAACCGCGGTGGCGGCGCTGATGCGTACCGTATGCAGTTGTCCTGAGCCCGAGCCGTCACCCCGAGTCGACGGCGCCGGGCGGCTTCGAGTGCCTCGCCCCTAGCTCTCCGCCAGGATGTGCGAGAGCTCCTGATCGAGATCGAAATGCCGATGCTCCGTGCCGGGAGGCACGGCGGCGTCTGTTCGCTTCAGGAAGGACTCCAGTGCCCGCGCCGGGGCTTCCAGCAGTGCCTCGCCCTCCGGAGAGCTCAGGGCGATGCACACGACGCCCTGACCGTGACTGCGCGACGGCCAGACTCGGACGTCGCCGGTGCCCGTCGGCCGGTGGAGGCCTTCCGCGAGGAGGTCGCGGGCGAACACCCACTCGACGGTCTCCTCGGCTCCGGTGTGGAAGGTGGCGTGCACGGCGTAGGGGTCGGCCGTGTCGTACCGCAGGCCTGCGGGGACAGGCAGGGAGGACTCGCTCGACACAACGAGGCGCAGGTGCAGCTCGCAGCTGACCGTGGTGTTCATAAGCGCCAGGGCCTTTCGCTCAGTGTGCGCTCGGGGATTCGCACGTCGGCGAAATCGACATGCCACCTACGGTGCCGTTGTAAACCCCTCTGAGTGTTTTGCGTGCCTTTACGTAACTCTTCCGGCCGAGAGTCCGTTCGCGCGGTACGGCCATTCCGGTGACTGGTTCTCGTTGCGTAAAGTAAGGTAAAGTTTGGCCGTATGAATACGGGGAGTAACGGCATCGAGGGTGGGCCGGGCGAGGTCGCCGTGGTGGAAGAACCGGACACGGACGAGGCGGACGCGGACCGCGCGAAGGCGGCGGGGACGCACGGTGAACAGGGGCTCGGCTCCAGGGCGCCCGCGTTCGTCAAGCGGCGCCGCGCGCTGCATCTGAGCTGGCAGGTCGGCGTCTTCGTCATCGGACTCGCGGTGGTGGCCGCCGGCATCGTGATGCTGCCGCTGCCCGGGCCCGGCTGGGTCGTGATCTTCGGCGGCATGGCCATCTGGGCGACCGAGTTCGTATGGGCCCAGCTCGTGCTGCGCTGGACGAAGCGCAAGGTGACCGAGGCGGCCCAGCGTGCCCTCGACCCCAAGGTGCGGCGCCGCAACATCACGCTCACGGTGATCGGCCTCGTGATCGTGGGGGTCCTGGCCGGCATCTACCTCTACGAGTTCGGCTTCGAGATGCCCTGGAACATCGAGAACCAGTGATCCGTGCGGCCGGGTGCCGGGCCGGCCGGTGCAGGCTCCCGCTGGTCACGGGCACCCCCTGACATGGGGTAATCTTCTTCGTGCGCCCGGGCGATTAGCTCAGTGGGAGAGCGCTTCGTTCACACCGAAGAGGTCACTGGTTCGAACCCAGTATCGCCCACCCGGGACCGACGGCCCGTCTGCGAGAGCAGGCGGGCCGTCGGCGTATGAGAGCGCCCTCCGTGGGCCCCGGACCGGGCCTCCCGCTCCGGCCGCTCCAGCCGGTTTCGGTCGGGCAACCTCCTTGTACGGGGCATCAGTTGACGTTCGGCCCGTCGGCCGGGTGAGCCTCACCTGCGGCAACACCCCTTGTTCGGCGGCCTCTTCCCCTGGTGCGCCGTCGACCCGCCGGGGCGGGCCGCGAGAAATTCCTGTCCGAATCATTGACGCACTCCTGGGCCCTCCGTAACTTGTGCCAGCAAGCGCTTACTTGAAACGATTCATGCAGGTGGCGACAACGCCGGGGAGGGCCCGACTGTGGGAACCAGAAGGAATGTCGACAGGCGCACGATCCTCAAGGTGGCCGGTGCCTCGGCGGCCACGCTGGGGCTGGCCGCGACGACCGGGTGCGGGGGTGACAGCGGCACGTCGGCGGACGGGACGGTGACGATCCGTTACTCGTGGTGGGGTGCCGACGAGCGGGCCAAGAAGATCAACCGGTCCGTCGCGCTCTTCGAGAAGAAGTACCCGAAGATCAAGGTGAAGACGGACTTCCAGGACTACGCCTCATTCTGGGAGAAGTTCCAGACGCAGGCCTCGGGTGGAAATCCCCCGGACGTTTTCCAAAACGCCGTCACTTTCCTTAGGAAGTACGACAAGAGAAGTGTTCTGCTCGACCTCCGGTCCCAGATCGACGCGGGCAACCTGAGCCTCGGCAACTTCCGGGCGGGTGTCACCAAGGTCGGCCAGGTCGACGGCAAGCAGCTCGGCATCCCCGTCGGCTCCAACACCATGGCGCTGGTCATCGACAAGAAGGTCTTCCGAAAGGCGGGCGTCGAGCCGGCGGCGGGCTGGACCTGGGACGACTACTTCAAGGCCCTCAAGACCGTCTACGACAAGACCAAGGTGGCGGGTGACACGGGCTACTTCAGCATCATGTACCTGTACGACCTGTACCTCAGGCAGAACGGAAAGGCGTTCTACACCAAGGACGGGCTCGGTTTCGACCAGGCCGATCTGACGGAGTGGTGGCAGGACGGCTACAACCGCGTGAAGGCCGGGTTCGTCACCGACCCCAAGATCGTGGCGCAGGACCGGCCCAAGTCCTCGCTCTCCGCAGGGCACGGGGCATCGGAATTCACCTGGGACAACTTCACCGTCCGCTACTCGGCGGAGGGCGACAGCGAGTACGGTCTCGCGCCGATCCCGACCATGGACGGCAAGCACACCGGGCAGTACCTGGCCTCCCTGATGCTGAGCGCCTCCGCGCGCACCTCGCATCCCAAGGAGGTGGCCCAGTTCATCGACTTCATGGTCCACGACCCCGAGGTCGGCAAGATCATGGGCTACGACCGCGGCATCCTCGCCTCCACCGAGCAGTACGACGCCTTCAAGCCGACGGACGCGGTGAACAAGGAGATCGCGCAGTACGAGGCCGACACCGCCAAGGCCGGCGTCCTCGGCACGATCACCCCGCACCCCTCCGGCGCCGACACCATCGAGGCCGCCTTCCTGCGCATCGGCGGTGACCTGGGGCTTGGCAAGGTCAAGACCTCCGACGCGGTCAAGCAGTTCTTCGACGAGTCGCAAGCCGCCTTCCAGGCCTGACCGGACCTGCCTGACCGGACCTGACGGAACCGATGGGGAAGCACCGTGACGCTCGTCAAGGACTCACCGCCCGCAACCCGTAGAGCCCGCTCCGCCGCCCCCGCCGCCGGGCGGCGGCGGGGGCGCCGCGAGAACCTCGCCGGCTATCTCTTCATGTCCCCGTGGATCGCGGGCTTCCTGCTCCTGACCGCGGGCCCCATGGTCGCCTCGCTCTACTTCGCGTTCACCGACTACAACCTCTTCAACACCCCGAAGTGGATCGGGCTCGACAACTTCACCAGGATGTTCGACGACCCGCGGTGGCAGAAGTCGGTCGAGGTGACGGCGAAGTACGTCGTCATCGGCACACCCCTGAAGCTGCTGCTCGCGCTCGGCGTGGCCCTGCTGCTCGCCCAGAGCCGGCGCGGACAGGCCTTCTACCGGGCCGCGTTCTACGCCCCCTCGCTCATCGGCGCGAGCGTCTCCGTCGCCTTCGTCTGGCGGTCGATCTTCTCCGACAAAGCCATCGTCGACCGTACGATGTCGGTCTTCGGCTTCCATGTCGGCGGCTGGGTCGGCAACCCCGACTGGATCCTCTACTGCCTGGTCGCGCTCACCGTCTGGCAGTTCGGCGCCCCCATGGTCATCTTCCTCGCGGGGCTGAAGCAGGTGCCGAAGGAGCTGTACGAGGCGGCCGAACTGGACGGCGCCGGGGCGTTCCGCAAGTTCTGGAGCGTCACGCTGCCGATGATCTCGCCGGTGCTGTTCTTCAACGTCCTGCTGGAGACCATCCACTCGTTCCAGATCTTCGGCTCCGCCTACGTCGTCTCCAACACGTACTGCGGTCCGGCCGACGCCACGCTCGTCTACACCTGCTACCTCTACCAGCAGGGCTTCAAGAACGCCCAGATGGGCTTCGCCTCCGCGATGGCCTGGATGCTGCTGCTCGCCGTGGCCCTGGTGACCGCCGTCCTGTTCTGGTCGCAGAAGAAGTGGGTGCACTACGAGAACGAAGCGGAGGACGCCCGATGAGCGCGGCCACCACCGAACCGAGCACGACCGAACCGACCACCACCAGGTCCTGGTCCCTGGGCCGCAGGCGGACCGGCTCGCTCGTGTGGCACATCGGCTCGCTGCTGGTGCTCGCGGTCGTCCTGTATCCCGTGGTGTGGGTGATCGGCGCGTCGTTCAAGCCGAGCAAGGACATCATCAACAGCCTGCAGCTGTTCCCCGCCCATCCGATCCTGGAGAACTTCAGGAACCTGGCCGACGGGATCGCCGACATCTCGATCTGGACCTTCTTCCAGAACTCGCTGCTCTACGCGGGCGGCGCCGTCGTCGGCATCCTCATCTCCTGCTCGCTGACCGCGTACGCCTTCGCCAAGATCCGCTTCACGGGCCGGAACCTGCTGTTCTCACTGATGATCGGCACGCTCCTGCTGCCGTACCACGTGCTGCTGATCCCGCAGTACGTGATGTTCCAGAAGATGGAGCTGATCAACACCTACGTCCCGCTGCTGCTGGGCAAGTACCTGGCCACCGAGGCCTTCTTCGTCTTCCTCATGGTGCAGTTCATGCGGAGCCTGCCGAGGGAGCTCGACGAGGCCGCCCGGATCGACGGCTGCGGGCATCTGCGCATCTACTGGTCGATCGTGCTGCCGCTGTGCCGGCCCGCGCTCATCACCAGCGCCATCTTCACCTTCATCAACGCCTGGAACGACTTCATGGGCCCGCTGATCTACCTCAACGAGCCCGGCAAGTACACCGTCTCCCTCGGCATGATGATGTTCCGCGACTCCGACGGCGTCGCGTCCAACTACGGCGGTCTCATCGCGATGTCGCTGGTCGCGCTGCTGCCCGTCCTGCTGTTCTTCCTCGCCTTCCAGCGCTATCTGATCGACGGCATGGCGACCTCCGGACTGAAGGGCTGAGGCGGTCACCATGGCCGGAACACGCGTGAGGGCACGCAGGGAGTCGGTGTTCGCGGAACGGTTCGGCGTCTTCGCCGAGTCTCTGCTCACCGGGGTGTGGATCGCACTCGCCTCGCTCGGCGTGGTGACCGTCCCGGCGGCCTTCGCCGCGGGGGCGCGTCATCTGCGCCGTCGCACCACCCATCAGGGCGGAGGCTGGGCGGAGTTCGTACGGGACTTCCGGGCGGCCGTGCGCGGCGGGTGGGCCGTCGGGCTCGCCGGGTGGGCGCTGGTGGGCCTGGCCTGGTTCGACGTCCAGGCCGTGCGCGCCGGGCTGCCCGGGGGACCGCTCGTCGGGGCCGCCGGCCTGTTCGCGCTGATCGGCCTCGCGGTGGCCGGGCTGCGGGCGTCCGCGGTCTGGGAACCGGGGGCCCGCTGGCGGGCGCTGCTCGCCGCGGCCGGCCGCCGTACCGTCCTCGACCCGTCCGGCTCCTTCCTGCTCGTCGGCGGAGCGGTCCTCGTCGTCTGCTCCGCCCTGCTCATCGCGCCGCTGGCGGTCCCCGTCCTGGGGGCCGTCGCGGCGGCGGCCGTCGCCGTCGAGGAGCGCCACCGGCGCCGCTGACGGGTGGCGCCCCTCGCACCGGGCCGGCGCTCCGGCGCCGCGCCTCTACCTGTCATGCCCCTGACTACTTGTCCCGAATTGCCTCCCGCAGGGAAAGGAAAGGCCGATCTCCCATGTCTCCCATCCCCCGCAGATCCCTTCTGAAGGCGGCCGCCGCCGCCGGAGCCGCCGCGCAGTTCAGCTGGGCGCTGGGCGCCAAGGACGCGCAGGCCGCGCCCGGAGCCGAGGCCGCGGACGCCGATCCCGTGACCCTGGACTGGCTGGAGGACGGCGGCCTGGGCGCCGCCCCCGGCTCCACGGTCGGTGTGCCCTGGCCGAAGGGCGCCCACCGGCCCGGTCAGACCTTCGCGATCACGGACGCGGACGGCGCGGCCGTGCCCGTGCAGTCGTGGCCGATCGCGTACTGGCCGGACGGCTCCCTCAAGTGGACCGCGCACGCGGTGAGTTCGGGCTCCGGCAAGCTCACTCTGAGCGCCGGTGACGCGGCCGCCCCCGGCAAGAAGGTCACCGTCGACAGGAGCGGCGGCACCGTCGACGTGTCGACCGGCGTCATCACCGCGAAGATCGGCAAGAACGGCTCCGCGCTCATCAAGTCGGTCACCCGCGGCTCGACGGAGATCGCCAGGAACGGGCGGCTCGTCCTGATCCGCCAGCCCGAGATCGAGGACGAGGACCAGGGCACCGTCAGGACCGAGCGCTTCGACGGGACGATCGGCGAGGTCACCGTCGAGCAGGACGGCCCGGTCCGTGCCGTGGTCCGCATCGACGGCAAGCACCGCAAGGGCGAGCGGAGTTGGCTGCCGTTCTCGATCAGGCTGTACTTCTACGCCGGTGCCGACTCCTTCCGCATGGTGCACACCATCACCTACGACGGCACGCAGGAGCCCGGCAAGGCGAGTGGAGACTTCGTCCGCGGCCTCGGCGTCCGCTTCACCGTGCCGATGCGGGACGCCGCCTACGACCGGCACATCCGCATCGGCGGCGAGGGCACCGGCCTGCTGCGGGAGGCCGTGCAGGGCATCACCGGTCTTCGGCGTGACCCGGGCGCGGCCGTGCAGGCGGCGCAGTACGCGGGGCAGAAGCTGCCCGACCCGTCCACCTGGGACCAGCGGGTCACGTCCAGACTGCAGTACATCCCGGAGTGGGGCGACTACACCCTCTCCCAGCTCTCCGCCGACGGATTCACCCTCCGCAAGCGCACCAAGAAGGGCTACGGCTGGATCGGCGCCGGCGGCGGCGGGCGGGCCTCCGGCTTCGGCTACGTCGGCGGCGTGAGCGGCGGACTCTCCTTCGGCCTGCGGGACTTCTGGCAGAAGCACCCGGCCCAGCTCGACGTCCGCGACGCCCACACCGACGCGGCCGAGGTCACCCTCTGGCTCTGGTCGCCCGAGGCCCAGCCGATGGACCTGCGCTTCTACCACGACGGCATGGGGCAGGACACGTACGCGAAGCAGCTCGAAGGACTCGAGATCACCTACGAGGACTACGAGCCGAAGTTCGGCACCCCCTACGGCATCGCCCGCACCTCCGAACTCCTCTTCTGGGCCAACGAGTCGACGCCCGCCCCCGAGGCGCTCGCCCAGCAGGTCGAGGCGGTACGCGTGCTGCCGCAGCTCGCCGCGCCGCCCAGACAGCTCATCGGGGCCAAGGTCTTCGGTCCCGGGCTCTACTCGGAGCCCGACCGGTCCACCGCGGCGAAGGCGAAGATCGAGGACCACCTCGACTTCCTCTTCACCTACTACAAGGACCAGGTGGAGCAACGCCGTTGGTACGGATTCTGGGACTACGGCGACTTCATGCACACGTACGACACCGTGCGCCACCAGTGGCGCTACGACATCGGCGGCTACGCCTGGGACAACTCCGAGCTGTCGCCGGACCTCTGGCTCTGGTTCGCCTACATCCGCTCGGGCCGCGCGGACATCTTCCGCTTCGCCGAGGCGCTGACCCGGCACACGGGCGAGGTCGACGTCTACCACCTGGGCGACTGGGCGGGCCTGGGCACCCGGCACGGCGTGCAGCACTTCGCCGACAGCGCCAAGCAGCAGCGCATCGCCAACACGACCTACCGGCGCTTCTACTACTTCCTCACCGCGGACGAACGCGTCGGAGACCTCATGCACGCCAATGTCGACTCGGACGAGACGTTCCTGGTCCTCGACCCGCAGCGCAAGGTGCGCACCGATCCCTACACGCCGGACCGGCACGCCCTGTCGATCGGCTTCGGCACCGACTGGAGCGGTCTGGTGTCGGCCTGGCTGACCGAGTGGGAGCGCAAGGGCCCCAAGTGGGAGAAGGCCAGGGCGCGGGTGCTGTCGACGATGGAGGGCATCGCCGCACAGCCCAACGGCTTCGTCCAGGGCAGCGGGCTGTACGACCTCGACACCGGCAGGTTCGCCGTCGCCGACAAGCCCGTGGTCTCCGTGTCCCACCTGTCGGCCGTCTTCGGCCTCAACGAGCTGTGCGCCGAGCTGATCGACCTGGTCGACATGCCGAAGTTCAACGAGGCGTACTTCGACTACTGCCGCTACTTCAACGCCACCAAGGCCGAGCAGGCGGCGCGTTACGGGTCCAACTTCGGCAACCTGCTGCTCTTCCAGGGCCATTCGCGCCTCGACGCGTACGCCGCCGTCAAGACCGGCGACGAGACGCTCGCCAAGCGCGCGTGGACGAAGTTCTACGACTCCGACGGCTACAAGGAGGCTTCACCGTGGAAGACGGAGAAGCTGAGCGGTCCGGTGACCCTCGTCGCGGGCAGCGAGGCCGCGTGGGTGTCGTCCAACGACACCGCGCTGTACGGCCTCGCCGCCATCGAGAATCTGGCCCTGCTCGGCGACAAGATGCCGTCGTAGCAAGCCGGTCGGTGATCGGCTAGCTCATCCTCCCCAGGACCTCCCGCACCCGTCGGACATCCCGGATGCGCTGCTCGTACGTCGCGCCGAGTGCGAGCAGCAGGAGTCCGGCGAGGGCGGGAGGTACCCAGCGGGGGAGTGCGCCGGTCATCTGCACCAGGTACGGGGCGAGTTCGTGCAGCGTGTCCAGGACGAGCACCGAGCCGCCGAGGACGAGTGGTGCCTGGAGGCGGTGCCGGGCGCCGAGCAGGGTGAGCAGCAGGGCTGCCGCGCCCAGCAGCAGCGGGCGTGTCCAGTGCGGGTCGTGCCAGGCCGCGACGAGGCTGGCCAGCAGGGTGGCGGCGAGACCGGCGCCGTACGCCGTCCAGGACGAGGCCCGCGGATCGCGGTGCCTGCGCCAGGCGCCGACGCACAGCGCCGGGACGGTGACCGGGAGCGTGTACGCCTCGACGGTGCCGACGTCCCAGGAGGCCAGCCGCACCCAACTGGCCAGCACGAACAGGACGGCGGCCGCGTATCCGACGGGCCGGCGGTCGGGGCGCACCGCCGTGCCGGCCGCGATGACGCCGCACAGCGCGAGCACCAGGGCGAGCACCGGCGGGACGGTGATCGCGAGGCCGATGGCGAGCAACCCCGCGACGGCGCCGGTCACTTCGACCGGCACGCGCGCGTGGGGGCCGGCCAGGCGCGGGGCGAGCAGGGCCGCGGACAGCGGGACCACTAGGACCAGCAGTGCCGTGTGCTGCGTCTGCCAGCCCGCCGCCGCACCCGTCGCACAGGCGAGCGCGGTGCCGTACACGAGTGAGGCGGGGGCGGTGAGCGGCGCGAGGTGCGGCCGGGCCGAGGCGGCCGCGAGCGCTGCCGTCAGGACGGACAGCACGACGAGGGTGGCCGTCTGGGAGGGCAGGGAGAGAAAGGCGAGCGGGACCGAGCCACCCAGGGCCAGCGCGGTGGTGGTCGTGGGCAGGAGGTGGAAGGCCGCTGCCGCGAGGGCCGCGCCGGTCGCCGCACCTTGCAGCAACAGGGCTGCCGCGTAGGGGAGTTGGAAGGTGGCCGGGACCGTCATGACCGTCGCCCAGGCGAGGCATGCCGAGCCGGTCACCGCCCAGGGCCGCCGGGTCTCGTCACGCACCAGGAAGGCCAGGACGGCCGCGACGGCCAGCGGGCCGAGGAGCAGCTGCCACGGATACGGCGGCCACGGCGTGTGCACGGTCACCGCGGCTCGCCCGTCGGACGGCGCGCCGGACCACGGCTGCGCGGCCCAGCCCAGCGGACCCAGCAGCGCCACCGCGAAGAGCGGCAGCGCACATGTCACGGCAGCCGCCTGCACGGTGCCGGACGCCTGTACGGCGCCTTGCCGCAGGTGCTCGGGGAGCCGTGTCCGCACCGTCGCCAGCAGGGCGACGCCGCAGGCCAGATACCCCGGCACGGTCCATCCTCCGGGCAGCGTCACCCGCAGCACGCCACCGCCCGCCGCGACCAGCAGCAGGCAGCCCGCCAACGCGTTGCCGGTCGGCAGCGCCGGGTTCGGCAGCCGCCAGGCCGCGCCCAGCGCGATCGCCGCCGCGAGGAGGAGGAGCGCCGCCGCACGGGCGGCGGCGCTCGGGCCGGCTGCTCCCCAGGAGAGCCAGCCGGCCGCCAGTACGCCCCAGGTGCCCATGCCGTACGCGCCGACGACGGCGGGGACGCGTACGGAGCGGGCGGTCACTCGGAGCGCCACAACTGTGTCGAACCCGGCCGTCAGCAGGAGCGCGGCCGTGATCATGTACGAACCCGCCGAGACCGAGATCGCCCAGCACAGCAGCGGGAGTTGGGCCGCGGCCAGCGCTGCCGGCAGCGGCAGACGCAGCCCGGACACGCGCGGGAGCAGGCCGTACACTGTCCAGAGCGCGGCCAGCAGCGCCGAGGCGATCGCCGTGTACGCCGCGGTGTCCGCCCCGGCGAAGGCGACCTGCTGGACCGCATACGCGTCCAGCACCGTCAGGGCGAGCCCCAGGCCGGCCACCGACTCGGCGGTCGAGCGCAGCCCGCGCCTCAGCAGCGGCACCGGCGCTCCGAGCGCGGCCGCCGTCACCGCGCCGAGCACCAGCGCCCGCCCCGCGATCCCCATGTCCCCCCAGCTGACCAGCGTGAACACCGCCGCCGCGAGGGTGAGCAGCACGCCGCCGAGCAGCAGGAGGAGGTTCTGCACGCCGGGCGCCGTGGCCTCCGGGCGGGGCGGGTCCAGGGGAACCTGCCGTACCGGGCTCGTCCGGCTCGTCGGGCTTGCCGGCACGGCCGCCTGGAGCGCGGCGACCAGCCAGGCGCGGCGGTGCAGCAACTGGGCCCGGCGGGCGTCCAGTTGCCGGAGCTCGGCGTCGAGGAACCGCAACTCCTCGGCCGGGGGCGGAACATGCGTCATGCCAGGGAGTGTGGTCCGCGTCACGTGACGCGACATGAGTCCGCGTACTCAGAACGTACTCAGATCCCGGAGGAACGCCCTGCCTACGGGCACACTCCTCGCATGGACTGGACCCACTACCGCTTCCGCAGCCTCTGGTCGCTGGCCGCCGCGCCCGTCGTCGTCTACGAGGCGCTGGAGCGGCCCGAGGAGTACCCCCGCTGGTGGCCCCAGGTGCGCGAGGTGACCCGGCTCGACGACACCACCGGCGTCATACGGATCCGCTCGCTCCTCCCGTACGACCTGTGCTTCACCGCCCGTGAGGCGCGCCGCGACCCCGGCGCCGGCGTCCTGGAGATCGCCATGACCGGCGACGTCGAGGGCTGGGCCCGCTGGACGGTCACCGCGGCCGGCACCGGCACCGCCGCCCGCTACGAGCAGGTCGTCGACGTGCACAAGCCGCTGCTCAGGACGTTCGCCGTCCCGGGACGTCCGGTGTTCCGCGCCAACCACCGGCTGATGATGCGCGCCGGACGCCGGGGTCTGGCCGCCCACCTGGAAGCGGTTTGATGCAAGCCCGCCGGGACCTGTATTGTTCAGTCCGTTCCCGGGCGATTAGCTCAGTGGGAGAGCGCTTCGTTCACACCGAAGAGGTCACTGGTTCGAACCCAGTATCGCCCACCGGGAAAGGCCGGTCCGCAGCTGCGGACCGGCCTTTGTCATGCCGCCGCGGGCAGGTCCGGCCGTAGCGGCCACTCGGTGTTGACGATCTCCGCCGTGCCGCTCTTGGCGAACCACGCCTGAAGACCGCGTGCCTGGGCCGCGTGCCACGTCGTCTGCAGCGTGTGCAGTTCGGCGGGGGAGAGACGCTCCAGCCGGGCGGCGAAACGGCGCCCGATGGCCCGTACGAGATCCAGAGAGGCCAGGGCGTCCGCGGCCGCGTCGTGCGCGCCCTCCAGGGCGACGCCGTAGTGCGCGCACAGGTCGGTCAGGGTGCGGCGGCCCTTGCGGTAGCGGTCGAGGTGCTTGTCGAGGACCCGCGGGTCGAGGACGCGCAGCGCCGACGCCTCGAACCAGCGGTCCAGCGACGAGGCACGATGTCGGCGCAACTCCCGGTCCAGCAGCGTGAGATCGAAGGGCGCGTTCATCACGACCAGCGGACGGGCCATCGCCGCCTGCTCGGCCAGTTCCTCCGCTATCTCGTACATCACCGGCGCCGGCCAGCGGCCGTTGCGCGCCAGATGCTCGTCCGTCAGCCCGTGCACCGCCGTCGCCGCCTCCGGCACCGGCACACCCGGGTTGACCAGCCATCGGGTCACCCGGGGCCGCGAGCCCGGGGCGTCCTGGACGACGACGGCGGCCGACACTATGCGGTCGGTCTCGACGTCGACGCCCGTGGTCTCCGTGTCGAAGGCGGCCAGAGGCCCCTCGTACCAGCACGTCATGTCCGCACAACTCCTCGTTCACCCACGGCAGCTGACGTCCCGTCTTCTGCCTGTTTGGTGATACCCGGGCTGTTTGCGACGTACGCCGGAAGGACACAACAGGAGTGCGGGTCTTTGCAGTTCAGCGGCCCGCAGCGGGGAAACACTTGGCTTGGAAGGCTGTTTGGTCATGGCGATAGCGCAGCCCGAGCGGGGCGGGCTGCTGCCCGAACGCACGGGGCCCCTTCGCGGCACACTCGCCACCACCGCGTGCATGGAGACACTGCAGGTGGGCTATCTGCACGCGGTCGCCGCGGCGGCCGGCTGCTCGCTGTCGCAACCATTCCCGGACAACGGCATCGACTGGCACGTCAGCCACGGCTCGCCCGGGCACACCGTCGATGACGAGGTCACCATCAAGGTGCAGCTCAAGTGCACGTACCAGGTGCCACCGAATCCACCGGGCCGCTTCTTCTCCTTCACGCTCGACAACGACCATCTGCGCAAACTCGCGCGCACGCCCGTGTCGGTGCACAAGATCCTCGTCGTGATGCTCGTCCCGCGCGCCCAGGACGACTGGCTCAGGGCGAGCCACGACCGGCTGGATCTCAGGCACTGCTGCTACTGGGTCAACCTCGCCGGGCACCCGATCACCGGCCGGACCCGCACCACCGTGCGGATACCGACCGCGCGCATCTTCGACGACCGTGCGCTGTGCGAGATCATGACGCGGGTCGGGACGGGAGGCAGACCGTGACGCACCGCCCCGTGGAGGAGCCGGTCCGGCCCGTGCGGTCGCACCCCGACGACATCGCCGCTGCCGCCTGGCACCGGCCGCCCGAGCCGGGTCAGATCGATCCCGCCGTCCTCGGCGCCCTGCTGCGCCGGCACGGCTGGCAGCGCCGCGGCGGAGCCCCCGGACGCTACGGCCGCTGGACCCCGCCCGGCCCTGGAGGCGGCGGCACGAGCCTGCTGGTGCCGGAGAGCCGCGCCTTCCCCGACAGCGACGACCTGCTCGGCGAGGCGCTGCTCGCCCTGAGCCGCAGCGGCTCGCCGTCCGCGCGCGAGGTGCTGGTCGCACTCGCCGTGCCCAGTGACGAGGTCCGCTGGTGGCGGGACGTGCGCACCGGACCCGCCGACTCCGCGCCCTGGCCCGTGGAGGAGCAACTGCGCACCGCCGCCCGCCAGATGCTGCTCGCCGCCGCGCTCGCCACCCGCGCGCGTGCGGGCTACCACGGCGCCCGGCACCGGCGGGGCGCCGCCGCGCTGCTGGAGAACGTCCTTGTGGGGCCGGCCGTCGGCGACGGCCGGCTCACCGCGTTCGTGCCCGTGGGCACGGGACGGCCCCTCGCCGTACGGCTTCACCAGGCGCTGTACGCCGCCCGCGAGGCCGTCGACTACCAGCGCGCGACCGGCGGCATGGACGCGTTCGACGGCGCCGTCGAGGCCGGCGTCAGCCGGGAGCTCACCGAGGCGCTGATCGCCCTGGTGAGCGGCACCGAGGGAGCCAGGATCGGGGTCGACTGGGCGCCCGCGGCCGGGGTGCCCCAGGACTGTGTGGCGGGGGTCGAGCCGGTGGAGTTCTCGCCGGGCGACCTCCCCGTGCTGCGCGAGGCCGGTGCCCGCTATCTGCGCGAGGAGCCGTCCGTGCCCGTCCGGATCACCGGCACCGTGGTGCGGATGCGCAGGCCGGGGCCGCGCGGCGAGGGCAGTGTGCGGCTGCGCGTGATCGCGGGGGCCGAGGTCCCGCACGTGCGGATCACCCTCGACGAGGAGGACTACCGCATCGCCGGGCACGCCCATCTCGTGGGCCTGCCGGTGCGGTTGCACGGGCGGCTGGAGTCCCGGGGCGGCTTCCGGCGGCTGACCGGTGCCTCGGGGGTCGCACCGGTGCAGGTGGAGGAGGCGGAGCGGGACCGGCTGCTGAAATCGCTGCAGGAGAATCTCGACTTCTTCGAGGAGGCGTGCAGCGGGGAGGACTGCGACTGACCCCGTATCGATCTTTTCCGAAAGGCAACCGTTTCGCGGTCGGAGGGTCGGGGTCGGTACGATCCCCTATTGCGCGCGCTCCTGGTATGGCGCCGCACCCCACCTTCAGTCAGGAGAGACCGGTGTCAGACGTCCGTGTGATCATCCAACGCGATTCCGAGCGGGAAGAGCGCGTGGTGACGACGGGGACTACGGCCGCCGAGCTCTTCGCCGGCGAGCGCTCGATCGTCGCCGCGCGCGTGAGCGGGGAGCTCAAGGACCTCGCGTACGCGCCGGCCGAGGGCGAGGTCGTGGAGCCGGTGGACATCTCCTCCGAGGACGGCCTCAACATCCTGCGCCACTCCGCCGCGCACGTCATGGCGCAGGCCGTGCAGGAGCTGTTCCCCGAGGCCAAGCTGGGCATCGGCCCGCCCGTCAAGGACGGCTTCTACTACGACTTCGACGTCGAGAAGCCGTTCCACCCCGATGACCTCAAGGCCATCGAGAAGAAGATGCAGGAGATCCAGAAGCGCGGTCAGCGCTTCTCGCGCCGCGTGGTCACCGACGACGAGGCCCGCGAGGAGCTCGCCGACGAGCCGTACAAGCTGGAGCTGATCGGTCTCAAGGGCTCCGCCTCGCACGACGACGGTGCGGACGTCGAGGTCGGCGCCGGCGAGCTGACGATCTACGACAACCTGGACGCCAAGACCGGCGAGCTGTGCTGGAAGGACCTCTGCCGCGGTCCCCACCTGCCGACCACCCGGAACATCCCGGCGTTCAAGCTGATGCGCAACGCGGCCGCCTACTGGCGCGGCAGCGAGAAGAACCCGACGCTCCAGCGCATCTACGGCACCGCCTGGCCGACCAAGGACGAGCTGAAGGCGTACCTCGACTTCCTCGCCGAGGCCGAGAAGCGCGACCACCGCAAGCTCGGCAGCGAGCTCGACCTGTTCTCGATCCCGGAGCAGATCGGCTCCGGCCTCGCCGTGTTCCACCCCAAGGGCGGCATCATCCGCCGGGTCATGGAGGACTACTCGCGCCGCCGGCACGAGGAGGAGGGCTACGAGTTCGTCTACACCCCGCATGCGACGAAGGGGAAGCTCTTCGAGACGTCCGGGCACCTGGACTGGTACGCCGACGGCATGTACCCGCCCATGCAGCTCGACGAGGGCGTGGACTACTACCTCAAGCCCATGAACTGCCCGATGCACAACCTGATCTTCGACGCGCGCGGCCGCTCCTACCGCGAACTGCCGCTGCGCCTCTTCGAGTTCGGCACCGTGTACCGGTACGAGAAGTCGGGCGTCGTGCACGGCCTGACCCGGGCCCGCGGCTTCACGCAGGACGACGCGCACATCTACTGCACCCGGGAGCAGATGTCGGAGGAGCTCGACAAGACGCTCACCTTCGTCCTCGGCCTGCTCCGCGACTACGGCCTGACCGACTTCTACCTGGAGCTGTCCACCAAGGACCCGGAGAAGTTCGTCGGCTCCGACGAGGCATGGGACGAGGCGACGGAGACGCTGCGCCAGGTCGCCGAGAAGCAGGGCCTGCCCCTCGTGCCCGACCCGGGCGGCGCCGCCTTCTACGGCCCGAAGATCTCCGTCCAGACGAAGGACGCGATCGGCCGGACCTGGCAGATGTCGACGATCCAGCTCGACTTCAACCTGCCGGAGCGCTTCGACCTCGAGTACACCTCCGCGGACGGCACCAAGCAGCGCCCGGTCATGATCCACCGCGCCCTGTTCGGCTCGATCGAGCGGTTCTTCGCGGTGCTCCTCGAGCACTACGCGGGGGCCTTCCCGGCGTGGCTCGCGCCCGTCCAGGCGGTCGGCATCCCGATCGGCGACGCGCACGTCGAGTACCTGGAGAAGTTCGCCGCCGCGGCCAGGACCAAGGGCCTGCGGGTCGAGGTGGACTCCTCCTCCGACCGCATGCAGAAGAAGATCCGCAACGCCCAGAAGCAGAAGGTGCCCTTCATGGTCATCGCGGGCGACGAGGACATGTCGAACGGCTCGGTGTCCTTCCGCTACCGCGACGGCTCGCAGGAGAACGGCATCCCGGTCGACGAGGCCATCGCCAAGATCGTGAAGGTCGTGGAGGAGCGGACCCAGGTCTGATCCGCCGTCCTGCACGGAGGCTCTCGGGAAGTCAGCTTCCCGGGGGCCTCTCGTCGTCCTCCCGGGAGAACACCTGCATCAGCCAGGAGGCGAAGGTGCCGGTCACCGCGCCGAGCAGTGCCAGCCCGATGGCCATCATCCCGACCGCGATCAGCCGGCCCATCGGCGTCACCGGGACGACGTCGCCGTAGCCGACGGTCGAGAGGGTCGCGCAGGTCCACCACACGGCGTCCCCGAACGTCTTCATCGAAGCGCCCGGCGCCCCGCGTTCCTGCTGGTAGACGGCGAGTGTGCCGGCGAAGCCGAGCAGCACCGTCGTCAGCCCGGAATACACGATCACGCGCGCGTGCAGCGCGAGCCGCGGCTTGCCGTGCCGTCGCTGCATGGCCTCGTAGATCTTGACCATCCGAAGGGGGCGCAGCAGCGGCAGGATCAGCACCACCGTGTCCAGCACGTGTCTCCGCACGAAGCTCAGCCCCTGCCCGCTCAGCCGCCACAGGACCGCGTAGTTGACGGCGAACAGCGCCCACGAGGCGAGGAACACCACAAGGGCCAGGGCCTGCAAGAGGTCGGTCAGGCCGGGCATCAGGACGCGGACCGCGTACGAGGCGAGGAAGGCCAGCGACGCGACGGCGAGCGGGAGCTCGGTGCGCTGCTCCCAGCGGGTTGTGCGAGTGTCATCGTCCACCGGCCCAGCTTGGCGCGACGGGCTTTTCCCGCAACCCCGCCGACACGCTCCGAACGGGCGACGCCATATGCTGCACTTCATGACGAGCGAGCCGGAGCAGCAGTTGGGAGTGGGGACGCAGGACGCCTTCCAGCGTCTGTGGACGCCCCACCGGATGGCCTACATCCAGGGCGAGAACAAGCCGACCGGCCCGGGTGCCGGCGACGGCTGCCCCTTCTGCTCCATCCCGGCCAAGTCCGACGAGGACGGGCTCATCGTCCGGCGTGGCGAGCAGGTCTACGCCGTGCTCAACCTCTACCCGTACAACGGCGGCCACCTCATGGTCGTGCCCTACCGTCACGTCGCCGACTACACGGACCTGACGGACGCCGAGACCGCCGAGCTCGCCGCGCTGACCAAGCAGGCGATGACGGCACTGCGCACCGCCTCCGGGGCGCACGGCTTCAACATCGGGATGAACCAGGGCGCCGTCGCGGGCGCGGGCATCGCGGCCCACCTGCACCAGCACCTCGTCCCGCGCTGGGGCGGCGACACGAACTTCATGCCGGTCGTCGGCCACACGCGCGTGCTGCCGCAGCTGCTGGCGGACACGAGGAAGATGCTGGCGGAGGCATGGCCGGCGGTGTGAGGGACATCGGCCCGGCCGGCGGACCATTCAGCCTGTCTGGGGGTGCCCCCTCTGGGGGAGTTTGAGGACGAGGCCGAAGGCCGACAGGGGGGTCTGGGAGCGCGCAGCCCCCAGCTCCGCACGACCGCCCACCCGCACCGAACAACGGCCGAACCGCCGGAGGCCTACGCGTCGTAGACGTCCGCCTTCCGCGGCGTCGCGTCCTGCACCGCCGTCGACAGGAACGCCGACCGCGAGCCGAACTTCTCCGTGTTCACGCCGTTCTCGTTCAGCACCCGTATCGCCGCGGCGTGCACCACGCGCAGCACCGGCGTCGCCGCGCGCAGGGCGTCGTCCGCCATGAAGCGGTGCCGCCAGGGCTGGTCGGCCCACGCGTGCCGCACCCCGAACGGCTCCGGGAGGGCTATCGTGCCGCCGAGCCAGTTCAGCAGGGGCGGGTACCAGGAGATCGGGGCGCGGACGGACAGCCGCACCACCTCGTCGCTGTCGACCAGCGGCAGGCTCACCGTCCGGGTCTCCCACGGCTTGAAGGACTTCTGGACCTGCTTCGAGGGCGCCTCGGGCTTGCTGGTGAACAGCGAGTTCACGGGGCCGAGCGCATGGCCGGTGACCTCGATGCGCAGCGTCTCGTGCAGCACGGTCACCGTGATCATCATGGTGATGATCAGCTGCCCGTCCCACAGCGTCCACTGCACGCCCAGGTAGTGCCGGTCACCCGCGCCGAACTGCTGCTTGTTGCAGATGTCCTGTATCGCGTGGGTCTTGACCTGGTACGCCTCCACGTCGGTGCCCTCGGGACGGGACACCGCCTTCGAGCCCTCGCCGATCGGCGTGACGATCCAGTGCCGTATGGAGGGCTTGGGGAAGCCGCCGGTGTTCAGCGTGTTCCGCTCCAGCATCCTCAGCTGGTCGTGGATCGCGCGGATGACGTCCCAGCTGCGGAACGGGTGGATCTCCCGCGTCGGGTCGGCCGGCACCAGGTCTTCCGCGAGCTGCCAGCTGCCCCAGCGGGTGCCCATGCCGAGGATGCCCTTGGGCCCGGCGTAGAACACGGAGTTGGACTGCTGCTCGGCGGCGAGCTTGGCCAGGGACTGACGCAGCGCGTCCGCCTTCGTCTCGCCGGGGCCGGTCGGCACCGCTTCGGGCACCTTGGCGCCGACGCTGCTGCCGGCGAGCAGGCTGTCCCAGCGCCCGCGCAGGTCCCTCGCCGTGCGCTCGCATATCTGCCTGGCCCAGAACCAGCCGATGACCGGCATGATGACGCAGGCGCGCGCGTA
Source organism: Streptomyces sp. NPDC050534 (assembly GCF_044457745.1). NCBI lineage: Bacteria > Bacillati > Actinomycetota > Actinomycetes > Kitasatosporales > Streptomycetaceae > Streptomyces > Streptomyces sp. NPDC050534. The sequence continues at coordinate 377,015 of NZ_JBITHF010000007.1, forward strand.
CCAGGCCCAGAACCCGGTGAAGGGCATCCGGATCAGGAAGATCACGGCGAGCGCGCCCACCGCCACCAGCAGCGTCGTCGCCAGGGCGCCGGCCCGCTTGTCGTCGCGCCGGGCCACGGTCGTGCGGATGGAGAAGATCAGCAGCCACACGAACAGGCCGGGCAGGAACAGCAGGCCGCACAGCACCATGACGATGGACAGCTTGTTGTCCCGGTCCTTGCGGATGTTGTTCGCCGCGAGGGCGTGCTCGACGACGACCTGCGGCTCGGCTCCGAAGGACTGGATGAGCGGCTTGCGGCCGGGGCCGACCATGCGGTCGACCACGGCCCGCGAATACGCCTCGCCCAGGTTGGGCCGGAACAGCGTCGTCCATTTCCGGCCCGGTTTGAGGGTCGTCTGGTGCCACTCGTTGTCGGCCTTCTTGATCTCCGCGACCGGATTGTCCCGGTAGGACGCCGAGGCCAGCGCGTACGTCGCGGTCTGGCCCTCGTCGCCCGTGCGCGGCACCTGGGGCCCGAAGATGTCCCCGTAGCCGCTCTCAACGGTCATGCCCGCCCCCGATCGCCGCGCGACGTCGCCTCTGCGGCTCTTCCCGACTTCCTTGCTCCGCACACCTGTTGATCAGGACGACGTGCCGATTCCGGGCCGACTTGATCACGTCATCAGCGTATCGGCAGGCACCGACATCCGTCGGCGGACGGCCGAAGCCGTCCGCCGACATGGAGGGGAGCGTTCCACAAAAGCGACTTGGACGCGCCCGGCGCCAACTACGAGGCCGCGCGCGCCTCTTCACGGATCCTTTCGGCGATCTGCGGGGGCATCGGCTCGTGCCGTGCGTACGCGCGGTTGAAGCGCGCGGTGCCGTGCGAGAGGGAGCGCAGGTCCACGGCGTACCGCCCGATCTCGATCTCGGGCACCTCGGCGCGGATCAGCGTGCGGCCGCCGGTGGTCTGCTCGGTTCCCAGCACCCGCCCGCGCCGCCCCGACAGGTCGCTCATCACGGCGCCCACGTAGTCGTCGCCGACCAGGACCGACACCTCGGCCACGGGCTCCAGCAGATGGATCTTCGCGTCGGCCGCGGCCTCGCGCAGCGCGAGCGCACCGGCCGTCTGGAAGGCCGCGTCCGAGGAGTCCACGGAGTGCGCCTTGCCGTCCAGCAGCGTCACGCGGACGTCGATGAGCGGATGGCCGGCCGCGACCCCCTTGGCGGCCTGGGCCCGCACGCCCTTCTCGACCGACGGGATGAACTGCCGCGGCACCGCGCCGCCGACGACCTTGTCCACGAACTCGATGCCCGAGCCGCCGGGCAGCGGCTCCACCTCGATCTCGCAGATCGCGTACTGCCCGTGCCCGCCGGACTGCTTCACATGACGCCCGCGCCCCGCCGACCTGCCCGCGAACGTCTCCCGCAGGGAGACCATGTGCGGTACGACGTCGACCTGGACGCCGTAGCGGCTGCGCAGCCTCTCCAGCGCGACGTCCGCGTGCGCCTCGCCCAGGCACCACAGCACCACCTGGTGGGTGTCCTGGTTCTGTTCGAGCCGCATGGTCGGGTCCTCGGCGACCAGCCGGGACAGGCCCTGGGAGAGCTTGTCCTCGTCCGCCTTGCTGTGCGCCTGGATGGCGAGCGGCAGCAGCGGGTCCGGCATCTCCCAGGGCTCCATGAGCAGCGGGTCGTCCTTGGCCGAGAGGGTGTCGCCGGTCTCCGCGCGGCCGAGCTTCGCGACGCACACCATGTCTCCCGCGATGGCGTGCGTCACCGGCCGCTGGGTCTTGCCGAAGGGTGTGGACAGCGCGCCGATGCGCTCGTCGACGTCGTGGTCCTCGTGCCCGCGGTCGGACAGGCCGTGCCCGGAGACGTGCACCGTCTCCTCGGGGCGCAGGGTGCCGGAGAAGACGCGGACCAGGGAGACGCGGCCGACGTAGGGGTCGGAGGACGTCTTCACGACCTCGGCGACCAGCGGGCCGTCGGTGTCGCACGCCTTGATCTCGCGTGTCTTGCCGTCGATGGTGGTGACGCCGGGCGTGGGGTGCTCGAAGGGCGTCGGGAAGCCGCCCGTGACCAGCTCCAGCAGCTCGACGGTGCCGATTCCCTGCCGGGCGCCCTCGGCCGCGGGGGCGGCGGCCAGGACGGGAAAGAACACCCCGCGCGCGACGGCCCGCTCCAGGTCCTCGACGAGCGTCTTGAAGTCGATCTCCTCGCCGCCCAGATAGCGGTCCATGAGGGTCTCGTCCTCGCTCTCCGAGATGATCCCCTCGATCAGCCGGTTGCGGGCCTCGTCGATCTGCGGCAGCTGGTCCTCGCCCGGCTCGGACTCCTTGCGCTCGCCGGAGGAGTAGTCGAACAGCTTCTGCGACAGCAGCCCGATCAGGCCCGTCACGGGCGCGTGCCCGTCGGGTCCCTGTGGGCCGCGCAGCGGCAGGTACAGCGGCAGCACGGCGTCGGGGTCGTCCCCGCCGAACGCCTCGGCGCAGACCCGCGTCATCCCCTCGAAGTCCGCGCGCGCGGACTCCAGATGCGTGATCACGATCGCCCGGGGCATGCCGACGGCCGCGCACTCCTCCCACACCATGCGCGTCGAGCCGTCCACGCCGTCCGAGGCCGAGACGACGAAAAGGGCCGCGTCCGCCGCTCGCAGACCGGCCCTCAGTTCTCCGACGAAGTCGGCGTATCCGGGGGTGTCGAGGACATTGATCTTGATGCCGTCCCATTCGACGGGCACCAGGGAGAGCTGTACCGAACGATTCTGCCGGTGCTCGATCTCGTCGTAGTCCGAGACGGTGCCGCCGTCCTCCACGCGGCCTGCCCGGTTCACTGCTCCCGCGGTGAGCGCGAGAGCTTCGACCAGAGTCGTCTTGCCCGATCCGGAGTGGCCGACCAGCACCACATTCCGTACGGACGCGGGGTGGTCGGCCGCTGTAGCCCTGCCGGCGGCTCCGGGGTGTGTGCTTGCCTTGTCGCCCATGGCCTTGCCTCCCGTGCACGGTGAGGTCTCTGAGGGCGCGGACATGCCGGGCCGCGTGCGGCGGCGGCTCCGATGACGCCCGCGGTTCTTCGAGCTTTCCACTCCCGTCACGGTGCGTCCATACGAAGGACGCGATCGCGCCGTTACCCGTCCGGCTTCAGGCCGTGACGGCGGGGTGCGGGTGCCCGAGCGTCGTACATGCGCGCGCCTGGCTACGATGGGCCAGCCGGTGGCCAGCAGAGGCCGAGCCGGCCACACCGACCGTCGGGAAGGCCATGCTGAACAAGTACGCGCGTGCATTCTTCACGCGTGTCCTCACGCCGTTCGCCGCGTTTCTGATCCGCCGGGGTGTCAGCCCCGACACGGTGACGCTCATCGGTACGGCCGGCGTGATGGCCGGCGCGCTGGTCTTCTTCCCCAGGGGCGAGTTCTTCTGGGGCACGATCGTGATCACGCTCTTCGTCTTCTCCGACCTCGTCGACGGCAACATGGCCCGCCAGCTGGGCCGCTCCAGCCGGTGGGGAGCCTTCCTCGACTCCACCCTCGACCGGGTCGCCGACGGCGCGATCTTCGGCGGCTTCGCCCTCTGGTACGCGGGCAGCGGCGACGACAACGTCCTGTGCGCCGTCTCCATCTTCTGCCTGGCCAGCGGCCAGGTGGTGTCGTACACCAAGGCCAAGGGCGAGTCGATCGGTCTGCCGGTCGCCGTCAACGGCCTCGTCGAGCGGGCCGAGCGCCTGGTCATCTCGCTGGTCGCGGCCGGCCTCGCCGGGATGCACAAGTTCGGGGTGCCGGGCATCCAGTACCTGCTGCCGGTCGCGCTGTGGATCGTCGCCGTGGGCAGCCTCGTCACGCTGATCCAGCGCGTCGTCACCGTCCGCCGCGAGTCGGCCGAGGCCGAGGCCGCGGCATCGGCCGACTCGCAGGAGAACGCCTCGCACGGGAGCGAGGCGGCGAAGTGAGCGCCCGGGACCGGCTGACGGACGCGCTGTACGGCCTCGGCTGGAGCACCGTCAAGAGCCTCCCCGAGCCGGTCGCCGTGCGCCTCGGCCGGCGCATCGCCGACCTCGCCTGGAAGCGGCGCGGCAAGGGCGTGCAGCGCCTGGAGAGCAACTACGCGCGCGTGGTGCCCGGCGCGAGCCCCGAGCGCCTCGCCGAGCTCTCCCGCGCGGGCATGCGGTCCTACCTGCGCTACTGGATGGAGTCCTTCCGCCTCCCGGCGTGGAGCGCCGAGCGCATAAAGGGCGGCTTCGACCCCAAGGACGTGCATTACCTGACCGACGGGATCGCCTCCGACCGGGGCGTCATCATCGCGCTGCCGCACATGGCCAACTGGGACCTCGCCGGCGCCTGGGTCACCACCGCGCTCGAGACGCCGTTCACCACGGTCGCCGAACGCCTCAAGCCAGAGACCCTCTACGACCGCTTCGTCGCCTACCGCGAGGGCCTGGGCATGGAGGTCCTGCCGCACAGCGGTGGCAGCGCCTTCGGCACGCTGGCCCGGCGGCTGCGCGACGGCGGCCTGGTCTGCCTGGTCGCCGAGCGCGACCTGTCGACCTCCGGCGTCGAGGTCCAGTTCTTCGGCGAGGCCACCCGCATGCCCGCCGGACCCGCCCTGCTCGCCCAGCAGACGGGCGCGCTGCTCCTGCCGGTGACACTCTGGTACGACGACTCGCCGGTCATGCGGGGGCGGGTGCATCCTCCGGTCGAGGTGCCCGAGACAGGTGACCGGCCCGAAAAGACGTCTGTCATGACACAGGCGCTGGCCGACGCCTTCGCCACGGGGATCGCGGACCATCCGGAGGACTGGCACATGCTCCAGCGCTTGTGGCTCAAGGACCTTCAGCCCCGCCGGGCCGACGGTGCGGCCGGTGAGCGGCCGTGAGGATCGGCATCGTCTGCCCCTACTCGTGGGACGTGCCGGGCGGCGTCCAGTTCCACATCCGCGACCTCGCGGAGTACTTCATCGGGCTGGGCCACGAGGTCTCCGTGCTGGCTCCCGCCGACGACGACACGCCCCTGCCGCCGTACGTCGTCTCGGCCGGCCGCGCGGTCCCGGTGCCGTACAACGGCTCGGTGGCGCGGCTGAACTTCGGCTTCCTGTCGGCGGCGCGCGTGCGCCGCTGGCTGCACGACGGCCGGTTCGACGTGATCCACATCCACGAGCCGACCTCGCCGTCCCTGGGCCTGCTGGCCTGCTGGGCGGCGCAGGGCCCGATCGTGGCCACGTTCCACACCTCCAACCCGCGCTCCCGCGCGATGATCGCCGCGTACGCGATCCTGCAGGCGGCCCTGGAGAAGATCAACGCCCGGATCGCCGTGAGCGAGTACGCGCGCCGCACGCTGGTGGAGCACCTGGGCGGGGACGCGGTCGTCATCCCGAACGGCGTGGACGTGGACTTCTTCGCGGGGGCCAAGCCCAACCCGGAGTGGCAGGGCGAGACCATCGGCTTCATGGGGCGCATCGACGAGCCCCGCAAGGGCCTGCCCGTCCTGATGAGGGCCCTGCCGAAGATCCTCGCCGAGCGTCCGAAGGCCCGGCTCCTGGTGGCGGGCCGCGGTGACGAGGAGGAGGCGGTCGAGTCGCTGCCCGCCGAACTGCGCCCGCGCGTGGAGTTCCTGGGCATGGTCAGCGACGAGGACAAGGCCAGCTTCCTGCGCAGCGTCGACCTGTACGTCGCCCCCAACACCGGTGGCGAGAGCTTCGGGATCATCCTGGTCGAGGCGATGTCGGCGGGTGCGCCGGTCCTGGCCTCGGACCTGGACGCCTTCGCGCAGGTGCTGGACCAGGGGGCGGCCGGCGAGCTGTTCCCCAACGAGGACTCCGACGCGCTGGCCGAGGCGGCGGTGCGGCTGCTCGGCGACCCGGAGCGCCGGGCCGAGCTGCGGAAGCGGGGGAGCGAGCACGTACGCCGCTTCGACTGGTCGACGGTCGGGGCGGACATCCTCTCCGTGTACGAGACGGTGACGGCGGGCGCGGCGGCGGTCGCGGCCGCGGAGGACGAGCGGGGTCCGGGCCTGCGGGCGCGGTTCGGGCTGGCGCGCGACTGACCAACGCTCCGCGGCAGCCCTCCCGCCGCTGACCGCAACCGTCCGCGAACGCCCGGGTAACGTGTGCCCCCGTGACCGTCACCCTCATCTGGATCCTCGTCGTCCTCGTCGCCGTCGGCCTGTACCTGAGCTGGACGGCGGGCCGGCTGGACCGGCTGCACGCCAGGATCGACGCCGCCCGCGCCGCGCTCGACGCGCAGCTGCTGCGCAGGGCCTCCGTGGCCCAGGAACTCGCCACCTCCGGCGTCCTGGACCCGGCCGCCTCGATCGTCCTGTACGAGGCCGCGCACGCGGCGCGGCAGGCCGAGGAGGAGCAGCGGGAGGTCGCCGAGAGCGAGCTCAGCCAGGCCCTGCGCGCCGTGTTCGCGGAGGCGCAGCAGGTGGAGGTGGTGCGCGAGGCGCCCGGCGGCGACGAGGCCGCCCACGAGCTCACCGAGGCCGTACGCCGCGTCCCGATGGCCCGCCGCTTCCACAACGACGCGGTCGGCGCGGCCCGCCGCCTGCGCGAACACCGCAAGGTCCGCTGGTTCCGCCTGGCCGGACACGCCCCCTTCCCGATGGCCTTCGAGATGGACGACGAGCCGCCGACCGCTCTGGCCGACCGCGCCCCCCAGCAGTCGTAGCGCCGCCGCGGCCGGGAAAAGGATCCACCGGCTTCCCATTGGCCCTTGCTGTGGACTGGCCCAATCACGTTTCCTCGGAACTTGCAGAAACCCTCTTTCACTTCAGTGAGGTCATCCGTGTCCAGCACGCTCTCCGAAAACCAGGCCCCCGCGACCGGCACCGCGCGCGTGAAGCGCGGCATGGCCGAGCAGCTCAAGGGTGGCGTGATCATGGACGTCGTCACGCCGGAGCAGGCGAAGATCGCCGAGGACGCGGGCGCCGTCGCCGTCATGGCCCTCGAGCGGGTCCCGGCGGACATCCGCAAGGACGGCGGCGTGGCCCGTATGTCCGACCCCGACATGATCGAGGGCATCATCGAGGCCGTCTCGATCCCGGTCATGGCCAAGTCCCGCATCGGCCACTTCGTCGAGGCCCAGGTGCTGCAGTCCCTCGGCGTCGACTACATCGACGAGTCCGAGGTCCTCACCCCGGCCGACGAGGTCAACCACTCCGACAAGTGGGCCTTCACCACCCCCTTCGTCTGCGGTGCCACCAACCTGGGCGAGGCCCTGCGCCGTATCGCCGAGGGCGCGGCCATGATCCGCTCCAAGGGCGAGGCCGGCACGGGCAACGTCGTCGAGGCCGTCCGCCACCTGCGTCAGATCAAGGGCGAGATCGCCAAGCTGCGCGGCTGCGACAACAACGAGATCTACGCCGCCGCCAAGGAGCTGCGCGCCCCCTTCGAGCTGGTCAAGGAGGTCGCCGAGCTCGGCAAGCTCCCGGTGGTGCTGTTCTCCGCCGGTGGCGTGGCCACCCCCGCCGACGCCGCGCTCATGCGCCAGCTCGGCGCCGAGGGCGTCTTCGTCGGCTCCGGCATCTTCAAGTCCGGCAACCCGGCCAAGCGCGCCGCCGCCATCGTCAAGGCGACCACCTTCTACGACGACCCCAAGATCATCGCGGACGCGTCCCGCAACCTCGGCGAGGCCATGGTCGGCATCAACTGCGACACCCTCCCCGAGACCGAGCGCTACGCCAACCGCGGCTGGTAAGGACCCCTGGTAGCCACCCCATGAACACTCCTGTCATAGGCGTCCTGGCCCTCCAGGGCGACGTACGGGAGCACCTCACCGCACTGGCCACGGCCGACGCCGTGGCCAGGCCGGTGCGGCGCCCCGAGGAACTCGCCGAGGTGGACGGCCTCGTCATCCCCGGCGGGGAGTCCACCACCATCTCCAAACTGGCCGTCCTCTTCGGTGTGATGGAGCCCCTCCGCGCGCGCGTGCGGGCCGGCATGCCCGTCTACGGCACCTGCGCGGGCATGATCATGCTCGCCGACAAGATCCTCGACCCCCGCTCCGGCCAGGAGACCATCGGCGGCATCGACATGATCGTGCGCCGCAACGCCTTCGGGCGGCAGAACGAGTCCTTCGAAGCGGCGGTCGACGTCAGGGGCGTCGAGGGCGATCCTGTAGAGGGCGTCTTCATCCGCGCCCCCTGGGTGGAATCCGTGGGCGCCGAGGCCGAGGTGCTCGCCGAGCACGGCGGCCACATCGTGGCGGTCCGCCAGGGCAACGCGCTCGCCACGTCGTTCCACCCGGAACTGACCGGCGACCACCGCGTGCACGCGCTCTTCGTCGACATGGTGCGCGCCTACCGGACACCGGAGTCCTTGTAGGATCTCTGGAGTTCGTTGCAGAGATGGGTTACGCGAAGGAGACAGGCAGATGTCCGGCCACTCTAAATGGGCTACGACGAAGCACAAGAAGGCCGTGATCGACGCCAAGCGCGGCAAGCTCTTCGCGAAGCTGATCAAGAACATCGAGGTCGCGGCGCGCATGGGCGGCGTCGACATCGAGGGCAACCCGACTCTCTACGACGCCATCCAGAAGGCCAAGAAGCAGTCGGTTCCCAACAAGAACATCGACTCCGCGGTCAAGCGCGGCGGCGGCCTCGAGGCCGGCGGCGCCGACTACGAGACGATCATGTACGAGGGTTACGGCCCGAACGGCGTCGCGGTGCTCATCGAGTGCCTCACCGACAACCGCAACCGCGCCGCCTCCGACGTGCGCGTCGCGATGACGCGCAACGGCGGCAACATGGCCGACCCGGGCTCGGTGTCGTACCTGTTCAACCGCAAGGGCGTCGTCATCGTCCCCAAGGGCGAGCTGTCCGAGGACGACGTCCTCGGCGCCGTCCTGGACGCCGGTGCCGAGGAGGTCAACGACCTCGGCGAGTCCTTCGAGGTGCTGAGCGAGGCCACCGACCTGGTCGCCGTCCGCACCGCCCTCCAGGACGCCGGCATCGACTACGACTCCGCCGAGGCCAACTTCGTCCCGACCATGCAGGTCGAGCTGGACGAGGAGGGCGCCAAGAAGATCTTCAAGCTGATCGACGCGCTCGAGGACAGCGACGACGTGCAGAACGTCTTCGCCAACTTCGACGTCAGCGACGAGGTCATGGAGAAGGTCGACGCGTAACGCTGCCGCGAACTGAGCGGTTTCGGCGGGGCCGGGGGGCCACACCGCCCCCCCGCCCCCCCCCCGGGGGGGGGGGCCCCCCCCACCAGGCGGGTAGTACCAAATAAACCAGGGGGGGGGCGCGGGCGGGGAAACCGAGTGGACCCCCCACAGAACCCCAGCGGT
>NZ_JBITHF010000007.1:386286-544682 GCF_044457745.1 Streptomyces sp. NPDC050534
CCGGGGTTTTGTGTGGGGCGGGGCCCCCCCCCCCGGGCCCCCCCCGGGGGGGGGGGGGGGGGGGGGGGGGGCCCCCCCCCCCCCCCCCCCCCCGCCGCCGTTGTCGGTGGCAGCGGATAGCCTGGCGTGAAGTCGAAGATCACCGAGGGGAGGGGCGCGTGCGGGTACTCGGAGTGGACCCCGGACTGACGCGATGCGGTGTGGGCGTCGTCGAGGGGGTCGCGGGCCGGCCGCTCACCATGGTGGACGTCGGTGTCGTACGGACGCCCGTGGACGCCGAGTTGGGACAGCGCCTCGTCGCCATCGAGCAGGGCATCGAGCAGTGGCTGGACGAGCACCGGCCCGAAGTCGTCGCCGTGGAGCGGGTGTTCAGCCAGCACAACGTACGGACCGTGATGGGCACGGCCCAGGCCAGCGCCGTCGCCATGCTGTGCGCCGCCCGCCGGGGTCTCCCCGTCGCCCTGCACACCCCCAGCGAGGTCAAGGCCGCGGTCACCGGCAGCGGCCGCGCCGACAAGGCCCAGGTCGGCGCGATGGTCACCCGCCTCCTCCGGCTCGACGCACCCCCGAAGCCGGCCGACGCCGCCGACGCCCTCGCGCTCGCCATCTGCCACATCTGGCGCGCCCCCGCCCAGAACAGACTCCAGCAGGCCGTCGCCCTGCACGCCGCCAAGGCATCCTCGGCGTCCCAGGCATCCCCGGCATCATCGAAAGGCCGTCTCGCATGATCGCGTTCGTCAGCGGCCCGGTCGCCGCCCTCGCTCCCGACTCCGCGGTGGTCGAGGTGGGCGGGATCGGCATCGCCGTCCAGTGCACCCCCAACACGCTCTCCGGGCTGCGCATGGGCAAGCAGGCCAAGCTCGCCACGTCCCTGGTGGTGCGGGAGGACTCGCTCACCCTGTACGGCTTCGTGGACGACGACGAGCGCCAGGTCTTCGAGCTGCTGCAGACCGCGAGCGGAGTCGGCCCCCGGCTCGCCCAGGCCATGCTGGCCGTGCACAGCCCCGACGCCCTGCGGCGCGCCATCGCCACCGGTGACGAGAAGGCGCTCACCGCCGTCCCGGGCATCGGCAGGAAGGGGGCCCAGAAGCTGCTGCTCGAGCTGAAGGACCGCCTGGGGGAGCCGATCGGCGCACCCGTGGTCGGCGCCCCCGTCACCCAGGGCTGGCGCGACCAGCTGCACGCCGCGCTGATCGGTCTCGGATACGCCACCCGCGAGGCCGACGAGGCCGTCTCCGCCGTGGCACCGCAGGCGGAGGCCGCCGGGGGCACGCCCCAGGTCGGCCAGCTGCTCAAGGCGGCCCTGCAGACCCTCAACCGCGCCCGCTGACCCACCTGCGCCACGCCAGCTAGGAGATCTCAGTGAACTGGGACGACCCGACCGACGCCCCCGCCCCCGAGCGGCTCGTCGGTGCGTCCGCCGACCACGAGGACCAGGCCGTCGAGGCCGCCCTGCGCCCCAAGGACCTGGACGAGTTCATCGGCCAGGAGAAGGTCCGCGAGCAGCTCGACCTCGTCCTGCGCGCCGCACGCGCGCGTGGCGCCACCGCCGACCACGTGCTGCTCTCCGGCGCCCCGGGCCTGGGCAAGACCACCCTGTCCATGATCATCGCGGCCGAGATGGGCGCCCCGATCCGCATCACCAGCGGCCCGGCCATCCAGCACGCGGGCGACCTGGCCGCGATCCTCTCCTCCCTCCAGGAGGGCGAGGTCCTCTTCCTCGACGAGATCCACCGCATGTCCCGGCCAGCCGAGGAGATGCTGTACATGGCGATGGAGGACTTCCGGGTCGACGTGATCGTCGGCAAGGGCCCCGGCGCCACCGCCATCCCGCTCGAGCTGCCCCCGTTCACGATGGTCGGCGCCACCACACGCGCGGGCCTGCTGCCGCCCCCGCTGCGCGACCGCTTCGGCTTCACCGCGCACATGGAGTTCTACGAGCCGGCCGAGCTGGAGCGCGTCATCCACCGCTCCGCGAACCTGCTCGACGTCGAGATCCGAGGCGACGGTGCGGCGGAGATCGCCGGCCGCTCCCGCGGGACGCCCCGTATCGCCAACCGCCTGCTGCGCCGGGTGCGCGACTACGCCCAGGTCAAGGCCGACGGCATCATCACGAGAGAGATCGCGGCGGCCGCTCTCGCGGTGTACGAGGTCGACGCCCGCGGCCTGGACCGCCTCGACCGGGGTGTCCTGGAGGCGCTGCTCAAGCTGTTCGGCGGCGGTCCGGTGGGCCTGTCCACGCTCGCGGTCGCGGTAGGGGAGGAGCGCGAGACGGTCGAGGAGGTGGCCGAGCCGTTCCTCGTCCGGGAGGGTCTGCTCGCCCGGACCCCGCGCGGACGGGTCGCCACTCCGGCGGCCTGGGCGCATCTCGGCCTCACTCCGCCCCGCTCGTCCACTGCGGGAAACGGACAAGGGGACCTGTTCGGGACGTGATGGCATCGTGACGGCGCGGGCATTGGCCGGGCCAGGAACCCAGGTGCCATGCTGAACGTTGTTCCCTGCGCGCGGACTCGCTTAGACTCCGCCGATGCCGTCGTTGTCGGCGGTATACATACCCCCATCCATGAGGCCGCTCTCCATCGCGGTCGTGCGAAGGAAAATCCGTCCCGTGAATAACATCGGCATGCTCCTCCCCTTCATCGTGCTCATCGGGGCCATGTTCCTCATGACCCGCTCGGCCAAGCGCAAGCAGTCGCAGGCCGCACAGATGCGCAACGAGTTGCAGCCCGGCAGCGGCGTCCGCACGATCGGGGGCATGTACGCGACGGTCAAGGAGGTCAACGAGGACACGGTCCTCCTCGACGCCGGTCCGGGCGTCGAACTCCTCTTCGGGAAGAACGCCATCGGTTCCGTGCTCAGCGACGACGAGTACAACCGCATCGTGCACGGCATCGAGCACGACCTGAAGTCCGACACCGACGTGGTCCCGGACGACGCCTCCTCCCTCACCGAGACCGACGACTCCGCCGACGAAGCTGCCGCCTCCGACGACAAGTCCGTCGACTTCGGCAAGAAGGACGCGCCCGAGGAGCCGGCCGACGACACCGCGCCCGCCGAGGCCACGTCGGCCGCCGAGGCCAAGTCGGACGCAGAGCCGAAGAAGACCGACGGCGACTCCGAGGCGAAGTAGAAGGTGCTCCAGGGCGCGCGGGTCAGCACCGCGCGCGCTGGAACACGTACAGCTCGCAGCGGATCCCGACACATGTCATGGCCACCCGCCCCTGACCCGGCGCAGGGTGGCCCGAGAGGGAGTACGAGAAGGTGGCAGCACCTAAGAGGGGCCGGAGCGGGAGCGCCCAGAGCAAGCCGTGGCGACCGCTGGCCCTCATCCTGATCGCCATCGTGGCGCTCACCGGGGGAATGTTCGCCTCCGGGCACACCACTCCGCGTCTCGGCATCGACCTGGCCGGCGGCACGAGCATCACGCTCCGGGCGGTTGCCGAGCCGGGCCAGGCGTCCGCGATCAACAAGACCAACATGAACACCGCGGTCGACATCATGAACCGCCGTGTCAATGGTCTTGGTGTCTCGGAGGCCGAGGTTCAGACCCAGGGCGACAAGAACATCATCGTCAACATCCCCAAGGGCACGAACTCCAAGGAAGCGCGGCAGCAGGTGGGCACGACCGCCAAGCTGTACTTCCGCCCGGTGCTCGCCACCGAGGTCTCCGGCGGCGCCGCGACGGCCACTCCGTCGCCGAGCGCCTCCAGCAGCGCCTCGGACAAGGCCACCGGCAAGGCGACCTCGTCCTCCTCCGCGACGCCGACGGCGTCCGCCACGTCACAGGGCCGCCCCGTCACCGACGGTCTCAAGGCCGACTCGACGCCGAGCGCCTCCGCGAGCCCCAAGGCATCCTCCAGCGCCTCGCCGTCCGCGAGCAGCAGCGCCTCCGCCTCGACCAGCAAGCTCGAGGCGCAGTACGCCGCCCTGGACTGCACCAAGAAGTCCGTCCGCGCCACGGCCGGCAAGGGCACCAAGCCCACCGACACCGTCGTCGCCTGCGGTCAGAACTCGCAGAAGCAGTGGCAGAAGTACATCCTCGGCCCCGCCCAGGTCGACGGCACCGACGTCAAGAAGGCGCAGGCCGTCTTCAACACGCAGACCGCCGCCGGCTGGACCGTCACCATGGACTTCACGTCCAAGGGCGCCAAGAAGTTCGCCGACGTCACCGGCAAGCTGGCTCAGAACCAGTCCCCGCAGAACCAGTTCGCGATCGTCCTCGACGGCGACGTCGTCTCCGACCCCTACGTGCGGCAGGCGCTGACCGGCGGCAACGCTGAGATCTCCGGCAGCTTCAACCAGGAAGAGGCCCAGAGCCTCGCCAACATGCTGTCGTACGGCGCCCTCCCGCTGTCCTTCAAGGAGGACAGCGTCACCACGGTGACCGCCGCGCTCGGCGGTGAGCAGCTGCACGCCGGTCTGATCGCCGGCGCGATCGGCCTCGCCCTGGTCATCATCTACCTGCTGATCTTCTACCGCGGTCTGTCGGTCATCGCCATCCCCTCGCTGCTGGTCTCCGCGATCCTGACCTACGTGATCATGTCGCTGCTCGGCCCGACCATCGGCTTCGCGCTGAACCTGCCGGCCGTCTGCGGTGCGATCGTGGCGATCGGTATCACGGCGGACTCGTTCATCGTGTTCTTCGAACGCATCCGGGACGAGATCCGCGAGGGCCGCTCGCTGCGCCCGTCCGTCGAGCGTGCATGGCCGCGCGCCCGGCGCACCATCCTGGTCTCCGACTTCGTGTCGTTCCTCGCCGCGGCGGTGCTGTTCATCGTCACCGTCGGCAAGGTCCAGGGCTTCGCGTTCACGCTGGGTCTGACCACCGTGCTCGACGTGGTCGTCGTCTTCCTGTTCACCAAGCCGCTCATGACGCTGCTGGCCCGCCGCAAGTTCTTCGCGAACGGCCACAAGTGGTCCGGCCTGGATCCGAAGGCACTCGGCGCCAAGCCACCCCTGCGCCGTACCCGCCGTCCCGCCCGCCCTGCCGGCCCCGTCGACCCGAAGGAGGCCTGAGATGTCGAAACTCGGCAGCCTCGGCGCCCGACTGCACCGCGGCGAGGTCGGCTACGACTTCGTCGGCAAGCGCAAGATCTGGTACGGCATCTCGATCCTGATCACCATCACGGCCATCCTGGGCCTGGCGGTGCGCGGCCTGAACATGGGCATCGAGTTCCAGGGCGGCGCCGTCTTCACCACACCGAAGCACATGAGCGCCTCGGTCACCCAGGCCGAGTCGTTCGCGACGGACGCCTCCGGGCACGACGCGGTCGTCCAGAAGCTCGGCGACGGCAGCCTGCGCATCCAGATCGCCGGCATCGACACCGGCAAGTCCGACGCGATCAAGGAAAAGCTCGCCGGCGACCTGAAGATCAACTCGGAGACCATCAACGCCGACCTGGTCGGCCCCAGCTGGGGTGACCAGATCGCCAACAAGGCCTGGGAGGGCCTGGCGATCTTCATGGTCCTCGTGGTGATCTACCTGGCGATCGCCTTCGAGTGGCGGATGGCCCTTGCCGCGCTCGTCGCCCTGATCCACGACATCACCATCACCACCGGCATCTACGCCCTCGTCGGCTTCGAGGTCACGCCGGGCACGGTGATCGGTCTGCTGACGATCCTCGGTTACTCGCTCTACGACACGGTCGTCGTCTTCGACAGCCTCAAGGAGCAGACGAAGGACATCACCAAGCAGACCCGCTGGACCTACAGCGACGTCGCCAACCGGTCGATCAACAGCACCCTGGTGCGCTCCATCAACACCACCGTGGTCGCGCTCCTGCCGGTCGCGGGCCTGCTGTTCATCGGTGGCGGCTTCCTCGGCGCCGGCATGCTCAACGACATCTCGCTGTCGCTGTTCGTCGGCCTCGCGGCCGGTGCGTACTCCTCGATCTTCATCGCCACGCCGCTCGTCGCCGACCTCAAGGAGCGCGAGCCGCAGATGAAGGCGCTCAGGAAGCGCGTCCTCGCCAAGCGGGCGCAGGCCGCGGCGCAGGGCGAGCCGGAGGAGCCGGAGTACGTGGACGAGACGGAGGACGAGCCCGAGGACGCCGCTCCCGCGGTCGTCGGCCCGCGCGGCCAGGCCGGGGCCCGCAACCAGCCCTCGTCCCGCAACCGCGGCCGCGGCCGCCCCTCGGGGAAGCGCCGATGACCGACCTGGCAGACATCTCGACGCTGCTCCTCAGCCGCATCCGCGATGTGGCCGACTACCCGGAGCCGGGTGTGATGTTCAAGGACATCACCCCGCTCCTGGCGGACCCGGCCGCCTTCTCGGCGCTCACCGACGCGCTCGCCGAGATCGCCGACCGCACCGGCGCCACCAAGGTCGTCGGCCTGGAGGCCCGGGGCTTCATCCTCGGTGCCCCGGTCGCCGTCCGCGCCGGTCTCGGCTTCATCCCCGTACGCAAGGCGGGCAAGCTCCCCGGAGCCACCCTCGGCCAGACGTACGAGCTGGAGTACGGCTCCGCGGAGATCGAGGTGCACGCCGAGGACCTGTCCGGCGACGACCGCATCCTGATCGTCGACGACGTCCTCGCCACCGGCGGCACCGCCGAGGCCTCGATCCAGCTGATCCGCCGCGCGGGCGCCGAGGTCGCGGGCCTCGCGGTCCTGATGGAGCTGGGCTTCCTCGGCGGCCGCGCCCGCCTGGAACCGGCCCTCGGCGACGCCCCGCTGGACGCGCTGCTGGTGGTCTGACAGCGCCGGTACGCACGGTATGCGACGAGAACGGCCGTCCCGGCCTGTCCGGGGCGGCCGTTCTCGTCGGGAATGCCGCCGAGAGCCCGTCGTGTTTGCAGGGTAGACGGGCCTCACATCGGCCTGAAGGCGATCCTGGGGCGCAGGATCGCTACCATGGGGTCTCCGGAACCTGACCGGGGGACCCGGATCGCGCACGAGGAGTCCTCTTGCCAGACGAGGCCCAGCACCTGACGGCCGCCAAGCCCGAGTCGGCCTCGGCAGCCACGGCCAAGCCCGCGCCGAACACGCCGCACGCGAAGAACGACGCCGGCGGGCCGGTCGAGCACGCCCAGTCCGCACCCGTCGACAAGTCGGCCGAGCAGTCGCGCCCGAAGCCCTCCCCCGCTCCCGACTCCGCTCGAGCGGGGGGACCCCCATCTGCCGAGAACCCCGCGTCCTCGCAGCCCGCGGTCCGCCCGAACACCGGCCAGCCGCCGGCCCGCTCCGGCTCCTCCAACCGCGTCCGCGCCCGCCTCGCCCGGCTCGGCGTCCAGCGCTCCAACCCGTACAACCCGGTGCTGGAGCCGCTGCTGCGGATAGTGCGCAGCAACGACCCGAAGATCGAGACCGCGACGCTGCGGCAGATAGAGAACGCCTACCAGGTCGCCGAGCGCTGGCACCGCGGCCAGAAGCGCAAGAGCGGCGACCCGTACATCACGCACCCGCTCGCCGTCACCACCATCCTCGCCGAGCTCGGTATGGATCCGGCCACGCTGATGGCGGGCCTGCTGCACGACACCGTCGAGGACACCGAGTACGGCCTGGAGCAGCTCCGCCGCGACTTCGGCGACTCGGTCGCCCTCCTCGTGGACGGCGTCACCAAGCTGGACAAGGTCAAGTTCGGCGAGGCCGCGCAGGCCGAGACCGTGCGCAAGATGGTCGTGGCCATGGCCAAGGACCCGCGCGTCCTGGTCATCAAGCTCGCCGACCGCCTGCACAACATGCGCACCATGCGCTACCTCAAGCGCGAGAAGCAGGAGAAGAAGGCGCGCGAGACCCTCGAGATCTACGCGCCGCTCGCCCACCGCCTGGGCATGAACACCATCAAGTGGGAGCTGGAGGATCTCGCCTTCGCGATCCTCTACCCCAAGATGTACGACGAGATCGTCCGGCTGGTGGCCGAGCGGGCACCCAAGCGTGACGAGTACCTGGCCATAGTGACCGACGAGGTCCAGCAGGACCTGAGGGCGGCCCGCATCAAGGCGACCGTCACCGGCCGCCCGAAGCACTACTACAGCGTCTACCAGAAGATGATCGTCCGCGGCCGTGACTTCGCGGAGATCTACGACCTGGTGGGCATCCGTGTCCTGGTCGACACGGTCCGCGACTGCTACGCCGCCCTCGGCACCGTGCACGCGCGATGGAACCCGGTCCCCGGCCGGTTCAAGGACTACATCGCGATGCCCAAGTTCAACATGTACCAGTCGCTGCACACGACGGTCATCGGCCCCAACGGCAAGCCGGTCGAGCTCCAGATCCGCACCTTCGACATGCACCGCCGCGCCGAGTACGGCATCGCCGCGCACTGGAAGTACAAGCAGGAGGCCGTCGCCGGCGCCTCCAAGGTGCGTACCGACGTGCCCAAGGCCGGCAAGGGCAAGGACGACCACCTCAACGACATGGCGTGGCTGCGCCAGCTGCTCGACTGGCAGAAGGAGACCGAGGACCCGGGCGAGTTCCTGGAGTCCCTGCGTTTCGACCTGTCGCGCAACGAGGTCTTCGTCTTCACCCCCAAGGGCGACGTCATCGCGCTCCCGGCCGGGGCCACCCCGGTCGACTTCGCCTACGCGGTCCACACCGAGGTCGGCCACCGGACCATAGGAGCACGGGTCAACGGCCGCCTCGTGCCGCTCGAATCAACCCTGGACAACGGCGACTTGGTGGAGGTCTTCACCTCCAAGGCGGCCGGCGCCGGCCCGTCCCGCGACTGGCTCGGCTTCGTCAAGTCACCGCGGGCCCGCAACAAGATCCGGGCCTGGTTCTCCAAGGAGCGCCGCGACGAGGCGATCGAGCAGGGCAAGGACGCCATCGTCCGCGCCATGCGCAAGCAGAACCTGCCGATCCAGCGCATCCTGACCGGCGACTCGCTGGTCACGCTCGCACACGAGATGCGCTACGCCGACATCTCGGCGCTCTACGCGGCGATCGGCGAGGGCCATGTCTCCGCGCAGAACATCGTGCAGAAACTGGTCCAGGCGCTCGGCGGCGAGGAGGCGGCCACCGAGGAGATCGACGAGTCGGTCCCGCCGACCCGCAGCCGCAGCCGCAAGCGCCGCTCCAGCGCCGACCCGGGCGTCGTCGTCAAGGGCGTGGACGACGTGTGGGTCAAGCTGGCCCGGTGCTGTACGCCGGTCCCGGGCGACCCCATCATCGGCTTCGTCACGCGCGGCAGCGGCGTATCGGTTCACCGCAGCGACTGCGTGAACGTGGAGTCGCTGTCCCGCGAGCCCGAGCGCATCCTCGAGGTCGAGTGGGCGCCGACCCAGTCCTCGGTCTTCCTGGTCGCCATCCAGGTCGAGGCGCTGGACCGCTCCCGGCTGCTGTCGGACGTCACGCGCGTCCTGTCCGACCAGCACGTCAACATCCTCTCCGCGGCCGTGCAGACCTCCCGCGACCGCGTGGCCACCTCCCGCTTCACCTTCGAGATGGGCGACCCGAAGCATCTCGGTCACGTCCTGAAGGCGGTCCGGGGCGTGGAGGGCGTGTACGACGTCTACCGCGTGACCTCGGCGCGCAGCAGGTCGTAGCGGAGCCGTACCCGGCCGTACGCACGAGAAGGGGCCCGTACCGCGAGGTACGGGCCCCTTCCACTTCTGGCGGCGACGGTGTCAGCCGCCGAACTCCTGCAGGCCCTTCAGCGCCTGGTCCAGCAGGGCCTGGCGGCCCTCCAGCTCCCGCTCGAGCTTGTCGGCCCTGGCGTTGTTGCCCTGGGCGCGTGCCTGCTCGATCTGGCCCCGCAGCTTGTCCACGGCCGCCTGGAGCTGCCCGGTCAGCCCCTCGGCACGCGCGCGTGCCTCCGGGTTCGTCCGGCGCCACTCGGTCTCCTCGGCCTCCTGGATGGCCCGCTCCACGGCGTGCATCCGGCCCTCGACCTTCGGGCGGGAGTCCCGCGGCACGTGGCCGATGGCCTCCCAGCGTTCGTTGACCGAGCGGAAGGCGGCGCGAGCCGCCTTCAGGTCCGTCACCGGGAGGATCTTCTCGGCCTCCTCGGCCAGTTCCTCCTTCAGTTTCAGGTTCTCGGACTGCTCGGCGTCCCGCTCGGCGAAGACCGAGCTGCGGGCCGCGAAGAAGATGTCCTGGGCGCCGCGGAAGCGGTTCCACAGGTCGTCCTCGTGCTCGCGCTGGGCACGGCCTGCGGCCTTCCACTCCGCCATCAGCTCGCGGTAGCGCGCCGCGGTCGGACCCCACTCCGTGGAGCCGGACAGCGCCTCGGCCTCCGAGACCAGCCGCTCCTTGATCTTGCGGGCGTCCTCGCGCTGCGCGTCCAGCGCGGCGAAGTGGGCCTTGCGCCGCTTGGAGAACGCCGAGCGGGCGTGCGAGAAGCGGTGCCACAGCTCGTCGTCCGACTTGCGGTCCAGGCGCGGCAGGCTCTTCCAGGTGTCCACCAGTGCCCGCAGCCGCTCGCCGGCCGCCCGCCACTGGTCGGACTGCGCCAGCTGCTCCGCCTCGACGACCAGGTCCTCCTTGGCGTGCCGCGCCTGGTCGGACTGCTTCGCGCGCTGCTGCTTGCGCTCCTCGCGGCGTGCCTCGACGGTCTCGACCAGCTTGTCCAGACGGGTCCGCAGGGCGGCCAGGTCGCCGACCGCGTGGTGGGCGTCGACCTGTTCCCGGATGTGATCGATGGCGGCCTGCGCGTCCTTCGCGGACAGGTCGGTGGTCTTCACTCGCTTCTCGAGGAGGCCGATCTCGACAACCAGGCCCTCGTACTTGCGCTCGAAGTAGGCCAGCGCCTCCTCAGGGGAGCCGGCCTGCCAGGATCCGACGACCTGCTCGCCGTCGGCCGTACGCACGTACACGGTCCCCGCCTCGTCGACGCGTCCCCACGGGTCGCTGCTCACAGCGCCTCCTCCACATGATGCCTGCGGGGGGCCTCAGCACCCCCGGGCATCGTCCACAGTTTCGTCACGGCCAACATAGGCGACCGGCGGGTGACCTGTCCGCATCCCGCGCGACCGAAATTTCGCACTTGACGGTCAGGACTTCGTGACCGTCGCCTTGTTGATCACCACGGTCGCGTTGGGTGCCGTGTTGCCGGTCGTGGGGTCGGCCGCGGCGGCCCCCGCGGCGGCGATCTTCTTGAGGACCTTCATGCCGTCCTTGGAGATCGTGCCGAACGGGGTGTAGTCGGGCGGCAGCGGACTGTCCTGGTAGACGAGGAAGAACTGGCTGCCGCCGGTGTTGCGGCCCTTCTTCGTCTGGGCGTTGTACTGGTTGGCCATGGCGACCGTGCCCGCCGGGTACACGTTGCCCTTGAGGCTCTTGTCCTTGAGGTTCTCGTCCGGGATGGTGTAGCCCGGTCCGCCGGTGCCGGTGGCCGTCGGGTCACCGCACTGCAGCACGTAGATCCCCTGGGGAACCAGCCGGTGGCACTTGGTGTGGTCCAAGTAGCCCTTGCTGACAAGGAAGTTGAAGGAGTTGACGGTGTGGGGCGCCGCCGACGCCTTCAGGTCGATGCCTATGTCACCGCAGGTCGTGGCGAGGTTCATCGTGTACTTCGCCGACTTGTCGATGGTGACCGCCGGCTCCTTCTTCCAGCTGAGCTTCTTCACGGAACCCTTGGCCGGCTTGGCGCACGGATCCGGCGCCTTGCTGGTCGCGGCCGCGCTCGGGGTGGTCTGCGAGCTCGCGTTGGCCTTGTCGTCCTTCTTGCCGCCCTTGAAGGGCCCGGTCGTGTAGAGGACCACGCTGCCGATCACGATCACGCCGAGCGCCGACGCGATCACCGAATTGCGCATCTTGGCCTTGCGCCGCGCGGCCGTACGCCGCTGCTGCTGGCGCAGGAACTTCTCCCGGGCGAGCTGGCGCTTCCGCTGTTCCTGGGTGACCACCGGGTTCTCTCCTCATGCGTCTCGTACGTCGACCGGTACGCGTGCGTCCTGTGAGCCGACCGCCCGCGTGTGCCCCGTACCGTATATGGGTTCGCTGAGGATTCGGCAGCGCCGGTAGGCTCTGACAGCAGCTGAAGCCACCTGTAATCGACACAACGAAGGACGATCGTGCTCATTGCCGGGTTCCCCGCCGGGGCCTGGGGGACGAACTGTTATCTCGTCGCCCCCGCCGCCGGCGAGGAGTGCGTGATCATCGACCCGGGCCACCAGGCCGCCCAAGGCGTCGAGGAAGCGCTGAAGAAGCATCGGCTCAAGCCCGTCGCCGTCGTCCTGACCCACGGTCACATCGACCATGTGGCCTCGGTCGTCCCGGTGTGCGGCGCGCACGACGTACCGGCGTGGATCCACCCCGAGGACCGCTACATGATGGCGGACCCGGAGAAGGCGCTCGGCCGCTCCATCGGCATGCCGCTGATGGGCGAGCTGACCGTGGGGGAGCCCGACGACGTCAAGGAGCTCGCCGACGGCGCGCGGCTGGCGCTCGCCGGCCTGGAGTTCTCCGTCGCGCACGCGCCCGGCCATACCAAGGGGTCGGTGACGTTCCAGATGCCCGAGACGACCGAGATCCCCTCGGTCTTCTTCTCCGGGGATCTGCTCTTCGCCGGCTCCATCGGACGCACCGACCTGCCCGGCGGTGACATGGCCGAGATGCTCGACTCGCTGACCCGCGTGTGCCTGCCGCTCGAGGACTCGACCGTAGTGCTGTCCGGCCACGGCCCCCAGACGACCATCGGCCAGGAGCGCGCCACCAACCCGTATCTGCGGCAAGCGGCCGCAGGCCCCCAAGATCACGGTGTGAACACCGATGCCGCTCCCCGACGAGGAATGTGACGAGACCTTCCGTGAGCACCTTCAAGGCCCCCAAGGGCACGTACGACCTGATCCCGCCGGACAGCGCCAAGTACCTGGCCGTCCGCGAGGCGATCGCCGCGCCCCTGCGCAACTCCGGCTACGGCTACATCGAGACGCCCGGATTCGAGAACGTCGAGCTCTTCGCGCGCGGTGTCGGTGAGTCCACCGACATCGTGACCAAGGAGATGTACGCCTTCGAGACCAAGGGCGGCGACAGGCTGGCGCTGCGCCCCGAAGGCACGGCGTCCGTGCTGCGCGCGACGCTGGAGGCCAACCTGCACAAGGCGGGCAACCTGCCGGTCAAGCTCTGGTACTCGGGCTCCTACTACCGATACGAGCGCCCCCAGAAGGGCCGCTACAGGCACTTCTCGCAGGTCGGCGCCGAGGCGATCGGTGCCGAGGACCCGGCGCTCGACGCCGAGCTGATCATCCTGGCCGACCAGGCGTACCGCTCGCTGGGCCTGCGCGACTTCCGCATCCTGCTCAACAGCCTGGGCGACAAGGAGTGCCGTCCCGTCTACCGGGCCGCGCTGCAGGACTTCCTGCGCGGCCTCGACCTGGACGAGGACACGCTGCGCCGTGCGGAGATCAACCCGCTGCGCGTCCTGGACGACAAGCGGGAGGCGGTCCAGAAGCAGCTGGGCGACGCCCCGCTCCTGCGTGACTACCTCTGCGACGGCTGCAAGGCGTACCACGAGGAGGTCCGCGAGCTGATCACGGCGGCGGGCGTGGCCTTCGAGGACGACGCCAGGCTGGTGCGCGGCCTCGACTACTACACCCGTACCACCTTCGAGTTCGTCCACGACGGTCTGGGCTCGCAGTCCGCGGTGGGCGGCGGCGGGCGCTATGACGGCCTGTCGGAGATGATCGGCGGCCCCGCGCTCCCGTCCGTCGGCTGGGCCCTCGGCGTGGACCGTACGGTCCTGGCGCTGGAGGCGGAGGGCGTCGAGCTCGAACTCCCCTCCACGACCAGCGTGTTCGCGGTGCCGCTGGGCGAGGAGGCACGGCGTGTGCTGTTCGCCAAGGTGACCGAACTGCGCAAGCTCGGCATCGCGGCCGACTTCTCCTACGGCGCGAAGGGCCTCAAGGGCGCCATGAAGAACGCCAACCGCAGCGGCGCCCGCTACACGGTCGTCGCCGGCGAACGCGACCTCGCCGAGGGCGTCGTCCAGCTCAAGGACATGGAGTCCGGCGAGCAGACGGCGGTCGGCGTGAACGAGATCGTGGCGGAGCTGGAGTCGAGGCTGGGCTGAGCCCGGTGGAGTGAGGGGGCTGCGGTCCCCTCACTCCAACAGCCCGAACCGCATCGCACTCGTGACGGCCGCCGTCCGGTCGTCGACCCCCAACTTGCCGAAGGCGCGCAGCAGATGGGTCTTCACGGTCGACTCCCCGATGAACAGCCGCCGCCCGATCTCCGCGTTGGTGCAGCCCTCCGCCACCAGTCGCAGCACCGCCGTCTCCCGCTCGGAGAGCCGTGGCCGCTCCGGCCTCGTGCGCAGCCGGTCGACCAGCCGGGCGGCCACTGACGGCGCGAGGACCGTCTCGCCGCGTGCGGCCGCTCGGACCGCCTCCGCCAGTTCGGCGCGCGGCATGTCCTTCAGCAGGTAGCCCGCCGCCCCGGCCTCCACCGCCCGCAGGATGTCCCCGTCCGTCTCGTACGTCGTCAGGACGATCACCCGGCACGGCAGCCCCGCCGCGCCCATCCGCACGATCGAGTCCACGCCCCCGCCACCCGGCATCCGCAGGTCCATGAGCACGATGTCGGGTCGCAGCTCAGCCGCCAGTGCCTCGGCCTGTGGCCCGCTCGCCGCGTCGGCGACCACGTCCAGGTCCGGCTCGGCGCTGAGCATCGCCCGCAGACCCTCCCGTACGACGGGATGGTCGTCGGCGAGGATGATCCGGATCACTGCGAGCTCCTCAGAGGCGGTACGGGCGATACGGGTGAGACGGGCGACAGGGGCGATACGGGCAGGCTGACGGTCACCGTCGTGCCGTCGCCCCGCGCGCTGCGGATCCGCGCCGTGCCGCCGACCTCCGTGGCCCGGGCGCGCAGCCCCGCAAGACCGTAGCCCTCGCAGGGCGCACCCGGGTCGAAGCCGCGGCCGTCGTCCCGTACGGACACGGTGAGCATGTCGTCGAAGTACGCCAGCGCGATGTCCACGGCCGCCGAACTCCCCGCGTGCTTACGGGCGTTGGCAAGGGCCTCCTGGCAGGAGCGCAGCGCGACCACCTCGGGCCCGGCCGGCAGCGGGCGCACCGGACCGGTCACGTTCAGCGTCGCCTCGTGCCGGGCGGCGAGCCGGCGCAGCGCGTCCGGCAGCGAGGTGCCGTCGAGGTCGGCCGGCGCCGCCCCGGCGACCAGGGCCCGGGCCTCGGCGAGGTTCTGCCGGGCCGTCTCGTCCATCAGGGCCAGATGGCGACGGGCCTGCGGAACGTCGTGGTCGAGTTCCGCCTCCACCGCCTGAATCAGCATCAGCAGGCTGGTGAACCCCTGCGCGAGGGTGTCGTGGATCTCGCGGGCCATGCGCTCACGCTCGGTCAGCGCCCCGTGCGCGGTGGACAGGCGCGAGACCTCGTGGCGGCTGGCGTCGAGTTCCGCGATCAGCGCGGCCCGCTCCTGGCTCTGCTCGATGATCCGGATCACCCAGGTGCCGACGGCCACCGAGAAGGCAAGGCTGACCACGGCGAACAGCCCGTTGAAGAAGACGTCCTGGTCGCTCGGCCACCACAGCAGCGCCCAGCCCGCCATCGGCACCACGTTGATCACGGCCACCACCGTGATAGCCCACCGCATCCGCAGGGTCATGAAGCACTGAGGGACGAGCGCGAAGGTCATCACCCGCGTCTCGCCGACCAGGATCGCCGACGGCAGGAACAGGGCCGTCATCGCGACGAGGTAGAGCAGCGCCCGGCGCTCGGGCGGCGGATCACCCCGCAGCAGGGGACGCCCCACCCACACGAACAGCGGGATCAACGGCACCAGCAGCGCCGCCGCCGTGAGCCGGACCGGCCACCCCGGGTGGTCCGTGCCGAGCACGAACGCCAGGGTGGCCAGCCAGATCAGTGCGAAGTAGGAGTCCCAGAGCCGGAATGAACGGTCCCAGGTGTACGCGCCGACGGCCTCCGCCGGACCCGTCATCCGTCGCGCCGGTTCTTCCACCGGAAGGTCAGCAGACACAGCACCAATCCTCCGACGCACCAGGCCCCGAGCACCAGAGCGACCTTGCCGAACTCCCAGCTGCCGGCCTGCTCCAGAACCTGCGCCGAGTCCGGCAGGAACACCCCGCGCAGTCCCTGGCACATCCACTTCAGCGGGAACAGCGCCCCGATGTTCAGCATCCAGTCGGGGATGGTGTCGATCGCGATGTACACGCCCGAGATGAACTGCAGCACCAGGAACGGCAGGACGACCACGGAGGTCGCGCTCTTGCCCGACTTCGGCACCGAGCTGACCGCGATGCCGAGCAGCGCGCACGCCGTCAGACCGAGGACGAAGATCCAGGCGAGGTCGAACCAGCGGGCCGCGTCCGAGGGCAGATCGACGCCGTAGAAGGAGGTGCCGACGAGCAGCAGGATCGCCGTCTCCAGCACACCGGTACACAGAACCAGCCAGATCTTGCCGAGGAAGTACGCGGCCGGTGGCATCGGCGTCCCGCGCAGCCGGCGCAGTACCTTCTCGTCCCGCTCGATGGCGATCGAGATGCCGAGCGACTGGAAACTCGTCGACATGATGCCGGCGGCCATCATCGCCGGGACGTACAGCTGCGAGGCGGTGATCCCGGCGCCCTTCACGTCGTCGCTGAAGATCGACGCGAACAGGAACAGGAACACCACCGGGAACGCGAAGGTGAACACGACCTGCTCGCGCTGCCGGAAGAACTGCTTGATCTCCAGGGCGCCCCGCTGAAGGCCCAGCCCCCAGGCCCCCGGCAGCCTCGCGGTCGTCGTCCCGGCCTTGGTCGGTACGGCGGTCGTGGTCATCGGGCGTCCTCCTGTCCGGTCAGCCGGAGGTAGACGTCCTCCAGCGTGGGGCGGCTCACCCGCAGGTCCGGGATCTCGCCGTCGAAGCGATGCATCAGTTCGGCGACCGTCCTGGTCGGGGTGTCCGTGCGCTCGGTGCGGGTGGCGCCGTCGGGTTCGGTCCACTCGACCGTGGCCCCGGTGCCGAACTGCTTGCGCAGATCGGCGGGTTCACCCATGGCGACGACCTGGCCCTTGGCCACGACGGCGAGCCGGTCGGCGAGCGCCTCCGCCTCCTCCAGGTAGTGCGTGGTCAGCAGGATGGTCGTGCCCTCGTCGGCGAGCAGCCGGATCAGGTCCCAGAACTGCCGCCGCGCCGCCGGGTCGAACCCGGTGGTCGGCTCGTCCAGGAGCAGCAGTTCGGGCCCGCCGATCACCCCGAGGGCCACGTCGAGACGCCTGCGCTGGCCGCCCGACAGCGCCTTGATGCGGCTGTCCGCCTTGGCCTGAAGACCCACCAGGCCGATGACCTCCTCCGGGTCGCGCGGCCTCGGGTAGTAGCGTGCGAAATGCCGTACGGTCTCGCGGACCGTCAACTCGGCGGGCGCCGATTCGTCCTGCCAGACGATTCCCACGCGGGACCTCCACGCGCGCGTGCCGGCCGCCGGGTCGGACCCGAGCACCGACACCTCGCCCGCGTCCCGGCCGCGGTTGCCCTGGAGGATCTCCACGGTGGTCGACTTGCCCGCGCCGTTGGGCCCGAGCAGGCCGAACACCTCGCCGGTGCGGATCCCGAGATCGATGCCGTCCACCGCGGTCACGTCCCCGTACTGCTTGCGCAGCCCCCGTACGTCCACCGCGAGTTCGTTCGCGTGTGTTGTCATGCACCCAAGGCTCGGCCGGAACCGAACGCTCAGGGACGACCGTGCGTACTTCCTTATGTCCACCGAACGGTGGACACAGGGCCGAGTGCGGCACAATGGCCCCTGCCCGAAGAAGGTCCAACTCTCAAGCAGACGGAATCGGCGTGATGAGCAAGACCACAGTCAAAGACATCTCCACCGAGCCCGAACCCGCTTCCGGAAACGGCTCCGCCGGACCACGGACGGAGGGCGGCAGCCGGGCCTTCGCGCTGCTGCTGGTGATCACGGGCGCGGCCGGTCTGCTCGCCGCGTGGGTCATCACGATCGACAAGTTCAAGATCCTCGAGGCCAAGGTCGCGGGCAAGACGTTCACCCCGGGGTGCAGCCTCAACCCGGTGGTCTCCTGCGGCAACGTGATGGAGTCCAAGCAGGCCGCCGCCTTCGGCTTCCCCAACCCGATGCTCGGCCTGGTCTGCTACGGCATCGTCATCTGCGTCGGCATGAGCCTGCTCGCCCGCGCCCGCTTCCCGCGCTGGTACTGGCTCACGTTCAACTTCGGCACCCTCTTCGGTGTGGCCTTCTGCACCTGGCTGCAGTTCCAGTCCCTGTACCGGATCAACGCGCTGTGCCTGTGGTGCTCGCTGGCCTGGGTCGCCACGATCACCATGTTCTGGTACGTGACGTCGTTCAACATCCGCAACGACTTCCTGCCCGCCCCGCGCTGGGTGAAGAGCTTCTTCGACGAGTTCACCTGGGTCGTGCCCGTGCTGCACGTCGGCATCATCGGCATGCTCGTGCTGACCCGCTGGTGGGACTTCTGGACCAGCTGACCTCCGCCGCGGAGGGCCCGGAGGGATTGTCAGTGCGGTGAATTAGGGTTTGGGACGTGGAGCCCGACCTGTTCACCGCAGCCGCAGAAGAACGCCAGGAGAAGGACCCGGCAGGGAGCCCCCTGGCGGTGCGGATGCGCCCGCGCACCCTGGACGAGGTGGTGGGCCAGCAGCATCTGCTGAGGCCCGGCTCACCCCTGCGCAGACTCGTCGGCGAGGGCGCCGGCGGCCCGGCCGGACCGTCCTCGGTGATCCTCTGGGGCCCGCCCGGCACCGGCAAGACGACCCTTGCGTACGTCGTCTCGAAGGCCACCAACAAGCGCTTCGTCGAGCTGTCGGCGATCACCGCGGGGGTCAAGGAGGTCCGCGCGGTCATCGACGGCGCCCGCCGCGCCACCGGCGGGTACGGCAAGGAGACCGTCCTCTTCCTCGACGAGATCCACCGCTTCAGCAAGGCCCAGCAGGACTCCCTGCTGCCCGCGGTCGAGAACCGCTGGGTGACGCTGATCGCGGCGACGACGGAGAACCCGTACTTCTCGGTGATCTCCCCGCTGCTGTCCCGCTCCCTGCTGCTCACCCTCGAACCGCTCACGGACGACGACGTCCGCGGGCTGCTGAAGCGCGCGCTGAGCGACGAGCGGGGCCTGAAGAACGCGGTCGCCCTCCCGGACGACACCGAGGACCACCTCCTGCGCATCGCCGGCGGCGACGCCCGCCGCGCCCTGACCGCCCTGGAGGCAGCGGCCGGAGCCGCTCTGGACAAGGGCGAGCCGGAGGTCTCCCTGACGACGCTGGAGGAGACGGTCGACCGGGCGGCGGTGAAGTACGACCGCGACGGCGACCAGCACTACGACGTCGCCAGCGCCCTCATCAAGTCCATCCGCGGCTCGGACGTCGACGCCGCGCTGCACTATCTGGCCCGCATGATCGAGGCCGGCGAGGACCCCCGCTTCATCGCCCGCCGCCTGATGATCTCGGCGAGCGAGGACATCGGCCTCGCGGACCCGAACGCGTTGCCGATCGCGGTCGCCGCCGCCCAGGCCGTCGCCATGATCGGCTTCCCCGAGGCCGCCCTCACCCTCAGCCACGCGACCATCGCCCTCGCCCTGGCCCCCAAGTCCAACTCCGCGACGACGGCGATCGGCGCCGCCATGGACGACGTACGCAAGGGACTGGCGGGGTCCGTGCCCCCGCATCTGCGCGACGGGCACTACAAGGGCGCCGCCAAGCTCGGTCACGCACAGGGGTACGTCTATCCGCACGACCTGCCCGAGGGCATCGCCGAGCAGCAGTACGCCCCGGACGCGATCAAGGACCGCGAGTACTACACCCCGGGCCGGCACGGCGCCGAGGCGCGGTACGCCGACGCGGTGGAATGGACCAGGAAGCACCTCGGTCGCAGGCGGTCCTAGGAGGGCATGCCCGGCAATTCCCGCCTGCCTCGCCCGCTCTCCGGGCGGACGACGGGAATTGCCAGGCACGCCCTCGCACCCTGTAGACTTTGCCGAAGTGCCGAGTCCCGTGCCGTCAGAGCGGGACATCCGGCCGGAACCCCCAGCGGGTTCCAGGAGCGTCGCGCACCGTCGAACGGTGTCGCGGGCAGCCCACCACCACCCGTCGCACGACGGGAAGGGTCGGTGGGCCACTCGCGTACTGCACGTATGTGCCCAGACCAGGGGAGCGGCTGCCCGCCCCGCCCACCAGGGCGAGGAGGGTTTCCCCGGCTGCGGATGCGACCTCCCAGAACCCTGACAAGCCGAAGAATCTGAGAGAAGAGACTAAAGACAGTGGCGAACCAGTCCCGCCCCAAGGTCAAGAAGTCGCGTGCCCTCGGCATCGCGCTGACCCCGAAGGCCGTCAAGTACTTCGAGGCCCGCCCCTACCCGCCGGGCGAGCACGGCCGCGGCCGCAAGCAGAACTCGGACTACAAGGTCCGTCTGCTCGAGAAGCAGCGTCTGCGCGCGCAGTACGACGTGTCCGAGCGCCAGCTCGTCCGCGCCTACGAGCGTGCCTCCAAGGTCCAGGGCAAGACCGGTGAGGCCCTGATCATCGAGCTCGAGCGCCGTCTCGACGCCCTGGTCCTGCGTTCGGGCATCGCCCGCACCATCTACCAGGCCCGTCAGATGGTCGTGCACGGCCACATCGAGGTCAACGGTCAGAAGGTCGACAAGCCGTCCTTCCGCGTCAAGCCCGACGACGTCGTGATGGTCCGCGAGCGCAGCCGCAGCAAGACGCTGTTCGAGGTCGCCCGCGCCGGTGGCTTCGCCCCCGACGGTGAGACCCCGCGCTACCTCCAGGTGAACCTCGGCGCCCTGGCGTTCCGCCTGGACCGCGAGCCGAACCGCAAGGAGATCCCGGTGATCTGCGACGAGCAGCTCGTCGTCGAGTACTACGCCCGCTGATCACCAGCAGGCGGTAGCACCACCTCAGCCCGCCGTCTCCTCGCCCTTGCGGGCGCGGGAGGCGGCGGGTTCGTGCATGTCGAAACCCGCCGCATGCCGGGCCGGACCGCGCTGGGACGGGACGGCGTCCAGCGTCCGCTCCAGCGCCCGGGACACCGCCGCCTCCCGCACCAGCCGCGCCCCTTCGGCCACGCACTCCGCGTACCGCTCGTCGCCCAGCCGCTCGCGGGCCGTCCCCTCGCAGAGCTCGTGCGGGGCGTCGTAGTACGCCGATCCGAACAGCGGCAGGCCCACCGACCGCCACATCCGGGACGCCGCGCCCTGCAGCACCGCCGCCTCCGCCGCGTCGCCCTGCGCCACGGTGACCAGGGCCAGCAGCTCCATCGCCAGCACCGAACCGAGCAGGTCGTGGAAGGCGTGGGCGCCGGTGAGGCACTCGGTGAGCAGGTCGCGTGCCCGCGGGAGGTCGCCGTCGGCCCAGGCCGCGTACGCCAGGACGTACAGGGCGTAGCCGCGGGTCCACCGCTCGCCGTGGTCCTCGCACACCCGCCGCACGTCCTCGCACAATCGCACCGCGTCCGGCAGATCGCCCTGGAACGCGCGCGTCATCGCCAGTTCGACCTGCCCCATCAGCACATTGCTGTTGAGTTCGCCGATCGCCTGGTAGCGGTCCAGCGCCGACTCCAGCAGCCTCTCGGCACGCTCCATGTCGTCGCTGACCAGGGCGAGGCATCCGGCGCGGTGCTCCGCGTACGCCACAGCCGTCCGGTCGCCGGAGTGCTCCGCCTCCTCGCGGCACTCCTGGAGCGCCGCCAGCGCCGGCACGGTGTCGCCCTGGAGGATGGCCACGTAGCCGAGCACCCACAGCGCCTTCAGCCGGGACTGCTCGTGCCCGGTGTCCAGCCGCACCACCTGCTCCAGCCAGTGCCGCCCCTCCGAAAGACGCCCGCAGCCGGCCCAGTAGAACCACAGCGAGCCCGCGAGGTACTGCCCGAGATGCGCATCCTCCGCCTCGCCCAGGCAGTGCTCCAGCGCGCTGCGCAGATTGGGCAGTTCCGCCTCCACCCGCGCGGCCACTTCGGCCTGGCGCGGTGAGAACCAGTCCAGCTCGCACCAGGTCGCGAGCCCCAGGTACCAGTCGCGGTGCCGCCGCCGCAGCCGGGCCGCGTCGCCCGTCGCCTCCAGCCACTCGGCGCCGTACGCGCGCACCGTGTCCAGCATCCGGTAGCGCGTGCCCGCCGGCGTCTCCTCGCGGGCGACCACCGACTGCGCGAGCAGTTCGGTGAGCACGTCCAGGACGTCGTCGGCCTTCAGGCCCTGCCCGCTGCACACGTACTCGACGGCCTCCAGGTCGAACTGCCCGGCGAACACCGACAGCCGCGACCACAGCAACCGCTCGCGGGGCGCGCACAGTTCATGGCTCCAGCCGATGGCCAGGCGCAGGGTCTGGTGGCGGGGCAGCGCGTCCCGCTCGCCGCAGGTCAGCAGCCGGAAGCGGTCGTCCAGCCGGTCCAGCAGCTGCCTGGGGGAGAGGGCCCGCAGCCGCCCGGCGGCCAGTTCGACGGCGAGCGGGATCCCGTCCAGGCGCCGGCACACCTCGCGCAGGTCCGGGCCGTCCGCCACCGCCGGCCCCCGCTCCGCCGCCCGGTTCAGCAGCAGCTCGACCGCCTCGTCCTCGCCCAGCGGCACCAGCGGGAACACCCGCTCACCGGCCAGGGCCAGCGGTCTGCGCCCCACCGCGAGCACCGTGAGCCCGGGCACCTGCCGCAGCAACTCGCCCACCAGTTCGGCGCACGCCTCCACCAGATGCTCGAAACCGTCCAGCACGAGCAGCAGTTGACGCTCGGCGAGATGAGCGAGCAGCGTCTCGCGCGGCGGCCGGGTGGTGTGGTCCGTCAGCCCCAGCGCCTCGACGAGGGCGTAGTCGACGAACGCCGGATCGCGCACCGGCGCCAGCTCCACCCGCCACACGCCGTCGCGCGGCGCGCACCGCGCGGCCGCCCGCGCCGCGAGCCGCGACTTGCCGACACCGCCCGCCCCGGTCACCGTCACCAGACGGGCGGACCCGAGCAACCGCTCCAGCCGGGCGAGTTCGGCCGAGCGCCCGACGAACGCGTTGAGCTCCAGCGGTAAGTTGCCGTCCATGAGTCCGTCGCCCCGTTGATGATCCTGCATGGAATACGGAGCGTACTGAACCGTAATCACTCCGTACAATCGCTTCGCGCAACCCCGCGGCGCCCGACGGTAATGCGGTGCGGACCTCCGCGCGTGGCGCGATAGGCTCGGTCCATTGTTTTTCGATGTTCAGGCACGTTTCAGGGAGCGGGTGCGCGAGGTGTCCGGTGGCGAGGTGGCCGGGATCCTGGTGGCCGTCTTCTGGGCGATCCTGGTCTCCTTCCTCGCCGTAGCGCTGGCGAGGCTGGCCCAGACGCTCAGGGCGACCACCAAGCTGGTGGCGGAGGTGACCGACCAGGCCGTGCCGCTGCTGTCCGACGCGTCCGCGGCGGTGCGCTCGGCGCAGACCCAGATCGACCGGGTCGACGCCATCGCCACCGACGTCCAGGAGGTCACGTCGAACGCGTCGGCGCTGTCCACCACCGTCGCCTCCACCTTCGGCGGCCCGCTGGTCAAGGTCGCGGCCTTCGGCTACGGCGTCCGCCGCGCCCTGGGCGTCCGCAGGGAGGACGCGCCCGCCAGGACATCGAGGGAGACCGTGATCATTGGCCGCACCGTCCCGGCCGCGCGGCGGGAGAAGCGGAACAGGCGAAAGAAGGACTGAGCGACCGATGTTCCGCCGTACCTTCTGGTTCAGCACCGGCGTCGCCGCGGGTGTGTGGGCCACCACCAAGGTCAATCGCAAGCTGAAGCAGCTGACGCCCGAGAACCTCGCCGTGGCCGCCGCCAACAAGGCGATCGACGCCGGCCACCGGATCAAGGACCGGGCGGTCGGCTTCGCGCTGGACGTGCGCGACAACATGGCGCAGCGCGAGGAGGAGCTGGGCGAGGCCCTCGGCATCAACGCGGCCCCCGAACTCCCCGCGCCCCGGCGGTACACCGCCATCGAGAACCGCAGCACACCGAAGTACGTCGAGGGTTCGACGTACCAGACGTACCCGTACAACCGGAATGAGGACCACTGATGGAGTCGGCCGAGATTCGCCGCCGCTGGCTGAGCTTCTTCGAGGAGCGCGGGCACACCGTCGTCCCTTCGGCGTCGCTCATCGCGGACGACCCGACTCTGCTCCTCGTCCCGGCCGGCATGGTGCCCTTCAAGCCCTACTTCCTGGGTGAGGTCAAGCCGCCCTTCGACCGCGCCACCAGCGTGCAGAAGTGCGTGCGCACGCCCGACATCGAAGAGGTCGGCAAGACCACGCGGCACGGCACGTTCTTCCAGATGTGCGGCAACTTCTCCTTCGGCGACTACTTCAAGGAAGGCGCCATCAAGTACGCCTGGGAGCTGCTCACCAGCCCCCAGGACAAGGGCGGTTACGGCCTGGAGCCGGAGAAGCTCTGGATCACCGTCTACAAGGACGACGACGAGGCCGAGCGCATCTGGCACGAGGTCGTCGGCGTGCCGAAGGAGCGCATCCAGCGCCTCGGCATGAAGGACAACTTCTGGTCCATGGGCGTTCCCGGTCCCTGCGGCCCGTGTTCCGAGATCAACTACGACCGCGGCCCCGAGTTCGGCGCCGAGGGCGGCCCCGCCGTCAACGACGAGCGGTACGTGGAGATCTGGAACCTCGTCTTCATGCAGTACGAGCGCGGCGAGGGCATCGGCAAGGACAACTTCGAGATCCTCGGCGAGCTCCCCAGCAAGAACATCGACACGGGCCTCGGCCTGGAGCGTCTCGCCATGATTCTGCAGGGTGTGCAGAACATGTACGAGATCGACACCTCCATGGCCGTCATCAAGAAGGCCACCGAGCTGACCGGCGTCCACTACGGCGCCGCCCACGCCTCGGACGTCTCGCTGCGCGTGGTCACCGACCACATGCGCACGTCGGTGATGCTCATCGGCGACGGCGTCACCCCGGGCAACGAGGGTCGCGGTTACGTCCTGCGCCGCATCATGCGCCGCGCCATCCGCAACATGCGCCTGCTCGGTGCCACCGGTCCGGTCGTCCTTGACCTCATCGACACCGTGATCGCGATGATGGGCCAGCAGTACCCGGAGCTGGTCACCGACCGCGAGCGCATCGAGAAGGTCGCCGTCGCCGAGGAGAACGCCTTCCTCAAGACGCTGAAGGCCGGCACCAACATCCTCGACACCGCGGTCACCGAGACCAAGGCCGCGGGCTCCGCGGTCCTCGCCGGCGACAAGGCGTTCCTGCTCCACGACACCTGGGGCTTCCCGATCGACCTCACCCTCGAGATGGCCGCCGAGCAGGGCCTGTCGGTGGACGAGGACGGCTTCCGCCGCCTGATGAAGGAGCAGCGGGAGCGCGCCAAGGCCGACGCCCAGGCCAAGAAGACCGGCCACGCCGGCGCCGGCGCCTACCGGGAGATCGCCGACAAGGTCGGTGAGACCGACTTCATCGGCTACAGCGAGACCGAGGGCGAGTCCACCATCGTCGGCATTCTCGTCGACGGCGCCTCCTCCCCGGCCGCCACCGAGGGCGACGAGGTCGAGATCGTCCTCGACCGCACCCCGTTCTACGCCGAGGGCGGCGGCCAGATCGGTGACACCGGCCGGATCAGGTCCGACTCCGGTGCCGTCATCGAGATCCGCGACTGCCAGAAGCCGGTCCCGGGCGTCTACGTCCACAAGGGCGTCGTCCAGGTCGGCGAGGTCACCGTCGGCGCCAAGGCCCACGCGTCCATCGACGGCCGCCGCCGCACGGCTATCGCCCGTGCCCACTCGGCCACGCACCTCACCCACCAGGCGCTGCGCGACGCCCTCGGCCCGACGGCCGCCCAGGCCGGTTCCGAGAACCAGCCCGGCCGCTTCCGCTTCGACTTCGGCTCGCCGTCCGCCGTTCCCACGGCCGTGATGAGCGACGTCGAGCAGAAGATCAACGAGGTGCTCGCCCGCGACCTCGACGTCCGCGCCGACGTCATGGGCATCGACGAGGCGAAGAAGCAGGGCGCCATCGCCGAGTTCGGCGAGAAGTACGGCGAGCGCGTCCGCGTCGTGACCATCGGCGACTTCTCCAAGGAGCTGTGCGGCGGCACGCACGTGCACAACACCTCCCAGCTCGGCCTGGTCAAGCTGCTCGGCGAGTCCTCCATCGGCTCGGGTGTCCGCCGTATCGAGGCCCTCGTCGGTGTGGACGCCTACAGCTTCCTCGCCCGCGAGCACACGGTCGTCAACCAGCTGACCGAGCTGCTCAAGGGACGCCCGGAGGAGCTGCCGGAGAAGGTCTCCTCGATGCTCGGCAAGCTGAAGGACGCCGAGAAGGAGATCGAGAAGTTCCGCGCCGAGAAGGTGTTGCAGGCCGCCGCCGGTCTCGCCGAGTCGGCCAAGGACGTCCGCGGCGTCGCCGTCGTCACCGGCCGGGTCCCGGACGGCACCACCCCCGACGACCTGCGCCGGCTGGTCCTCGACGTACGCGGTCGCATCCAGGGCGGACGGGCCGCGGTCGTGGCCCTGTTCACCGTCACGGGCGGCAAGCCGCTCACCGTCATCGCCACCAACGAGCCCGCCCGTGAGCGCGGCCTCAAGGCGGGCGACCTGGTGCGTACGGCGGCCAAGACCCTCGGCGGCGGCGGTGGCGGCAAGCCGGACGTCGCCCAGGGCGGCGGCCAGAACCCGGCCGCGATCGGCGAGGCCGTGGACGCCGTCGAGCGTCTCGTGGCGGACACCGCGAAGTGACGATGCGCCGAGGCCGCCGGCTCGCCATCGACGTCGGGGACGCCCGGATCGGGGTCGCTTCGTGCGACCCCGACGGGATCCTCGCCACTCCGGTGGAGACGGTCCCCGGGCGGGACGTCCCCGCGGCTCACCGGCGGCTGAAGCAACTGGTCGAGGAGTACGAGCCGATCGAGGTCGTCGTCGGTCTTCCCCGCTCCCTCAAGGGGGGCGAGGGGCCGGCCGCGGTCAAGGTCCGCGGCTTCGCACAGGAGCTCGCCAAGGGCATCGCCCCGGTGCCGGTGCGGCTCGTCGACGAGCGCATGACGACGGTGACGGCGAGCCAGGGGCTGCGGGCCTCGGGCGTGAAGTCGAAGAAGGGCCGCTCGGTCATCGACCAGGCCGCCGCTGTGATCATCCTTCAGCAGGCGCTCGAATCCGAACGGGTGTCAGGTAAAGCACCCGGCGAGGGCGTCGAAGTGGTCATCTGATCGCGATACGGTAACGTTCCGCGCGATTGCGCCGCTGTTCGAAAAGCGGGTGCACAGCAAGAGGCGGGACGGATACCCGGCCAGAAGCCGCGTAACTGCCGCCTCGCGGCTCTAGGGGTTCGATGACTGAGTATGGCCGGGGCCAAGGCTCCGAACCGTGGAATCCGGAGGACCCGCTCTACGGGAACGACGGATGGGGAGGACAGCAGGCCGAGACGGGCCGGCAGTCCCCCTACGGCGGCCAGCCACAGCACCACCCGGAGCAGCCGCAGCAGCAGCACTACGGCGACTGGAGCCAGGGCGGTCAGTCCGCCTACGGCCAGGACCAGCAGCAGTACCAGGGCTACGACCAGCAGTACTACGCAGGTCAGGGCCAGCAGCAGTACCCCCACGGTCAGCAGCAGTACCCCCACGGTCAGCAGCAGTACCCCCAGGGTCAGCAGCAGTACCAGGGACAGCAGGCGTACGACCAGGGCACCGGCACCTGGGGCACCGGCACCCACGTCCAGTACACCGACCCCACGGACCCGTACGGCCGGACCGCTTCGTACGGCGGCGAGCAGCCCGACCCGTACGGCACGCCCGACGCCTATCCGCCGCCCGAGCCGCCGGCCCGCAGGCAGGCCGAACCCCAGCCGCAGACCGATTGGGATCCTGGCCCCGATCAGGGAGAACACGCCTTCTTCGGCGGGGGCGACGATGACGACGAGGACGACGACGCGCCGGGCGGCCGCAAGGGCCGCGGCGGCAAGAAGCCGAAGAAGCGCCGCAGCGGGTGCGCCTGCCTCGTCCTGGTGACGATCTTTGCGGGCGGCGTCGCCGGCGTCGGCTACTTCGGCTACCACTTCTACCAGGATCGTTTCGGCCCGTCGCCGGACTACGCGGGTGAGGGGGACGGCCAGCAGGTCACCGTCGTCATCCCCAAGGGCGCCGGCGGCTATGTGATCGGCCAGAAGCTCAAGGAGGCGGGCGTCGTCAAGTCCGTCGACGCCTTCGTCTCCGCGCAGCAGTCGAACCCCAAGGGCAAGACGATCCAGGACGGCGTCTACACGCTGCAGAAGCAGATGTCGGCCGCGAGTGCGGTCGAACTCATGCTCAGTCCCAAGAGCCGCAGCAACCTGATCATCGCCGAGGGCATGCGCAACACGGCGATCTACACGCTGATCGACAAGCGTCTCGGAGTCGCCGAGGGCAGCACGGCGAAGACCGCGAAGCGGGACTACAAGAAGCTCGGCCTGCCCGCCTGGGCGCTGAACCACCCGAACCTCAAGGACCCGCTGGAAGGATTCCTCTACCCCTCCAGCTACGGCGTCTCCAAGGGCCAGAAGCCGGAGGACGTCCTGAAGGACATGGTCTCCCGGGCCAACGGCACCTACGAGGAACTCGGCCTGGAGAAGAAGGCGAAGAGCCTCGGACTCTCCGGCCCCTGGCAGCTGCTCACCGTGGCCAGCCTGGTCCAGGCCGAGGGCACGAGCCACGACGACTTCCGCAAGATGGCCGAGGTCGTCTACAACCGCCTCAAGCCCGGCAACCCCGAGACATACGGCTCGCTCGAGTTCGACTCCACGTACAACTACGTGAAGAACCAGAGCAGGATCGACCTGAGCATCGCCGAGCTGCGGAAGTACAACAACCCGTACAACACGTACTACATCAAGGGCCTGCCGCCCGGCCCCATCGACAACCCCGGCGCCGAGGCGATCAAGGGCTCGCTCGACCCGACGCACGACGGCTGGTACTACTTCATCTCGTTGGACGGCAAGACCAGCAAGTTCACCAAGACGCTCGCTGAGCACAACAAGCTGGTCGACGAATTCAATGCGTCGAGGAAAAAGAACTGATGACGACGACCCGGCGGGCGGCCGTGCTCGGCTCGCCCATCGCCCACTCCCTGTCCCCGCAGCTGCACACCGCGGCTTACCGGGCGCTCGGCCTGGAGGGCTGGTCGTACGGCAGGTTCGAGATCGACGAGGCGGCGCTGCCCGGGTTCCTCGAGAAGCTCGGTCCCAAGTGGGCGGGGCTGTCGCTGACGATGCCGCTGAAGCGGGCGGTGATCCCGCTGCTCGACGAGATCACCGACACGGCGGCCTCGGTCGAGGCGGTGAACACCGTGGTGTTCCACCCCGACGGGCGCCGGGCCGGCGACAACACCGACATCCCCGGACTGGTGGCCGCGCTGCACGAGCGCGGGGTGGAGAAGACCGAGTCGGCGGCGATCCTGGGGGCCGGGGCCACCGCCTCCTCCGCGCTCGCGGCACTCGCCCGCATCTGCACCGGTGAGGTCGCCGTGTACGTCCGCAGCGAGCGGCGCGCGGACGAGATGCGGCAGTGGGGCGAGCGGCTCGGCGTCCAGGTCCGCCCGGCCGACTGGGCCGACGCGGCACGCGCCTTCGAGGCCCCCCTGGTGATCTCCACGACGCCCGCCGGAGGCGCCGACGCGCTGGCCGAGCGGCTGCCCGCCCAGGTCGGCACCCTCTTCGACGTGCTCTACGAACCGTGGCCCACCCCGCTCGCCGCGGCCTGGGAGGCGCGCGGCGGACAGGTGCTCAGCGGCCTCGACCTGCTGGTGCACCAGGCGGTCTTCCAGTTCCGGCAGTTCACCGGCGATCCGCGCTCGCCGCTGGCGGCGATGCGCGAGGCCGCGCAGCCGCGCTGACCGTCAGGCCCCCACCTGTGCGTTTGGCAGGCGCAGGTCCCGTCCGTCAGCCATCTGTCCGTCTGCCGGACCGCGAGCAACAGCGCCGCGCGGACGTGGGAGGATCGGAGATGGCGGGCCGGGGCCGCGCACCTGGTCATGCCGACGCCGTACGCGAGGAAGCGCGTACGCAGTCAGTACCAGGGCGCGAGCACTGAGGAGCACCGTTGAGCAGGTTGCGCTGGCTGACCGCGGGGGAGTCCCACGGTCCCGCACTCGTGGCGACGCTGGAGGGCCTTCCGGCCGGCGTGCCGATCACGACGGAGATGGTGGCGGACCACCTGGCCCGGCGCCGGCTCGGCTATGGACGCGGTGCGCGCATGAAGTTCGAGCGCGACGAGGTCACCTTCCTCGGCGGTGTCCGGCACGGCCTGACCCTGGGTTCCCCGGTAGCGATCATGGTGGGCAACACCGAGTGGCCGAAGTGGGAGCAGGTCATGGCGGCCGACCCGGTCGACCCGGAGATCCTCGCCGGTCTGGCCCGCAACGCGCCGCTGACCCGCCCGCGTCCCGGTCACGCGGACCTGGCGGGCATGCAGAAGTACGGCTTCGACGAGGCGCGGCCGATCCTGGAGCGGGCCTCCGCGCGGGAGACCGCGGCCCGGGTCGCGCTGGGCGCGGTGGCGCGGTCGTACCTGAAGGAGACGGCCGGTATCGAGATCGTCAGCCATGTCGTCGAGCTGTGCTCCGTGAAGGCGCCGCAGGGTGTGTACCCGACGCCGGCCGACGTGGCCAAGCTGGACGCCGACCCGTTGCGCTGCCTGGACGCGGACGCGTCGAAGGCGATGGTGGCGGAGGTCGACCAGGCCCACAAGGACGGCGACACCCTGGGTGGTGTGGTCGAGGTGCTCGCCTACGACGTGCCGGTCGGCCTGGGCTCGCACGTGCACTGGGACCGCAAGCTGGACGCGCGGCTGGCCGGTGCGCTGATGGGCATCCAGGCGATCAAGGGCGTCGAGCTCGGCGACGGGTTCGAGCTGGCGCGGGTGCCGGGTTCCAAGGCGCACGACGAGATCGTGAACACGCCGGAGGGCATCCGGCGGGTGTCGGGGCGTTCCGGTGGCACCGAGGGCGGTCTGACCACGGGTGAGCTGCTGCGGGTGCGGGTGGCGATGAAGCCGATCGCCACCGTGCCGCGGGCGCTGCAGACGGTGGATGTGAGCACCGGTGAGGCGACGCAGGCGCACCACCAGCGCTCCGACGTGTCCGCGGTGCCCGCCGCCGGCATCGTCGCCGAGGCGATGGTGGCGCTGGTCCTGGCGGACGCGGTGGCGGAGAAGTTCGGCGGCGACAGCGTCACCGAGACCCGCCGCAACGTGCGTTCCTACCTCGAGAACCTGGCCATCCGGTGAGCGCGGTGCCGGTGGTGGTGCTGGTGGGCCCGATGGGCGTGGGCAAGTCGACGGTGGGGCAGCTGCTGGCCGGGCGGCTCGGTGTCGGCTACCGCGACACCGACGACGACATCGTGGCCGAGCAGGGCCGGGCGATCGCGGAGATCTTCGTCGACGAGGGCGAGACGGCCTTCCGGGCGATCGAGAAGCAGGCGGTGCACAGGGCGCTGGCCGGGCACGACGGAGTGCTGGCGCTCGGCGGCGGCGCGATCCTGGACGCGGACACGCGGGCGCTGCTGGCCGGGCAGCGGGTCGTCTACCTCTCGATGGACGTCGAGGAGGCGGTCAAGCGCACCGGCCTGAACACCGCCCGCCCGCTGCTCGCGGTCAACCCGCGCAAGCAGTGGCGCGAGCTGATGGAGGCCCGGCGTTCGCTGTACGAGCAGGTCGCCACGGCGGTCGTGGCCACCGACGGCCGTACGCCCGAAGAGGTCACCCAAGTCGCCCTGGACGCACTGGAGTTGAAGGAAGCATGAGCGAGGCAGTCACCCGGATCCAGGTCGGCGGGAGCGCGGGCAGCGACCCGTACGAGGTCCTGGTGGGCCGTCAGCTCCTGGGTGAGCTGGCCACTTTGGTGGGGGAGCGGGCCAAGCGGGTCGCGGTGATCCACCCCGAGGCGCTGGCCGAGACCGGAGACGCCCTGCGCGCCGATCTCGCCGGGCAGGGCTTCGAGGCCGTGGCCATCCAGGTGCCCAACGCGGAGGAGGCCAAGACCGCCGAGGTCGCCGCCTACTGCTGGAAGGCGCTGGGTCAGTCCGGCTTCACCCGCTCCGACGTGATCGTGGGCGTCGGCGGCGGCGCCACCACCGACCTCGCCGGGTTCGTCGCGGCGACCTGGCTGCGCGGCGTGCGCTGGATCGCCATCCCGACCACGGTCCTTGCGATGGTGGACGCCGCGGTCGGCGGCAAGACCGGCATCAACACCGCCGAGGGCAAGAACCTGGTCGGCGCCTTCCACCCGCCCGCGGGTGTGCTGTGCGACCTGGCCGCGCTGGACTCCCTCCCGGTCAACGACTACGTCTCCGGGCTCGCCGAGATCATCAAGGCCGGCTTCATCGCCGACCCGGTGATCCTGGAGCTGATCGAGGCCGACCCGCAGGCGGCGCGCACACCGGCCGGCCCGCACACCTCCGAGCTCATCGAGCGCTCGATCCGGGTCAAGGCCGAGGTCGTCTCGTCCGACCTGAAGGAATCGGGTCTGCGGGAGATCCTCAACTACGGCCACACGCTCGGCCACGCGATCGAGAAGAACGAGCGCTACAAGTGGCGGCACGGCGCTGCGGTCGCGGTCGGCATGCACTTCGCGGCCGAACTGGGCCGTCTGGCGGGCCGGCTGGACGACGCCACGGCCGACCGGCACCGCACGGTCCTGGAGTCGGTCGGGCTGCCGCTGCACTACCGCCACGACCAGTGGCCCAAGCTGCTGGAGACGATGAAGGTCGACAAGAAGTCCCGCGGCGACCTGCTGCGCTTCATCGTCCTGGACGGCCTGGCCAAGCCGACCGTCCTGGAGGGCCCCGACCCCGCGGTGCTCCTCGCCGCCTACGGCGAGGTCGGGGAGTAAGTCCGCCGGAGCGTCATCCGTCCGATTTGCCTTGCGTGGCTGGGCACTTCGAGCCGTCCCCGGCCGTTCACCAAACGGCGGCCGGGGAAGGTACCGTTCGGTAGCGAGCGGGACTCGCGCCTCGCTGCCCGGCGCCGACCGCCCGCGGCGACACCGAGCCCATTGAGAACGAGACGGAGTGGCACCGGATGCAGCACGCAGTGGGTTCTCCGCTGCCGCCGCCCCACCAGCCGGGGCACGGACCGGCCGCCGGCTGGTCGCCGGCCGCGCACCACCCGGGTCCGCATCAGGCGGACCCGCAGCAGGGTCCGCCCCCTGTGCCCCCGCCGCCCCCCGCCCCGGGCCACTCCCAGGCGCCCGTGATGCCGGCCCCGCCGCAGCACGTCCCGGCCCCGCCACCGCCTGAGACCACCGGCCATGTCCCGCTGCCGCCCGGCGGCCCGGTCGCCATGCCCAGCGCGCCGCATGCCCCGAGCGCTCCGGACCTGGCGGGCACGACCCTCGCGGTGCTGCTCATCGGCCCCGCGGGCGCCGGCAAGACCAGCGTCGCCAAGTACTGGGCGGACCACCGCCGCGTCCCCACCGCCCACATCAGCCTGGACGACGTACGCGAATGGGTCCGCTCGGGCTTCGCCGACCCGCAGTCGGGGTGGAACGACCACTCGGAGGCGCAGTACCGCCTCGCCCGCCGCACCTGCGGCTTTGCCGCCCGCAACTTCCTGGCCAACGGCATCTCCTGCATCCTCGACGACGCCGTCTTCCCCGACCGCCCGGTCGTGGGCCTCGGCGGCTGGAAGCGCCATGTGGGCCCCGGCCTGCTGCCGGTCGTCCTCCTGCCCGGCCTGGAGATCGTGCTGGAGCGCAACGCGGAACGTTCCGGCAACCGCCGCCTCACCGACGAGGAGGTCGCCCGCATCCACGGCCGCATGGCGGGGTGGTACGGCTCGGGCCTGCCGATCATCGACAACTCCCAGATGGACGTGCCGACGACGGCCCGCGTCCTGGACGACGTACTGGCGAGGTCGATCGCGAGTCCGCCGAACTGGTAGCAGGGGCAGCCGCACCGCCGTCCGCAGCCCCCGTCCCCCGAACGGCACCTTCAGAACCGGCACAAATCGCCCAACCCTCCTACGCTCGTCTCATGTCAGAGGTGTACGCGACCCGCCGAGCCCGGCTGAGGGCACGCTGCAATGCCGGCGGCAGCCAAGCCGCGCTGATCTCCCGCCCCGCCAATGTCCGTTACCTCGCGGGCACGGCCCCGCGGGGCGCCGTCCTGCTCCTGGGCATGACCGAGGACGTGCTGCTCTGCGCCGGACCGCCGGAGGACCGCGCCGCGGACGGCCGGGCGGACGACGCCCTGCGCGCGCGGATCCTGCCCGGCACGGCCGGCGACCCCGCCGTGGCCGCCGCCGACCTCGCCGAGGCGCAGCGGGCCGACACCCTCGCCGTGGAGGAGCACCACCTCACCGTGGCGCGTCATCGCGCCATCCGCTCGGTCGTCCCGCGGCTGCGCCTCACCGATCTCGCGGCCTCCGTCGAGCAGCTCAGGATCGTCAAGGACGAGGAGGAGATCTCCTGCCTGCGTATCGGCGCGGAGATCGCCGACCAGGCCCTCGGCGAACTCCTGGAGTCCATCCTGGTCGGCCGCACCGAACGGCACCTCGCCCTCGAACTGGAGCGGCGCCTCGTCGACCACGGCGCCGACGGTCCCGCCTTCCCGACCTCGGTCGCCACCGGCCCCAACGCCGGCCGGCGCGGCCACCGGCCCACCGACCGCCGGGTCGAGGAGGGGGACTTCCTCTCGGTCTGCCTGGGCGCCGCCTACCGCGGCTACCGCTGCGAGATCGGCCGCACCTTCGTCATCGGCACGTCTCCCGCGGACTGGCAGATCGAGCTCTACGACCTCGTCTTCGCCGCCCAGCGCGCGGGCCGGGAGGCGCTGATGCCCGGCGCGGCCTGCCGTGACGTGGACCGGGCCGCCCGCCAGGTGCTGGGCTCCGCGGGGCACGCCGAGGGGCTGCCGTCCATGACGGGGCACGGTGTGGGACTCGAAATCGACGAGGACCCGCAGCTGGCCCCTGCGGCCATGGGTAAACTGGACGCTTGCGTGCCGGTCACCGTCGAACCGGGGGTCCACCTCCCGGGCCGGGGCGGTGTCCGGATCGATGACACGCTCGTCGTCCGCCCCGAGGCGGACGGCGGACCCGAGCTACTCACCATCACGACCAAGGAGCTGCTCGCACTCTAGGCAAGGTGCGCGCCCCGGGGTCGTCCACGTCAGTCCAGGAGATTCCGCAACCGTGGCTTCCACGAACGACCTCAAGAACGGCCTTGTGCTCAAGCTCGAAGGCGGCCAGCTCTGGTCCGTCGTCGAGTTCCAGCACGTCAAGCCCGGCAAGGGCCCGGCCTTCGTGCGCACCAAGCTCAAGAACGTGCTCTCCGGCAAGGTCGTCGACAAGACCTTCAACGCCGGCGTCAAGGTCGAGACGGCCACTGTCGACAAGCGCGACATGCAGTTCTCGTACATGGACGGCGACTACTTCGTCTTCATGGACATGGAGACCTACGACCAGCTCATGGTCGACCGCAAGGCCGTCGGCGACGCCGCCAACTTCCTGATCGAGGGCTTCACCGCCACCGTCGCGCAGCACGAGGGCGAGGTGCTCTTCGTCGAGCTGCCGGCCGCCGTCGAGCTCGTCATCCAGGAGACCGAGCCGGGCGTCCAGGGCGACCGCTCCACCGGCGGCACCAAGCCCGCCACGCTGGAGACCGGCCACCAGATCCAGGTCCCGCTCTTCA
Source organism: Streptomyces sp. NPDC050534 (assembly GCF_044457745.1). Taxonomy (NCBI): domain Bacteria; kingdom Bacillati; phylum Actinomycetota; class Actinomycetes; order Kitasatosporales; family Streptomycetaceae; genus Streptomyces; species Streptomyces sp. NPDC050534. Next base: position 421,768 of record NZ_JBITHF010000007.1, read on the forward strand.
TCACCACCGGCGAGAAGATCAAGGTCGACACCCGCACGAGCGACTACCTCGGCCGGGTGAACAGCTAACCGTGGCTGCTCGCAACACGGCCCGCAAGCGCGCCTTCCAGATCCTCTTCGAGGGCGACCAGCGCGGCGCCGACGTCCAGACGGTCCTCGCGGACTGGATCCGGCTGTCCCGGGACGACACCCGGCAGCCGCCGGTCAGCGAGTACACGATGCAGCTCGTGGAGGGCTACGCGAAGCACGCGAAGCGCATCGACGAGCTGATCGCGCAGTACTCGGTGGGCTGGACGCTCGACCGGATGCCCGTGGTGGACCGGAACGTCCTGCGTCTCGGTGCCTACGAGCTGATCTGGGCCGACGAGACCCCGGACGCCGTCGTGCTGGACGAGATGGTGCAGCTGGCGAAGGAGTTCTCCACGGAGGAGTCGCCCGCGTTCGTCAACGGTCTGCTGGGCCGGCTCAAGGAGCTGAAGCCCTCGCTGCGCCGGGACGAGGCGTAGAACAGGCAGGCACTTTCCAGGGGGCCCGCGGCGTGAGCGCTGCGGGCCCCCTGGCGTGTCGTCCCGTGCGCGGTCGTCTCCTGGGGCCTGCGGCGCCCCTGAAGGCCGCAGAAAGCCGCCGGGGTGGCCGGAACGGTGAAGTTCCGGCCACCCCGGCGGCACGTTTCTGCTGTGCAGGTGGTCAGGCGTCCTCGTGGACGACCGCGCGGCGGGCGTCGGCGTCCAGCACGCCCCAGTTGATCAGCTGCTCGGTGAGGACCGAGGGCGACTGGTCGTAGATGACGGCGAGTGTGCGCAGGTCGTCCTGGCGGATCGACAGCACCTTGCCGTTGTAGTCGCCGCGCTGCGACTGGATCGTGGCCGCGTACCGCTGGAGGGGGCCGGCCTTCTCGGCAGGCACGGTCGCCAGCCGCTCCAGGTCGAGGACCAGCTTCGGCGGCGGCTCGGCGGCGCCGCCCGGGGTGGTGCCCGGCAGGAGCTCCTGCACCGGGACCCCATAGAAATCCGCCAGTTCGGCGAGGCGCTGTACGGTCACGGCTCGGTCGCCGCGCTCGTACGATCCGACCACTACCGCCTTCCAGCGTCCCTGGCTCTTCTCCTCGACACCGTGGAGGGAAAGGCCCTGCTGGGTGCGGATGGCCCGGAGCTTGGCCCCGAGCTGTTTGGCGTATTCGCTGGACATATAGCTCCCCGGACACTGTGTCGGCGCAGCTTGAGGGGTCCCGAGCCGCGCGTCTCGTAACTCACTGTGAGGTTACGCAGCGTGACTCTCGTGCGTCAAGCCGAATGGTCCACACCGACGCTTCCGTGGCAGCGGTGGCTGATTACTCCAGGGGGGTGATCTGGGGTGTCGTCCGGGCCTGCTACCGTTGATGGCGCAAATCCGACGTCCTTTAAGGTCCGTCCCGTGAGGCGGAGAAGGGGGTCCGTTTCGTATGGACAAGCAGGACACGCAAGCATCCGATGCCCGGCCCGTGCTCGAAGGCCCTGACATCGCGCGGGTACTGACCCGCATCGCCCACGAGATCGTCGAGCGCGCCAAGGGCGCCGACGACGTGGTGCTCCTCGGCATTCCGACCCGAGGCGTCTTCCTCGCCCAGCGGCTCGCCGCCAAGCTCGAGGAGATCACCGCCCGGAAGATCCCGGTCGGTTCGCTCGACATCACCATGTACCGCGACGACCTGCGCATGCACCCGCCGCGTGCGCTGGCCCGCACCGAGATCCCCGGTGACGGCATCGACGGCAAGCTGGTCGTCCTCGTCGACGACGTGCTCTTCTCCGGCCGCACCGTCAGAGCCGCCCTCGACGCCCTGAACGACGTCGGGCGCCCGCGCGCGGTCCAGCTCGCGGTCCTCGTCGACCGCGGCCACCGCGAACTGCCCATCCGCGCCGACTACGTCGGCAAGAACCTCCCCACGTCGCTGCGGGAGACGGTCAAGGTCCTGCTCGCCGAGGAGGACGGTCGCGACACCGTGCTGCTCGGCACCAAGCAGACCCAGTAGCAGGCCGGGTGCTCGGCCCTGCCGACCCCGCGTACCCGCTTGCCCGAAAACTCCCGAATTGCCTTACGGAGCCTGACAGATGCAGCGTCATCTCATCTCGGCCGCCGACCTCACCCGCGACGACGCCGTCCTGATCCTCGACACCGCCGAGGAGATGGCCCGGGTCGCGGACCGGCCGATCAAGAAACTGCCGACCCTGCGCGGCCGCACGGTCGTCAACCTCTTCTTCGAGGACTCCACGCGCACGCGTATCTCCTTCGAGGCCGCCGAGAAGCGGCTGTCCGCGGACGTCATCAACTTCACCGCCAAGGGTTCGAGCGTCTCCAAGGGCGAGTCCCTGAAGGACACCGCCCAGACGCTGGAGGCCATGGGCGTCGACGCCGTGGTCATCCGGCACGGCGCGTCCGGAGCCCCATACCGCCTGGCCAACTCCGGCTGGATCGACGCCGCCGTCATCAACGCCGGCGACGGCACGCACCAGCACCCCACGCAGGCCCTGCTCGACGCGTTCACCATGCGCCGCCGGCTCGTCGGCCGGGACGCCGGGCTCGGCCAGGACCTGTCCGGCAAGCGCATCACGCTCGTCGGCGACGTCCTGCACAGCCGCGTCGCCCGCTCCAACGTCGACCTGCTGCACACCCTCGGCGCCGAGGTCACCCTCGTCGCGCCGCCCACCCTGGTGCCGGTCGGGGTGGAGACCTGGCCCTGCGAGGTGTCGTACGACCTCGACGCCGTGCTGCCCAAGTCCGACGCGGTGATGATGCTGCGCGTCCAGCGCGAGCGCATGAACGCCGCCTTCTTCCCGACCGAGCGCGAGTACTCACGCCGCTACGGCCTGGACGGCGAGCGCATGGCGAGGATGCCCGAGCACGCCATCGTGATGCACCCCGGCCCGATGGTCCGCGGCATGGAGATCACCGCCGAGGTCGCCGACTCCGACCGCTGCACCGTCGTCGAGCAGGTCGCAAACGGAGTCTCCATCCGGATGGCCGTCCTGTACCTGCTGCTCGGTGGCAACGAGCCCGCCGTCACCCACACCCGTACCGAGGAGAAGTAAGAACCATGAGCAAGATCCTTATCCGTGGTGCGAAGGTGCTCGGCGGCGAGCCGCAGGACGTGCTGATCGACGGTGCGACGATCGCCGAGGTGGGCGCCGGTCTGTCCGCCGAGGGCGCCGAGGTCGTCGAGGCCGCCGGCAAGGTGCTGCTGCCGGGCCTCGTCGACCTGCACACCCACCTGCGCGAGCCGGGCCGCGAGGACTCCGAGACCGTCCTGACCGGCACGCGCGCGGCGGCGAGCGGCGGCTTCACGGCCGTGTTCGCCATGGCCAACACCTTCCCGGTCGCCGACACCGCCGGCGTCGTCGAGCAGGTCTGGCGACTGGGCCGGGAGCACGGCTACTGCGACGTGCAGCCCATCGGCGCCGTCACCGTCGGCCTGGAGGGCAGGAAGCTCGCCGAGCTGGGCGCCATGTACGAGTCGGCCGCCGGGGTCACCGTCTTCTCGGACGACGGCAAGTGCGTCGACGACGCCGTGATCATGCGCCGCGCGCTGGAGTACGTGAAGGCCTTCGGCGGCGTCGTGGCCCAGCACGCGCAGGAGCCGCGGCTGACCGAGGGCGCCCAGATGAACGAGGGCATCGTCTCCGCCGAGCTGGGCCTCGGGGGCTGGCCCGCGGTGGCCGAGGAGTCGATCATCGCCCGGGACGTCCTGCTCGCCGAGCACGTCGGCTCCCGCGTGCACATCTGCCACCTTTCGACCGCCGGCTCGGTCGAGATCGTGCGCTGGGCCAAGTCCCGCGGCATCGACGTCACGGCCGAGGTGACCCCGCACCACCTGCTCCTGACGGACGAGCTGGCGCGCACGTACAACCCGGTCTACAAGGTCAACCCGCCGCTGCGCACCGAGCGCGACGTGATCGCCCTGCGCGAGGCGCTCGCCGACGGCACGATCGACATCGTCGCCACCGACCACGCCCCGCACCCGCACGAGGACAAGGACTGCGAGTGGGCCGCGGCCGCCATGGGGATGGTGGGCCTGGAGACCGCGCTGTCGGTGGTGCAGGAGACCATGGTGGACACCGGACTCCTCACCTGGGCCGGGGTCGCCGAGCGCATGTCCGTCAAGCCCGCCGAGATCGGGCGGGCCGAGGGCCATGGGCGTCCCGTCTCGGCTGGTGAGCCCGCCAACCTCACGCTCGTCGACACGGCATACCGTGGGTCGGTGGACCCCGCGGGCTTCGCCTCGCGCAGCCGGAACACCCCGTACGAGGGGCGTGAGCTGCCGGGCCGTGTCACGCACACGTGGCTCCGGGGCAAGGCCACGCTCGTCGACGGGAAGCTCACGTGACACCTGCACCTCTGCTCGCGGCCGGGCTCGCGGCCCCGCTCGCGGACGGGAAGAAGTCGGCCGCGGTCACCGACTGGGCCGCCCGCCTCGGCTGGCTGGTCGGACTCGTCCTCTTCGTCGCGCTCGTCTACTGGCTGATGCGCGAGGGCTGGAAGTGGCGCGGCACGCTTCAGGGCGACCTGCCCGAACTCCCCAGCGCGCCGGACGGGCCCGGCGAGGCGAGACTGACTGTGCTCTCGACGAGCGGCCGCTACCACGGCTCCACCACCGCCGGTCAGTGGCTGGACCGGATCGTGGCGCGCGGCCTCGGCACCCGCAGCCGGGTCGAGCTCACGCTGACGGACGCGGGACTGGACGTCGTACGCCCCGGCGCGGCCGACTTCTTCATCCCCCTCGCGCAGCTGCGCGAGGCCCGGCTGGACAAGGGCATCGCCGGCAAGGTGCTGACCGAGGGCGGACTGCTGGTGGTGACCTGGCAGCACGGCGAGCGGCTGATCGACTCGGGCTTCCGCTCCGACCACGCGGCCGAGCACACGGAGTGGGTCGACACCCTGAACCACATGATCAACAAGACGGAAGGCGCACGATGACAACCTCCACCAGGGGAGCCAGCAGGACTCCCGCCGTACTCGTCCTGGAGGACGGCCGGATCTTCCGGGGCCGTGCCTACGGGGCCGTGGGGGTGACCTTCGGCGAGGCGGTCTTCTCGACCGGCATGACCGGCTACCAGGAGACCCTGACCGACCCGTCGTACCACCGCCAGGTCGTGGTGATGACCGCCCCGCACGTGGGCAACACCGGCGTCAACGACGAGGACCCCGAGAGCAGGCGGATCTGGGTCGCCGGCTACGTCGTGCGCGATCCCGCGCGCGTGCCGTCCAACTGGCGCTCCCGGCGCTCGCTGGACGACGAGCTGCGCCACCAGGGCGTCGTCGGCATCTCCGGCATCGACACGCGCGCGCTGACGCGCCATCTGCGCGAGCGCGGCGCGATGCGCGTCGGCATCTTCTCCGGCAACGCGCTGCCCGACGAGGGCACCATGCTCGCCGAGGTCCGCCAGGCCCCCGAGATGAAGGGCGCCGACCTCTCCGCCGAGGTCGCCACCAAGGAGGCGTACGTCGTCCCGGCGCTCGGCGAGAAGAAGTTCACCGTCGCCGCCGTCGACCTCGGCATCAAGGGCATGACCCCGCACCGCATGGCCGAGCGCGGCATCGAGGTGCACGTGCTGCCCGCCACGGCGACCGTCGAGGACGTCTACGCCGTCGACCCGGACGGTGTGTTCTTCTCCAACGGACCCGGTGACCCGGCCACCGCCGACCACCCGGTCTCCGTCATGCGGGCCGTCCTGGAGCGCGGCACCCCGCTCTTCGGCATCTGCTTCGGCAACCAGATCCTCGGACGGGCGCTGGGCTTCGGCACGTACAAGCTCAAGTACGGCCACCGGGGCATCAACCAGCCCGTGCAGGACCGTACGACCGGCAAGGTCGAGGTCACCGCGCACAACCACGGCTTCGCCGTCGACGCCCCGCTCGACCAGGTCACCGAGACCCCCTACGGCCGCGTCGAGGTCTCCCACGTCTGCCTGAACGACAACGTGGTGGAGGGCCTGCAGCTGCTCGACCGCCCCGCCTTCAGCGTCCAGTACCACCCCGAGGCGGCAGCGGGCCCGCACGACGCCGCCTACCTGTTCGACCGCTTCACCTCTTTGATGAGCACCGTTCCGATGGAGGGCCAGCGTGCCTAAGCGCACCGATATCCAGTCCGTCCTGGTCATCGGCTCCGGCCCGATCGTCATCGGCCAGGCCGCCGAGTTCGACTACTCCGGCACGCAGGCGTGCCGCATCCTGCGCGCCGAGGGCCTGCGGGTCGTCCTGGTGAACTCCAACCCGGCGACGATCATGACCGACCCGGAGATCGCCGACGCCACGTATGTCGAGCCGATCACCCCGGAGTTCGTCGAGAAGATCATCGCCAAGGAGCGCCCGGACGCCCTGCTGCCCACCCTGGGCGGCCAGACGGCGCTCAACACGGCCATCTCGCTGCACGACAACGGCGTGCTGGCGAAGTACGGCGTCGAGCTGATCGGCGCCCGTCCCGAGGCGATCCACAAGGGCGAGGACCGCGACCTGTTCAAAGGCGTCGTGGAGGAGGTGCGCAAGAAGATCGGCCACGGCGAGTCCGCCCGCTCGGTCATCTGCCACTCCATGGACGACGTCCTGGGGGGCGTCGAGACCCTCGGCGGCTACCCGGTCGTCGTCCGCCCGTCCTTCACCATGGGCGGCGCCGGCTCCGGCTTCGCGCACGACGAGGAGGAGCTGCGCCGCATCGCCGGCCAGGGCCTCACGCTCTCCCCGACCACCGAGGTGCTCCTGGAGGAGTCCATCCTCGGCTGGAAGGAGTACGAGCTGGAGCTGATGCGCGACAAGCACGACAACGTCGTGGTCGTCTGCTCCATCGAGAACTTCGACCCGATGGGCGTGCACACCGGCGACTCGATCACCGTCGCCCCGGCGATGACGCTGACCGACCGCGAGTACCAGGTGCTGCGCGACGTCGGCATCGCGATCATCCGCGAGGTCGGTGTCGACACCGGCGGCTGCAACATCCAGTTCGCGGTGAACCCCGACGACGGCCGCGTGATCGTCATCGAGATGAACCCGCGCGTGTCGCGCTCCTCGGCGCTCGCCTCCAAAGCGACCGGCTTCCCGATCGCCAAGATCGCGGCCAAGCTCGCCGTCGGCTACACCCTCGACGAGATCCCGAACGACATCACCCGGGAGACCCCGGCCTCCTTCGAGCCCACGCTCGACTACGTGGTCGTGAAGGCCCCGCGGTTCGCCTTCGAGAAGTTCCCGCAGGCCGACTCCACGCTGACCACGACCATGAAGTCGGTCGGCGAGGCCATGGCCATCGGCCGCAACTTCACCGAGGCGTTCCAGAAGGCGCTGCGCTCGCTGGAGAAGAAGGGCAGCCAGTTCACGTTCGTCGGCGAGCCCGGCGACAAGGCCGCCCTCCTCGAAGAGGCGGTCCGCCCGACCGACGGCCGCATCAACACCGTCATGCAGGCGATCCGCGCCGGCGCCACCCAGGAGGAGATCTTCGCGTACACGAAGATCGACCCCTGGTTCGTCGACCAGCTCTTCCTGATCAAGGAGATCGCGGACGAGCTGGCCGAGGCGCCCGAGCTGACCGCCGACCTGCTCTCCGAGGCCAAGCGGCACGGCTTCTCCGACCAGCAGATCGGCGAGATCCGCGGGCTGCGCGAGGACGTCGTGCGCGAGGTGCGGCACGCGCTGGGCATCCGTCCGGTCTACAAGACGGTCGACACCTGCGCCGCCGAGTTCGCCGCGCGGACCCCGTACTTCTACTCCTCCTACGACGAGGAGACGGAGGTCGCCTCCCGCGAGAAGCCAGCCGTCATCATCCTGGGCTCCGGCCCCAACCGCATCGGCCAGGGCATCGAGTTCGACTACTCGTGCGTGCACGCCTCCTTCGCACTGAGCGACGCGGGCTACGAGACCGTGATGGTCAACTGCAACCCGGAGACCGTCTCCACGGACTACGACACCTCCGACCGCCTGTACTTCGAGCCGCTGACGCTGGAAGACGTGCTGGAGATCGTCCACGCCGAGCAGCAGGCCGGCCCGGTGGCGGGCGTCGTGGTCCAGCTCGGCGGCCAGACCCCGCTGGGCCTGTCGCAGGCGCTCAAGGACAACGGCGTGCCGGTCGTCGGTACGTCCCCCGAGGCGATCCACGCCGCCGAGGACCGCGGCGCCTTCGGCCGCGTCCTCGCCGAGGCGGGCCTGCCGGCCCCCAAGCACGGCACCGCCACCACCTTCGCCGAGGCCAAGGCCATCGCCGACGAGATCGGCTATCCGGTCCTCGTCCGGCCGTCGTACGTCCTCGGCGGCCGCGGCATGGAGATCGTCTACGACGAGACCCGGCTGGAGTCCTACATCGCCGAGTCGACCGAGATCAGCCCCTCCCGGCCGGTGCTGGTCGACCGCTTCCTCGACGACGCGATCGAGATCGACGTCGACGCCCTGTACGACGGCACCGAGCTCTACCTCGGCGGCGTCATGGAGCACATCGAGGAGGCCGGCATCCACTCCGGCGACTCGGCGTGCGCGCTGCCCCCGATCACCCTGGGCGGCTTCGACATCAAGCGCCTGCGGGCCTCGACCGAGGCCATCGCCAAGGGCGTCGGCGTCCGCGGCCTGATCAACATCCAGTTCGCGATGGCGGGCGACATCCTCTACGTCCTGGAGGCCAACCCGCGCGCGTCCCGCACGGTCCCCTTCACCTCGAAGGCGACCGCGGTGCCGCTGGCGAAGGCCGCCGCCCGGATCTCCCTCGGCGCGACCGTCGCCGAACTGCGTGCCGAGGGCCTGCTCCCGGCGACCGGCGACGGCGGCGAGCTGCCGCTCGACGCGCCGATCTCCGTCAAGGAGGCCGTCATGCCCTGGTCGCGCTTCCGCGACATCCAGGGACGCGGCGTCGACACCGTGCTCGGCCCGGAGATGCGCTCCACCGGCGAGGTGATGGGCATCGACTCCGTCTTCGGCACGGCGTACGCCAAGTCGCAGGCGGGAGCGTACGGCCCACTGCCCACCAAGGGCCGGGCGTTCATCTCGGTCGCCAACCGCGACAAGCGCTCGATGATCTTCCCGGCGCGCGAACTCGTCGCCCACGGCTTCGAGCTGCTCGCCACCTCGGGCACCGCCGAGGTCCTCAAGCGCAACGGCATCAACGCCACGGTCGTGCGCAAGCAGTCCGAGGGCGTGGGCCCGAACGGCGAGCGGACCATCGTCCAGCTCATCCACGACGGCGAGGTCGACCTCATCGTCAACACCCCGTACGGCACCGGCGGCCGCCTCGACGGCTACGAGATCCGTACGGCGGCCGTTGCGCGGTCGGTCCCCTGCCTGACGACGGTCCAGGCGCTCGCCGCCGCCGTCCAGGGCATCGACGCCCTCAACCACGGTGACGTGGGCGTCCGTTCGCTCCAGGAACACGCGGAACACCTGACCGCGGCCCGCGACTAGCAGCCGACGAGGGGGACACCGGAAACGGTGTCCCCCTCTGTATGAGGACACAACTGAGATGTACGAGCTCTTCTTCCGACTGGTCTTCAAGCGGATGGACCCCGAGCAGGCGCACTATCTGGCCTTCCGCTGGATCCGCCTCGCCGTCCGCATCCCCGTGCTGCGCACCTTCGTCGCCGCCGCGCTCGCGCCGCGCTTCGAGGAGCTGCGCACCGAGGCCTTCGGGCTGCGCATGCACGGCCCGTTCGGCCTCGCCGCCGGCTTCGACAAGAACGCGGTCGCCATCGACGGCATGTCGATGCTGGGCTTCGACCACGTCGAGGTCGGCACCGTGACCGGCGAGGCGCAGCCCGGCAACCCCAAGAAGCGGCTGTTCCGGCTCGTGAAGGACCGTGCGCTGATCAACCGCATGGGCTTCAACAACGAGGGCTCGCTGGCCGTGGCGGCCCGCCTGGCGTCCCGTGAGCCGGTGTTCAGGACCGTCGTGGGCGTCAACATCGGCAAGACCAAGGTCGTCCCCGAGGACGAGGCCGCCGCGGACTACGTGAAGTCGACCGAGCGGCTGGCGCCGTACGCCGACTACCTGGTCGTGAACGTCTCCTCGCCCAACACGCCCGGACTGCGCAATCTCCAGGCCACCGAGGCGCTGCGCCCGCTGCTGAGCGCCGTCCGCGAGGCCGCCGACCGCACGGTGACCGCCCGCCGCGTCCCGCTCCTGGTCAAGATCGCGCCGGACCTCGCGGACGAGGACGTCGACGCCGTCGCCGACCTCGCCGTCGAACTCGGCCTCGACGGGATCATCGCCACGAATACCACCATCGCGCGCGAGGGACTCGGCCTGAAGTCCGCACCCTCGCTGGTCAAGGAGACCGGCGGCCTGTCCGGAGCGCCCCTCAAGGCGCGCTCCCTGGAGGTGCTGCGCCGCCTCTACGCGCGCGTGGGCGACCGCATCACCCTGGTGGGCGTCGGCGGCATCGAGAACGCCGAGGACGCCTGGCAGCGCATCCTGGCCGGCGCCACGCTCGTCCAGGGCTACAGCGCCTTCATCTACGAGGGTCCCTTCTGGGGCCGCGCCATCCACAAGGGCCTCGCCGCCCGCCTCCGCACCAGCCCGTACGCCACCATCGCCGACGCGGTCGGCGCCGACACCAGGAGCAACCGGTGACCGTTCTCGAACCCTTCGGCACCCGTCTGCGCCGCGCCATGGACGAGCGCGGGCCGCTGTGCGTCGGCATCGACCCGCACGCGTCCCTGCTCGCCGAGTGGGGCCTCAACGACGACGTGGCCGGTCTGGAGCGGTTCAGCCGCACGGTCGTGGAGGCCGTGGCCGACCGGGTCGCCGTCCTGAAGCCGCAGAGCGCGTTCTTCGAGCGCTTCGGGTCCCGGGGCATCGCCGTACTGGAGAAGTCGGTCGAGGAGGCCCGGGCGGCCGGCGCGCTGGTCGTGATGGACGCCAAGCGCGGCGACATCGGCTCGACGATGGCCGCGTACGCCGAGACCTTTCTGCACAAGGACTCCCCGCTCTTCTCGGACGCGCTCACCGTCTCGCCCTACCTCGGCTACGGCTCGCTCTCCCCGGCCGTGGCCCTGGCCCGGGAGAGCGGCACGGGCCTGTTCGTGCTCGCGCTGACCTCCAACCCGGAAGGTGGCGAGGTGCAGCACGCCGTGCGGGCGGACGGGCGGACCGTCGGAGCGACGATGCTGGCCCACCTCGCCGCCGAGAACGAAGGGGACCAGCCCCTGGGGTCCTTCGGGGCGGTCGTCGGTGCCACGCTGGGCGACCTGACCTCGTACGACCTGGACATCAACGGGCCGCTCCTGGCGCCCGGCATCGGAGCCCAGGGCGCCACCGCGGCCGACCTTCCCGGCGTCTTCGGTTCCGCGGTGCGCAACGTCGTGCCGAACGTCAGCCGGGGAGTGCTGCGGCACGGGCCCGACTCCGGTGCGCTGCGCTCGGCCGCGTCCCGCTTCGCGGAGGAGATCAGCGCCGCCGTGGCGGCCGTGTGAGGTCTTCCGAGACCTCCGACGAGTGGTCGGACGGGTGTTCCAGAGACCTCTTGAGTCTGAATACATCCTCAAATCCAGGGCATTATGTCCTAAATGCCCGACCTGACGGAGGCTGACCAGGACTTTTCCGCTGTTCTCGCTGACTCTGGCGGACTTGCCCGCTAGTCTCCGACGAGAGTCCGCGGGCAAGCGTGTTGCTCGTGGCTCCCCAGGTGTGGGGCGACTAGGTTCCTCACCGGTCCGTATCCGACAGTTCGACATCCGAGGTGACGTAGGCGTGGCTCTTCCGCCCCTTACCCCTGAACAGCGCGCAGCCGCGCTCGAAAAGGCCGCCGCGGCTCGCCGGGAGCGGGCCGAGGTCAAGAATCGACTCAAGCACTCCGGCGCCTCCCTGCACGAGGTCATCAAGCAGGGCCAGGAGAACGACGTCATCGGCAAGATGAAGGTCTCCGCGCTGCTCGAGTCCCTGCCGGGCGTGGGCAAGGTCCGCGCCAAGCAGATCATGGAGCGACTCGGCATCTCCGAGAGCCGCCGCGTGCGCGGCCTCGGTTCCAACCAGATCGCCTCCCTGGAGCGTGAGTTCGGCAGCACCGGCTCCTGAATCCGGGATCTCCGGACCGGAGTCCCGGTCATGCCGGGATTGCTGGAATAATCGCTGCATGGCTGCAACATTCCGGGGGACGACCCCCGAGCCCCCGGACGTACGTCCGCGGCTGACCGTGCTCTCCGGCCCCTCGGGGGTCGGCAAGAGCACGGTCGTCGCCCATATGCGCAAGGAACACCCCGAGGTCTGGCTCTCGGTGTCGGCGACGACCCGCAAGCCCCGTCCCGGCGAGAAGCACGGTGTCCACTACTTCTTCGTCACCGACGACGAGATGGACAAGCTGATCGCCAACGGCGAGCTGCTGGAGTGGGCGGAGTTCGCCGGCAACCGCTACGGCACGCCGCGTGCGGCCGTGCTGGAGCACCTGGAGGCCGGTGTGCCGGTCCTCCTGGAGATCGACCTCCAGGGCGCCCGGCAGGTCCGCGAGACCATGCCCGAGGGCCGGCTGGTGTTCCTGGCTCCGCCCTCCTGGGAGGAGCTCGTGCGCAGGCTCACCGGGCGGGGCACCGAGCCGCCCGAGGTGATCGAGCGCCGGCTGGACGCGGCGAAGATCGAACTCGCGGCCGAGCCGGAGTTCGACATGACCTTGGTCAACACCTCCGTCGAGGACGTGGCGCGCGAGCTGCTAGCCTTGATGGACGTTGTGTGATCGTGCCTGATCGTCAAGATTGCCAAGGCTCGATCACTCGCACTGATTCTTTCCCATCCATCGGAAGGTAGAGCGTGTCCTCTTCCATCTCCGCGCCCGAGGGCATCATCAACCCGCCGATCGACGAGCTCCTCGAGGCCACCGACTCGAAGTACAGCCTCGTGATCTACGCGGCCAAGCGTGCCCGCCAGATCAACGCGTACTACTCGCAGCTCGGCGAGGGCCTCCTCGAGTACGTCGGTCCGCTCGTCGACACCCACGTCCACGAGAAGCCGCTCTCGATCGCCCTGCGCGAGATCAACGCCGGACTGCTGACCTCCGAGGCCATCGAGGGCCCGGCGCAGTAGTACGTTCGTATCGCGGTTAGCTTTTCCACAGGCCCGGCAGCGCGACTGTCGGGCCTGTGGTGTGTGATGGAGACGTACGCCGGGAGCCGCGGCGTAGGGATGTCGAGTGCGGGGAGGCCCGGTGGACAAGCCGAAGGTCGTGCTGGGGGTCAGCGGCGGCATCGCCGCGTACAAGGCCTGTGAGCTGCTGCGAAGGCTGACGGAGTCGGGACACGGCGTGCGCGTCGTCCCCACCGCCTCCGCCCTGCACTTCGTGGGCGCGGCGACCTGGTCCGCCCTCTCCGGAAACCCCGTCTCCACCGAGGTCTGGGACGACGTCCACGAGGTCCCGCACGTGCGCATCGGGCAGCACGCCGACCTGGTCGTCGTCGCCCCGGCGACCGCGGACGTCCTCGCGAAGGCGGCCCACGGCATCGCCGACGACCTGCTCACCAACACCCTGCTCACCGCCCGCTGCCCGGTCGTCTTCGCGCCCGCCATGCACACGGAGATGTGGGAGCACCCCGCCACCCAGGAGAACGTGGCGACGCTGCGCCGCCGCGGCGCCGTCGTCATCGAGCCCGCCGTCGGCCGCCTGACCGGCGTCGACACCGGCAAGGGCCGGCTGCCCGACCCGGCGGAGATCTTCGCCGTCTGCCGCCGCGTGCTGGACCGCGGCGTCACCGAACCGGACCTCTCCGGGCGACACGTCGTCGTGAGCGCCGGCGGCACCCGCGAGCCCCTGGACCCGGTGCGCTTCCTCGGCAACCGCTCGTCCGGCAAGCAGGGCTACGCCCTCGCCCGCACCGCGGCCGCGCGCGGCGCCCGGGTCACGCTCGTCTCCGCGAACACCGGCATGCCCGACCCGGCCGGCGTGGACGTCGTCCAGGTGGGCACGGCCGTGCAGCTGCGCGAGGCGGTGCTGAAGGCGGCGGCGGACGCCGACGCCGTCGTGATGGCGGCCGCGGTCGCGGACTTCCGCCCGGCGGCGTACGCGGCCGGGAAGATCAAGAAGAAGGACGACAAGGACCCGGACCCCATCGTCCTCGTACGGAATCCGGACATCCTCGCGGAGATCTCCGCGGAGCGCGCCCGCGAGGGCCAGGTGATCGTCGGCTTCGCCGCCGAGACCGACGACGTCCTGGCCAACGGCCGGGCGAAACTGCGGCGAAAGGGCTGCGACCTCCTCGTGGTGAACGAGGTGGGGGAGCGCAAGACCTTCGGCTCCGAGGAGAACGAGGCGGTCGTGCTGGGCGCCGACGGCACCGAGACCCCGGTCTCGCACGGCCCCAAGGAGCACCTGGCCGAAACGGTCTGGGATCTGGTGGCGGAGCGCCTGCGCTGAATGTTTCCTTCGCTTCCCGAACCCCTCAAACCTCTGCCACAGAGGTGTGGCGCCCCTGGCCAAGTTCGCAGAGGATTGGGCAGAATGCGCGTGCCGCAGGTCACAGCCCTCCCGAGAGGCGAGACAGGGAGGCCGATGGCCGGGCACGACCGATAAACTGTTCTCGGACGGTGCCGGGCGCAGCCTCCGGGCCCGTCCGCCAATGATCAGCCAGCAGCCGCTGCAACCCCAGGGAGCGTTGTGTCCCGTCGCCTGTTCACTTCGGAGTCTGTGACCGAGGGTCACCCCGACAAGATCGCTGACCAGATCAGCGACACCATTCTCGACGCGCTTCTGCGTGAGGACCCGTCCTCCCGGGTCGCCGTCGAGACGCTGATCACCACCGGCCTCGTCCATGTCGCCGGTGAGGTCACCACCAAGACCTACGCGGACATCGCGACCCTCGTCCGCAGCAAGATCCTCGAGATCGGCTACGACTCCTCGAAGAAGGGTTTCGACGGCGCCTCCTGCGGCGTCTCGGTGTCCATCGGCGCGCAGTCCCCGGACATCGCCCAGGGTGTCGACACGGCGTACGAGTCCCGGGTCGAGGGCGACGAGGACGAGCTCGACAAGCAGGGTGCGGGCGACCAGGGCCTGATGTTCGGTTACGCGACCGACGAGACGCCCACCCTCATGCCGCTGCCGATCTTCCTGGCGCACCGCCTGTCGAAGCGACTGTCGGACGTCCGCAAGAACGGCACCATCCCCTACCTGCGCCCGGACGGCAAGACGCAGGTCACCATCGAGTACGACGGCGACAAGGCCGTCCGTCTCGACACCGTGGTCGTCTCCTCGCAGCACGCGAGCGACATCGACCTGGAGTCCCTCCTCGCCCCCGACATCCGCGAGTTCGTCGTGGAGCCGGAGCTGAAGGCGCTCCTGGACGAGGGCATCAAGCTGGACACGGAGAACTACCGCCTGCTGGTCAACCCGACCGGCCGTTTCGAGATCGGCGGCCCGATGGGCGACGCCGGCCTCACCGGCCGCAAGATCATCATCGACACGTACGGCGGCATGGCCCGCCACGGCGGCGGTGCCTTCTCGGGCAAGGACCCGTCCAAGGTGGACCGCTCCGCCGCGTACGCGATGCGCTGGGTGGCGAAGAACGTCGTCGCCGCCGGTCTGGCCTCCCGCTGCGAGGTCCAGGTCGCGTACGCGATCGGCAAGGCCGAGCCGGTGGGTCTGTTCGTGGAGACCTTCGGTACCGCCACGATCGACCACGAGAAGATCGAGAAGGCCATCGACCAGGTCTTCGACCTGCGCCCGGCCGCGATCATCCGCGACCTCGACCTGCTCCGCCCGATCTACGCCCAGACCGCGGCATACGGCCACTTCGGCCGTGAGATCCCCGAGTTCACCTGGGAGAACACGGACCGCGTGGACGCGCTGCGCAAGGCTGTGGGGATGTAGGTCCCCGAGTCCCGGCGAGGCCCGGTTCCCCTGGGGGAGCCGGGCCTCGGCGTGTTCCGGCCCGAACGGAACGATCTCGGGCGGCGGGGGTCGGTGTCAGTGGTGTTTGGTAAGAATGCAGGCGTGAGCAGCGAGAACGGTCAGGGGGACGGAGGCGCGGAGGGCGCGCCCCCGGAGCAGCTCGCGCTCATCCGGGAGAGCGTGCGCAAGGCGCAGGTGCCCAGGGCCAAGCCGCGGACCTGGCGCGGGGCCGCGCTGGCCAAGGAGCTGCCGGTGGCGCGAGTGCTGGTCGACAAGGGCGTGCTGCATCTCGACCGGTACTTCGACTACGCGGTGCCCGAGGAGCTGGACGCCGACGCCCAGCCGGGTGTGCGGGTGCGGGTGCGGTTCGGGGCCGGGCGGCACCGGGTGCGCGACGGACGGCGCGAAGGCGGCGGGCTGATCGACGGGTTCCTCGTCGAGCGGCTGGCGGAGTCCGACTACTCCGGGCCGCTGGCCGCACTGGCACAGGTCGTCTCGCCCGAGCGGGTCCTGAGCGAGGAGCTGCTGGGGCTCGCCCGGGCCGTCGCCGATCGGTACGCCGGGAGCCTTGCCGACGTGCTCCAGCTCGCCGTGCCGCCGCGCAGTGCGCGGGCCGAGCAGCGGCCGTCTCCCGAGTTGCTGCCCCCGCCGGGGAAGCCGGACCCGGGGGGCTGGGAGCGTTATGAGCGGGGCGCCGGATTCCTGGAGTCGCTGGCGTCGGGAGGCGCCCCGCGAGCGGTGTGGAACGCGCTGCCCGGGCCCGGGTGGAGCGACGAACTGGCCCATGCCGTCGCCGCGACCCTGGCCTCGGGGCGTGGCGCGCTCGCCGTGCTGCCCGACGGACGGGCGGTGGCCCGTGTCGACGCCGCGCTGACCGCGCTGCTGGGCAAGGGGCGGCACGCGGTGCTCACCGCCGACGCCGGGCCCGAGAAGCGGTACCGGGAGTGGCTCGCGGTGCGGCGGGGGTCCGTACGGGCCGTCATCGGCACCCGCGCCGCCATGTTCGCGCCGGTGCAGAACCTCGGCCTCGTCGCCGTCTGGGACGACGGGGACGACAGCCACAGCGAGCTGCACGCCCCTCAGCCGCATGCCCGGGAGGTGCTGCTCCTGCGGGCCGCCCACGACAAGTGCGGTTTCCTGCTGGGCGGCTGGAGCTGCACCGTGGAGGCCGCGCAGCTCGTCGAGAGCGGCTGGGCCCGGCCGCTCGTCGCCGCGCGCGAACAGGTGCGAGCGGCCGCTCCCCTCGTACGGACGGTCGGGGACACGGATCTCGCGCGGGACGAGGCCGCCCGGGCCGCCCGGTTGCCGACCCTCGCCTGGCAGGCCGTCAGGGAGGGGCTGCGGCACGGGCCGGTGCTCGTGCAGGTGCCGCGGCGGGGGTACGTCCCCCGGATGGCCTGCGCCAACTGCCGGGCACCGGCGCGGTGCCGGCACTGTTCCGGACCACTGGAAGGACAGGAGACGGGTGCCGCACTGCGGTGCGGGTGGTGCGGGCGGGACGAGAGCGGCTGGCACTGCCCGGAGTGCGGCGGGTTCCGGTTGCGGGCGCAGGTCGTCGGGGCGCGGCGGACCGCCGAGGAGCTGGGGCGGGCGTTTCCGGCCGTACCGGTGCGGACCTCCGGGCGCGAGCAGGTGCTGGACACCGTGCCGGGCACGCCGGCGCTGGTCGTGAGCACGCCGGGGGCCGAGCCGGTCGCCGAGGGCGGATATGCGGCCGCGCTGCTGCTGGACGGCTGGGCCATGCTCGGGCGGCCCGACCTGCGCGCCGGTGAGGACGCGCTGAGGCGCTGGATCGCGGCCGCCGCACTCGTCCGGCCCCAGGGCGCGGGAGGCACCGTGGTCGTCGTCGCGGAGCCGACGCTGCGGCCGGTGCAGGCCCTTGTGCGGTGGGACCCCGTCGGCCACGCGGTGCGGGAGCTCGCCGAGCGCGCCGAGCTCGGCTTCCCGCCGGTGTCACGGATGGCGGCGGTGTCCGGGCCGCCGGAGGCGATCGCCGAGTTCCTGGGCACGGCCGAACTGCCGCGCGAGGCCGAGGTGCTGGGTCCCGTGCCGCTGACGGTCACCCGGGCGGGAGGACCACGCCGACCGGGGGCGCCGCCTCCGGGGGAGCACTGGGAGCGGGCCCTGGTCCGCGTGCCGCCGGGCAGCGGCGCCGCCCTGGCTGCGGCACTCAAGGCCGCGCAGGCGGCACGGATGGCGCGGGGACCCGGGGAGGCGGCGGTGCGGGTGCGGATCGATCCGCCGGACATCGGGTGAGGCGGTTGCGTGAGGTACCGAGCCCCGGCATACGTCTGCCCTCCCGGTTCATGCCGGGAGGGCAGGAGGGAAGCGGAAGGCGGCTCAGCCGTTGCGTGGGCCGGGGAAAGCCGTCGGCCTGACCTCGTCGCGGAGGGACGGGCTGCCGGCCGTCGGCTGGGTCGGCATGGAGCGGGCGGCGGGGACCGTGGGCACCGCCTGGATGCCGGTGTTGACGCCGACCGGGCGGGGTGCCGCCGGCTCGGCCGTCCGCTCGGTCTCGGCGGCTGCCTGGGTCGCGGCACGCCGGGCGCCGTAACGGCGGTGCACCGCCTGCTTGGTGACGCCGAGCGCGGAACCCACCGCGTCCCACGAGAAGCCGAGGGAGCGGTCGAAGTCGACCGCGGCCGTGACCAGGGTCTCGACGCTGTCCCGCAACTCCTGGGCGAGGCGCACCGTCGGGGCGGGAGCGCGTCCGTAGACGACGAAGCCCGTGGAGGGACCGGAGCGGCGCGGGCGGTAGACGTTGCCCAGCTGGGCGGTGAGGGTGCGCAGTGCGTCCACCTGCCGGCGGACCCGCTCGATGTCCCGCACCAGCAAGTGCAGGCTGGCCCGAGCCTGGGCGTCGTGGGTTGCGTGGTCGGCCATGAACAAGCCTCTCGAACCGGCGTTGAAAAAGGATCCGGGCCGCGCGGTCGCGGCCCGTTGTGGTCAACTCTCACTTGACCAACGTGTTTTTGCTCCGAGGGTCACGCTCAGGGGGCGTAGGGGCATATGCATACGCCCCCAGGGGTCGCTGCGCGCCGCGGACCTCGGCGGATCCCACCCCGTCCGCGCACGTGGCCGCGGCGCTCCGAGGCCGGGGTCATAGACTTGTGCGTCGCCGCAACAGCTCCCGCCCGAGAGGCCCCGCCCACCCATGAAGCTCGTCTTCGCCGGTACCCCCGAGGTCGCCGTTCCCGCTCTGGACGCTCTCATCGCCTCCGGGCGGCACGAGGTGGCCGCCGTCGTCACGCGCCCCGACGCGCCGGCCGGCCGGGGCCGCAGGCTGATCGCGTCGCCCGTGGCGCAGCGGGCCCAGGAGGCCGGCATCGAGGTGCTCAAGCCCCGCAAGCCGCGGGACCCCGCGTTCCTCGAGCGGCTGCGGCAGATCGCCCCCGACTGCTGCCCCGTCGTCGCCTACGGCGCCCTGCTGCCCCGCGTCGCCCTCGACATCCCGGCCCGGGGCTGGGTCAACCTGCACTTCTCGCTGCTGCCCGCCTGGCGCGGCGCCGCGCCCGTGCAGGCCGCCATCATGGCCGGTGACGAGATGACGGGCGCCTCCACCTTCCTCATCGAGGAGGGGCTCGACTCCGGTCCCGTCTACGGCACCGTCACCGAGACGATCCGGCCCACCGACACCAGCGGCGACCTGCTCACCCGTCTCGCCTTCGCCGGCGCGGGCCTGCTCGCCGCCACCATGGACGGCATCGAGGACGGCACGCTGAAGGCGGTGCCGCAGCCCGCCGAGGGCATCAGCCTGGCGCCGAAGATCACCGTCGAGGACGCCGAGGTCGACTGGTCCACCCCGGCGCTCAGGGTCGACCGGGTGGTGCGCGGCTGCACGCCGGCGCCCGGCGCCTGGACCACCTTCCGCGGTGAGCGCCTGAAGCTCATCCAGGTCACGCCCGTGCCGGACCGCACCGACCTCGCACCGGCGCAGCTGTCCGTCGGCAAGAACAGCGTGCACGCCGGCACCGGTTCGTACGCCGTCGAGCTGCTGTGGGTGCAGGCCCAGGGCAAGAAGCCGATGCGGGCGGCCGACTGGGCGCGTGGTGTGCGCATCGCGGACGGGGAGACGCTCGGCGGCCAGGGGCCGGACACCCCTTAGGGCGCGGCGACGCTCCGGGCAGCGGCGGTACGGGTGCGACGTACCCTTGGTGCGTACCTCTCCCAGACATCCGGAGCACCTTTTTCGTGAGCGACACCTCCCGTGGGCCGCGCAGGCCCGGCAAGCCCTACCGGCGGCCGAAGAAAGACCCCGTCCGCATCCTCGCCTTCGATGCGCTGAGGGCCGTGGACGAGCGGGACGCCTACGCCAACCTCGTGCTGCCGCCGCTGCTGCGCAAGGCACGGGAGAAGGGCGACTTCGACGCGCGGGACGCGGCGCTGGCGACCGAGCTGGTGTACGGGACGCTGCGGCGGCAGGGGACGTACGACGCGGTCATCGCCGCCTGTGTGGACCGGCCGCTGCGCGAGGTCGACCCGCCGGTGCTGGACGTGCTGAGCCTCGGGGCCCATCAGCTCCTCGGGACGCGGATCCCGACCCATGCCGCCGTGTCGGCCACCGTCGAGCTCGCCCGGGTCGTGCTCGGCGACGGGCGGGCGAAGTTCGTCAACGCCGTGCTGCGCAAGGTCGCGCAGGCCGATCTCGACACCTGGATCGAGCGCGTCGCGCCGCCCTACGACGAGGACCCCGAGGACCATCTCGCCGTCGTGCACTCGCACCCGCGCTGGGTCGTCTCCGCGCTGTGGGACTCCCTCGGCGGCGGCCGGGCCGGCATCGAGGAGCTGCTGGCGGCGGACAACGAGCGGCCCGAGGTCACCCTCGTCGCGCGGCCCGGGCGGTCCACGACCGAGGAGCTGCTCGGCGAGGAGGCCGCCGTGCCGGGGCGCTGGTCGCCGTACGCGGTGCGGCTGACCGAGGGCGGCGAGCCCGGCGCCATCGAGGCCGTGCGGGACGGCCGGGCCGGCGTGCAGGACGAGGGCAGCCAGCTGGTGGCCCTCGCACTCGCCAACGCGCCCGTGGAGGGCCGCGACCAGAGGTGGCTCGACGGGTGCGCCGGGCCCGGCGGCAAGGCGGCGCTGCTCGCGGCGCTCGCCGCCGAGCGCGGTGCCGTCCTGCTCGCCTCCGAGAAGCAGCCGCACCGGGCGGGCCTGGTCGCCAAGGCGCTGCACGGCAACCCCGGGCCCTACCAGGTCATCGCCGCCGACGGGACCCGGCCGCCGTGGCAGCCCGGCTCCTTCGACCGCGTGCTGATGGACGTGCCCTGCACCGGGCTCGGCGCTCTGCGCCGGCGGCCCGAGGCCCGCTGGCGGCGCCGTCCCGAGGACCTGGAGGGGTTCGCGCCGCTCCAGCGCGGCCTGCTGCGCAGCGCCCTGGACGCCGTACGGGTCGGCGGAGTCGTCGGCTACGCCACCTGCTCGCCGCATCTCGCCGAGACCAGGGCCGTCGTGGAGGACCTGCTCAAGCAGCACCCCGACGCCGAACTCGTCGACGCCCGCCCCCTGCTGCCGGGCCTGCCGGACCTCGGCGAGGGCCCCGACGTGCAGCTGTGGCCGCATCTGCACGGGACCGACGCCATGTACCTCGCGCTCATTCGGAGGACTGGCTGACCCGGTCCTGAGCCGGGGGCACGGCGGAGGCCGGGCCGTCCTGCCGCGACAGGTGGTGCGGCCACCACACCTTCTTGCCCACGTCGAGGAAGAGGGAGGTGACCAGCACGGACCGGACGATGAAGGTGTCCAGCAGGACGCCCAGTGCCACCGCGAAGCCGATCTCCGCGAAGCCCACCATCGGCAGGGTGCCGAGGGCGGCGAACGTGCCGGCGAGGACCAGTCCGGCCGAGGTGATCACCGCACCGGTCGTGGCGAGGCCCGTGACCACACCGGGGCGGGTGCCCTGGCGGATCGCCTCCTCGCGGATGCGGGTGGTCAGGAAGATGTTGTAGTCGATGCCCAAGGCCACCAGGAAGACGAAGACGAACAGCGGGAAGGCCACGTCCTCGCCCGCGTAGCCGAAGACGTGGCGGAAGGCCAGCGCGCTCAGGCCCAGGGCCGTGGCCAGGGACAGCATCACGGTGCCGATGAGCAGCAGGGGTGCCACGAGCGCCCGCAACAGGACGCTGAGCACCAGCAGGACGACGGCCAGGACGAGTGGGATGACCAGGTAGTTGTCGTGGGTCTGGGCGTTCTCCATGTCGATCAGGGCGGCCGTGCCGCCGCCGACCTGGGCGTCGGCGCCGGGTACCGCGTGCACCGCGTCGCGCACCCGCTCCACGGTCGCCTTCGCCGCGTCGCTGTCGGACGGGGCGCGCATGGTCGCCTCGAACAGCACCTGCCCGTTGTGCTCGGGCGCCGTGCCCGGCGGGACGCCGATGCTCTGCGGGACGACCCCGCGGTCCGCGGCGACGGCGTGTCCCACCTGTACGGCCTGCGCCTTGTTGGAGACGATCACGAGCGGATCGCCGGTGCCCGCCGGGAAGTACCGCGCGGACACCTTCTGGCCAGTGATCGAGTCCGGCGTGTTGGTGAAGGCGTCCGCGTTGGCGATCCCCGCCGCGCGCAACTGGAACAGCCCCAGGGACAGGACGATCAGAACACCGGCCGTGATGCCCCAGACCATGCGCGGCCGGCGGGCGAAGCTGCGGCCCATACGGGCCCACACACCCCGCTCGGTCGGATCGGCGGACCCGAGGTGCGGGACGGCCGGCCAGAAGATCCAGCGGCCGAAGATCAGCAGCAGTGCCGGGAAGAGGGTGAGCATGGCCAGCAGGGCGACTGCCACGCCGATGGCCGCCACCGGGCCGAGGCCGCGCGTCGAGTTCATCTCGGCGACCAGCAGCACCAGCATGCTCAGCACGACCGTCAGGCCGGAGGCCAGAACCGCCGGTCCCGCACGGTTCATGGCGAGCTCCATCGCCTCGTGGCGGTCCTCGTGGCGGCGCAGTTCCTCCCGGTAGCGGGCGACGAGCAGCAGCGCGTAGTCGGTGCCCGCGCCGAACACGAGCACCGTGAGGATGCCGGCGCTCTGCCCGTTGACCGTCAGACCGGCGTGTTTGGCGAGCAGGTAGATCAGCGCCTGCGCCGTGAACAGGGCCACCACCACCCCGAGGAGCGGCACGAACAGCAGCGTCGGACTGCGGAACGTCAGCAGCAGCATCACCACGACGACGGCCATCGCGGAGAACAGCAGGGTCGAGTCGATGCCCTCGAATGCCTTGGAGAAGTCCGCGGACGTGCCGCCGGGCCCGGTGATGTGGACGGCGAGTCCGCCGCCGCCCTTGCCGGCCTGGTCGCGGATGGAGTCGACCGCGGGCGCGATGCGCTGCCACCCCTGCGCGTCCATGGTGATCGGCACGTAGATCTGGGCGGCGCGCGGGGCGAGCCGGCGGTCGTAGACGGGGCCGCGGGTCTCCGCGCCGCGGATGCCGTGCTCGCTCAGGGCCCTGATCTGCCGGGCGTCCTCGGCGATCTGCGCCCGGTCCCGGACGGTGAGCCCGCCGGAGCGTGCGTAGACGACGACCGCGGGGATCTGCTCGGGCCGGAAATGCTCGGACGCGTTCAGCACCTGGGTGGACTCGGCGGAGCCGGGCAGCCACGACTGGGCGTCGTTGTCCTGGGCGTCGTTCAGCTTCGCCCCGAACGGCGCCGCGATCACCAGGACCACCAGCCACAGGGCTACGATCAGCCACTTCGAGCGCCGTCCGCACACGAACCGGATGACGTTCCGCTTCCAGGCGTAGAGCTGCCTCATGGCCACCCCCGTAGACATATGTGGCGCCGCTCGGCGGCCCAGCATGGCACGCGCCGGCCGTGCGCAACATCCGATGAACGGCTTAGGTCTGGACCGGCGCGAACAAACGTGCCCGGACATGGGAGGCTTGGGTCATGGCCGCGCAGATCAACCCCAGCATCCTGTCCGCCGACTTCGCCCGCCTCGCGGACGAGGCGAAGGCGGTGGAGGGAGCCGACTGGCTCCACGTCGATGTCATGGACAACCATTTCGTCCCGAACCTCACGCTCGGCGTGCCGGTCGTAGAGTCTCTGGCCCGTGCGACGGACACCCCGCTGGACTGCCATCTGATGATCGAGGCCCCCGACCGGTGGGCGCCCCAGTACGTCGAAGCGGGGGCCTCCTCCGTCACCTTCCATGTCGAGGCGGCCACCGCCCCGGTGCGGCTCGCCCGGGAGATCCGGGCCAAGGGCGCCCGCGCCTCCATGGGGCTCCGGCCCGCGACGCCCATCGAGCCGTACGAGGATCTGCTCCCCGAGCTCGACATGCTGCTGATCATGACGGTGGAGCCGGGCTTCGGCGGGCAGGCGTTCCTCGACATCATGCTCCCGAAGATCCGCCGCACTCGCGAGTTGATCACCAAGCACGGCCTGGAGCTCTGGCTCCAGGTCGACGGAGGCGTCTCGGCCTCCACCATCGAGCGCTGTGCCGAGGCCGGCGCGGACGTCTTCGTCGCGGGATCGGCGGTCTACGGGGCCGACGACGCGGCCGAGGCGGTCCGCGCACTGCGCACCCAGGCGGAGAACGTGATCTCGAAGGCGTCCTGGGCATGCGACCACTGACCGACAGGAACGTGAACAGCTACATGAACGGCGCCCATCAGGGCGGATCAAGTACGCCGAATCTGCAAGGATGAACGGCGAATCCAGTGCGTGAACAGCAGTGAGGAGATCGCCGTGTCGGGTATGACGGCGGGCCGGTCAGCAGTGCGGATGGGACCCGCTGAGCTGGTGCAGGCGGCGGCCATGGCCCGCCGCTTCTACCTCGAGGGTAAATCCAAGATCCAGATCGCGGAGGAGTTCGGCGTCAGCCGCTTCAAGGTGGCCCGGGTCCTGGAGACGGCCCTCGAACGGGATCTCGTACGTATCGAGATCCGCGTCCCCGCGGAGCTGGACGCCGAGCGCTCGGACGCGCTGCGCGCCCGCTACGGCCTCAGGCACGCGGTCGTGGTCGAGTCCCCGGCCGAGGCGGAGGAGACGCCCGACCCCGAGAACCTAGGAGAGGTGGCCGCCGACCTGCTCGGCGAGCTGGTGAGCGAGGGCGACGTGCTCGGCCTCGCCTGGGGTCGCTCCACCATCCACATGGCCGCGGCCCTCGACCGGCTGCCCCCGTGCACGGTGGTGCAGCTGACGGGTGTGTACGACGCCGGGACCGCCGAGCGCGGCTCGGTCGAGGCCGTCCGCCGCGCCGCCCAGGTGTCCGGCGGCGACGCCCACCCCATCTACGCGCCGATGCTGCTGCCGGACGCCGCCACCGCGGCTGCGCTGCGCAACCAGACCGGGATCGCCCGGGCCTTCGAGTACTTCGACAAGGTCACGGTCGCCTGCGTCTCGATCGGCTCCTGGGAGCCGGGCATCTCGACGGTGCACGACATGCTCAGCGACGAGGAGCGCGCCCACTACGCCTCCCTCGGTGTCGCCGCCGAGATGTCCGCGCACCTGTTCAACGCCGAGGGCCGCCGGATCGGCCGGGACCTGGGGGAGCGCTGCATCACGGTCAAGACCGACCAGCTGCGCCGTATCCCCGAGGTCGTCGCGATCGCGGGCGGCGCGCGCAAGGCGAGCGCGATCGACGCGGTGCTGCGGTCCGGTCTTGTCACCAGCCTGGTGACGGACACCTCGGCCGCGGACGCCCTGATGGCGGCGGGCCCGACGCCCAGGCCGGCCCTCAACCGGGCCGACCCCGACGGTCCCTGACGGAACGTCAGGCGGGAGACGACCGCGGTGGCATCGCCGACCTGGTGCCGCGGTTCGTCCCCCGCGCCCTCGCGGGGCGGCGCCCCACGCACGGTCCCCCACGCCGATGACCACCACGACTCGTTCAGGCGGTGCCGCAATGACGGAGCTCGTCGTCACGCTCGACCTCGACGGGGTCACGGACAAGGCGGGCCTGATGGACCGCTGCGCGCGTGCCCTGCGGCTGCCCGACTGGTTCGGCCGCAACTGGGACGCCCTCGCCGACAGCCTCGGCGACCGCACGGTCTGGCCCGAGGGCGCGGCCGAGCGGGGGCTGCTGCTCGTCGTACGGGACTGGCGGCCGTACGCGAAGGCGCGCCCCGACGAGTGGGAGACCGCCCAGGAGATCTTCGCCGAGGCGGCCGACCGGACGCCGGCCCTCTCCGTGGCCCTCGCCCTTGGAGGATCCTCCTAGGAGCCCCCTGACCTGCCTGGACGATCTGCCCGGGCATCGCATTCCAGCCGACATGGGACAATGAAGTACGTGCTCTTCCCCCTGGCTGACCTGTCCGGGGGTCACCTCTGATCGACTGGGATGTGCCAGCACGTGCGTTTCCTCAACGACATCCAGCCCGCGTACGACCTGACGTACGACGACGTCTTCATGGTCCCGAGCCGCAGCGCGGTGGGCTCGCGGCAGGGTGTGGACCTCAGCTCCCCGGACGGCACGGGCACCACGATCCCGCTGGTCGTCGCCAACATGACCGCCATCGCCGGCCGCCGGATGGCCGAGACGATGGCCCGGCGCGGCGGCCTCGTGGTCATCCCGCAGGACATCCCGATCGAGGTCGTCACCGAGGTCGTCTCCTGGGTCAAGAGCCGCCACCACGTGCTGGACACCCCGATCGTCCTCACCCCGCACCAGACCGTCGCCGACGCGCTGGCCCTGCTGCCCAAGCGCGCGCACAACGCCGGTGTGGTCGTCGACGCGGAAGGCCGGCCCGTCGGTGTCGTCACCGACCGGGACCTGACCGGCGTCGACCGCTTCACGCAGCTCGAGGTCGTCATGTCCAGGGACCTGGTGCTCCTGGACGCCGGCATCGACCCGCGCGAGGCATTCAACCACCTCGACGCGGCCAACCGGCGTTACGCACCGGCCGTCGACCAGGACGGCCGCCTGGCCGGCATCCTCACCCGCAAGGGCGCCCTGCGCGCCACGCTCTACTCCCCGGCCGTCGACGCGCAGGGCAAGCTGCGCATCGCCGCCGCCGTGGGCATCAACGGCGACGTCGCGGGCAAGGCCAAGCAGCTGCTCGACGCGGGCGTGGACACGCTCGTCATCGACACGGCGCACGGCCACCAGGAGTCGATGATCGGCGCGATCAAGGTGGTGCGGGCGCTCGACCCGCAGGTCCCGGTCGTGGCCGGGAACATCGTCGCCGCGGAGGGCGTGCGGGACCTGATCGAGGCGGGCGCCGACATCGTCAAGGTCGGGGTCGGCCCGGGCGCGATGTGCACGACCCGGATGATGACCGGCGTCGGCCGGCCGCAGTTCTCCGCCGTCCTGGAGTGCGCCGCCGAGGCGAGGAAGTACGGCAAGCACGTGTGGGCGGACGGCGGTGTGCGCCACCCGCGGGACGTAGCCATGGCGCTGGCGGCCGGTGCGTCCAACGTGATGGTCGGCTCCTGGTTCGCGGGCACCTACGAGTCCCCGGGCGACCTCCAGCAGGACGCCGACGGCCGCCTCTACAAGGAGTCGTTCGGCATGGCCTCGGCGCGCGCGGTCCGCAACCGCACCTCCGAGGAGTCGTCCTACGACCGCGCCCGCAAGGCGCTGTTCGAGGAGGGCATCTCCACCTCCCGCATGTTCCTCGACCCGATCCGCCCCGGCGTCGAGGACCTGATCGACTCGATCATCGCCGGCGTCCGCTCCTCCTGCACCTACGCCGGCGCCAACTCCCTTGCGGAGTTCGCCGAGCGGGCCGTCGTCGGCATCCAGAGCGCCGCGGGGTACGCGGAGGGCAAGCCGCTGCACGCCAGCTGGATGTGAGGCGACCGGCCGCCTGTGCACAACGAATGGGCGGGCCGTCCGCGAGGAACGCAACGATCTTGCGTGCATGTGCAAGGTTGCTGCATTACGCCCGTGAAGGGCGGCCCCGTAGGGTCATGCGCTGTACGTGGCGTGGCGGGGACCCCGCTCGGTGGGTCCCTGCACACGCAGGGATGCCGCCGGTCCCCGCAGCCCTGACCGCAGTGACGAAGGAGTCAGCGCGTGCTCGACCAAGGCGCACCCCCGCACGACCGCACCACCAACGCCCCACCGTCCCCGGGGGCAGCCGCGCGCCTCATGCGCCGCAAGCCGGTGGAGCTCCTGGTCGCGGAGGGCGGGCAGGGTGAGGGAGGGACCCTGCGTCGCTCCCTCGGGCTGTGGCAGCTCACCATGATCAGCATCGGTGCCACCCTCGGCACCGGCATCTTCGTGGTCCTCGGCGAGGCCGTCCCGAAGGCCGGCCCGGCCGTGACGCTCTCCTTCGTGATAGCCGGCCTGACGGCGCTCTTCTCCGCGCTGTCGTACGCCGAACTGGCCGGCACGATCCCGGTCGCCGGGTCCTCGTACTCGTATGCATACGCAACGCTGGGCGAGCTGATCGCCTGGATCTGCGGCTGGTGCCTGATCCTGGAGTACGGCGTCTCGGTCGCCGCCGTGGCCGTCGGCTGGGGCGAGTACCTCAACGAGCTGCTCGACGGCACCATCGGCGTCACCATCCCGGACGCCCTGTCCGCCCCGCCCGGCGACGGCGGCATCTTCAACCTGCCCGCCCTGATCGTGGTCCTGCTGGCCATGGCGTTCCTGCTGGGCGGCGCCCGGGAGTCCGCCCGCGCCAACACGATCATGGTCTGTGTGAAGATCGCCGCGCTGGTGCTGTTCTGCGCCATCGGCATCCAGGGCTTCCGCACCGGCAACTACGCCCACTTCATGCCGCTCGGCATGGCGGGGGTCAGCGCCGCCGGCGCCACGCTCTTCTTCTCCTACATCGGCTTCGACGCCGCCTCCACCGCCGGTGAGGAGGCGAAGAACGCGCAGCGCGACCTGCCCCGCGCGATCATGCTGTCGCTGGTCATCGTGACGGCGCTGTACGTCCTCGTCGCCGCGGTCGCCGTCGGCGCCAAGCCCTGGCGGCAGTTCACCGACTCCGAGGCCGCGCTCGCCCAGATCATGCGCGAGGTCACCGGCCAGACCTTCTGGGGCACGCTGCTCGCCGCCTGCGCCGTCATCGCCATCGCGAGCGTCGTGCTGACGGTGCTCTACGGCCAGACCCGCATCCTCTTCGCGATGTCCCGGGACGGGCTCGTGCCCAAGGTGTTCGCGAGGGTCCACCCGAAGACGGGCGCGCCGCGCGCCAACACCGTCATCGTCTCGCTGTTCTGCGGCGTTCTCGCCGCCGCGATCCCGCTCGGCCAGCTCGCCGACGCCACCAGCATCGGCACGCTCTTCGCCTTCGCGCTGGTCAACGTCGCCGTGGTGGTGCTGCGCCGCACCCGCCCCGCCATGAACCGCACGTTCCGCGTCCCGCTGTCGCCGGTCCTGCCGGCCCTGGGATTCGCCTTCTGCGTCTGGATGATGGGCAGCCTGTCCGCCGTCACCTGGGTGGTCTTCGGGGTCTGGATGGCGGTCGGGCTCGTGGTCTACTTCGGATACGGCCACCGCCGCTCCCGTCTCGCCACGCGAGAAGCCCTCGCGCCCGAAGAGAAGTGAACCACCAGCAGTGCTGAACGATCTCGACGAACGCATCGTGCACGCCCTCGCCGAGGACGCCCGCCGCTCCTACGCGGACATCGGGCAGCTCGTGGGCCTCTCCGCCCCCGCCGTGAAGCGGCGCGTGGACCGGCTGCGCGCGACCGGGGCCATCACCGGCTTCACCGTACGGGTGGACCCGGGGGCCCTCGGCTGGGAGACCGAGGGGTTCGTCGAGATCTACTGCCGGCACAACACCTCGCCGGACACCATCCGGCGGGGCCTGGAGCGCTACCAGGAGGTCGTGGCCGCTTCCACGGTCACGGGCGACGCGGACGCCGTCGTCCAGGTCTTCGCCTCCGACATGCGGCACTTCGAGCGGGTCCTGGAGCGCATCGCTGGGGAGCCGTTCGTCGAGCGCACCAAGTCCGTGCTGGTGCTGTCGCCGCTGCTGCGCCGCTTCTCGTCGGGTTCGCCGACGTAATTCCCCGGCCGGCCGCGCCGGGTCCGCCTACCATCGGTGGCATGACCTGGCGACATTGATCCACCAGCCGTGCCTCCCGAGGGCCGCCTCGGACGCCGTACCTCCGGCGTCCGATCCGTCCCTGCGGGAAGGCCTCATGACACTCTCACCTGCGCGCGTGCCCGTCACCGCCGGCGTCCGCCGGCTCACGGCCACGCTGTACGGCTACGCGTTCCTCGACGACTTCGTCCTGCTCTACCCGGTGTACGCGCTGCTCTTCAGCGACACCGGCCTGTCCCTCTGGCAGATCTCCTCCCTCTTCGCCGTCTGGTCGCTCACCGGCGTGCTGCTCGAAGTGCCCTCCGGCGCCTGGGCCGACGCCGTCTCCCGGCGCCTGCTGCTGTGGCTGGGCCCGCTGCTGACCGCCGTCGGCTTCGCCCTGTGGGTGCTCACCCCGTCGTACTGGGCCTTCGCCCTCGGCTTCTTCCTGTGGGGCGCGCGCGGAGCCCTCGGCTCCGGTGCTCTGGAGGCCCTGGTCTACGAGGAGTTGGCGCGACTCGGCGCGGCCGGGCGGTACCCCCGCGTCATGGGGCGGGCCCGGGCCGCGGGCCTGGCCGCGGTCATGGCGGCGATGGGGCTCGCCGGTCCGGTGTTCGCCTGGGGCGGCTTTCCGGCCGTCGGCGCGGCGAGCGTCCTCGCCTGTCTGGCGAGCGCCCTGACCGCGACCCGGTTCCCCGAGGACCGCAAGGCGGCGGACGGCGGGGGTGACGGCTGGGCCGCGACGCTGCGGGACGCACTGACGGAGGTGCGCCGCGACCGGTCGCTGCGCGGCGCGCTGCTGCTGGTGCCCGCGGTCGGGGCCGTGTGGGAGGCGCTCGACGAGTACACCCCGCTGCTGGTGCGGGACACCGGCGTGGCCGAGGCGACGGTGCCGTACCTGCTCCTGCTGATCTGGGCGGGAGCGACCGCCGGAAGCCTGCTCGCCGGGGTGTGCGGACGGCTGGGCACGGCGGGCCTCGCGGCGGTGCTCACCGGTGCCGCGCTCGCACTCGCCGTGGGCTCCGCCGCGCGGACGCCCGCCGCCCTCGGCCTCGTGGCCCTCGCCTTCGGCTGCTTCCAGCTGGCGACCGTGCTCGCCGACGTCCGACTCCAGCGGCGGCTCGGCGACACGGCCCGGGCCACGCTGACCTCGGTCGCGGGCCTGGGCAGCGACCTCGCCACGGTCGTGGTCTACGGCCTGTACGCGGCCGTCGCGTCGAGGTCCGCGCACAGCACGGCCTTCGCGGTGTTCGCCGTGCCGTATCTCGTGACCGCGGTGCTGCTGTTGCTCGGGAGGCCATTGCGGTCCCGGCGCGGCATCCCGTAGGTTGTCCGGCGTTCGCTACCGACGGGTAACACCAGTGGGTAACACTCCAGGGGGAGAGCATGCGCCGGCTCATCGGCCGTCCGAGGACGGTCCGCTCCCGGATCGTGGCACTGGCGCTCGCCCCGGTGCTCGCCCTGCTGGTGCTGTGGGGCTTCGCCATGGTGTCGGTCACCGGCGAACTGCGCGCGCTCGTCCGGGTGCAGGGGGTCTACGAGGAGTTCGGCACCCCCGTCGACACGGCCGTCGGGCAGATCCAGATCGAACGGCGGCTCACGGCCGCCTACTTGGGCACCGACCGGCGTTCGCCCCCCATCGTGGGGCTGATGGAGCAGCAGCGCCGCACGGACCGGGCCGTGAGCGCCATGCGTGACGCGGTCAGGACCGGCGACCGGGACCTGCTCACCGGGCGGCAGCGGCAGGCGCTGGACGCCATGGTCGCGGCCACCGGAAGGCTGGAGGGCCTGCGGGAGCGGGTGCTGTCCCGGGACATCTCCTGGGACCGGGCGGTGCGCGAGTACAGCGCCCTGGTGGAGCCCGGCTTCGACGTGCAGTCGACGCTCACCGCGCTGCAGGCCGGACAGCTGGCGCGGGAGGCCCAGGTCGTCGTCGAGCTGGTCCGGGTGAGGGAGTTCGTCTCCCGGGAGGACGCGCTGGTCGCCGGTGCACGGGCCGCCGGGAGGCTGACCGACCGGCAGTACGACACCCTCACGGCGACGATCGAGGACCGGCGGGTCTTCGAGCGGACCTACGTGCCCGACCTGCCGGGCGACTCACGGGCCCTGTTCGAGGACTTCCAGCACGGGGAGCTGTACCGCGGGCTGGTGAACGGTGAGGACGCGCTGCTCAGGGCGGGAGCGGCGGGGGCGGGCGAAGCCGTCGCCGCCGACTCCTGGCGCTCCACCACCGACCGGGCGGTCAAGCGCTACATGCAGCTGTGCACCCGGTCCGCCGAGAACTCCGCAGGACGCGGAAGGGAGTTCGCCTACCGGGAGCTGATCAAGGCCGTCGTCGTCGGTGTGTTCGGGCTCGCGGCCGTGGGCCTGTCGTGGTGGCTCGCGGTGCGCGGGGCGCGCCGCATCTCGCGTCGGCTGGAGCGGCTGCGTGACGCTGCCGACCTCCTCGCCACCCGTCAACTGCCCGACGTCATGGCGCGGTTGAGCGCTGGCGAGGACGTGGACGCGGTCGCCGAGGCGCCGCCGCTCGCGGACGGGGACGCGGGCACCGACGAGATCGGCGACGTGGGGCGGTCCTTCAACACCGCCCGGCTCGCGGCGGTCGAGGCGGCGGTGCGGCAGGCGGCCCTGCGCCGGGGCCTGTCCGCGGTGCTGCTCAACATCGCCCGCCGCAACCAGTCGCTGGTGCACCGGCAGCTCAAGCTCGTCGACACCCTGGAGCGGCGCACCGGCGACCCGGACGTCCTCGAACAGCTCTTCCGCATCGACCACCTCACCACGCGGATGCGGCGGCACGCCGAGAACCTGATCGTCCTCTCCGGCGCCGCACCCGGCCGCAGATGGCGGCGCCCGGTGCCCGTCGCCGACGTCGTCGCCTCCGCGGTCGGCGAGATCGAGGCCTACGCCCGGGTCGAGGTGCCGCCGATGGCGCGGGTGGGCGTGGCGGCGGACGCCGTCGGCGACGTCGTCCACCTGATCGCCGAGCTCGTCGAGAACGCCACGGTGTTCTCGCCGCCGGACACCCGCGTCACGATGCGCACCGAGCGCACGGGTCGCGGATTCACGCTGCGGATCGACGACCGAGGGCTCGGCCTCGACGCCGGGCACCTGGCGGAGGCCCGGCGGACGATCGGCGCCCCCGACGACTTCGACCCGACCCGGCACGAGCGGCTCGGCCTGTACGTCGTCGGCCGGCTCGCGGCACGGCACGGCATCGAGGTCACGCTGGACCCGTCGCCGTACGGCGGGACGACGGCGGTGGTCTCGCTGCCGGAGACGGTGCTGGCCGAGGAGGGCGACGGCACCGAGGGGGCGAAGGGCGTCCCGGCACGGGCGACCCTGCCGTGAGCGACGAGCACTGGTACGAGGACGAGACCGGGGCGATGGTGCGGCCCTACACCGTCACACGGGGCCGCACCCGGCCCGCCGACGGCCACCGCATAGATCTGATGTCGCAGGTCACGGCCTTGCCCACCGGCGACGCGCCGTCCGTCACCGACCACGCAGGCGCCCGGCTGCTCGCCCTGCTGCGCCACCGTCCCCGGCCCGTCGTCGAGCTCGCCGTGGACGCCGACCTGCCCCTGACCGTCGTGCGCGTCCTGCTCGGCGACCTGGCCGGGGCCGGCCTCGTACGCATCGACGCACCGCGGCCGGCACCGGGCGGCCCGGCGTCCGACCCCGCGTTGCTGAAGGTGATCGTCGAGCGACTGCGGGCGCTCTGACCCGGGCCGGGCCGGAAGTCCGGGTGCCAGGACACGACCTTGAAGTCGCCCGCCCCCTTCGGGAGCAGGGCCCCGAGCACGGCGATCGTCGTACGACGCTGCATGACGGTCCTTTCTGCAGGTGAAGCGGATGGTCACCACTGTTCCGGCGCCGCGCCGCCCGCACGTCGCACCGGGGCGCGCAACGAATCGCCGCCGGACCGCCGTCGTACGCAACGAACCGCTCACCGGCGCGCAACGGCTCCTTCTTGCCGGTGCCGGGCGGGCGACCGTACCGTCTAATTGCCCCCCACACGCACCCGTACCGGTGAGGAACACGCATGCGTACCGCCCTGCTCCAGAGCTCCGGCAGCCCCGGCTCCGTCGCCGAGAACCTCAAGGTCCTCGACGCCGCCGCGGGCCGTGCCGCCGCCGCGGGCGCAGCGCTGCTGGCCGCGCCGGAGATGTTCCTGACCGGGTACGCGATCGGCGACGGCATCGCGCGCCTCGCCGAGCCGGCCGACGGCGACTCCGCCGACGCCATCGCCGACATCGCGGCCAGGCACGGCCTGGCGATCGCCTACGGCTACCCGGAGCGCGACGGCGGCACGGTCTTCAACTCCGCCCAGCTGATCTCCGCCGCCGGCGACCGCCTCGCGAACTACCGCAAGACCCACCTCTTCGGCTGCTTCGAACGCGACCACTTCGCGCCGGGCGGGCAGCCGGTCGTCCAGGCCGAGCTGGACGGGCTGACCGTCGGCCTCATGATCTGCTACGACGTGGAGTTCCCGGAGAACGTCCGCGCCCACGCCCTGGCCGGCACCGACCTGCTCGTCGTGCCGACGGCGCAGATGCACCCCTTCCAGTTCGTCGCCGAATCGATGATCCCGGTGCGCGCCTTCGAGAACCAGATGTACGTCGCCTACGTCAACCGGGTCGGCCAGGAAGGGGAGTTCGACTTCGTCGGCCTCTCCACGCTGGCCGGTCCCGACGGGATCGCGCGCACCCGCGCCGGACGCGGCGAGGACCTCGTCGTCGCCGACGCCGACCCCGCCTTCCTCGCCGCCTCCCGTGAGGCGAACCCGTACCTGAAGGACCGCCGCCCCGCCCTGTACGGGCCCCTGGTCTGAAACCCCCCGAGCTTCCCCCGAGTTCTTTCCCCGCAAGGAGTCCGTACCCCATGACGTCCACCGTGCCCAACGCCGTCGAGCACGCAGACGAGCAGCAGCTGCCGCCGATCACCATGTTCGGCCCGGACTTCCCGTACGCGTACGACGACTTCCTCGCCCACCCGGCGGGCCTCGGCCAGATACCGGCGACCGAGCACGGCACCGAGGTCGCGGTCATCGGCGGCGGCCTCTCCGGCATCGTCGCCGCGTACGAGCTGATGAAGATGGGCCTGAGGCCCGTGGTGTACGAGGCCGACCGGATCGGCGGACGGCTGCGGACGGTGGGCTTCGAGGGAGCCGGCACCGAGGGGCTGAGCGCGGAGATGGGCGCCATGCGCTTCCCGCCGTCCTCCACGGCGCTCCAGCACTACATCGACCTGGTGGGGCTCGAGACCCGGCCGTTCCCCAACCCCCTCGCGGAGGCGACCCCTTCGACGGTCGTCGACCTCAAGGGCGAGTCGCACTACGCCGAGACGATCGACGACCTGCCGCAGGTCTACCGCGACGTCGCCGACGCCTGGAACCGGTGCCTCGAAGAGGGCGCCGACTTCTCCGACATGAACCGCGCCCTGCGCGAGCGGGACGTGCCGCGCATCCGCGAGATCTGGGCGAAGCTCGTCGAGAAGCTCGACAACCAGACCTTCTACGGCTTCCTCTGCGACTCCGAGTCCTTCAAGTCCTTCCGGCACCGCGAGATCTTCGGCCAGGTCGGCTTCGGCACCGGCGGCTGGGACACCGACTTCCCCAACTCCATCCTGGAGATCCTGCGGGTCGTCTACACCGAGGCCGACGACCACCACCGCGGCATCGTCGGCGGCTCGCAGCAGCTGCCGCTCCGGCTCTGGGAGCGCGAGCCGGAGAAGATCGTGCACTGGGCGTACGGCACCTCGCTGGCGGCGCTGCACGAGGGCGGCGCACCACGCCCGGCCGTCACCCGCCTGCACCGCACCGCCGGCAACCGGATCACCGTGACCGACGCGGACGGCGACATCCGCACCTACCAGGCGGCGGTCTTCACCGCCCAGTCCTGGATGCTGCTGTCGAAGATCGCCTGCGACGACTCGCTCTTCCCGATCGACCACTGGACCGCGATCGAGCGCACCCACTACATGGAGTCCTCGAAGCTGTTCGTGCCGGTCGACCGGCCGTTCTGGCTCGACAAGGACGAGGCCACCGGCCGGGACACCATGTCGATGACGCTCACCGACCGTATGACGCGCGGCACTTACCTCCTGGACGACGGCCCGGACAAGCCGGCCGTCATCTGCCTCTCCTACACCTGGTGCGACGACAGCCTGAAGTGGCTGCCGCTGTCCGCGAACGAGCGGATGGAGGTCATGCTGAAGTCGCTCGGCGAGATCTACCCGAAGGTCGACATCAGGAAGCACATCATCGGCAGCCCGATCACCGTGTCGTGGGAGAACGAGCCGTACTTCATGGGCGCGTTCAAGGCCAACCTGCCCGGCCACTACCGCTACCAGCGGCGGTTGTTCACCCACTTCATGCAGGACCGGCTGCCCGAGGACAAGCGGGGCATCTTCCTCGCCGGCGACGACATCTCCTGGACGGCCGGCTGGGCCGAGGGCGCGATCCAGACCGCGCTGAACGCGGTCTGGGGCGTCATGCACCACCTCGGCGGCGGAACCGACGCGACCAACCCGGGCCCCGGCGACCTGTACGACGAGATCGCACCCGTCGAACTGCCCGAAGACTAAGGGCCGCGGGGCAGGCGGGAACTGTCGGACACGCCCTAGATCCCGGCTGCGCGTGCCTTCTCGTACACCTCTGCCGCGACGTCCTTGAGTTCCGCGGCGTCGCGCAGGGTGCTCTGGAGGTCGACGATGATCTCGTCCGGGCTCGTCGCGGCGTACCCGGCCAGGTCCTCGACGATCTGGTCCACGCTGCCGT
Source organism: Streptomyces sp. NPDC050534 (assembly GCF_044457745.1). Classification (NCBI taxonomy): domain Bacteria; kingdom Bacillati; phylum Actinomycetota; class Actinomycetes; order Kitasatosporales; family Streptomycetaceae; genus Streptomyces; species Streptomyces sp. NPDC050534. Next base: position 458,270 of record NZ_JBITHF010000007.1, read on the forward strand.
GCAGAGGCCGGCGGCCGGCGCCTTCGTGGGCCCGCGCGGAGTGGCGGGCGTTGGCGCGCAGCACCGTCCGGATCGGACGCGTGCGCCCGCGCTCGGCGGCCAGGTCCTCCAACTGCCTTCGTGAGCGGAGTAGTTGCTCGACACCCGAGGCGACGGGCAGCCAGCCGTCGGCGTGGTCGACGAGCCGCGTCATCGCCTTCCTGCTGCCGGCGGCCAGCAGGACCGGGATCGGCCGGGCGGGCTTGGGGCCGACCACGGCGGGGGCGATGCTCGTGGACCGGCCGTCGTACGACACCGGGTCCGGGCCCCACACCGCCCGGCACACCTCGATCACCTCGTCGAGGACCTGACCGCGCTCCGCGAAGGGGCGCACCGAGGCGGCCGCGTACTCGTCGTGCGACCAGCCGGTCCCGAAACCCGCGACGACCCGGCCACCGCTCGCCGCGTCCAGGGTGGCGAGGGTCCTGGCGAGCTGGAACGGCAGGCGCAGCGGGGCCACCAGCACGCTGGTGCCGAGCCGGGCCCTCTCCGTGACCGCGGCCGCCAGGGTCAGCGTGACCAGCGGGTCGGCGACCCCGCGGTAGTGGTCCGGCCAGGGGCGGCCCTCGATGCCGTACAGGCCCTGGCGGGCCGGCTCGGGGAACAGGATCCGTTCGTACACCCACAGGCTGTCGTAACCCGTCGCCTCGGCCGCGCGCGCCACATCGGGGACGTCCCGGCCGAGGTGGTACTGCCTGGTCTGAGGAAGCCCGAGCCCGAGCCGCACCGCCATGCCTGTGCTCCTTTGCAGAAGGTCCACCCGTGTCGAACGTACAACCTTCGTCAGGGCAGTGGCGTGAGCAGCATGCGGCTCGCGAATCCCACGGCCGCGTCCAGGCGGTCGGTGAACTCCTCGGCGACGTCGGGCAGTTCGCGCAGTGCCCAGAGGGCCCGCGCCGTCGACCAGGTGGCGTCCCGGGCGCGGTCCAGGCTCCAGGCGCCCAGCAGATGCGTGAGCGGGTCGGCGATCTGGAGGAGGTCGGGACCTGGCATCAGCTCTTCGCGGATGCGTTCCTCCAGCGAGACGAGGAGATCGCCCACGCGGTCGAACTCGTCCTCCAGATCGGCCGGTTCGCAGCGGAGCGTACGACAGCTGTCCACCACGGCGAGTGCCAGGTCGTGGCCGATGTGCGCGTTGATGCCCGCGAGCGCGAACTGCAGCGGGCGTACGCCGGGATGGCGGCGGAGCTGGAACAGGGGCCGCCAGCACGCCGGTGCCCGCCGCCCGTCGTCCACCGCGTCGACCGCGGCGAGATAGCGCTCCGCGAACCGCACGTCCAGCGTGGCCGCGGCGCGCGCGTCGGTGAACCGGCCGGTGTCGATGCGCCGGTCGACGGCCTCGGTGACGGCGAGGTAGACGCGGTTGAAGACCGCGACGCCGTCCCCGGCGGGCAGGCTCGCGTCCAGGGCGCGCAGACGGGAGACGACCGTGTCTACGGATGTGGTGACCTGTTCCAATTGCGCCATGGGGGAAGGGTCCCAGTCCTAGGCTGACCGGAGTGCAGACGGCACCGGCGCTTCCCCGGATCGGGGGAACGCACCCGCCGGGGGAGGGGAGCAGTGCGGTGGCAGGCCGACGTGCGCGGCGACTGGCCGCACGCAGGGCCGAACGCAGACGCGCCGCCCGGCGCGGGGCCATGGTCGCGGCGGCCGCGGTGGTCGTCGCCGTCGGCACCGTGGCCGGCACGCTGAGCGCGCTCGGTGACGGCCGGGGCGGCGACGAGGCGAGGCCCGAGGTGACCCGCTCGCCCCACCTGGACCGGCTTCCGGTGGTGCCGTCCCCGCCGGCGGCCGAGGCGTCGCCCACGGCCTTCCCGAGGCGCACGGCGAGCCCAACTCCCTCCGTGAGCCGGACGGAGAAGAAGCGGCAGCCCGCCCCGCCCGCCACCCGCCTGTACCGGCACCCCGACTCCCAGGTGCTCGACTGGGTGCGCGCCCACCCGGGCGATCCGCGCACGCCGGTCATCGCGTCCCGGATCGCCGGCCGGCCGGCCGCGGTGTGGTTCGCCGACTTCACGCCCTCGACCATCGCCTCCCGCGTCCGCGCCGTCACCTCGGGCGCCGCGGCGCAGGGCCGGGTGCCGGTCGTGGTGGCGTACGCGATACCCGGCCGCGACTGCGGCGGCGCCTCCGAGGGCGGGGCGCCCGGCCTCGCCGCCTACGACGGCTGGATCGACTCCTTCGCCGCGGGGCTCGGCTCCGGCGCGGTCGTCGTCATCCTCGAACCGGACGCGATCGCGCAGTCCGACTGCCTCTCCGGGGCTCAACGGGCCGCGCGGTTCGCCTCGTTGGCCCGCGCGGGCCGCGTCATGAAGGCCGCCGACCCGAAGGCCCGCGTCTACTACGACGCGGGCCACTCCGACTGGAACCCGGCAGCCGAGCAGGCGGCACGGTTGAAGCAGGCGGGCGCCGCCTCGGCCGCCTCCTCCGACGGCGTCTTCAGCAACGTCTCCAACTTCAACTCCACTTCGGACGAGATCGCCTACGACCGCCGGGTCCTCGCGGCGCTCGGCGGCCCCGCGAGCCTGGGCGCCGTCGTCGACACCAGCCGCAACGGCAACGGCGCCCCGGCCGACGGCGCCTGGTGCGACCCCGCGGGCCGCAGGATCGGCCGGGCGCCGACGCTGAGCACCGGCGAGGCCCGGATCGACGGCTACCTGTGGGTGAAGCCGCCCGGGGAGTCGGACGGGTGCGAGGGCGCGCCGGGCACCTTCAGCCCTTCGTACGCCTACGACTTGGCGTCGTCGTAGGAGGACGTGCCCTCGTCCAGCAGCGGGCCCTGCTGCTTGAGGTGGGGCGGGGCGAACGCGCGCAGCGCGTGGTAGCCGGTGATGACGACGATCGTGCCGAGCGCGATACCGCTGAGCGAGAAGTTGTCGGTGAACTTCATGGTGACGTTGCCGACGCCGATGATGATGCCCGCCGCGGCCGGCACCAGGTTCAGCGGATTGCGCAGGTCCACCCGGGAGTTGGTCCAGATCTGCGCGCCGAGCAGGCCGATCATGCCGTAGAGGATGACGGTGATGCCGCCGAGGACGCCGCCCGGGATCGCGGCCACGATCGCGCCGAACTTGGGGCAGAGGCCGAAGAGGAGGGCGAAGCCGGCGGCGGCCCAGTAGGCGGCGGTGGAGTAGACGCGGGTCGCGGCCATCACGCCGATGTTCTCGGAGTACGTGGTGTTGGGCGGGCCGCCGAGCGCGGTGGACAGGACGGAGCCGAGGCCGTCGGCGGCGATCGCGGTGCCGAGCCTGTCGTCCAGCGGGTCGCCGGTCATCTCGCCGACCGCCTTGACGTGCCCGGCGTTCTCGGCGACCAGGGCGATGACCACGGGCAGCGCGACCAGGATCGCCGACCACTGGAACGACGGCCCGTGGAAGGACGGCAGGCCGATCCAGTCGGCCTTGCCGACCGCGGAGAGGTCGAGCCGCCAGTGGTCGGTGAGCTTGCCGCTCGCGTCCACCGAGTGGATCCGGCCGAAGATCCGGTCGAAGGCCCAGGAGACGACGTAGCCGAAGACCAGGCCGAGGAAGATCGCGATCCGGGACCAGAAACCGCGCAGGCCGACGATGGCCAGACCGGTGAACAGCATGACCAGCAGGGCGGTCCACTGGTCCTGCGGCCAGTAGGTGGACGCCGTGACGGGTGCGAGGTTGAAACCGATCAGCATGACGACGGCGCCGGTGACGATCGGCGGCATCGCCGCGTGGATGATCCGCGCGCCGAAGCGCTGCACCGCGAGCCCCACCAGGAACAGCGCGACCCCGACGACGAGGACCGCGCCGGTCACCGTGGCGCTCGTGCCGCCCTGGGCGCGGATCACGGCGGCCACGCCCACGAACGACAGCGAGCAGCCCAGATAACTGGGCACCCGGCCGCGGGTCGCCAGCAGGAAGATGATGGTCGCGACGCCGGACATCATGATGGCGAGGTTCGGGTCGAGGCCCATGAGCACCGGAGCCACGAAGGACGCGCCGAACATCGCCACCACGTGCTGGGCACCGAGGCCGATCGTGCGGGGCCAGGTGAGGCGTTCGTCGGGCCGTACCACTGCTCCGGGCGCGGGGGTCCGCCCGTCGCCTCCGTGCAGCTTCCAGCGCACGCCGAGGTCCATGGTGAGGTTTCTCTTTCTCTGTACGTGAAGCCTGTCCGGACCATTGTCACGGGTACCAGGACGTCCTACGCTCACACGGTCCCTCTCATGAACACAGTTCACATACCTGACCAACCGTACGGCTGATCGGAGTGCCAGATGAGTGGAAGATCCCGTGCCGGCGTCCTGCTGGCCGCGGTGCTGACGCTCGGAGCCGGACTCGTCCCCTCCGCGCACGCGGCACCGAGGGTGCCCGACACCGCCGTCCTGGACGGCGCCCGGCTCCAGCAGACGAAGCTGCGCCTGGACCGCGGTGATCCACAACTGCGCCGCGCCGTCCGCACCTTGACGGCCCGCGCCGACGCCTGGCTGGACCAGGGCCCCTGGACGGTCGTGGACAAGCCGAAGCCGGCACCCGGCGGAGACGTCCACGACTATCTGAGCCAGGCCCCCTACTGGTGGCCCACCACGGCCCCGACGGCCGGCAACCCCTGGGGCTGTCCCTACGTTCAGCGCGATGGACAACGCAACCCCGAAGTCGACTCCGGCACCGACCGCCAGGACGTCGAGAAGGTCTTCGACTCCTCCTACGACCTGTCGCTGGCCTGGTACTACACGGGCAAGCGGCAGTACGCCGAGAAGGCGGCCCAGGTCCTGCGCACCTGGTTCCTCGACCCGGCGACCCGGATGAACCCGAACCTCGACCACGCGCAGTTCATCCCCTGCAAGTACGACGGCCGGGCCATCGGCATCATCGACTTCTCGCAGTCGTACACGAGCGTCGTCGACGCCCTCGCCGTCCTCGGCAGCGGCGCACCCGGCTGGACCAAGGCCGACCGCAGCGGCATGACGCAGTGGAACACCGACTTCCTGGGCTGGCTGAGGAACAGCGACTTCGGCCGGCAGGAGGGCGCCGCCGCCAACAACCACGGCACGTTCTACGACATGCAGCTCGCCGCCCTCGCCTACGCGACCGGCGACCGGGCACTGGCCCGGCGGACCGTGCTGGACGCGCGCGCCAGGCGCATCGACCCGCAGATCGCCGGTGACGGCAGCCAGCCGCAGGAACTCGCGCGGACGCGGAGCTGGCACTACTCCACCTTCGACCTGGTGGCGTACACACGGCTCGCGGCCATCGGCCGGCACGTCGGCGTCGACCTGTGGGGCTATCAAGGGCCGGACGGACAGGGCCTGTTCAAGGCCGTGGACTTCCTGCTGCCCGCCGCGACCGGGGCCGGCTCCTGGACGTACCCGGAGCTGGAGTTCCACCGCTTCGCGGCGAGCGACGTCGTGCACGCGGCGGCGGACGCGGGCGACGAGGCGGCGCGCAAGGCCGTCCCCGAACTCGAGGCACCGCCCGGCGGTGACCTCTGGGCGCTGCGCCCGGCGGCCGAGCAGCTGGACTCGATCGCGGGCTGATCAGGTCGCACCGATCGGCAGTGGCTGATCAGGTCCCACCGACCGGGGCTCCCGGGCATTCCCTTCGGGCGGAGCGCCCCCACCGCTCCTTCCCGGCGCCCGGGAGTCCCTCGGCCCCCTCAGGGCCGCGGGTCGGGAACCGCCGCCTTAGGCCGGCCGATCTCCGTGCGGTTGCGCTCGCCCGACCGCAGGACGCCCGCGAAGGCGGCGAGTCCGCAGGCCAGGACCGTCACCAGCACGAACGACACCGTCAGGCTGGTGGCCTGGGCCACCCCGCCGATCAGGCTCGGCGCGACCAGGCCCGAGGTGTAGGTGATGGTCGCGACGCCCGCGATGGCCTGGCTCGGGTTCGGGCCGCTGTGCCCGGCCGCCGCGAAGCAGAGCGGTACGACCACGGCGATGCCGAGGCCCATCAGCGCGAACCCGGCCATCGCCACCGCAGGATGACCGGCGACGACGATCAGCAGTCCGCCGGCCACGGCGAGGGCGCCGCCCGCCCGGACCGTGCGGACCGCGCCGAAGCGGTTGACCACCGCGTCGCCCACCAGCCGGGCCACCGCCATGGTGAGCATGAACCCGGTGGTGCACGCGGCCGCGAGACCCGCCGAGGTCTCCAGCCGGTCGCGCAGATAGACCGCGGACCAGTCCAGGCTCGCCCCCTCCGCGAACACCGCGCAGAAGCCGACGGCGCCGATCAGCAGCGCGGACCTGGGCGGCAGCGCGAACCGCGGCGGCGGCTCCTCGTCCTCGGCGGGCTGCAGGTCGAGCACCCAGCGGCAGGCCAGCACACCCAGCAGCGTCAGCGTCACCGCGGCCAGCGCGAAGTGCAGGCGGGCGTCCGCGCCGAGGTGTGCGGCGAGTGTGCCGGCCGCCGACCCGACCAGGGCGCCCGCGCTCCACATGCCGTGCAGGCCCGACATGATCGACTTGCCGAGCATCCGCTCGACCTCGACACCGAGCGCGTTCATGGCGACGTCCGCCATGCCCGCGCTCGCGCCGTACACGAACATCGACAGACACAGGGTGAGCAGGTTCGGCGCGAGGGACGGCAGGATCAGGGACAGCGTCCAGAGCGCGATCAGCCCGCGCAGCGCCGTACGGCTGCCGAAGCGGTGACTGATCCGGCCCGCCAGCGGCATGGAGCAGGAGGCACCGAACGCCGTGAAGGCGAGGGCGAAGCCGAGCTGGCCCGCGCTCAGCGAGGCGTGGTCCTGGACCCAGGGCACACGGGTCGCGAACGAGCCCGTGACGGCTCCGTGCACGGCGAACACGGCGGCCACGGCGTACCGGGCGCGCCTCACCTCGCGCAGGTCGTAGACCACATCACGCATTCTCCGGCCCCTCCCCGTCCTGCCGAGTTCCCCAGGTTCCCCACCTGCGTCCGGTAAACTATCAGGAACCCTGCCTGATAGATAGGGCTTTCCTCGGCCTTGCGGGCGGCCGGACGCCGTGCGGTGCGGTCCCGCCGATCTGGAAGGATCCCGGCATGCCTGCCTCTCCGAGCACCGCCCGGGCCATCAACGACCGGCTCGCCCTGCGCCTGCTCCAGGAGGAGGGCCCGCTGACGGCGGGGCAGTTGAAGCAGCTGACCGGACTGTCCCGGCCGACCGTCGCCGACCTGGTGGACCGCCTCACCGCGTCCGGGCTGATCACCGTGGTCGGGGAGGCGGGGGAGCAGCGCCGCGGCCCGAACGCCAGGCTCTACGGGATCGTGGCCGACCGCTCGCACCTGGCGGCGCTGGACGTCCGCACCGAGGGGGTCTCGGTGGTCGTGACCGACCTGGTGGGCCGGGTGCTCGCCGAGGCGTCGGTGCCGATCGTCGGCGAGACGGGGACCGGGCCCGTGGTGGAGCAGGCGGTCGCCCTGGTCGAGCGGGCGGCGAAGGAGGCCGGAGTGGCGGGGGCGCCTCCGGGGGAGGGGGCGCGCGCGTGGGGGCGCCTGCACACCGTCGGCATCGGCGCCCCCGGCCTGATCGACCCGGCCACCGGTGAACTGCGCGACTCCTCCGGCCTGCCCGAATGGCACCGGCGCCTGGTCGCCGCCCTCCAGGACCGGTTCCCCGAGGCCCGCGTCAGCGTCGACAACGAGGCCAACCTCGCGGCCCTGGCCGAGCAGCGCGAAGGCGCGGCCCGCGATCGCGACACGTTCGTCCTGCTGTGGCTGAGCCATGGCACGGGCGCCGCCGTGGTGCTGGACGGCGCCCTGCGCCGCGGGGCCTCCGGCGGCACGGGCGAGATCGGGTTCCTGCCGGTGCCGGGGACGGCCGGCCTGCCGTCGGCGACCGACTGCGACGGCGGCTTCCACTCCCTGGCCGGGTCGGCCGCGATCGTGCAACTGGCGGGGGAGCACGGGCTGACGACCGCGGACGCGGCCGAGCAGCCGGCCGCCGCAGGCGTGGTGCGCGAGGCGGCGCGGACGGCCGCGTCCACGTCTACGACCACGGTCACGACTTCGGCCACGACTACGACTACGGCCCGGGGCGAGGACGCCAGGCGCTTCCTCGACGCCCTCGCCGACCGCCTCGCCGTGGGGGTGGCCTCCGTCGTGGCGATCCTCGACCCCGGATGCGTCGTGCTCGGCGGCGAGGTCGGACAGGCCGGCGGCGAGGAGCTCGCCCGGCGGGTGGCGGAGCGCGTCCGCCGGATGACACCGCTCGGCACGGAGGTCCGGCCGAGCACCCTCGGCGGCGGCGCCGTGCTGCGCGGTGCGCTGCTCACCGCCCGGGACCGCGCCCAGGAGGAGCTGTTCGCACCTCCGGAGCGGTAGGTCCCGGCCGGGCGTTCCACTCCCCGAACTCCCCGGACGCCCCGAACTCCTTCTGCTCAAAGTGCAGTTCGCGTTCCTCCGGTTCGGCCGGAAGGCTCAGGCCCGCTTCAGGTACTCCTCGAACGTGCCCTTCCCCGTGGCCTGTTCCGGGGCCAGATGGCCGCCGTCGCGGAACGCCCGGTACGTCTTGCCCGGCAAGGGCACGCCGACCACCGGCCGCCGGCGTCCCGTCGCCTTCAGCCAGGCGCGGGCCAGCGACTCGAAGGTGCGGATCTCGGGTCCGCCCATGTCCTCGACCCGGCCGGCGGGCGCCTGTGCCGACAACTCGGCCAGCCGCTCGGCCACTTCGGCCACCTCGACCGGCTGGTCCCGCACCCCGGCCGGCAGCAGCAGGACCGGCAGCTTGGCCAGCGCCCGGAAGATCATCACCGGCAGGTCGTGGAACTGGGTCGCGCGCAGCACCGTCCAGCCGAGCCCCGACTCCTCGATCATCCTCTCGACCGCGAGCTTGGTCCGGTAGTACGGGAACGGCACCAGGTCGACGCCGACGATCGAGATGTAGACCAGGTGCTCCACGCCGGCCCGGCGTGCCGCCTCGATCAGGTTCCGGGCCGCCTTCTCGTCCCCGCCGGTCTGCGTGGTCGCGCAGTGCACGACCGTGCCGACGCCCGCGAGCGCCGCGTCCAGACCGGCACCGCCCTTGCGCAGGTCGACGGCGTAGGGCTGTGTGTGCCGGCTGAGCACCCTGACCTCGTGACCGTCCGCGCGCAGCCGCTCGGTGACGAGCCGGCCGAGGGTTCCGGTACCGCCGGTCACCAGGATCGTGGTCATGCCGTTCAGCTCCTTCGACGCCGGGCGCTCCCGGGTGGAACGCCCTTCGGCAGCTCAGACCAGGCAGCCCGTCCCCGATGTGACAGATCGCTACGCGTGCGTGAGCTGACGTTGCGCGAAGTTCAGCTTGTCAGGGTTCATCACGGCCCGGACATGCGAGATCAGACCGTCCCGCACCTCGAACGCGACCATGCCGAACAGCGCGTCGCCGTCCCAGACGGCCAGTCCCTGCGCGCCGTTGACCTCGGGCCTCGTGAAGGCGAGCCCCGCAGTGAACCGCTCGACGACGCCCGCCACGAGCCGCGCCACCTTGTCGGGTCCCTCGACCGCGCGCAGGGCGGCGCGGACCTTGCCGCCGCCGTCGCTCGAGAACGTCACGTCCGCCGTCAGCAGCTTCTCCAGACCGGCCAGATCGCCGTCGCGGGCCGCCGTGATGAACGAGGTGACGAGCTCCTCCTGCTGCTCGGGCACCGGCTCGAATCGGGGCCGCTCCTCGCTCACCCGCCGTACCGCACGCCGGTACAGCTGGCGGGAGTTGGCCTCGGTCAGGTCGAGTGCGTCGGCGATCTCACGGTGCCCGTACCCGAAGGCCTCGCGCAGCACGTACACCGCCCGCTCGGTCGGGGAGAGCCGCTCCAGCAGGACCAGCATCGCGAGCGACACCGCCTCGCGCTGCTCGGCCGACTCCAGGGGGCCGAGCGTCCCGTCCGAGGTGACCACCGGCTCCGGCAGCCAGACCCCCACATAGCTCTCACGCCGGGCCCGCGCCGAGGTCAGCCGGTTGAGGCAGAGGTTGGTGACGACCTTGGCGAGCCAGGCCGCGGGGTGCTCGATATCCGCGCGATCCGCCCCGCTGAAGCGCAGATACGCGTCCTGGACCGTGTCCTCCGCCTCGTCGGCCGAGCCGAGCATGCGGTAGGCGAGACCGAACAGCCGGGGGCGGTGGGTCTCGAACTCGTCGGCGATCGCGCTGCTCATGGCCACCACCCTGCCAGAGCGGCCCGGCCCGGCAGTTGAAGGCCCGGCGGCGGGCAAGGGCCGTCGTCACCACCGCCGGACCGGATCGTGGAGTCAAAAGGACTAGACCAAAGGATCCAGCAGATCAGGCCAGTTGAGAAGTCCACCGTCACGTCCTGTGAGCCAACGCACACCGGCCGCCCGTATGGACCTCGATCAGGCGTGGCACACTGGCTCTGTACCAGAAGCAGCGCACTCCGGGGTCGGTGAAAGTCCGAACCGGCGGTTACAGTCCGCGACCCGGCCGCTTCCAGCGGCCGGTTGACCAGGTGAAATTCCTGGACCGACGGTTAAAGTCCGGATGGGAGGCAGTGCGCGGCGGGCGGGCATTCGTGCGCGCCGCCGTATCGGCTTCGTCCTGCGGGACGAGCGTGTCCGGCGTCGCCCCCGGTGTCCTTGCTCGTTCATTCTGTCGTCATCGACAGGCCCCGGAGTCCGTGCCCGAAGAGGGAGGACCCGGGAAGTGTTCACCGGAATCGTCGAAGAGCTGGGCGAGATCACGGCCGTCGAGAACCTCGGCGACGCCTCCCGCTTCCGGCTGCGTGGTCCCGTCGTCACCGACGGCGCGAAGCACGGCGACTCCATCGCCGTGAACGGGGTCTGTCTCACCGTCGTCGACCACGAGGGCGACGAGTTCACCGCCGACGTCATGGCGGAGACCCTCGACCGCTCCAGCCTCGGCGCACTCGCCGTCGGCTCCCGCGTCAACCTCGAGCGCCCCATGGCCGTGGGCGCCCGCCTCGGCGGTCACATCGTCCAGGGCCATGTCGACGGCACGGGCGAGATCCTGGAGCGCAAGCCCTCCGAGCACTGGGAGATCGTGAAGGTCTCCCTCCCCGCGGACCTGACCCGCTACGTCGTCGAGAAGGGCTCGATCACGGTCGACGGCATCAGCCTCACCGTGGTGGAGGCCGGCCCGGACTACTTCACGGTCAGCCTCATCCCGACCACCCTCGCCCTGACCACGCTCGGCCACAAGCAGCCCGGCGACCCGGTCAACCTCGAGGTGGACGTCGTCGCCAAGTACGTCGAGCGCCTGCTCGGAAGCAGCCAGGGGGTGGCCCGGTGAACTGGCTGAACTCCGAGGCGTTCACCCTTCTCGGCCAGCGCATCATCCGGTCGGACATGATCGGCAACGTCCTCGGCCTGATCGCCCTCGCCCTGGGTTGGCGCCGCTCCCTGCTGACCTGGCCGGTGCAGTTCCTGTCCGGCCTGGTCCTCTTCGTCGCCTTCTACGGCCACCTCGCCGGCAGCGCGGGCAAGCAGACCGTCGTCATGGTCGTCGCCCTGTACGGCTGGTGGCAGTGGAACCGCAACAAGGGCCAGGCGGAGGACGGCCACATCACCCCGCGGTTCGCCACCTGGCGCGAGCGCGGCGCGATGATCGCCGCCGCCGCGGCCGGCACGGTCGTGGTCGCCCTGCTCTTCAAGGCGTACCCGTCCCTGTCCTGGGACCCCTGGCCCGACGCCTACATCTTCGTCGGCACCGTCGTCGCCATGTACGCGCAGGCGCGCGGCATGGTCGAGTTCTGGATCGCCTGGCTCCTGGTGGACGTCGTCGGCGTCCCCCTCAACTTCGCCAACGGCTACGCCTTCTCCGGCTTCGTCTACGTCATCTACGGCGCACTCGTCCTGTGGGGCATGCGCGACTGGTGGCTGCGCTCCCGCAGGGCGCCGCAGCCCGTCCTGGAAGGAGCGCCGGCATGACCTCGGCACCCGTTCTGTACAGCACCGACGGCATCGAGGACTGGTCCCTCGACCCCATCGAGCAGGCCATCGCCGACATCGCGGCCGGCCGCCCCATCGTGGTGGTCGACGACGAGGACCGCGAGAACGAGGGCGACCTCGTCGTCGCCGCCGAGAAGGTCACCCCCGAGATCGTCGCCTTCATGATGAGCGAGTGCCGCGGCCTGATCTGCGCCCCCATGGAGGGCGAGGAGCTGGACCGGCTCGAGCTGCCGCAGATGGTCGAGGACAACACCGAGTCGATGAAGACCGCGTTCACGGTCTCCGTCGACGCCTCCGGTGCGCACGGTGTCACCACCGGCATCTCGGCCGCCGACCGCGCCACCACGCTCCAGCTGCTCGCGAGCGGCGACGCCGAGCCGTCCGACCTCGTGCGCCCGGGCCACATCTTCCCGCTGCGCGCCCGGGCCGGCGGCGTCCTGACCCGCGACGGCCACACCGAGGCGGCCGTCGACCTCGCTCGGCTCGCGGGGCTCCGCCCGGCCGGCGCCATCGTCGAGATCGCCGGCGAGGACGGCCGCATGCTGCGGCTGCCCGAGCTGATCCCGTTCGCCCGCAAGCACGGCCTGACGATCATCTCCATCGAGGACCTGATCGCCTACCGCCGTACCGCCGAACCCACCGTCCGCCGTGAGGCCGAGACCCAACTGCCCACCAAGCACGGCGAGTTCACGGCCTACGGCTACCGCTCCACCGTCGACGGCGTGGAGCACGTCGCGCTCGTCCACGGCGAGATCGGCGACGGCGAGGACGTCCTGGTCCGCGTCCACTCCGAGTGCCTGACCGGCGACATCTTCGCCTCCCTGCGCTGCGACTGCGGCCCGCAGCTGGAAGCCTCCCTCAAGCGCATCCAGGCCGAGGGCAGGGGAGTGGTGGTCTATCTGCGCGGTCACGAGGGCCGCGGCATCGGGCTGCTGTCCAAGCTGCGCGCGTACGAGCTCCAGGAGCGTGGCCGCGACACCCTCGACGCCAACCTCGAGCTCGGCCTGCCCGCCGACGCCCGGGACTACGGCGCGGGCGCCCAGATCCTGGAGGACCTCGGCGTGCACAGCGTCCGCCTGATGACCAACAATCCCGACAAGACCGACGCGCTCGTCGCCCACGGGCTCAAGGTCACCGGCCGGGAGCCGATGCCCGTACAGGCGGGCGAGCACAACCTCCGCTACCTGCGCACCAAGCGGGACCGGATGGGGCACGACCTGCCCTGGCTGGACACGGCTCCCGTGTCCACCTGCGGCAACCAGTAAGAGATCCTGAGAAGGCACAGAGGAGACACGGGAACGTGAGCGGCAAGGGCGCACCGGAGCTGTCGGTACGGAACGTCGGGGACCTGCGGGTCGCCGTCATCGCGGCGCAGTGGCACGAAAAGGTGATGGACGGCCTGGTGGACGGCGCCCTGCGCGCCCTGCACGACCTGGGGATCGACGAGCCGACCCTGCTGCGGGTCCCCGGCAGCTGGGAGCTCCCGGTGGTCGCCAAGGTCCTCGCGGGCCGCGGCTACGACGCGATCGTCGCCCTGGGCGTCGTCATCCGCGGCGGCACCCCCCACTTCGAGTTCGTGTGCCAGGGCGTGACCCAGGGCCTGACCCAGGTGTCCGTCGACACCGGCGTCCCCGTCGGCTTCGGCGTGCTCACCTGCGACACCGAGGAGCAGGCCCTGGACCGCGCCGGTCTGGCGGGCTCCAACGAGGACAAGGGGCACGAGGCGGTGACGGCGGCGGTGGCTACCGCGGCCACCCTCCGCTCAGTATCTGAACCGTGGCGCTGACGCAGAGCCCGCGTGGCATAGGCTGAGCGTCATCATGTCCAAGAAGACGTTCGAGGAGCTCTTCACCGAGCTCCAGCACAAGGCCGCGCACGGTGACCCCGCCTCCTCCCGCACCGCGGAACTGGTCGGCAAGGGCGTCCATGCCATCGGCAAGAAGGTCGTCGAAGAGGCCGCCGAGGTCTGGATGGCCGCCGAGTACGAGGGCAAGGAGGCGGCTGCCGAGGAGATCTCGCAGCTGCTGTACCACGTCCAGGTGATGATGGTCGCCCGAGGGATCTCCCTGGACGACGTCTACGCCCACCTGTAAGCCGCCCCGCTTCAGACACCCACCCCATCACGCGAAGGAAGCCGACCTCATGCTGCGCATCGCCGTCCCCAACAAGGGTTCCCTGTCAGGCCCTGCGGCGGAGATGCTGCATGAGGCCGGCTACCGGCAGCGCCGGGAGTCCAAGGAACTGCGGATCGTCGACCCGACGAACGAGGTCGAGTTCTTCTACCTCCGCCCCCGGGACATCGCGATCTACGTCTCCTCCGGCAAGCTCGACATCGGCATCACCGGCCGCGATCTGCTGATCGACTCCGGCGCCGACGCGGAGGAGATCCTGCCGCTCGGCTTCGCCCGCTCGACCTTCCGCTTCGCGGCCAAGCCGGGCACGGCGAACGGCCTGGAGGACCTCAAGGGCCGCACCGTCGCCACCTCCTACGAGGGCATCGTCGAGGGCCACCTCGCCGAGCACGGCGTCGACGCCTCCGTGGTCCACCTCGACGGCGCGGTGGAGACGGCCATCGAGCTCGGTGTCGCCGAGGTCATCGCCGACGTCGTCGAGACCGGCACCTCGCTGCGCAACGCGGGTCTGGAGGTCTTCGGCGAGCCGATCATGAAGTCCGAGGCCGTCGTCGTCCGCCGCACCGGCGTGGACGCCGAGGAGGCCGCCGAGCCGAAGGTCCAGCAGTTTCTGCGCCGTCTCCAGGGTGTCCTGGTGGCCCGGACGTACGTGATGATGGACTACGACTGCCGCGTCGAGCAGCTGGAGAAGGCCGTGGCCCTGACCCCGGGTCTGGAGTCCCCGACCATCTCCCCGCTGCACAATGAGGGCTGGGTCGCCGTCCGCGCCATGGTCCCCACCCGGGACGCCCAGCGCATCATGGACGACCTGTACGCGATCGGCGCCCGGGCCATCCTGACCACGGCCATCCACGCCTGCCGTCTCTGAGGGGCGCACAGAGATGTCCGAACTGCCCGCTCTCCCCGTCACGTTCCGGCCGGGCCGCACCCGGGCCGTCCTGCTCACCTCCGGTGCCGTGATCTTCGTCGTGATCACGGTGGTCGCGCTGATGCTGGAGCCGCTCGGCCCCGGCGAGCGCCTGAGCTTCGTCGTCACGGGCGCGCTCCTCTTCGGCGTGCTCGCCGTGCTGGCCCGGGTGAAGGTCGTCGCCGACGAGTCCGGCGTCACCGTCGTCAACATCGCCGGTCGGCGGCACCTGGAGTGGGCCGAGATCGTGCAGGTGAACCTGCGTCCCGGCGATCCCTGGGTGTTCCTCAACCTCAGCGACGGCACCAGCCTGCCGGCGCTCGGCATCCAGCCCGGCATCGCCAAGGAGCGTGCCATCGCCGACGCACGCACGCTGCGCGCGCTCGCCGAGGCCCGTTCCATCCGCGATCCCGAGCAGCGCCAGGGCTGACCCCCGGCGGTTTCCGGGCCGACTCGGGGACGTCCACCCTGACGTACTGCCCCCTGTCTTGATTAATCTGTTGTCGGAGGCGTTGTCGTTGCGCCCCCGCCGCCGATGATTCCGGCCGGTCTTCACCGGCCCTCGGCGGTCCCCTGCTACCCGAGGAGTGATTCCCTCCAGCGATGGACGGATCGTCCGGCAGTACCTGCGCCGCCCCCTCACGCCCTAACGAGGCGGCGGCATCATGACCACCTCCCTGCTGCTTCTCGCAGCGGCATTCCTGCTCATCCTCGCCAACGGCTTCTTCGTGGCCGCGGAGTTCGGCCTGGTCACGGTCGAGGCGACGGACGCCGAGAAGGCGGCCGCCGAGGGTGACAAGCGGGCCCACCGGGTCGCCGAGTCGCTCCGGGAGCTGTCCTTCCAGCTCTCCGGCACCCAGCTCGGCATCACCATCACCTCCCTGGTCGTCGGCATGCTCGCCGAGCCGGCCCTGGCGCGGCTGCTGCACGGGCCGTTCAGCGCGATCGGCATCCCGCACGGCGCCGTCCCCGGTGTCGCGGTGATCGCCGGCATGCTGCTGGCCTCCGCCGTGCAGATGGTGATCGGCGAACTCGTGCCCAAGAACTGGGCGGTCTCCAGGCCGATGCAGGTCGCGCGTTTCGTCGCCGGCCCGCAGTACGTCTTCGCCCGCCTGTTCCGCCCGGTCATCGCCGCGCTGAACACGGTGGCCAACCGGCTGGTGCGCGCCCTGGGCGTCGAGCCCGCCGAGGAGCTGGCCTCCGCCCGGACACCCGGCGAGCTCGTCTCGCTGGCCCGGCACTCCGCGCAGGCCGGCGCCCTGGAGCAGGACACGGCCGACCTCTTCGTACGGACGCTGTCGCTCGGCGAACTGACCGCGCAGCACGTCATGACGCCGCGGGTGAAGGTCAGCGCCCTGCAGTCGTCGGCGACCGCCGAGGACGTGGTCAACCTCACCCGGGCCACCGGCCTGTCCCGTTTCCCGGTCTACCGGGAGCGGATCGACGAGGTCGTGGGCATGGTCCACCTCAAGGACGCCCTGGCCGTCCCGGCGCGCGACCGGCTGCGCACGCCCGTGGGCCGCATCGCCCGCCCGGCCCTGCTGGTCCCCGAGACGCTGCCGGTCCAGCCGTTGCTGGCCCAGTTGCGCAGCGAGCAGCCCATCGCGGTCGTCGTCGACGAGTACGGCGGCACGGCGGGTGTCGTGACGCTGGAGGACATCGTCGAGGAGATCGTCGGCGAGGTCCGCGACGAGCACGACGGGCAGGACGTGCCCGAGCTCGCCGCCGCTCCGCCGGAGGAGGGCAGGCCCGCCTGGGACGCAGACGGCAGCTGCCGCGTCGACATCCTCCAGCGCATAGGCCTCGACGTGCCCGAGGGGCCGTACGAGACCGTCGCCGGTCTGGTCGCCGACCGGCTGGGCCGGATCCCGGCCGTCGGCGACAAGGCCGAGCTGCCGGGCTGGCGGATGACCGTGCGCCGTGTGGGCCACTACCGAGCCGAACGGGTCCGGCTGGTCCGGACCGGTCCGGTCGTGGAGGTGGCCCGATGAGCGTGCTCCAACTCCTGTTCGCCGGCCTCCTCGTGCTCGCCAACGGCTTCTTCGTCGGCGCCGAGTTCGCGCTCGTGTCCGTGCGCCGCAGCCAGATCGAACCACTCGGCACGGCCCGGGCCCGCCAGGTCCTGTACGGCCTGGAGCGGCTGCCGCAGATGATGGCCGCGGCCCAGTTCGGCATCACCGTCTGCTCGCTGACCCTCGGCGCGGTCGCCGAACCGACCGTCGCGCACCTGCTGGAGCCGGTCTTCGAGTGGATCCACCTCCCGGACGGGGTGATCCACCCGCTGGGTTACGTCATCGCGCTCGCCGCCGTGGTCTTCTTCCACCTCGTCATCGGCGAGATGGTCCCGAAGAACCTGGCGATGGCGGCGCCGGAGAAGGCCGCGCTGTGGCTCAGCCCCGGCCTGGTCGCCTTCGCCCGCCTGTGCAGGCCGATCACCGTCTCCCTCGGCGCCTGCGCGAAGGGCGTGCTGCGGCTGTTCCGGGTCGAGCCGAAGGACGAGATCGAGGCCGTCTTCACCAGCGAGCAGCTCAACCGGCTGGTGGAGGACTCCGGGCAGGCGGGCCTGCTCGACCCCGAGGAGCAGGAACGCCTCGAGGACGCCCTGGAACTGGGCTCCCGCCCGGTGACGGACGTGCTCCTGGGGCGGGAGTCCCTGGTGACGGTCCCGCCGTCGGTCACGCCGGGCCGGATCGTCGAGCTCACCGCGCACACCGGCTACTCCCGCTTCCCGATAGCGGCGGAGAACGGCGCCTTCATGGGCTACCTGCACGTGAAGGACGTGCTGGACCTGGAGGACTCCGACCGGGCGGTGCCGCAGCAGCTGTGGCGGCCCATGACGACCCTGCGCTCCGAACTCCCGCTGGACGACGCCCTGACGGTCATGCGCCGGGCCGCCACGCATCTGGCCCAGGTGGCCGACGCGTCCGGCCGGGTGCTGGGCCTGGTCGCCCTGGAGGACGTCCTGGAACTGCTGGTCGGCGAGGTCACCGACCCGGCGCACCGCGACGTGCCGCCGGTGAAGGTGACCGAGCCGCGCTCCAGCGGAGAGCCGGAGAGCGCGCTGACCGGCTGACACCGGGGGCCGGGGCCGCGGGTCCGTCACATCGGCGACGGGTCCTGCGGCCCCCGGCCCGACAGCACCTCGCCGTACGCCTGCATCAGGTCCGGCAGCCGCAGGGTGGAAAGGTCGTCACGGGACAGCGCTCCCGGATACGTGGACAGCCGAAGGTCCCGGTAGGCGCAGCTCTTCTCGTACAGCGTCCGCAGGAACCGGCCGTTGCCGAGCTCGTCGATCCATCCCTGGTCCACCACGTGCCCGGCGATCGACCGCAGCTCGTCGAGGGCCTCCTCGTCCCACACGTCGCCGTTCTCCGCGGCCAGCACCTCGCCGATCGAGGTGAGTTCGAGCGGGCGGTAGGACGGGAAGTCGACGCGGGTGGTGAACCGGGAGGACAGGCCCGGGTTGGCGGCCAGGAGGCGGTCCATGCCCTCCGGGTAGCCCGCCAGGATGACCACCAGGTGATCGCGGTTGTCCTCGGCCCGCTTCAGCAGCACCTGCAGCGCCTCGTCGCCGTACGCGTCCCCCTTGCCGTAGCCGGAGTTGGAGAGCGAGTACGCCTCGTCGACGAAGAGCACGCCGCCGATCGCGGAGTCGATCAGCTCGTTGGCCTTCACCGCCGTCTGGCCGAGGTACTCGCCCACCAGATCGGCGCGTTGGGCCTCGACGAGGTGGTCGCCGCCGAGCAGGCCGAGGGCGTAGAAGACGCGGCCGAGGATGCGGGCCACGGTGGTCTTGCCCGTTCCGGAGGGGCCGGAGAAGACGAAGTGCCGCTTCGGAGGCTGGACGGGCAGGCCCTGGTGCGCACGCAGCCGCGCCATGTTCAGCTGCGCCGACAGTGCCTTGACCTGGCGCTTGACCGGCTCCAGGCCCACCATGCCCTCCAGCTCGGCGAGCGCCTCCTCCAGCAGCAGGGAGTCCGTGGGGCCCGCGGGCAGCGGAGACCCGGCGGGGCCGGTCTTCTGGCGCACCGCCGGGTCGATCGCCGACGGGAGCGGGCCGACCGGCGGGAGGTCGGAGTCGGGCAGCCTCAGGTCCCGGCCGTCCACGCCGAAGAGCGGATCCAGCGTGTCGGGGCCCTCCAGGGCGTCCTGTCCGCCGGAGAGCGTGATCGCCGCGAGGTCGGTGGCCTCGTCGTAGCCGTCGCCCTCGGCGATCGCCGCGAGCCGGGCCGAGGTGTCCATGAAGGCGGGGTCGACGCGGTGCACGGCGCGGTACAGGGGGAGTGCGGCGGCCGAGCGGCCCGTGCCCTCGTGCGCCCGCGCCAGCCAGTAGCGCAGCTCCTTGCGCTGCGGCTGCTCGCTGCGGCAGCGCATCAGAGCGGCGGCGAGAAGGGGTTCGGCCTGTCCGTACATCTCCAGGCGCACCCGCGCCATGCCGCCGAACAGGCCCGCCTCGATGCCGAGCAGCGGGTCCTCGATCAGCGGGTCGGTGTGCCGGACGAGCTGGTCCCAGTCCTTGACGAGATAGGCGCGGCAGGCGTGCAGGAAGCGCACCTGTGGGTCGGCGTCCACGGGCGGCAGGCCGGCCAGCGCCCGGTCCAGTTCCGGGACATGGCGGCCGTCCAGCCAGTGGGAGGCGTGCGCGAGCAGCAGATCGCGCGGGCTCTCCAGCACGGGCTGCACCCACCAGCCCAGCCAGTACCAGGAGTTGAGGGAGCGGCGGTGCCGGGCACGCTGCTCGCCGAAGCGGTCCCGGTGCCGGAACATCCGTAACAGCGCGGTCGTCGTGTCCACGCGCAGCGCGTGCAGTCCGAGCCAGCCGTCGGCCATGCCCGGATCCATCCGGACCGCGGCCCGGAACTCCTCCTCCGCCTGCGGATAGGCGCCCATGGTGTAGGCATCCACACCCCGCAGCCAGGCGAGGTCGGCCGGGGCCTCGGGGCCCTGCGTGCCGAAGTCCATCACGTCCCCCACAAACCGTGCCCCCGTCGGTTGACCGCCGGACCGTCGTTGCGACGGCCGCCTTGATCGAACCGCCGTACCGCGGACCGGAGTTGTGGTGCGCGCAGCCGTCCGTCAGGTCGCACCGAAGGCATCGTACCTGCGCCGGTGTCGCCCGCCGAAGGGTGCCGCACGGGCCGTTTGACGAGGTGGGAGCAGATGGGGCGCACTTCGGACGGTGACCGTGGGTGAGCGAATCACACCTCGGAGCGTCCGGAAAAGTGGGGTGAGGGCAGAACGAAGCCCCCGATCACGGGGGAACAACCGGGGGCTTCGCGTCTGCGGGTGGCCTCGGAGGGCCACACATTGAGAACGTAAGACCTGTACGGCCCCCCGGTCAAGCGGAGTTGGGGCACTCCGGGAACTTCCCCGGGGATGGTCTTCACAAGTTCAGCACACTGCCGTTGGTCCGTCACCGTGCGTGAGCGACTGGTCCGGTCCAAAGGTCTTCGCGGGCCCCGGGAGCACCTCGTACCCCTTCTCCAACTGCCGCACCAGGAGGTCGGCGAAGGGCCTCGAGGGGTCTTCGGCGAAGTGTCGTCGTTCCGCCCTGACCCACCCGGCCCAGAACTCCCGCTGCTCCTCCCCGTCCCGCCGCCGTCCACGCGTCCAGGACTCCTCGTGCGGCAACTCCATCCACAGCAGCGCCGCGAGATACGGGCGCAGGGCGCGGCGGCCCGCGCCGACGCCCTCGATCAGGACCACCGGCGCCGCCGGGAGGTCGCGGGGCGGCCCGAAGGCGCGGGCGTGCCAGTCGTAGGGGGCGTAGCGGGCGCTCTCGCCGCGGCCGAGCGGCCTGATCACCTGGGCCAGCAGCCGGCCGGTCCACTCGAACAGCTCGTCGTGGCTGGCGATGTCGTCGAGGCGCAGCACGGGCGCCCCGCCGAGTGCGTGGGCCAACTGCCCGGCGAACGTGGACTTTCCGGAGCCGGCGTGCCCGTCGACGCCGACCAGGCGGACCGGGCCGCAGGACGGCGGGAGGCGGCGGAGCCGGGAGGCGAGCGTGTGAATGGTCGTTTCCTCCGGGCGGTGCAGGCTGGGCATATTCGGCGGGAACATTCTAGTGGTGGGTGAAACCGGGGCGAATGGGCGGGGCGGAAATAGTGCGACGTTGAACTAGTTGTTGGCTGGTCGTCAGCCAGTGTTATTCCGGTCCGATAACCGCGGCACGCCATGTCGATAACCGCGTTCCGGTTGCGCTCGCCGCTGAGTAAGGTACGGGTGCGCAACTGCGAGGCGTCGTACGGGGAGACAGGAGCAGATGGCCGCCGGGTTATTCGAGGGGCAGTATGTGTGGCATCCGGCGGCGGACGACCGGCTGCTTGCGAATGTATGCGTCGACGTACGGGCCGGCCGCTACCGCAGTGCCCACGAAGCCCTCGTCGAAACGCGCGGGGACGCGGGGCTGCGGGCCCACCGCTCCCTGGTGCTCGCTTCGGAGGCCGCCGACTCCGACCTCACCGAGCGCTGGCTGGACGAGGAGCCGAGCCCCGAGGCCGCGCTGCTGTGGGCCCGGGTGGCGGTGCTGCGGGCGGTGCGCGCGGCCGACACGCGCGACGAGCGGGCCAAGGCGCTGGAGCGGATCGCGCTCGCGGCCTGCGACCGGGCGGCCACGGCGGACCCGCGCGACCCCACGCCCTGGACGGCCCGGCTGGCCATGGCCCGGCTGCACCGGCTGAGCGACCCCGCCCCGCGGGGACTGCTTACCGCACCGCCCGGCCCGTGGCGGCTGTTCGCGCACATCCTGTCCCTCGACCCGTGGCACCGCGAGGCCCACCACCGTTTCCTGGCCTGCTTCTTCAGCCGCAACGGCGGTTCGGTGAACGCCGCCTGGGACGTCGCCGCCTTCCTCGGCCAGCGCGCACCCGCCGACTCCCCGCTGCGCCTGCTGCCGCTCGTCGCCCTCGTCGAGAGCTACAACCCGGCCCAGCTGCTCGCCGACAGCATCTGGGAACAGCCCCAGTGGCGCTCCACAGCCCTCGCGATCTACCAGAACTGGCTGCCCGCGGCCACGGGTTACCGCTTCACCCCGGTGCTCGACCTCGCCTACCTCGCGCACGCGCTGGTCATGGGCAAGTGCGAGTTCGAGGCGCGTGCGGTCTTCGCGGCGACGGGCCCGTACGCCTCCCGGATGCCCTGGTCCGCCTTCGGTGAGCCGGCCGAGCAGCTGTCCCGAGCCCGCCGCGCCTGCGGCCTCCCCGTCCCCCCATAGAGAGAAAGGCCGGCACGTGTCAGAACGCACGGCAGAACCGACTGAGCTGGACGACGACGCCACTCTCCACGCGATGGGTTATCCGAGAAAACTCACCCGCCGCTTCAAGGCGTTCGACAATTTCGCCATCTCGTTCACCATCATCAACATCATATCGGGCATCTTCTCGAGTTTCGGATTCGGTATGAATGCCGGCGGTCCCCGCATTCTGGTGTTCGGCTGGATCGGCGTCTCCGTCATGGTGCTCTTCGTGGGTCTCGCGATGGCGGAAGTCGCCTCCGCCTATCCGACGAGCGGTGCGCTGTATTTCTCCGCGGGCAAACTCGCCAGACGCCACAAGGGCGCCTGGTCCTGGTACACGGGCTGGTTGAACTTCGTGGGCCAGATAGGCGGCACGGCGGCCACCGGCTACGCCGCCGCCACCTTCATCCAGGCCTTCGTCGCCCTGCAATGGCCGTCGTACGTGCCGACCGCCCACCAGACCGTGCTGATCACGGCCCTGATCATCGTGCTCCAGGGGCTGGCCAACACCTACACCGTCCAGTTGGTCGCCCTGCTCAACCGGATCTCCGTATGGTGGCTGCTGATCGGGCTCGTGGTGATCGTGGGCGCCCTGACCGTCGGTCCCGACCAGCACCGGTCGGCGTCCTTCGTCACGCATTTCGCGAACAACACCGGTTTCACGAGCGGGATTTACGGCGGCATGCTCGGCCTCCTCGTCACCAGCTGGACCTTCACCGGCTTCGACGGCAGCTTCCACATGTCCGAGGAAACGGTGCGCGCCACGGTCAACGCCCCGAAGGGGATCACGCGGGCGATCGGATACTCGGCGATCACCGGGCTGATCCTCATGCTCGCGTTGGTCTACAGCATTCATGACTACGACCATGTGGCGAGCGCCTCCGCTCCGCCCGTCCAGATTCTGATAGAGGGGCTCGGTCTCACCACCGCCAAGGCGCTCCTGCTGATCGTGATCGGCGCGATGCTCTTCTGCGGACTGGCGAATCTCACCAGCAACACCCGGCAGATCTTCGCCTTCTCCCGCGACGGCGCGATGCCCGGCTCCCGCTGGTGGCACACCGTCTCCTCCCGTACCCGCACCCCGGTCAACGCCGTCTGGCTCGCGGTCGTCTGCTCGCTGGCCCTGGTCCTGCCCGGCTGGTGGTCGCACACGGCGTTCACCGCGATCGTCAGCGTCAACGTCGTCGGGCTGTTCCTCGCCTACGGCGTGCCCATCCTGCTGCGACTGCGGCTGGGCGACGAGTTCCAGGCGGGGCCGTGGCACCTGGGGCGCTGGGGCCGTCCGGTGGGCGTGGTCGCGGTGGCCTGGATCATGCTCAGCAGCCTGCTGTTCATGCTGCCGCAGGCCTCGCCGATCACCGTCGACTCCTTCAACTACGCGCCGATCGCCCTCGCCGTCGTCCTGGTCGTCGCCACGGTCTGGTGGTTCGCCACCGCCCGCCGCCGCTTCCAGGGACCGGTCAGCTACGGCCGCCCGGACGAGGTCGCGGCGATGGACCTGATCTGAGTGCCGGTGCCCGGCGTGCCCCCGCGGACCCGCCGGGCCGCACGGTTCAGCAGGTCACGCCAGTGGTTCAGACCAATATTCATGGGCGTGGCATGAGCCGAAGTGCTGGCAGGACGTCCCACCTGCGGCCATAGTTGGCGCACACGCAGCAAGCACCGCAGCAAGCACCGCGGCGCAACGCTGTCTTCGGACCCGCACCGACTCGGACACCTGGGGGTCATTCCGCCCATGAGCAGAGCCGAAAAGCCGTCCCGCAGAACCGTTCTGGCCGCCGCGGTCGCCGCGGCAGTGGTGGGCCCGGTGGTCACCGCCGGCGTCGCCGAGGCCGCCGAGGCCCCGGCCCGGCCGGTCGACTACCGCGCCTGGACCACGCACCACGACTGGCGCACCGGCACCGCGAAGGGCGTCCGCGCCGTCGCGGGCGCCCGGCCCGGCGTGGTGATCGCCGCACCCGACGGCACGACCGACTACACGGACCCGCACACCGGCACCACCGCCACCTGGGAGTACGCGACCTGGACGTCCCCCGTCCACAGGCTCCGCGTCCCCGCCACCGAGACGATCGCCTCCTGGAACGCGCACACCCCGGCCGGCACCTGGCTCCAGGTCGAACTGCACGGCACGTATTCCGACGGCACGGAGACCCCCTGGTACGTGATGGGCCGCTGGGCGGCCGGCGACCAGGACATCAAGCGGACCTCGGTGGACGGCCAGACCGACGGCAAGAGCACGATCTGGACGGACACCTTCGCGATCGACGACGCGACGACGGGCCTGCGCCTGGTCTCGTACCGCCTCCGCCTCACCCTCTACCGCAAGCCGGGCACCAGGCTCACGCCCACGGTGTGGCGGCTCGGCGCGATGGGCTCCGACATCCCGGACCGTTTCACGGTCCCGGCCTCGACGCCCGGCCTCGCCCAGGAGCTGATCGTCCCGCGCTACTCGCAGGAGATCCACAAGGGCCAGTACCCCGAGTACGACAACGGCGGCGAGGCGTGGTGCAGCCCCACCTCCTCGCAGATGATCATCGAGTACTGGGGCGGCCGGCTCACCCCCGAGCAACTGTCCTGGGTGGACCCGAGCTACGCCGATCCGCAGGTCGACCACGCCGCCCGCTTCACCTACGACTACCAGTACGAGGGCTGCGGCAACTGGCCGTTCAACGCGGCCTACGCGGCGACGTACAAGGGGCTGCAGGGCGTGGTCACCCGCCTCGGCTCGCTCACCGACCTGGAGACGCTGATCGCGGCCGGCATCCCGGCCATAACGTCCCAGTCGTTCCTCAAGGAGGAGCTGACGGGGGCGGGTTACGGCACCTCGGGTCACCTGATGACGATCATCGGCTTCACCGCGGACGGCGACGTGATCGCCAACGACCCGGCCTCGCCGAGCGACGAGGCGGTCCGCCGTGTCTACAAGCGGCGCGAGTGGGAGAACATCTGGCTGCGCACCAAGCGCTACAACGCCGGCGGCAAGGTCGTCTCCGGCACCGGAGGCGTCTGCTACCTGTACTTCCCGGCACATCCCACGGCCCACCAGTGCAAGGCGCTCGCGGCGGTCGGCGTCCGCTGAGCCGTCCGGCACCGTGCGAAGGCCCCGGGAGACCGGGGCCTTTCCCGTGTGACCAAGGTCTCGGCCGGCAAGGCCGCGCGAGGTGGCAGGGTGGACGAACAGATGGGGGATTCCACCACATACCCGAGCACAGCGAGACGCCATGACCGCAGACTCAGCCACCGCCGCCCGCACCCGCACCGGCGGCCCCGAGGGCGACGGCCCGAAGATCTTCGAGCACGTCATGGGCTGGACCCTCGTCGTGGTCGTCGCGATGCTCGTCGCCCAGCTCGGCCTGCTGTGATCTGACCCATACCACTCCGGGTCTCCCCGCGCCCGCTCGTCGATCGGACTCGAACGAGTGGCCGTGGTTGTTCTGACATACTGCGGTGGTCCCGCCGCCCGCTGGAGACCAGGGTCGAAATTGAAGATCAGCCAACAGAGCGAGGCCACCCGCCCCCGGGCGCGCGGTACCGAGCGCTCGCTGGCGCGTCGCGCCGAACTCATTTCCATCGGGCGGAAGTTGTTCGCCGACACGTCGTACGACACGCTCTCGATGGACGACATCGCGCGGCAGGCACATGTCGCCAAGGGACTGATCTACTACTACTTCCAGTCCAAGCGCGGCTATTACCTGGCGATCATCCAGGACTCCGTCGCCGACCTGGTCACCTACGCTGCGAGCGGTGCCGAACTGGAGCAGGTGGACCGGGTCCACCGCACCATGGAGGGCTATCTGCGCTACGCCGAGCAGAACCAGGCGGCGTTCCGCGCGATCGTCAGCGGCGGCGTCGGCTTCGACGCCGAGGTGCACGCGATCCGGGACGGGGTGCGCGAGGCGATCATCGCGACCGTCGCCGAAGGGGCCTACGGCCGCACGGACATAAGCCCGCTCGCCCGCATGGGCCTGCTCGCCTGGGTGTGCGGCGTCGAGGGCGCCACGCTCGACTGGATCGACCGCCCCCGTATCTCCCGTGAGCAGATGCGCGAACTTCTGGTCAAGATGCTCGGCGGCGCCATGCGGGCCGTGGCGGAACTGGACCCGTCCTACCCCGTCCCGGCCGCCGCCCGCCGGGACTCGTGACCAAGGGGCGAAGGCTCCCGCGCCTCCGCCCCCGATCACCGTACAGCCGCGGTCAGTTGATGGCCTTGATCAGTTCACCGTTCGCGGTGTCGCCGCTCAGCTCCCAGAAGAACGTGCCGCCGAGTCCCTGCTGGTCCTTGTACGTCATCTTCGTGCCGATGGTGGCCGGGGTGTCGTAACTCCACCAGTCGTTCCCGCACTTGGCGTACGCCGTGCCGCCCACCGTGCCGGTCGCCGGGCACTTGTTCTTCAGCACCTTGTAGTCGTCGATGCCCTGCTCGTACGTCCCCGCGGCCGGACCCGTGGCGGTGCCGCCGGGTGCCGCCTGCGTGACGCCGGTCCAGCCGCGGCCGTAGAAGCCGATGCCGAGCAGCAGCTTGGACGCCGGTATGCCGAGGCCCTTGAGCTTGGCGATGGTCGACGAGGTGTTGAAGTCGGCCTTGGGGATGCCGGAGTAGGAGGTCAGCGGCGAGTGGGGGGCCGTCGGCCCGGCCGCGTCCCAGGCGCCGAAGTAGTCGTACGTCATCGGGTTGTACCAGTCGACGTACTGGGCGGCGCCCGCGTAGTCCGCCGCGTCGATCTTGCCGCCGCCGGTGGCGTCGGCCGTGATGGCCGCGGTGACGAGCTTGCCGCCGCCGAACTTCGAACGCAGCGCCGCCATCACGTTCTTGAAGGCGTCCCTGCCGCTGGTGTCGCAGGTGTTGCCGCAGGCGTTCGGGTACTCCCAGTCGATGTCGATGCCGTCGAAGAGGCCCGCCCACTTGGAGTTGTTCACCAGGTCGTAGCAGGACTGGGCGAACCCGGCGGGGTCCTTCGCGGCCTCGCCGAAGCCGCTGGACCAGGTCCAGCCGCCGAAGGACCACAGGATCTTCAGGCCGGGGTGCTTCTTCTTCAGCTTCAGCAGCTGGTTGAAGTTGCCGCGCAGGGGCTGGTCCCAGGTGTCGGCGGCGCCGTCCACCGACTCGCCGGCGGTGTAGGCATTGTCGGTCGCCGCGTACGAGTCGCCCATCGCGCATTTGCCGCCGGTGACATTACCGAAGGCGTAGTTGATGTGCGTCAGCTTTGCCGCCGAGCCGGACGTCTCGACGTTCTTGACGTAGTACTTGCGGTCGTAGGTGCCCCATTCGGTGAAGTAGCCGACGACCTTGGAGCCGGCGGCCTCCTGTGCCGAGGGCCTGGCGGAGGCCGTGCTCGCGCCGGCCAGCAGCCCGGCGCCCAGAGCGGCGCAACAGGCGGCGGACAGGAGCGCCTTCATGCGGGTGTGGGGGAAGTGCATCGGGTGTCTCCTCGTGGGGGAGAGGGGAACGCGCGCCGATTGGCATGAACGCGGTAAAGCGTTGGTCATGAACAGTAGGAGGACTAGACCAGTGCGGTCAATGGTGCGGACCAATCCCACGGGGAATGCGCGGCGCTTCGGCGGGGGCCGGGATATTCTTGAAGTAAGCGGTCGTTAACTGGTGACGGGTTGCCTCCGATCGGGCATACTCACAGCGCACAGCCGCTGGTCAGCAGCTTCCGAGACCCGGGAGAGCGGAGCATCGGCCCGGCCTCAGTACGACCCGGCGGAGCCGCCCCCACCCAAGGCGTGCATCCGCCGATGTGCCCGAAACAGGGAGGAGAGCGTCGACATGCCCGACCGCGCCCCGCAGCCGGTGGACCGTCAACTGCCCACGGACGAGGCCCGGGATCTGATCTCGCTCGTCCGTGACATCGCCCAGCGCGAGATCGCGCCCACGGCTGCCGAGGAGGAGGGAGCCGGCCGCTTCCCGCGCGAGGTCTTCACGCTCCTGTCCCGGGCGGGACTGCTCGGCCTGCCGTACGACTCCGAGTACGGCGGCGGCGACCAGCCCTACGAGGTCTACCTCCAGGTCCTCGAGGAACTCGCCGCGGCCCGTCTCACGGTGGGCCTCGGCGTCAGCGTGCACACGCTGGCCACGTACGCGCTCGCCACCTACGGCTCCAAGCAGCAGCAGGTCGAGCACCTGCCAGAGATGCTCGGCGGCGGCCTGCTGGGCGCCTACTGCCTGTCCGAGCCGTCCTCCGGCTCCGACGCCGCATCCCTGCGCACCAAGGCCGTGCGTGACGGCGACCAGTGGGTGCTGACCGGTACCAAGGCGTGGATCACCCACGGCGGCATCGCCGACTTCTACACGGTCATGGCCCGCACCGGTGAGGACGGCCCGCGCGGGATCTCCGCCTTCCTGGTGCGCGGTGACGCCGAGGGGCTCAGCAGCGCGGCTCCCGAGAAGAAGATGGGCATGAAGGGCTCACCGACCGCGCAGGTCCACTTCGACGGGGTGCGCGTGCCGGACGAGCGAAGGGTCGGCGAGGAGGGCCAGGGCTTCGCGATCGCCCTGTCCGCGCTGGACTCCGGCCGGCTCGGCATCGCCGCCTGCGCCATCGGACTCGCCCAGGCCGCGCTCGACGAGGCGGTCGACTACGCCACCGGGCGGCAGCAGTTCGGACGCCCGATCGCCGACTTCCAGGGGCTGCGCTTCATGCTCGCCGACATGGCGACCCAGGTCGAAGCCGGCCGGGCGCTCTACCTGGCGGCGGCGCGGCTGCGTGACGCCGGGCGGCCGTTCGCCAAACAGGCGGCCATGGCCAAGCTGCACTGCACGGACACCGCGATGAAGGTGACGACGGACGCCGTGCAGATCCTCGGCGGATACGGCTACACCGCCGACTTCCCGGTCGAGCGCTACATGCGCGAGGCCAAGGTGCTGCAGATCGTCGAGGGCACCAACCAGATCCAGCGGATGGTCATCGCCCGTCACCTAGCCGGTCCGGAAACCCGCTGAACTCACCCGGTGCCACCTGCGGGGCCGCCAGTCTGACCCACTCCGGGTCGTGGCGGCCCGGCAGCGTGCGGCCCCGGTCGGCCCAGGTGCGCATCAGATCGCGGTAGATCGGCGGGTCCTGCGGCTGGGGCGGCGCGGGCGGAACCGTTCCTGTAGGGGGCGGAACGAACACGCGGCGCTGACGCCCGATGGCGGAGTAGGTGGGGGTCATACCAGGGCAACGCGGAGGTAGGCGACAGGTCACCTTTCTGCGGAATCGAGCGTGAGTTCGCGGACGTACCGCCGCCTCTCTGGTCACCGCCGATTGTCTGACGTACCGTCAGGTCAAGCGTCTCCAGGGAGGTTTGGCGTGGCCGACGACCGCCCCGTACCGCTCGACGAGTACCCCGTGCACCAGGTGCCGCTGTCCATGAGGCACGTGGCGACCGGAGACCGCAACGCCTACGACCGCTGCATCTTCCACGTCCTCGACCACGAGGGGCGCGCGCTGCTCGTCGTGGGCCTCGGCGTGTACCCCAACGTCGGCGTGATCGACGCCTACGCGACCCTGCGGACCGGGGACACCCTGCACGCGGTGCGCGCCTCGGACGCCCTCGGTGACGACCGCATGAAGCTCGCCGTGGGCCCGCTCAGGATCGAGGTGGAGGAGCCGCTGCGGCGGCTGCGGCTGATCTCCGACGACGAGTCGCTCTCGTACGACCTCACCTGGACCGCCGAGTTCCCGGCCCTGTGGGAGCCCCATCACCTCCAGCGCCGCGGCGGCCGGCTCATCCTCGAAGGGCGCCGCTTCGTGCAGGCGGGCGGGGTGACGGGGGTAGTGCGGGCCGCGGGCGAGGAGTTCCGGGTCACGCCCGACGGGTGGACCGGCACCCGCGACCGCAGCTGGGGCGTGCGCCCCATACCGGGGGAGGAAGGCGGCCGCCTCGAGGAGGAGCACCCCACCGAGGGCTTCCACTGGCTGTGGTGCCCGGTGCGCTTCGAGGACCGCTTCCTGATGGTGATCGTGCAGGAGGACGCGGACGGATACCGCTCACTGAACGACGCCACCCTCGTCCGCCCCGGCCACGCGGACCGCCAACTCG
This sequence comes from Streptomyces sp. NPDC050534, assembly GCF_044457745.1. NCBI lineage: Bacteria > Bacillati > Actinomycetota > Actinomycetes > Kitasatosporales > Streptomycetaceae > Streptomyces > Streptomyces sp. NPDC050534. The sequence goes on from NZ_JBITHF010000007.1 coordinate 488,459, forward strand.
GCTGGCCGCAGCCCGAGATCACCTACCGCCCCGGCACCCGCGACCCCGTCCGCGCCCTCGTCCACCTGGGCGACGTCCGCAAGCCGCTGGGCCTGGAGGCCGAGATCCTCACCTCCTCCCCGCTCGCCGTCGGCGCCGGGTACCCGCCCGCCGACGACTGGCAGCACGGCACCTGGCGAGGCCCCGGCTGGACGGACCGCCGTACGTACGACCTGACGCGACCGCACGTCCTGGCCGCCTACGGGGTCACCGACCACGCCGCCCGCTTCCGCCTGGACGGCCGGACCGGTCACGGCATCTTCGAACACGGCTCGTTCGGGCGGCACGATCCGAGCGGGTTCACGGATTTCACATCGGTCGCACCGTAGGGGGTTCGCGTCATGGCCACGGCGCCCCGGCCTCGTACCACCACCCGTGCCCCGGAGGAGATCGCCCGCCGCCTCAGCGCCTGGCTCGGCACCCGCCTGCCCGGCGCCGAGGCGGTCAAGGTGGCCGCCCCCGAGTCCAACGGAATGTCCAGCGAGACCCTGCTCTTCGAGATCGAGCACCCCGAACCCCCGGTGCGGACCTGCGCGTTGCGGCTCGCTGCAGACCCGGCGGCGTACACCGTCTTCCCGGTGTACGACATGCCCCGTCAGTACCGCACGATGCGGGTGGTGGCGGAGCACTCGGACCTGCCCGTGCCGAGGGTGCTGTGGCTGGAGGAGGACCCCGGCCCGCTCGGAGCGCCGTTCTTCGTGATGGAACGCGTCCAGGGGCGGGTGCCGCCCGACGTGATGCCCTACACCTACCAGGGCAACTGGCTGCACGCCGCCACCGACGCCGAGCGCGAGCGGCTGGAGGCCGCCTCGATCGGGCTGCTGGCCCGGCTGCACGACCAAGTACCGGTCACGGAAGCGGGGTTCCTCGCACTTCCGGGCGAGGGCGACGCCCTGCGCCGCCATGTCACCGCCCAACGCGCCTACTACGACTGGGTCGTCGACGGACGCGACCGCTCACCCCTGATCGAGGCCGCCTTCGACCGGCTGGAGGAGCTCTGGCCCCGCGACCCGGGCACACCGGTGCTCAACTGGGGCGACGCGCGCATCGGGAACGTCGTCTACGACGGATTCGAGCCCGTCGCCGTCCTGGACTGGGAGATGGCGGCCCTGGCCCCGCGCGAGGTCGACCTCGGCTGGACCGTCTATCTGCACCGCTTCTTCCAGGACCTGACGGCGGCCTTCGGCCAGCGCGGCCTGCCGGACTTCCTGCGTCGCGACCGGGTCGAGGCCCGTTACGCCCAACTCACCGGCCACACACCGCGGGACATGGACTTCCACACCCTTTACGCCGCGCTGCGGCACGCCATCGTCATGCTGCGCATCGCCTACCGGCAGGTGCACTTCGGCGAGGCCGTCGTCCCGGCGGACCCGGACACACTGATCCTGCACCACGGCAGTCTGCGGGCCATGGTGCAGGGCAGCTACTGGGATTGACCGAGACCGCTCAGGCGGCCTGGTCCCGCAGCACGGGGACCCGGATCGGGCGCGAGCCCGGCCCGCCGACGTGCGAGAACGGCTGCGTCCGCCAGTCGAGCCCCTGAGGGAGCGTCAACAGCAGGGCCGTGTCCTGCTCCTGGGGCCGGTACGACTCGTCCGCGGGCCGGGCCTCGGTGGCCCCGCGGCCCGTACCGGCGCACACCGTCAGGCCGAACGGGTTCCACGGCGAAGCACACAGCGCGTGCTCCGGCAGGACCTCCTCGTCCGCCAGCAGGGCGATGGGCTGCGCGCAGTCCGGGCAGATCACCCGGTACATCTCGAAGGTGTCGTACGCGTCCAACTCGTCGTCGAAGTCGTCCGGTTCGACGCCCTCCGGCTCGGGCTCGGTGACCGCCTGGAGGCGCTTGGGCGCGGTACGGCCAGGGCGCTTAAGACTCTGCATGGGTTCTCCCCCTCGGGCTGGGCCGTTCAGGCACTGCGGCCTCGACCACAGCAAGCACTTCCCGCCCGGTCATGGCGGTAATCACGAGAACATCACGGAGCGGTCCCGGTGGCTGTGGCGTTCGTCACATGCCGCCCGCAGATGCCTGCCCGGGCGTCGCCCGGACGGCTCGCCGGCGGCTCGCGGCCACATCACAAACCGGGCATGACCTGGTCTGCCGAGGTATCCCGGGAGGTCAGGCGCACTGTAGGTTCTTGCGCCATGGAGGAGCTGGATCGTCAGATCGTGCAGCTGCTCGTCAAGGACGGGCGGATGAGCTACACAGACCTGGGCAAGGCCACGGGCCTGTCCACGTCGGCCGTGCACCAGCGGGTGCGCCGGCTGGAACAGCGTGGCGTCATCCGCGGCTATGCCGCGGTGGTCGACCCCGAGGCCGTCGGGCTGCCCATGACCGCCTTCATCTCGGTGAAGCCGTTCGACCCCAGCGCCCCCGACGACATCGCCGACCGTCTGGCCGGCGTCCCCGAGATCGAGGCATGCCACAGCGTCGCCGGCGACGAGAACTACATCCTCAAGGTCCGGGTGGCGACCCCGCACGAACTGGAGGAGCTGCTCGCGCGCCTGCGGTCGCTGGCGGGCGTCTCCACGCGGACGACGGTGGTCCTGTCGACGCCGTACGAGGCGCGGCCGCCGCGCGTCTGAGCCGCCCCGCCGTGCCGGGTGCCCGGCAAGCGCGCCCCAGGTGCGACCCCGCCGCCGCGGCGCGAGAAACTGTCGGTCATGAGCACGCGCACCCCCGAGCCGAAAACCGTCCTGCTCCGCCGCGGAGAGGTACACAGCCCCGCCGACCCGTTCGCGACCGCGATGGTCGTGGAGCGCGGCCAGGTCGCCTGGGTCGGCTCCGATGGCGCCGCCGACGCCTTCGCCGACGGGGTCGACGAAGTGGTCGACCTGGACGGCGCGCTCGTCACCCCGGCGTTCACCGACGCCCATGTGCACACCACGTCCACCGGCCTCGCGCTCGCCGGCCTGGACCTCTCCGACGCCCCCTCCCTGGAGGCGGCACTCGCGCGCGTACGGGACTTCGCCGCGGCCCGCCCCCAGGACAAGGTCCTGCTCGGACACGGCTGGGACGCCTCCCGCTGGCCCGGCGGCCGCCCCCCGGCGCGCGCGGAACTGGACAAGGCCACCGGCGGCCGTCCCCTCTATCTCTCCCGTATCGACGTCCACTCGGCGGTCGTCACGACGGCCCTGCTCGACCTGGCGCCCGCGGTGGGCACCCTGCCCGGTGACGGCCCGCTGACCACCGGCGCCCATCACGCCGTACGCGCCGCCGCGTTCGCGGCCGTGACGCCGGCCCAGCGCATCGAGGCCCAGCGCATCGCGCTCGCCCACGCGGCCTCCCTCGGCATCGGCTCGGTCCACGAGTGCGCCGGCCCCGACATCTCCTCCGAGGACGACTTCACGGACCTCCTGCGCCTCGCCGCCGAGGAGGCGACCCCGCGGGTCGTCGGCTACTGGGCGGACCGGGACCTCGACAAGGCGCGCGAGCTGGGTGCCGTGGGCGCGGCCGGCGACCTCTTCGTCGACGGCGCCCTCGGTTCGCACACCGCCTGCCTGCACGCGCCGTACGCCGACACCGGCCACACCGGCACCGCCTACCTGGACGCCGCCGCCGTGGCCGCCCACGTCACCGCCTGCACCGAGGCCGGACTCCAGGCGGGCTTCCACGCGATCGGGGACGCCGCGGTGACCACGGTCGTCGAGGGCGTGCGCGCCGCCGCCGAGAAGATCGGCCTGGCCCGCGTCCGCGCCGCCCGCCACCGTGTCGAGCACGCCGAGATGCTCACCCCGGAGACCGTCGCGGCCTTCGCCGAGCTGGGCCTGACCGCCTCCGTCCAGCCCGCCTTCGACCGCCTGTGGGGCGGCGAGGACGGCATGTACGCCCAGCGCCTGGGCGCCGACCGGGCCCGCACCCTGAACCCCTTCGCGGCCCTGCTCAAGGCGGGTGTCCCGCTGGCCTTCGGCTCCGACAGCCCGGTCACGCCCCTCGACCCGTGGGGCACGGTCCGCGCCGCCGCCTTCCACCGCACCCCCGATCACCGGGTCTCCGTGCGCGCGGCGTTCACCGCCCACACGCGCGGGGGCTGGCGGGCGGTCGGGCGGGACGACGCGGGCGTCCTGGTGCCGGGCGCCCCCGCCGACTACGCCGTGTGGCGCACCGATGAACTGGTGGTCCAGGCCCCGGACGACCGGGTCGCCCGCTGGTCCACCGACCCGCGCTCCGGCACCCCTGGCCTGCCCGACCTCACCCCCGGCCGTGACCTGCCCGTCTGCCTGCGCACGGTGGTCGGCGGACGGACCGTCTTCGTAGGGCCGGGCGAGTGATCTCCCGGGGTGGCGCCGCGCCGAACATCGCCCGCCACGCCGTCGTACGACCTGCGTGTCCTCGGCCCTGACCAGGACTTTGAGGAAAGAACCGCAGGTCAAACGGCTGTTGACAGCCGATGGCAGGGGGCCGGTAGGTTCGGCGGAGTCCACCACCGGACGCCCGACCGGGGAACTTCTTCGCGCCAGTCGCAGCGCCGCTGGGTCAGGGACGGTGTGCCGCACCGGAGCACCGCCACTGGGAGCCAGGCTCAGCGCCCGCGCGCGACGAGGGAACGTTCCGGCCGGCCGGGGAGGTGTGACCCGGGTGGGGCCCGGGCGCTCAGTAGACAACGGCTTTCGGTCGATCCGCAGCCAGCGGATCCCAGGTCGGCCCGAAGGGCGCCGGGCCCCCATCCGTAGGCGCAAATCCGTCCGAATACGCGTTCTTACCCCGCTCTTGCGGAATCGACACCACGATACGAACGGGCTGTCACGTCATCGCAGGCCGTGGCCACTAAGGTGGAGGTCTGCGACGGACTTGAAGGGGCAGTAGTGAACGACGGCGACGGGACCCTCGCGGCACAGTCCCAGGGGAAGCGGTTCGGCCCGCTCGGCACGGCCTTGGTGATCATTCCGACCTACAACGAGGCGGAGAACATCAAGTCCATCGTCGGCCGGGTGCGCGAGGCCGTCCCCGAGGCGCACGTCCTCGTGGCCGACGACAACAGCCCCGACGGCACGGGCAAGCTCGCGGACGAACTGGCGGCCGGGGACGATCACGTCCAGGTGCTGCACCGCAAGGGCAAGGAGGGCCTCGGCGCCGCCTACCTGGCGGGCTTCCGCTGGGGCCTGGAGAACGGTTACGGCGTCCTGGTCGAGATGGACGCCGACGGCTCCCACCAGCCGGAGGAGCTGCCCCGCCTGCTCACCGCGCTCAAGAGCGCCGACCTGGTGCTCGGGTCCCGCTGGGTGCCGGGCGGCCGGGTGGTGAACTGGCCCAAGAGCCGCGAGATCATCTCCCGCGGCGGCAGCCTCTACTCGCGTCTCGCCCTCGACCTGCCGCTGCGCGACATCACCGGCGGCTACCGCGCCTTCCGCCGCGAGACCCTGGAGGGCCTCGGCCTCGACCAGGTCGCCTCCCAGGGCTACTGCTTCCAGGTCGACCTCGCCCGCCGCGCGGTCAAGGCCGGCTACCACGTCGTCGAGGTGCCCATCACCTTCGTCGAGCGCGAACTCGGCGACTCCAAGATGAGCCGCGACATCCTCGTCGAGGCCCTGTGGCGGGTCACGGCGTGGGGCGTGGGGGAGCGGGTCGACAAGATCACGGGCCGCGGCAAGAAGGCCTGACCGACCGCCGGCACGGGCCGCCCGCGACGTCACAGAACCGGTTGATCTTTCACTTATCCCGCACTGAGCCGGGCCCAGGCACACTGGATGCATGACGACTGGTGCTCCGACCCCCATACATCCCGCCCGGCCCAAGCGCTCCCGGCTGCGGACCTTCCTTCCGCTGGGTGTCGCGGCCTGGCTGGTGCTGGAGATCTGGCTGCTGACCGTGGTCGCGGGCGCGTCGAGCGGGTTCACCGTCTTCCTGCTGCTGCTCGCCGGCTTCGTGGCCGGCGCGGCGGTGATCAAGAAGGCGGGTCGCCGGGCCTTCCAGAATCTCAACGAGGCGCTGCAGCGCGGCGGCACCCCGCAGAGCGGCGGTGGCAACGGCCTGATGATGCTCGGCGGTCTGCTGCTGATGATCCCGGGCCTGGTCTCTGACGTGGTGGGTCTGCTCCTACTGATCCCCCCGGTCCAGAAGGCCCTCGGCCGCCTCACCGAGCGCACCCTCGACCGCAAGCTGCGCGAGGCCGCACCGGGCGGGTTCGGTGACGCCTTCCAGCAGGCCCGCATCCACCGCCCCGACGGCAAGGTCGTCCAGGGCGAGGTCGTCCGGGACGAGCCCGGGGACGCCCCGCAGGATCCGCGTCCGCCGCTGACGCGCTGATCGCCGCGGTTCGGCATACGACTGGCCGTTCGGCATACGACTGCGGGCGCCTACGTGAATCCACGTAGGCGCCCGCAGTCACTTGCGTGCGTTGGTCCGCCGCTCGGCCCCGGCGGGAACTAAGCCGACTTGCGGCTGTCCCTCGGGTGGACCGCGATGTTCATCGCGCCCGAACGGAGAACGGCCAGGCGCTCCTCGAGGACCTCTTCGAGTTCCTCGCGAGTACGCCTTTCCATCAGCATGTCCCAATGCGTACGCGCGGGCTTGGCCTTCTTTTCCTCAGGGCCGTCGCCGTCCACGAGGAGTGCCTGGGCTCCGCAGACCTTGCACTCCCACTCCGGCGGAATCTCCGCCTCGACCGAGAAGGGCATCTCGAAGCGGTGCCCCTTCTCACATGCGTACTCCACGGCCTGGCGCGGGGCCAGGTCGATGCCGCGGTCCGTCTCGTAGCTGGTCACCACGAGGCGCGTGCCGCGAAGAGCTCGCTCACTCATGAATCGTGCCTCCCGGGCTTGTCGCCCACAGGACAGGTGTCGCTGTCGTCGTCATCCGGTCAACGTCCGGTCGGCGGTAAAGATTCCCGTCCCGTGTCCCGTTTCGGGTCATGCGTCGCCGTCGTAGCCGCAGCCTTGCTGACCAATGTCGTACCCACCGGCGCCCGGTTTGTCACATCTGCTAGCAGATGTCACCCAGCGTTTCGGCATCTTTGACGCGCAGTAACGGTACGCCTGGCAGGCCAAACGCGTACACTACAGCCCTTTCGCCTTGAGCGCTAAATCGTGTCCGGGACCGGATTGCCAGCCTCGGAGATCGCCTGCCGTACGGGAACCCTTGCGAGCAGGGCGAATCCGATGATGAAGAAGGCCACGAGCGAGATGATCGCGTCACGATAACTTCCGGTCAGCTGGTAGGTGATCCCGAACAGAAGGGGTCCGAGCCAGCTCATGCCCCGGTCGCTCATCTCGTATGCCGAGAAGTACTCGGCCTCCTTGCCGGGCGGGACCAGATGCGAGAACAGGGAGCGGGACAGGGCCTGGCTGCCGCCGAGCACGAGACCGATCCCGGACGCCAGGACGAAGAACCACACCGGCACGCCGGGCGGCAGGAAGTACCCGGCCGCGAGCGTCACCGTCCAGGCCACCAGTGAACCGAGGATCGTGCGCTTGGCCCCGTACGTCCGGGCCAGCCGGCCCATCCCCAGGGCGCCCGCGACCGCCAGCACCTGCACCAGCAGGACGGCGCCGATGAGGGTCGACTGCCCGAGCCCCAGCTCCTCGGAGCCGTAGATCGACGCCTGGGAGATCACCGTCTGGATGCCGTCGTTGTAGATGAGGTACGCCAGCAGGAAGGAGAGGGTCAGCGGGTGGCGGCGCATGTTGCGGACGGTGGCGGCCAGTTGCCGCAGCCCGGGGGCGGTGGCCTCCTTCGGCCCGGCGGAGCCCCGGTCCCGCAGCCGGCGCAGCGGGACGAGCGTGAAGGCGCCCCACCACAGGCCGGCTGCGGCCAGGCAGATGCGGACGGCAGTGGTCTCGGAGACGCCGAAGGAGTCGTGCGCCAGGTACAGCACCAGGTTGGCGATCAGGACCAGCGACCCCGCCGCGTACCCGAAGGCCCAGCCCCGTGAGGAGACGGCGTCGCGTTCCTCGGGCGGGGCGATCTGGGGCAGGTAGGAGTTGTAGAGCATCATCCCGACGGACTGGGCCGCGTTCGCGACGATCAGCAGCAGGCCGCCGAGCAGATAGCGGTCGCCGTCGAGGAAGAACATGCCCGTCGTCGCCGCGGCCCCCACATAGGCCGTGATCCCGAGCAGGGGCTTCTTGCGTCCGGTGCGGTCGGCGGCGGCGCCCACCATGGGCATCACCAGCACGGCCACGATCACGGACAGGGAGACCGAGTACGCGAAGAAGGATCCGGCGCGCACCGGGATGCCCAGGGGGTGGACGTACCCGTCCGCGTCCGCCGCGGACTTGGCCACCGACGTCAGGTAGGGGCCGAGGAACACGGTGAGCACGCTCGTCGAGTAGACGGAGCAGGCCCAGTCGTAGAAGTACCAGCCGCGCTGTTCGCGCTGCCGGTCGAAGACGTCCGTCCGCACGGTGTCGGCGCTCACCCGTGCCCTCGCTTCCCCGCTGAAGTGCCGTGCGAAGGATCGGGGGAGGCTCGCCGGGCGGTCAGGCCCAGACGCCGCGTTCTTCCATGACCTTGCGCAACGTGTCGATGTGATCGGTCATGATGCCATCCACGCCCAGGTCCAGGAGCCGGTGCATGCGCTCGGGTTCGTTGATGGTCCACACGTGCACCTGGAGGCCGCGCGCGTGGGCGGTGCGCACGAAGCGGTGGTCGACGACCTGGATGCCGGACTGCGACTCGGGCACCTGGGCGGCCACCGCGGAGGCGCGCAGCGCGGCCGGGACGCCCCACGAGCGAAGCCGCAGGTTGAGCACGCCACGCGTGCCGTACGACGTCGCAAGCCGCGGACCGGCCAGCCGCTGGGCGCGCACCACCCGCGCCTCGGAGAACGAGCCCACGCAGATCCGGTCCCACGCGCGCGTGCGCTCGATCAGCTCCAGGAAGGGGTGCAGCGAGGTCTCCGCCTTGAGGTCGACGTTCCAGCGCACCTCGGGGAAGGTCTCGAGCAACTCCTCGAACAGCGGCACCGGTTCCTTGCCCGCCACGCGCGCCTGGCTCACCGTCTTCCACGGCAGGTCCGCTATGCGCCCCGCGCCGTCGGTCACCCGGTCCAGGGTCACGTCGTGGAAGGCGACCAACTTGCCGTCCAACGTGGTGTGGACGTCGGTCTCGATGTAGCGGTAGCCCGCCTCCACCGCCCGCCGGAACTGCAGCGCCGTGTTCTCCAGGCCGTCCGCGGCCCCGCCCCGGTGGGCGAAGGCGATCGGGCCGGGATGGTCGAGGTAGGGGTGGCGTATCCGCGAGGTCACGGACGCAGTATCGCTCCCTGCGGTTGCCCCGCGGCAACGACCGTGCTGCCGCCGGATGCCGGCGGGACGTCGAACACCCGCAGGAAGAGCTGGGCGAGCGGGCCGATGGACACCGCGTACAGGACCGTGCCGATGCCGACGGTGCCCCCGAGGGCGAAGCCGGTCGCGACCACCGCCACCTCGACCCCCGTCCGCATCAGGCGGATCGAGCGGCCGGTGCGCCGGTGCAGTCCGGTCATCAGCCCGTCCCGCGGACCCGGCCCGAACCGGGCGGAGATGTAGAGCCCGGTGGCCACGCCGTTGAGCACGATGCCCGCCAGGAGGAGGGGGACGCGTACGGCCAGGGAGCGGACGTCCGGGACGAGGGCGAGCGTGCCGTCCATGGCGAGGCCGACCACGAAGACGTTGGAGACGGTGCCGAGGCCCGGGCGCTGGCGCAGCGGGATCCACAGGAGCAGCACCGCCGCGCCCACGACGATCGACACGACGCCGATGGTGAGGCCGGTGAGCTCGGCGAGACCCTGGTGCAGGACGTTCCAGGGCTCCAGGCCGAGGCCCGCCTCGACCAGCAGCGCGGAACTCGCCCCGTACAGCACCAGGCCGGCATACAGCTGGATCAACCGCCGTCCGAGACGGCCCTTCGTGGACAAGAGATACCCCCCAGTGGTCGCAGTGGCCTGACTCATGTCACCCTGTGGCTTGGGTGGAAGTGTCATCCAGGGCCAATTCGGGGAAGGTGGACTGATTTCCATGGCGCAGTGGACCTCGGCGATGGGTGCGGCGCAGCTGGCCAGGCTGCTCAACTCCCAGCAGGACCGCCCGGCGGGACCCGGCACACGCCGTCCACCCGCCTACCGCGCGCTCGCCGACGGCATCCGGCTGCTCGTGCTGGAGGGCCGCGTCCCGGTGGCCGCCCGGCTGCCCGCCGAACGCGAGCTGGCCCTTGCCCTGTCCGTCAGCCGTACGACGGTCGCGGCCGCCTACGAGGCGCTGCGCACCGAGGGCTTCCTGGAGTCCCGGCGCGGCGCCGGCAGCTGGACCGCCGTACCGGCCGGGAACCCGCTGCCCGCGCGCGGTCTGGAGCCTCTCCCGCCCGAGGCGCTGGGCTCGATGATCGACCTGGGCTGCGCCGCACTTCCCGCGCCCGAGCCGTGGCTGACCCGGGCCGTCCAGGGCGCCCTGGAGGAGCTGCCGCCGTACGCCCACACGCACGGCGACTATCCGGCCGGGCTCCCCGCGCTGCGCGCGATGATCGCCGACCGGTACACCGCGCGCGGGATCCCCACGATGCCCGAGCAGATCATGGTCACCACGGGCGCCATGGGCGCGATCGACGCGATCTGCCACCTCTTCGCGGGCCGCGGCGAGCGCGTCGCCGTGGAGTCGCCGTCGTACGCCAACATCCTTCAGCTGATGCGTGAGGCGGGCGCGCGGCTGGTGCCCGTGGCGATGGCCGAGGGGCTGACCGGCTGGGACCTCGACCGGTGGCGGCAGGTGCTGCGGGACGCCGCACCCCGGATCGCGTACATCGTCGCCGACTTCCACAACCCGACCGGCGCACTCGCCGCCGACGGCCAGCGGCGGCAGCTGGTGGAGGCGGCCCGCTCCGCCGGGACGGTGCTGATCGCCGACGAGACGATGACCGAACTGTGGCTGGACGAGGACTTCCACGAGGGGGCGATGCCGCGGCCCGTGTGCGCCTTCGACCCCGCCGGGTCCAGCGTCATCACCGTCGGGTCGGCCAGCAAGGCCTTCTGGGCCGGGATGCGCATCGGCTGGGTGCGCGCGGCACCCGACGTGATCCGCAGCCTGGTCGCCGCGCGCGCGTACGCCGATCTGGGGACTCCCGTGCTGGAGCAGCTCGCCGTGAACTGGCTGTTCAGCACGGGCGGCTGGGAGCAGGCCGTCGAGGTGCGGCGCGGTCAGGCCCGGGAGAACCGGGACGCGCTGATCACCGCCGTGCGCCGGGAGCTCCCCGCCTGGGAGTTCGAGGTGCCCAAGGGCGGGCTGACGCTGTGGGTACGGACGGGTGGCCTGTCCGGCTCGCGGCTCGCCGAGATGGGGGAGCGGGTCGGGGTGCGGGTGCCCTCGGGGCCGAGGTTCGGGGTCGATGGTGCCTTCGAGGGCTACGTGCGGCTGCCGTTCACCGTGGGGGGCGCGGTCGCCGAGGAGGCGGCGGCGCGGCTGGCCGCGGCGGCGCGGCTGGTCGAGAGCGGGGCGACGGGAGGCGGGGAGACGCCGCGGACGTTCGTGGCGTAGTGGCCCGGAGCCCTATTGCGCCTCTGCCGGTACGGCTTTCGCGGACACCGGCTCCGTCTCGCACCGCTCCTCGTCGACGGGTTCCTTGGTCATGTCGGGGCGTGCCTGGTCCAGGGTGACGGGTGTTCTCTCCACGGTGACGGGTGCTTTGTTCATGGTGACGGGACGCGCCTCGACGGGACGCGCCTCGACGGGCTCGGCCTCGACGGGCTCGGCCTCGACAGGCTCGGCCTCGACAGGCTCGGCCTCGACAGGATCGAGGTCGACGCGCCCGGAATCGATCCGCTCCGCCTCGACCGGCGTCGTCCGTGGCGGCAGCAGTGCCAGCACGGCCTCGCGGTCCGTGTCGCTCGTCTCGTCGTCGTACGGGTCCGGCGTCGACGGGACCTGCAGCCGGTGCACGGAGCCCGCGCCGAGGCGGGCGTAACCGCGGCCGGGCGGTACGTCGACGGCCGGCGTCGTGGCCGGCAGGGCGCCGAGGGCACCCGCCAATTGCTCGGCCGTGGCGGGGCCGAGGACGACACGCGCGCGTGTGTGCTGCCGCACGGCGTCGCTCAGTGCGTCCGCGTTGTCGAACTGGTCGGCCACCACGACCGTCACGTTCGCCGCGCGGCCGTGCCGGAGCGGGACCTGGAGCAGGGACTGCGGGTCCTTGCAGCCGTCCGCGGCGGCGAGGTGGGCGAAGGCGCTCGGCCGGTCCAGGAGGATCCACAGGGGACGCTTGGTGTCCTCCGGCGGCGGGTGGCCCGCCTGGCGGGCGCGGTTGGCGGCGATGAGCCGGCGCTCCGTCTCGTTGGTGGCCCACTCCAGGGTCGCGAGCGCCCCGGCCAGACCGCATTCGACGGCCAGCACGCCCTTCCGGCCGGTCAGGCACGCGTACTCGCCGGTTCCGCCCTCGATGATCACCACGTCGCCGTGCTGCAGCGCCTGGAGGGCGATGCAGCGCAGCAGGGACGTGGTGCCGCTGCCCGGCTGGCCCATGACCAGCAGGTGCGGCTCGGTGGAGCGGACGCCGGTGCGCCAGACGACCGGCGGGACGTCGCGCTGTTCCTCTCCGTGGGTGAGGGGAAGGGTGCGCCGGACCTGGGTGGGGTCGGTGAAGCCGAGCACCGTCTCGCCGGGCGCCGTGACGAATCGCTGGGCGGCGATGTCGGTGGGCAGCGGAGCGAGGACCGTAACGGTGAGCCGGTTGCCTTCCTCGTCCCATGCGAAGTGGTATTCGCGGCCGCGGCCCGACTTTGCGTGCAGCAGCTGCTCGATGCGGGTGCGGGAGTCGATCTCGCCGTCGGTGAAGTAGGCCGGGTAGCGGATCACGAGGTGGGTGATGCGGCCGGACCCGTCGAACTCGTACGCGGGGAACGCCTTCTCCCACTCGCCGCCGTGGGCGTAGAGGGGGGAGGGGTCACCGGCGAGCGAGAAGTACGGGACCAGGGCCTCGTACAGCGACTTCAGGCGCTGGGACTGGGACTCGTCGGGCCCTTCGGGCTCCGCCGGCCTGCGCTGCCCCCTGCCCTGCCAGGCTGCCGCCGCCATCACGGTGATGACGGCGAGCAGCGGGCCGTACGGCACCAGTGCCACGACCAGGACCACCGAGGCCGCCAGGAACAGCAGCGGCCCGCGCCGGTCCTGGGGCGTGTCGGCCCACTTGCGCCGGCCGGCGGCTGCCAGCCGGCGCAGACCACGGGTGATCGAGATCAGCGGGTGGAGGACGTCGGTGGCGCTGTCGGCCGCGGTCCGGGCCAGCTCCCGGCCCCGGGCGATCTGCGCGCTGCCTGTGCTCAGGATGCGAGGGAGGGGGCGCCGGGCCACAGATGTCTCCTCTTGGTGCGTACGGGCGGGACGGGCGGCGTCAGAACTTGATGCCGCCGAGGAGGCTCGCGAGGCTCTCGCCGCCGGCCTTGATGCTGGGGGCGATGGCCGTACTCGCGAGATAGAAGCCGAACAAGGCCGAGACCAGGGCATGCGACGCCTTGAGCCCGTCCTTGCGGAAGAAGAGGAAGACGATGATGCCGAGAAGGACCACGCCGGAGATGGACAAGATCATTTCAGTTCTCCTGGTTCACGGGGACAGTCACCATGAGTACTTCCAGGATCACAGCATGTATCCATACTATAAAAGGTGCAATTGGGTGAATTTCGGTGTTTTTCCCTCGGATGGCGGTGCTGTCCTGCACGAGCCGAGGCGTTTTCGTGCATTCGGTCGGTTCTGTGCTGATCCTTACCGCTTGTGAAGCGGCTCATGTGCCGCCGGAGCCAGTACCCTGGCGATTCACCTGAACGGTTGTACGGAAGGCGGTCCTGCCGATGAGTGAAGCCCTCGACCCCGAGGTCGTGGAGCTGGCGACCAAGATCTTCGATCTGGCCAGGCAGGGACGGACCGAGGAGCTCGTGGCGTACGTGGACGCGGGCGTTCCGGTCAACCTCACCAACGACCGCGGGGACTCGCTCGTGATGCTCGCGGCGTACCACGGACACGCCGACGCGGTGCGGGCCCTGCTCGCCCGCGGCGCGGAGGGCGACCGGATCAACGACCGGGGCCAGACCCCGCTCGCCGGGGCCGTCTTCAAGGGTGAGTCGGAAGTGATCAAGGCCCTCCTGGAGGGTGGTGCCGATCCGGCCGCGGGTACCCCGTCGGCCCTCGACACGGCGCGTATGTTCGGCAAGGCGGAACTGCTCGACTTGTTCGGCGCACACTGATCCGCATGTTCTGACCAGCGAAAACACGGGGAACGGGGGAGGCGGTACAGGGCCGCCGAAATTTCGGTCGCGGCAGGCCGAAGTGCCGGGTCATCATGACGTCGTGCTTTACGGACGCGATGGCTGGGCAGGTGTTGCCGCACCGCGCGGACCGTGATGCGGTCCGCGAGGGCCACTGACGAGAGGCAGAGGAAGATGGTCTACAGCAAGCAAGAGACGGCGGGCGCCCCGACGTTGTGTCACGCGGCCAGGTAATGCGTGTTCCCCGGTTGCATCGACGCTTGATGTGAGGCTGTTTCCCATGTTCGATCCGGTCATAGCGCCCAGCGGTACCCTGCTCGGCCTCCTGCAGAGGGGGCGTGGCGACGGCACGCTGCACGCACTCACGGCACCGCGCGCCGAGGCGCTCGCGGCACTGAACCACTGTGTGCTGCGCGACCCGCGCCACGACTGGCAGGTGGAGAACCGCTCCCTCTACTACGCCCGTCTCTACCTCGACCTCAACGGCGAGCTGGACGAGATCGAGGCGCACCTCTTCGACGTCGAGGACGTCTTCGACACCGAGGAGTCCCGCACCGGCCTGGCTCTCGCCGTCCTCGGCCATCTCGCCTCCTACGGCAGGCGGGACGCGCTGGAGCTGCTGCGCAGGTACGCGGCGTCCGGCTCCAACTGGGCCTGGGCCCTGGACGAGCTGGCCCTCAGGGACGACGACGCGGGGCTGCGCGCCCTGGCCGCGCCCGTGCTGGCCCGTTTCGCCACCGACGCCGAGGGCGAGGCCGAACTGGCCGCCGTCGTGCGTGACTCCTTCGAGCCCCGGCCGTGGCGACTGTGGGCCGAGGATCCGCGCGAACCGATCGCCACGCGCGTGCGTGCCGCTCACGAGAGCGGCTGTTTCGACCGCTGGCAGCGGCAGATGCGACCTACCGGGCCCCGTCCGGGGTGGAGCGTGCATGCGGTGTTCGAGTGGGCCCAGCAGGGCATCGAGCGCGGCGCCGCGTTGCACGTCCCGGCCGCCCGCTGCCTCACGGCCGTGGCCGGACCCGAGGACCGGCCAGAGATCGTGCGGGCGGCCAAGGACGGCAGCGACGGAGCCCGCAGCACCGCGTTGCGCTACCTTGCCGACGGCAATGATCCGGACGCCCTCGACCTGATCGAGGCGGCCGTGGTGACCGGCTCGGCTTCCGTGGTGGAGGCCGCCGTGGACGCCTTCGAACGGATGCGCAGCGTCGCCGCCGTCGACCGGGCCCGCGGCTGGGCCCGCCGGCCGGACGCCCTGGGCGCCGCCGCCGGTCGCATGCTCTCCTGCCGGGGCGGTGTCGAGGACCGGGACCTGGTCCTCGCCGCACTGCGCGAAGCCGTACGGGGCGAGGGGCCGGACGCTCCGACCCTGTGGACCCTCGTCGACGGCACCGGACGGCTCGGCATCGTCTGCGCCGCCCCCGTCCTGCGCCACATCTACCGCGAGACGGCCTCGTCCCATCTACGCGGCCGGGCCGCCCGCGCCCTGGCCGCAACCGATCCCTCCTTCCCGGCCGGCTTCGCCGTCGAGTGCCTCTGGGACTGCGAGGAGACCACCCGGGAGATCGCCGCCCGGTACGCCGAGACCGGTGACGCCCGCGTCGTCGAGCAGCTGCGCAGGCTGGCCGCCGATCCGGCCGAGGAGGCCGAGGTGCAGACGGCCGTACGAAGCCGGATCGCACCCGACGAGCCCGTGGTGTGAGCCGGCCCCGCACAGATCGTCCCGGCAACGGCACGGCTGCCGGGTGAACAGCGGGTGACCCGCGGGTCAGGCGGTCATGGACACGGCCTGACCTGCTCGGGTGTGCGGAGGAACGCTCACGGGACGTTCCTCGTCCGGAAAGATCCACGTTGACGCGGCCACGTCCGGTGCGGCGAGAACACGGGTATGCGTGTCGTCATCGTGACCGAATCCTTTCCCCCCGACGTGAACGGCGTGGCCCACTGCGCGCTCCAGACCGCCCGGCACCTCGTAGATCGCGGTCACCTCCCGCTCGTCGTCGCTCCGGCCAGTACCGCTCTCGTCGGCCGGGCCGGTACCGGGCCCGACGCCCAGGCGCCGTGCCCCGTCGTCCGTGTCCCCTCCCTTCCGCTCCCGGGCTATCCCCAGGTCCGTGTCGCCCTGCCCAGCCGCCGCCTCGCCGCGGCCGTCGCCGAGCACCGGGCCGACGTCGTGCACCTGGCCAGCCCCTTCGTCCTCGGCGTCCGCGGTATGGCGGTCGCCGCCCGGCTCGGCGTCCCGGCCGTCGCCGTCTACCAGACGGACCTCGCCGGCTACGCCCGCACCTACATGGGCGCCGGCGAGGCCGCGGCCTGGCGGCGCATCCGCTCCGTCCACTCCGCCGCCGATCTCACCCTCGCGCCCTCCAGCGCCTCGATGCGTGACCTGGAGACCCACGACGTGCCCAGGGTCAAGCTGTGGCCCCGCGGCGTGGACACCGTCCGGTTCCGCCCCGACCTGCGCGACGAGGCCCTGCGCCGCGAACTCGCCCCGAACGGCGAGGTGATCGTCGGATACGTCGGCCGCCTCGCCCCCGAGAAGCACATCGAGCTCCTGGCCGGTGTCTGTGGCCTCGAAGGGGTGAAGGTCGTCATCGTGGGCGACGGCCCGAGCGGGCCGAGCCTCGGCGAGGCGCTGCCGGGCGCGGTCTTCCTCGGCCGCCGCACCGGCGACGAACTCGCCCGGATCTACGCCTCCCTGGACGTCTTCGCGCACACCGGGCCCTTCGAGACCTTCTGCCAGACCGTGCAGGAGGCCATGGCCAGCGGCGTCCCGGTGGTGGCTCCCGCCGTCGGGGGCCCCCTCGACCTGGTCGTCCACGGGCGCACCGGTCTGCTGGTGCCGCCGCGCGACGCCGACGCCGTACGGGACGCCGTGCAGTCCCTGGCAGCCGACCCGGCCCGGCGGGCCGTCTTCGGCGACACCGCGCGCGCCACCGTCGAGGGCCGCACCTGGGCGGCCGTCGGCGATCAGCTGATCGGGCACTACGCGGACGTCCTCGCCGCGCGGAAGAAGACGGCGGTGGCGGCATGAGCTCCCTCAGGATCGTGCGCCTGGCGAACTTCGTCGCCCCCGCGTCCGGCGGTCTGCGCACCGCGCTGCGCGAGCTCGGCAAGGGCTTCCGGGAGGCAGGGCACGAGCCCGTGCTGATCGTGCCCGGCGAGCGCGCCGACGACCGCGACACCGAGCAGGGGCGCGTCATCACCCTCCCCGGTCCGCTGCTGCCCGGCACCGGCGGGTACCGCGTGCTCACCGACAAGCGGCGCGTGGCCCGGCTCCTGGAGGAGCTGGCCCCCGACCGCCTGGAGGTCTCCGACCGCACGACCCTCAGGTGGACCGGCAAGTGGGCGCGGCGCGCCCGGGTCCCCGCCGTGATGGTCTCCCACGAGACCGCCGACGGGGTCCTGCGCACCTGGGGACTGCCCGAGGGGGCGGCCCGGCGTGCCGCCGACGCCCTCAACGTCCGCTCCGCGCACACCTACGCGCGCGTGGTGTGCACCACCGAGTTCGCCGAGCGCGAGTTCGTGCGGATCGGCGCCCGCAACGTCGTGCGCGCTCCCCTGGGCGTCGACCTGGTGGAGCGGCACCCCGCGCTGCGGGACCCGGGACTTCGCGCACGGTACGCGCGCGAGGACGAGTTCCTGATCGTCACCTGCACCCGGCTGTCCGTGGAGAAGCGGCCGGGCACGGCCCTGGACGCCCTGGAGTCGCTGCGGCGGCGGGGCAGGCGGGCGGTGCTGGTGGTGGCCGGGGACGGCCCGTTGCGCCCGCGGCTCGAACAGCGCGCGCGTGAGCGCGGGTTGCCGGTCACCTTCCTCGGGCACGTCTCCGACCGCGCCGCGCTGGGCGCCCTCCAGGCCACCGCCGACGTGTGCCTGGCGCCCGGCCCGGCCGAGACGTTCGGACTGGCCGCCCTGGAGGCGATGGCCTGCGGTACCCCCGTGGTGGTGAGCATGTCCTCCGCGCTGCCCGAGGTGATCGGGTCGGCCGGAGCCGTCGCGGCGGACCACGGGGACGCCTTCGCGGACGCCGTCGGCATCCTGCTCGGCCTTCCCGAGCGGGAGCGGCGGGAGGCCGCACGCGCGCGTGCGGAGTGCTTCGGGTGGACGACGGCCGTGGACGCGTTCCTCGCCGCGCACGACGCGACGGTGCCGGTGCGTCCCTTCGTGCCGGGGAGCGTGGCGTGAGAACGGTGCGTTTCGTCTCCCTCGGGGACTCGCTGACCGAGGGCGTGGGCGATCCCTTCGAGGGCGCGTGGCGCGGCTGGGCGGCGCTGCTCGCCGACGGGCTGGCCGAGGACTCCGTCGAGTTCACCAACCTCGCGGTGAGCGGTGCGCAGACCCGGGAGGTGCTGGAGGTCCAGACGCCGGCCGGTCTCGAACTGAAGCCGGACATCGCGTCGGTGGTGATCGGCGTCAACGACACCCTGCGCTGCACGTTCGACATCCGTGCCGTCGCCGAACGGCTCGACAAGGTCTACGCCGCCTTCACCCTGCAGGGCGCGACCCTGCTCACGGCCTGTCTGCCCGACCCCGGCTCGATGCTCGGCCTCCCGGGCTCGCTGGCCCGCCCGCTGGCCCGGCGGCAGCGGGCGGTCAACCGGGTGGTCCACGCGCTCTCCGACCGCTACGGGGCCGTCCATCTGCACGCGGCCGAGGCCGACTGGATCATGGACCGTGCGATGTGGAGCGCGGATCGGCTGCATCCGGGGGAGCGGGGGCACCGGCAGCTGGCGGTGCGCTTCCACTCGCTGCTGGCGGAGTCGGACCGGGCGACCGGTACGGCACCCTCGCCCGACCCGGAGTTCCCGGTGCCCACCACGTCGGCGAGCCTGCTGTGGCTGGCCACGGCGGGGACCGCGTGGGTCGCGCGGCGCTGCACGGACCTGCTGCCGCAGCTGCTGCGGCTCGCGGTGGACGAGATGGGGCATCGGGCGCGCGGCACGAGCGCGCGGCTGGACGTGCGGGCGGCTGCCGCGGTGTCCGCTGCGCTGGCTGCGGTGTCGGTCGTCGAGCAGCCTGACGCGGTCTAGTTCTCGCAGGAGGTGCGGATCGCTTCGTCGGCGCGGGTACGTTGTGGCCGGTCGCGCAGTTCCCCGCGCCCCTAAGGGAGTTGGCGGCCGCGTACCTCGACGAAGCGGACCGGTGTGCCCGGTGCCGCTTGGGCCGCTGCTGGGAGGTCCTGTGGGTGGACGACCGCGATCACCGGGTAGCCGCCGGTGGTCGGGTGGTCCGCCAGGAAGACCACCGGCCGGCCGTCGGGGGGGACCTGGACCGCGCCCAGGACCATGCCCTCGCTGGGGAGTTCGCCCGGGAGGGCGCGGTCGAGGGCGGGTCCCTCGGTGCGCAGGCCGATGCGGTTGCCGGCGGCGGAGGCGCGGTACGGGCGGGACGTGAACGTGCGCAGCGCCTCGGGGGTGAACCAGTCGTCCCGTGGGCCGAGTGTCACCCGCAGGACGAGTTCGGCCGGGGGCGCCGCCTGCGGGGCGACGTCCACGCGCGCGTGCAGGTTCTCCGGCGGTCCCAGGGGGATCACCGCGCCGTCCGTGAGAGGGGGCGGGCCCAGACCGGAGAGGAGGTCCGTGGAGCGGCTGCCGAGGACCGGTTCGACCGCGACGCCACCGGCGACGGCCAGGTAGCTCCGGACCCCGGAGACGGCCCCTCCGACGTCCAGGAGCGCACCGGCGGGCACATGCACCGGCGCTGTCCAGGCCGCAGGCCGCCCGTCGACCGTGACCGCGCACGGGGCGCCGCCGATCGCCACCGTGACCGTCGAACGCGGCCGTACGGCACAGCCGTTGAGGGTGGTCTCCAGGACGGCCGCCTCGGGCGGGTTGCCCACGAGCCGGTTCACGAGCGCGGCAGCGGGGGCGTCGAGCGCGCCGGAGCGGGGCACGCCCAGGTGCGCGTGCCCGGGGCGGCCCCGGTCCTGCACGGTGGTCAGCGCTCCGGCCCGTACGACGACGAGCGCCCGGTCCGTCATGAGCCGTCCACCGGGACGAAGCGCACGCGCGTGCCGGGCGACAGCAGCGCGGCCGGCACGCGCGCGTGGTCCCAGAGCACGGTGTCCGTGCGGCCGATCAGCTGCCAGCCACCCGGCGACGAGCGCGGGTACACGCCCGTGTACGGGCCTGCCAGGGCCACGGAACCGGCGGGGACGGCCGTGCGCGGAGTGACCCGGCGCGGGACGTCGTAGCGCTGCGGTAGGCCCGTGAGGTAGCCGAAGCCGGGTGCGAACCCGCAGAAGGCGACGGTGAATTCGGTGTCCGCGTGGATGCGGGCCGCCTCCTGTTCGCTCACGCCCCAGTGCGCGGCGACCTCGGTCAGGTCCGGGCCGTCGTAGCGCACCGGGATGGCGATCGCCTCACGCGCGCGTGGGGGAGTGGGTGGTATCTCGGAGGCGGTCAGTTCGGAGGCCAGACGGGCCGGGTCGGCGAGGCCGTCGAGCAGGACGGTGCGGGCCGCCGGAACGATCTCGCGCACGCTGAGCAGCCCTTCCGCGCGCCGGCGCAGCAGTTCCGCGTGCAGGGCCTGGGCCTCGTCCCCGTCGGACAGCTCGACGAGCAGGGCACCGTCGCCCACGGGCAGCGCCCTCATGCGAAGGCCTCCACCCGGACTCCCGACTCCTGCAGGCGCCGCCGGACCAGCCGGGCCAGCTCCACGGCGCCCGGCGTGTCCCCGTGCAGACACAGGGAACGCGCGCGTACGTCCACGGCCGGGCCGGAGTGGGAGGCGACGGTGCCGAAGCGGGCCAGGCCCACCGAGCGCTCCACGACCGCCTCCGGATCGGTGACCACGGCGCCGTCGTGACCGCGCGGCACGAGCGTGCCGTCAGCGGTGTACGCACGGTCCGCGAACGCCTCCGTGACGGCCGGGAGCCCCGCCTTGCCGGCGTGCTCCAGCAGCCGCGAGCCGGGCAGGCCGAGCACGGGCAGCGTGGTGTCGGCGAGCCGCACCCCCTCCACGACCGCGCCGGCCTGCTCCTCGTCGTGCACGACGCGGTTGTAGAGCGCGCCGTGCGGCTTGACGTACGACACGCGCGTGCCCGCCGCGCGCGCGAAGACCTCCAGTGCGCCGATCTGGTACGCCACTTCGGCCGCGAGTTCCGCGGACGGCACGTCCATCGCGCGCCGCCCGAACCCGGCCAGGTCCCGGTACGAGACCTGGGCGCCGATCCGCACGCCGCGCCCGGCCGCGAGCTCGCACACCCGCCGCATGGTGGCGGCGTCCCCGGCGTGGAAGCCGCAGGCCACGTTGGCGCTCGTGACGACGGACAGCAGCTGCTCGTCGTCGGTCAGCCGCCAGCGGCCGAAGCCCTCGCCGAGGTCGGCGTTGAGATCGATCGACGTCATGGATGCTTCGGTCTCCTCTCAGGCCACGCGGTACTGCTCGTCGCGGGCGTCGGTCAGGAACATCTGCCCCGGTGCGTGCGTGATGGCGAAGGGCGGCCGGGACGCCATCACCGCCGCCTGCGGGGTCACGCCGCAGGCCCAGAACACCGGGATGTCGTCCGGCTCGGCGTCCACCGGATCACCGAAGTCGGGCCGGCCGAGGTCGCCGATGCCGAGCGCCGAGGGAGGGCCGCAGTGCACGGGGCTGCCGTGCACCGCCGGGAGCAGGCTGCTCTCCCGCAGGGCGGCCGCGAGGTGCTCCGGCGGCACCGGCCGCATGGACACCACCAGCGGGCCGTGCAGCCGCCCCGCCGGGCGGCACTGACGGCTGGTCACGTACATCGGGACGTTGCGGCCCTGCTCGACGTGGCGGATCGGGACACCCGCCGCGGCCAGCGCCCACTCGAAGGTGAAGCTGCAGCCGATGAGGAACGACACCAGATCGTCGCGCCAGTACGCGCGCACGTCCGTCGGCTCGTCCGCCAGTTCGCCGTCCTGCCAGACCCGGTAGCGCGGCAGGTCGGTGCGCAGGTCCGCGCCGTCCGCGAGGACCGTGGTGACGTCCCCCGCGTCCGTGACGTCCAGCACCGGGCAGGGCTTGGGGTTGCGCTGACAGAACAGCAGCGTGTCGTAGGCCCAGTCGGCGGGCACCGAGATCAGGTTGACCTGGGTGTGGCCGGCCGCGACCCCTGCGGTGGGTCCGGCGAGCCCTTCCCGGAAGCGGCCCCGGGCGGATTTCGGGCTCCACGCGTGCGCGTGCTCGTCGACGACGGTCAAGGGGCGGTCTTCCGTACGATTCACGCCAGTTCCTTCCCGCGGGTCTCCGGCAGCCCCAGCAGGGCCAGCGCGGCCACGCCGTAGCCGATCGCGCCGAACACCAGCGCACCGCCCACGCCCCAGCTGTCGGCGAGGAAGCCGACCGTCGTGGGGAAGACGGCGCCCACGGCGCGCCCGGTGTTGTAGGTGAAGCCCTGTCCCGTGCCGCGCACGGCCGTCGGGTACAGCTCGCTCAGGTAGGAGCCGAAGCCGCTGAAGATGGCCGACATGCAGAACCCGAGCGGGAAACCGAGCACCAGGAGCAGGGAGTTGGCGCCCTGCGGGATGTTCGCGTACGCCAGGATGCACACGGCCGACAGGAGGGCGAACAGCCAGATGTTGCGTTTGCGGCCGAGCCGGTCGGTGAGATAACCGCCGGTCAGATAGCCGAGGAAGGCGCCGGAGATCAGGAACGTCAGGTAGCCGCCGGTGCCGACGACCGACAGGCCGCGATCGCTCTTCAGATACGTCGGCACCCAGGTGGCGAGCGTGTAGTACCCGCCCTGGACACCGGTGGACAGCAGCCCGGCGAAGATCGTGATGCGCAGCAGGCCGGGCTTGAAGATGGCCGTGAACGAGCCCTTCTGCGCGCTCTTCTCGCGTACGGCGGCCGCCTCGGGTGCGTCGTGCACACGGCGCCGCATCCAGATCACCAGCAGCGCCGGCAGCGCGCCGGTCCAGAACATGATGCGCCAGGCCAGGTCGTCGCCGGCGAAGGAGAAGACCACGGTGTAGACGACCACGGCCAGCGCCCAGCCCACGGCCCACGAGCTCTGGACCGCGCCGAGGGTACGGCCCCGGTGCCGGGCGCTCGCGTACTCGGCGACGAGGATCGCGCCGACGGCCCACTCGCCGCCGAAACCGAGGCCCTGGAGGGCCCGGAAGACCAGCAGGGTCTCGTAGTTGGGCGCGAAGCCGCAGGCCACGGTGAAGACCGCGTAGGTGATCACCGTGATCATCAGCGCCCGGACCCGGCCGAACCGGTCGGCCACCACCCCCGCGACGGCGCCGCCGACGGCGGACACCACCAGCGTGACGGTCGTGAGCAGTCCGGTCTGACCGCTGTCCAGGCCGAAGTACGCGGCCAGCGCGACCATGGTCAGGGGCAGCGTGAAGTAGTCGTACGAGTCCAGTGCATAGCCGCCGAACGCGCCGGCGAAGGCGCGGCGGCCGCGCGGTCCCAGAGCGCGCAGCCAGCCCAGCGCGCCGTCGTCGAGGGCGTGTTCGTCCGCGCCGGTCTGTGTGCTCAGGGCCTGCGATGAAGGGGTCGTGCTCATGTGCACCTCGCAGTGGGAGGACGGAGGGTGCTTGGGAGGTGAGCCGTGCCGTGCGTGAGCGGTCGGCGCCGCGGGGAGGCGGCGCCGTGGGAAGCAACGTAGAGGATCGTTCAACGATCCTTCAATACCCGTGTTGTTTCGTTCTTGTGTCTGCGATTGAATTCCGGGCATGGCAGAGCAGCTGCACGGACTGGCCGACGACCGCGCCCTCTTGGGGCGCACCAGCACCGCCGAGCGGGTCTCGGACATCCTCAGAGGCCGTATCGCCGAGGGGTTCTTCCCGCCCGGGACCCGGCTGTCGGAGGACAGCATCGGCGGCGCGCTCGGGGTCTCCCGCAACACGCTGCGCGAGGCGTTCCGGCTGCTCACCCACGAACGCCTGCTCGTCCACGAGCTGAACCGGGGTGTCTTCGTCCGGGTCCTGACCGTCGAGGACGTCGAGGACATCTACCGCACCCGCCGGCTCGTCGAGTGCGCCGTCGTCCGCGGACTGGGCGAGCCGCCGTACGACCTCGGGGCGCTCGCCGCGGTCGTCGAGGAGGGGCAGCGGGCGGCGCGCGAAGGTGACTGGAAAGCAGTGGGTACCGCCAACATCCACTTCCACCGGGAGCTGGTCGCCCTCGCGGGGAGCGCCCGCACCGACGAGCTGATGCGCAGCGTCTTCGCCGAACTCCGCCTCGCCTTCCACGTCGTGGACGATCCCAAGCGCCTCCACGAGCCCTACCTCGCCCGCAACCGCCAGATCCAGCAGTGCCTGCAGACGGGAGACCGTGCCGGCGCCGAGAAGTTGCTCGCGGTGTACCTGGACGACTCCCTGGAACGAGTGGTCGACGTCTACCGCCGAAGGGTGGGAGAAGGCGAAACCCTCGCTTGACAGACGCGGCTCCACG
Organism: Streptomyces sp. NPDC050534; assembly: GCF_044457745.1. Classification (NCBI taxonomy): domain Bacteria; kingdom Bacillati; phylum Actinomycetota; class Actinomycetes; order Kitasatosporales; family Streptomycetaceae; genus Streptomyces; species Streptomyces sp. NPDC050534. The sequence goes on from NZ_JBITHF010000007.1 coordinate 513,029, forward strand.
GCTGACGGCGAGGCTCCGCGGCGGCATCGGGCTCCGCCGCGCGGGCGCGACGGGCCACGGACGGGCCGCACGCGATTCACGCCGTTTGGGCCGTTGTCAGACCGAGGACCTAGTCTGTGCACCGTGACTTCGCCTGCACCGACGGACAGCGTTCCGCCCCAGCTCAGCGCGGGGCCGCGCCCCGCGCCGGGCCCGGCCGCCGACGAGGGACTGGCGCGGCGCCTGCGCGCGCTCGCCTGCACCGCACCGCTGCACGACCTCGACGCGCGCAAGACCAGCCTCGCGGGCGAGTACTCGGTCTACGGCATGGCCGAGGTGGCCCTCTCCGCCATCGACCTCGTCACCCTGAACATGGACTTCGACACGGGCGCCGACCACGACCAGATAGTCGCCCGCCTCATCCCGCGCATCGCCGCGCAGGCCCCGCGGCGGCCGGTCGCCGAGCACGAGCGCGTGGCCCGCTGGGTCCTGGAGAACCTGATCAACGTCGGCAGCGTGGACCGCGGCTTCCGTGCCGTCTACGGCACGTTCACGACCGACGGCAGTTACGTCCGGCGTGACTACGACTTCAAACTGATCGAGGAGGTGCCGGGCCCCGGCGGCACCGTCTACCTCCGCACGACCGACGAGGCGGTCAACGTCCTGGTCGGTGCCCTGGACACGGACGTCACCAGCGCCCAGATCGCCGCCGAGGTCAAGCTGGAGGTCCTGATCAACCGGGGCCGGCTCGCCGACGCCCAGCTCGCGGCCGAGCAGGCCAGGTACCGCACCGTGCAGTACTCGGAGACGCTGCGCCGCGCCCTGGAGGCGACCCGGCGCAACGTCCGCGCGGTGGACTGGCTGAACGCCGTGCCGGACATGATCGCCGAGGCGCTGGACCACGTGGCCGACCGGTACCGCCATGAGAACGCCATCCTCACCAACATCCGCAAGGCGCGCGACGAGACCGAGGACGCGGAGCACAAGCGGCGCGCGGCCGAGCTCGTGGACATCGTCAAGGACTGCATCCGCAGGCACACGCAACTGCAGTCCCGGCTGCTGGAGGCCGGACCGCTGTTCCGCGCGGAACAGGACCGGCAGGCCTTCGCCACCCCCATGACGTCCTCGGGGATCGATCTGTACGGCCATCTCGTCGCCCCGATCCTGCCGCTGCCGCTCGAGCAGTCCGTGCGCGTCACGGACGCGTTCTTCGCACGGGGGACCGGGCTGCGCACGCCGGTGTCCGTCCGGGTGACGGACCTCGTCGACATCCTGCTGACGCCGCCGGTCGAGCGGGAGCATCTGGGCGCCGAGATGCCGGAGCCGGACCTCATCGCCACACCGGACGACAGCCGCTTCAGCGAGGAGCAACTGGCCGCGGCGACCGAGCTGCTCGACCTCCCGGCGGACGCGCCGCGCAGACTGTCCGGCCTGCTGGCCGAGGCACGGCGCGTCGATCCCGATCTGCCCTACCTCGTGGCCCTGCTGGCCGTCCACGCGGCCAGCCCGCCCGTGGGTACGGCCTATCGGCAGGGCGAGGAGAAGCTGCTGTTCGCCGTGGACGACGGGACGGAGCTGGACGACCCCGAGTTCGGCGGCGCCGACCTGATCGTCGGGACGGCCCTGCTGGACGCCGCGGGAATGGCGGCCGACAGGACGGAGGCGGCGTGAACGGACCCGGGCACCGTACGGACCAGTGTGAGAGCAGCAAGGAGCGACAGCCGTGACCGAGCACGTCGAGTGGAGTGAGCCGGAGACCGGTGCAGCGCCGGCCACCTCGGCCGTCACGCCCGCCGACGCCGCCGACGCCGCGCGGCTCGTCGCGTTCGGCCTGCAGCCCAAGTTGCAGCCCGCGCGCGACCAGGAGTACGCCGAGCTGCTGCGCCGCTACCGCGAGGACCCGCCGTTCGGGCGGCTCGCGGACGCCGTGGCCACCGGGCTCGGGCTGGTGGTGCTGGAGGTGTCCCCGCGCGCGGGGATGGCCGTGACGGCCGCCGAGGACTCGGTGTTCGCCGTCCGGATGAGCGACTACGCGCGCCGTACGTCCGCCGACGGCGGCGACCGCTTCCTGCACGGCCTGGCCCATCTCGCCATCGCCGCCATGGCGTTCCCGCGCCCCGAGGACCTCGCCGACGACGGCTACATCGGGCGCGTGACGGTCAACGGCGTCGACGCCTTCGTACGGCAGGCCTGCCGCCGTCTGGAGGAGCGCGCCGCGGAGCACGGCGACAACACCGACCCGGCCACCGACGCGCCCGCCCTGGAGGCCGCGTGGCGGATCTGGATCAGACGCAGCGCGACAGGCGCCACCAAGGACGCGCGCAGACTCGCCGGTTCGACCACCGGCATCGTCGGCAAGGCCGCCGCGTTCCTGACCGACTCCGGCTTCCTGCAGCGCACCGGTGACGACAACGGCGGTACGTACCGGACGACGACGCGCTATCAGCTCCAGGTGCGGGACATGGCGGGCAGCGCCGCGATGTCCGAACTGCTGGAGCTGGGCGTGGTCCCCGTGACCGACGGCAGGCCGACGCTGGTGCCCGCCGAGGACACCGACGCGGTGGAACTGGCGGCCGACGCCGGGCTGCCGTTCCACTCGTCCCGCTCCTGAACCTCCCCTTCCTGCCGAAGACTTACGAGAGTCCGCCATGTACGAGCTGTCCCGGGTCCGCCTCTACTCCATCGGTCCCGCCGGTGCGCGCTACGCCGACACCGTGCTTGACCTGCGCGGCGTCGGAGAGCCCGTGCCCGCCCCCGCGCCCACCCAGGCGGAGTTCTTCGAGGAGGAGCCGGTCGGCCCGCCGCGCCGCCCCGCGCCCGCCGGCGTGCTCTTCCTGGAGAACGGCGGCGGCAAGTCCGTGCTGCTGAAGCTGATCTTCTCCGTGATGCTGCCGGGGCACCGCAACACACTCGGCGGCGCCAGCTCGGGCGTGCTGCGCAAGTTCCTGCTCGCCGACGACTGCGGGCACGTCGCACTGGAGTGGCAGCACACGCTGACCGGCGAATGCGTCGTCGTCGGCAAGGCCAGCGAGTGGCGCGGGCGGCAAGTCTCCAACGACCCGCGGAAGTTCGCGGAGGCCTGGTACTCCTTCCGGCCCGGGCCGGGGCTGTCCCTGGACAACCTGCCCGTCGCCGAGTCCACCGCCGTGCGGCCGGTCGTCGAGGGGCAGTCGGGAGCACAGGGCCGCCGCCGCACCATGAAGGGCTTCCGGGACGCCCTCACCGAGGCGGGCAAGGCGTACCCCCATCTGGAGGTGCACTGGGAGGAGATCCACGACCGGTGGATCGAGCACCTCGGCGACCTCGGCCTCGACCCCGAACTCTTCCGCTACCAGCGGGAGATGAACGCCGACGAGGGTGAGGCGGCCGGCCTCTTCGCGGTCAAGAAGGACTCCGACTTCACCGACCTGCTGCTGCGGGCCGTGACCGACACCCGGGACACCGACGGGCTCGCCGACCTGGTCAGCGGCTTCGGCAACAAGCTGGGCCGCCGGGCCGAGCTGATCGCCGAACGGGACTTCACCGCCGGGTCGGTGGACCTCCTCGGGCGGATCGTCGAGGCCGCCGGGACGCGCGCGCACGCGCGTGACGTCCACACCGGCTCCGAGCGCCGTACCCGCTCGCTGGCCCGCCGGCTGTCCGCGCGGGGCGTGCAGGAGCGGGTCCGGGCCGCCGACCTCGCCCAGCGCGTCACGGCGGCCGCGTACGCGGTCACCCACTGCGAGTCGGCCCGGGAGCGCAGCGCGCTGATCGCCGCCGAACTCGCCTACCGCAACGCCTCCCTGGCACTCGGCGCCGCCGAGAAGTCCGCCGCGGCACAGAAGCGCGAGCTGGCCGACGCCCGCACCCTGCACTCCGCCTGGCAGGCCGCCGAGGCCGTGCTGCGCCACCGCGCCGCCGCCGACCGGGCCGCGCGCGTGGCCGCCGCGATCCAGGAGGCCGAGCGGGACGCCGCCCCCGCGCTCGCCGCCCGCGCCAAGGCCGCCGTGGATCTCGTACGGGCTCTGCACGCGGCGGCGGGGAGCGCCGAGAGCCTCGCCAACGAGGAGGAGGAGCGGTCCGCCGCCCTGCAGGAGGTCGGCGAGGCCGCCTACCGTGACTCGACCGCCGCCGCCACGGAGGCGCAGCGGGCCCGCAGCGAGGTCGGGCATCTGCGGCAGCGCCTCGCCGAGGTCGAGCAGGAGACCGCCGAGGCGGTGCGCGCGGGGTGGCTCGACGACAGCGCGCCGGACGCCGACCCGGCCCGCGCCGCCCTCGCCGCCAGCGACGCCGAGAAGACGGCGGTCGCCGCCTGGGACACGGCACGGGAGGCGTCGCGCAAGGCCACGGAGCACGCGCGCGAGGCGGTCTCGGCGGAATCCCGCGCGGAGCTGACGGCGGCCCGTGCGGCGGACGCGGCCACGGCGGCCCGGCGGTCCTACGACGCCGAGCGGCGCACCGCCGAGTCCCTCGCCGCGGAGGAGCGGCTGGCGGAACTGCTGAACGTCACCGCCGACGACGCCCGCCCCGCGGTCCCGCGGCCCAGGGATGCGACGGACGGCGACCAGGCGGCCCTCAGCCCCGAGGAGCTCGACCGCTTCGCCGACGACCTGCGCGAACTGCTCGACGACTCCGTCTCCTCCGCCGAGCGGCAGCTCTTCGAGCTGCGCACCGCGGCGGCCGACGACTCCCGCATCCTCGGCGCGCTCGGCGACGGCGGACTGCTGCCGCCCGGCCCGGACGTGCTGGCCACCGTGGAGTTCCTCGGCGAGCACGGCATCCCGGCGCTGCCCGGCTGGCGCTACCTCGCCCAGGCTGTGGACCCGGCCGACCACGCGCGCGTGCTGGCCGCCCGGCCGGAACTCGTCGACGGCGTGATCATCACCGACCCCGACACGCACAGCCGCGCCCGCGATGTCCTCGGCGAGGCGGCGCTGCTCCCGCGGTCCGCCGTGGCCGTCGGCACGGCCGCCGCCCTGCTCGCGCCCACCCCGGCCACGGAATCGGGCGACGGCGGCGTCTTCCTCGTGCCGCCGAACCCGGCCATGCACGACGAGCACGCCGCCGACGAGGAGCGGCAGACGCTGCGCGCACGGGCGGCCGAGCGGGACGAGGAGATCAGGACGCTCGCCGCCCGCCTCGGCAAGGACCGGGAGCTGGCGGCCCGGCTGGCCTCCTGGCGCACCGGCTGCCCGGCCGGGCGGCTCGTGGAACTGGCGCAGGCCGCGCACGACGCGGGTGCCTTCGCCGAGGAGTCGGAAGCCGAGCTGGCCGAAGCGCGCGCGGTCCGGGCCGAGGCCGACGAGACCGCCGCCGAGGCCGCGCAGGTGCGCGACGAGCGGCAGGAGGCCGCGCAGAAGGCCCGGCGCTCGGCCGACGCCCTCGCCGGGCTCGCCTTCCGGCTGCGCGAGCGGGCGGGCTGGCAGGTCAAGGTGCGTGAACTGGCCGACGAGGGCGCCGAGTCGGAGGCCCGCGCCCAGGCATGCCTGGAGCGCGCCCGCGCCGCGGACGAGGACCGCCGCGGCGCCCAGCGAGCCGCCGACGACGCCCGCCGCACGGCACGCGCCCTGCGCGCCGAGCGCGCGGAGATCGCGGGCGCCCCCGACGACGTACCGGAGGGCGACGCGTCCTCCCCGAAGTCGTCGCTGCCCGCCCTGCGCGAGGCGTACCGCGCGGCTTCCCAGCTCTACGAGAAGGTCGGCGTCGGCGCCGACCTGCGGGCCGAGCAGGCGCGCGCGGAGAGCGACGAGAGCGCGGCCCGCGCCGAGCTGGACCGGCTCAGCAACAAGGTCCGCACCCGCGCGGAACAGCTGCTCCAGTCGCCGGACGGATCCGACGGGCCGTCCCGGCAGGCCGCCGCCGCGCGGGCCGAGGAGCTGGTGCAGCTCCTGGAGACGCGGATGTCGACAGCGAGCGAGCAGCTCGGACGGCTGCGCGGCGAGGCCGAACGGCACGCACCCGAGGAGGGCGAGGCGCACACCGAGCTCCCCGAGGAGCAGCAGCCGCGCGACGCCGAGCACGCACAGGCGCTGCTGCGCACGGCGACGGCCGAACTCGCCACCCGTACCCAGGCGTTGAACGAGGCCCGGGAGGCGCACGCCGAGCTCCTCGACGCTCACCGGGCGGCCGAGGACGCGGCCGGCGGCTTCGACGAGATCGCCGCGATGCTTCGCGACCTGCTGCGCGAACACTTCGCCGACGAGGACCAGGAGGAGCCGGAGCCGTACCCCGGCAGCCTGGAGGAGGCTCGGCACGCCGCTGCCGAGGCCCGTCGCTCCCTGCGCGGCTGCGCCGCCGACCTCTCGGCCGCCGAGGCCGCAGTGCGGGAGGCCGGCGACGTCCTGGTGCGGCACGCCAACTCCACGCGCTACGAGCAGGTCCGTACCCCGGCGCGCCAGCAGATCCGCGAGCTGCCCGCCTCCGCGCTGCCCGAGCACGCCCAGAAGTGGGCCGACGCGTTCGCGCCCCGACTGCGCGTCCTGAGCGACGAGTTGGCCCAGCTGGAGCGGAACAGGGACTCCATCGTGGACCGGCTGCGCGGGCTCGTGGAGTCGGCACTGGCGACGCTGCGGTCCGCCCAGCGGCTCTCCCGGCTGCCCGAGGGGCTGGGCGAGTGGTCCGGGCAGGAGTTCCTGCGCATCCGGTTCGAGGAGCCCGATCAGGCCACGCTCACCGAGCGGCTCGGCGAGGTCATCGACGAGGCCACCAGGGCGGCCGTGAGGAAGAACTCCGACCTGCGGCGCGACGGCATGTCGCTGCTGCTGCGGGGCGTGGGCGCGGCCCTGCAGCCCAAGGGCGTCGCCGTCGAGATCCTCAAGCCGGACGCCGTGCTGCGCGCCGAGCGCGTGCCCGTCGGGCAGATGGGCGACGTGTTCTCCGGCGGCCAGCTGCTCACCGCGGCGATCGCGCTGTACTGCACCATGGCCGCGCTCCGCTCCAACGACCGGGGCCGCGACAAGCACCGGCACGCCGGCACGCTGTTCCTCGACAACCCCATCGGACGCGCCAACGCCACCTATCTGCTGGAGCTGCAGCGGGCCGTGTCCGACGCGCTCGGTGTCCAGCTGCTGTACACCACCGGCCTGTTCGACACCACCGCGCTCGCGGAGTTCCCGCTGGTCATCCGGCTGCGCAATGACGCGGACCTGCGGGCCGGACTGAAGTACATCAGCGTCGAGGAGCACCTCCGGCCGGGCCTGCCGCAGCAGACCCCGACCGGGGACGGCGAAGCGGTGCACAGCGAGATCACGGCGACCCGGATGTTCAAGAGGCCGGCCTCCAGCACGCCGTGAGCAACGCGGCCCGGCACCGCCCGCGAGCGGCACGGCTCAGAACCGCCTCCTGGGCGGCAAGGCTCAGGGGTGCGACAGCTGGCCGGCCCCGCCGCGCCTGCGTATGCGCTCCTGGGCCCGCTCGGTGGCCCTCGCCTGCCGCCGGGCCCGGCGGCGCTCGCGGCGCAGCGCCCGCGCCGTGCTGCTCGGATCCGACACCACGCCGTAACGCTGGTTCCACACCTGGCGGGTCACCCAGACGTCGAGCGCGCCCCAGGTGGCCACCACGGTGCTGACTATGCTGCTGATGACCATCGGGAAGGCCAGCCAGGATCCGGCCATGGTGCAGAAGAAGGCCACCATCGCCTGGAGCAGCGTCACGGCGATGATGATCACCGCGCGCACCGCCGAAGTCCGCACCGGATCGGGCATGCGGCGCCGGTGCGCCGGCTCCTCGACCCACAAGGCCCGGCGCTCGTCCGCCGGAATGCCGCGATCCTGTGCCTCAGGATCCCGCCGCACCGCCGACCGCGCTGCCGAACCGCCCCCGGGCGCCACGCGCCGCTCCGCCGTGCTGCCCATCAACGTGTCACTCCCCACCGCCGCAGACTGCTCGTCCGTACCCATTGGCACGTCCTCCCCAGTGGCTGCCCGGCTTGCGTTGTTTTACGCAACCCAAGCGCCGGATGCTGCTCATGCGGCCGATTCCGCGCATCTCCCGTAGAGAGGACGAACGAGGCGTCCTGAAGATTCCCAACGAGCGTAAATTTCAGGCCAATCCGCCGGTCGGGCCGGTCGGGCGAGTTTCGGCAGCCGTGGAGGATCGGGGAGGCAATCTCCCCCAATGACCGGACAACTCCGCATGTCTCGCCGCCCGCGCGGAAGTTCAGCTTCCGGACGGCTCTTCGAGTTGGCCATGTGTCGGTAGTAGGCTCGCGCCGTTTGTTGACGTACATGTGTACCCCCGGTCGTAGGGGGTCGAGCTGGGGGAGGCCATGCGCTTTCGCGGGAAGTCGATCCGCCGGAAGATCGTGGCGCTGCTTCTCGTGCCGCTGGTGTCCCTCACCGCGATCTGGGGCTTCGCCACGGTACTGACGGGACGTGAGGCACAGGACCTGTTCAATGTGTCGGACGTGGTGGAGAAGGTCGGGTATCCGATCGAGGACACCGTCCGCGTCCTGCAGCAGGAACGCCGCCAGACCCTCGTCTATCTCGCCGATCCGCGGGCCTCCGACGGACTCGCCGACCTCAGGCGCAGCCGGACCGCCACGGACGAGGCCGTCGCCAAGATCCGTACGAACGCCAAGAACCCCGACGTGCGCGACGCGCTGAGGGAGGGCACCGACGAGCACCTGACCACCGTGCTGGAGGCGTTCGACGGCATCGACGCCCTGCGCCGCAGCGTCGAGGACGGCACCGTCGACCGCGCCCAGGCCCTCGACCTCTACAACCGCCTGGTCGACCCCTGCTACGTCCTGCTCGGCAATCTCCACGTCGTCGACAACGTCGAGATGGACAAGCAGTACCGCGCACTCGTCAACCTCGCCCGCGCCCGCGAACTGCTCTCCCGCGAGGACGCCCTGCTCGGCTCCTCGCTGATCGTCGGCCGGTTCACCCGCGCGGAGAGCCGTGACGTCAGCGACCTCGTGGCCCAGCGCAGCCTGATGTACGACGTCAACCTGCCGCTGCTGCCCTCGTCGGAGCGCGACCGCTACGAGGAGTTCTGGAAGAACGCCGCCACCGCACCGCTGCGCGTGGCCGAGCAGTCCGCCACCTCCGCCACCAACGGCAGGGCCGGCGAGGTCACCGCGCAGGGCTGGGACACCGCCGCCGGGAACGTGCTCGACAAGCTCGGCACCCTCAACGACCAGGCGAGCGACCGCTATCAGGACCGGGTCCGCCCCGTCGCGATGGGCGTCATCGCCAAGGCGGCCGTCGCCGGCGTGCTCGGCCTGGTCGCGGTGCTGGTCTCGCTCTTCCTGTCCGTGCGCGTCGGCCGCACCCTCATCCGTGACCTGCGGCAGCTGCGGCTGGAGGCCCACGAGGCGTCCGGCCTCCGGCTGCCCAGCGTCATGCGCCGCCTGTCCGCGGGCGAACAGGTCGATGTGGAGACCGAGGCCCCGCGCCTGGAGTACGACAAGAACGAGATCGGCGAGGTCGGCCAGGCCCTCAACACCCTTCAGCGCGCGGCCGTCGAGGCCGCCGTCAAGCAGGCCGAACTGCGCGCCGGGGTGTCCGAGGTGTTCGTCAACCTCGCACGGCGCAGCCAGGTTCTCCTGCACAAGCAGCTCACGCTGCTCGACACCATGGAACGCCGGACCGAGGACACCGACGAACTCGCCGACCTGTTCCGCCTCGACCATCTGACCACCCGTATGCGGCGGCATGCCGAGGGCCTCGTGATCCTCTCCGGCGCCGCCCCGTCCCGGCAGTGGCGCAAGCCCGTCCAGCTCATGGACGTCGTCAGGGCCGCCGTCGCCGAGGTCGAGGACTACGAGCGCATCGAGGTCCGTCGCCTGCCGCGGATCGCCGTCACCGGTCCCGCCGTCGCCGACCTGACCCATCTCGTGGCCGAACTGCTGGAGAACGCCACCGTGTTCTCCCCGCCGCACACGGCCGTCCAGGTCCTGGGCGAGCGGGTCGCCAACGGCTTCACCCTGGAGATCCACGACCGCGGCCTCGGTATGGCCGCCGACGCTCTCCTGGACGCCAATCTCCGGCTCGCCGAGACTCCGGAGTTCGAGCTGTCCGACACCGACCGGCTCGGCCTGTTCGTGGTCAGCCGGCTCGCCCAGCGGCAGAACGTGCGCGTCTCCCTCCAGCCCTCGCCGTACGGCGGCACCACCGCGGTCGTCTTCGTCCCCGACGCGCTGCTGACGGACGACGTCCCGGACACCAACGGCATCGGCTTCCGCCTCGACCGCCCCCACCCCTCGAAGGAGGCCGAGCTCGAGGAGAGCCGCCGCACCTCGCTCTCCAAGACGCCCGTGCAGCTTCCCGGCCTGCCCGCCGCACTGCTGGACGGCCCCGTCGAACTTGAGGCTCCGGTCGATCTCGACGCCGTCGAGGACTTCTCGGGCGCTATCGGCGACGAGGACAGCGAGCGCGGCGGGATCTTCCGCCCCCGCCGCTCCATCGCTCTCGCGGACGACGAGGCGGCCGGCCACGGCGACGGTGCGCTCCACGGCCACCCCGACACCCGTGAACCGGCCCGCTTCGACGCCGGCGACGGCCTGGGCGAGGCGGTTCCGCTGACCCGCCGCCGCCCGCCCAAGCTGATCAGCTCGCACGGACGCCCGGTCACCGAGCAGCGCTCGCGGCGCGAGAACGCCGGTGAGGAGCCGCCTGCGGGCCCGAGCCGCACCGAGCCGGAGGCCGCCGCGCCGCTGCCGCAGCGCCGGCGGGGCGACGCACCGACGGCGGGCACGAGCCGGTCGGAGCAGGACGCGCCACCACTGCCGACCCGCCGGCGCGGAGCCTCACCGCTGCGCCCCGGCACGGGCGGACCCGACCGGTCCGCCGAGCCCGGATCCCGGGCACCGGAGCGGCGGGGAGGCAGCGAGGGCCCGCAGCCTCCCGCTCTCCCCGGACGCAGCCGGCCCGCCGCGATCGCACCGCGCGGCGAGGACCCCGCCGCGCGGCGCCCCGGCACCGCGCAGGACACCGGCCCCGGCAACGGCCCGTTGCCGCGGCGCGTACGGCAGGCCAACCTGGCTCCGCAGCTGAAGCAGAGCACCCAGCGGCCGGCACAGGACAGCGCGCAGCCGGTCGAGCGGGACGCCGACGAGGTACGCAGCCGGATGGCCTCGCTCCAGCGGGGCTGGCAGCGTGGCCGCAACGAGAATGCCGCGGGTGACGACGCCCACAGCGGCACAGCACCACAAGGAACGACAGAGGGGGACGGTCGATGACCGCACCGAAGGCGACCGGCCACACCGAGACCAGCAGGTCGGGGGAGCTCAACTGGCTTCTGGACGACCTGGTGGACCGCGTCGCGAGCATCCGCAAGGCGGTCGTGCTCTCCAGCGACGGCCTGGCGACCGGCGTGTCCAAGGACCTGACCCGGGAGGACAGTGAGCACCTCGCCGCCGTGGCGTCCGGTTTCCACAGCCTCGCCAAGGGTGTGGGCCGCCACTTCGAGGCGGGCAACGTCCGGCAGACGGTCGTCGAGCTGGACGAGGCCTTCCTCTTCGTCACGGCCGCCGGCGACGGCAGCTGCCTGGCCGTCCTCTCGGACGCGGACTCGGACGTCGGCCAGGTGGCGTACGAGATGACGCTCCTGGTCAAGCGGGTCGGCGTGCATCTTGGCGCGGCTCCGCGCACCGATCTGCCCGCAGGCGGGTAGTGGAATGTCATGAGCGCTGACGGTCAGGGAAGAAGCCACTGGTTCGACGACGAGGCCGGACCGGTGGTCCGTCCGTACGCCATGACGCGCGGCCGGACCACCAGCGCGGGCCAGCACCGTCTCGACCTGATCGCGGTGGTCGTCACCGAGCCCCAGGCGGACGACCCGGACGCCGACTCGACGCTGTCCCCGGAGCACTCGGACATCGTCGGTCTGTGCCGTGACACCCCTCAGTCGGTCGCCGAACTCGCCGCCGAACTCGATCTGCCCGTCGGAGTGGTGCGGGTCCTCGTCGGAGACCTCGTCGCCCGGGAATTCGTCCATGTCACGCGGCCCGTACCCCCGGCCGAACTGCCGGACGAGAGTATTCTGCGCGACGTGATCAACGGCCTCCGGGCACTGTGAGCGGTGCGGAAGCGGGGTACGGACATGGCAGGCTGGCAGTTCTGGGTCGATCGGGGCGGCACCTTCACCGACATCGTCGCGCGACGCCCCGACGGCCGGCTGCTCACGCACAAGCTGCTGTCGGAGAATCCGGCGCGGTACTCCGACGCGGCCGTCGCGGGCGTACGCGAACTGCTCGACGGTTCCCCGGACTCCATCGAGGCCGTCCGCATGGGCACGACGGTCGCCACCAACGCGCTCCTGGAGCGCAAGGGCGAACGCACCCTGCTGGTCGTCACCCGCGGTTTCCGTGACGCCCTGCGCATCGCCTACCAGAACCGCCCCCAGATCTTCGCCCGCCGCATCGAACTCCCCTCGCTGCTCCACGAGCGGGTCGTCGAGATCGACGAGCGCATCGCCGCCGACGGCACCGTCCTTCGCGCCCCCGACCTCGACGCCCTGGCCGGTCCCCTGCGGGAGGCGTACGAGGACGGCATCCGAGCCGTCGCCGTCGTCTGCATGCACAGTCATCTGCACCCCGCCCACGAGCAGGCCGTGGGCGAGCTCGCCGCCCGCATCGGCTTCCCGCAGATCTCGCTGTCCAGCGAGGTCAGCCCGTTGATGAAGCTCGTACCGCGGGGGGACACCGCGGTCGTCGACGCCTACCTGTCGCCCGTGCTGCGCCGCTACGTCCAGCACGTCGCCGACGAACTGCGCGGCGTGCGGCTGATGTTCATGCAGTCCAACGGAGGGCTCGCCGAAGCCGGGCAGTTCCGCGGCAAGGACGCCATCCTCTCCGGGCCCGCCGGCGGCATCGTCGGCATGGCCCGCATGTCGCAGCTGGCCGGGTTCGACCGCGTCATCGGCTTCGACATGGGCGGTACCTCCACCGACGTCTCGCACTTCGCGGGTGAGTACGAACGCGTCTTCACGACCCAGATCGCGGGTGTCCGGCTGCGCGCGCCCATGCTGGACATCCACACCGTCGCGGCCGGCGGCGGCTCGGTCCTGCACTTCGACGGAAACCGCTACCGCGTAGGGCCGGACTCGGCGGGCGCGGACCCGGGACCCGCCTGCTACCGCGGCGGCGGCCCGCTCGCCGTCACGGACGCCAACGTCATGCTGGGCCGGATCCAGCCGACGCACTTCCCCAAGGTGTTCGGCCCCCGGGGCGACCAGCCGCTCGACGCGGAGCTCGTCCGTGACCGGTTCACCGCCCTCGCGCGTGAGATCGGCACGAGGACCGGGGACGACCGCACGCCCGAGCAGGTGGCCGAGGGCTACCTGCAGATCGCCGTCGCCAACATCGCCAACGCGGTCAAGCGGATCTCCGTCCAGAAGGGCCACGACGTCACCCGCTACGCCCTCACCACGTTCGGTGGCGCGGGCGGCCAGCACGCGTGCATGGTGGCCGACTCGCTCGGCATCCGCACCGTCCTCGTGCCGCCGATGGCCGGTGTCCTGTCCGCGCTCGGCATCGGCCTCGCCGACACCACCGCCATGCGCGAGCAGTCCGTCGAGGCACCGCTGGAGCCCGCGTCCATGGCCGCGGTCCTGAAGACCGCCGACGACCTGGAGCAGGCGGCCAGCTCGGAACTCCTCGCGGAGGACGTCCCCGAGGACCACATCCGGATCACCCGCCGCGCGCAGCTGCGCTACGACGGCACCGACACCACCCTCACCGTCGAGCTGACCGAGCCCGGCACGATGACCCGTGCCTTCGAAGAACGTCATCGCGCCACGTACTCCTTCACGCTCGACCGCCCGATCGTCGTCGAAGCACTCTCCGTCGAAGCCACCGGCATCACGGAACCCCCCGATCTCTCCGCCCTCGCCCCCTACGAAGCCGCCCGCGAGGGCGGCCCGGCCGCGCCCGCGACGGTCCGCCTCCACACCGGCGGCTCCTGGCGCGACGTACCCCTCCACCGCCGTGAGGACCTTCCTCCCGGCGACACCGTCACCGGCCCCGCGATCATCACCGAGGCCAGTGCGACGACCGTCGTGGACGACGGCTGGCAGGCCGTGGCCCGCGACGACGGGCATCTGGTCATGGAACGCGCGGCGATTACGGAGAGTTCCGATCTCGGCACAGAAGCGGACCCCGTTCGGCTCGAGGTCTTCAACAACCTCTTCATGTCGATCGCCGAGCAGATGGGCGCGCGGCTGGAGTCGACGGCCCAGTCCGTCAACATCAAGGAGCGCCTCGACTTCTCGTGCGCCCTCTTCGACCCGGACGGGAACCTGGTGGCCAACGCGCCGCACATCCCCGTCCACCTGGGCTCGATGGGCACGAGCGTCAAGGAGGTCATTCGGCGCCGCGGCACCTCGATGCGGCCCGGCGACACCTACGCCGTCAACGACCCGTACCACGGCGGCACCCACCTGCCCGACGTCACCGTGATCACCCCGGTGTTCGACACGGAGGGTGACCAGATCCTCTTCTACGTCGCCTCCCGCGGCCACCACGCCGAGATCGGTGGCATCGCCCCAGGCTCCATGCCCGCGAACAGCCGCACCATCGAGGAGGAAGGCATCCTCTTCGACAACTGGCTGCTCGCCGAGCACGGCCGCTTCCGCGAGGAGGAGACCCTCCGCCTGCTCACCGAGGCGCGCCACCCCTCCCGCAACCCGAAGACCAATCTCGCCGACCTGCGCGCCCAGATCGCCGCCAACCGCAAGGGCGTCGACGAAGTCGCCCGCATGATCGACAACTTCGGCCTCGACGTCGTCCAGGCGTACATGAAGCACGTCCAGGACAACGCCGAGGAAGCGGTGCGCCGGGTCGTCGACGCCCTGGACGACGGCGAGTACGCCTACGAGACCGACGCGGGCGCCCACATCCGCGTACACGTGCGCGTGGACCGCGAGAACCGGTCCGCGACCATCGACTTCACCGGCACCTCCGCCCAGCTGTCGAGCAATTTCAACGCCCCCTTCGCGGTGGTCAACGCGGCCGTCCTGTACGTCTTCCGCACCCTCGTCGCCGACGACATCCCGCTCAACGACGGCTGTCTGCGCCCCCTCGACATCGTCGTGCCGCCCGGCTCCATGCTCGCGCCCGAGCCGCCGGCCGCCGTCGTCGCGGGCAACGTCGAGACCTCCCAGGCCATCACCGGGGCCCTCTACGCCGCACTCGGCGTCCAGGCCGAGGGCTCCGGGACGATGAACAACGTCACCTTCGGCAACGAGCGGTACCAGTACTACGAGACGGTCGCCTCCGGCTCCGGGGCGGGAGACGGCTTCCCCGGTGCTCCCGTCGTCCAGACCCACATGACCAACTCACGGCTGACCGACCCCGAAGTCCTCGAGTGGCGGCTGCCCGTGCACCTCGACGAGTTCGCCGTGCGCCTGGGCAGCGGCGGCGCCGGACGGTGGCCCGGTGGGGACGGCGCAGTGCGCCGGATCCGCTTCCACGAGCCCATGACGGTGTCCACGCTGTCCCAGCACCGCCGGGTCCCGCCGTACGGCATGGCGGGCGGCGAGCCCGGCGCGCTGGGCGCCAACCGGGTGGAGCGCGCGGACGGCACGGTGACCGCGCTCGGCGGCAGCGACACGGCCGACGTCGGCCCCGGCGACGTACTCGTCATCGAAACCCCCGGCGGCGGAGGCTACGGCCCGCCGTCGTCCCATCCCCATCAAGCAGGAGAAGAGATCGATGATCTTCGGGCGTTCTGAGCGCGGGAAGCCTCCGGTCGAGCCCGTCACGCTCAAGATCCTGGTGGCCGGCGGCTTCGGCGTGGGCAAGACCACCCTGGTCGGCGCGGTCAGCGAGATCAGGCCGCTGCGCACCGAGGAACTGCTCACCGAGGCCGGGCGCCCCATCGACGACACGAGTGGCGTCGAGGGCAAGCACACCACCACGGTGGCCATGGACTTCGGCCGCATCACGCTCCGCGAGGACCTCGTGCTGTACCTGTTCGGCACGCCGGGGCAGGAGCGGTTCTGGTTCATGTGGGACGAGCTCTCCGAGGGTGCCCTCGGCGCCGTCGTGCTCGCCGACACCCGCCGCCTGGAGGACTGCTTCGCCGCGGTCGACTACTTCGAGCGGCGTTCCATACCCTTCGTCGTGGGCGTCAACTGCTTCGAGGGCGCGTCCCGCTACCCCGAGACCGCCGTCCGCCAGGCCCTCGACCTGGACGACGACGTACCGCTGCTGCTGTGCGACGCCCGCGACCGGGAGACCGTCAAGGAAGTCCTGATCGGCGTCGTCCGGCACGCGATGGCGCAGGCGGCGGACCGCCGCCAGACCGTCACCACCTGAGCGACCGCACGGCCCGTACCCCCGCCGACCGGGGTACGGGCCGCGGCCCCGATGGCGCCCACGCGCGCGTGGGCGCCTAGTCGTCGCCGTCCTCCAGCCAGCCGAAGCTCTTCTCCACGGCCTTGCGCCAGTTGTGGTACTCACGGTCGCGTACCGAGGCCTCCATGGAGGGCGTCCACTCGACGTCCTTCTGCCAGTGGGCCTTCAGCTCGTCGAGATCGTTCCACACTCCGGTGGCGAGCCCAGCCGCGTACGCGGCGCCGAGGCACGTGGTCTCGGAGACCTTCGGGCGGACCACGGGAACGTCGAGGACGTCCGCCTGGTGCTGCATGAGCAGGTTGTTCTTGGTCATGCCGCCGTCCACCTTGAGGGTGGTGATGTGCACGCCGGAGTCCTGGAACATGGCGTCCACGACCTCGCGCGTCTGCCAGCTCGTCGCCTCGAGCACGGCCCGGGCGAGGTGGGCCTTGGTGACGTAGCGGGTCAGGCCGGTGACGACACCGCGCGCGTCGGAGCGCCAGTACGGTGCGAACAGGCCGGAGAAGGCCGGAACGATGTAGGCCCCGCCGTTGTCGTCGACACTCGCCGCCAGGGGTTCGATGTCGTCGGCGTGGCGGATGATGCCCAGCTGGTCGCGGAACCATTGGACGAGGGCGCCCGTTATGGCTATCGACCCCTCCAGGCAGTAGATCGGCGCCTCACTTCCGATCTTGTAGCCCATCGTCGTCAGCAGGCCGCTCTTCGACGGCACGGGCCGGTTGCCCGTGTTGAGCAGCAGGAAGGAGCCCGTGCCGTACGTGTTCTTGGCCGTGCCCACGTCGTAGCAGGCCTGTCCGAACACGGCCGCCTGCTGGTCGCCGAGGGCCGAGGCGACCGGGACCCCGGCCAGCTGGCCGACGGCGGTGCCGTATACCTCGGCCGACGACTTGATCTCGGGAAGAATCGCCTCGGGGATGTTCATCGCGGAGAGGATGGACTGGTCCCACTGCAGGTTCTCCAGGTTCATCAGCATGGTGCGGCCGGCGTTGGTCACGTCCGTGACGTGCTGACCCCCGTCGGTGCCGCCCGTCAGGTTCCAGATGAGCCAGGAGTCCATGGTGCCGAAGGCGATCTCGCCGTTCTCGGCGCGGGCCCTGAGACCGGGCACGTTGTCGAGCAGCCAGGCCGCCTTGGGGCCGGAGAAGTAGGTGGCCAGCGGCAGTCCGGTCTGCTCGCGGAACCGGTCCTGACCGTCCGATCCGCCGAGCTGCCTGGTCAGCGCGGCGGTGCGGGTGTCCTGCCAGACGATCGCGTTGTGCACGGGTTTGCCCGTGGCGCGGTCCCACAGGAGCGTGGTCTCGCGCTGGTTGGTGATGCCGAGCGCGCTGAGCTGGTCGGCGCGCAGTCCGGCCTTGGCGAGCGCTCCGGCGACCACGGCCTGCACCTTGGACCAGATCTCGGTGGCGTCGTGCTCCACCCACCCCGGCTTGGGGAAGATCTGACGGTGCTCACGCTGGTCGACTGCGACGATCGCGCCGTCCTGGTTGAAGACGATGCAGCGGCTGGAGGTGGTGCCCTGGTCGATAGCGGCGACGAACTTGTCCGTCATGACGTCCCCTTCGTCGTTCCTTCAAGGCTGCTGTGAATCAGAAGGCTGCTGTGCGGAGCTACGGACCGATGACGACACAGCCGCGCCCGTCGCCGCGCGTGTCTCCGTTGCTCATGGCGGCTCCTAGGCCCAGTCCCGGGGCGATCGACCCCGGTGCTTCGTGCAGGGTGCGTTTCCCATGGCGACTCCGGCCGAAGGCAGGTAGGTCCCGCGCCCCGCCCGCCGTCCGTGACGAGCTTGCCGTCGCAGTCGCATCGGCCGTGGGGGAACGGTCCGGCTCCGCAGGTGACGCCCGCGTGGAGCGTGCCTGGATAGACCGTGTATGTACGGCGATGTCGACTGACACCGGAAGTTTTCACCGACGCCCACAGAGCGTCAAGGTCGCCGACGGCAACGGTGACAGCCGGAGGTGTGTCTGTGCGGGGTGGGCAGGGCCGGTCAGTTGTGACGATCAGCCTAGGCCGGGTTCGGCCACCGCGCACCCGGCCTGGGCCGGCGCCGCCTCCGCGCCGCGCCGGATCTCGTGGCCCGGCATGTCCGCCCGGCCCAGCACCCAGCTCGCCCCGGGCAACGACTTCGCGGCTTTTTTGAGGGGCGCCAGGCGTGCGGCGGCCTGCCGGTGGTCCGTCACGCTGCCGGGCGGGCACAGCACGGTGGCCAGCGACAGCGTGACCGGACGCCCGCCGGCCGACCAGGGAGTGTCCAGCATCGAGGTGGCGAGCGGATCCAGCCATTCCGGCTCGGCGAGCACCAGGAAGTCGTCGCCGCCGATGTGGCCCACCCGGGTGCTGCCGCTCGCCGCGTGCTGCAGCGCCCGCCCCACCGACCGGATGAGCTCGTCGCCTGCCGCGAACCCGGCCCCGTCGTTGACCTGTTTGAAGTGGTCCACGTCCAGCCAGCTCAGGGCGAATGTCCGGCCGTCCGCGATCCTGCGGTCGACCTCAACGGTGATCGCGTCCGAGCCCGGCAGCCGGGTGAGCGGGTTTAGCCCGGCCGCTTCCTCGACCCGGCTCTCGGCGAGCGCCCGCACGAGGTCCGCGAGCCGTACGACACCCACGCAACGGCCGTGCGGGTCCACCACCGCCACATCGTCCGACGTGCGGCTGCGGCCGCCGACGGCGACCACGTCCAGGACCTCCCAGGCCGTGGCGTCGGCTCCCACCGTCCGCGGCGGGTCCCCGAGCTTGGCCGCGGGCCGGTCGGCGTACAGGGCGTGTCCGTAGCGCCCCGACAGCGACAGCAGGAAGCGCGAGCGGTGCACCGAGCGGACCGGGCGCCCGTGCTGGTCCACGAGCAGGACCCCGGACACGTCGGGCGACCCGGTCAGCAGCGCCCGCACCTGGCCGGCCGACGCGGTGGCGGGCAGCAGCGCGGCGGGCCGCACGAACTCCCGCACCGAAGGCCCCGACCTCGGCATGGTCACGGCGGCGGGGGAGCGGGGCGGAACGTATACGTCCGCCACGGGCAGCCGGGCCGGGGGCGCGAACAGTTCGCCCTGTCCCAGCTGCGCGCCGGCCGAGATGGCGGCGGCGCACTGCAGTTCCGTCTCCACGCCCTCGACGGACAGGAGCGCCCCCGCCTGCTCGCAGAGCGTCCGCATGGCCTTCACCGCGGCCGGCCGCGCCAGCAATGACGCGTCCAGCTTCACCAGGTCGGGCGCCATGTCGACGAGCAGTCGCAGGGGTACGTCCCCGTCCCCGACGCCGTCCGCGCTGATCCGGAAGCCCTGGGCCCGCAGGGCGCCCACCGCCTCGAGCAGGGCGTGCTGCGGGACGTGGGTGTACGGCGGCCCGATGTCGATCGTCACCTCCCACGGCAGCCGTCCGGCCTGCCGCACGGCGTCGTGCAGCGGGGTGAGGCCGCCGAGGTCGGCGAGGGTGCCCGCGAACACGTTGACGTGCAGCGGCAGCAGGGTTTCCCTGTGCGCCGCCGCTCGGAGCGCCAACACCGCCAGTCTGCCGTCGAGTTCGGGGTTACGGCGGGCTTCGGCCAGGATGTCGCCGCTCTCCGGGCGGGCGAGTATCTCCAGCCCCGCGACCGCTCCGGTGGTCAGGTTGACCACCGGCTGGAAGGCGAAGCGGAGAGTATCCGTCCAGGAGTGCACGGGAGCATGATGGCGCCACCGACGGACGCCCAGGCCCAGTTCATGAGACGTTCACGCAGGATTCCTGGCCGGTCACACAGCGTACGAGAAAGGGCTTGCCCCGCCGTGCGGCCGCGCGGCGCCGACCGGGTCCCGCACCGGTCCTCAGCGAACGGCGATCACCGAGGAGCCGTGCCCGAACAATCCCTGGTTCGCCGTGATCCCGACGCGCGCCCCGGTGACCTGCCGCTCACCCGCCTCCTGTCTCAACTGCCAAGTCAGCTCGCACACTTGGGCGATGGCCTGAGCCGGAACGGCTTCACCGAAGGAGGCCAGCCCGCCGCTCGCGTTCACCGGTATGCGCCCGCCCAGGGCCGTCGCGCCCTCCCTCAGCAGCTTCGCGCCCTCTCCCTGTCCGCACAGCCCGAGATCCTCGTACCACTGCAACTCGAGGGCGGTGGACAGGTCGTAGGCCTCCGCGAGGGACAGATCCTCCGGCCCGAGGCCCGCCTCCTCGTAGGCGGCCCGCGCGATCGAGGCGCGGAAGGTGTCGGCGGGCGGCTCCACCGCCACCGCGGAGTCGGTCGCTATGTCCGGCAGATCGAGCACCGTGCTGGGATAGCGCGGCGTCACGGTGGACACGGCACGGATCCGGACCGGACGGCTCACGCCGTGCCGGCGTGCGAACTCCATGCTGGACAGCACCAGGGCGGCGCCTCCGTCCGACGTGGCGCAGATGTCGAGCAGCCGCAGCGGGTCGGCCACCACGGCCGACGCGGCGACCTCCTCGGCGGTGACCCGCTTGCGGTAGCGGGCATTCGGATTGAGCGCGCCCATGGCCGAGTTCTTCACCTTGACCTGTGCGAAGTCCTCCACGGTGTCGCCGTGCACGGCCATGCGGCGGCGCGCGTACAGCCCGAAGTACGTGGGATTGGTCGCCCCCAGAACGCGGAAGCGAAGCCAGTCCGGATCTTCCGGCCGGTCCCCTCCCGCCGGCCGGAAGAACCCCTTGGGAGCCGCGTCGGCGCCCACCACCAGGACGACCTCCGCGAGGCCGGACAGGATCTGCGCGCGAGCGGTGTCGACGGCCTGCGCCCCGGACGCGCACGCCGCGTACACGCTGGCCACTCTGGCCCCCTGCCAGCCCAGCGCCTTCGCGAAGGTCGCGCCGGCCACATAGCCTGGATAGCCGCCGCGCACCGTGTCGGCCCCGACGACCGAGCCGACGTCCCGCCAGGTCAACTCCGCGTCGGCGAGAGCCGCGCGGGCCGCCGCGGCCCCGTACTCGACGAAACTGCGCCCCCACTTGCCCCACGGATGCATGCCCGCGCCGAGCACCGCCACTTCTCCGGTCATGCCCCCACCCCCGTCGGCCGCCAGTGCCACGTCGTCCAGATCGTCGCCGCGTCCTGATTGAGCACTCCGGGAACCACCTGCACCTCCGTGCCGACCGCCAGATCGGCGACGGTGGTCCCGGGAGCCGCCTGCCCCAGCACCACGATGCGCTCGGGCTTCAGCTCTACAGCGATCAACGTGTACGGCTCCCACGGAAGTTCCGGATCGGTCACATAGGGTGACGGAGGCCGGTATCTGCTGTCCGTGTAGGACCAGACACGCCCGCGCGGCGAGAGGGGCACCTCCTCCAGATCCCCGCCGGAGCACAAGGGATTGCGGCAGTGCGCGTCCTCGCGGGGGAAGAAGACCGAGGCGCACGCCGCGCAGCGCGTGCCGAGGAGCCTGAAGTCGTCCCCGTCGCCGGCGAACCACCCTTCCACGACAGGCGTGCGTGTACGCGACAAAGTCCCTCCTCGCAACGTAATCTGACGGGACGTCAGGAGTGTGTCACGGGCTTCCGGAAATGGGCAGGGGCCTCGATCGAACCGAACGGCCCCTTACTGCGTCGTCGTAACGGAAGGGACGGCCGGGGCCCACGGGGGTGGATCCGGCCGTCCCGATTTGATAGATGCAGGAGACATGACACGTCTCTCCCGTGCACTACGCGCTCTGATCACCGCACTCGCCGCACTGCTGGCGGTCGCAACGGCCTCCGCCACCGCCCAGGCGAAGACGGAGCCCAAGGCACCGAAGGACTTCGTGGCCCTGAGAACCGTGGATCCGACGATCATCCAGGAGATGCGCTACTTCACCGTGCACAACTTCGTCGGCGAGCGGATCGACGGCTATCAGCAGCCGATCTGCATCCTCACCCGGCCGGCCGCCGAAGCGCTGCACAAGGCCCAGACGAGGCTGCTGCGCCAGGGATACAGCCTCAAGGTGTACGACTGCTACCGCCCGCAGCGCGCCGTGAACCACTTCGTCCGCTGGGCCGAGGACCTCGGCGACCAGGCGATGAAGGGCGAGTTCTACCCGAACGTCGACAAGACCCGGCTGTTCGAGGACGGCTACATCGCGGAGAAATCCGGCCACAGCCGCGGCTCGACCATGGACCTCACCATCGTGAAGCTGCCCGCCCGGCCGACCCGGCCGTACCACCCGGGGCAGCCCCTCGTCCCCTGCTACGCGCCCAAGGACGAGCGCTTCCCCGACAACTCCCTCGACATGGGCACCGGCTTCGACTGCTTCGACACCCTCGCCCACACCCTCGACCCCCGTATCCAGGGCGAACAGCGCGCCAACAGGCTGCTTCTGAAGAGCACCCTCGAGCGTCTCGGCTTCGTGAACCTCGCCGAGGAGTGGTGGCACTTCACGTACCGGCCCGAGCCCTACCCGGACACCTATTTCGACTTCCCCGTCTCCTCGAAGTCGCTCAACGGTCGCTTCTGAGCCGCCTCCTGGAGACGCCCTCTCCGTGATCGGATACATTCCGCTTCGTGTCCGAAACTCATGCCTCCACCCTCAATTCCGCGCCCGGCTCCCACTGTTCGAGCTGCGGAGCGCCTTACGGAGAGGGCGTCACCGGCTGGCCCCGCACCTGCCCGGTCTGTCACGCCGTGGCCTACCGCAACCCGCTGCCGGTGGCGATCGCGCTCCAGCCCGTGTACGACACGAAGGGCACCGCCCTGGTCGTCATCACACGAACGATCGCCCCGGCGCGCGGGGGCGTCGCACTGCCGGGCGGCTACATAGACGACCGGGAGGACTGGCGGCAGGCTGCCGTCCGTGAACTCAAGGAGGAGACCGGCATCGACGCGGCCGCCCGCGACGTGCGCCTCGTCGACGCCATGAGCTCTCCCGACGGGCACCTGCTGCTGTTCGGCCTCCTCCCCGAGCGCCCGGCCGAGGGCCTCCCGAAGTCCTCCGGCACGGACGAGACGGAGGGCTGGCACCTCCTGCGCAGGCCGGAGGAGCTCGCCTTCCCGCTGCACACGCTGGCCGTGCGGGCCTGGTTCGAGGGCCGGTACGTCTGAGTCAGACCTTGCCGAGTCCCCGGACGCGGACCGGGTGCGGCGGCTCGCCGGTGCCGCCCTCGCCCTCCCGCTCGACCACAAGTCGCTGCCCGGTCCAACGGGTGACGTAACGCTCGAGTTCCGGCTCGTCCCATCCGTCGCCCGCGTCCCGCACCACCAGTCCGCCGCCGGTGCGTCCCGGGGCGGGCGCCCACACCTCGAGTTCCAACGCACCGTCGTCCCCGCGCACCGGGACGACGGCACCCGCGCGCGCGAGCACCGGAATCCGCGACAAGGGGGCATCGAGGAACACCTGCCCAGGCCCCTCGTACACCTGCTCCGTCACCGTGTCGTACCAGCGCCCCCGAGGCAGCTGCACCGCACGCCGGTCCGCGCCCTGATCGAGCACCGGCGCCACCAGCAGGCAGTCGCCCAGCAGGAAGGCGTCCTCGCAGTCGCGCAGCGTGCGGTCCTCGGGCGCCGACCACCACAGCGGCCGCACATAGGGCGCTCCGGTACGCCGGGCCAGATGCGCGAGCGTCACGAAGTACGGCAGCAGCCTCCGGCGTTCGACGAGCGCCACGCGCGCGTGCTCCAGCACCTCGGCGCCGAACTCCCAGGGCTCCCGGCGTCCCGCCCGCAGACTCGCGTGCGTGCGGAACAGCGGCAGATAGGCGCCCAGTTGGAACCAGCGCAGATACAGCTCGGGCGACGGGCTCCCGTCGAATCCGCCCACGTCCGGCCCCGAATACGGCACCCCGCACAGCCCGAGCCCCAGGACCAGCGACAGCGAGGCCCGCAGCCCGGGCCAGCCCGTGGCCAGGTCACCGGACCACGTGCCCCCGTAACGCTGCATACCGACCCAGCCGGAGCGCGAGAAGACGAACGGCCGCTCCTGCGGCGCCAGTTCGCGCAGCCCCTCGTAACCCGCCCTTGCCATGCACAGTGCGTAGACGTTGTGCGCCTCGCGGTGGTCCCCGCCCTGTCCCTCCAGCGCGTGCCTGGCCGAGCGCGGCAGAGTCGGCTCCCCGAAGGCGGCGAACGAGGTCGGTTCGTTCATGTCGTGCCAGAACCCCGAGAACCCCTGGGCCAGCCGCTCCTCGTACAGCCGCCCCCACCACTCACGCACGCGCGCGTGCGTGAAGTCGGGGAACACCGCCTCCCCGGGCCACACGACCCCTCGCACGAGCCGGCCCGCAGCGTCCCGCACGAAGACGTCCTCGGCCATCCCGCTGTCGTACACCGCGTTGCCCTCGGCAGCCTTGACCGCCGGGTCGATGATGGACACCAGCCGTATCCCGTCCTGCCGCAACTCCTTGGCCAACAGCGGCAGCTTGGGGAAACGCTCCTGGTCGACGGTGAAGACCTGGTGCTCGTCGTAGTGGTCGATGTCCAGATGGACGGCGTCCAGCGGCAGCTCCCGCTCCTGGTAACCGGAGACGATCCGCCGCACCTCCTGCTCGCTCCCGAATCCCCAGCGCGCGTGGTGATGACCCAGCGCCCACGCGGGCGGCAGTGCGGGTGCCCCGGTCAGCGACGCCCAGACGAGCAGCACGCGCGCGGGGGTACCGACCACCACCCAGCAGCGCAACGGACCACCCTCCATCCGCAGCTCGGACGTCCCCGCCCGGTCGTGCCCGGAACCGGCGCCCTCCTCGCCCTCCCGGAGAGTCACCGTGCCGGCCCACGAGGTGTCGCGGAACACCAGATGCGTCGCCGCGTCTGCGACCACCAGCTGCACGGGCATCGTGATGTAGAGCGGATCGTCACCGGGACCGAACGCGTGCCCGGGGTCCGTGTTCCACATCCGGTACGTCCCGTCGCGCAGCCGCGGACCCGACGCCCGTCCCCCGAGTCCGAAGAACCGGGCGTCCGCGGCCACTTCCGACCGTTGCATCCAGCGCGCCGTGCCACCCCCGACCGGCTCCCACCACCGGGGCGGCAGATCACGGCGCAGCGTCACACCTCCAGGCGTGCGCACCTCGACCGCGCCGTGCCGCGAGACGGCGACCGTGACCCGCTCGGCCACGACGCGCCAGCCACCCTCCTTGTCGGGCTCCAGGAACGCCCGCGGATCCGGCTCCGGGCAACGGCCCGCGAGCGCGTACGACGGCTCCGGAGAGGCCCCGTCCCAGCCCCAGAACACCGCACCGTTCACCGCGACCATGACGCGCAGCTCGGACCGGCTGAACCGGATGATGCCGCCGCCCGGCGCGGTCTCCACCTCCTGCACGGACCCGGGCACCCGCGCGCGCTCGGCGCCACGCGACGGCAGGGCAGCGGCGTCCGCACGCCGCGTGCGCCATGCGGCTCGCACGGTAAGCAACCCCTGTGCCGCCCCCGCAGAACTCACCGTCTTTATCGAACGCACCAGGTCACGACCGTTCATGCTGCTCACCCTGCCATTGACCGGCCCACGCGCGTGTGTCGTTCAACTGCCGTTCACCCGTGCCGAGACCACATCTTCACGGCACGGACTATGTGGAGCGTGCCCTGGTGCAGAAGTCGATCACATGGCATCGTCCCTGTCAGCCGCGTCACGCGCACACCCCAGCACGTGCGCGACCGACGCACACGACGCGCACAGTCCGGGAGCCACCCATGTCGACCGAGAACCCCCAGCCACTCTGGCAGCCACATCCCGAACGCATCGCCCAGGCGCAGGTCACCAAGTTCCAGGCCTGGGCGGCCGAGCACCACGGCGCCCCGGCCGACGGCGGCTACGCGGCGCTGCACCGCTGGTCCGTCGATGAGCTGGAGACGTTCTGGAAAGCCGTCGCGGAGTGGTTCGACGTACGGTTCTCCACACCCTACGCGCGCGTGCTCGGCGACCGCTCGATGCCGGGTGCCGAGTGGTTCCCCGGGGCGAAGCTCAACTACGCGGAGCACGCCCTGCGTGCGGCCGCGACCCGAGCGGACGAACCGGCCCTCCTGTGTGTGGACGAGACACACGAGCCGCGCCCCGTCACCTGGGCCGAGCTGCGCCGCCAGGTCGGCTCCCTGGCCGCCGAGCTGCGCTCCCGCGGCGTACGCCCCGGAGACCGCGTCAGCGGCTACCTGCCGAACGTCCCGCAGGCCGTCGTCGCCCTCCTCGCCACGGCCGCCGTGGGCGCGGTCTGGACGTCCTGCGCCCCCGACTTCGGCGCCCGCAGCGTCCTCGACCGCTTCCAGCAGGTCGAACCGGTCGTCCTGTTCACCGTCGACGGCTACCGGTACGGCGGCAAGGAGCACGACCGCCGCGACGTCGTCGCCGAACTGCGCAGCGAACTGCCCACCGTGCGCGTCGTCGTCCACATCCCCCTCCTCGGTACCGAGGCTCCCGAAGGCGCCCTGGAGTGGTGGGCCCTGACCGGCGCGGACGTGGAACCCGTCTTCGAGCAGGTACCGTTCGACCACCCTCTTTGGGTGCTCTACTCCTCGGGCACGACCGGCCTGCCCAAGGCCATCGTCCAGTCCCAGGGCGGCATCCTGATCGAGCACCTCAAACAGCTCGGCCTGCACTGCGACCTGGGCCCCGAGGACCGCTTCTTCTGGTACACGTCGACCGGCTGGATGATGTGGAACTTCCTCGTCTCCGGTCTCCTCACGGGGACGACGATCGTGCTCTACGACGGCAGCCCCGGCTTCCCGGACACCGGCGCCCAGTGGCGCATCGCAGAACGGACCGGGGCCACCCTGTACGGCACGTCGGCGGCGTACGTCATGGCCTGCCGCAAGGCCGGCGTGCACCCGTCGCGCGACTTCGACCTCTCCAAGGTGGACTGTGTCGCCACCACCGGGTCCCCACTGCCGCCCGACGGATTCCGCTGGCTGCATGACGAAGTACGGGGCGATCTGTGGATCGCGTCCGTCAGCGGCGGCACTGACGTGTGCTCCTGCTTCGCGGGAGCGGTACCGACCCTCCCGGTGTACGTGGGTGAACTCCAGGCAGCCGGCCTCGGCACCGACCTTCAGTCCTGGGACCCGAGCGGCAAACCCGTGACCGACGAGGTCGGTGAGCTCGTGGTCACCAATCCCATGCCGTCGATGCCCATCCACTTCTGGAACGACCCCGACGGCAGCCGCTACCACGACAGCTACTTCGACACGTACCCCGGCGTGTGGCGTCACGGCGACTGGATCACCCTCACCTCCCGCGGCTCCGTAGTGATCCACGGCCGTTCCGACTCGACGCTCAACCGCCAGGGCGTGCGCATGGGGTCCGCGGACATCTACGAAGCCGTCGAGCGCATCCCCGAGATCAAGGAATCCCTCGTCATCGGCATCGAACAGCCCGACGGCGGCTACTGGATGCCGCTCTTCGTGCACCTGACGCCCGGCGCAACCCTGGACCAGGCCCTGCTGGACCGCATCAAGCAGACCATTCGCGAACAGCTCTCACCGCGCCACGTCCCCGACGAGGTCATCGAGGTGCCCGGCGTCCCACACACCCTCACCGGCAAGCGCATCGAGGTCCCGGTCAAGCGCCTCCTCCAGGGCACACCACTGGAGAAGGCGGTCAATCCGGGCTCCATCGACAACCTTGATCTGCTGCACTTCTACGAGGACCTCGCCCGCAAACGCTCCTGAGCGCACCCCCCTGTCGTGCAACGCCTGCGCGAAGCGGCTCGTGATCCAGAGCCGTCCGGTTCGCGATCGCCTCGCGCAGACGCCGTTGTCAGTGCCGCCGGTTACTGTGAGTGAGCATTGATCGACTGTGCACAGGGGGAAAGATGACGCACACCGACCACCAGACCATGCGACGCGTGCTGCGCCGCGAGATCGCGGGCACCATCGGCCTGCTGACCGATGAGCACGATTTCCGTGCCATGCGCCGCTACCGCAGCTTCACCTTCGACGACCACACGACCTATCTCCAGCAGGTGGAGGCGCTCCTCAAAACACGCGCCTCCCAGGGAAGTCACACCACGGTCGCCCTCTTCGACCCGCAGGAATACGCCGACTTCTGCGCGGACAAGGGCCTCGACCCCGACGTCCAGTCGAGCCGAGCACGCTTCACCGCCGAACTGTCGACCACAGGAGCCGTCCTTCCCTACGACGGCCAGCCGCTGACCGACCTCGTCCCGGCCCTCGTCGACGAGGCCGTCCGGCAGGCCACCTGGGAGTACGCGTCCACACTCCTCGCCCGCCTGGGCGCCTGCGCCGCCTGCGGCGAGGACATCGGCCGCGCCGCCTTCACCCGCGCCTCCCACCTCGTCGTACGCATCCTCGACACAGCGGGCCCGGGCAACCGCCACGTGGTCTGCAGCGTCTCGGCGAAACCGGAAACACTTGTCTCCGTCCTTCACGCCGACCAGGACGAGGACGGTGCCCTCCATCTCGACGAGGCCGAAGCACTCGAATTCACCACGGTCCTGGCCCTCGGCATCGCCACACGGAGTCCAGGCGGACTCGTGATGCGCACCAGCGCACCCGGAACCACCGACCGCGTCTACGGCTGGCACCTGCGCGGCGAGGGCCTCGAACCCCTCTCAGCAGGAGAGGTGTTCGACGCCTACTGCACCGACATCGAGTCCGGCGACATCATCTCCCCGGAATCGGACGTCGACTACTGCGTACCGCCCGACCTCGGGCCGGAAGGAGACGCACCCGGCCACCACCACTGAAACGGGAAGGGGCGCTCCACCCGCTGGTGGAGCGCCCCTCAAGAACCGTCGACCCAAAGCAGCCGGCCTGCTATTCGCCGGACAGCACCGCCTGCGCGGCGTTGCGCGCCTCCTCGGCGCTGTCCGCAGCGCGGGCCGCCGCGGCGGCCCGCTCGCACTGGGCGAGCGTGTGCTTGCCGAGCGTCGCCCGCACATAAGGAATCGACGCGGCACCCATGGAAAGGGAGGTGACGCCCAGACCGGTCAGTACACAGGCGAGCAGCGGGTCGGACGCGGCCTCACCGCAGACACCACAGCTCTTGCCCTCGGCCTTCGCGGCCTCCGCGGACAGCGCGACCAGGTCGAGCAGCGCGGGCTGCCAAGGGTCCTGCAGCCGGGAGACCGCACCCACCTGACGGTCGGCGGCGAAGGTGTACTGCGCGAGGTCGTTGGTGCCCAGCGACAGGAACTCGACCTCCTGCAGAATCGACCGGGCCCGCAGCGCGGCCGACGGGATCTCGACCATCGCGCCGAACTTCGCCTGCAGCCCCGCCTCACGGCAGGCGTCCGCGAACGCCTTGGCGTCGGCACGGTCGGCCACCATCGGAGCCATGACCTCGAGGTAGACCGGCAGGCCCTCGGCGGCCTTCGCGAGCGCCGTCAGCTGGGTGCGCAGCACGTCCGGGTGGTCCAGCAGCGTTCGCAGACCGCGTACACCCAGCGCCGGATTGGGCTCGTCGGCAGGCGTGAGGAAGTCCAGCGGCTTGTCGGCACCGGCATCCAGCACACGGACGACGACACGGCCCTCGGGAAACGCCTCCAAGACCTGCCGGTAGGCCTCGACCTGCTTCTTCTCCGAAGGCGCGTTCTTGCTGTCGTCGAGGAAGAGGAACTCGGTACGGAAGAGCCCGACGCCCTCGGCGCCGGCCTCGACGGCGGCCGGCACGTCCGCGGGACCGCCGACGTTGGCCAGCAGTGGCACCTTGTGCCCGTCCGAAGTGGCACCCGGCCCGGTGGCGGCGGCCAGCGCAGCCTTGCGCTCGGCAGCCGCGGCCGCCAGCTGTGCCCTCTTCTCCTCACTCGGGTTCACGAAGATCTCGCCGGTGCTGCCGTCGACCGCGATCAACGTGCCCTCGGCCAGCTCACCGGCGCCCGGCAGCGCCACCACGGCCGGAACACCGAGTGCCCGCGCCAGAATCGCGCTGTGGCTGGTGGGCCCGCCCTCCTCGGTGACGAACCCGAGGACCAGCGTCGGGTCGAGCAGTGCCGTGTCGGCAGGCGCGAGGTCACGAGCAATGAGGACGTACGGCTCGTCACTGTCCGGGACGCCCGGCATCGGAACGCCCAGCAGCCGGGCGACGATACGATTCCGCACGTCGTCCAGGTCAGCCACGCGACCGGCGAGATACTCACCGGCCCCGGCCAGCAGAGCGCGGTAAGCGGCGAAGGCGTCGTACACGGCCCGCTCGGCCGTGCTCCCGACGGCGATCCGCCGTTCGACATCCGCCATCAGCTCGGGGTCCTGGGCCATCATGGCCTGGGCCTCGAGCACCGCCTGGGCTTCGCCCCCCGCCAGATTGCCGCGTGCCATCAGATCGGCCGCCACAGCTTCCACGGCCTGGCGAGCGCGCCCCTGTTCACGCTCCGCGTCCTCCGCCGGGATCTGCTTGGCAGGCGGCTCCAGAACCGCCGTTCCCATGTGCCGAACCTCGCCGATCGCCACACCGTGGCTCACACCGACGCCTCGCAGCGTTGTCTCCATCTCACCCGTCTCCGATAGTGCGGCGGGTCCCGCCGCCGCGGTGGTTGTACAACGTGCCGTCACTTCGACGGCGCTGACGTCACTTCCAGACGAAAAGGCTGTCGCCGGCCTTCACGTCACCGTCGTCACGAAGATCGGAAAGAGCCTCGGCCGTGGCTTCGAGCGCCACGATCGGGCATACAGCGGATTTGCCGGCGGCCTCCACGGCTGCGGGGTTCCAGCGCACCACGCCCTGCCCCCGCGTCACGGTGTCGCCCTTGTTCACGAGCAACTCGAAGCCCTCACCGTTCAGCTGCACGGTGTCGATGCCGAGGTGCGTGAGCACGCCGTGTCCCTGCTCGTCCACGACGACGAAGGCGTGCGGGTGGAGGGAGACGATGACCCCGTCCACGGGAGCGATGGCCTCGGAGGGCTCCCGCACCGGGTCGATCGCGGTACCCGGGCCGACCATGGCCCCGGAGAAGACGGGATCCGGCACTGCTGCCAGTCCGATGGCGCGTCCTGCGACGGGGGACGTCACGGTGGTCATGGGAAGCCTCCGAGGGGTGGAGATCGAGAAGGGCCGTCACTGCCTGTACCGGACGGCGCACTGTGAGCAGGCTATGTCATATGAACTACGCGTTCCGCATGGAAGATACCGGCTAGTGGTCTAGACCACCAGCCTAATCGATTTGCACCCGCTTCCCGGCCCCCTGTACAGTCGTACTCCTGCTTGAGACCGAGCGACGCGACCAAGCGTCCTTGCTCAGCAGCAACCAAACTCGTCAGATCCTATCCCGGGGTCACCTTCTGCATGTCCGCAGGAGAGTGGTCAGAGGGGCAGAAAAACACTGATAGAGTTCGGAACACCGAAGGGAAGCGCCCGGAGGAAAGCCCGAGAGGGTGAGTACGAAGGAAGCGTCCGTTCCTTGAGAACTCAACAGCGTGCCAAAAGTCAACGCCAGATATGTTGATACCCCGTCCGTCAGGCCCTGTGTCTGATGGTCGTGGTTCCTTTGAAACAAAACACAGCGAGGACGCTGTGAACCGGGGGGATTATTCCTCTTCCCGGTTCCGCTCTCGTGGTGTCG
>NZ_JBITHF010000008.1:0-518701 GCF_044457745.1 Streptomyces sp. NPDC050534
GGCGTTGACTTTTGGCACGCTGTTGAGTTCTCAAGGAACGGACGCTTCCTTCGTACTCACCCTCTCGGGCTTTCCTCCGGGCGCTTCCCTTCGGTCTTGCGTTTCCGACTCTATCAGACCGTTTCCGTATCCGATTTCCTCGGCGCTTTCCAGGTTCCCGCTTTCGCGTTTCCCTTTCCGGCGAGTCCGACTCTATCAGATCCTTTCGGGCCTGACTCCCAGTCAGCGGGGCTTGTCTTTCCGGCTGTTGGGCCGTTCGGACGAGTGAGACTTTAGCGGACTCCCTGCCTCCCGCGCTAATCGGGGGCTGCGTCCTTTCGAACGCGGATTCCTCATTTCGTAAATACGCATGCCAATAACGCAACGGCCGACGGATCGACGGCAGTCGAGCAGTGGTTGGTACTTACGGAATGGCTGTCCGGGGACCGACCGGAGTCGGCGCTCACGTCGGACAACTCGGAGAACACTACGGATGCGGCCTGGGCGTGTCAACTCGCCTCCGGACCGCACCCGGGAGGCGTACTCTCAAGACATGACTACGCGTACGTGCACCCAGCTGTGGTGGGCCGCCTGACGGCGGCCGGACGCACGTATGCACTCAACGGCCGCCGCTTCGGCGGCCGTTTTCGTATCTCCTCCGGATCTCCGAGGGGCGGCCGTCCGGGACGGCGGCCCGAACGGAGAGGGAGTAGAGATGACACGGGTCTTCAGTGGGATCCAGCCGACTGGGAACCTGACGCTGGGGAACTACCTGGGCGCCATGCGGCGGTGGGCAGAGGCGGACCAGTACCAGGCTGACGCGCTGTTCTGCGTCGTGGATCTGCACGCGCTGACCGTGGAGCACGATCCGGCGCGGGTGCGGAGGCTCAGTCGGCAGGCGGCGACGCTGCTGCTCGCGGCGGGGCTGGACCCCGCCCTGTGCACGCTCTTCGTGCAGAGCCATGTGGACGAGCACGCGCGGCTGTCGTACCTGCTGGAGTGTGTGGCCACCGACGGCGAGATGCGGCGGATGATCCAGTACAAGGAGAAGGCCGCGAAGGAGGCCGCGCGGGGCAGAAGCGTGCGGGTGTCGCTGCTGACGTATCCGGTGCTGATGGCGGCGGACATCCTGGCGTACGGGACGGACGACGTGCCCGTCGGGGAGGACCAGGCGCAGCACGTGGAGCTTGCGCGGGATCTGGCGGTGCGGTTCAACCAGCGGTACGGGCACACGTTCAGGGTTCCGCGGGCGACGCTTCCCCAGGTCGCCGCGCGGGTGATGAACCTTCAGGAGCCGACGCGGAAGATGGGGAAGTCCGACGAGTCGGGGTTGGGGGTCGTCTATCTGCTGGACGACCCGGACGTGGTGCGGAAGAAGGTCATGCGGGCGGTGACCGACAGCGGTCGGGACGTCGTCTACGACCGTGCGGAGCGGCCCGGACTCGCGAATCTGCTGGAGATCCTCGCGGCCTGCACGGGTGGGAACCCGGAGGCCCTGGCCGGTGTATATGAGTCGTACGGCGCCTTGAAGAAGGACACCGCGGAGGCCGTGGTCGAACTCCTCAGGCCCGTACAGGAAAGGCACAGTGCGCTGTGCGCCGATCCTGGCCATGTGGAGGGGGTGCTGCGGGATGGTGCGGAGAAGGCTCGGGCGATGGCCCGGCCGACCGTGGATGCCGCTTATCGCGCGATCGGGTTGTTGCCGGCCGGCTCGGATACGGATGCGTCCGACACCGGCGTGGTCGATACCGATGCTGATGCCGTGCTGAACGCTGCGCGGTAGGCGCGTGGGCTGGTGGCGAGGCGCGATGCGAAGTGCTGGCGCATCGTGACCTCGCTGCCGAATCCGGCGCGGCGGGCGACCTCGGGCATCGGCAGGTCGGTGCGTTCCAGGAGTTTCTGGGCTGCGGCGATGCGCTGGTCGAGGAGCCAGCGGAGCGGGGAGACGCCGGTCTCCGCGGTGAAGTGACGGGCGAAGCTGCGTGGGGACATGCCCGCGAAGGCGGCCAGGTCGGCGATCGTGAGCGGTTCGTGGAGGCGGCGAAGGGCGTGCTCGCGTACGGCGGCGAGGGCGTCGGCGTCGCGGTCCGCGCGTGGGGTGGGGTGCTCGACGAACTGTGCCTGGCTTCCGGTGCGGAAGGGTGCGGTGACCATCGACCGGGCGATGGTGGCCGCCGATTCGGCGCCGTGGGACCGGCGGACGAGGTGGAGACAGAGGTCGATGCCGGCTGCCGTGCCGGCGGCGGTCCAGATGTTGTCGTCCTCGATGAAGAGGGCGTCGGGGACGACGGTGACCTGGGGGTGGTGTGCGCGGAGGAGGTCGATGAGGTTCCAGTGGGTGATGGCGCGGCGGCCGTCGAGGAGGCCGGCCTGGGCGAGGGTGAAGGCTCCGCCGCACAGGGCCGCGATGGGGATGCCGCGGGCGTGCGCGCGGCGAAGGGCGCCCAGGACGGGGGTGGGTGCTGGGGTGAGGTGGTCGTCGAGGCCGGGGATCACGATCAGGTCAGCGCGGGACAGCCAGGTGAGGGCGCGGTCCGGGTGGAGGGCCATGCCTCCGCGCATGGGGACAGGGGTGGTCTCGGCGGCGACGCGGCGCAGATCGAAGGCGGGGGCACCGCGGTCGGTCCGGTCGGTGCCCCAGACCTCCGTGATGACGGAGACGTCGAAGGCGCGGATACCGGGGAAGGCGACGAGGGCGACGCGGTAGGCGTTCTTCGCGGCATTCTCCATGGCTGGCAGTAAATCATCGATCGCTGTCTTTTTGCCCTCTGGGGCGGGCGTGCTCCCGGCGGCAGGATCGAGGGCATGGAGATCGCAGAGAACGCAGCGCTGGTGGTCGTGGACGTGCAGAAGGGCTTCGAGGAGGCCGACTTCTGGGGGCCGCGGAACAACCCGGGGGCCGACGACAACATCGCGTCGCTGATCGACGTGTGGCAGTCGACGGGGCGGCCGGTCGTGTTCGTACGGCATGACTCGGTGAAGCCCGAGTCGCCGCTGCGGCCGGGATACGAGGGGAACGACTTCAAGGAGTACGTGCAGCAGCGGCGCGGGAAGGGAGTCGAGGGGGCTGAGCTGTTCGTGACGAAGACGGTGAACTCGGCGTTCTACGGCACGCCCGATCTGGACGCCTGGCTGAAGGCGGAAGGGATCTCGCAGGTCGTGGTGGCCGGGATCCAGACCAACATGTGTGTGGAGACGACGGCCCGGATGGGCGGGAATCTGGGGTACGACGTGGTGGTCGCTTACGACGCGACGTACACCTTCGACCTGGAGGGACCGTTCGGCTGGCGGCGCAGTGCGGACGAGATCGCGCAGGCGTCGGCGGTGTCGCTGGACGGCGGCGGCTTCGCGCGGGTGGTGGCCACGAAGGAGGTGGTGGACGCGGCGGCCGCGTGAACGGCCGCCCCCGGTCGGGCTGGTGGGTCAGTCCTTCTTGCCGGTGGCCAGTTCGCGGCTGCGGTCGCGGGCGGCTTCAAGAGCGGCGATGAGGGCGGCTCGTACGCCGTGGTTCTCGAGTTCGCGGATGGCGTTGATGGTGGTGCCCGCGGGGGACGTGACGTTCTCGCGGAGTTTGACCGGGTGTTCGCCGCTGTCGCGGAGCATGGTCGCGGCGCCGATCGCGGACTGGACGATCAGGTCGTGGGCCTTGTCGCGTGGCAGGCCGAGCAGGATGCCGGCGTCCGTCATGGCTTCGACCAGGTAGAAGAAGTACGCCGGGCCGGAGCCGGAGAGGGCGGTGCAGGCGTCCTGCTGGGACTCGGGGACGCGGAGCGTCTTGCCGACGGCGCCGAAGATCTCCTCGGCGTGGGCGAGGTGTTCGGCGGTGGCGTGGGTGCCGGCGGAGATGACGGACATCGCCTCGTCGACGAGCGCGGGGGTGTTCGTCATGACGCGGACGACCGGGGTGCCGGCGGCCAGGCGCTCCTCGAAGAAGGAGGTGGGGATGCCGGCGGCGCCGCTGATGATCAGGCGGTCGGCGGGGAGGTGCGGGGCGAGCTCCTCGAGGAGGGTGCCCATGTCCTGCGGCTTGACCGTGAGAATCAGGGTGTCGGCGGTCTTGGCGGCCTCCGGGTTGGTGACCGGGGAGACTCCGTAGCGGGTGCGGAGTTCTTCGGCACGTTCCTGGCGGCGGGCGGTGACCAGCAGGTCCGACGGGGCCCAGCCGGCGCGGATCATTCCGCTGAGCAGGGCTTCGCCGATCTTTCCGGTGCCGAGGACTGCGACTTTCTGGGTCATGGCGGGGTGTCCTCCGGGGGTTGCGTCGTCCGGGTTCATCCTCGCATCGGGGGTGGGTGGGCGGCTTCGGTGTCCGGTGGGCGGGATGCCGGCGGCGACCCCGCCCCGGGTGCCGGCGACCCCGCCCTGTGAGCTGCTGCTCCCCGGTTCCGGGTTCAGGCCGTCCTGCGCTTCAGGGTGGCCGCGCCCAGGCCCAGGACCAGCAGGGCGCTGCCCGCGACGATCAGGACGTCGCGCACGAAGGTGGCTGTCATGTCGGTGTGTTTGAGGACCTCGTTCATGCCGTCGACGGCGT
Source organism: Streptomyces sp. NPDC050534 (assembly GCF_044457745.1). NCBI lineage: Bacteria > Bacillati > Actinomycetota > Actinomycetes > Kitasatosporales > Streptomycetaceae > Streptomyces > Streptomyces sp. NPDC050534. The sequence continues at coordinate 4,511 of NZ_JBITHF010000008.1, forward strand.
ATGACATGGGGAGGACGTTGGAGATGGCCTCCAGGGCGGGGTGCATGTTGGAGCGGGGGGTGAAGAGGCCGCAGAGGAGGAGCTGGGGGAAGATCACCGCCGGCATGAACTGGACCGCCTGGAACTCGGAGGACGCGAAGGCCGAGACGAAGAGGCCGAGGGCGGTGCCGAGGAGGGCGTCCAGGAGGGCGACCAGGAGGAGCAGCCAGGGGCTGCCGATGACGTCCAGACCCAGGAACCAGACCGCGAGGCCGGTGGCGAGGGCGGACTGGATGATCGCGATGGTGCCGAAGGCGATGGCGTAGCCGGCGATCAGGTCGCCTTTGCCGAGCGGCATGGCGAGGAGGCGTTCGAGGGTGCCCGAGGTGCGTTCGCGCAGGGTGGCGATGGACGTGACCAGGAACATCGTGATGAGCGGGAAGATGCCGAGGAGCGAAGCGCCGATGTTGTCGAAGGTCTGCGGGCTGCCGTCGAAGACGTAGCGCAGCAGGAACAGCATCAGGCAGGGGATCACGATCATCAGCGCGATGGTCCGCGGGTCGTGCCGGAGCTGGCGCAGGACGCGGGCCGCCGTGGCGTTGGTGCGGGAGATGTTCAGGGCGCGGGGCGGGGCGGGCGTCGGCCGGGTGCCGGTCGTGGGCGTCGTCGCGGTCATCGGGTGGTCTCCTTCTCGCGGGCGGCGGCGGCCGCCTCGTCGACCAGATGCAGGAAGGCCGCCTCGACCGTCTCGGAGCCGGTGCGGGTGCGCAGGGCGTCGGGGGTGTCGTCGGCCAGGATCTCGCCCTCCCGCATCAGGAGCAGGCGGTGGCAGCGCTCGGCCTCGTCCATGACGTGGGAGGAGATGAGGAGGGTCGCCCCGTGTTCGGCGGCGATGGAGTGGAAGAGGTTCCACAGGTCGCGGCGCAGGACCGGGTCCAGGCCGACCGTCGGTTCGTCGAGGACCAGGAGTTCGGGCGTGCCGAGGAGGGCGATCGCCAGGGAGACGCGGCTGCGCTGGCCGCCGGAGAGATTGCGGGCGAGGGCGTCGGCGTGGCTGGTCATGTCGACGTCGGTGAGGACGCGGTCGACTTCCTGGCGGCGTTCGGCGGCCGTGCGGCCCGGGTCGAGGATCGCCGCGAAGTAGTCGAGGTTCTGCCGCACCGTCAGGTCGTTGTAGACGGAGGGGTCCTGGGTGACGTAGCCGATGCGGGTACGCAGGGCGGGGTGGCCGGCCGGGTTGCCCAGCACCTCCAGCGTGCCGGTGACCTTGGCCTGGGTGCCGACGACCGCGCGCATGAGCGTCGACTTGCCGCAGCCGGACGGGCCGAGCAGACCGGTGATCTGGCCGCGCGGGACGGTGAAGTCGAGGCCGCGCAGGACGGTGCGGGGGCCGCGGACGACGGTGAGGCCTTCGGCCCGGACGACGGGCGCGGCGCCGGCCGCGGCGCCGGCCGCGGGATCGAGGCCGGCCGCGGGCTCGGCGGGTGGGCCCGGGGAATAATTCATCATGTGATGAATAATCCTCTCGGGAGGGGGCGGCGTCAAGGGCTGATGGGGGTCGGCGGTGGGCGAGAGGGGTGCGAGGGCGCGGTGGGGCGACTGGTCGTCCTTCGAGGGCGCGCAGGCGCGAGCCACCACCCGCGCTCGCGCCCACCGCGCCACTCGGCAAACGGATGAGCGTGTGCGTGGCGGCCCGCGAGGGATGGGCCGTCACGCAGGTCGTGCGCTGGTGGCCACCAGGAGTTCGACGACGTAGGTCTCCTCGACGATTCCGTCCGGGAAGACCGTCAGCAGGTGGGTGCGCTCCTCGGTGAGGAAGGCGCTCGCGCTCTCCTCACCCTGGACCAGGAAGATCGAGTGGCTGCCGATGTTGGCGAGGTGGGTGTCGACGGGGACGTGACGACTCCAGCGCACCCGGCGATGGGTGAACTCCAGGCGGCCGCTGGGGTCGGCGAGTGCGGTGCGGAGACCGCTGCCGTTGCGGTCGACGACCCCGTCGGCGCCGAAGTGCCGTCCGATCCGGGTTGTCTGCGCGTCGATCCACGGGACGTCGAGGGCGCTGGTGTTCCACCACAGCGCGAGCGCGCCGCCCGGCCGCAGCACGCGCAGAGCCTCCGGCACCGAGCGGGCCGTGTCGGTCCAGTGCCAGGCCTGGGCGTACGTGAGGAGGTCGGCGGAAGCGGCGGCGAGGGGGAGGGCGTTGCCGCTGCCGCGGACGATCGGGATGTCGGGATGGGTGCGGCGGAACTCGGCCGCCATGCCCTCGCCGGGCTCCACGGCGAGGACGTCCGCGCCGCGGGCGGCCAGGAGTGCGGTCGAGATACCGGTACCGGCGCCGATGTCCGCGACGCGGGCGCCGGCGAGCGGGCGGCCGGACAGCTCCTCGATCACGTCGAAGAGGGCCAGCGGGTACGAGGGGCGGTTCGCGGCGTACTGGGCTGCGGCGGCGTTGAAGGAGTGGGCGCGGGCGGTGCGTGAGGAGACCGTCATACGGCCATGGTGGCCCCGCCGCGCGCAGGGGGCAGCTGACTTTCGGTGCAGAAGGCGGGCCCGGCGTCCCCGGCGCAGGTGCCGGTCAGCCGCGGCGCCGCTTTTTCGACGGGTTGCCCGAGCGGCGCGTGCTGCGCTTCGCGTGCTGCTCGAGGGCCGCCTCGTACTCCTCGCGGTGGAGTTTCTCGCCGGGTGCCTCGGTGAGGGAGCGGAAGAAGTAGGCGAGGAGCGAGCCGACGAAACCGATGGCCAGCAGGCCGCGGAGGGATGCCTGGCGGTCCGGGTCGGGGCGGCGGGTGAAGGAGTCCCAGGTGGTACGGAGGGCCAACGCGCTGCAGATCGCGAACATCGCGACCACCAGGACGGTGACGAAGGCGCCGGTGTCGGCGATCTGGAGCCCCTGGTAGGCGAACCGGAGCACGAGGCAGGAGACGACGGCGGCGACGAAGGAGCCGGCGGTCGCGCCGATCCGGCGGAGGGGGTAGCCGTTGTCGTGGTCGACCCAGGTGGTGCCGAAGAAGCGCAGGGGTTCCGGGTGGGGGGCGGGGGAGCCCGCGGGGGCCGCCGGGGTGCCGTTTTCGTCGCTCACGGGACGATTATGGCTCCGGGGCGGGGGCGGGCTCCCTGCCGGGTCAGCCGCAGCGGGAGGCGATGTAGCCGTCGCTGCCGGTCTTCACGTAGGCGTCCGAGACGTACTCGCCGTCGTCGATGTTGTCCCAGATGTTCGAGGTGCCGTACGGGCCGGTCACCGTGGTGCCCGGCGACTGGCAGAAGATCTGGACGCGGGTGTTCTCGGGCAGGACGCGCACGATCTGGTAGTTGGTGCCGGGCCCCCTGCGGACGTTGAGGTCCACACCCGGAGCGATCGGGTACGTCTGCACGGTCGCCGCCGAGGCGGTCGCGGACGACCCGAGCGTCATCAGGAAGGCGCTGACGGCAGTGCCCGCCAGCAGCATGGACCTGCGGGTCCTCGACATCACATCACCCCTCGTGTGCCGTGTCAGGAGGAGCAGCGGTCGGCGACATAGCCGTCGCTGCCGGTGAGGATGTAGGCGTCGGAGACGAACTGGCCGTTGCTGATGTTGTCCCAGATGTTCGAGGTGCCGTAGGGGCCCGAGACCGTCGTGCCCGGTGTCTGGCAGTAGATCGGGACCTTGGAGCCCTCCGGCAGAACGCGGACGATGCTGTAGCCGGTGCCAGGGCCGTTACGCACGTTCAGCCGGACGCCCGGGGCCACCGAGTAGTAGCGGACCGTCGCTGCCGCCAGGGCATCCGCCCTCTCGCCGTCTTCGGTCGCTTCGATGCGGTCAACAGACATGAAAAACCTCCCCCGTTGGTCCCCATGTCTGCCATGGGGCCCCATTGATTCCCCTAAAACACGCCATGAAACACATGTACGCAACTCGCACGCGGAGACTAGCAAGCCGCCTCTGTCTCACGCGGCACATCGACTAGGCTCCGAGCGTCGCGCGCGCGGACGAACAGCACGGGGGTGGTCCCATGGCGCCACAGGGAAACACCGGAGCGGGCGCGGAAGCGGAACTTCCCGAGTACGCCGGTCACTACCGCCTCGAGGCATGCCTCGGCTCCGGTGGCATGGGCGTGGTGCACCTCGCCCGCAGCACCTCGGGGATGAAGCTCGCGGTCAAGGTCGTGCACGCCGAGTTCGCCAAGGACCCTGAGTTCAGGGGGCGTTTTCGGCAGGAGGTGGCCGCCGCGCGGAGGGTGAGCGGCGCCTTCACCGCCCCCGTCGTGGACGCCGATCCCGAGGCCGAACGGCCCTGGATGGCCACGCAGTTCATACCCGGTCCGACGCTCTCCGAGCATGTGAAGCGGAACGGCCCGATGCCCTCCGCCCAGTTGCGCCGGCTGATGGCCGGACTGGCCGAGGCGCTGCGCGACATCCACCGCGTCGGAGTCGTGCACCGGGACCTCAAACCGAGCAACGTGCTGCTCGCCGACGACGGGCCGAGGGTCATCGACTTCGGCATCTCTCGGCCAAAGGACAGCGAACTGCGCACCGAGACGGGGAAGTTGATCGGCACTCCCCCGTTCATGGCGCCCGAGCAGTTCCGGCGGCCCCGGGAGGTCGGGCCCGCGGCCGACATCTTCGCGCTCGGGTCCGTTCTGGTGCACGCGGCTACCGGGCGGGGGCCGTTCGACTCCGACAGTCCGTACGTCGTCGCCTACCAGGTCGTGCACGACGAGCCGGACCTGACCGGCGTACCGGAGAATCTCGCGCCGCTGCTGGTGCGTTGCCTGGCCAAGGAGCCCGAGGACCGGCCCACGCCTGACGAGCTCATGCGTGAACTGAGGTCGGTGGCGGCCTCCTACGACACGCAGGCCTTCATACCTGCGCAGCGGACGGGGGATGTGCCGAGGCCGGCCGAACGCCAGGTGCCTGCACCGCGGCTCAAGAGACGCCTGGGCGGGAGAGTGGTCCTCTCGGCCACGGCACTCGTGCTCGTGGCCGGTGGAGCGCTTGCCTCCGTCCAGTTGCTCGGTGGTGGCAGCCCCGCACCACAGGGCGGCGACTCCCCCACGGCGTCGGCATCCCGGCCCGCCGCGTGGTCGGTGAAGCCCCTGGCCAAGGACGCGGGCGCCCCACAATGCTCGTACGGGACACAGCAGTTGATCTGCGCCCGGCCCGGGGTGGTCTTCGCGATGGATCCGTCCGACGGCAACGTGCTGTGGCGTCATTCCGTCGCCGAGGGGTTCAGAACCGCGCCGCCGGCCCTCGCGGGCGGCCTGGTGCAGCCGCAGACCCAGCAGGGCCGGCGGCTGGAGGCGCTCGAACCCGGTTCGGGCAAGGCACGTTGGCAGCGGAAGATGCCCGAGCACAGCGGCATACAGGTCGCCGGGGAGATGGTGCTGCTCACGCACGTCGACGGGACGGTCACCGCCGTGGACGCCGCGTCGGGCAGGACCAGGTGGAGTCACCGGATACCGGGCCAACCCGCGCCGTCCTTCGCCTCGTTCCCCGGAGATCCGCTGGCGTACGCGGCCAATCCGTCGGGCGACGGCTCGAGCACCCTGGTCACCGCCGTGGACCCGGCCTCGGGGGCTGTGCGCTGGGAGGCACGGCTGAGCGGGAACCTGACCCCGGTCGGCGCCCACACCGGCTCCGTCTTCTTCCTTTCCGCCAACAAGGTCTACGCCGACACCGACGCGGTCCTCCGCTACACCCCCGCCTCCAGGGCGTCGCGCCGGGTGGTGCTGCCGGTCGCGCGTCCGGACGCCCAGGCGACCGTGCAGGGGAACGTCGTGTACGTCCTGGCGCCGGACGGCTCGCTGGACGCCATCGGCCTGGAGGCCCGCAAGCGGCTCTGGCATGTCGAGACGTCCGTGAGCCGAAGTTCGGCACCCGTCGCCGACAGCAGGTATGTGTACCTCTCGGCAGGCGACGGGCGGCTGCTCGCCGTCGACGCCGCCGAGGGACGCCTCGTCGGGCAGACTCCGGCGCGGCCGGGAGCAGGGTCGGGCCAGGTCGCCTCCTCGCTGCCCGGGCCCGTCCTCGCCCACTCCCACATCTACGCCACCGCCCCCGACGGCACCGTCTTCTCCGTCGACGCCCGCGATCCCGCCGCCTGGTGACAGCCGGAAGGGCCGCCCCGGAGGGGCGGCCCCGTCGGGAAACCGGAGGCTCAGCCCAGCTTCGACACGTCCCGCACCGCGCCCTTGTCCGCGCTGGTCGCCATCGCGGCGTAGGCGCGCAGGGCCGCTGAGACCTTGCGCTCGCGGTTCTTGGGGGCGAAGACGCCGTCCAAGGCGGCCTCGCGGCGGGCCAGTTCGGCGTCGTCGACCAGGAGGTCGATCGTGCGGTTCGGGATGTCGATGCGGATGCGGTCGCCGTCCTCGACGAGGGCGATGGTGCCGCCGCCCGCCGCCTCCGGGGAGGCGTGGCCGATGGACAGGCCCGAAGTGCCGCCGGAGAAGCGGCCGTCCGTGACCAGGGCGCAGGCCTTGCCGAGGCCGCGGCCCTTCAGGTACGAGGTCGGGTAGAGCATCTCCTGCATGCCGGGGCCGCCCTTGGGGCCCTCGTAGCGGATGACGACGACGTCGCCCTCCTTGACCTGCTGGGTGAGGATCTTCTGGACGGCCTCCTCCTGCGACTCGCAGACGACCGCCGGGCCCTCGAAGGTCCAGATCGACTCGTCGACGCCGGCCGTCTTCACCACGCAGCCGTCGACGGCGAGGTTGCCCTTGAGGACGGCGAGGCCGCCGTCCTTCGAGTACGCGTGCTCGGCGCTGCGGATGCAGCCCTCCGCCGCGTCCTCGTCCAGCGCCTCCCAGCGCTCGGACTGGGAGAAGGCCTCCGCGGAGCGGACGCAGCCCGGGGCCGCGTGCCACAGCTCCACCGCCTCGTGGGAGGGGGAGCCGCCGCGGACGTCCCAGGTCTTCAGCCAGTCCGCCAGGGACGGGCTGTGGACCGCGTGCACGTCCTCGTTCAGCAGGCCCGCGCGGTGCAGTTCGCCGAGGAGGGCCGGGATGCCGCCGGCGCGGTGCACGTCCTCCATGTAGTACGTGCGGTTCTTGGCGACGTTCGGGGCGACCTTCGCCAGGCAGGGCACGCGGCGCGAGACCGCGTCGATCTCCGTGAGGCCGAACGTGATCTCCGCCTCCTGGGCCGCGGCCAGCAGGTGCAGGATCGTGTTGGTCGAGCCGCCCATAGCGATGTCCAGGGCCATCGCGTTCTCGAAGGCGGCGAAGGTCGCGACCGAGCGGGGCAGGACCGTGTCGTCGTCCTGCTCGTAGTAGCGGCGGGTGATGTCCATGACCGTGCGGGCCGCGTCGACGTAGAGCTGCTTGCGGGCCGTGTGGGTCGCGAGGACCGAGCCGTTGCCGGGCAGGGAGAGGCCGATGGCCTCGGTCAGGCAGTTCATCGAGTTGGCGGTGAACATGCCGGAGCAGCTGCCGCAGGTCGGACAGGCGTTCTCCTCGATACGGAGGATGTCCTCGTCCGAGATCTTGTCGTTCACGGCGTCGGAGATCGCGTCGACCAGGTCGAGCGTGCGGACCGTGCCGTCCACGAGGGTCGCGCGGCCGGACTCCATGGGCCCGCCGGAGACGAAGACCGTCGGGATGTTCAGGCGCAGGGCCGCGTTCAGCATGCCCGGGGTGATCTTGTCGCAGTTGGAGATGCAGACCAGGGCGTCGGCGCAGTGGGCCTCGACCATGTACTCCACGCTGTCCGCGATCAGGTCGCGGGAGGGCAGGCTGTAGAGCATGCCGCCGTGGCCCATCGCGATGCCGTCGTCCACCGCGATGGTGTTGAACTCGCGGGGGATGCCGCCGGCCTCGACGATCGCCTCGCTGACGATCCGGCCGACCGGCTGGAGGTGGGTGTGACCCGGCACGAACTCCGTGAAGGAGTTGGCGACCGCGATGATCGGCTTACGGCCGATGTCCGCACCGGGTACACCGGAGGCGCGCATAAGGGCGCGGGCGCCCGCCATGTTGCGTCCGTGGGTGACTGTGCGGGACCTCAGCTCGGGCATCGTCGCTCGCTCCTTCAGACAGATAGGGCTGCTACCGAGGTTACGCCGGTCATCCAGGGGTCGGGACGCGGTGTCCGCAATACGGGACGTTTGTCTCGGAGAGCCGGGACACGCGGCTCGGCGGACCGGCTCAGGGACCGGTCAAATGTCCCTGCACCACCGGCGCCACCCGCGCGATGATCTGCTCCATGTCCGCCGACGCCAGCGGCTCCACCTTGATCACGTAGCGCAGCATGGCGCACCCCACGATCTGCGCGGCCGCCAGCTCGGCCCGCAGCTCCGGGTCCGGCAGGTCCAGCTGGGAGGCGATGCGGCGCAGCAGCTGGGAGGCGATCAGGCGGCGGAAGACGGCGGCCGCCGCCTCGTTGTTGACGGCGGAGCGCACGATCGCCAGCAGCGGCGTACGGGTGGTGGGGTTCTCCCAGATGCCGAAGATGAAGCGGGTCAGCCGCTCGCCGACCTCGGCCGGCGGGCCGTCGGCGAGCGCCGCCGGCGCGTTCAGCGCGGGCGCGAAGGCGACCTCGATCGCCGCCTCGAAGACCTGCTCCTTGGTGCCGAAGTAGTGGTGCACCAGCGAGGAGTCCACGCCGGCCGCCTTCGCGATGCCGCGCACCGACGTCTTCTCGTAGCCCCGTTCGGAGAACTCCTCGCGGGCGACGGCCAGGATGCGGTCGCGGGTGTCGGCGGACTCCGTACGACGAGGCCTGCCCCGGCCCCGGGAGGCGGTGTCGGTCATGGCCGCGGCACCTTCACCGCGGAGGCGAGGTGGAGCCGGGTGAAGGCCAGGGCCTCCGCCAGATCGGCCTCGCGTTCGGCGCTGGACATCGCGCGCCGGGTGTTGACCTCGATGACGACATGGCCGTCGAAGCCGGTCAGGGCGAGCCGCTCCAGCAACTCGGCGCAGGGCTGGTTGCCGCGCCCCGGGACCAGATGCTCGTCCTTCGCCGAGCCCCGGCCGTCGGCCAGGTGGACATGACCGAGACGGTCGCCCATGCGGTCGATCATGTGCATCGCGTCGACCCGGGCGGTCGCGCTGTGGCTGAGATCGATCGTGAAGTGGCGGTAGTCCTCCTTCGTCACGTCCCAGTCGGGGGCGTACGCGAGCATCTCGCGGTCGCGGTAGCGCCAGGGGTACATGTTCTCGACGGCGAACCGCACGTCCGTCTCGTTCGCCATGCGCCAGATCCCGCTGACGAAGTCGCGCGCGTACTGGCGCTGCCAGCGGAAGGGCGGGTGCACGACGACCGTGCTCGCCCCTAGCTTCTCGGCCGCCGCCCGGGCGCGCTGGAGTTTGACCCAGGGGTCCGTCGACCACACCCGCTGCGTGATGAGCAGGCAGGGGGCGTGGACGGCCAGGATCGGGATCTGGTGGTAGTCGCTGAGTCTGCGCAGCGCCTCGATGTCCTGGCTGACCGGGTCGGTCCACACCATGACCTCGACTCCGTCGTATCCGAGGCGCGCGGCGATCTCGAAGGCCGTCGCCGTGGACTCCGGGTACACCGAGGCCGTGGACAGCGCGACCTTCGCATCCGGGATGCGCACGACTGGCTCCGCCATGCTGGACAGGTTACGGGTTGGGGTTGGCCGCCGTGGTGCGCCTATGCGCCGTTGTGGACTTCGCCACTGGCGGGCGCGGTTTCGTGGGTGGTTGCTCGCACCGTTCCCCGCGCCCCCCGGGAGCGCTACACCGACCCCATGTGATCCAGGCGGCGCAGGATGACGCCCTCGCGCAGGGCCCAGGGGCAGACCTCGAGTTTGTCCACTCCGAACAGGTCCATGGCGCCCTCGGCGACCAGGGCGCCGGCGAGGAGCTGGCCCGCGCGGCCCTCGGAGACACCCGGGAGTTCGGCGCGCTGGGCCTCCGTCATTCCGGCCAGCCTCGGGACCCACGCCTCCAGGGACTCCCGCTTCAGCTCCCGCTGGACGTACAGGCCCTCCGCGGAGCGGGCGGCACCGGCGATGCGGGCCAGCTGCTTGAAGGTCTTGGAGGTGGCGACCACGTGGTCAGGGGTGCCGAAGCGGGTGAACTCGCCCACCGTGCGCGCGATCTGGGCGCGTACGTGGCGGCGCAGAGCCCGTATCGAGTCCGCGGCGGGCGGGTCGCCGGGGAGCCAAGCCGCGGTGAGCCGGCCGGCGCCGAGCGGGAGGGAGACCGCGGCGTCGGGCTCCTCGTCGATGCCGTAGGCGATCTCCAGGGAGCCGCCGCCGATGTCCAGGACCAGCAGCTTGCCCGCGGACCAGCCGAACCAGCGGCGGGCGGCGAGGAAGGTCAGCCGGGCCTCCTCCGCGCCGGTGAGTACCTGAAGCTCCACGCCGGTCTCGTCACGCACGCGCGCGAGGACGTCGTCGGCGTTGCTCGCCTCGCGCACGGCGGAGGTGGCGAAGGGGAGGACGTCCTCGACACCCTTGTCCTCGGCGGCCTGGAGGCACTCGTGGACGACGTCGACCAGCTTTCCGATGCCGTCGGAGTCGATGGCCCCGCTGTCGTCGAGAAGTTGGGCGAGGCGCAATTCCGCCTTGTGCGAGTGCGCGGGCAGCGGGCGCGCGCCGGGGTGGGCATCCACCACCAGCAGATGCACCGTGTTCGAACCCACGTCGAGGACACCGAGTCTCATGTACGGAACGCTACTGCCAGCTCGGCGGTCCTCCGTATGGGATGGTGCCGCCGGAGCCGTAGGCTGGGTCCGTGCCAAAGACGAAAACGGCGAAGAAGGACAAGTCCGCCAAGGAGTCTTCGAAGGTGTCGCCACCCAAGACGACGAAGACGACGAAGAAGTCGAAGAAGGACCTGAAGGCCGACGAGAAGGGCCTCGACTTCGCGCGCGCGTGGGTGGAATTCCCGGATCCGGCGGACGACGAGCAGGTCTTCCGGTGCGATCTGACATGGCTGACCTCTCGCTGGAACTGCATCTTCGGCAGCGGCTGCCAGGGCATCCAGGCCGGCCGCGCGGACGACGGGTGCTGCACGCTGGGCGCCCACTTCTCCGACGAGGACGACGAGAAGCGCGTGGCCGGGCATGTGGCGAGGCTCACGCCGGAGATCTGGCAGCACCATGACGAGGGCATGGAGCACGGCTGGGTCTCCGAGGACGAGGACGGCGACCGCCAGACCCGTCCTTTCCAGGGCTCCTGCATCTTCCAGAACCGGCCCGGGTTCGCGGGCGGCGCGGGCTGCTCGCTGCACATCCTGGCCCTGAAGGAGGGCCGCGAACCGCTCGAGACCAAGCCGGACGTGTGCTGGCAGCTGCCGGTCCGGCGGACCTACGACTGGATCGACCGGCCCGACGACACCCGTGTGCTCCAGGTGTCGATCGGCGAGTACGACCGCCGGGGCTGGGGCCCGGGCGGCCACGACCTGCACTGGTGGTGCACGTCGGCGACCTCGGCGCACGGCGCGGGGGACCCGGTGTACGTGTCCTACCGGCCGGAGCTGATCGAGCTGATGGGCAAGGCAGGCTACGACCGCCTGGTCGAGCTGTGCGAGGAGCGGCTCGCCTCGCAGCTTCCGCTGCTGGCGCCGCACCCGGCCGATCCGGCCGGCTAGGACCTTCCGCGACAGTGCCGTCGGCCGCCGGAAGGGCGGGCGCGGCGGCGATCCCGGCGGCGTGCGGTGCGTGCTCTCGGCGCGGGCCGGACGCCGCCGGGCAGGCGGGACTCCCGCAGCAGGCACCGGCGGTGCACCGACCCTGAGCCGGCATCCGTCCGGGGTCCGCGCTCACGGCGTCGAGGAACTCGGGCCGCCGCTTCCGGTGGGCGGTGGCGTCGAGCCCGTCGGCGCGGTCGGGGTCGGGTCGCTGGGCGTGGGGTCCGGGGTGGGCGACGAGGGCGGGGTGCTCGACGGGGGGTCGGAGGGCGTCGGACTGCCCGGCGTGGGGTCCGGGCCGGACGAGGACGGCGGGTCCGAGGGGCTGGTCGGGGCCGGGCTGCTCGGGCTGGGTGCGGTGCCGTAGCCCTTGATGGAGACGACGGCGCCGGCCGGTGAGACGGCCACCTTCGCGCTCCACGCGCCGGACGGCTCGCGCAGGTGGTCGACGTACACCTTGATCGTCAACGAGTCGCCGGGCGCGAGCGTTCCCGACGACTGGCTCAGATAGAGCCAGGAGGCTCCCGTCGACGCCGACCAGCGCACCGGTGCGTCTCCGGTCGCGGTGAGCGTGACGAGCGTGGTGTCGCCGTGGTGGCCGGCCGACACGTCGAGGTCTCCGGAGCCCTTCCGCCCGGCACCGGCGACGCTGACGACCTCCACGGAGACGTCCGGGTCGCCGCCCGAGCCGAAGCGGCCGCCGGGTGGGCTGCTGGCGTTGCCGGCGTTCTCGTAGCCGCCGCCCGCCGCCTCGCCGCCGAGACTCTCGGGGCCGTGCGCCTCGCTGGCGGTGGGAAAGCGGCCGTCGGGGCTCTCGTCGGCCGGTGAGCCGCGGTAGGCGGCCCACAGGGCGAGCACGGGGGCCGCCACGACGGTGGCCACGACCGTCGTGGTGACGGCACGCGCGCGGATGCGGTCCCGGCGGGCGGCTCGGTCCTTGGGGTCCATCGGGAAACCGCGCCGGTCGAAGCGCGGAACGGCGGTGCCACGCGCGCGTGCATGGTGCGCGACCGACACGTGCAGGGCCGCGCGGGGCGCCGGAAGGACGGGAAGTTCGGCGGGCGTGACCATCGCGCCGGGCCAGCGGCCGGGGATCGCGCGCTCGGCGCTGCGGCGGCAGCGCGGACAGTCGTCGACGTGCCGGACGAGCTCCTTGCGCAGGGCCGAGCTGAGCACCAGCTGGCTGTCCCCGGTGAGCCGGGCGACCCCCGGGCAGCCGCCGGCCTCGACGACGGCGAGGGCCGCGCGCGTGCGCTCGACCTCGCAGGCGGCGGAGGCCAGCAACTCGCGGGCGGTGGCGAGGTCCAGGCCGAGCACGGCGGCGACCTCGTGGGCGGCCAGGTGGTGGCGCACGGCGAGTTCGAGTGCCTCGCGCTGCTCCGGGGTGGTGCCGGCGGCCTCCGGCCAGGCGAGCAGGGCGAGTTCGCGGCGGCGCTGCTCCTGGACCTCGTCGGCGACGGGAGGCCCACCGGGGTCCTGCCGCTCGGCGCCGGCGCGGCCCGCCGCATGGGTGCCCTGACGTTTCTGCTTGGCCTCGGCCAGCTTGCGCAGGCAGGACCAGCGGGCCAGCGCGTACAGCCACGGCCGGCGGTCCCCGGCCGTCTCCGGGCCGCGGCGCCGCTCGGCGAGCGCGAGGGCGTCACCGAGGGCCTCGGTCGCCGCGTCGTGGTCGCACAGCACCGACAGGCAGTAGGTGAACAGGCCGTCGAGATACGGCTCGTAGCGCGCGGGCGGGCGCTGCGCCAGCGTGCGGGCCGCGGCGCGGTCGCGGGCCTCCCGGCGCGCCCGGTGTGCGCCGGTGGTGCGGGTCGGAGTCTCCGGACTGCTGCTCGTCATCCGTGGACCGTAGGCGGCTCGGGATGGCCCCTTCTTCCCCCTTGAGCACATTTAATCCATACGGGTGAAACGATCCCTCAATCGGGGACAGGAACCGTTCGTTCCGTGGCCGGTTCCTGACTGCGGTGGCCGGTTCGCGACGCGAGATCGGGCGGTGGCCAGGGGGAACGCTCCGCGCCGTCCGGCATTGTCAGTGGCCTCGGTTACGGTTCTCGGCATGGCTGCCCGTACGAAGTCCGCCAAGGACCGCCCGTCCTACCGCTGCACCGAGTGCGGCTGGCAGACGGCCAAGTGGCTCGGTCGCTGCCCCGAGTGCCAGGCCTGGGGGACGATCGACGAGTACGGCACGCCCGCCGTGCGCACGACGGCACCGGGCCGTGTGACCACCTCCGCCGTGCCCATCGGCCAGGTCGACGGCAGGCAGGCCACCGCCCGCTCGACCGGCGTGCCCGAGCTGGACCGGGTCCTCGGCGGCGGGCTCGTGCCCGGCGCGGTCGTGCTCCTCGCGGGCGAACCCGGCGTCGGCAAGTCGACGCTGCTGCTGGACGTGGCGGCCAAGTCGGCGAGCGACGAACACCCCACGCTGTACGTCACGGGTGAGGAGTCGGCGAGCCAGGTCCGGCTGCGCGCCGACCGCATCAAGGCACTCGACGACCATCTGTATCTCGCCGCCGAGACCGATCTGTCCGCCGTGCTGGGCCACTTGGACGCGGTGAAGCCCTCGCTGCTCATCCTCGACTCGGTGCAGACCGTCGCCTCCCCCGAGATCGACGGCGCCCCCGGCGGCATGGCGCAGGTGCGCGAGGTCGCCGGCGCACTCATCCGAGCCTCCAAGGATCGCGGCATGTCCACGCTGCTGGTGGGCCACGTCACCAAGGACGGCGCCATCGCCGGCCCCCGCCTCCTCGAACACCTCGTGGACGTCGTCCTGAGCTTCGAGGGCGACCGGCACGCGCGCCTGCGCCTCGTACGAGGCGTCAAGAACCGCTACGGCGCCACGGACGAGGTGGGCTGCTTCGAACTGCACGACGAGGGCATCACGGGCCTCGCCGACCCGAGCGGACTTTTCCTGACCAGACGTGACGAACCGGTCCCCGGCACCTGTCTGACGGTCACCCTGGAGGGCCGCCGTCCCCTGGTCGCCGAAGTCCAGGCGCTCACCGTCGACTCCCAGATCCCCTCCCCGCGCCGTACGACCTCGGGCCTGGAGACCTCCCGCGTCTCGATGATGCTCGCCGTCCTGGAGCAGCGCGGCCGGATCAGCGCGCTCGGCAAGCGGGACATCTACTCCGCGACGGTCGGCGGGGTGAAGCTCTCCGAGCCCGCGGCCGACCTCGCCGTGGCCCTCGCGCTGGCGTCGGCCGCGAGCGACACCCCGCTGCCCAAGAACCTCGTCGCGATCGGCGAGGTCGGCCTTGCGGGCGAGGTCAGACGGGTGACGGGCGTCCAGCGCCGGCTCTCCGAGGCGCACCGTCTGGGCTTCACGCACGCCCTCGTTCCGGGCGACCCCGGCAAGATCCCGCCGGGCATGAAGGTCCTGGAAGTCGCCGACATAGGGGACGCCCTGAGAGTCCTTCCACGCTCCCGTCGTCGAGAGGCCCCACGGGACGAGGAGGACCGCCGGTAGACTTTGCCCTGGTCTCGCCCGTCCGTACGAAGAGAATGTGCGACATGGGGGCGCCCAGAACCTGCGACCGGAGGAGTGCAGTGGCAGCCAACGACCGGGCAGCAGCTCCCGGAAAATCCGGTGGGAGTTCCGGTGCCGATGGCCTGATGCGCGCCTCACTGAGCGCCGTGGCTCCCGGCACGGCCATGCGCGACGGCCTGGAGCGCGTCCTGCGCGGCAACACCGGCGGTCTCATCGTGCTCGGCTTCGACAAGACGGTCGAGGCGATGTGCTCGGGCGGATTCGTGCTGGACGTCGAGTTCACGGCCACGCGCCTGCGTGAGCTGTGCAAACTGGACGGCGGCATCGTGCTGAACTCCGACCTGTCGAAGATCCTGCGGGCGGGCGTGCAGTTCGTGCCCGACGCGACGATCCCGACCGAGGAGACCGGCACCCGGCACCGCACGGCGGACCGGGTCAGCAAGCAGGTCGGCTTCCCGGTCGTCTCGGTCTCGCAGTCCATGCGCCTGATCGCCCTCTACGTCGACGGCCAGCGCCGCGTCCTGGAGGACTCCGCGGCGATCCTCTCGCGCGCCAACCAGGCCCTCGCCACCCTGGAGCGCTACAAGCTCCGCCTGGACGAGGTCGCGGGCACGCTGTCGGCCCTGGAGATCGAGGACCTGGTGACGGTCCGCGACGTGTCGGCGGTGGCCCAGAGGCTGGAGATGGTGCGCCGCATCGCCACCGAAATCGCCGAATACGTGGTCGAACTGGGCACCGACGGGCGTCTTCTGGCTCTCCAGCTCGACGAGTTGATCGCGGGCGTGGAGCCTGAGCGCGAGCTGGTCGTCCGGGACTACGTCCCCGAGCCCACGGCCAAACGCTCCCGCACGGTCGACGAGGCGCTCTACGAGCTCGACGCCCTCACCCACGCCGAGCTGCTCGAACTGCCCACGGTGGCACGGGCGTTGGGCTACACCGGATCTCCGGAGACGCTGGACTCGGCGGTCTCGCCCCGCGGCTTCCGCCTGCTGGCCAAGGTGCCGCGCCTGCCGGGCGCCATCATCGACCGTCTCGTGGAGCACTTCGGCGGCCTGCAGAAGCTGCTCGCCGCGAGCGTCGACGACCTGCAGACCGTCGACGGCGTCGGCGAGGCACGGGCCCGCAGCGTGCGCGAGGGCCTGTCCAGGCTCGCCGAGTCGTCGATCCTCGAGCGCTACGTCTGAGCCCCGCCCCCACAGCCGCACCGAGCCCCCTCAGCCCCCCGGCCGCCCCGAGGACCACCGGCCCGCCTGCAGGCCTGCACGCCTGCACGCCTGCACGCCTGCACGCCTGCACGCCTGCACGCCTGCACGCCTGCACGCCTGCACGCCTGCACGCCGAGGGCTTACCAGCCCGCCCGCCGTGACAGGCCCCTCAGTCCGCCTTGAGCAGGAACGACGTCTGGGCCTTGGTGAAGCCCGATGCCGTCGCCTCCACCAGGTACGTTCCGGCCTTCGCCGACCCCGCCGGGGGCGTCGCGCACTTCGGGGCGCTGGGCTTGCGGTCCCACTTCACCGTGTAGGTGATGCCGGTCTTCGCGGGCGCCCGGAACACCAGGCTGCCGGAGCCCTTGGGGCAGTCGGCGGAGGACCAGTAGTCGTTGTCGCTGCCGGCCTGCGTGATGGTCAACACCGCGCTCTTAGGGCCGAGATCGATCTTGCAGTCGTAGGGCGAGGTGTTCGCGGCGGTCAGCAGCAGGGTGGGCGTCCGGCCGGGCGAGTAGGCGTTGTGCAGGCTGCGCACGCTCAACTTGACCGTACTCGCGGTGCAGTTGGGGAGTGTCGAGCCCGGCGCGAGGGTGTCGCCCCCGCCGACCCCGATGCTCGATCCGACGCCGGCCGCGCCGCCGCCACCCGCACCCTCGGTGCCTCCGGACCCGGACCCGCCACCGGCCGCGGACCCGCCACCGGAGCCGGAGCCGGAACCCGACCCGGAACCCCCGGACCCGGATCCCGAACTGCCCCCGGATCCCGCCCCGCTGGAATCCCCGCCGCCCGAATCGTCGCGCCCGCCCGGGGCTTGACTGATCGCGGGACCCGAACTCGACGGCCCCGCAGTGATCGTGGGCGCGGGACCCTTGCCGTTCGTCCCGCCGTCCTTCTTGCCGCCGCCTCCGCCCGACACCACGATCCAGGTGATCAGCAGCGCCAACAGGGCGACCACGGACACGAGTACGGCCCTCCGGCGCCAGTAGATGGAGCGGGGGAGCGGCCCGACAGGATTGCGCAGAGATCCCACGGCGCAAACTGTACGAGAGATCGGCGCGTTCGCTTGCCGCACCCGCCGCCTGTCCCACAACTTTTCCGGATCATCATCCCGGTCCGCACACCGACCTGTTCCGCACGACGCACCGCAGGCGGCACGACCGCCCAACCGCCCCTGGCCGTGGCAGGATCGGAAGGGCCATGACTGCGCCAACGAAGCCCCCGAACGACAGCCCCGCCGACGGCCCCCTCGGGCCCCCTCCCGGCGAGGACCTCCACTCCCCCGTCATCGACTGGTTCGAGGAGCATGCCCGGGACCTGCCGTGGCGGCTCCCGGAAGCCGGCGCCTGGGGGGTGATGGTCAGCGAGTTCATGCTGCAGCAGACCCCCGTCAGCCGCGTGCTGCCCGTCTACGAGCAGTGGCTCGCCCGCTGGCCGCGCCCCGCCGACCTGGCCAAGGAGGCGCCCGGCGAGGCGGTCCGCGCCTGGGGCCGGCTCGGCTACCCGCGCCGCGCGCTCCGGCTGCACGGCGCCGCCGTGGCCATAACGGAGCGGCACGGCGGAGACGTACCGACCGACCACGGCCAGCTGCTGGCCCTGCCCGGCATCGGCGAGTACACGGCGGCGGCCGTGGCCTCCTTCGCGTACGGGCAGCGGCACGCGGTGCTCGACACCAACGTCCGCCGGGTCTTCGCGCGCGCCGTCACCGGCGTCCAGTACCCGCCGAACGCCACCACCGCCGCCGAACGCAAGCTGGCCCGCGCCCTGTTGCCCGAGGACGAGGGCACGGCCTCCCGCTGGGCAGCCGCCTCCATGGAGCTCGGCGCGCTCGTGTGCACCGCCAAGAACGAGTCCTGCCACCGCTGCCCCATCGCCGACCGGTGCGCCTGGCGGCTCGCGGGCAAGCCCGAGCACCAGGGGCCGCCGCGCCGCGGGCAGACGTACGCGGGCACGGACCGCCAGGTGCGGGGCAAGCTGCTCGCCGTGCTGCGCGAGGCCCACGGACCCGTGCCGCAGGCGGTTCTCGACCGCGTGTGGCACGAGCCCGTGCAGCGCGCGCGGGCTCTCGACGGACTCGTCTCGGACGGGCTCGTGGAGCCGCTTCCCGGTGGTTTGTATCGGCTCCCGTTGACGTAACCCCTCGTAACCCACGGCACATCACGACCCGCCACCCGACCAAATCCCCCCATAGCACCGCAGTTCGGTGCGCCTGTTTACCCCGTTCCTACGTCCGTTACACAACCGACGGACAGCCGATTGCCAGCCGCGCGCTGGCTCGCACAGCGCCGTGACAACGCCTCCGTAGCTTCATTGGCACGAGGAAGACCGACGGCGAGGGGCCGGGCGGGAACGGGGATCGGGAGGCGGTTCAACATGGCGCAGGGAGAGGTGCTCGAGTTCGAGGAGTACGTCCGCACCAGGCAGGATGCGCTGCTGCGCAGCGCACGCCGGCTGGTCCCGGACCCGGTGGACGCTCAGGACCTGCTCCAGACGGCGCTGGTCAGGACCTACCACCGCTGGGACGGCATCGCGGACAAGCGCCTCGCCGACGCCTACCTGCGGCGCGTGATGATCAACACGCGTACCGAGTGGTGGCGGGCGCGCAAACTGGAGGAGGTCCCGACCGAGCAACTGCCGGACGCCTCGGTCGACGACTCCACCGAGCAGCACGCGGACCGCGCCCTGCTGATGGACATCATGAAGGTTCTGGCGCCGAAACAGCGCAGCGTCGTCGTCCTGCGACACTGGGAGCAGATGTCGACGGAGGAGACGGCCGCAGCCCTTGGCATGTCGGCCGGTACGGTCAAGAGCACGCTGCACCGGGCGCTCGCCCGGCTCCGCGAGGAGCTGGAGAGCCGCGATCTGGACGCACGCGCGCTGGAGCGTGGGGAGCAGGAGCGTTGCGCGGTCTGACGGACTCGGGCCGGGGGACCTTGCAGGCGGCGTTCACGGCGGTGGCCGTGCTCGCCGCCCTCGCCCTTTTCGTCTCCGCCTGCGCCACGGGCGGCACCGGCGCCCGTGACGAGGGCCCCGCGCACGCGCCCTCGGACGCGGTGGCGGGTGCCGCGGTCTCGCCCTCGCCCAGCTCCTCGAAGGCGTCCGCGCATGTGGACGCGGTCAGGCTGGTCAAGGACGACCCGTCGGTCTCGGCGGAGGTCAAGCGCGACCTCAAGCCGTGCGTCGCGAACGAGTACCCGATCGACGTCTCCTACGGCGACGTGACCGGCGGGCCGGGCGACGACGTCGTGGTGAATGTGCTGACCTGCGGTGACGCGGTGGGGGTCGGCTCGTATGTGTATCGCCAGGAACGCGGTCGGTACGAGAATGTGTTCCGTGCCGAGGAACCCCCGGTCTACGCGGAGATCGACCGCGGCGACCTGGTGGTGACCAAGCAGGTGTACGAGAAGGGTGACCGGGTGTCGAGTCCGTCCGGCGAGATCGTGACGACGTACGGCTGGACCGCGGGCCGCTTCGTCAAGCGGTACAACACGCGCAACGACTACAGCAACGCCGTCGGGGGCGGCGCGTCGCCGTCCTCGTGAACCGTTCGGGCCGCTCGGACCGATCCACCAGCGGCAGGCCGTACGCACGGCACGACCGACATCACCGATACGAGAACTGAGAGCACCGGGATGGCAGACCAGACCCACGTCCTGTTCGTCGAGGACGACGACGTCATCCGCGAGGCCACCCAGCTCGCGCTGGAGCGGGACGGCTTCGCGGTCACCGCCATGCCCGACGGGCTGTCGGGCCTGGAGGCGTTCCGGGCGAACCGCCCCGACATCGCGCTGCTCGACGTCATGGTGCCCGGTCTCGACGGCGTGAGCCTGTGCCGCCGTATCCGCGACGAGTCGACCGTCCCGGTGATCATGCTCTCCGCCCGGGCCGACTCGATCGACGTCGTGCTGGGCCTGGAGGCGGGCGCCGACGACTACGTGACCAAGCCCTTCGACGGCGCCGTGCTGGTCGCGCGGATCCGTGCGGTGCTGCGGCGCTTCGGTCACGCGAGCGGCGGCGAGAAGGCCGACGACGACGGGGGCCCGATGGGCGGCGGTGTGCTGACCTTCGGGGATCTGGAGATCGACACCGAGGGCATGGAGGTGCGCCGGTCCGGGCAGCCGGTGGGGCTGACCCCGACCGAGATGCGGCTGCTCCTGGAGTTCTCCTCCGCGCCGGGCACGGTCCTGTCGCGCGACAAGCTGCTGGAGCGGGTGTGGGACTACGGCTGGGGCGGCGACACGCGCGTGGTGGACGTCCACGTCCAGCGGCTGCGCACGAAGATCGGCCAGGACCGGATCGAGACGGTCCGCGGCTTCGGTTACAAGTTGAAGGCCTGAACGGGGACACCAGGGACATGCGGGGGACATTCAGGCGCCCGACCAACCCGGACAACCCGGGTGGCACGGGCATGCGCACGGGTCTGAGATGGAAGCTCAGCGCGGCCATCGCCCTGGTCGGCGCGCTGGTGGCGATCGCGCTGAGCCTGGTCGTGCACAACGCGGCCCGGGTCTCGATGCTGGACAACGCGCGCGACCTCGCCGACGAGCGCGTCCAGATCGCGCAGCGCAGCTACGAGCTGTCCAACCGGCCGAACTTCCCCAACGTCAAGATCGACGACCCCCGGCTGCCGTCGGCGCTGCGCGCGAAGGTCCAGCAGGGCCGCCGGGCGACGTTCGTGACCGACCGGCGCGACGGGGTGCCGGACATCTGGGCCGCCGTGCCGGTCAAGGACGGGCATGTGCTGTCGCTGCACACCAACTTCACCGACCGCAGCACGGACATGCTCAAGGACCTCGACCAGGCCCTGGTGATCGGCTCCATCGCGGTGGTCCTCGGCGGCAGCGCGCTGGGCGTGCTCATCGGCGGCCAGCTCTCGCGCCGGCTGCGCAAGGCGGCGGCCGCGGCGAACCAGGTCGCCAAGGGCGAGTCGGACGTACGGGTGCGGGACGCCATCGGCGGGGTCGTACGCGACGAGACCGACGATCTGGCGCGGGCGGTGGACGCCATGGCGGACACCCTGCAGCAGCGGCTGGAGGCCGAGCGCCGGGTCACCGCGGACATCGCGCACGAGCTGCGCACCCCGGTGACCGGGCTGCTGACGGCGGCCGAACTGCTGCCGCCCGGCCGCCCCACCGAGCTGGTCCTGGACCGGGCGAAGGCGATGCGGACCCTCGTCGAGGACGTCCTGGAGGTGGCCCGCCTCGACGGGGCCTCCGAACGGGCCGAGCTGCAGGACATCATGCTCGGCGAGTTCGTCAGCCGCCGGGTGACGGCGAAGGACCCGGCCGTCGAGGTGCGGGTGGTGCACGAGTCGATGGTCACGACCGATCCCCGGCGCCTGGAGCGGGTCCTGTTCAACCTGCTCGCCAACGCCGCCAAGCACGGCAAACCGCCGATCCAGGTCACCGTCGAGGGCCGCGTCATCCGCGTCCGCGACCACGGCCCCGGCTTCCCCGCCGACCTCCTCGCCGACGGCCCGAGCCGGTTCCGCACCGGCAGCACCGACCGCGCGGGCCACGGCCACGGCCTGGGCCTCACGATCGCCGCCGGCCAGGCCCGCGTCCTGGGCGCCCGCCTGACCTTCCGCAACGTCCGCCCGGTGGGCACGCCCGACGACGTCCCGGCGGAGGGCGCGGTGGCGGTGCTGTGGCTGCCGGAGCACGCCCCGACGAACACCGGCAGCTATCCGATGTTGCCGTAGCCGGCTCTCCTGCGACCGCTCATACCTCCGCGACCAGCAGCTCCTCCCCTCGGGAGGGCCGCAGACCGTCCGTCCGCCCCGCGAAGTACCGCTGCTCCAGGTGGGCCGCCGAGACGTGCCGGACCTCGCGGAAGCCGGCCTCGCGGGCGAGACCGAGGATCTCCGGCGGCCGGTAGAAGCTGAGGAACGGCGTCCCCGCGGCCCGGGCGCCCTTCATCGCGACCCTGAGCTGGGCCTGCTCCTCGGGCTCGACGTCTTCCACGGGCCGGAGGAACGTGGACACGAGCGCCGACCCCGGCGCGAGGCCCGCGACGAGCCGGAAGGTCGCCTTGATCGCCTCCGGGGTGAGGTACATGGTCACTCCCGCGGAGGCCACCACCGCGGGCCGCCCGGGATCGAGTCCGCCCGCGAGCAGCTGCCCCCACCAGTCGCCCTCGAAGTCGACGGGCACCAGCCGCAGCCACTCGGGGACGCCGAGGCCGAGCTCGTCGAGCCGGCGCCGCTTCCAGGTCTGCGGCCCGGCCTGATCGACCTCGAAGACACGCAGCCCACCGGCGCCGACGTCCGGCCGGCGCTGCGCGAAGGTGTCGAGCCCGGCCCCGAGGACGACGTACTGGTCGAGACCCTCCGCCACCCGCTCCACCACGAGATCCTCGACGAACCGGGCCCGCGCGACGATGGACGCCCGCGTGCGCCGGGTGGCCGCGACATCCATGTCGGGCCGCTCACGCCACCCCGCACCCGGGTCGGCGAGCCGCAGCCCGACCTCGTCCTCGATGACGTACGGCGGCGGATCGGCGCGCAGATGCAGGGCCCGCCAGAGGGCGACCCGCACGGCGGTGTGCTCGGCGGCGGCCTCCTCGCCCGCCGGGCCCGTCACCCGAAGTCCTTGGAGAAGTCCAGCTCCTCGCTGCGCTCGGTCAGCGAGTACCAGTTGCCGTTGTCGTCGCGGAAGATCGCCTCGATCCCGTACGGCCGCTCCTGCGGCGACTGCAGGAACTCGACTCCGCGTGCCTTGAAGGTCGCGTAGTCACCCCGGCAGTCGTCCGTACGGAACGCTCCCGCGCCCAGCACGCCCTTGCCGACCAGCTTCTTCAGCGCCTCGGCGGACTCGGGGTCGAGCCCGGGGCCGTCGAGGTTCATCAACGCGAGCTCGACGCCCGGCTGATCCTTGGCGCCGACGGTGATCCACGTCATGTCCCCCATGGAGATCTCGTCCCGCACCTCGAAGTCCAGCTTCTCCGTGAAGAAGGTCTTGGTGCGCTGCTGGTCGAAGGTCCATACGGTGCTGATGCCCAGGCCCAAGATCATGGCTCTGCTCTCCCTGGCTCGGTGCCGGTGTCCTGTCCGTCACCGTAGGCAGGGCGGGCCTCGGGCCGCTTCTTCGATGTTGCGGTGGGGAAACCGCCGGCCCACAGCATCGCGTAGCACCCCGGGATGAGGGCGGCGCCGCGGCCGACGTGCTTGCTCCGGTAGTCGCTCGGCGTCAGCCCGGTCCGCGCCTTGAACCGCGCCGAGAACGTCCCGAGACTGCTGAACCCGACCAGATGGCAGATCTCCGTCACGCTCAGGCCGGCGCTGCGCAGCATCTCCTCGGCCCGCTCGATACGCCGATGCGTCAGGTACTGCCCGGGCGTCTCCCCGTACGCCGCCTTGAAGGCGCGCAGGAAGTGAAACCGCGAATACCCGGCATATGCGGCCACCCCGTCCAGATCCAGCTCCGGATCGGCCCAGTCACGGTCCATCGCGTCCTTGGCGAGCCGCAACTGCCGCATCTTGTCCACAGGTCCGATGGTGACACGGCCCACTGACAGCGGCGGGGCCGAAGCGGGGGCCTGGGGGCGGCCCCCCAGAGACGCACGCCCCCACGCACCCACACATGACGAAGGCCCCCGGGGCGGACACCGTCCGGGGGCCTTCAGCTCACCTTGGGAGGATCACACGGCTTCGACGACCGGCGCCGGCGCGGCCTCACCCTCGCCAGGCTTGGGCGCAGCCGGCCCCGCGCCGCGAAGAGCGACCTCCGTCACGAACACCGCCGCGATCAGCGCGCCCACGGCCACGATCGACCCGAGCAGGAAGGCCGTGTGCGTACCCGCGGACACCGCGTGCTGGTACGCCTCCCGCGCCACCGCCGGCAGTTTCTCCAGGCTCTTCGCGTCCAGCTGCGCCGACTTCTCGGTGATCTTCGAACCCAGCGCTCCGGCCCGTGCGGACATCACGTCCTGGACCCGGTTGTTGAACAGCGCGCCCATGATCGCGACACCGAAGGAGGAGCCGAGCGTACGGAACAGGGTGGTCGAGGAGGACGCGACGCCCATGTCCCGCATCTCGACGCTGTTCTGCGCGACCAGCATGGTGATCTGCATCAGGCAGCCCATGCCGAGACCGACGACGGCCATGAACACACCGGACATCAACCGCGAGGTCCCCGTGTCCATCGTCGACAGCAGGTACAGCCCGACGATCATCAGGGCGCTGCCGACCACCGGGAACACCTTGTACTTGCCGGTGTTCGTGGTCACGCGCCCGGCCACCATCGAGGTGACCAGCATCGCGCCGAGCATCGGCAGGAGCAGCAGACCGGAGTTGGTCGCGGAGGCACCCTGCACCGACTGCTGGTACAGCGGCAGGAACAGCGTCGCGCCGAACATCACGAAGCCGGTGATGAAGCCGATGATCGACATCAGCGTGAAGTTGCGGCTGCGGAAGATGTGGAGCGGGACGACCGGCTCGCGGGCCTTGGTCTGCCAGAACACGAACCCGATCAGCGATGCCACGCCGATGCCGATGAGCTCCATGATCCGAGCGGACGTCCAGGCGTACTGCGTACCGCCCCAGGTGGTGACGAGCACGATCGAGGTGATGCCGACGGTCAGCAGCACGACACCGAGGTAGTCGATGCCCGCCTTGGACCGCTTCTTCGGCAGGTGCAGCACCACGCTGATCAGACCGAGGGCGAAGACGCCGAGCGGCAGGTTGATGTAGAACGACCAGCGCCAGCCCCAGTTGTCCGTGATGGTGCCACCGACCAGCGGGCCGCCGATCATCGCGAGCGCCATGACGCCGGCCATCATGCCCTGGTACTTGCCGCGCTCCCGCGGCGGGATCAGGTCGCCGATGATCGCCATGACGCCGACCATCAGACCGCCGGCGCCGAGGCCCTGCACGGCCCGGAAACCGATCAACTCGCCCATGTTCTGGGCCATGCCGCTGAGCGCGGAGCCGATCAGGAAGATCACGATCGAGGTCATGAAGGTGGCCTTGCGGCCGAACATGTCACCGAGCTTGCCCCAGATCGGTGTGGCCGCCGCGGTGGCCAGCGTGTACGCCGTCACCACCCAGGACAGGTGCTCCAGGCCGCCGAGCTCGCCCACGATCGTCGGCATCGCCGTACCCACGATCATGTTGTCGAGCATCGCGAGCATCATGGTGATCATGAGCGCGAGCAGCACGACCCGTACGCTCTTCGGCTGTTTGTCCGGCTTGGTCTCGACCGTCTGCGTGTCCGCCATCGTCCCCACTCCCCTGAGCCCCGCTTCGTTCCCCCGGCCGGCCACTTACTTGCCGCCCGGCTAGTTGTCTACACTGGGAGAAGTTAGACCTCCAACTAGCCGGGCGTCAAGTAAGTTATCTAGTCGGGCGGCAAGTAAGTTTCCGTGCAGTGCGAGGAGTACGAGGATGGGCGTCACCATGGACGGCACCAAACAGCATCGCCGCGGAAACACCCGCCAGCGCATCCAGGACGTGGCGCTCGAGCTCTTCGCCGAGCAGGGCTACGAGAAGACGTCGCTGCGCGAGATCGCCGAGCGCCTCGACGTCACCAAGGCAGCGCTGTACTACCACTTCAAGACGAAGGAAGAGATCCTCGTCAGCATCTTCGAGGACCTCTCCCAGCCGATAGAGGACCTGATCGAGTGGGGCAGGGCGCAGCCCCAGACGCTGGAGACCAAGCAGGAGATCATCCGCCGCTACAGCGACACCCTGGCGAGCGCGTCCCCGCTCTTCCGCTTCATGCAGGAGAACCAGGCGACGGTGAAGGAACTGCGCATCGGCGAGATGTTCCGCAACCGCATGATGGGGATGCGCGACATCCTCATCGACACGGACGCCGAACTGGTCGACCAGGTGCGCTGCGTCAGCGCGATGTTCACGCTGCACGCCGGGATGTTCGTCCTCAACGACCTCGAAGGCGACCCCGAGGAGAAGCGCAAGGCCGTCCTCGAGGTCGCCACCGATCTGGTGACCCAGGCTCACCGGTCGACGCACACGCCGTAGCCGATCACACCCAGGCACTCACCTCTCAGACCTTGACGCCCTTGGTCAGGAGGAAGGAGACCGGGTTGATCGCCGAACCGTAGTTGGCGGTCTTACGGACCTCGAAGTGCAGGTGCGGGCCGCTGGAGTTACCGGTGTTGCCGGACCGGGCTATGTGCTGGCCGGTGGTGACGACCTGGCCGACGTGGACGTCGATCCGCGACAGGTGGGCGTACTGCGAGTACGTCCCGTTGCCGTGCTTGATGACGATGGCGTTGCCGTACGCGGGGCCGTCGCCGGCGCCGTTGCCGCCGGCCTTGACGACGGTGCCGCCGTGCGCGGCGACGACGTTCGTGCCGCTCGGCACGGCGAAGTCCTGACCACTGTGCTTGTGCTGCCACATGCCGCCGGCCTGGTTGAAGCTCGCGGAGAGCGCGTACTTCGCCACCGGGTGGACCCAGGAGCGGGCCCTCTTGGCGGCAGCGGCCTTCTTGGCGGCGGCCTTCTGCTTCGCGACCGCCTGCGCCTTCGCCTTCGCGGTCGCCGCGGCCTTGGCGGCCTTGGCCTGCGCGGCGGCCTGCGCCTCGACGGCGCTCGCGGCGCTGGAGGCGGAGGAGACGTCGGCGGCGGCCGCCACCCCGGCTCCCAGCACGACCGAGGCCCCGAGGCCTGCGGCCAGGACGGCGGCGCGGGTGCGGAGGTGGGACGTACGGGAGGAACGGGACGTGACACGCGAAGACATGGATACCTCGGGATGACGGGGACAGAGAAAAGCCACCCGACGCGTTCGCGGCCACCGGATGGGCTCATCCTTGGTAACCCCGGGACCCGTTGAACCCAAAACATGTGATCTACGACGGAAGCTAGTACTTCATCCCAAGACTTCCGACTTATTGACACATGACCCATCCGGGACAGATCGGTAATCAATCCGCCTAATGCGGCGAAAAAGCCACCTCTATTCGGGGACCAAGGCCCCCTCTCCCGCATCAGGGGATCCACTATTCCGTCTAGTAACGGACATATCGCCTGTGCGGCATGTCACCGGCCGGCAAGATCCGTTCCCCCGCCGATGTGACGGCGGCAACGCCGGTCAACTCCCCGCCCACATCGGACCCGGTGAAAGAACTCGGCCTCATGTGACGCACATCTCTGGCGACTTACCACCCAGTAACCCTACGGTTCCCCTCGCGCCACCCTCGCCCCCGAACATGCACCAGACAACGGCATACGGACGTGAGAGGACCCCCCACCATGACGAGCCGACGCCCCTGGGCGCTGAGCACAGTGGTCACCGCAGTCTCCACCACGGCCCTTGTGGCACTGGCCGGCCCCGCGAACGCGGCAACGAGCACCGAGGACGTCGACTACGCGACCTGGCAGAAGGACTGCCGGGCGGTGATGGACCAGGCACTGCCCTATCTCCAGCAGCGGATCGCGCGCACCGGACCCGGTGAGAAGCAGGCGATCGTCTTCGACATCGACAACACCACGCTGGAGACCGACTTCGGCTTCAAGTTCCCGCAGCCGGCCAACAAGCCCGTCCTGAACGTCGCCGAGTACGCCCAGCAGCACGGCGTCTCGGTCTTCTTCGTCACGGCCCGCCCGGGCATCCTCTACGCGCCCACCGAGTGGAACCTGGAGCACGACGGCTACCAGGTCTCCGGGCTCTACGTCCGCGGCCTGTTCGACCTCTTCAAGGACGTCGCCGCCTACAAGACCGCCCAGCGCGTCGACATCGAGAACAAGGGCTACACGATCATCGCGAACATCGGCAACAGCGCCACCGACCTCTCGGGCGGCCACGCCGAGAAGACGTACAAGCTGCCGGACTACGACGGGCAGCTCTCCTAGGGCCTCGTGCCGGGAGGGCCCCGGAAAACCCCGGAGGACCCCATGCGAAAGGGGCCGGTGCCTTTCGGCACCGGCCCCTTTCGTCGGCTCAACCCCTGGAGGGTCAGGCCTCCTTGCTCAGATTCGGTCCGGCTCCGCCGGCCGCCTGCTCGATCGGCGGGACGTCCGGCAGGGCCGACTTCTCCTCACCGCGGAAGGTGAAGGTGACGTTGTCGCCCTCGCCCTCGGTGTCGACGACCACGATGTGACCGGGACGCAGCTCGCCGAAGAGGATCTTCTCGGAGAGGGAGTCCTCGATCTCGCGCTGGATGGTGCGGCGCAGCGGCCGCGCACCGAGCACGGGGTCGTAACCCTTCTTGGACAGCAGCTCCTTGGCGGACTGGGAGAGCTCGATGCCCATGTCCCGGTCCTTGAGGCGCTCGTCCACCTTGCCGACCATCAGGTCGACGATCTTGAGGATGTCCTCCTGCGTCAGCTGCGGGAAGACGACCACGTCGTCGACGCGGTTGAGGAATTCGGGACGGAAGTGCTGCTTGAGCTCGTCCGACACCTTGTTCTTCATGCGCTCGTAGTTGGACTTCTTGTCACCCGAGGCCGCGAAGCCGAGGTTGAAGCCCTTGGAGATGTCCCGGGTGCCGAGGTTGGTCGTCATGATGATGACCGTGTTCTTGAAGTCCACGACCCGGCCCTGGGAGTCGGTCAGGCGACCGTCCTCCAGGATCTGCAGCAGCGAGTTGAAGATGTCCGGGTGGGCCTTCTCGACCTCGTCGAAGAGGACGACGGAGAACGGCTTGCGGCGGACCTTCTCGGTCAGCTGGCCGCCCTCTTCGTAGCCCACGTAGCCGGGGGGCGAACCGAAGAGACGCGAGACCGTGTGCTTCTCGCTGAACTCCGACATGTCGAGGGAGATCAGCGCGTCCTCGTCACCGAAGAGGAACTCCGCGAGGGCCTTGGAGAGTTCGGTCTTACCGACACCGGAGGGGCCGGCGAAGATGAACGAACCACCGGGGCGCTTGGGGTCCTTCAGACCGGCACGCGTACGGCGGATCGCCTTCGACAGCGCCTTGACGGCGTCGACCTGGCCGATGACCCGCTTGTGGAGCTCCTCCTCCATGCGCAGCAGACGCGAGGACTCCTCCTCGGTCAGCTTGAAGACCGGGATGCCGGTGGCGGTCGCGAGGACCTCGGCGATCAGCTCGCCGTCGACCTCGGCGACGACGTCCATGTCGCCGGCCTTCCACTCCTTCTCCCGCTTGGCCTTGGCGGCCAGGAGCTGCTTCTCCTTGTCGCGCAGGGAAGCGGCCTTCTCGAAGTCCTGCGAGTCGATCGCGGACTCCTTGTCGCGGCGCACGCCCGCGATCTTCTCGTCGAACTCGCGCAGGTCCGGCGGAGCCGTCATCCGGCGGATGCGCATCCGGGAGCCGGCCTCGTCGATCAGGTCGATCGCCTTGTCCGGCAGGAAGCGGTCCGAGATGTAGCGGTCGGCCAGGGTGGCCGCCTGGACCAGCGCCTCGTCGGTGATGGAGACGCGGTGGTGGGCCTCGTACCGGTCGCGCAGACCCTTGAGGATCTCGATCGTGTGCGGCAGGGACGGCTCGGCGACCTGGATGGGCTGGAAGCGGCGCTCGAGGGCCGCGTCCTTCTCCAGGTGCTTGCGGTACTCGTCCAGCGTGGTCGCACCGATGGTCTGGAGCTCACCGCGGGCCAGCATCGGCTTCAGGATCGAAGCGGCGTCGATGGCGCCCTCGGCGGCACCCGCACCGACCAGCGTGTGCAGCTCGTCGATGAACAGGATGATGTCGCCGCGGGTGCGGATCTCCTTGAGCACCTTCTTCAGGCGCTCCTCGAAGTCACCGCGGTAGCGGGAGCCGGCGACCAGCGCGCCGAGGTCCAGGGTGTAGAGGTGCTTGTCCTTGAGGGTCTCGGGCACCTCGCCCTTGACGATGGCCTGGGCGAGGCCCTCGACGACGGCGGTCTTGCCGACGCCGGGCTCACCGATCAGGACCGGGTTGTTCTTGGTACGGCGGGACAGCACCTGCATGACCCGCTCGATCTCCTTCTCGCGCCCGATGACCGGGTCGAGCTTGGACTCACGAGCGGCCTGGGTGAGGTTCCGGCCGAACTGGTCGAGGACCAGGGACGTCGAGGGCGTGCCCTCGGCAGGGCCGCCGGCGGCGGCGGTCTCCTTGCCCTGGTAGCCGGAGAGCAGCTGGATGACCTGCTGCCGCACCCGGTTGAGATCGGCGCCGAGCTTGACGAGGACCTGGGCGGCGACGCCCTCACCCTCGCGGATCAGGCCGAGCAGGATGTGCTCCGTGCCGATGTAGTTGTGGCCCAGCTGGAGGGCCTCCCGGAGCGACAGCTCCAGGACCTTCTTGGCACGGGGGGTGAAGGGGATGTGCCCGGACGGGGCCTGCTGGCCCTGGCCGATGATCTCCTCCACCTGCTGGCGGACCGCCTCGAGCGAAATCCCGAGGCTCTCAAGGGCCTTGGCGGCGACACCCTCACCCTCGTGGATCAGGCCCAGGAGGATGTGCTCGGTGCCGATGTAGTTGTGGTTGAGCATCCGGGCTTCTTCCTGAGCCAGGACGACAACCCGCCGCGCGCGGTCGGTGAACCTCTCGAACATCGTTAATCGCTCCTCAGAGCGGTCAGGCAGTGGAGGGGAACTT
Organism: Streptomyces sp. NPDC050534; assembly: GCF_044457745.1. Taxonomy (NCBI): domain Bacteria; kingdom Bacillati; phylum Actinomycetota; class Actinomycetes; order Kitasatosporales; family Streptomycetaceae; genus Streptomyces; species Streptomyces sp. NPDC050534. The sequence goes on from NZ_JBITHF010000008.1 coordinate 35,234, forward strand.
CCCCTCCCTGTCCTTCCGCAGCTTAGTCCCGCAAGCGGGGACCGCTCATTCCAACTGCCGACACCGGACCGAGAACCAACGCTGCCTCCTGACCCCGAACGCCGACATATGCTCCAACCCGATGGTGCGAGACGATGTTCCCGCAGGCCAGACCGTTACCCACACCATCAGTACGCCGATGGCGAACGTGAGACGTCCTCTCCTGCGTGTCGCCCCCTCCCACTAGGGATGTCTTACCCGCTGGGACTGACAGTCCATGCCGCGCGGCCCCGTTCCCTCCGCTACGGGCGAACAACCTTGCACCACCCCGCACCCCCGCACGCCCCCCGATTCGGCACCCTTTGCAGCCGCACGAGCACCCAGCGTAACTCGGGAGACGTTCGGACGGTTGCACTTGGCATGGTTCGCAGCCGCCGCACGATCCCGCTCCCCCGCAGGCCGCTCGATTCCGGCGATCACGGTCGCCGGTGGTACGAGAACGAACTCGGCTGGGCGACGGTGCCCGCACCGGCGGGAGAGCCCGGACACGGGCTCCGGCTGCGGGTGGGCGACCGCTTCGACGTCCTGGACGTGCCGGCCGAGGCGGGCCGGGCGGGCCTGCGCCATCTCGCCCCGTCCTCTCCGGTGGCCGTGCAGGGCGACCGGATGCGGCTGCTGGTGGCCGCGGGCAGCGCCGAGGAACTGCCGGGGCTGCTGGACTGGCTGGAGTGGGGCGCGCTCACGCTGGATCTGACGGCGACCGGCGAGGGCGGCGTCATGGACGCGCCGCTTCCGCCCGGGAGCGGGCCGGCCGGTCGACGGGGCCGCTCGGGCGCCCTGCAGGGGGCCGCCGTATGGCTGCGGCCCCCCGAGCCTGGGTGCGAGGTCGAGGCCTCGCTGCCGACGCTGTCGGCCGTGGGGGGCGATGGGGGCGCCCCCGATCTCGTACGACTCGTGGACACGGTGGCAACGCAGTGCCACCGGCTGCGACTGTGGCGCGCGGGCGCCCGGCCGTCCGCCCTGCCGTAGAACGGCGATCAGGCGTTGGCCTTCTCGTAGGCCTCGCGGATGGACGCGGGAACACGGCCGCGGTCGTTGACCTCGTAGCCGTTCTCCTTCGCCCACGCGCGGATCTGCGCGGTGTCCTGGCTGCCACCGGAAGCGGCGCGCGCCTTTCCGCGCCCACCCGAAGAACGACCTCCGGTACGACGGCCACCCTTCACGTAAGGCTCGAGAAGGCCACGGAGCTTGTCCGCATTGGCGGTCGTGAGATCGATCTCGTACGTCTTGCCGTCCAACGCGAACGTAACGGTCTCGTCCGCCTCGCCGCCGTCGAGGTCGTCGACAAGAAGGACCTGAACCTTCTGTGCCACCGGATTTCCTTTCATCCATAACTTGAGGGCCTGGGGTCTGCGGCGTCCGCCGTTTCGCCGTCCCCTGTTATATGCAGTACTGCAGTACGTCGGAAAGCAAACCGCTTTTGCCGGAAAAACACAAACCCCTTGGAGAGACTGACCGCTGGACTGCCCGAGAGACCGGCTGTGAGACCTAGTACGGGGTCAAGAGCGAGACAGATGGCCGCGCCGTCCGGAAACATGCGCGTTTCGGACATAGGGAACGTGGGCAGGGGCCGCGGAATACATCGCGGCGATCGGCGATCACAGATGCAGAAGCATCCGGCTGTTGCCCAAGGTGTTCGGTTTCACCCGTTCGAGACCGAGGAACTCCGCTACGCCCTCGTCATAGGAACGCAGTAGCTCCGCGTAGACATCGGTGTCAACGGGTGTCTCACCGATCTCGACGAAGCCGTGCTTGGCGAAGAAGTCCACTTCGAAGGTCAGGCAGAAAACGCGGCGAACGCCGAGCCAGCGCGCGGTCTCCACCAACTTCTGCAGCAGTTGATGCCCGACACCGGCGCCCTTCAGGCCGGGCTTCACCGCGAGAGTGCGGACTTCCGCGAGGTCTTCCCACATCACGTGCAGCGCGCCGCAGCCGACCACGTCGGCGTTGTCGTCCCGTTCGGCGATCCAGAACTCCTGGATGTCCTCGTAAAGCGTCACCGTTGCTTTGTCGAGCAGGATGCGGCCGCGGACGTACGTGTCGAGGAGACGGCGCACGGCCGGGACATCGCTGGTACGGGCCCGCCGGACAGTGATGGCTTTAGCACTGACTTCGGTGCCTTCGGGACCTACAGGACTCTCTGCTGACATGTGCGGACGCTATCGCCCGTCGGTCTCCTGCGCCGACCCGGGGTTCTCGCGGTCCGTATCCCCACCGGTATCCGCGGCCGCTTCGGGTGTTTCCGGACCTTGGACCATGCGTACGGCGTCCCTGAGGGCAAGGCGCTGTTCCTCGCTCATCATCCCGAAGAAGGCGACGAGAGCAGCTGCCGGGTTGTCGCTCTGCGACCAGGCGTCGTTCATCAGAGCGGCCGCGTAGGCGGCCCTGGTGGAGACCGCCTCATATCGATAGGCCCGGCCTTCCGCCTCACGGCGGACCCAGCCCTTCTGATGGAGATTGTCCAAAACGGTCATCACCGTGGTGTATGCGATGGACCGTTCCTGCTGAAGGTCTTCCAGGACTTCTCGGACGGTCACCGGGCGGTTCCACTTCCACACCCGCGTCATGACCGCGTCTTCGAGTTCTCCCAATGGGCGAGGCACAGCTCAGCACAATAGTGGGAGAAGTCCACATTGGCGTGCCGGACGTGCGCATCCACCGACAAACAGTGAAAAAGGGGCGCCGCCGGGGAGGGTCAGGCGTCGGCCTTCGGGGTGCCCTGCCGGGCGCTCTCCGCGCGTGCGATCGCGGCGTCGACGGCCGCGTCCTCCTTGGCCTTGTTGGCCCCGCCCTGGGTCTTCACCATCACCCTGATCACAGCGATGAAGAGCGCGGCCATGACGACCGGGGGCACGAGCGCGGAGACGATGTCCATGCGTCCAGGGTAGCCACGGCCGCAATGGACGGGCAGGGCGGGGCCGGGAGGTTCCGGGCGGTTCGGGCGCTCTCAGCCGGCGGCGAGGTGCCGGCGCTGCCCTGAGCTGGGCGGCGGGGCCGGCTTGCGGCGCGGGAAGACCTCGCCCGGGGTCGGGATGGGACGGGCCGGCTTCGGCTCGTCCGGGGCGGGGGCCGGCTTGGGGGCGTCCGGTTTCCGGGCGGGCTTCTTGTCGGGCTCGCGCGCGGGATCCCGCTCCGCGGCCCCGGCGGGCCGCGCACCGGCGCCCTTCAGGCCGCCTGGAAGGGCCTTGAGGCGGCTGCGGGCGGCCGGGACGGTCGCAGTGACCCGGCGGGTCGCACCGGGCGCGAGACGGTCGCGTACGTCCTGCTCCGCGAGCCTCCGGCAGCGCCCCAGCAGGACCGAGGCGGCCGGACTGCCGCGCAGGGCCCGCAGGGCGGCGAGATCGTCGGGCTGCGGACGGTATCCGGCTGCCAGCGCCTCCTCCAGGAGCGTCAGATAGCCGGACACGGTCCCTGGCAGAGCGGCGCGGTAGCGCGCGAGATCGGCCACCAGGAAGGCACGCAGCCGGTCACCCTCACGCATCGCCTCGTCCAGGGACTCGGCGAGGCGGAGGCAGTCCTTGACGTCCTCTGCGGGCGTGGGGCCGGGCTGAAGGGCGAGGGCGAGAGCGCGGCGGAGCACACGCAGCTCCTCCGCGCCGAACGCCATGCCGCCGCGGGATCCGTATGGCGTGGGCATGCGGCGACACTACGCGCTAATCAGACAAATTCGACATAAGGGGCAGGTGTGGCGCGGTCGCGCCACCCGGTTGCTCCTAGGCCGTCCTCACATGCGGGAGACGTTGCGCTACATGCGGGAGACGTTGCGCTCGTAGACCATCCGCAGCCCGATCAGCGTCAGCCACGGCTCGTGCTCGTCGATCACGGACGACTCCCCCAGCACCATCGGTGCCAGCCCGCCGGTCGCGATCACCGTGACGTCGTCGGGGTCGTCCGCCAGCTCGCGCGCCATCCGTCCGACGACGCCGTCGACCTGTCCGGCGAAGCCGTAGATGATGCCGGACTGCATCGCCTCGACCGTGTTCTTGCCGATCACGCTCCGCGGGCGGGCCACCTCGATCTTGCGCAGCTGCGCGCCCCGGACGCCGAGCGCCTCGACGGAGATCTCGATACCGGGGGCGATCACGCCGCCGATGTACTCCCCGCGCGCGGAGACCGCGTCGAAGGTGGTGGCGGTGCCGAAGTCGACGACGATCGCCGGGCCGCCGTACAGCTCGACGGCCGCGACCGCGTTGATGATGCGGTCGGCGCCGACCTCCTTGGGGTTGTCGGTCAGGATCGGCACACCGGTCTTCACGCCCGGCTCCACCAGCACCGCGGGGACGTCGCCGTAGTACCGGCGGGTCACCTCGCGCAGCTCGTGCAGCACGGACGGCACGGTGGCGCAGATCGCGATCCCGTCGATGCCGTCGCCCAGCTCGTCGCCGAGCAGGGGGTGCATGCCCATCAGGCCCTGCAGCAGCACCGCCAGCTCGTCCGCCGTGCGGCGGGCGTCCGTGGAGATGCGCCAGTGCTCGACGATGTCGTCCCCGTCGAACAGGCCGAGGACGGTGTGCGTGTTGCCTACGTCGATGGTCAGCAGCATGGCCGGTACCTACTCCGCCGCTCGCAGGTCGAGGCCGATGTCGAGGATCGGCGAGGAGTGGGTCAGGGCTCCCACGGCGAGGTAGTCGACGCCGGTGTCGGCGTACGCGCGCGCGTTGGCGAGGGTGAGCCGGCCCGACGCCTCCAGGGCGGCGCGGCCGTGCACGAGGGCGACCGCCTCCTCGCACTCGCCGGGCGTGAAGTTGTCCAGGAGGATCAGGTCGGCGCCGGCGTCGACGACCTCGCGCAGCTGGTGCAGGGTGTCGACCTCGACCTCGATCGGCACCTCCGGGAAGGCTTCCCGTACGGCCTTGAACGCCTGGGCGACGCCGCCCGCGGCGACGACGTGGTTGTCCTTGACGAGCGCCGCGTCCGACAGCGACATCCGGTGGTTGACCCCGCCGCCGCAGCGCACGGCGAACTTCTCCAGCGACCGCAGCCCCGGAGTCGTCTTGCGGGTGTCGCGGACCTTGGTCGTCGTGCCGTCCAGGGCGTCCGCCCACGCGCGCGTGGCGGTGGCGATGCCCGACAGGCGGCACAGGAGGTTGAGCGCGCTGCGTTCGGCGGTGAGCAGGTCGCGGGTGCGCGAGGTGACCGACAGCAGCTTCTGCCCGGCCGCCACCCGGTCGCCGTCCTCCACGTGCCGCTCGACCTCGAACTCGTCCGTGCAGACCACGGAGAGCACCGCTTCGGCGACCCTGAGGCCGGCCACGACGCCCGCCTCGCGCGCGGTGAAGTCGGAGGTGGCGACGGCCTCTTCGGGGATGGTCGCCACCGTGGTCACGTCCACGCCGTGGTCGAGGTCCTCCTGGATGGCGACGTTGGCGATGTCCTCGACCTCCACGGGGTCGAGTCCGGCGTCGGCCAGGAGCTGGGCGAGCGCGGGGTCGAGCCCGCACTCCAGGTATTCCGCGTCGGTGCCGGCGTCCGCGCCACAGGCACAGCCGTCGCCGCAGCCGCCGTTCGACACGAGGGGGAGGTCGGGGGTGCTCACTTCTGTCACTGCTCCTGGAGGCGCTGCTGGGTCTGCTGGGTCGGGGGGAAGTCTGGGGTATCGGTGGTGCCGACAGCGAGTGTGCGGTCGGGATTCAGCCGTACGACGATGTGACGGCGCCATGCCGTGTCGTCGCGGTCTGGGTGGTCCTCGCGCCAGTGGCAGCCGCGGGTCTCCTCGCGCTGCAGGGCGGCGGCGACCAGGACGCGGGCCACGCACAGGAGGTTGGTGGCCTCCCAGGTGTCGACGCCCGGTTCGGCGGTCTTGCCGTCCTCGGCGAGGGCGTCGCGGGCGTCGGTGTGCAGCCGCTGGAGCTGGTCGGCGGCCCTGGCGAGGGACTCGGCGGAGCGCAGCACGCCCGCGCCGTCGGTCATGATCCGCTGGATCGCGAACCGGGCCTCCGGTGCGAGCAGCGGGTGCCGGGGCACCTCCGGGTGCTCCATGAGCTCGGGCACGCGCGCGTGGAGGCCGTTCGCCGCCTGCTTCTCCGCGATGTCGGCGACGATGCGCTCGGCGTAGACGAGGCCCTCCAGCAGGGAGTTGGAGGCGAGCCGGTTCGCGCCGTGCACGCCGGTGCAGGCGACCTCGCCGCACGCGTACAGGCCCGGCACGGTCGTCCGGCCCCGGGAGTCGGTGCGGACGCCGCCGGAGGCGTAGTGGGCGGCCGGGGCGATCGGGATGGGTTCGGTCACCGGGTCGATGCCGTGGGCGCGGCAGGCGGCCAGGATCGTCGGGAAGCGGTGCTCCCACATGTCGGCGCCGAAGTGCCGGGCGTCGAGGTACATGTGCTCGGCGTCCTGCTCCTGCATGCGGCGCGTGATGCCCTTGGCGACGATGTCCCGGGGCGCCAGCTCGGCCAGTTCGTGCTGCCCGACCATGAAGCGCACGCCGCCGGCGTCGACCAGATGGGCGCCCTCGCCGCGCACGGCCTCGGAGACCAGCGGCTGCTGGCCCTCCGCGTCCGCGCCGAGGAACAGCACGGTCGGGTGGAACTGCACGAACTCGAGGTCGGAGACCTCCGCGCCCGCGCGCAGGGCGAGGGCCACGCCGTCGCCGGTGGACACGGACGGGTTGGTCGTGGCCGAGAACACCTGGCCCATGCCGCCGGTCGCGAGGACGACCGCGGGCGCGTGCACGGCGCCCACGCCGTCGTGCTGGCCCTCGCCCATGACGTGCAGGCTCACGCCCGCCGTACGTCCGTCGGTGTCCGTCAGCAGGTCCAGCACCAGCGCGTTCTCGATGGTGCGGACGCCACGCGCGCGTGCCGCCTCGACCAGCGCGCGGGAGATCTCCGCGCCCGTCGCGTCGCCGCCGGCGTGCGCGATGCGGCGGCGGTGGTGGCCGCCCTCGCGGGTGAGTGCCAGCTCGCCCTCTTCGGACTCGTCGAAGTGCGCGCCGGTCGCGATGAGCCGCCGTACGGCGTCCGGGCCCTCGGTGACCAGGATCCGTACGGCCTCCTCGTCGCACAGGCCCGCGCCCGCCACCAGGGTGTCGTCCAGGTGCTGTTCGGGGGTGTCGCCCTCGCCGAGGGCCGCGGCGATGCCGCCCTGGGCCCAGCGGGTGGAGCCGTCGTCGAGGCGGGCCTTGGTGACGACGACGGTGCGCAGCCCGGAGGCCTCGCAGCGCAGGGCCGCGGTGAGGCCGGCGACCCCGGAGCCGACGACCACCACGTCCGCGGAGATGGACCACCCGGGGGCGGGCGCGGCCAGACGAGGGAGGCGGGCGCCGAGCGCGTTCGGCCGAGGGTGGTGGGAGGCGGGCGGGCGTATGCCTGTGCTGCTCACGAGGCGGCTCCGAAGGTTCCGAAAGTGAGAGGGATGTTGTCGATCAGCCGGGTCGTGCCGACCCGGGCGGCGACGGCGAGGACGGCCTCACCGGTGAAGCCGTCCTCGATCTCGGTGAAGTCGGACGGGTCGACCAGGGCGAGGTAGTCCAGCTTCAGCGGCGGCGACAGGCGCGCGGCGTCGTCGAGGACCAGCCGGGCGGCGGCGCGGACGGCGGAGGGGGCGCCCGGGAGTGCCTTGGCGACGGCGTGCGCGTCGGCGGCCGCGCGTGACTCGCCGATCGCGCTGAGCGCCTCGGCACGCGCGTGCGTGGCGGGCACCTCGCGCGCCCTCGCGCGCAGCGCCTCCTGGGCGGCGTGCCGGTCGCTGCCCGCGAACAGCGCGCGGGACAGCGAGAGCGCCGTGCGCCGCTCGGTGGGCGAGAGGTAGCGGTTGCGGCTGGAGAGCGCCAGGCCGTCCTCCTCGCGCACCGTGGGGACGCCGACGATCTCGATGCCGAAGTTCAGGTCCCGCACCATGCGGCGGATCAGGGCGAGCTGCTGGGCGTCCTTCTGGCCGTAGAGGGCGACGTCGGGGCGGGTGAGGTGCAGCAGCTTGGCGACGACGGTGAGCATGCCGTCGAAGTGGCCGGGGCGCGCGGAGCCCTCCAGGCGCTCGCCCATGGGGCCCGCGCCGATCCGGACCTGGGGCTCGCCGCCGGGGTAGACCTCGTCCACGGACGGGGCGAACACGACGTCCGCGCCGGAGAGTTCGGCGAGCTTGACGTCCGCGTCCAGGGTGCGCGGGTAGCGGTCGAGGTCCTCGCCCGCGCCGAACTGAAGAGGGTTCACGAAGACCGTGACGACGACCTCGCCGTCCGCTCCGGCGATGCCGCGCGCGGTGCGGATCAGGGTGGCGTGGCCCTCGTGCAGGGCGCCCATGGTCATCACGACGGCGCGGCGGCCGGTACGCGTGCGTGCGTGCAGTTCGTCGGCGGTGCGCAGCAGGGTGGTGGTCATCGGGCGTCTCCCTCGGCGCCGTCGGTCCGGTCGGCGCCGTCGGCGAGTACCCCGAGGAGATCCTCGGCGAGTTCCGGCTTCAGCAGCCCGTGGGCGAGCGCGCGGTCGGCGGTGGCACGCGCCATCGCCAGGTAGCCCGCGACGGTCTGCGGGGCGTACCGGCGCAGCTCCGCGACGTGCGCCGCGACCGTGCCCGCGTCCCCGCGCGCGACGGGGCCGGTCAGGGCCGCGTCGCCGGAGCGCAGGGCGTTGTCGAGGGCGGCGCCGAGCAGCGGGCCGAGCATCCGGTCGGGGGCCGCGACGCCGGCCTCGCGCAGCAGCTCCATGGACTGGGCGACCAGCGTGACCAGGTGATTGGCGCCCAGTGCAAGCGCCGCGTGGTACAGCGGGCGCATCTCCTCGGCGACCCATTCCGGCTCGCCGCCCATCTCGATGACGAGGGCCTCGGCGGCCAGCCGAAGCTCCGCGGGCGCGGTGACGCCGAACGAGCAGCCGGCCAGGCGCTGGACGTCCACGGGCGTGCCCGTGAAGGTCATCGCCGGGTGCAGGGCCAGCGGCAGCGCACCCGCGCGCAGGGCGGGGTCCAGGACCTTCGCGCCGTACCGCCCGGAGGTGTGCACGAGCAGCTGACCCGGCCGGACCGCCCCGGTCTCGGCGAGCCCCTCGACCAGGCCGGGCAGGGCGTCGTCCGGGACGGTCAGCAGGACCAGTTCGGAGCGCTGGAGCACCTCGGCGGGCGGCACGAGCGGGACGTCGGGCAGCATCTGCGCGGCGCGCCTCCTGGAGGTCTCGGAGACACCGGAGACGGCGACCGGGCGGTGCCCGGCGAGCTGGAGGGACGCGGCCAGCGCGGGGCCGACTCGACCGGCGCCGACGATGCCGACGGTGAGCCGCGCCGGGCGGTCCCTGGGATCTGGCTGTTGGCTTGTACTCACTCGACGGCGGCCTTCCCGTTCCAGTCCGCTCCGGGTACCGGACGATTTCTCGTCATGTTAACGCTATCCGTCCGAAGTGCGTTCGGCTGTCCACAGGCTGTGAGTAGTCACACGGTGACCCACGCGGAAGCCCGGTGGAAATCCGGGTGCCCTCGCGGAGCGTCACGGGAATGATCCGCTCCATGAGCGAATTGGCGGAACAGGACGGGCAGACGGACGAAATGCCCGACGAGGAACGGCTCAAGCAGCGGCGCAAGCGGCGGATCAGCGCGTACCGGGACGCCAGGCGTGTGCTCGCGCGCCCCGGTTTCCTGGGCACGCTCCGCGAACGACTGGCGCTGCTGGACGACGCGCGGGACCTGTACGACCTGGACGAGCCGTCGGACATCTACGGCAACGGCATCGTCGAGGCCCTGGAGGAGAAGGTCGCCGGGCTGCTCGGCACGGAGGCCGCCGCGTTCTTCCCCACGGGCACGATGGCCCAGCAGGTGGCACTGCGCTGCTGGGCGGGCCGCACCGGCAATCCCACGGTCGCCGTGCACGCGCTGGCCCACCCCGAGGTGCACGAGCGCAATGCGTTCAGCCAGGTCAGCGGATTGCGCCCGGTGCGGGTGACGAGTGAGCCCCGGCTCCCGACCGCCGCCGAGGTGCGCGACTTCGAGGAGCCCTTCGGTGCGCTGATGCTCGAACTGCCCCTCAGGGACGCCGGTTTGGTGCTGCCCTCCTGGGAGGAGCTCACCGAGGTCGTCGAGGCCGCGCGCGAGCGGGACGCGGTGGTGCACTTCGACGGCGCGCGCCTGTGGGAGTCCACGGTCCACTTCGGCCGCCCCCTGGACGAGATCGCGGGCCTGGCGGACAGCGTGTACGTGTCGTTCTACAAGTCCCTCGACGGCTACGGCGGCGCCGCGCTCGCCGGTCCCCGGACGCTCGTCCAGGAGGCGAGGACCTGGCGGCACCGGTACGGCGGCCAGATCTTCCAGCAGTTCCCGACCGCCCTGTCGGCCCTCGCGGGCCTGGAGCGGGAGCTGCCCCGGCTGCCCGCGTACGTGGCGCACGCGCGCGTGGTCGCCGCCGCGCTGCGCGAGGGGTTCGCGGCGGCAGGGGTGCCCTGGGCGCGCGTCCACCCCGGCGTGCCGCACACCAACGAGTTCCAGGTCTGGCTGCCGTACGGCGCCGACGTCCTCTCGGAAGCCGCGATCCGGCAGGGCGAGGAGACGGGCACGCTGCTGTTCGCGGCGCCCTGGGACGAGAAGGGCCCGGGCCTGGCCCTCACCGAGGTGTCCGTACGGTCCGCGGGCCTGGAGTGGACCGCCGAGGACGTGAAGGCGGCCGTCGCGGAGTTCGCGTCCCGCCTCACCGAGGAGGCCGGCGAGGCGGGAGCGGCCGGGACCGGTCAGTAGATGGAACGCGGCCGCAGATGCAGCCAGCGGCCCAGGGCCTGCCGTATCCGCCCATGGGCCGGACGCCCGGCGACGACCGCGCTGAACTGCCGGTGGTCGCGCAGCTCGCGCACGACCTGCCAGTCGTTGGCGCCGGGCGCGGGCGGGGCGGGCTCGCCCAGCTGCCGGGCACGGTAGGTGTCGAGAAGGTACTGCTGCGTGATGCTCATGACGGATCGCCTTTTCGGGACTTCTCCGGATGTGGGACTCCGGATCTGGGACTGGGCTCCGCGGTCGCCCCGGTGATCCCAGGCTGCGCCGGACGCCGCGGAGACGTCGCGTCGATTGACGGGCGGCGTCAATCGAGCGCGGCGTTGTCAGTGGCGGGGTGCACCATGAGGTCATGAGCGTGCACATCGACATCGCGGGGCTGCGGCCGGAGAGGGTCGCCGTCGTCCCCTCGCCCCTGGCCGAGCTCGGCATGGCGCTGCACGCGCTGTCCGAGCCGGGGCACCACCCGGGTCTGCAGGGCTGGGTGACGGGCGTGACGGCCCGCCTCGACCCCCACCTCGCGGACCGCATGTGCGAGGCCGACTTCCTGTGGCGGTCGACGTTCTCGGACCTGTTCCTGCCGTACGCGGGCATCCCCGGCGGCGCCCTGCCCGGGGCCACGCTCGCCGAGGAGCTCGACCTGCTGGACAAGCTGACGGACGAGGAATTCGTCGACGCGGCGCTGGAGTTCAGCTGCGCGATGCCCTACGGCGAGGGGCCGAGCCCGCTCTTCGACGCCGGGCTGCGCCGGCGCGCCCTGGAACTGGCCGCCGCACGCGGGCCGCAACAGGTGCGGTTCAGCGAGCTGTTGCTGGCCGATCCGCCCAAGACCCGTTCCTGGTTGCGGCAGTTCCTCGAGGACTGCGACGAGGCGTTCTTCGCGGAGACCTGGTCCCGGCTGCGCCACCAGCTCACGGCGGACGCCCGTCACAAGACCGACCTGCTGCGCCGCAAGGGCCTGGCCGAGGCGCTGGCCGCCGTGTCCCCGGCCGTCGCGCTCGACGAGGACGCCGGGGCGATCACGGTCGACAAGCTGAGCGTGGGCCGCACCGCCACCCGGGACCGTGGGCTGCTCCTGGTGCCGACCAGCCTCGGCTGGCCCCACCTGTCCGTCCTGTACCGGCGCGGCTGGCAGCCGGTGCTGCACTACCCGGCCGGCTCGCCCGAGCTCACGTCCCCGCCCTCCGTGCAGCAGCTCGCCCTGCGGATGACCGCCCTGTCCCACCCGGTCCGCATGCGGATCTGCCGCTACCTGGCCCGCAGCGCCTACACCACGAGCGAGCTGGCGCAGGCGCACGGCATGACGGCCCCCGAGATATCCCGTCACCTGGGCGTGCTGAAGAAGGCGGGCCTGATCACCACGCGCCGCCGCGGCCGGTACGTCCAGCACCAGCTGGACATATCCGTCGTGGCCCGGCTGGGCAGCGACTTCCTGGAGGGCATCCTGCGCTGAGCGGGCGGCCGCCGGGTCAGTCGAACCGGATGTGCCGGATGCCCACCCGCGCCTGCCGCAGCCGCGTGCGCAGTGCGCCCTCGTTGTTGGGCCGCAGCGTCAGCCCGGCGAGCACGGCGATGCGGTCCGCGGTCTTCGGCACGGTCGAGTGGTCCGTCCACAGGTGCTCGGCGAACTCCGGCTCGCTCAGCCGCTCCAGGCAGTGGTCGAGCTGCCGTACGGCCCAGGTCTCCCTGCCCAGCCCGGCGTTCTTGCCGGCGACGTACTGAAGGAGATGCCCGAAGCCGCGCTCGCGCAGCCGCCCGAGGACCGTCTCCCGCTGGGCGAGGAGGGTGAAGTGGCGTACGTCGTGGCCGAGTTCGCGCAGCCGGCCCACGGTCTCGTCCAGGTACCCGGAGTCCGTGACCGTCATCGGCGCGATCACGACTCCTTCGTGTTTGGTCAGGGCGAGGTCCAGCACCTCGACCACGCCCTGCCGCCAAGCCGTCAAGTCCTGGAAGTCGCCGCGCAGTTCGGGCGGGAGCATCCGGCGCAGACCGAAGCCGGCGTGTTCGGGGTCGCAGATGACGCTGCCGCGCAGACGCCGCTGGATCTCGTGTGCGGTCTGTGTCTTGCCGCCCCCGAAGGGGCCGTTGATCCACAGGAGCATGCGCAGACCCTAGTGGCCGGCGCTCGCGCGAAGTGCACGCCCCCCGCGCGTCAGCCGTGCCCGCCCGCGCGCACCAGCCCGGTCTCGTAGGCGAGGACCACGACCTGCACCCGGTCGCGCAGCCCCAGCTTGGTCAGGATGCGGCCGACGTGGGTCTTCACCGTCGCCTCGGACAGCACCAGCCGGGCCGCGATCTCGCCGTTGGACAGGCCCTGCGCGACCAGGATCATGACCTCGCGCTCGCGGTCGGTGAGCCGCTCCAGCTCCTTGTGCCGGGGCTCCTTGGCACCGCTCGGCAGCATCGGCGCGAACCGGTCGAGCAGCCGGCGCGTGGTCGACGGCGCCACCACCGCGTCGCCGCTGTGCACGGCGCGGATGGCGGCCAGCAGCTCGCCGGGCGGCACGTCCTTGAGCATGAAGCCCGAGGCACCCGCCTTCAGGCCGGAGAAGGCGTACTCGTCGAGGTCGAAGGTGGTCAGGATCAGCACCTTGGGCGGTTCGGGCTCCGAGCAGATGCGGCGGGTGGTCTCCACCCCGTCGAGCTTCGGCATGCGGACGTCCATCAGAACGACGTCGACGGCCGTCGCGCGCAGCACCTGAAGAGCCTCCACGCCGTCCCCCGCCTCCGCGACGACCTCCATGTCCGGCTGCGCGGCGAGCACCATCCGGAACCCGGTGCGCAGCAGCACCTGGTCGTCGACGAGCATCACGCGGATCGTCATCGGGGCCTCTTCCGTTCTCGTCCGTTTGCGGCGGTCTCCGGCTGCGTGGTCGGCGCAGCGGGTCGTTGCAGGTGTCAGCGGGGAGCGTACGTACGCGTCAGTGTGCGGGTTTCAGCGGCAGCAGCGCACTGATCCGGAATCCGCCGCCGGGGCGCGGGCCCGCGTCGAGCGTGCCACCGACCATACCGACCCGCTCGCGCATGCCGATCAGCCCGTGGCCCTGGCCGTCGAACCCGCCCTCCTCGTACAGCTCGTGCGGGGCGCCCTTGCCGTCGTCCTCGACGAGCAGGCCCAGGCCGTCGTCGAAGTAGACGAGGCGCACGCTCGCGCCCGCGTTTTGCCCGCCGTGCTTGCGGGTGTTGGTCAGGGCCTCCTGCACGATGCGGTACGCGGTGAGCTCGACGCCGCTGGGCAGCGGGCGCGGGGTGCCCTCGACCTTGAAGTCGACGGGCAGGCCGGAGGTGCGGCACTGCTCGATCAGCTCGTCTATCTGCTCGACGTCCGGCTGCGGAACGTACTCGCCGGCCTCCTTGTGCTCGCCGGTGCGCAGCACGCCGAGCAGGCGGCGCATCTCGGCGAGGGCCTGGCGGCCGGTGGAGGAGATGGTCTCCAGCGCCTTCTTCGCCTGGTCGGGGGCGGCGTCGAGGACATAGGCGGCGCCATCGGCCTGCACCACCATCACAGAGACGTTGTGCGCGACGACGTCGTGCAGCTCGCGTGCGATGCGGGCACGCTCGGCGGCGACCGCGACCTTGGCCTGCGCCTCGCGCTCCTTCTCCAGCCGGGCGTTGCGCTCCTCGAGCTGCGCGAAGTAGGCGCGCCGGGTGCGGATGGAGTCGCCGAGCACCCAGGCCAGCGCGAACGGCACCGTCTGGAAGACCACTATCGCGAGGTTGCCCAGGGCACTGGAATGCTGGTTCGGCCAGCGCAGTTGCGCGACCAGCGCCGCGCACAGACCGGTGCCCAGCGCCACCCGGGAGGCCCAGCGGGCGCCCGTCGCCGCGACCGTGTAGACGATCACCAGCATCGCGAAGTCGGCGACCGTGGTCTCGACGTCGAGCGCGACCTGCGCCACGCCGAGCCCGATCGTCAGCAGCAGCATCTTCTCCGGCATCAGGCGGCGCAGCGCGATCACCAGGCACAGCAGGAACGCGATCGGAATGATCAGAGCAAGTGATTCGGTGCCCCGGGACTCCCGGTGGGCGGCCGCGCCCACGACCGAGATCCCGAAGAGGAAGACGGCCCAGAAGCTGTCGACCCCTGTCGGGTGCCTGCGGAGGAAGTCATAGAGGCGCTGCACGTAACCCAGAGTAGGGAAGCGGGATGCGTGCAGGGGTCAACCGGAGGGCCGATCCGCATCCACCGCGCATACTCCCCAAGGTGGAGGCCCCCCTGTCCTGCGCGCTTAGCCTTGGCCGGTGAGGGAAGAGACATCCGGCCGGTGGCACGGCTGGCGGGCGGCGGCGCGGACGGCTCTGTACGGACCCGGCGGCTTCTACCGCGGGCCCGGGGGTCCGGCCGGGCACTTCCGTACCTCGGTGCACGCCTCGCGCCTGTTCGCCGAGGCCGTGGCGCGGCTGCTGTGCCGGGTCGACGCGGCCCTGGGCCGGCCCGAACCGCTCGCCTTCGTCGACATGGCGGCGGGGCGGGGCGAGCTGGCCGCCGGCGTGCTGGCCGCGCTGCCGGCGGACGTGCTCGCCCGCACGCGCGCGTACGCCGTCGAGATCGCCGGGCGCCCGGACGGCCTGGACGAACGGATCGAGTGGCTCACCGCGCCGCCGCTGGGCGTCACCGGGCTCCTGTTCGCCAACGAGTGGCTGGACAACGTCCCTGTGGACGTCGCCGAGGTGGACGCGGCGGGCGCAGTGCGCCGCGTGCTCGTACGGCAGGACGGGACCGAGCGGCTCGGGGAGCCCCTCGGCGGTGCGGAGGCCCGGTGGCTCGCCCGGTGGTGGCCGCTGCCGGCCGAGGAAGGGATGCGGGCCGAGATCGGGCTGCCCAGGGACGAGGCGTGGGCGGACGCGGTCGCCTCGCTCGACCGGGGCCTCGCGGTCGCCGTCGACTACGCGCACTCCCTGGACGCGCGCCCCCCGTTCGGGACGCTCACCGGCTTCCGTGCCGGGCGGCAGACGACGCCCGTGCCCGACGGGTCGTGCGACGTCACGGCGCATGTCGCCCTCGACGCGTGCGCGGCGCACACGGCAGCGCCCGGCCTCCCCGGCGCACGCCTGCTGTACCAGCGCGACGCCCTGCACGCCCTGGGCATCACCGGCGCACGCCCCCCGCTCACGCTGGCGTCCACCCAGCCCGCCGCATACGTACGCGCCCTCGCGAGCGCCGGCGAGGCCGCCGAGCTCACCGCCGAGGGCGGTCTCGGCGACTTCGGCTGGCTGCTCCAGCCGGTGGGGATCCCGGACCCGCTCGCCGGGTGACGGCGCCGGCCGGCGCCGCGGGCGCGGAGGCCCTACTTGTCGATGTCCCCGACCACGAAGAACAGCGACCCCAGGATCGCCACCATGTCCGCGACCAGCGTCCCCGGCAGCAGCTCCACGAGCGCCTGGATGTTGTTGTACGAGGCCGAGCGCAGCTTCAGCCGGTACGGGGTCTTCTCGCCCCTGCTGACCAGGTAGTAGCCGTTGATGCCGAGCGGGTTCTCAGTCCAGGCGTAGGTGTGTCCCTCGGGCGCCTTCAGGACCTTGGGCAGCCGCTGGTTGATCGGCCCGGGCGGCAGGTCGGCCAGCCGGTCCAGGCAGGCGTCGGCGAGGTCGAGGGCGACGTGGGTCTGCTCCAGGAGCACCTCGAAGCGGGCGAGGCAGTCGCCCTCCTGCCGCGTGACGACCTTCAGGGTGTCCTGCAGCTCGCCGTACGCGAGATACGGCTCGTCGCGGCGCAGGTCGAAGTCGACGCCCGAGCCGCGCGCGATCGGCCCGCTCACGCCGTAGGCGTGCACGGCCTCCGGGCTCAGCGCGCCCACGCCCCGCGTGCGCCCGCGGAAGATCTCGTTGCCGAGCACCAGGTCGTCGAACCGGTCCATGCGCGAGCGCACCGCGGCGACGGCGGCACGCGCGCGTGCGCTCCAGCCCGCCGGCAGGTCCTCCTTGAGGCCGCCGACGCGGTTGAACATGTAGTGCATACGGCCGCCGGAGACCTCCTCCATGACGTTCTGGAGGACCTCGCGCTCCCGGAAGGCGTAGAAGACCGGCGTGATGCCGCCGAGCTCCAGCGGGTAGGAGCCGAGGAACATCAGGTGGTTGAGCACCCGGTTGAGCTCCGCCAGCAGCGTGCGCGTCCACACCGCGCGCGTGGGGACCTCCATGCCGAGCATGCGCTCCACGGCGAGGACCACACCGAGCTCGTTCGAGAAGGCCGACAGCCAGTCGTGACGGTTGGCGAGCATGATGATCTGGCGGTAGTCGCGCGCCTCGAAGAGCTTCTCGGCTCCCCGGTGCATGTAGCCGATCACCGGCTCCGCGTGCATGATCCGCTCGCCGTCCAGCACCAGTCGCAGGCGCAGTACGCCGTGCGTGGACGGGTGCTGGGGCCCGATGTTGAGCACCATGTCGGTGCTCTCCGCGGCGCCGCCGATACCGACCATGGTCTCCGTCGTAGGAGTCATGGAACACAGTCTCTCCTACGTACGCTGGCGGTATGGAGACGGGGAGCCCGCCGGGCGCGGGGACCACGGGGGACGAGACGGCGGAGCCGGCCTGGATCGGGCTGCCTCCCGGACTGCTGCGGATGCGGCGGCTGCTGCTGGTGGTGTGGCTGGGGCTGCTGACCCTCGCCCTGGGCCTGCTGCTGGGACTGTTCGCCGGGCCCGCCTGGGCCGCGTTCGCGCTGCTGCCCCCGGCGCTCACGGCCTGGGGCTGGGTGCTGCTCGGCCGCAACTGGCGGTCCTGGCGCTACGCCGAGCGCGCCGACGACCTGCTGATCAGCAGAGGCGTGCTGTGGCGCGAGGAGACCGTCGTGCCGTACGGGCGGATGCAGCTGGTCGAGGTGACCTCGGGACCCGTGGAGCGGCACTTCGGGCTGGCCAGCGTGCAGCTGCACACGGCGGCCGCCGCGACCGACGCGACCATCCCCGGCCTCGACCCGGCCGAGGCGGAGCGGCTGCGCGACCGGCTCACCGAGCTCGGCGAGGCCCGATCGGCGGGTCTGTGACCGCGCCGGGCGTCGAGGACGCCGTACGCGAGAAGGAGCCCGTCACCGAACGGCGGCTGCACCCCGTGACGCCCCTGCGGCGGGCGTGGGCGCCGGTGGCCGTCGTCATCGGGTGGGCGGTGCACGACCCCGACCAGGCGCAGCACCAGCTGACGAGACTGACGGCCACGACCCTCCTGATCGCGATCGCCGTCCTCGTCCCGGTCGCCTCTCTGTACGGCTTCATGACCTGGTGGTTCACGCACTTCGCGGTGACGGAGAGCGAACTGCGCATCCGTACCGGCCTGTTGTTCCGGCGCACCGCGCACATCCGGCTCGAACGCATCCAGGCCATCGACGTCACCCAGCCGCTCCTCGCGCGCGTGGCGGGCGTCGCCAAGCTCAAGATCGACGTCATAGGCACCGACAAGAAGAAGGACGAGCTCGCCTTCCTGGGGGAGCGCGAGGCGCGTGCGCTGCGCGCCGAACTCCTCGCCCGCGCCGCGGGGTTCGCGCCCGAGACGGCGCACGAGGTCGGTGAGGCACCGGCGCGCGAGCTGCTGCGCACGCCTCCGCTCGACCTCGCGATCTCCGTCGTGCTGACGGGCGCCACCTGGGGCTCCCTGGTCGCGGCGCTCGTCGTCCCGTCGCTGCTGTGGCTGGCCACCCACAGCGTGTGGACGGTCCTCGCGACGGCTGTGCCGCTGCTGGGCGCGGCGGGCGCGACCAGTGTGGGCCGGTTCGTCGGCGAGTACGACTGGACGGTCGGCGAGTCGCCGGACGGACTGCGCATCGACCACGGTCTGCTCGACCGTACGCACGAGACGGTGCCGCCCGGCCGGGTGCAGACCGTGCGGATCGTGGAACCGCTGCTGTGGCGGCGGCGCGGCTGGGTGCGGGTGGAGCTGGACGTGGCCGGATCGTCCAACTCCGTACTGGTTCCGGTGGCTCCGCGGGCGGTCGCCGAGTCGGTCGTCGCGCGCGTGCTGCCCGGGGTGACCGTGCCGGCCGCCGTGTCACGTCCCCCGAAGCGGGCCGGGCGGTGCGTGCCGGTGTGGTGGCGGGGTCACGGACTCGCGGTCACCGACGCGGTGTTCGCCGCCCGGCACGGGCTGCTGCGCCGGAGCCTTGCGCTCGTACCGCACGCGAAGGTGCAGAGCGTACGGCTGGCCCAGGGGCCGTGGGAGCGGCTGTGGCGGGTCGCCGACGTCCATGTGGACACGGGGGCCGACAAGACCGTGACGGCCCGGCTGCGGGACGCTCAGGAGGCGGCGGAGCTGCTGCGGGCCCAGGCCGAGCGGTCGAGGACGGGACGCAGGGACGCCCGCCCCGACCGCTGGATGGCACCGCCGGCCGATGACGCGGAGGCACAGGAGAGCCGGCGGCCCTGAGGCCGCCGGCTTCGGGATTTCAGGAGGTGCCGCGTCAGGAAACCGCGCTGCGCAGCCCCTGCACGTCGATCTGCTCGGTCTCGTCGTGCGCCGTCAGGTCGATCACTTGGCCCGCGTCGCGCGTCTCCTCGCCGGCCGGCTTGAACTCCGCCTCGGCCTCGGCCTTGTGGAGCGCGAGCGCCTCCTCGCCGACCACGTCCGCGAGGTCCTCGTTCTGCACGGCCTCGATGGCCTTCGGGGACGGTTCCGCCTTCGTGCCGAAGAAGTCGAACTGGCCCTCGACCGCCGGGCGCGTGGGTGCGGCGGGCACCACGGCCACCGCGGTCGGTGCGACGAAGTGACCCGCGGGCTGCTGCGCGGACGGGGCGTGCCGGGCGGGAGTGGTGGCGGCCGCGCGCTCATGCCCGTCGACCGCCACGGGCTGCCCCTGCGCCTCGTCCTCCTGCGCCGCGGCCCCGGTACCGCCGTCCACGGCGGCCTCCGAGGCGATCGGAGCCGACTCGGCCGCGTTCGCGGCGGCCTCGCTCGTCGCGGCGGCGGCCTTCGCCTTCACCGGCTCGCGCTTCCGGGACCTGTCGCCCTTGGGACCGTCGCCCTTCGGCGAACCGTCGTCCTCGGGTGCGGGGCCGTCCTCGGACTCCGAGGAGTCGCCGCTCGGGGAGTCACCGCTCAGGGACTCGGCTGCCTGGGAGTCGGCGGCCTGGGAGTCGTCGTTCAGAGAGTCGTCGTCCCGGGAGTCGTCGTCCCGGGAGTCGTCGTCCCGGGAGTCGTCGTTCGACGAGCCGGCCGCCTGGCCGTCCTCCGCCGCGGCGTCCTCGGCAGAAGCAGCCTCCGTGGAGCCGTCCTCGTCCTCGTCGAACCGCTTCAGCGCCGCCTTCGCCCGCAGGAACAGATGCGACCCCTCCGGGGAGAAGACCGTGCGGCCCTCCGCCGGCGCCCCGTCGTCCTCCGCGTCCTCGTCGTCCTCCGCGTCCGCCGTCTGTTCCGCGTCCGCCGAGGCAGCCACAGCCTCGGTCTCCGCGGCCTCGGACTCGGCGGCCTCGGACTCGGCGGCCTCGATGTCCGCGTCCAGGTCCGTGTCCGCCGTGTCCTGCGTCGGCACGGGCGGCAGCGCACGGGTCGGCGCGCCCGCCTCTATCTCGAGCAGACGGCGGCCCTCCAGGGCGCTCGCGCGCTCGGTCTCGGCGGTGGCGTACCGCCGTAGCAGCGCCGCGTGCTCGTTGCGCAGGCCCGCCAGTTCGGCACGCTTGGCCCGCAGCCGCTGCTCCAGCTTGGCGCGGAGCTCGCGCGACTCCTCGAGGTCGGTCTCCAGCTCGGCGACCCGCTCCTCGTGCCGCCACTCGTCGCTCGCACGCGCGCGCGTAAGGTCGGCGACCTGTTTGCCCGCCTGGGTGTCCCAGCGGCGCATGACGGCCGCACCGACGATCGCCGTCGCCGCGGCGGCCGCGGCGACGACACGGAGCGCGGCCTGCTGCGTGAAGACCCAGGGACCGAAGGCGCAGACGAAGGAGACGCCTGCGATCGCCGACGGGGGAAGCAGCCTGTGCAGGGGCGGGGAATGGCGGTGACGTCCACGTGGCATGGCCAGAAACTTACCGCGCGTAGGCGACCCTTGGTGCCCCGCCCCGCAAAAACACAGCCATACCGAAACGTTCACACGGCATCAGGAATTGACCGTCGTCGAATTCGGCAAGATCAACATCGTGCGAAACCCCTGTCACCTGTCGCTCAGCCGCCCACTGATCCACTGCAGCGTCGCGGGAATCTCCCGGCGCCAGGTGTTGAAGTTGTGACCGCCGCTTTCAAGGATGATCGACGAGATCCGCGTCAGCTTCGTGGCCTGCGCACGCTGTATGAACTTCAGCGTCGCCTTGTAGTTGGATTCCCCGATCCGGCTGCTGGTGACGAGCAGTGAAGTGTCGGGCGCGGGCAGGTGGTTGAGGCACCACCACAGATCGGCCCGATTGCGCAGTCCCTTGTTCCCACGGAAGAGATCGCCCGTGGTGGGGTCGATCGGCGCCTTGTAGTACGGCGACAGGCCCGCCGCCGCGGCGTACGCCCTGGGGTGGTGCATGGCTAGCTTCAGCGCGCAGTAACCGCCCGTGGAGTCGCCGATGATGCCCCAGCTGCCCGGTTTCTTGCCCACTCTGTAGTGCGCGACCAGGGCGTCGGGCAGGTCTTTGGCGAAGAATGTCTCCGTCTGCGGACCGCCCGGAACGTCCACGCACTCCGTGTCCCGCGGCGGCGCCACCGTGGGACGCAGCATCACCAGGATCATCGGCTGCATACGTCCGTCCTTGGTGAGTTGCTGGGCGGTGCGCGGATAGTGCAGTTTGCTCACGAGCGCCTCGGCGGTGCCCGGATATCCGGTGAGTACGACAGTGGCCGGAAAAGTACGCGCGCGGTAGCGCGCCTGGAAGTACTCCGGCGGCAAATACACATACGCGGGTGTGGCGATGTGTGTCGTACGCCCGACGATGTCGACCTTCTGGATCTCACCGCCGGCCGCGGGCGCGGAACCGCCGGCTCCGCGCACACCCGCAGTGTCGAGCACCTCCAGCGGGCCGCCCGAGCCGCCGAGTGCCGTGTGGTTGACGACGACGCCCTGGTCCTTCTCCTGGCCGAACAGGTCCGCCCAGCTGGCATAGAAGCCGAAGGCCTGGTTGGCGGCGAGGCCCACCGACGCGAAGAGGGCCACCTGCGTGCCGAGCAGCAGGCCGACGCGCCCGCTGACGGCCCGCCAGTTGCGGCGCGCGAGGCGCGGCCACAGCCACACAGTGCCGATGAACAGCAGCACGGCGCACGCCATCGCCACACAGAGCACTTTGTTGCTCGTAAGACCCATGACCAGCTTCCTGCCTGCGGTTTCACCCGGCTCCCCCGCACCTTCGCAAGGGCTTGTCCGGGACTTTCCTCGGGCTTTGAGACGGCTTTGAGACGGCTTTGAGAAGCGGAGTGAACCTCTCCTCCCGTGACACCGTCCTAGAGGGCGCAATGTCGCCGGATGCCCGAATCGGCACCGGATCCAAGGTCTCTCGCAGAACTACGGGATGCGATGTCTGTCAGGACAGATGAGGAAATGTCGGGTGGGGTTCCCACCCGATCACGCAGCGCGCGGCGCGTATTCCGTGGTCCGCGCCCCGAGGCCGTTCCCGTCCTGGTTGCCAGGGCGTGCGCCGTCGTCGGTCTGCTGGACGTCGCGGCGGGTGTCTTCCCGCGCTTCCGGCACAGCCGTATGCACACGCTCGCCGAGGTGCTGCCCGGCTCGTTCGGCCCGTTCGCGGCCGCGCTGTCGCTGAGCGCCGGCATGCTCCTGCTGCTGCTCGCGCACGGCCTCAGGCGTGGCAAACGCCGGGCCTGGCGCGCCGCGGTGGCGCTGCTGCCGGCCGGCGCCGTGGCGCAGTTCACATACCGGCACTCCGTCGTCGGCGTGATCATCTCGCTGGCACTGCTCGCGCCACTGCTGCGCCATCGCGACCAGTTCGCGGCGCTGCCCGACCCGCGCAGCCGCTGGCGCGCGCTCGCCAACTTCGTGCTCATGGGCGCCGGTTCCCTCGTGCTCGGACTGATCATCGTCAGCGTCCACCCGAACCGCATGGTCGGCGATCCGAGCCTGGCCGATCGCATCACACACGTGCTCTACGGCCTGTTCGGCTTCGAGGGCCCGGTGAACTATCAGGGCAACACCTCCTGGACGGTCGCCTTCTCACTGGGCGCCCTCGGGCTGATCACGGCCGTGACCACCATTTACCTCGCCTTCCGGCCCGAACACCCGGCGGCGCGCCTGACGGAGGACGACGAGGCACACCTCCGGGCGCTTCTGGAGAAGCACGGCCGCCGCGACTCCCTGGGCCACTTCGCGCTGCGCCGCGACAAGGCCGTGGTCTTCTCGCCCAGCGGTAAGGCGGCGGTGACGTACCGCGTCGTGTCCGGTGTGATGCTCGCCAGCGGCGACCCCATCGGCGACGTCGAGGCATGGCCGGGCGCCATCGAGCACTTCATGGACATCGCCAAGGCCCACTCCTGGACGCCCGCGGTCATGGGCTGCTCCGAGACGGGCGGCGAGGTGTGGACCCGCGAAACCGGCCTCGACGCCCTCGAACTGGGCGACGAGGCGGTGGTGGACGTGGCGGATTTCTCCCTCACCGGCCGCGCGATGCGCAACGTGCGCCAGATGGTCAAGCGCATCGAGCGCGCCGGTTACGAAACCCGGGTACGTCGTGTCCGTGACCTCGGCGACGCCGAACTGGAGCGGATCCGCCAGGCCGCCGAGGACTGGCGCGGCACCGACACCGAACGCGGCTTCTCCATGGCGCTGGGCCGCATCGGCGACCCCTCCGACGGCGACTGCCTGATCGCCACCGCCCACAAGGCCGACGAGGAGCCGGGAGCGTACGGCGACCTCAAGGCGATCCTGCACTTCGTCCCGTGGGGCAGCGACGGCGCCTCCCTGGACCTGATGCGCCGCGACCGTTCGGCCGACCCCGGCATGAACGAGCTCCTCATCGTCGCGGCGCTGGAGGCGGCGCCGAAGTTCGGCATCACGCGCGTGTCGCTCAACTTCGCGATGTTCCGCTCGGCGCTCGCGCGGGGCGAGAAGATCGGCGCGGGACCGGTGCTGCGCGCCTGGCGCGGACTGCTGGTGTTCCTCTCCCGCTGGTTCCAGATCGAGTCCCTGTACAAGTTCAACGCCAAGTTCCGGCCGCGCTGGGAACCGCGCTTCGTCGTCTACCGCGCCTCCGCCGACCTGCCGCGGATCGGCTTCGCCGCCATGCAGGCGGAGGGCTTCGTCGACCTCGCCCTGGCGCTGCCGCGCTTCCTGCGCCGCCGCAAGCCCGCCCCGCGCGCGTGCCCGCACACCCACGCCCTCGCGGAGCACGACGCACGCGCCGCGTGACCGACGCCCCTGGCCGCACGCCGCCAGGGACAGGCCCGGACGGAAGCCGCGCCCCTCCAGCCCGGGGGGCTTCCGCCCGGGCCGCGGCGTCTTGCGGCCGCATCCGGGGCCTAGGCTGAACGTATGAGCAAGCAGAACGGACGCGGGCGCGTCGCGGGCCTTCCGGAATGGGACCGCTGCGCGGTCATGGGGGTCGTGAACGTCACACCCGACTCCTTCTCCGACGGCGGCCGCTTCTTCGACACCACGGCGGCCGTCAAGCACGGACTCGGACTGGTCGCCGAGGGCGCGGACCTGGTCGACGTCGGCGGCGAGTCCACCCGGCCCGGCGCCACCCGCGTCGACGAGGCCGAGGAACTCAGGCGCGTCATCCCGGTCGTCCGCGGGCTCGTCTCCGAGGGCGTCACGGTCTCGGTCGACACCATGCGCGCCTGTGTCGCCGAGCAGTCCCTCGCGGCCGGCGCCTCCCTCGTCAACGACGTCAGCGGCGGCCTCGCCGACCCCGCGATGATCCCGGTGGTGGCGGAGACGGGCGCCCCCTTCGTCGTCATGCACTGGCGCGGCTTCCTGGAGGGCGGCAACGTCAAGGGCGTCTACGCCGACGTCGTCGCCGAGGTCGTCGACGAACTGCACGCACGCGTGGAGGCCGTCCTGGCCGGCGGCATCGCCCCCGATCGCATCGTGGTCGACCCGGGCCTCGGCTTCTCGAAGGACGCCGAGCACGACCTGGTGCTGCTCGCCCACCTCGAGCGCCTCCTCGCCCTCGGCCACCCCCTGCTCGTCGCGGCCTCCCGCAAGCGGTTCCTCGGGCGGGTGCTCGCCGGGGCCGAGGGCGCGCCGCCGCCCGCGCGCGAGCGCGACGCCGCCACGGCCGCCGTGTCCGCGCTCGCGGCGCAGGCGGGCGCGTGGGCGGTGCGCGTTCACCAGGTGCGCGCGACGGCGGACGCCGTACGGGTGGCACGCGCTGTGGAAGGAGCGCGCACAGCAGGGCACGCGCCGGGCGCACCCGGAGCAGAAGGAGTCCGGTGAGCGCCCCCCACACCGACGTCGAGCAGGTCGAAGCCGCCAACACCGCCTTCTACGAGGCCATGGAGCGCGGTGACTTCGAAGCGCTCTCCGCGCTCTGGCTCGCCCCTGCCGACCTGGGAGTCGACGAGGAGTTCCACGACCCGGCCGACGTCGGCGTGGTCTCCTGCGTGCACCCCGGCTGGCCCGTGCTGACCGGCCGCGGCGAGGTCCTGCGGTCGTACGCGCTGATCATGGCGAACACCGACTACATCCAGTTCTTCCTCACCGATGTGCACGTCTCCGTCACCGGCGACACCGCCCTGGTGACCTGCACCGAGAACATCCTCAGCGGCGGCCCCGCGCCCGAGGGCGGCGAGGAGCTCGGCCCGCTCGTCGGCCAGCTGGTGGTCGCCTCGAACCTCTTCTGCCGCACCCCCGAGGGCTGGAAGCTCTGGTCCCACCACGCCTCGCCGGTCATGTCCGAAAACGACGAGGCCGAGGAGGACGAGACCCCCACCTGAGTGGGTAGGCGCCCCGTCGGGACCAAGAAGTGGTTGGAATCACGACCCCTTGGGTAGGGGCGGCTACCAGCCCGTGAGCCGCCGGGTTCCCCAGGGGA
Source organism: Streptomyces sp. NPDC050534 (assembly GCF_044457745.1). Lineage (NCBI taxonomy): Bacteria > Bacillati > Actinomycetota > Actinomycetes > Kitasatosporales > Streptomycetaceae > Streptomyces > Streptomyces sp. NPDC050534. The sequence continues at coordinate 60,835 of NZ_JBITHF010000008.1, forward strand.
AACACGCGATGAAACCTCCTGGTTCCGGCTCAGGCCGTGCCCCCGTGGCCCGGTCCTGTCAGTGCCCGCAGGTAGATTCGTTCGAGGCCGGTGTGCCGCCCGCACACGGTACGGACCGGTCGTTACCGACGATTGCAGGAGTGATTCGCGTGGATCGTGTCGCGTTGCGCGGCCTGAAGGCCCGCGGGTACCACGGCGTGTTCCCCAGGGAGCGCGAGGAGGGCCAGACCTTCATCGTGGACCTCGTTCTCGGCCTGGACACCCGTCCGGCCGCCGCCGACGACGACCTGGCGAAGACCGTGCACTACGGCATCGTGGCGGAGGAGGTCGTGGCCGTGGTCCAGGGCGAGCCCGTCGACCTCGTCGAGACGCTCGCCGAGCGCATCGCCCAGGCCTGTCTGAAGCACGAAGGGGTCCAGGAGGTCGAGGTCTGCGTCCACAAGCCGGACGCACCGATCACGGTCCCCTTCGACGACGTGACCGTCACCATCACCCGGAGCCGAGTATGACCGCGTCCTTCACCGAGGGTCACAGCGACCCGACCGTACAGCCGGTACCCGCCTCCGTCGTGGCACAGGTGGACGCCGCCGACACGACGCTGCACAACCCGAAACGGGCGGTGATCTCCCTCGGCTCGAACCTCGGCAACCGCCTGGAGACCCTCCAGGGCGCCATCGACGCGCTGGAGGACACCCCGGGCGTCCGCATCAAGGGCGTGTCGCCGGTGTACGAGACGGAGCCGTGGGGCGTCGAGCCCGGCAGCCAGCCGTCGTACTTCAACGCGGTCGTCGTCCTGAAGACCACCCTCCCGCCGTCCTCGCTCCTGGAGCGGGCCCACGCGGTCGAGGAGGCGTTCCACCGGGTCCGGGACGAGCGCTGGGGCGCCCGCACCCTCGACGTCGACATCGTCGCGTACGCCGACCTCGTCGACGACGACCCGCACCTCACGCTGCCCCACCCCCGGGCCCACGAGCGGGCCTTCGTCCTCGCCCCCTGGCACGACGTCGACCCCGACGCCCTGCTGCCCGGCCGCGGGGCGGTCGCCGACCTCCTGGGCGCCGTCACGCACGCGGGCGTGACACCTCGCGAGGACCTGGAACTCCACCTGCCCGAGTAGTCGTTAAGGTCAGGACGACCACTGTCTGCGGGACGGTCCGCCAGGACCCGGGGGAGTTGAAGGGACACCGTGAGAGAGCTGCGCATCAGGGTGCTGGTCGGCGTGTTCGTCGTGGCCGCGATCCTGTCCTGGGCGGGCGCCCGCCTCTGGAACGCGATCGGGACCCTCCCCAGCGTCCCCCTGGCCGCCCCCATCGTCCTCGCCCTGATCGCGGTGGTCCTGCTGGCCACGGCGCTGTCCCTGCGGGCCCGCTTCAAGGCCCAGCGTGAGCGCCGCCCCGAGGCCAAGGGCGTCGATCCCCTGATGGCGGCCCGCGCGGTCGTCTTCGGCCAGGCCAGCGCCCTCGTGGCCGCTCTCGTCGCCGGGATGTACGGCGGCACGGGCGTGTTCCTGCTGGAGCTCCTCGACATCCCCGCCCGCCGCGACCAGGCCATCTACGCCGGCTTCTCGGTCGTGGCGGGCATCGCCGTCATAGTGTCGGCCATCTTCCTGGAGCGCGTGTGCCGGCTCCCGGAGGACGACGAGAACGACAACAACGGCGCGGCGTCACCCGCCTGAAGGCGGGTGCCGCCAGGCGTCAGTGCGCGATGATCAGGCTCATGGCCTCGTTGCGGGTGGCCGGGTCGCGCAGCTGACCGCGCACGGCCGACGTTATGGTCTTCGCCCCGGGCTTGCGGACGCCGCGCATCGACATGCACATGTGCTCGCACTCGACGACGACGATCACGCCGCGCGGTTCGAGGATCTGCATCAGCGAGTCGGCGATCTGCGTGGTGAGTCGTTCCTGCACCTGCGGCCGCCGGGCGAAGACGTCCACGAGCCGGGCCAGCTTCGACAGACCCGTGATCTTGCCGTCGGTGGACGGGATGTACCCGACGTGGGCGACGCCGACGAAGGGCACCAGGTGATGCTCGCAGGAGCTCAGCACCTCGATGTCCTTCACGAGCACCATCTCGTCATGGCCCAGGTCGAAGGTCGTCGTCAGTACGTCCTCGGGCTTCTGCCACAGCCCCGCGAAGATCTCCCGGTACGCCCGCGCGACCCGCGCCGGCGTCTCCCTGAGCCCTTCCCGGTCAGGGTCCTCTCCGACCGCGATCAGCAGTTCGCGTACGGCGTTCTCGGCGCGCTTCTCGTCGAACTCGCCGATCGTGCCCTCGCCGTCCAGCGTCACGGGGTCGGTCATGAGTGGTGCCTCGTTCCTTTGCGGGGTCACGCGTGCGGACCACGCGCCTCACTGCGGACATGGCTGAATGCCGCGCCCCCCAGGCTAAAACCTGGGGGGCGCGGCATTCATTCCGGGCCTGTCGCGGCCGCCGGAGGAGCGGTGATCAGCTCTCCGGGCGGTCCTCAGGAGCGGGCTCGGCCACCGGGGCCGACTCCGTGGCGGTGGCCTTGGCGGTGGAGATCGCCGGGGTCGCGCCGTTGGCGCCGTTCGTCAGTGCGAGCTCCTTCGGGGAGAGCACCGGCGGACGGGTGGACGGCGTGCGCCGGGAGGAACCCGTCCACGCGGGGCGCGGCGGCCGCTTGACGATGGAGGCGAAGATCTCGGCGATCTCCTCCTTGCCCAGCGTCTCCCTCTCCAGCAGCTGAAGGACGAGGTTGTCGAGGACGTCGCGGTTCTCGACCAGGATCTCCCAGGCCTCGTTGTGCGCGTTCTCGATGAGCTTCTTGACTTCCTCGTCCACCAGCGCGGCGACCTCTTCCGAGTAGTCGCGCTGGTGAGCCATCTCACGTCCGAGGAACGGCTCGGAGTTGTCGCCACCGAACTTGATGGCGCCCAGCCGCTCGGTCATGCCGTACTGCGTGACCATCGCGCGGGCCGTCGTGGTGGCCTTCTCGATGTCGTTCGCAGCGCCCGTGGTCGGGTCGTGGAAGACGAGCTCCTCGGCCGCGCGGCCGCCCAGCATGTAGGCCAGCTGGTCCAGCATCTCGTTGCGGGTCGTGGAGTACTTGTCCTCGTCCGGCAGCACCATCGTGTAGCCGAGGGCCCGGCCTCTCGACAGGATCGTGATCTTGTGGACCGGGTCGGAGTTGGGAGACGCCGCCGCGACCAGGGCGTGACCGCCCTCGTGGTACGCGGTGATCTTCTTCTCCTTGTCCGACATGATCCGGGTCCGCTTCTGCGGGCCCGCCACCACGCGGTCGATCGCCTCGTCCAGCATGAAGTTGTCGATCAGCTTCTTGTCGCTGCGGGCCGTCAGGAGCGCCGCCTCGTTGAGGACGTTGCTCAGGTCGGCACCGGTGAAGCCCGGCGTGCGGCGGGCGACGGCCGCGAGGTCGACGTCCGGGGCGACCGGCTTGCCCTTCTGGTGGACCTTGAGGATCTCCAGGCGACCCTGGAGGTCCGGCGGGTCGACCGCGATCTGGCGGTCGAAGCGGCCCGGGCGCAGCAGCGCCGGGTCGAGGATGTCCGGGCGGTTCGTGGCGGCGATGAGAATCACACCGCCCTTGACGTCGAACCCGTCCATCTCGACGAGCAGCTGGTTCAGCGTCTGCTCGCGCTCGTCGTGACCGCCGCCGAGGCCGGCGCCGCGGTGGCGGCCGACCGCGTCGATCTCGTCGACGAAGACGATCGCCGGGGCGTTGGCTTTGGCCTGCTCGAACAGGTCACGGACCCGGGAGGCACCGACACCGACGAACATCTCGACGAAGTCGGAACCGGAGATCGAGTAGAAGGGCACCCCGGCCTCGCCGGCCACGGCACGCGCGAGGAGCGTCTTGCCGGTACCGGGACGGCCGTAGAGCAGCACGCCCTTGGGGATCTTGGCGCCGACGGCCTGGAACTTGGCCGGCTCCTGCAGGAACTCCTTGATCTCGTGGAGTTCCTCGACGGCCTCGTCACAGCCCGCGACGTCGGAGAAGGTCGTCTTCGGGGTGTCCTTGGTGATGAGCTTGGCCTTGGACTTCCCGAAGTTCATGACCCGGGAGCCGCCGCCCTGCATCTGATTCATCAGGAACAGGAAGACGACCACGATCAGAACGAAGGGCAGCAGGGAGAGCAGGATGCCCAGGAAGGGGTTCTGCTTGGACGGCGAAACCGTGTAGCCGTCCGGGATCTGCTTGTTCTGGTACTTGGTCTGCAGCGTGTTGGCGATGGCCACGCCCTGGTCGCCGATGTAGCTCGCCTGGATCTTCGAGCTGCCCTCGACCTTGTCGCCGTCCTTGAGCTGGACCTTGACGGTCTGCTCGTCACCGGTGGTCAGCTTGGCCGACTGCACCTTGTCGTTGTTGATCGCTGCCACGACCTGGCCGGTGTCCACCGTCTTGTAGCCGCCGGACGAGCCGACGACCTGCATCAACACGACCACGGCAAGGACGGCCAGCACGATCCACATGACCGGCCCACGGAAGTATCGCTTCACGTCCATCCATACGGAGCGGTGTCGCCCCGTCCCTCCTGCCATAGTGAGTTTGATAAGACAGTTCTTCTGACGGTACCCCAGCTTTGTCGCGCGAAGCCGCACGGGACGGCTGGCAAACCCGTCTGCATGCTCCAACGGCGCGAAACCCGCTGGGGTTCCCGATCGTCCTACTTGGACGGACTCGCTGAGTCAGCCGCCGTAGACATGGGGCGCGAGCGTACCCACGAACGGGAGATTGCGGTACTTCTCGGCGTAGTCGAGGCCGTATCCCACGACGAACTCGTTGGGAATGTCGAAGCCGACCCACTCCACGTCGATGGCGACCTTGGCGGCGTCCGGCTTGCGCAGCAGCGTGCACACCTTGAGCGACTCGGGCTCGCGGGAGCCGAGGTTGGACAGCAGCCAGGACAGGGTCAGCCCGGAGTCGATGATGTCCTCGACGATCAGGACGTGCCTGCCCTTGATGTCGGTGTCGAGGTCCTTGAGAATCCGCACCACGCCGGAGGACTGGGTGCCCGCGCCGTATGAGGACACGGCCATCCAGTCCATGGTGACGGGGGTGGACAGCGACCGGGCGAGGTCCGCCATGACCATCACCGCGCCCTTGAGGACTCCGACGATGAGCAGATCCTTGCCCGCGTACTCCGCGTCGATCTTCGCAGCCAGCTCAGCCAGCTTCGCGTCGATCTCTTCTTTGGTGATGAGTACCTGCTTGAGGTCGGCACCCATGTCTTTCGCGTCCACCCGCATCACTTTCGGTCGTCCCACAGGCCGCCCATCACCCCCCAAAGGGGGGCAAGGTTTCAGCCTTGCCGAATCACCAGTCTGCCACCCTGGCGCTGGGCGACGACTTTGCCCGGGAGATTGATGACTCCCTGGCCGCGCCAGCCGGTGATCAGCCGGTCGACTTCCTCGATGTGGCGGGCGAACAGCGAACCCGCGGGCGCCCCGGCCTCGATGGCGGCCCTGCGCAGGATGCGGCGGCGCACGGCGGGCGGCAGGACGTAGAGCTTGGCGCACTCCAGGAGACCGGTCGCGTCGCGTACGGAGGTCTCGGCCTGGCTGGCCCAGGCGTCGAGGGCGTCGGCGTCGTCCCGGGAGAGCTGGGCGGTGCGGGCCAGTGCCTCGACGACGCCCTTGCCGAGCGCCTTCTCCAGGGCCGGCAGACCCTCGTGGCGCAGCCGGGAGCGGGTGTACGCCGGGTCGGCGTTGTGCGGGTCGTCCCAGACGGGGAGGGACTGGACCATGCAGGCCTTGCGGGCGGTCTGCCGGTCGACCTGCAGGAAGGGGCGCCGGTAACGGCCGTCGGCCCCCGAGACCGCGGCCATTCCGGACAGGGAGCGGATGCCGGAGCCGCGGGCGAGTCCCAGCAGGACGGTCTCGGCCTGGTCGTCGCGGGTGTGGCCGAGCAGGATCGCGGTGGCTCCGTGGTGCAGGGCCGCGGCGTCGAGGGCGGCGTAGCGCGCGTCGCGGGCGGCGGCTTCGGGCCCGCCTTCGCGGCCGACGGTCACGGCCACCGAGTCGACCGGGTCGAGGCCCAGTTCGCGCAGGCGCAGGGCGACTTCCTCGGCGCGCAGGTCGGACCCGGGCTGCAGGCCGTGGTCGACGGTGACGGCACCGGCGCGGATGCCGAGTTTGGGGGCCTCGAAGGCGAGGGCGGAGGCGAGGGCCATGGAGTCGGCGCCGCCGGAGCATGCCACGAGCACGAGCGGCGACGACCGGCGCTCGTGCGAGGACTGCTCGAAGAGCCGTGGGCCCTTGGAGGCGGTCTGGTGGTCGTTGAGGATGTCGTGGAGGACGTGGCGGACCGCCAGGCGTATCGCCGCGACCGCTGGATGGGGACCCATGTCCGGTTCCCTTCATGAAGTTTTCGGGGGGTTGAGCCCGGGTTGGTCACTCAGAGTGTGTAGATGGTGACAGAACCGGGCCGTTCCCCGAGCATCGCACGCCTACCCATGGCTCACGGTCCCTCGGACGGGTGATTGGAGGGGCGTTCGCCTGCCGTCGGCCGGATTCCTTTCACGACCCTCCACGGCGTTCACGACTCGCTCTTGCGGTGCACCCGCGCGACCCAGTCCGCCGGTTTGGCGATCTCCGCCTTGGTCGGGAGGGTGTTGGGGGACGTCCACACGCGGTTGAAGCCGTCCATGCCGACCTGCTCGACGACGGCCCGCACGAACCGTTCGCCGTCGCGGTACTGCCGGAGCTTGGCGTCCAGGCCCAGCAGCTTGCGCAGGGCCATGTCCAGCCGGGAGGCGCCCTTCGCCCGGCGCTGCTGGAACTTCTCGCGGATCTCCGACACGGAAGGCACGACCTGCGGGCCGACCCCGTCCATCACGAAGTCGGCGTGACCCTCCAGGAGGGACATCACGGCGGTGAGGCGCCCGAGGATCTCCCGCTGCGCCGGCGTCTGCACGATCTCGACGAAGGACCGCCCGCCGTCCTCCTCCTCGCCCTCGGGGCGCCCGCCCGCGAGGGACTGGGCGGCCTCGCGGATGCGCTCCAGGACCGTCATGGGGTCGACGTCGGTCTCCCCCAAGAAAGACTGGATTTCACCCTCGAGGTGGTCGCGCAGCCAGTGCACGGCGCTGAACTGCGTGCGGTGCGTCTCCTCGTGCAGGCAGACCCACAGGCGGAAGTCGTGGGGCTGTACGTCGAGTTCACGCTCCACGTGCACGATGTTCGGGGCGACGAGGAGCAGCCGGCCGCCGCCGCTCTCCCCGGCCGGGAGCTCGCGCGTCGCCGGGGCGAACGTCTCGTACTGGCCGAGGACGCGGGAGGCCAGGAACGACAGCAGCATGCCCAGCTCGACGCCGGTGACCTTGCCGCCGACGGCGCCCAGGACCGCGCCGCCGGGGCTGCTGCCGCGCCGCTCCTGCATCTTGTCCAGGAGCGGCTTGAGGATCTCCCGGAAGCCGGCGACGTTCGCCCGGACCCAGCCGGGGCGGTCGACGACGAGGACGGGGGTGTCGTGGACCTCCTCCGTGCCCATCCGGGTGAATCCCCGGACGTGCTCCTCCGAGGCCTTGGCATGCCGGCGCAGTTCCGCGACGACCTCCCGGGCCTCGTCGCGGCTCACGTCGGGGCCCGGCCGTACGAGCCGGGTCGCGGTCGCCACCGCGAGATTCCAGTCGACCATCTCGGCACCACCGATGCTCGTCATGCGTCAACGGTACGTGAGCGTTACCACTTGGGGCAGGCCGCGCGGCAGGCCGGTGCGCGGAGGCCGGTGCGGCGTCAGTGGCAGCCGCACGCCGCCAGGGCCGTCGCCGTACGGTCCAGGGCCGACTGGGCCGCCGCCGGACTGGTCGTGTCGGAGGCGAGGAACGCGAAGGCCAGCAGACGGCCGTCCTGGTCGACCACCGTGCCCGCCAGGGTGTTCACGCCGGTCAGGGTGCCGGTCTTCGCCCGTACGACCCCTGCCGCTCCGCCGTTGTAACGGCTGGTCAGGGTTCCGGTGAATCCGGCCACCGGCAGGCCGGTGAGGACCGGGCGGAGTTCGGGGTGGGCCGGGTCGCCCGCCTCGACGAGCAGGGACGTGAGCAGGTCGGCCGTCAGCCGGTCGTTCCGGTCGAGTCCGCTGCCGTCGTGGAACCGGGCTCCCCTGAGCGGGAGTTGCAGCTTCTCGAGCTGGGCGGCGATGGCGGCCGCGCCGCCGTCGAAGCTCGCCCGCTTCCCCGTCGCGGCGGCCGTCTGGCGGGCCAGGGCCTCGGCGATGTCGTTGTCGCTGTTGGTCAGCATGCGCTCGACCAGGGCGGAGAGCGGGGGCGAGGAGACGGCGGCGAGGTTCTCGGCCCGGCCGGTCGCCTTGGACGGGCCGGGGGACGTGGCCCTGATGCCGTAGCCCTTCAGGAACGCCGCGAACTTGCGGGCCGCGTCCGCCGCCGGGTCCGGCACGCGCGTCACCGGTCCGCTCGTCGAGTCGTCCGTGCGGCCCTCGTCGGCCGCCAGGGCGCTCACGGGCGCGAGGTTGACGTTGACGCCGATGCGGTGCAGCGCGGGGCCGGCGTACAGGCTCTCGTCGTAGGACAGGGTCACGTCCTGGAGGCCGCGCTTCTTCAGCGCCTTCGCCGTCCTGCCGGCCAGCACCTTGAGGCTCGCCCAGCCCTCCGCCCGCGCGCGGGCGGTCAGGGTCGGGTCGCCGCCGCCGACCAGGACGAGCTCCTTGGTGCCGGGCTCCAGGGCCGTGCGGGTGGTCAGGCGGTGGTCGGCGCCCATCGCCGACAGGGCGGCGACGGCGGTGGCGATCTTCGTCGTGGAGGCGGGTGTCAGCGCGTCGTCGGCGCCGGTGCCGTACAGCCGCCTGCCCGTGGCGACGTCGACGACGACGGCGCTGTGGCGGGCGCCGAGCGCCGCGTCCTTCAGCAGGGGGTCCAGGACGCCGGAGAGGGCCGTGCCGGTCGGGGACGGCTGCACGGCGGTCGTGGCGCGGCCCAGGCCGACCAGGACGGACGCGGCGCTGGGAGCGGGCCGGGGCGCCCCGGCCGCCGTACCGGACGAACCGGACGTACCTGAATTACGGCCGTGATCTGTGCCACCCGTGCGTTCCAGGGCGACTGCGCGGTCCTCCTCGGCCGTACGCTGACCGGAGGAGTCCCAGGGACCGGCGGCGGTGGCCACGGTGACCGCCAGCGCCAGACCGGCGACTGCGGCGCCCGCGGTGAACCGCCATGTGCCGACGGACTTCGGCCGCGTGAACCGAACGGTCCGCACGCGCGCGAGCTGCGGTTTCGCAGCGGCCGTGGCCCGTCGAAGGCCCGGTCGCACTGCGTCGGCGGCTCGTTCGAGATGCGGGCGTACGCTACCGGCGGCCCGTGCCAGACGCGGTCGTACGGCGTTCGCGACCCGCGTCACATGCGGTCTCGCGGCCCGCCAAGGCCTCAGCTCGGGCACGACCACCAGCCCCTTTCGCGATCACACACCTGCGTGAGGGACACTTAACCACCAGAACTATGTGCTGATCATGGAGGAGCCACCGGTGGAGTTCGACGTCACGATCGAGATCCCGAAGGGTTCGCGGAACAAGTACGAGGTGGACCACGAGACCGGTCGGATCCGTCTGGACCGTCGGCTCTTCACCTCGACCGCCTACCCGACCGACTACGGATTCGTCGAGAACACCCTCGGCGAGGACGGCGACCCGCTGGACGCGCTGGTCATCCTGGACGAGCCGACCTTCCCGGGTTGCCTGATCAAGTGCCGCGCGATCGGCATGTTCCGGATGACGGACGAGGCCGGCGGCGACGACAAGCTGCTGTGCGTGCCCGCCACGGACCCGCGTGTGGAGCACCTGCGTGACATCCACCACGTTTCGGAGTTCGACCGCCTGGAGATCCAGCACTTCTTCGAGGTCTACAAGGACCTGGAGCCCGGCAAGTCCGTCGAGGGCGCCAACTGGGTGGGCCGCACGGACGCCGAGATCGAGATCGAGCGCTCCTACAAGCGGTTCAAGGAGCAGGGTGGCCACTGAGGCCTGAGTCTTCCGACGGGCCGCACGCATGCGCGTGCGGCCCGTCCGGTTTTCTGTGCGCATACTGGGCGTTGCTGCACGCGTCGTACAGGGAGCGTTACTCACGTGACGGAGGCGGAGGACCGCAAGCCGCAGTCGGACGAGGCCAGGGGCACGTTCGACCCGGAGATCACATCCGAGTTCGCCATCCCCGCGGGCTTCGCCGCCCCCACGGGTGTCGTCGAGCCGGAGACCACCTCGGAGTTCGAGGTCCCCGACGGCCTGGACGTCCCTCAGCCGCACGGCCCCGAGCCCGAGGGATCGGCGTTCAGCACTCCGCGCACGTACAACGCCAAGCACGCCCCTGTCGCCTTCACCCCGGCGACCGGCGTCCCCGTGGTCAGCCTGACCAAGGACGTGCCCTGGCAGGACCGGATGCGCACGATGCTGCGGATGCCGGTCGCCGAGCGGCCCGCGCCGGAACCGGGGCCGAAGGCGGAGGAGGGCGGTCCCGCCGTCCCGCGCGTGCTCGACCTGACCCTGCGTATCGGCGAGTTGCTGCTGGCCGGCGGCGAGGGCGCCGAGGACGTGGAGGCCGCGATGTTCGCGGTCTGCCGCTCCTACGGCCTCGACCGCTGCGAGCCGAACGTCACCTTCACCCTGCTGTCGATCTCGTACCAGCCGTCCCTGGTCGAGGACCCGGTGACGGCCTCGCGGACGGTGCGGCGCCGGGCCGTCGACTACACGCGGCTGGCCGCCGTGTTCCAGCTGGTGGACGATCTCAGCGACCCGGAGTCCCACCTCTCCCTGGAGGAGGCCTACCGGCGGCTCGCCGAGATACGGCGCAACCGGCACCCCTACCCGGGGTGGGTGCTGACCGGGGCGAGCGGCCTGCTGGCGGGCGCGGCCTCCGTGCTCGTCGGCGGTGACCTCTTCGTGTTCGTGGCGGCCGCGCTGGGCGCGATGCTCGGCGACCGGCTGGCGTGGCTGTGCGCCGGGCGCGGGCTGCCGGAGTTCTACCAGTTCACGGTTGCCGCGATGCCGCCGGCCGCCCTCGGGGTCGCGCTCACCGTCGCGCACGTCGACGTCAAGGCGTCCGCGGTCATCACCGGTGGTCTGTTCGCGCTGCTGCCGGGACGGGCGCTGGTGGCGGCCGTGCAGGACGGCCTGACCGGCTTCTACATCACCGCGTCGGCGCGCCTGCTGGAGGTCATGTACCTCTTCGTCGGCATCGTCGTGGGCGTTCTGATCGTCCTGTACTTCGGGGTGAACCTGGACGCCAAGCTCAACCCCGACGCGGCCCTGGGCAACTCCACGCGGCCCGTCCTGCAGATCTGTGCGTCGATGCTGCTGTCCCTGACCTTCGCCGTGCTGCTCCAGCAGGAGCGGGCCACCGTGCTGTGGGTGACCCTGAACGGCGGCGTCGCCTGGGTGGTGTACGGCGCGCTGCACTACCCCGGCGGCCTCTCCCCCGTCGCCTCCACCGCCGTGGCGGCGGGGCTGGTGGGCCTGTTCGGGCAGCTGCTGTCGCGTTACCGCTTCGCGTCGGCCCTGCCCTACACGACGGCGGCGATCGGGCCCCTGCTGCCGGGCTCCGCCACCTACTTCGGGCTGCTGGCGATCGCCCAGAACAAGGTCGACAAGGGACTGGTCTCCCTGGCCACGGCGGTCTCCCTGGCCATGGCCATCGCCATCGGGGTCAACCTCGGCTCCGAGATCTCGCGGCTGTTCCTGCGCGTGCCGGGCGCGGCCAGCGCGGCGGGCCGCCGAGCCGCCAAGCGGACCAGGGGGTTCTAGTAGCCCTGGCCGTGCGGGTACTGCCCGTTCTGCCGGCCGTCGTCCTGCTGCGGGTACGGATACTGCTGGGCGTACTGCCAGTTCGGGTCGTAGGACTGCTGGTTGGGGTCGTACGGCTGCTGGTTGGGGTCGTACGGCTGCTGTCCGGGGTTGTACGGCTCGTTCGGGCCGTAGGACTGGTTCGGGTCGTACGGCTGCTGCTGCGCCGGGTACTGCTGCTGCGGGTACTGATGCTGCGGCGGGTACTGCTGCTGAGGCCGGTGGTGGTCCTGGCCGTCCGCCGCCGGGACGCGGCGCAGCTGGGTCGTCGCGTCGTCCATGGCCGGGGGCTGCTGCTGCGCCGGCGCGGGAGCCGGGGCCCCGGGGTTCTTCCTGGCCTTGCTGCGGGCGCGCAGGAACTCGATGGCGATCGGGACCACCGAGACCAGGACGATCAGGATGAGGATCGCCTCGATGTTCTTGTGGACGAAGTCCACGTTGCCGAGCCAGGAGCCCAGCAGGGTCACGCCCGCGCCCCACAGGACGCCGCCGATGACGTTGAACGTGATGAAGGAGCGGTACCGCATGCCGCTGACGCCCGCGATGATCGGCGTGAACGTGCGCACGATGGGCACGAAGCGGGCCAGGACCAGGGACTTGGGGCCGTACTTCTCGAAGAACTCGTGCGCCTTGACCACGTTCTCCTGCTTGAACAGGCGGGAGTCCGGGCGGGTGAAGAGCGAGGGGCCGACCTTCTTGCCGAAGAGGTAGCCCGCCTGGTCGCCGAGGATCGCGGCGAGGCAGATCAGCAGGATGGCCCCCCACAGCGGGAAGTCCATGGTGCCCGCGGTGATCAGCAGGCCGCAGGTGAACAGCAGCGAGTCACCCGGCAGGAAGAAGCCGATGAGCAGGCCCGACTCGGCGAAGACGATCAGGAGCAGGCCCCAGATGCCGAACGTGTCGAGCAGATGGTTCGGATCCAGCCAGCTCGGGCCGAGGGCAAGCGTCGTCACGGTTCCGGGCTCCCTGAGGGGGTGAGAAGAAGTGCGGCGTCCTTCTGCGGGCGCACAAAGCTATCAACGAAAGGTGTCCGCCCCAGGTTCCACCGGGGTCTCCAGGATGCACTGTGCGCGGACTGGCACAAAGCTGTGAGCCATGGGCATAGACGAATACGGCGGCGGCCAGGAGCCCCGGCCGGACGTACTGGTGGTGACGACCAACGACGTACCCGGACACCGGGTCCAGGAGGTCCTCGGCGAGGTCTTCGGGCTGACGGTCCGCTCCCGGCACCTGGGGAGCCAGATCGGCGCCGGGCTGAAGTCGATGATCGGCGGTGAGCTCAGGGGGCTCACCAAGACGCTCGTGCAGACCAGGAACCAGGCCATGGAACGGCTCGTCGAGCAGGCACGCGCGCGCGGTGCGAACGCCGTGCTGATGTTCCGCTTCGACGTGACGGAGGCGGCGGACGTGGGCACGGAGGTGTGCGCCTACGGGACCGCGGTGGTCCTGGCCCGGGAGTGAGCCCCCGGACCAGGACCGCTATGCGGTGCGGCGGTCGGCGTTCGCCAGGATCGCGGCCTTCAGGTGCTCGGCGAGACCGGGACGCATGGCGTCGTAGAACGCCTTGAAGCGCTCGTCGGAGACGTACATCTCGGCGAGACACCGGTGCATCTCGTACGGGCACTCGTAGAACCACCTGCTGATGTGCTGCCGGTGCTCCTCGGCCAGGTCCGTCGCCGCGTCCCCGGCCGCCGGCTCACCGGCGGCCACCAGGGCGGCGTAGCGCTCGGCCCAGGCGTCGGCCTCGGCCTGCAGGCGCTTCCAGTCCTCCTTGGTGTAGGCGGCCGCGCGGCGCTGCGACTCGGCGTACGCCTCGGTGTTCCCCCAGCGCTGCTCGGCCTCCTCGGCGTACTGCGCGGGGTCGTTGTCCCCGAAGACCTCGAACCGCTCCTCGGGTGTGAGGTTGATCCCCATCTTGCGTGCCTCCATGGCGTGTTCGACGGCCGCCGCCATCTTCTGGAGCCTCTCGATCCGGGCGGTCAGCAGCTCGTGCTGACGGCGCAGGTGCGCGCGCGGGTCCGCGGCCGGGTCGTCGAGCAGGGCGGCGACCTCGTCGAGCGGGAAGCCGAGCTCCCGGTAGAACAGGATCTGCTGCAGCCGGTCGAGGTCGGCGTCGCTGTAGCGCCGGTGGCCCGCACGGCTGCGCTCGCTCGGGGCGAGCAGGCCGATGTCGTCGTAGTGGTGCAAGGTGCGCACCGTGACGCCGGCGAAGCCCGCGACCTGTCCCACGGAGTAGCTCACTTCGTCCGCTCCCTTCTCGGTACGCACTCCACGCTGAGCCCTCACGCGACGTGAGGTGCAAGTCGGTTCGTGTTCGGATGCCGACTGTTCCCCTTTCAGATGTTTCATACCTTTGGCAAATGTTTCACGCCTTTGGCCGGTTATGGTGAGCCCGTGGCCCATGACCTCGCCCAGCGGGCGCCCGCGGCCCTCGCGACACCGGCACGCGCGCCCTCTTACCGGCCGTTCACCCGGCGCCCGGTGTCGCCGCGGGGGGCCTGGGCATGCTCCTCGCCGTCACCCGCCAGGGCTGGGTGAGCCTGTTCACGGCCGCGGTGCCGGTGCCCGAGCCCGCGATCATCGCCCTGCTCTGCTTCGCCTCGCTGCCCGCCTGGCTGCCGGTGACCGGCCGGCCCCAGATGCAGTTGCGGGACGACGGAACTCCGGTCCACCGACAGCCGTTCTTCGATTGACACAAGGGAGACAAGGCCATGGCCCTCCACAAAGGTCCGCAGAAGCACGACGAGCGCCCGGTCTCGGTCAACCCCTTCTTCGGGGAGGCCAATCCGGTCGCCGGCATGACCGATGCTCCGCCCAGGCACCGGCTCCCGGACGGCCCGCTGACGCCGATGACGGCGTATCAGCTGGTGCACGACGAGCTGATGCTGGACGGCAACTCCCGGCTGAACCTCGCCACGTTCGTCACCACCTGGATGGAACCGCAGGCCGGCGTCCTGATGGCGGAGTGCCGGGACAAGAACATGATCGACAAGGACGAGTACCCGCGCACCGCCGAACTGGAGCGGCGCTGCGTGGCGATGCTCGCCGACCTGTGGAACGCACCGGACCCGGCGGCCGCCGTGGGCTGTTCCACGACCGGATCGAGCGAGGCGTGCATGCTCGCCGGAATGGCGCTGAAGCGGCGCTGGAGCAAGCGCAACTCCACCCCCGGGGCGCGGCCCAACCTGGTCATGGGCGTCAACGTCCAGGTGTGCTGGGACAAGTTCTGCAACTTCTGGGAGGTCGAGCCGCGCCTGGTGCCCATGGAGGGCGAGCGCTTCCACCTCGACCCGCAGGCCGCCGCCGAGCTGTGCGACGAGAACACCATCGGGGTCGTCGGCATCCTCGGTTCCACCTTCGACGGCTCCTACGAGCCCATCGCCGACCTGTGCGCGGCCCTCGACGCCCTCCAGGAGCGCACCGGCCTGGACATCCCCGTGCACGTCGACGGCGCGTCCGGCGCCATGGTCGCGCCCTTCCTCGACGAGGACGTGGTGTGGGACTTCCGCCTCCCGCGCGTGGCGTCCATCAACACCTCGGGACACAAGTACGGCCTCGTCTACCCGGGCGTCGGCTGGGCCCTGTGGCGCGACAAGGAGGCGCTGCCCGAGGAGCTGGTCTTCCGCGTCAACTACCTGGGCGGCGACATGCCGACCTTCGCCCTCAACTTCTCCCGGCCCGGCGCCCAGGTGGTCGCGCAGTACTACACGTTCCTGCGGCTGGGCCGCGAAGGCTTCCGCGCCGTGCAGCAGACGACCCGGGACGTGGCCATGTCCCTCGCCGAACGCATCGAGGCGCTCGGCGACTTCCGGCTGCTGACGAGGGGCGACGAGCTGCCCGTCTTCGCGTTCACGACCGCGGACGGCGTGGACGCGTACGACGTCTTCGACGTGTCCCGGCGGATGCGGGAGCGCAGCTGGCTGCTGCCCGCGTACACCTTCCCGCCGAACCGCGAGGACCTGTCCGTGCTCCGGGTGGTGTGCCGCAACGGCTTCTCGAACGACCTCGCCGACCTGTTCGTGGAGGACCTGTCCCGGCTGCTGCCCGAACTGCGCAAGCAGCCGCACCCGTCGCCCAAGGACAAGGGGGCGGCCACCGGTTTCCATCACTGACGAGGCGAGCGGGACGAGCGGCAACCGGCCGACGCCGTCCGGCCGAAGTCGACCACCGGCTCGGTCAGTGGTCGTCCTCCGGGTGCCGCTCCCCCGTCGCGTACGGGTTCTCCTCGTCGTCCGCCAGAACGCCCACGAACGGGTCGCCCTCTCCCGCGAACGTGTACGCCCCGCCCTCGATCCGCCCGATCAGTCTCCGGGTCCACTCGGCCTCGGCGTCGGCCGTGTGGATCCAGAGGTTCATGATCTCGCCGATGTGGCCGAGCTGTTCGGGGCCGTCCTCGGGGACGTAGTGCTCGGTGACCGAGGAGCGCCACGCCTCGGTGCGCCGGATCCGCTCCTTGAGCAGCGTCACCGCCTCGGCCCGGGGCAGGTCGACCATGAAGCCGATGGCCGCCGACTTGACGTCCGTCCTCTGGTCGTACGAGGTCAGCGCCTCACGCAGCAGCCGAAAGTACTCCTCGGTGCCGTGGTCGGTGAGCTCGTACTCGGTGCGCGGCGGGCCGCCGGCCGTGGACGGCGCGATCTCGTGCGCGTGCAGCAGCCCTTGCCTGGCCATCTGCTTGAGCGCGTGGTAGATCGAACCGGGCTTGGCGTTGGACCACTCGTGCGCGCCCCAGTACTCCAGGTCGTTGCGCACCTGGTAACCGTGGGCCCGCCCGTGCTGGCGAACCGCGCCGAGCACCAGGAGACGGATCGCTGACATGCAGCCAGCGTAGGACCCGGGAGGTCAGCCCCGGCCCGTGCCCTGCTCCCTGGCCACCAGCTCGAAGGCGGTGGCGCCGTCCAGGGACTCGCGGATGATGTCGGCGTGTCCGGCGTGCCGCGCGGTCTCGCGGATCAGGTGCAGGCAGAGCCAGCGCACGGAGACGCGGCCCTCCGGCGGGAACCAGGGCTCGTCCGGCAGCGGGAAGGTGTCGTCGAGGCTCGGCACGGAGCGGATGTACGCCTCGGTCTCGGCGGTGACCTTCTCCCAGTACGCGAGCTGCGACTCCACGGTCTCGCCGTCGACGAGCTGGAACGTCTCGTGCCAGTTGGACGCGTCCCGCCGGATCGCCGGCGGCTCCTGCCTGGCCCGCGCGATCCAGCCCTGCTCGACCTCGGCCACATGCTTGAGCAGGCCGGACAGGGACAGCTCGCTCGCGCTGGGCCTGCTCGCGGCCTGCTCCTCGGTCAGCCCGAGCAGGGCGCGCCGGATACCGCCGCGCTGCTCCTCGATGAACGCGAGCAGCGCTCCGCGCTCGTCGCCCTGAGCTTCCGCGGAAACGTGAGTGACCATGACCGGCCGCCTTTCGTCGGGTGCTGCGGGGGCTGGGTGCTCCCCCTGACACCGACGAAGCTACGGGTCGTTTAGGACAGGTGCCGTCCTAGAAGCCGCGGGACCGGAAGCGGACTAGAAGGGGAATCCGCTCCGGCCGTGCTGCACCGAGATCCACTTCAGCGTGGTGAAGCACTCGACGGTCGACTCGCCGTTCAGCCGGCCCACACCCGAGCTCTTCTCGCCGCCGAAGGGAACGAGCGGCTCGTCGTGGACGGTGCCGTCGTTGACGTGGAACATCCCGGTGTCGATCCGCTTGGCGAAGGCGACGCCGCGCTCGACGTCGCCCGTGTGGACGGCGCCGCTCAGGCCGTACGGCGTGTCGTTGACGAGGCCGACCGCCTCCTCCTCGCCGTCGAAGGGGATGAGGAAGGCGACCGGGCCGAAAACCTCCTGCCGGAGCAGGGCCGAGTCGGCGGGGACGCCGGTCAGGACGGAGGGCTCGACCAGGTTCTCGGTGGTCGTGCCGTGCACCAGGGCCGTCGCTCCCTCGGCGATCGCCTGCTCGACGGTGGCCGAAATGGCGTCCGCCTGCGAGGAGTTGATGACCGGGCCGATGACGGTCTGCGGGTCGCTCGGGTCGCCGGCCTTGAGCGTCCTGACCTTGGCGACGAACTTCTCGGTGAACTCCTCGGCGATGCTGCGGTCCACGAGCACGCGGTTGGCGGCCATGCAGACCTGACCCTGGTGGACGTACCGGCTGAAGACCGCGGCGTCGACCGCGTAGTCGATGTCGGCGTCGTCGAGGACCACGATCGCGCTGTTGCCGCCGAGTTCGAGGACCGAGCGCTTGAAGTGCGAGGCGCAGACGGTGGCCACATGGCGGCCGACCTTGTCGGAGCCGGTGAAGGAGATGACCTTCGGGACCGGGTGCTCGATGAAGGCGTCGCCGATCTCGGCGATGTCGGTGATGACGACGTTCAGCAGACCGCCCGGCAGACCCGCGTCCTCGAAGATCTTCGCGACCAGGGAGCCGCCGGTGATCGGGGTGTTCTGGTGCGGCTTCAGCGCCACGCCGTTGCCGAGCGCGAGGGCCGGGGCGACCGACTTGAGGGACAGCAGGAAGGGGAAGTTGAAGGGGCTGATGACGCCCACGACCCCCACCGGCACGCGGTAGAGGCGGTTCTCCTTGCCGTCCACCGGCGACGGGAGGATCTTGCCCTCGGGGCGCAGCGCCCACTGGATCGACTCGCGCAGGAACTCCTTGGCCAGGTGGAGTTCGAAGCCGGCCTTCAGCCGGGTGCCGCCGAGCTCGGCGATGATCACCTCGGCGATCTCCTGCTCGCGCTCCTCGATCAGTCTGAGGGCCTTCTCCAGGACCGCCCGGCGCGCGTACGGATTGGTCCTCGCCCA
The DNA here is from genome assembly GCF_044457745.1 of Streptomyces sp. NPDC050534. NCBI lineage: Bacteria > Bacillati > Actinomycetota > Actinomycetes > Kitasatosporales > Streptomycetaceae > Streptomyces > Streptomyces sp. NPDC050534. Next base: position 79,382 of record NZ_JBITHF010000008.1, read on the forward strand.
CTCCTTCTGGGCGCGGGCGGCCGCGGTGTACGCCTCGTCGACCTCGTCGACCGTGGCTATGGTGATCGACGCCAGCTTCTCGCCGTTGTACGGGTTGAAGTCGATGATGTCCCAGGAGCCGGTACCCGGGCGCCACTCACCGTCGATGTACTGCTGGGCCAGGTCGGTGAAGTAGGACGACATGTGATCCCCAAATCACTAGCAGACAGACGAGCGACGTCACGGTCTGATCACACGTCATCGTACTGGTGACACAGGTGAGTTGGGGACGCTCCGCAATCTTCTGGGGAGAACTCTAGGAGAGCTGGAGGAGACCCCGGAGCAGATCGCGGCTCTCGTCCGGTCCGGGACTGTCCTGCTGGAGCTCCTTGAGCGCCTTCTCGTACTGGACGACGTCCTCGTGTTTGTCCAGGTAGAGCGCGCTGGTGAGTTGCTCCAGGTACACGACGTCCGACAGGTCGGACTCGGGGAAGCTGAGCAGCGTGAACGCGCCGCTCTCGCCCGAGTGGCCGCCGAAGCCGAACGGCATGACCTGCAGCCGTACGTTGGGCCGTTCCGAGATCTCGATCAGGTGCTGGAGCTGGCCGCGCATCACCTCGCGGTCGCCGTAGGGCCGGCGCAGGGCGGCCTCGTCCAGGACGACGTGGAACTCGGGGGCGTGCTCGGAGACGAGGTGCTTCTGCCGCTCGAGGCGCAGCGCCACGCGCTTCTCGATGTCGGCGCCGCTCGCGCCCTTCATGCCCCGCCTCACGACCGCGCGCGCGTACGCCTCGGTCTGCAGCAGGCCGTGCACGAACTGCACCTCGTAGGCGCGGATCAGGTGCGCCGCGCCCTCCAGGCCCACATAGGTGGGGAACCAGGTCGGCAGGACGTCGGAGTAACTGTGCCACCAGCCCGTGACGTTGGCCTCGCGGGCGAGGGAGACGAGCTGGGCGCGCTCCTGCTCGTCCGTGATGCCGTAGAGCGTCAACAGGTCTTCCACGTCACGCGTCTTGAAGCTCACGCGGCCCAGTTCCATCCGGCTGATCTTGGATTCGGAGGCGCGGATCGAGTAACCCGCTGCCTCGCGGGTGATCCCGCGCGCCTCGCGCAGCCGCCTGAGTTGCGAGCCGAGCAGCATGCGCCGCACCACCGATCCGGGCTCTCCCACGCTCACGTTCGCCAGCCTCCCCAACCGCTTCAGGGGCCAGAGTCTGCCACTAAAACACTTCGAGCAGTACTCGTCCGATTACAGAGAAGGAAAGAAGTCAAAGATTCCGCACAGGAGAAGGGAAGGAGATGGCAACCAGAGGGAGAGAAGATGGCGGAAAAAATGGCCAACAAGCGGTACGGGCACGTCCAATTCGGTCACGTGCACGTGCATCTGCACCTTGCATCTGCACCGCGCATCCGAAACCATGGTCTCGCGCCACCGCTGCATCGCAACGACCGCGAATTCCCGGGAGTGCCTCGCATGGGGACGAATGGATCGACCATGCTCGAGCCGTTACGGCAGGGCCTTCCGCCGCTTGACCTCACGGCCGTGTCCAACGCCGCATCCTGCGCCCTTCCCGCCCGGTACGAGGCGGTGCGTGAGGCGAGGCGCTTCACCCGCAGAACCCTCGACCAGTGGGACATAGGCGAGCGCTTCGACGACGTGTGCCTGGTCGTCTCCGAGCTCGTCACCAACTCCCTGCGGCACGGCCTGCCGGCCGGCACCCTGTGCGGCGCGGACCAGAGCCCGCCGGTACGACTGCACCTGATGCGGTGGACCGAGCGGCTGGTGTGCGCGGTGCGCGACCCGAGCGAGGCCAGCCCGGTCGCCCGCGAGGCGGACGACTTCTCGGCGGAGTCGGGCCGCGGGCTCTTCCTGGTCGACTCCTTCGCCGACGGCTGGGGCTGGCATCCGATGGCGGGCACGCTGGGCGGCAAGGTCGTCTGGGCGCTGTTCCGGCTACCGCACGCGACCCGGCCGCAGTCCGCCGAATAGTGCACCCGGGCGTCGTTCGACGCCCGGGTTCTACGCGCGTCACAGTCCGTAAAGAGCCGGTTGCCCCGAGTTGCCCCGTGGGTACGCGGCGGTCAGCCTGCTATCAGGTGGTCGAACTCGCCGTCCTTGATGCCCAGGAGCATCGCTTCGATCTCCGCGCGCGTGTAGACGAGCGCCGGACCGTCGGGGAACCGCGAGTTGCGCACGGCCACCTCGCCGCCGGGCAGTCTCGCGAACTCCACGCAGGAACCCTGCGAGTTGCTGTGCCGGCTCTTCTGCCAGGCCACCCCGTTCAGCTCCGTGGCTGTCATGCCGTTGTACGCGTCGCGGTCCACAGGTCGCTCCCCGGTGGTGCGGTGGCCATGTGGCCATTGATGCAGAGGTCAACTGTCCGGATCATAGCCGTGTTCACGTGCAGATGCATGAGCAGATGCACGTGCACGCGGGGTGGTCCTGCGGTTACAGCTTTGGCGAGCGCTTTACCTGGCCTCTTCAGCGTCTGCCCCGATGCCTGCAGGGCATGCGACCGCAGGCCGCCACCCATGATCCTGCGCGCCGTCAGTTGCGCCGGGTCGTCCGGGCCGAATCCCTCGTGCATTAAAGACAGACGCGTACGGCGCCGTTCCTGTTCCAATGTTCAACTGCCGTCCTCCTCGGCGCACGCAAGTCCTCCCGCCAAACCTCACAGGCGCTCCCCATGGGGCCGGTGGGTGCTGCTGGTAGCTTGCTGCGCACGTTTCGGTCGCGGGCCGGAGCGTTCGGCCACCGCCTGCAACAGCTTGGGAGCTTTCAGTGACTTCGGCGATGTTCACGCGTTCCTCTCGCAGGGTGTCGCGTCGGCAGGTGCGGATCGCGGCGGCGGCCGCGGGGCTGGTGGGCACGCTCGTACTGAGCGCGTGCAGCGGCGGTGGCGGCTCCAAGGACGACTCCTCGTCCAGCCCCTCCGCCTCTTCGACCACGACCGCGGACACGGGTGGGAACACCGGCGGGACCGCCGGCGCGTCCGACGACCTTCAGGGCAGCTGGCTCGCCACGACCGGCGGGAAGGCCGTCGCGCTGGTGATCAACGGCAAGCAGGCCGGGCTCTTCTCCACGGGCGGCACCGTGTGCAGCGGTAGCGCCGGCAAGCAGTCCGGTATGCGGATGATCCACCTGACCTGCGCGGACGGCGACAAGGGCCGGGCCACGGGGATGGTCGACTCCGTGTCGAAGAGCGCGATGCAGATCACCTGGTCGGGCAGTGTCGGCAAGGAGACGTACACCCGGTCGAAGGGCGGCACGCTGCCGACGGGCCTGCCGACGGCGAGCCTCGGGCAGTAGCCGCCGGGGGCGCGCGAGCGCCCCACGCGCGCGTGCGTGATGATCGGTGCACGCGATCACCGGCGTCACGCCGCAGAGCACCAGAGGACCCTTATGCGCGCCACCCCCATCGCCGTCGCCGCTCTCGCCGCGGCCCTCCTTCTCTCCGCCTGCGACAACGGCAACGGCGGTGACGACGGCAGCAACGGCAAGGCCGCCAAGACCGGCGACGCCTGCACGCTCGACGGCGTCGGCGTGCAGGTCGGGGCGAGCGCCGCCCCCACCGCCGGCGACTCCGGCGACGTCACCGTCACGATCACCAACAACGGCTCGAAGTGCACCCTGAACGGCTTCCCGGCCGTCCGTCTGCAGGCGGGCGACACCACGAGCACCGTCCCGTCCGACAAGGCCGCCAAGGCCCAGAAGCTGACCCTCGCCAAGAACGCGACCGCCTCCTTCACGATCACCTACGTCCGCGGCGAGGCGGGCGGCAAGCAGAGCCTCGCGGTCAAGACGGCCAAGTTCAGCCTGCCCGGCTCCTCCGCCGCGCACGGCATCACATGGTCGTACGGCGATGTGGCCCTCAAGGGCGGCGCGGACCGGCCGAACGCCTCGGTGACCGCCTTCCAGCAGGCCGGCGACTGACGCGCGCCCGTCCCACCCGGCTCAGGGGAGCCGCGGCCGGGTCCCGACCCGGGCCCGGTCCGCGGCCTGCGCGCCCTCGGTCCAGCCCGCCGTGTCGTTCACCCCGCGCAGGCGGCTCGTGGTCGTGTGCGGGAACAGGCGGTCCGTGCGGTCGGTGACCGCGACCTCGCGGGAGGCCAGCACCGGGAGCAGATCGTCGGTCACCTGCGTCTCGGCGGCCGCCGCCAGGCGCGTGCCTATCCGGTGGGCGTAGGCCGCGAGGAAGGACTGCCGGAAGGTCTTGGTGCGTTTGCGGCCGCCCGCGCGCTGGGCCGCCTCCGCCTTCGTCATGGCGGCCGTGGCCTGCACCAGGAGTGAGGTGTGGAGCAGCTCGACCGCCTCCAGGTCGGCCTCGAAGCCGACGACGGTGGAGAAGCCCAGCGGTTCGTTCCACACCGCGCGGCAGTGATTGGCGGTGGCGACCGCGTCCAGCAGCACCGCCTTGGCCTGTTCGTACGGCGCCTCGACGCCGATGCGGCAGGCGCCGGGTGCCGACGCGGACGGCGCCCGGGCCGCGAGCAGCGCCTCGTCGATGCTGTGCCGGGCCATCAGCTCCTGGGCCTTGGCGGACAGCGCCTCCGCCTCCTCCGGGAAACCGGTCGCCTCCGCCTTGGCGAGCAGCGCGCGGATGCGGGTGAGCATGCGGGACTCGGTACCGCGGCCGGACGCGGGACCGGGCCGGTGCGTGGGCTCGTCGAGGGATTCGAGCGCCGGCAGGCGCAGCAGCAGGCGGTACAGCTCCAGCACGGTGGTCGCGTGCGAGAAGCGGTCGGTGCCGGGTGGGGCGGCGACGGCCCCGGTGCTCTCGGAGGTCGCGGCGGCCCCGGGCGCCTCGGCTTCGGCGGTGAGGTCGTCCAGCTGCGCCTGCCAGCGGGGGCCGCGCGGGCCGTCGTACGGCGCCTGCGCGTGGATCAGTGCCGCCGCCAGCCGTACGTGCACGTCGTCCAGCTCGCGCCGCACGATCCGTACGACGTCGGCGGGCTGCCAGCCGCGCTGCCAGGCCGTCGCCACGAACTCCCGCCCGCGTCGGGCGAGTTCGGCGTCGGCCGACGGGTCCGCGGCCAGCAGGGAGGCGCCCGTGTCGAGGGCGGTGTCTGTCTCGGCGTACAGGGCGGCCCCGAAGGCGCTGTCGACGATGCTGGGCGCAGTGCTGCTCACCCGTCGATCGTGCCACGCGGCACCGACAACGGGACCGGGCGGCCGGGCCTCACACGGGTTTCCCGGCCTCGTCCCACTCCCCGAAATTCGGTCGCCACCGCGCACGGCCGGTTCCAGCATGGGCGCATGGTGGACATGTCTTCGTACGCGGCCTTCCTCGTCGCCGCCTTCGCGCTCTGCATCACTCCCGGCCCCGACATGATGTTCATCGTGGCGATGGGCGGACGGGGCGGGCCCAGGACCGGAGTGCTGGCCGCGTTCGGCGTGGCCTGCGCGATGTTCGTGCACACGGTCGCCGCCGCGCTCGGTCTGTCGGCGCTGTTCCTGGCGCTGCCGACGCTGTACCACGTGCTGCGCTGGGCGGGCGCGGCCTATCTCCTGTATCTCGCGGTCAAGGCCTTCCGGGACCGTGCGGTGCCGGTGGAGGAGGGGCCGCCGGCGGGGCCCGGGCGACGGCGCGCCTTCTGGCAGGGGGCCGTCACCAATCTGCTCAACCCGAAGGTGATCCTCTTCAACGTCTCCTTCCTGCCGCAGTTCGTGGACCCCTCTCTTGGCCATGTTCGCGAGCAGTTCCTGGTCTTCGGGCTGACGATCACGGTCATGGGGTTCGGCGTGGACGGCTCGATCGGCCTGCTCTCCGGGCGGCTCTCCGCGCTGCTGCGCCGCAGCCGGCGGGTGGCGCGCGGGCTGAACGTCTTCAGCGGGACGGTCTTCACGGGGCTGGCGGTGCGGCTGGCGGCCTCGCCGAAGTGACGGCACGCGTGCGTGGAGGCGATCCACTGTCAACTGCCGGTTGACAGTGAGCATCTGTCAACCTACGGTTGACACATGACGACCAACCCCGGCATCACGTCATCCGTACGCCTCGACGACCTCATCGCGGCCATCAAGAAGGTTCACTCCGAACCCCTCGACCAGCTCCAGGACGCGGTCATCGCCGCCGACCACCTCGGTGAGGTGGCCGACCACCTGATCGGCCACTTCGTGGACCAGGCCCGGCGCTCCGGAGCGTCCTGGACGGACATCGGCCAGAGCATGGGCGTCACCCGGCAGGCGGCGCAGAAGCGCTTCGTGCCCAAGGAGTCGGGTCTCGACCCGAACCAGGGCTTCGGCCGCTACACGCCGCGCGCCCGCAACGTGGTGATGACCGCGCACAACGAGGCCAAGGAAGTCCGTAACACCGAGGTCGCCCCGGCCCACCTGGTCATCGGCCTGCTCGCCGAACCGGAGGGACTGGCCGCCAAGGCGATCGTCCTGCAGGGCGTCACCCTCGACGCCGTGCGCGAGGCCGCGACCACCGCGCTCCCGCCGGGCGCCGACGAGGCCCCCGAACTGGTCCCGTACTCCTCCGACGCCAAGAAGGTCCTGGAGCTCACCTTCCGGGAGGCGCTGCGCCTCGGTCACAACTACGTCGGCACCGAGCACATCCTGCTGGCCCTGCTGGAGTTCGAGCACGGCTCGGGAGTGCTGGCCGGCCTCGGCCTGGCGAAGCAGGCGGTCGAGGCCGAGCTCGCCAAGGCGCTGGAGGGGTATCTGCAGCCCCCGCCCACGCAGGGCTGACGCCGTTGTCAGACCCCCCTGCGACACTCGCAGCATGACCGACCGCTGGGCGCTCGCTCCGGCCGAGGACGGTGGCGTGGAGATCGCCCCCCTCGGCCCGGACGGGCTGCTCGCCGGACCGGTCCGGTGGGAGCCCGACCTCGCGACGGCCGTGCGGGCACGGCCGGACGTCGCGCGCTGGGTGTGGCGGTCCACGGCCGAGGTGTATCCGCGTCTGCTCGCCACGGGGGTGCGGGTCGAGCGGTGTTACGACGTCGAGGACGCCGAGACCCTCCTGCTCGGCCACGAGGGGCGGTACGGCGAGCCCCGCTCGGCGGCCGCCGCCCTGGCCCGGCTGCGCGGCGGCCCCGTGCCGCCCGACCCGCCCCTGCGTGCCGCCGAGCCCGGCGCGCAGTCCTCCCTCTTCGAGCCGCAGGCCGTGCACCTCCCGCTGCCCGACCTCGTCGACGTCTACGCCGGGCAGCAGCGACGGCACGACGCGGCCGAGCACCCCGACCGGATGCGGCTGCTGACCGCGGCCGAGTCGGCGGGCATGCTGGTCGCCGCCGAGATGAACCGCGCGGGGCTGCCGTGGAGCGCCGAGGTGCACCGCCGGGTGCTGCACGAACTGCTCGGCGAGCGGTACGCGGGCGGTGGCGAACCCCGGCGCCTCGCAGAGCTGGCGGACGAGGTGTCCGCCGCCTTCGGCCGGCGGGTGCGGCCGGATCTGCCCGCGGACGTCGTCAAGGCGTTCACGCAGGCCGGGATCAAGGTCAGGTCGACCCGGCGCTGGGAGATCGAGTCCCTCGACCACCCGGCCGTGAAGCCGCTGCTGGAGTACAAGAAGCTGTACCGCATCTGGGTCGCCCACGGCTGGTCCTGGCTGCAGGACTGGGTGCGGGACGGGCGGTTCAGGCCCGAGTTCCTCGCGCACGGGACCGTGACGGGGCGCTGGGTCACCAACGGCGGGGGCGCCCTGCAGATCCCCAAGGTCATCCGGCGCGCGGTGGTCGCCGACCCCGGCTGGCGGCTCGTCGTCGCGGACGCCGACCAGATGGAGCCGCGCGTGCTGGCGGCCATCTCCCGCGACCCGGGGCTGATGGAGGTCGCCGGCCGCGAGACCGACCTCTACCAGTCCGTCTCCGACCGGGCCTTCTCCGGCGACCGCGCGCAGGCCAAGCTCGCCGTGCTCGGCGCGGTCTACGGCCAGACCTCGGGCGACGGCCTGAAGAACCTCGCCGCGCTCAGACGACGCTTCCCCAAGGCGGTGGCGTACGTCGACGACGCGGCGCGCGCGGGCGAGGAGGGGCGGCTCGTGCGGACCTGGCTGGGGCGGACATGCCCGCCGGCGGCCGGGTCGGGCGACGCCGTCGAGGAGGCCGGCATCCCGCAGGACGACCCGGACCGGACGCCCGCCGGTGACGAGTGGGTGCCGGGTTACGCCTCGACGAACACCCGCGCCCGCGGCCGCTTCGCGCGCAACTTCGTCGTCCAGGGCAGCGCGGCCGACTGGGCCCTGCTGCTGCTCGCCGCGCTGCGGCAGACCTGCGCGGACATGACGGCCGAGCTGGTCTTCTTCCAGCACGACGAGGTGATCGTGCACTGCCCCGAGGAAGAGTCGGAGGCCGTGGTGAAGGCCATCCGGGAGGCTGCGGAGCTGGCGGGCCGGCTGACGTTCGGGCAGACGCCGGTGCGCTTTCCGTTCACGACCGCGGTGGTGGAGTGCTATGCCGACGCGAAGTGACGTACGACGGCGTCGAGTTGGAGGTGGCGCTCAGACGTCCGCCGTGGCCAGCAGCTCCTTCAGCTCCGCCACCACCGTCTTCTCGTCCGTCCCGTCCAGCGCGTCGAGGGCGCCGCGCCATTCCGCGTACGCCTCCTCGCCGCATCCCCGCTCCCGCAGCAGGAGTCCGCGCTGGTGGCGGGCGAGACCGCCGGTGTAGCGGTCGGCCCGTGCGTCCGCGCGGCGGAGCAGCTCCGCGCACTCCTCGCCGGCCCGCTCCGTACGGCCGAGCAGCCGCAGCGCCCGCACCAGGCCGAGCCGGGTCTGCGACTCACCGTGCCAGTCGCCGTGACCCCCGAGGATGCGCAGGCTCTCCTCGAAGTGGGGTACGGCGGCGGCCGGTTCACCGAGGGTGAGGTGGGCGTAGCCGATGTTGCAGTGCGCGGAGTGCTGCACGATCACGGCGCCGATCTCGTCACCGATCGCGAGCGAGCGCCGGTGCTGCTCGATCGCGGCCCGCGGGTCGGTGTGCTCGTACAGGTTGCCGAGGTGGCTGTGGGTCACGGCCTCGCCCTGGGGGTCGTTCAACTGCCGCGAATACTCCAGGCTCTGGCGCAGGGCCCGCCCCGACTCCTCGTAACGGCCGAGTCCTTCGAGCAGCAGGCCGCGGTTGTTGAGGCAGCGGCGCAGCCGGGAGACGTGGCCGAGCCGGCGCCAGATCGTGAGCGCCCGGTCGTTGAGGGCGAGGGCCTCGCTCTGCTGTCCGGTCAGGAAGTGCAGGCCGGCGAGGTCGCCCAGCGCGTACGCCTCGGCGGCCTCGTCACCGAGGCGCCGTGCCACGCGAAGGGCGGCCCGGCCGAGCACCTCCATCTCGGCGACGCGGCCGCTGCGCTGCACGTACGGGAAGAAGAGGCGGATCAGTGTGGAGATGCGGGCGGCACTGCGGGTGCCGGTGCCGTCTGCGTCGTCCCCGCCGTCTGCGCCGTCCCTGGCCTCTGTCTCGTCCACGTCGGCCGCCTCATCCATGTCGTCCACGTGGCGCTCGACCAGGGTGATGACGTTCGGGAGCTCCATGTCGCCCCAGGCGAAGGCCTGTTCAGGGCAGTCGAAGGCGGGGAGGGCGGCGACGAGCCTCGCGTGGTCCGGGGGCTGGGCCGCGGTCGGGCGGCGGCGGTCGTCGTGGTCGAGGCCGGGTTCCACGATCGAGGTGAGGACGAGTTCGGCGACGGCGGCGTACCAGGGCAACGCGGCATCATCGTCGCCGGCTCCCGCGGCGAGTTCGCGGGCGAAGTCGCGGACCAGATCGTGAGGGGCGTAACGGCCGTACGCGGTCTCCTCCAGGAGGGCCACGTCGACGAGCCGGTCCAGCGCGGCCTCGGCGCGGCGCGCGTCGATGCCGACGAGGTGGGCGAGCAAGGGGGCGCCGTAGGCGGGCAGGTCGAGGGCGCCGATGCCGCGCAGGACGAGGGCTGCGTCGCGGTCGGCCTCGCGTTCCGAGGCGGCGAGTGCGTCGTGGGCGACGGCCAGGGAGCGGCGGACGCTCAGGTCGTCGTATTCGAGGTGGTGCAACCGGCCACCGGTGGCGGCCAGTTGGTGGGCGAGTACGTCCGGGGTGAGCGCGTGCCGGGCGGCGAGGCGGGCGGCGACGATGCGCAGGGCGAGAGGGAGGCGGCCGGTCAGGGCGACGAGAGGGTGGGCGGCGTGCAGGGTGTCGCGGCCGGAGGCCGCTCTCAGCAGGGCGGCGCTCTCCTCGTCGCTCAGCGGGGTGAGCGGGAAGCGGCGAGCACCGTCGAGGGTGGTCAGGGGCGAGCGGCTCGTGATGATCACGGCGCATCCGGGACCGGCCGGCAGCAGGGGGCGTACCTGGGCGGCGTTCGCGGCGTCGTCGAGGAGCAGAAGGGTGCGGGTGGGGGCGAGCTTGCTGCGCAGCAACGCGGCTGCCGCGTCGGGGTGTTCGGGGATGTGGCGGGGCTCCGTGCCCAGGTCTCTCAGCAGCGCGGTGAGGGACTGGGCGGCGGTGAGGGGGGTCATGCCGGGGGTGGCGCCGTGGAGGTTGAGGTAGAGCTGGCCGTCGGGGAAGCGGGCGCGGATCTGGTGTGCGGTGTGCAGGGCGAGGGCGCTTTTGCCCACGCCCGCCATACCGCTGATCACTACGTGGTTCCGGCGGGTGAGGAGGGTGTGCTGCAGGGTGGGTTGTTCTGTTGTTCTGCCGGTGAAGTTCGGTGGGGGTGGGGGGAGTTGAGCGGGAGCGGGGGTGGTTTGGGTGGGCACCCGGCCTTCGGCCGGGTCGGGGTTCCCACCCGCACCACCTGTGCGGGTGTCGGTGCCGGGTGCGGGTGGCCGCTGTGGGGGGTTCTCGCCGTCGGCGGCCGCGCGTTGATCGACCTGAGGCTCGGTTTCCTTCAGTACCTCCGCGTGTGCCCGTCTCACCGACTGGCCCGGTTCCACACCGAGTTCTTCCCGCAGACGGGCGCGTAGGTCCCGGTGGACCGCCAGGGCCTCCGCCTGGCGGCCGGTGCGGTGGAGGGCGAGCATCAGCTGGCGGTGGTAAGCCTCGCGCAGGGGGTGTTCGGCGGTCAGGGCGGACAGTTCGGGGACGATGGCGTCCAGCCGGGCGTCGTCCATGGCCAGTTCCGCGTCGTAGCGCCATTCCAGGAGAAGGAGGCGGGCCTCCTTCAGGCGCTGCGTGAACGCGTGGCCGCCGAACTCCGGGGGAAGGCCGCTGAGCGGGGTGCCCCGCCAGAGTGCCAGCGCGGACGTGCACTCCCGGACGACGCGCTCCCGGTTGCGGGCGGCGCGGGCGCCGCGGGCCGCGGCGAGATGGCGTTCGAAGACGTGCACGTCCAGCTCGCCCTGCTCGACCCGCAGCACATAGCCGGGCGGCACCGCCCGCAGCCGGTCCGGATCGTCGAGCAGCCTGCGCAGACGGGCCACGTGGTTGTGCAGCGAGGCGTGCGCGGACGCGGGCGGCGCCCCGGTCCAGAGCGCGTCCTTGAGCGACTCGACGGAGACGACGCGGCCGGCTTCGAGGAGCAGGGCCGCCAGCAGGGTGCGGACCTTGGGACTGCCGACGGTTCGCACCACGGCGCTTCCCGGCCGGGCCGCGTCGGCCCGGCCGTCCCCGCCGACCTCACTGCCGTCGCTGCCGTCGCTGCCGTCGCTGCCGTCACCGGCGCCATCGCTCTCGGCGGCGTCGGGAACGTCGTAGAGAACGGGTGGCCCCAGCAGTCCGAACCGCGGCTCGTACCGCCTCACGCCGTCCACTGCCTTCCCTTGTCCCTGGCGGATTTCCGCTTGAAGGGAGAACCGTTGGCCACATGTTAGCGATCCGTTGGTGCGGCCTGATGTGATCACTTCATCGGATCTGGCCCGGGGGTGCGCGCGTACGACGCGCAACTCGGGGGAGTGACGCCGCCGCGGCCGGATCCGGGGACGTCAAAGGGTCCCGGTCGGCGGAGGTGAACGACCGGGACCCCAGTCCGCTCCCTCGCCCTGTCGGCGTCAGACCACCGGCGGGCGCCCCAGCCGCGACAGCCGCCACACCGTCCGCCATCGCATCGGCCGCCGTTCGCCGGCCGGCTCCCGCAGGCCCTCCACGAAACCGCCGAGCCAGGCCCGCAGCCCCGCGCGCGAGCGGGTCCGCACCAGGGTGAGCAGCGTCCAGACGCCCAGGTGGACGGGGATGAGCGGGAGCGGGAGGCGTCGGCGGACCAGCCAGACCCGGTTCCGGGCGGTCACGCGGTAGTAGATGGCGTGCCGGGCGGGTGAGGTCTTCGGGTGCTGCAGCAGGAGTTCCGGCGCGTACAGGATGCGCCAGCCGGCGTCGGCGGCGCGCCAGGCCAGGTCGGTCTCCTCGTGGGCGAAGAAGAACCGGGCGGGCCAGTCGCCGATCTCGTCGAGCATGGCCGTCCTGAGGGCGTGGCCGCCGCCGAGGAAGCCGGTGACGTAGCCGCCCCGCATGGGGTCGGAGGCGCCGAGCCTCGGCACGTGCCGCTGCTGGGTCTCGCCGTGCTCGTCCGCGATGCGGAAGCCGACGATGCCGAGTTTCGGGTCGGCCGCGAACAGGTCCCGTACCCGGCGCAGTACGTCGGCGTCGACGAGAAGGCCGTCGTCGTCCAGCTCCACGACGACGTCGACGTCCCCGAACTCCCTGAGCTGGGACAGCGCTTGGTTGCGTCCGCCCGGGCAGCCGAGGTTCTCGTCGAGTTCGAGGAGGGTGACCTCGCCCGGCAGCGACAGCCGCTCGGCGAGGTCGGGCAGCGGGCAGCCGTTCCCGACGACCACGATCCGCGTGGGGGCGACATCCTGCTTGGCCACGGACTCCAGCAGGGCGTCGACCTCGTCGGGCCGGTTTCCCATGGTCACCACCGCGACGGCGATCCTCGGCGCTCGCAGGTCCCCCATGCCCTCACCCCATCCTGGCCGCCGGCAACTCCGGCCGCGATGCTAGCCGTTAACGGTAAGGACTTCTTGAGGACGCCGGTTCGTGGACCAAATCGATCTCAGGCCGTCCCTGCGGGTGCCGCGGCCGGGGAGTCGTCGGAGGCGAGGGCCTGGGTGGTGACCAGTTCGCGGTACGGGGCGCAGCGGGCCATGAGTTCGGGGTGGGTGGCGGCGTCGAGCACGGTGCCGGAGTCGAGCATCACCACGTGGTCGGCGTGACGCACGGTGGACAGGCGATGGGCGACGACCAGAACCGCCCGGGTGGCCGACAGCTCCTCCACCACGTGCCGGAAGCGGAGTTCGTTGATGCTGTCCAGCTGCGAGGTGGGCTCGTCGAGCAGGACGATCTCCGCGTCGGTGAGCAGCGCCCTGGCCAGGGCGAGCCGCTGGCGCTGGCCGCCGGACAGGTCGTTCTCGCGACCGAGCACGGTGTCGAGTCCGTCCGGCAGCGCCGCGACGTCCTCGCGCAGGCCCACCGCGTCCAGGGCCGCCGTCAGCTCCTCCTCGGCGGGCGGCCGGTACCGGCCGAGCTGCAGGTTGTCCCGTACGGACCCCTCCAGCAGCGTGAACTGCTGGTCCACGTAGGTGACGCGACGGCGCAGCTCGGGCAGCGGCCAGGCCCGGACGTCGTGCCCGAGCACCTCGATGCGGCCGGTGCCGGCGGGCGCGAACCGGTCGATCAGGGTCAGGGCGGTGGACTTGCCGGCGCCGGAGGGGCCGACGAGTGCGGTCAGGCCGGTGCGGGGCGCGGTGAAGCTCAGTCCGGTCAGGACGGGGGGTGCGAGTGACCCGGCGTAGGAGAAGCCCACCTCGTGGAAGGCGACCGCGGGGCGGCCGGGCACGGGCTCGGGGACCGGCGCCCCGCTCGCCGTGTCGTCGTCGTTCTCCCGGGGCAGCGCGAGCAGTTCGCCGAAGCGCGCCTTGGCGGCGAGTCCGGCCTGGAGGCGGCCGATGCCGGTGGCGACCATGGTGACCGGTGTGACGAGCTGGAGCAGATAGAGCAGGAACGCCGCGAAGTCCGGTGCGGTCAGGTGGCCGTGCGCCATGCGCGCGCCGCCGCCGACGATCACGGACACCAGGGCGATCTGCTGGCCGAGCCCCATCACGGGCCCGATCAGGGACTGGAGCCGGGCCCCGGTCAGCGAGGTGCCGGTCAGCTGCGCCGCGTCCTCGCCGAGCCGCTCGGCCGACTTCCCCTCCGAGCGGTACGCCTTGATGGTCGCGAGGGCGGCGAGATGGGCGGTGAAGCGCTGGGCGAGGCCGCCGATGGCCTCCTGCTGGTCGACCACGTTGCGCTTGACGCGGACGACCACGAACCCGATCGCCGCTCCGGCGACGGCGAACGCCGCCACGGCGACCAGCACCAGCATCCAGTCGAGGACGGCCATGATGGCCAGGGTGGACGCCACCGTCAGTACGGCGAGCGGCAGTTGGACCAGGCCGACGTCGATGACGGCGCGCAGCAGCAGTGCGTCGGAGGTGACCCGCGCGACCAGGTTTCCGGCGCCCTGGATCCGTACGGTGCCCAGGGGCAGGGCGAGGGTGTGGGCCATGACCCGCCGGCGCAGCCGCAGCAGCATGAACTCGCCGATCCTGGCGAGCAGATAGCCCGATCCGGCGGAGGCCAGCGCGGCGCCCAGCGCCACTCCCGCCAGCTCCAGCGCCGGGACGGTGATCGACTCGTCGCGGGCGAAGGCGTCGATCACGTCCTTCATGATCAGTGGCACTCCCAGCGTGCCCGCGGTCGAGGCGAGGGCGAGCAGCAGGGCCACGGCGAGCTGGAGCCGGTTTCCGTGCACGATGTCGGCGCCGAGGCGGACGGCCTGGGCGGCGGGGGCGGGCGGGGCGTCGCGTCGGGCCATGTCAGTGCTTCGCCGCCAGCGTGACCAGCTCGACGGCCTCGGCGAGACCGAGTTGCGGGGCCGCCCGGCGCAGCTCCTTGATCGCCCGGGTGGAGGTGTCCCCCGCGGCCACCCCGGCCCGCTCCAGGGCCTGGCGGGCCCAGCGGATCTTCATGTCCTCGTCGCCGCGGGCGGCGGCGTCGATCAGGGTCAGCGCCTTCCTGAGTCCGGGCGCCTCGGTGGCGTCCGCCTGCGCCAGGGCCTCCTCGACGGCGGTGCGGGCGTCGTCGAGGTCGTGCAGGACCACGAGGTTGAGGTGGCGGGTGGTGCGCATGACGGATCCTTTCGTCGGTGGTGTCGTCGGGGGTCAGGAGGTGCCGTTGAGGGCGGCGGTTCCCTCGCCGTCGACGTACGCGGGCAACGCGTCGGCGTAGAGCCCGAGTTCGGGGTGCCAGCCCATGTAGGCGGCGAAGTCGTGGGCGTGCGTGACGATGCGCAGGACGGCGGCGCGGCCGGCGGCCACCGGGTCGCCGACGTCGCCGTACCCGTCGAGGAAGGCCGCCGGCAAGTCGGTCAGCAGGGGCCGGGGCCGGGCACCCTTGCGGGTGTCCGTCATCCGCAGTTCCAGGAACTCGCCGAGCAGCCACCCGGCATCGAAGGCGGCCGGGCCGGGAGCGAGGTCCTCGCCGGCCAGCAGTACGGCGTCGGCGGACACGAGCCGCTGGTCGGCGACGATCACGGACCCGGTGCTCGGCGCCCCGTGCAGCAGTACGTCCCCGGGCGCCCGCTCGGCCAGTTCGGCGCACCAGGACCGTACGGCCGCCCAGCGGCGCGGGCCGAAGCGTTCGCGCAGCAAGCCGTGCAGCCGCGCCGCGGCGCGCGGGCCGGTGCCGGTGTCCATCCAGGCGGCGAGCCGGGCGGGTCCCGGAGGACCGGTCCGGCCGGTGATCTCGGCGGGCGGCGCGTCGGACGAGACGTCGTGCAGGGTGCGCAGCAGTCGCCCGGTGGCGTGCAGGGCGGCGGTGAGCCGGTCGCGGCGCGCGGGCGGGAGCTCGGTCCACAGCAGCTTGGCCGCCGACTCCGCTCCGTACGCGGTGTAGAGGAGGGCGCCGGGGAGTTCGTCGGGCAGGGCGACCCGGATGCCTTCCGCGCGCGGCGCGGCCACCCGGCGCCGCGCCCACGCTCCGGGGCCGGTGAGCGGTACCGGCCGGTCGGCGCCGGCGCTGCGCACCCACAGGTACGAGCCGTCCGCGGGCCGGTGCACGGCGGTGCGCTGGTAGCCGGTGGCGAAGGAGTCCACGAGGCGGGCGCCGGTCAGGCCGGCCGGGAAGCCGGCGGACGGGCCCGCCGTCATGCCCGCTCCCCGCCGGGGTGTCCGGCGAGCCGGGCGCGCAGTGCCTCGACGGCCGGGATCACCTCGGTGAGGGTCGCGGCGGTCATGGCGCCGGGCTCGCCCGTGGTCATGCTGATGCCCTGGTGGGGCGGCACGACCGTGACGTTGGCGCGTTCGGCGAGGGTGCGGGCGTGCTGCCGCCAGGCCGGGGAGGTCAGCGCGCCCGGGGGAAGGGCCGGGGCCAGGACGATGGGCGCGGCCGTGCACTGGAGGGCGAGCAGGGTGGGGGTGTCGGCGACGCCCAGGGCGAGGCGGCCGGTGAAGTGGAAGGTGGCCGGGTGCACGACGACCGTGTCGGCCCAGTGCGCAAGCTCGACGTGCGGCGCCGTGGTCTCCGGTTCCTCGCCCCACACGTCCAGTTGGGGCGGCCGGCCGCCGAACACCGACAGGGTCGTCGGGGTCACGAAGCGGGTGGCGGAGCGGGTGACGACGGTCCGTATCTCCACCTCCGGGTAGGAGGTGCGCAGCCAGTGCAGCCACATCGGCATGAACATCACGCCCAGGGCGCCGGTGCCGACGTAGAGGAGACGGCGGCCGGTGAACGGCGGTGCCGCGGACGGCAGCGCGGAGGCGGCGTCATGCACGGCGGCCGTCCACGGCGGTGAGGATCTGGGTGAGATCGGTGACGGCGGCGCCGAGTCCGTGCGCGTTGAGGACGCCGCAGACGTTGACGATGACCTCGTCGACCCCGTGCTCGCGGTACCGGTCGAGGCCGTCCGCGATCTCCTGCGGCGTCCCGGCGACGAACGTCCCGGACTCCACCAGCAGGCGGGCGCCGGTCCCGGGGTCCGAGGGGTACGCCGGGATGCCGGCCCGCCGCAGCATGTCGGTGTAGTGGTCGGCACTGAGGTGGGCGCGGGCCGCCGCGAGCGCGACGGCGGGGATGTCGCGGCCGGGCCGGTCCACGGCCGCGTGCACCACCGTCGCCACCCGGGGCACCGGCCGCCCGGAGCGGGCGGCGCCCTCCTTCATGGCGGGGACGAGCACGTCGCGGATGTACGGCGGCGGGGTCAGCCAGGTGATGGCGACGTCGGCGACCTCTCCGGCGGCGCGGGCCATGGCGGGGCGCAGCACGCCCAGGCCGTACTCGACGGGCGGGGCGTCCATGACCGGGAACACGGCGTGGGTGCTGTGCTCGCAGGAGTCCTGGTGCACCGTCTCGCCGTCGATCAGGGCGCGCATGGTCCGCACGTACTCACGGGCGGCCGTGACGGGCTTGGCCAGCGGGGCGGGCCGGACCGCGGACTGGAACTCCTTCGACCCCGGCCCGATGCCGGCCACGAACGGCAGCCCGGACAGCTGCGCGATCGAACGGGCCTGCACGGCGGCGTCGTAGGGATGACGCAGCGGCGACAGGGCCACCGAGGAGCCGAACGGGATGTGGACGCCCGCCCCGGCGAGCGCGGCGAACACGTGGTGCGTCTCGACGCCCAGCGACTGGCCCAGCCACAGCCGTCCGCTGCCACGGCGCTCCAGCAGCCGTGCGAAGGGCATGACATGACCGACCTGGGAGGCCTGGAGCGGGTACACGACGCTCGTGGTGTGCGGGGAGTTCAGCTGCCGGTTCACAGGGCTGTGTCCGTCTCCGTGAGGTGTGCGGTGTCGCCGAGGACGACACCGTGGTAGTCGGTCGGGTCGTAGAACCGTGCGGCCGCCGCCGCGACGTCGGCGGTGGTGACGGTGGCGAGTTCGTCGAGGAAGTGCGCGATGCGGTCCGGCTCCTGACCGAGCGTCATCGACAGCAGCAGGGTGCTCGCCCAGGCCTGCTGGGAGGAGGTGGCCAGCGCGGTCATGCCGGTGACGTAGCGCCGGGCCGCCTCGGTCTCGGCCTCGCTCGGCGGCCGTTCGGCCATGCCGCGCAGCACGTGCCGCATCCGGCGCAGGGTGCCGGCCGCCGACGCGGTGGCGGTGTCGGCCTCCAGCGAGATCACCAGCCGGTCGAGGTGGTCGTGGAAGGCGCTCTCGCAGCGGTAGGCGAGGCCGTGCCGCTCGCGCACGTCGGCGACGAGCCGGGAGGAGAAGTAGCCGCCGAAGACGATGTTGGCCAGGGTCAGCGCCGCGAATCCGGGATGGTTGCGGTCGAGCGCGGGCCGTACCAGCCGGATCTGCGACTGGACCGCGCCGGGGCGATGGATCCGCGCGACACCCGGGCGCCCGATCTCCGGCGTGTGCGGGATGTGCGGGATCTCCGGCGCGTGCGGGAGGGGAGGCAGGGAGCCCCCGGCGGGCCACTCCCCCAGCGCCCGCGCGGCCAGGGCGGCCGCGTGCACCGGATCGAGGTCGCCGACGAGGACGAGGACCGCGCGGTCGGGGCGTACGGCGTCTCGGTGCGCGGCGCGGACCTCCTCGGCGGTGACGGCGGCGAGGTCCGCCGCGTGCGGGACGTCGGTCATGCGCGGCATCGGGCCGTAGAGGTGGCCGATGAGCGCCTCGGAGGCGAGCAGGTGCGGCTGCCGGCGGGTGGTGGCGACCTGCCGCACGGCACGTTCCCGCGCCGCCCGCACCTCCGGGTCCGCGTGCCGGGCCCCGGCCAGGCACTCGCCGAGCACCCGGAGCAGGGCCGGCAGCGCGGCGGCCGGACCCGAACCGGAGACGCCGAGCCAGCGGGAGCTGCGGGAGGCCGACAGGACGGCGCCGTCCCTGGCCAGCCCGTCCGTGATCGACTCCCGGTCGTGCCGCGCCGTGCCGTGCAGCAGTGTTGCGGCGAGCAGTTCGTGCACGGCCGCCGTACGGAAACTGACCGCGTCCAGCGGTACGGCCAGGCGCAGTTCGGCCATCGGGATGGACGCGTGGCGCAGCGCGACGACACGGAGCCCGCTCGGCAGCCGTACGTCCGCCGTCGGCGGCAGCACCAGCTCCGGCACGGGGCCGACGGGGGGCAGCAGCGCGGCATGGATCATCGGGGGTCGCCTCCGCCCGGTATCAGGGACAGCACCGCGCGCTCGCGCGGGCGCAGGGCCGCCGCGGCGGCCGCCACGTCCTCGGCCCCTACGGCCGCGAGGCGGTCGCCGAGGTCGTCGACGAGATCGGGGGTGCCGTACAGCAGTTCACAGGTGCCGAGGGCGCGCGTGCGGGCGACGAGGTTGTCGAAGCCCCGCCAGGTGGCCGAGGTGATCAGGGCGCGCGAGCGGGCGAGTTCGTCCTCGCGGGGGCCGGCCGAGGCCAGGCCGGCCAGCTCGGCGTCGACCTCCGCCAGCAGCCGGTCGGTGTCCGTCGTCCTCGGGTGGGTCGCCACCAGGAGGAAGGTCTCCGGGTTCCGGGCGCGCAGCGGCCCGAACAGGCCGCAGCTCGCGCTGACATCGGACACCGGGGCCGCCGTGTCGCCGTGCACCAGCCGGCGCTTGAGCCGGGAGGTGTCACGGCCCGTGAGGAGTTCGGCCAGCACCATGTGCGCGAGGTAGCCCGGCAGCCGGGTCTCGGCGTCCGGCATGCGATGGCCGATCGCGGTGGCCGCGAGGGCGGCGTGCGGGTCGTGGTGCGTGGCGTGGCGCGGGCCGTCCGGCACCGGCTCGGACAGGGCCACCGGCGGTGGCACCGGGCGGGCGGGCACGGGGCCGAAGTGACGCGCCACCAGGTCCGCGGCGCGGTCCGGGTCCACGTCCCCGCAGATGGTCAGCACCGCGTTGCCGGGGGCGTAGTAGGTGTCGAAGAACGCCTGGCACTCCTCGACGGTCGCCGCCTCGAGGTCCTCGAACGCGCCGTAGCCGTTGTGGGCGTTGGGATGGGTCCGGTAAAGAACCGCGGGCAGCACGGTCCAGGGGAAGCCGCCGTAGGGCCGGTCCGTGACCGTCTGGCGGATCTCCTCCTTGACCACGGCCGTCTGGGTGCGCAGCGTCTCCTCGGTGATGCTGAGCGCCCGCATCCGGTCGGCCTCCAGGAACAGCACGCGTTCCAGGGCCTGGACGGGCACCACCTGGTAGTAGTCCGTGTGGTCCTGGTGGGTCGAGCCGTTGGCGGTGCCGCCCGACGCCTGCACGAGCCGGAAGTGGTCGGCGGGGCCGACGTGTTCGCTTCCCTGGAACATGACGTGCTCGAAGAGATGGGCGAACCCCGTGCGGCCGGGCGGCTCGGACCGGAAACCGACGTCGTAGTGGACGGCGACGCCGACGGACGGAGCACCGGCCAGCGGCTGCACCACCAGGCGAAGGCCATTGGGCAGCGTCGAGCGGTACAGCGAGGGTCGGGACATGCGGTCAACGTAGGCCCCGTTTCCATGACTAAAGAAACCCGGGATTCTGGTTTCTTTCCCTGCGGCCGCCGGGCCGCTGCTCAGCGCGCCACCACGGAAAGCAACGAAGAAACTTGAATTGTTTGTTTCTGGTGACCGGGAGTCCGCCTATTTAGCATTCCGCCGTGTGACAGATAAATATGGACCCGAAGTCGAGGAATCCCGGCAGACGCGGGCGCGCTACGATCCGCCCGCCCTGGACAACGAGCCCGGCGTGGCGGCGCTGCTCGCCTCGCTCGGCCTCGGAGCCTTCGACCCCGACGGCATCACTTCCCACGTCGGCCGCAACGACAACTGGTCCGGCCCGACCACCACCGGCGCCCGCGTCTTCGTCAAGCGCCTCGGCGGACCGTCCCCGGCCGACAACCGCCGCCGCTTCTCGCGGCTGCTCGCCTTCGAGACCCTCGCCGCCCACGCCGCCGAGGGCGTGCTGCGCGGGCCGCGGTTCCTCGGCCACGACGACGAGGAGCTGCTCGTCGCCTTCGAACTGCTCGACGAAGCCCGCTCCGGCGCCGAACTCGCCGCCGACGACGCCTTCGACGACGAGCTGTGCCGCGTCGCCGGCCGCATCACCGGCGCCCTGCACGAACTGCCCGCGGACGCCGGGCTGCTGGACGCCACACCGCACCCGCTGCCGGCCACCGACAAGCTGCGCGCCCTGCCGCTGCCCGCGTTCACCGGCGCCACCTTCGGCGAGCTGGAGACCTGGCGGCTGCTGCAGGCCGACGGCGAACTGCTGGAGGCGCTGGCCCGGTTGAGGCGGCACGAGCAGGCGCTGGCGGACCGGCGCCCGATCCACGGCGACCTGCGCCTGGACCAGTTCCTGTGGACGCCCGAGCGGCTGCACCTCACCGACTGGGAGGAGTTCCGCCTCGGCGACCCGGCACGCGACGTCGGCGCGTTCGTCGGGGAGTGGCTCTACTTCGCCGTACGGGGCATCCCGAAGGCGATCGGCAGCGAGCCGGACTTCACCTTCGACCACGAGACCACGCACGACGAGGTCCTGGCCGTCGGCGTCCGCGAACTCGACCGGCTGCGGCCCCGCATGGCCGCTTTCTGGGACGGCTACCGCAGCGTCCGCGCCACCGTCGACGAGGGCCTGCGCGCACGGGCCGCCGCCTTCGCCGGCTGGCACATGTTCGACCGGATGTTCGCCACCGCCATGGTCGGCGGACGGGTGCAGGCCGCCGACCGCGCCTGCGCCGGCATCGGCCGCACCGTGCTGCTGTCCCCGGACGGCTTCACCGACACCCTCGGGCTGACCGAGCACAGGGCCACCCCGGCCGCCGCAACCCCCGGACCTGGAGAGATGCATTGATCACCGTCGCCGACACCCTTCCGCCGGCCCTGGCGCAGGCGGTCCGGGACATCGAGGTCGCCCCCGACGGGCTGTCCGCCACGCTCGGCGCGGAGCACCTCGAGGCCGACTCGCCGCACAAGCTCGCCCAGCAACTCGGCTCCGCCGTCTACCAGATGGTCCACGTGGGCCGCGGCAACCTGGAGACGAGCCGCCCGCGCACCCTGCGCGACGCCGAGTTCGACCGCGCGCTGACCGAGGCCATGCCGCACACGGTCACCACCGCGCGGGCGGTCGTGCACGAACGGGCGGCGGACGGCACACTGCTGGCCGTCGTCGAGGGCGTACGGGTGCTGCTGCCCGCGGACACGCCGGCCGGTCCCGTCCCCGACGTCCTGCCCGCCCAGGTCGCGGTACGGCTCCCGGCCGCGCGGCCCGCGCTGTCCACCGGGTTCTTCCTGGCCGACGGCTCCGCGGGAACCGGCGTGGGCTCCGGCCCGCAGACGCTGCGCGTGTACGTGCACGTCACCGGGCCCGAGGCGGCCCCCGGGGTGTGGCACGCGGTCCTGACGTACCTGGAGGAGGCCGGGGTGCCGTACCGCGCCAAGATCACCTCCTCGCCGCGGCTCTTCCCGCGCCGGGACGCGCTCGTGGTCTACCTCGGCCCGCAGGGCCGGCACGCGGTGGCCGGACTCGCCGCCCACGCGACCGGGCTGCCCGGCCTCGGCACCGACGTCTCGCCCTTCGCCCACCGGCTGGCGCCCGGCGTCGCCCTGGCCTGGGAGCCGGACGACGGGCGCCCCGGCATGCGGTCGCTCAGCTTCGGTGAGCACCGCAGCGGCGCGCTGGCCGAGGCGCTGGTCAAGCACGCGGTGCGCACCGACGGCGTCAGCCTGTCCGCCACCGTCGAGGAGGCCCTCATGAACGCGGGCATCGATCCCCTGGCCCCCGCCCGCAACCTCGGCTCCCCGCCCCTGCCGGGTGCCGGGCTGCCGCTGTAACCACCGTGGTACTCCCGGAAGACGGCACAACACACCGCTGTACGCCGCCTGTTGGCGTCCGCACCCGGGCGGTCCTGCTGCTCCTCGAGGGAGCGCAGCCGGCCCTGACGCTCTGCCGGCGGCTGCGGGTGTGCCCCGGCTGCCTCGACGACTGGTGCGCCACGTTCCTCGCCCACGGCGTGCGCGCCCTCGCGGGCGGTGCGACGGGCGGCGGCGCCGCGGACGTACTGGCCGAGGACGTCGCGGAGTTGCGCAGGGTCCTGCGCGAGGCCCGGGAGGAGTGGGAGCTGTGGGAACGGCTGGCCGCCGTCTCCGAGCCGCGCGACCGGTGACGTCTTTTCTTTGCCCCCGTTGGCATCTGCGCAGGTCACAGGCCACACACCAGAAAGTTGACGGTAATTTTCGGCCCCCCTTGGACGGGAGGGCCGTGCTGGAATCGAACTGCCGGACGAGGGGCGGGGGTTCACCCCGAACGGTCTGTCCGGCCCGTACCGAGAGGGGAACTCACATGAACACCGCCGACCAGCTGATCGCCGGCTACACCGCCTACACCGACGCCGCCGACTTCGGCGCCACCGCGGGCGGCCAGGCCCCGGCCACCACGCCGTCGATCCTCAGCGTCGTCGCCGAGTCGAGCGCCGCGTGCGGCGGCGCCGTGAGCGCCGTCTCCGCCGCGTCCGTCGGCTTCACCGCGCACTGGGGCTGCTGACCTCGGCTTCACCGCGCACCAGGGGCCGCTGAACCAGGGGCTTGCTCACAGCCGACCGGCGCCCCGCGCCCGGGACTCCTGACCGGCGTCCCGACCCTTCATCTCATCGACCGAACTCCCGGAAGGACCTTCCATGAACACCGCCGACCAGCTGATCGCCGGCTACACCGCCTACACCGACGCCGCCGACTTCGGCGCCACCGCCGCGGGCGAGGCCCCGGCGACCACGCCGTCGATCATCACCGCGTCCTCGCCCGAGTGCGGCGCGTTCACCATCAGCGCCGCCAGCGGCGTCCTGACCAGCGTCTCGATCACGCACGGCGCGGGCTGCTGACCTCGCCGCCGTACCGGTTCGCCGGACGTGGGGTGCTGCCGCCGGGCATGCGGCAGCACCCCACGCGTCGTGCGGGCCTCACGGCCGCCGTACGCCCATGGATGTCCCCCGGGTCCATGGCCGTACGGCGGCTTCGCGCGTTCCGGCCCACCCTTCAGGGCCGGCTCCCGGCGGCTCCCTGGCTCTGCGCGGCCCCCTGGCTCTGCGCCTGGTCGGCGATCTGCTGGAGCGCCTTGAGGTGGGCGGCGAGCCGGGCGCGGCCGTCGGCGGTGAGCGAGAGCCAGGTGCGCGGCCGCTTGCCGACGAAGCCCTTGCGGGCCTTGACGTACTCGGCGGCCTCCAGCGCGGAGACGGTCTTGCTGAGGGCGGAGTCCGACATCTCCAGACCGTCGCGCACCGTCTTGAAGTCGGCTTCCGCGCACCCGGACAGGAACGCGACGACGGCCAGCCGGGTCGGATGCTGGATGGCGGCGTCCAGCAGCGGCGCGACGTCCCGGACGGTCATGCCCGCTGCCCCGTACGGGCCTGCGCGAGCTGGATCCAGGTGAGTGCGCCGAGGCCGATGCCGAACACGGCGAGGAACCCGGGAAAGCCGAGGAACACGGCGGCCGCACCCGCGGCCGCCAGGGGGATCAGCAGCATCGACTGACGTAGCGCGCGGGCCCGGGTGTCCCCGGCCGGCCACAGGGCCACGCCGCCCGCCCGGCTGGACGCCACGTTCAGCACGAGGAAGGCGAGCAGACAGCCGAATCCGGCCACGAGGTATCCCCAGGCGCCGGGGTGTGCGTCGAACCGGGCGAGGCCGCCGAACCCGGCGGCGAACAGCAGCCCGGCGGCGGGCGGATGCCACACGGGCACGCGGCGTGCGGCACGAGCGGCCGAGAACGCGCTGCGTGCGGCGGTGAGAGCGGCGTCCGCCCCGGTGGGCGAGAGTGGATCGGTCATGGTGACACCCTGGCATCTACTTTCCTTGTTGGCAAGTACTTGCGCGACGCTGGGGCTCGCTTGTCAACCCTGACCGATCTCCATAGGCTGAGATCCGGCCGCGGCCTGACCAGCCGAGCCCATATGCACATCACCGGGCCCTTTCGAGGGGCTCGTCCAGCCCGTCAGGGCCCAATGAACGGGGGTTCATCATTTATTTCGTCATGCCGTCACCGCCGCAGCGGGACTGAGCCGACTTCTTGACGCGTTCTTTGCGTGACCGCTAATTGCCGTCACGCAAAAAAGTGCTGCCCGAAAAGAATTCCATGGCGCACTTCTCACGCCTTTCTCTTACCTCACATCTTCCTCAACTCTCTTCCTTTCGCAGACCGACTGCGACCAAGGTCGAGTGACCGGAACTTCTGAAATTCCGTCCGAAGGGAATCAGAATCGTGGCGCGCCCGCCCGTCATGCCTCCAGAAGAAAAAGCCAAGCTCGTCCTCGGTGTTCTCTCGGGAAGACTCACGGTCTCCCAGGCCGCCCGTGAGGCCGGTGTCTCCGAACAGGCCATCGGCAACTGGAAACGCCAGTTCATCGCGGCAGGCAGCCAGGGCCTGGAGGGCGGTGACCGGCTCAGCAGCGAGCGGGAGCGCAAACTCCGCGCCCAGATCACCGAGCTCAAGACGGCGCTCGGCGAGGTCTATGTGCAACTCCGCGCCCGGCGGCAGACGGTGGACTTTCACGCGGTCCCTTCACAGACCTCGAAACCGTACGGCGTGAGTGCGGGCTCAGCGTTTCGAGGTTCTGCGGCCTCCTCGGGATACCGCGAAGCACTTACGCGCGTCGACTGACGTCCCGGGACGGCTGAGGCACGCGGCACACGACACCTGCGGAGAGCGGAACATGCACGACACTTCGGGCCTCGCCGTACGGGCCCTGACGAAGCGCTACGGGGACCACCGGGCCCTCGACCAGATGTCCTTCGAGGTGAGACCGGGAGAGGTCTTCGGCTTCGTCGGCAGCAACGGCGCGGGCAAGACCACCACGATGCGCATCGCGGTCGGCGTCCTGGAAAGCGACGGCGGCGAGGTGCACTTCGGGGGCAGGCCCGTGGACGCCGCCTCCCGCGCCCGCTTCGGCTACATGCCGGAGGAGCGCGGGCTGTATCCGAAGATGACCGTGGCGAGACAACTCGTCTATCTGGCACGGCTGCACGGCCTCTCCCGCACGGACGCCGCCGACGCCATGCGCACCTGGACCGAGCGGCTCGACGTGGCCCGCTACCGCGACCGCCAGGTGGACTCCCTCAGCCTCGGCAACCAGCAGCGCGTGCAGCTGGCCGCCGCGCTCGTGCACGACCCGCGGGTGCTGCTGCTGGACGAGCCGTTCTCCGGCCTGGACCCGCTGGCCGTGGACACCATGAGCGCCGTACTGCGCGAGCGCGCCGAGCAGGGCGCCCCGGTCCTCTTCTCCAGCCACCAACTCGACCTGGTGGAGCGGCTGTGCGACCGCATCGGCATCGTCCGGGCCGGCTCGATGGTGGCCTGCGGATCGGCCGGCGAACTGCGCGCCGGCGGTGGCGAGGACCTGTACATCGAGATCGAGGGCGCACCGCGCGACTGGGCCCGGACACTGCGCGGCGTCGACTCCTACCGCGACCAGGGGCACGGCACCGTGGTCCGGGTCGCGGACGACTGCGACGAGAGCGAACTCCTGCGGTACGTCGCCTCCTTGGGCAGACTGCGCACCTTCCGGCGCCAACAGGCCACGCTCACCGAGCTGTTCCGCACGTACATGACCGATGCCGACGGGTCCACGGAGGCCGCCGCATGAGCCTTCTCGCCAAGCCCGCGTCCCCGTCGCCGAGCGCCGGGACCGGCGCGTCCGCAAGGGCGGCCGTATGGCTCGTGCTGAGGCGCGAGACGGCCGCCCGGGTCGCCAACCGCGCCTACGTCATCGGTACGTTGCTGAACGTCGCGGTGATCCTCGGCCTGCTGTACTTCTTCGCACCCTCCCCGTCCGGCGAACACCGCACCACCGCGACCGTCTCCGTCGCCGGCGTACCCGTCAACGCGGTCGCCCCGCAGCCCACCGGGGCGTCCGGGGCGGGCGCCACCCGATGGCGCGCGGCCGGCAGCACGCAGGCCGCACGCGACCAGGTCACCGGCAAGAAGGCCGACGCCGCCCTGCTGGTCCACGGATCACGGGTGACGATGCTGGTCAGGGCCGGCACCCCGCCGCAGGTCCGCGCCACGGTCGTGGCCTCCGTACGCCAGTGGGCGACGGCCCGTGCCCTGCACGACCAGAACGTCGACATGGACCGCCTGCAACGCACGGTCACCGCCGCCCTGCCCCGCACCGAGACGGTCGGCGGGCCCTCGCACACCGGAGCCGGCCACGGCGCGGGCCTGGGCGCCGCGGTCGGCATCGTGACGATCCTGTTCTTCCAGCTCTTCGGCTACGGGATGATGGTCGCCCAGGGAGTGGTGGAGGAGAAGTCCACCCGTGTCGTCGAGGTGCTGCTGGCCACCCTCACCCCGCTGCGGCTGATGATCGGCAAGGTCGCCGGCATCGGTGTGGCCGCGGTGCTCCAGACCGCCGTGTTCGGGGTGGCGGCCGTGGTGGCCGTACGGTTCGGCCACGTGCTCCCCGCCCAGTTCCCGGCCACGCCCGCGACGCTCGCCGCACTGGCCTGGTTCGTCCTGGGCTTCGCCTTCTTCGCCTTCGTCTTCGCCGCGGCGGGCTCCCTGGTCTCCCGCGCGGAGGACGTGTCCTCGGCGGTCATGCCGGTCCTCATGAGCACCCTGCTCCCCTTCGGCGTGGCCGTCGCCGCCGCACAGGACCTGGACGCGACCTGGGTCCATGTCGTGCAGTACATCCCGCCGTTCTCGATGCTGATCATGCCGCTTCAGGTCAGCGTCCACGAGGCGGGCTGGGTGCCCAACCTCGCGGCGGCCCTCCTGATGACGGCCGCGGCGGCCGGCCTCGCGGTCCTGTCCGCACGCGTCTACCGGCGCTCGATCCTGCGCATGGGCACAGCGGTGCGCTGGCGCGAGGCGATGACGCCGGCGTGAGGGGTCACGGGTGGTAGCGGGGCGCTCGAGGGCCGGCCCGCACCACCCGGCCCGACCCGACGCCGCCCCCACCGGCGCCGAACGCAAGAACCCCAGGCCGGAGTGATTCCGGCCTGGGGTTCTGGTGGAGCCGCCTTCGGGATTCGAACCCGAGACCTACGCATTACGAGTGCGTTGCTCTGGCCATCTGAGCTAAGGCGGCGCGCTGTCCGCACTATGGTGCGATCAGCAACGTCGGTAAGTCTACACAGTTTCGGGGGGTGCTCCGTACCGGCCCCGGGCCGGGCGGCCGCGGGGCCGGGGGTGGGGTTATGAGCAGCGCTTTCCCTTGGTGGGAGGGGTGCCGTGGAGCAGGTAGGTGTCGATCGCGGAGTCGATGCAGTTGCTGCCCCGGCCGTAGGCGGTGTGTCCGTCGCCGACGTAGGTGAGGAGCCGGGCCGAGGTGAGCTGGCGGGACAGGGACTGGGCCCAGCGGTACGGCGTCGCCGGGTCCCGGGTGGTGCCGACCACGACGATCGGGGCGGCGCCCTTCGCCTCGATGCGGTGCGGCGCGCCGGTGGGCTTCACCGGCCAGTAGGCGCAGTTCAGGGCGGCCCAGGCGAGGCCCTCGCCGAAGACCGGGGACGCCTTCTCGAAGGCCGGGAGCGCCTTCTGCACATCGCCGGGACCGGTGAAGGCGCCTGGAAGATCCAGGCAGTTCACGGCGGCGTTGGCGAACATCAGGTTCGAGTAGCGGGCGCCGGCCTCGCGCTCGTAGTAGCTGTCGGAGAGGACGAGCAGGCCGGCGCCGTCGTGCTCCTTCATCGCCGACGTCAGCCCCTCACGGAGCTGCCCCCACGAGCTCTCGTCGTACATCGCCGCGATCACGCCGGTGGTGGCGAGCGCCTCGCCGAGCTTGCGGCCGTCGGCGTCGCCGGCGGGGATGGGGTGCGCGTCCAGCTTCCTGAAGAACGCGCTGAGGTTCCTGCCGACCTGCGCGGGCGAGGTGCCCTTGTGGCCGAGCGGGCAGTCCGGCTGCCGCACACAGTCCTTCGCGAAGGACTGGAACGCCGTCTCGAACCCCGCCGTCTGGTCCAGGTTCATTTGGCGCGAGGTCAGGGTGGGGTCCATCGCGCCGTCCAGGACCATGCGCCCCACCCGGTCCGGGAAGAGCCCCGCGTACGTCGCGCCGAGGAACGTCCCGTACGACGCCCCCACATACGTCAGCTTCGCGTCGCCCAGCGCCGAGCGCAGGATGTCCATGTCACGGGCCGCCTCGACGGTGGAGACGTGTTGCAGCAGCTTGCCCGAGCGCCTCCCGCAGCCGTTGGCGAACTTCTTGTCCGCGGCGACGAGTTGGCCGGTCTCTTTGCGGTCGTCGGGTGTGTTGTCCGTCTCCGTGTACGCGTCCATCTGGCGGCCGTCGAGGCATTCGACGGGCTCGCTGCGGGCCACGCCGCGCGGATCGACCGCGACCATGTCGTAGCGGGCGCGGACGCTCGCCGGGTAGCCGATGCCGGCGTACTGCTGGAGGTATCCGACCGCCGAGCCGCCCGGCCCGCCGGGGTTCACGAGCAGCGAACCGAGCGGTTTGCCCTTGCCCGTGGCCTTCTTTCGGGCCACGGCGAGCCGCACGTCGCCGGCGCCCGGCCTGGCGTAGTCCAGCGGCGCCTTCATCGTGGCGCACTGGAAGCCGGGGACTCCGCAGCTGCGCCAGCTCAGCTTCTGTCCGTAGTACGGCGTCAGGGCGGACGGCGTCGACTGCGGCAGTGCGGCCAGTGCCGCCTGTGCCGCATGGTCACCGGTTGCGGTGTCGGCGCTGCCGCCGGAGGAGCAGGCGGAGACGAGCAGTGCGGCGGCTGTGAGCAGGACGGCGGCGGTGCGGGGCCGGCAGGGACGGGAGCTGCGCCTGAGGTACATCTGGCGAGCGTAACTCTGCGCAGCCGCCCGAATGCCGTGCGTGCAGGTCGTGGCTCGTACGAATGACAACGTCAACACGCATTGCCCACCCGCGGCGTCAGCCCGCTCTGAGCGCCATCGTCATCGCCTCCACCGCCAGCAGCGGGGCCACATTGCGGTCGAGGGCGTCGCGGCAGGCGGCGATCGCCTCGATACGGCGGAGGGTCGCCTCCGGGGAGCTGCCGCGGGCGAGGCGCTGCAGGGTGTCCTCGGCGTCCGCGTTGGCGATGGCGACGCGGGAGCCGAGCTGGAGGGCGAGGACGTCGCGGTAGAAGCCGGTGAGGTCGGTCAGGGCCACGTCCAGGCTGTCGCGCTGCGTGCGCGTTCTGCGGCGCTTCTGCTTGTCCTCCAGGTCCTTCATCACGCCCGCCGTGCCCCGGGGCAGCCGGCCGCCCTGGGAGGCTCCCAGCGCCGCCTTCAGCTCCTCGGACTCCTTGCCGTCCCGGTCCTCGGCAAGCTGCCTGGCGTCCTCTGCGGCCGCGTCGACGAGTTCCTGGGCGGCCTTGAGCGCGCTGCCGATCTCCTCCACCCGCAGGGGCAGCTTGAGCACGGTGGCGCGGCGCTCACGGGCCGCCGGGTCGGTGGCCAGGCGGCGGGCCCGGTCGATGTGCCCCTGCGTGGCGCGGGCCGCCGCGGCGGCGACGGCCGGTTCGACGCCTTCGCGCCGTACGAGCATGTCGGCGACGGCGTCCACCGAGGGCGTCAGCAGATTGAGGTGACGGCAGCGGGAGCGGATGGTGGGCAGGACGTCCTCGACGGAGGGCGCGCACAGCATCCAGACCGTGCGTGGGGCGGGCTCCTCCACCGCCTTCAGGACGGCGTTGGCCGACTTCTCGTTCAGCCGCTCGGCGTCCTCGACGAGGATGACCTGCCAGCGGCCGGTCGCCGGCGAGGTGTACGACTTGCGGACGGTGTCGCGCATGTCCTCGGCGAGGATCTGCGAGCCGACGGCGGCGACGGTGGTGACGTCCGCGTGCGTGCCGACGAGGGCGGTGTGGCAGCCGTCGCAGAAGCCGCAGCCCGGGGTCCCGCCGAGCGCGCGGTCGGGGCTCACGCACTGGAGCGCGGCGGCGAACGCCCGCGCCGTCTGCGTCCGCCCCGCACCCGGCGGCCCCGTGAACAGCCAGGCATGGGTCATCTTCGACGCCTCGGGCGGCGGCGTGCCGCCGGCGGTCGCGGTGACCAGCGCGTCGGCGTCCCGGGCAGCGGCTTCGAGCTGCCCGGCCACCTTCTCCTGGCCGACGAGGTCGTCCCAGACGCTCATGAGGTCACCCCGCCCCTTCGTCACATGTCACGTTGCGAGATCCATTGTGCGGGGCGGCACTGACAACGGGCGCACCAGAGGGCGCGCCCGGCTCTCAGCCCCGGCGCCCCCGGCCGCGCCTGCCCCGGCCCTGGTCCTCGTCGTGCTCGTCGTCCCGCGGGCCGAGCAGTTCGTCCGCCAGCGTCGGCAGGTCGTCCAGCGGGGTCTCCTCGGCCCAGTCCGGCCGGGCCCGCCGCCGCGGCTCCTCCTCGGCACCGATCTGCGGCATCTCGCGCGTACGGTCCTCGGCCTCGTCCGGCCGCGCCTGGGCGGGATCGTCGCGGAAGTACCCGGGCGGCACCCGGTGCGCGGGGTCGTCGTCCCGCACGGGCGGCAGCACGGCGGTCTCCTCCTCGGGCCCGGGGGTGACCGGCGGCAGCACGGCCGTCTCGTCGGCGGCACCCGGCACGACGGGCGGCAGCACCGCCGTCTCCTCGGCGGCGTCCTCGGGAGCCGGCGGCTTCGGCAGCTTCGCCGTGACCTCGGACTCGGACTCCGCGGCCGGGCGCCTGGCGTTCTTCGCGCCGGCCCGCTTGCCGTCGCGCACCGGCCGCAGCACCGCCGTCTCTTCGACGGGCCCACCCGACGCGTTCGTCGGCGTCACCACCGGCGTCGGCACCGTCGTCGCCTCCGGCGGAACCGCGGGCGCCTTGGGCTGCCGGGGTCCCGCCTCCGCGGCGGCGGCGGCCTCTTCGGCGAGCCGCCGGGCCTCCTCCGCCCGCAGCAGCGCCTCCTCGGCCTTGCGCTGCTTCTCCAGGCGCCGTGCCTCGGCCTCGGCGTGCAGCCGGGCCTCCTCCTCTGCCTGCTTGCGGCGACGGGCCTCCTCGGCCGTGCGGAGGGCCTCCTGCTCGGCGCGCGCCTTCTCCTCAGCGAGGAGCCGTGCCTGCTCCTCCTCGGCACGCTTGCGCGCCTCCTCGGCCCGCAGCCGGGCCTCCTCGGCCTGCCGCTCGGCCTCGCGGCGCTGCGCCTCCTCCAGCTCGCGCCGCTTGCGCTCCTCCTCCTCGGCGCGCAGCCGCTCGAGCTGTTCCTTGCGCTCGCGCTCCAGCCGCTCCTCCTCGGCCTTGCGCGCGGCCTCTTCCTCGGCCTTCCTGCGCGCCTCTTCCTCGGCCTTCTTGCGCGCCTCCTCCTGGGCCTTCACCTCGGCCTCGGACAGCGGCAGCATCAGGTCGAGCCGGTGCCGTACGACGGTGGTGACGGCCTCAGGCTCCTGGCCGGCGTCGACCACCAGATAACGCCCGGGGTCGGCCGCGGCCAGCGTCAGGAAGCCGGAGCGCACGCGCGCGTGGAACTCGGCCGGCTCCGACTCCAGGCGGTCCGGCGCCTCGGTGAACCGCTCGCGCGCGACCTCCGGCGACACGTCCAGCAGCACGGTCAGATGCGGTACGAGGCCGTTCGTCGCCCAGCGGTTGATGCGGGCGATCTCGGTCGGGGACAGGTCCCGGCCCGCTCCCTGGTAGGCCACCGAGGAGTCGACGTAGCGGTCGGTGATGACGACCGCGCCGCGCTCCAGCGCGGGCCGGACCACCGTGTCCACGTGCTCGGCGCGGTCCGCGGCGTACAGCAGCGCCTCCGCGCGGTGGGAGAGCCCCGCGCTCGACACGTCCAGCAGGATCGAACGCAGCCGCTTGCCGACCGGCGTCGCGCCCGGCTCACGCGTCAGCACGACCTCGTGGCCCTTGCCCCTTATCCACTCGGCGAGCGCCTCGGCCTGGGTGGACTTGCCCGCTCCGTCGCCGCCCTCCAGGGCGATGAAGAAGCCGTTCGTGGTGGGCTCCGTCAGCGGGTCGTCGCCGCCGAGCAGCGCGTCCCGCAGGTCGTGCCGCAGCGGCACGCCCGAGCGGTCGTCGACCTTGGCCAGGACGAGCGCGGCCACCGGCAGCAGCAGCGCGCCGACGAGCATCAGCGTGAAAGCGGCGCCGCCGTGCGCGAAAACGAACTTGCCGTTCTCCAGGCGGTGCGGGCCGATCCCCGCCGCCACCACGGGCGCGATCACCGCGCCGAGCGCCACGCACACGCGGACGACCGCGTGCAGGTGCTCGGTCGTGCGCGTGCGCCGGAAGTCCTCGGCCTCCTGGTCGAGGAGTGTGTGGCCGGTGTTGGCGGCCACGCCCGCGCCGATGCCGGCGAGCGCGACGATCAGCAGCACGCTGGTGACGTCCGGGACGAGCCCGGCGGCGAGCAGCGCCACGCCCGTGAAGGCGATCGCCAGCGCCAGCAGCCGGCGCCGCGACAGGGCGGGCAGCAGGGAGGGCGCCGTACGGATGCCGACGACGACGCCGCCGGTCAGCGCGAACACCAGCAGCCCGTACATCACCGGGCCGCCGCCCAGGTCCTTGGCGTGCAGCACGCAGACCGCGACGGCCGCGGAGATCGCGCCCGCGACGGCGGCGCAGGCGAGCACCAGCAGCGGGATGGCGCCCGTACGGCCCTTGTCCACGCCGGTGCCCGTCTTCGGGCGGCGCAGCCCCTCCAGCGGGGAGCGCGCGCGGGGCGTGCGCGTGCCGGGCAGCTCCAGGTAGGTCACCACGGACAGGGACGCGGCGAACAGCCCGGCCGCGACGTACGAGGCGAGCGCCGCCTGGTGCTGCTCGAACCAGTCGATCCCGGCGCCCAGCAGGTTGTTGAGCAGTCCCGCGACTACCAGCGCGGCGGCCGCGGCGGGGATCGCCACGAAACTCGTGCGCAGCGACAGCCGGCGCAGCGCGTCCATGTGGTCCGGCAGCGGCCGTACCGTCGCGCCCTCCGGGGGCGGGGCGGGCAGCAGCGCGGGCGCCGCGCTCTCGCGGCAGACCGTCCAGAAGCGCTCGGCGACTCCGGTCACGAAGGCGCTGACCAGAAGGAAGGCCAGTGCGTTCTCCGGAGTCCAGTCGATCCACAGCGGGGCGACGATGAGCACCGCGGCGCGCAGGCCGTCGGCGCCGACCATGGTCCAGCGGCGGTCGAGCGGGCCCTCCTGCGAGGTCAGTGAGGTCAGCGGCCCGAGGAGCACGGCGCCGAAGAGCAGCGTCGCCAGGATGCGCGCCGCGAAAACGGTCGCCACTGCGAACGCCACGCCGCGATAACCGCCGCCGAACGAGCCCTGGCTGATCGCCGCCTGGAGGGCGAGGAGCACCAGCACGAGGAGGGCGAGGGTGTCACCGATGCCGCCCACGAGCTGCGCGCTCCACAACCTCCGCATCTGCGGCCGGCGCAGCAGGGAGCGGACGGCGCGCTCGCGGGAATCCGCCGCAAGGGCGTCGTCGGGGGCCGGGTGGTGGGCCGTTGGCTGCTCGGCTCGCGTCATGCGTTCAGCCTATCGGGACCTGCTGACAGCCCGTGGGGCGCGCCCGAACGTGCGCACGCCCCGACACCAAAGCGATATCGGGGCGTGCGTTTTGCGAAGTCTCCGTGGAGGAAGGCGTCTCGGCTCAGTCGTCCGACGCCGTCTTCGAAGCCGCCGTCTTCTTGGTGGCGGTCTTCTTCGCGGTCGTCTTCTTCGCGGCCGTGGTCGTCTTCTTCGCGGCGGTCTTCTTGGCGGCCGTCGCCTTCTTGGCCGGGGCCTTCTTCGCGGCCGCCTTCTTCACGGTCTTCTTGGCGGGCCCCTTCGCCCGCTTCTCCGCGAGGAGTTCGAAGCCGCGCTCCGGGGTGATCGTCTCGACGCTGTCGCCGGAGCGCAGGGTCGCGTTGGTCTCCCCGTCGGTGACGTACGGCCCGAAGCGACCGTCCTTGACGACCACCGGCTTCTCGCTGACCGGGTCGGTGCCCAGCTCCTTCAGCGGCGGCTTGGCGGCGGCCCGGCCGCGCTGCTTGGGCTGGGAGTAGATCTGCAGCGCCTCTTCGAGGGTGATCGTGAAGAGCTGGTCCTCGGAGGTGAGCGAGCGCGAGTCCGTGCCCTTCTTCAGGTACGGGCCGTAGCGGCCGTTCTGCGCGGTGATCTCCTGGCCCTCGGCGTCGGTGCCGACGACACGGGGCAGCGACATCAGCTTCAGCGCGTCCTCGAGCGTCACCGTGTCGAGCGACATCGACTTGAACAGCGAGGCCGTACGCGGCTTGACGGCGTTCTTGCCGGTCTTCGGGGTGCCCTCGGGGAGCACCTCGGTGACGTACGGGCCGTAACGGCCGTCCCGGGCGATGATCTGGTGGCCCGACGCCGGGTCGGCGCCGAGCTCGAAGTCGCCGCTCGGCTTGGCGAGGAGTTCCTCCGCGAACTCCACGCTGAGCTCGTCCGGCGCGAGGTCCTCGGGCACGTCCGCCCGCTGGTGGTTCTCGGAGTCCTTCTCGCCGCGCTCGATGTAGGGGCCGTAGCGCCCGACCCGGAGCACGATGCCGTTGCCCACCGGGAACGTCGAGACCTCGCGCGCGTCGATCGCGCCCAGGTCGGTCACCAGCTCCTTGAGGCCGCCGAGGTGGTCCCCGTCGCCGTTGCCCGCCTCGGCCGCGGTGCCGTTGTGGCCCGGCACCGTCTCGCCGAAGTAGAACCGCTTCAGCCACGGCACGGCCTGCGCCTCGCCGCGGGCGATGCGGTCGAGGTCGTCCTCCATCTTGGCGGTGAAGTCGTAGTCGACGAGCCGCCCGAAGTGCTTCTCGAGGAGGTTGACCACGGCGAAGGACAGGAAGGACGGGACGAGTGCCGTGCCCTTCTTGAAGACGTAGCCGCGGTCGAGGATCGTGCCGATGATCGACGCGTACGTCGACGGGCGGCCGATCTCGCGCTCCTCGAGCTCCTTGACCAGGCTGGCCTCGGTGTAGCGGGCCGGCGGTTTGGTCGCGTGGCCGTCGACGGTGAGCTCCTCGGCCGTGAGGGCGTCGCCCTCGGCGACCTGCGGCAGCCTGCGCTCGCGGTCGTCCAGCTCGGCGTTCGGGTCGTCGGCGCCCTCGACGTAGGCCTTCAGGAAGCCGTGGAAGGTGATCGTCTTGCCGGAGGCGCTGAACTCGACGTCCCGGCCGTCGGCCGCGGCGCCGCCGATCTTCACCGTGACCGAGTTACCGGTCGCGTCCTTCATCTGCGAGGCGACCGTGCGCTTCCAGATCAGCTCGTAGAGCTTGAACTGGTCGCCGGTCAGGCCGGTCTCGGCGGGCGTACGGAAACGATCACCGGAGGGGCGGATCGCCTCGTGCGCCTCCTGTGCGTTCTTGACCTTTCCGGCGTACGTCCGCGGCTGCGGCGGGAGGTAGTCGGCCCCGTAGAGCTGGGTCACCTGGGCGCGGGCGGCGTTCACGGCGGTGTCGCTGAGCGTCGTGGAGTCCGTACGCATGTAGGTGATGTAGCCGTTCTCGTACAGCTTCTGCGCGACCTGCATGGTGGCCTTCGCGCCGAAGCCGAGCTTGCGGCTCGCCTCCTGCTGCAGCGTCGTCGTACGGAACGGGGCGTACGGCGAGCGGCGGTACGGCTTCGACTCGACGGACCGAACCGAGAACCGGGTGTTCTCCAGGGCGGCGGCGAGCGCGCGGGCGTTCGCCTCGTCGAGGTGCAGGGTGTTCGGGCTCTTGATCTGGCCCAGGGAGTCGAAGTCGCGGCCCTGCGCGACCCGCCTGCCGTCGACGGTCTGCAGGCGGGCGACCAGCGACGACGGGTCCGACGGGTCTCCCGCGCGGCCGGTCGCGAAGGTGCCCGTCAGGTCCCAGTACTCGGCCGAGCGGAAGGCGATGCGCTCGCGCTCCCGCTCCACCACGAGCCGGGTGGCGACGGACTGGACACGGCCGGCCGACAGGCGCGGCATGACCTTCTTCCACAGGACCGGCGAGACCTCGTAGCCGTAGAGGCGGTCGAGGATGCGGCGGGTCTCCTGGGCGTCGACCATGCGCTGGTTGAGATCGCGCGGGTTGGCGACGGCGGCCCGGATGGCGTCCTTGGTGATCTCGTGGAACACCATGCGCTTGACCGGGACCTTGGGCTTCAGCACCTCAAGGAGGTGCCACGCGATGGCCTCGCCCTCGCGGTCCTCATCGGTGGCGAGGAAGAGTTCGTCGGAGTCCTTCAGCAGGTCCTTGAGCTTCTTGACCTGGGCGCGCTTGTCGGCGTTGACCACATAGATGGGCTGGAAGTCGTGTTCGACGTCCACACCGAGGCGGCGGACCTCGCCGGTGTACTTCTCGGGCACCTCCGCGGCGCCGTTGGGAAGGTCACGGATGTGCCCGACGCTGGCCTCGACGATGTAGCCGGGGCCGAGATAGCCCTTGATCGTCTTCGCCTTGGCAGGCGACTCGACGATGACGAGTCGGCGGCCGCCGTGCGCGGTCTCGCTGGTCGGGGACAACTTCGCTCTTCTCTCCGGTCGACGCTGGGGCCTCCCCGGGGGTGTTCGTCCCGGGGGCGGGTCGTGGTGACGCTGCGGAGTGTGACGGTACATCCCGCCCCCGTGTCAAACGGGAAAAGCCCGCAACGGCCACTCGAACGGTAACCCGACTTCCGCCATTCCTGCCGCCCGGCGTACCCACCGGCCTTTTCGAGCCGGTCCGGAGGATCACCTCTCAATTATCGGAGCCGCAGCTCCGGGGCGGCTTTCAGACCCGGGTGAAGCACCAGGTTCCGAGAACGAGCGCGATCACCGAGGCGACACTCGCGAGAGTCACCGATGCGACAGGGCTCACACCGTGCGCAACGGGCTCGCCGTGCCGCACCCGGGCCACGGTCCACACCAGAAGCGCCCCTCCGAACAGGGCGAACACCACTCCGGCGAAGATCGCCGGTCCGCTCTCCATGGCTCCCCGTGCCCCTTTTCTCCCGTTCGCGAGTGCCCGGTCCCGCGAGACTGACACGCGCGGGCGGCGCACAGGCGAACCCGGGGTGAACGGGGAGCCGAGGGACCTGTGCGGTCACCCCACGGCCCGGGCCCGACCCCGGCCCCGCGGCCGGAGCGCAGCCGGTCCCGCGGCCGGGCTCAGACCGCACCGGGCGCGGGTATCTTTCCGGTCGTCTTCGAGTTGTCGGCCTGACTCACCGTGCACACCGCCTTGGTGAAGCCGCGGTCCCAGTCGTTCTGGTCGGCCACCCAGCCGTAGACGACGCGCTCGGATCCCGGCGCCCAGGTCGACTCGAATTTGTTGCTGCACAGCTTGTTCGCGTTGTCGATGCCGTTCTTGTAGCTCATTTCGCCGGGGGCCGGAACGGACCCGATGACCTGCTCGGTGTGGGGTTTGGCGCAGTCGGTGAGCGGCGCCTTGTAACCGTCCTGGACTTCCTTGTAGTCCCAGCAGTCACCGACGCTCATCTGACCGACCCACAAATTCGAGCCCTCGTCCCGGAAACGGCCCACCTCGCCGCCTATCGCGGCATGCCGGCCGAGTACGAGACATGGCGTACCGCTGCCGGCCGCGGCGAACCCCTCCCTGGTCGGCAGGACGGCGTAGGCCTCCGCGTCCGGCAGCTCGCCGACGACCTCCTTGCTCTGACTCGCGCAGCGCTTCGCGCTCTGTGCGCGGGCCTGGCCGTAGTCGTCGGCCGTGTCGACCGCCACGACCTGGCCGTCCGGCCAGTCGCCGGCGCAGTCGACCACACCGAGGTTGGGCACCGACCTGAACGGCGTCCCCGACCAGACCGCCTTCACGCAGTCCCCGGTCTCCAGCGGCTTGCTGAGCCCGACCACTGCGCCGTACGGCAGCACGGGCCCCGTCGGCGGCGGGGACTTCGTCGACGTGCTCGCCGAGGGCTTCTTCTTGGCCACCGCGCTGTTCTTCCCGCCCCCGCCGTGCCCGCCGGCCAGGGCGACGAGCCCCCAGGTGCCACCGGCGACGACGAGGACGGCGCCCACGACCAGGGCGACGATCGCGAGCGTCCTTTTCCTGCGGGGCTCCGGTCCACGCGGCCCAGGCACCGGACCGCCCGTGCCGGGCGCGGTCGGCGCGATCGCGTTCCCGTAGCCACCCGGGGTGCCGCCCGCGTACGGCGACGGGGGCTGCGCGTAGGGCGAGGCGGGGCCCTGCGCGTACGGGTTGGCCGGATCGGCGGGGTTCTGCGGGCCGGGCTGCCGCCACGTGCTGTACGGCGGTCCGCCGGGCGCTCCCGCGAGTGCGGCCGGACCGGCGGCGCGGGCTCCCGGGGTGTCGGGGCCGCCCGGCGGGGTGTGCGGCGTGTGCGGTGTGTGGGGCGGCGCACCGGGCGTGTGCGGAGTACCGGGACCCCCGGGCTGTCCGCCATGGCCCTCGGCGGCCGCCGCCGCACCGAACCCCTCGGGTGGCGGCCCGAACCCGGGCGGCGGGAAGCCGTAGCCCTGCGGCGCCGCCGACGCGTCCGCCCCCGGTGCCGGGCCGAGACCCCCCGCCGAGGATGCGCCCCAGCCCGGCGTCGCGGCCCCGGACCCGGCGCTCGCCGCCTGCTGCACCACCCGCTGCAGGCCGCGCGCGACCGTCTCCGGCGAGGACCGGCGCATGGGGTCCTTGACCAGTAACCCCTGGAGCACCGGCGCCAGTTCGCCCGCGCGGACGGGCGCCGTGGGCTCCTCGCCGAGGAGGGCCGTCAGGGTGGCGTAGTCGCCGTGCCGGTCGAAGGGGCCCCGGCCCTCGACGGCGGCGTAGAGCGTGGCGCCCAGCGAGAACAGGTCGGCGGCCGGGGTGGGCGGCTCGCCCCGTGCCCGCTCGGGGGCGAGATAGCCGGGTGTGCCGAGGATGCCGGCCGTGGCGGTGAGCCGGGGCTCGCGGGACTCGGGCTGGAGGGCGATGCCGTAGTCGGTGAGCAGCACGCGCGCGTAGGGATCGCCCGAAGCGTCGGGCGCCAGAAGGATGTTGGCCGGTTTCACATCCCTGTGGAGGATGCCGATGCGGTGTCCCGCGGTGAGCGCGTCGAGGACGGCGAGCCCGATACGGGCCACCTGGGCGGGCGGCAGCGGGCCGGAACGCCGTACGACCGCCTGGAGATCGACGGCGTCCGGCACGTACTCCATGACGATCCAGGGCAGGCCCTCGTGCATCACCACGTCGTGCACCGTCGCCACATGCGGGTGCCCGCGCAGACGGGCCGCGTGCCGGGCCTCGCTGCGGGCGCGGGCGATGCGCTGGGCGGGCTCGTCCACCGGCATGTCCGGAAGCGCGATCTCCTTCAGCGCGACTTCGCAGGCCAGCTCGTCGTCGTAGGCGAGCCAGACCCGGCCCATGCCGCCCGCGCCCAGCGTCCGCAGCAGCCGGTACCGGCCGTGGATCACCCTGCCTTCGCCCTGTTCCGGCGTGTCCCCCGTCATCGTGCCTCCCCCGAGACAGCGCGCCTCCCCCGAGGACGCGTGGAGCCTGTCTCTCGAAGGTAGCTTCGCACCCGCCACTGACAGGAGGCTTTTTCGGGATCAATCCCGTCAGAGCGGACACATGGGTATCAAGGGGTGCCAGGTGGGCGGGCCCGTCTCAGCCGTCGCTCGCGGCTCACGCCGGCTCGATGAACCCCTGCTCCACCAGCAGCCTGATCTGCGCCGGCGTGCGGTCGCGCAGCAACACCGGGTCCTCGCCGACCAGTTGGGCGATCGCGTCCAGGATGCGGCTCGCGCTGAGCGTGCCGTCGCAGACACCGGCGAAGCCCGCGCCGACCGTGTCCACCTTGGTGGCCCGGCGCATGCCGCGGTTCTGCCGCAGCACCACGTGCTCCGGGTCCTCGGCGCCCGGCAGCCCGACCTGCTCCTGGACCACCTCGGTGACGAGCCTGAAGTGCCCCGTCAGCAGGGCCGCGTCGTCGTGCGCCCGCAGATAGTCGAGGCGCTCGAAGTGGGCCCGTACCGTCTCGCCCAGCGGCTGCTCGACCGGGTGCGGCCACTCCTCGACGGTGACCGAGGGCACGACAGCGCCCGTGCGCCGCAGGGTGATCCAGCCGAACCCGACGGCCCTCACCTTGCGCGCCTCGAACTCGTCCAGCCATGCGTCGTAGCGCGCCTGGTACTCGGCCGGGTCGCCCCGGTGGTCACCGGCGTCCCTGAGCCACAGCTCGGCGTACTGCGTGATGTCCTGCACCTCGCGCTGCACGATCCAGGCGTCGCACCCGCGCGGCACCCACGACCTGACCCGGTCCTGCCAGTCCTCCCCCTCGACGTGCTGCCAGTTGGCGAGGAACTGCGCGAACCCGCCCTCGTTCAGCCGCTCCCCCGCTCCCTGAACGATCGAGCGGCACAGATCGTCCCCGCCCATCCCGCCGTCGCGGTAGGTCAGCCGTGCGCCTGGGGAGATCACGAAGGGAGGGTTCGAGACGATCAGGTCGTACTTCTCGTCGTCGCGCAGCGGCTCGAAGAGCGAGCCCTCGCGCAGGTCGGCCGCGGGGGCGCCGGAGAGGGCCAGGGTGAGGGCGGTGATGTGCAGCGCGCGCGGGTTGAGATCGGTCGCCGTCACGCGCGTGGCGTGCTGCGCGGCGTGCAGCGCCTGGATGCCGGAGCCGGTGCCGAGGTCGAGGGCCGCGGCGACGGGCCTGCGGACGGTGATGCCCGCCAGGGTCGTGGACGCCCCGCCGACGCCGAGCACGACGCCTTCCTCGCGGCTGCCGATCCCGCCGGCGCCGCCGACGGCGCACCCGAGGTCGGAGACGATGAACCAGTCCTCGCCGTCGGGCCCGCCGTAGGGCCGCACGTCCACGGTCGCCGCGACCTCGTCCCCGCCGGCCGCCACCAGCCACCCGCTCTCCAGGCACGCCTCGAGGGGCAGCACGGCCTCCACGCGCGCGTGCGGCACCGGCTGCTGGAGCAGGAAGAGCCGGACGAGGATCTCCAGCGGGGTGTCCCCGCGGGTCGCCCTGAGGGCGGGCACGATCTCGCTGCGCGCCAGCGCCGCGTACGCGGGGGCGCCGAGCAGCTCGAGCAGCCCGTCGGCGGTGAAGGACGCCGCGAGCAGGGCGTCCCGCAGCGGGGCTGCGACGCCGGGACGGCCGGAGGCGGGGACGGCGGGCAGAGAGGGCAGGCCTGAGGTACTCACGCCCCCATTGTGGCGGGGAGAGGCGGCCGCCTGCAGCACCTGTCCGGCGTCAGCTCGCCGTCGCCGGAGCCGAGGTGGACGCGGCCTTGCAGCTCTCCTGCTTCGCCATCGCCTTGCCGACGTCGCCCTCCTCGAGGGTCTTCAGCGCGTCGTTCCCGCTCTTGCTGAGCTTGTCCAGCGAGGTTGCGATGTCCTTGAGGCCGTCGGCGAACTTCGCCTGGTCCTTGGTGTCGAGCTTGTCGACCTGCGTCTTCAGCGAGGCGTACGACGCGGAGATCTGGTCGAGCTCCTTGACCGCGTTCTTCTGCTTCTTCTCGCCGTTGTCCACGTCCGGCACGCCGGCCTTCTGCACGGCCGCGCCGATCGCTTTGTAGGCGTCGGACATGTCCTGGAAGGCCTGCGCGTCGGTCTTCTGGACCTCCTCGGGCGTGCTGTTGTCCGAGGTCTCCTTCTGGATCGCGGCGTTGGCGGCCTCGACCTTCTTGGCCTGCGGCTGTACCGCGTCGCAGACCTGCTTGGCCCAGGCGTCCAGCTTGTCGTTGCCCTTGTCACTGCTGCATCCCGACAGCGCCAGTACCAGTACCGCACCGCCGGACAGTGCGGCCGCGAGCTTCTTGTTCACCGGATCGGTCCCTTCCATGGCTCTCGGCCCCGGAACATACACGGCACCCACGCGGCAACCGCACGCCGAGCGTCCGGTTCAGTCACTTTTCATGCTTTTTGCACCAGGCGAGAGAAGGCTCACGGTGAGGGTGTGAACACACGAGACGGGCGGGAGACGCGTCAATACGCGCCTCCCGCCCGCCCCTTGAGCCGGGCCTCGTAGGACCGCCTACGAAACCACCGCGGGATCCGCCGAGTTGGCCACCCGCTCGGCACCGGGCTCGTCGCCCACGGCGATACCGCGCCGCTTGGAGACGTAGACCGCGCCGACGATGACGAGCAGGGCGAGGATCGCGATCGTGATCCGGATGCCGAGGTTCTTGTCGTCGCCGTAACTGAATTTGATCACCGCGGGTGCGATGAGCAGCGACACCAGGTTCATCACCTTCAGCAGCGGGTTGATCGCGGGCCCCGCGGTGTCCTTGAAGGGGTCGCCGACCGTGTCGCCGATCACCGTGGCGGCGTGGGCCTCACTGCCCTTGCCGCCGTGGTGGCCGTCCTCCACGAGCTTCTTGGCGTTGTCCCAGGCGCCACCGGAGTTGGCCAGGAACACCGCCATCAGGGTGCCCGTGCCGATCGCACCGGCCAGGAACGACCCGAGCGCGCCGACACCGAGCGTGAACCCGATGGCGATGGGCGCCATGACCGCCAGCAGACCCGGCGTCGTGAGCTCCCGTAGCGCGTCCTTGGTGCAGATGTCGACTACGCGGCCGTACTCGGGCTTCTCGGTGTAGTCCATGATCCCGGGATGCTCGCGGAACTGCCGCCGCACCTCGTACACCACGGAACCCGCCGACCGCGACACCGCGTTGATCGCCAGCCCCGAGAAGAGGAAGACGACCGCCGCGCCCGCGATGAGCCCGACGAGGTTGTTGGGCTGCGAGATGTCCATCATCAGGTTCAGCGGCGCGCCTGCCCCGGACAGCTTCTCGCCCACGTCATGCGCGCCGGTGGTGATCGCGTCGCGGTACGACCCGAAGAGCGCCGACGCCGCCAGGACGGCGGTGGCGATGGCGATGCCCTTCGTGATCGCCTTGGTGGTGTTGCCGACCGCGTCGAGGTTGGTGAGCACCTGCGCGCCCGCGCCGGTGACGTCGCCGGACATCTCGGCGATGCCCTGCGCGTTGTCCGAGACCGGTCCGAAGGTGTCCATCGCGACGATCACGCCGACCGTGGTGAGCAGGCCGGTGCCGGCCAGCGCCACCGCGAACAGTGCGAGCATGATCGACGTGCCGCCGAGCAGGAAGGCCCCGTACACACTGAGGCCGATCAGCAGAGCGGTGTAGACGGCCGACTCGAGACCGAGCGAGATACCGGCGAGGATCACGGTGGCCGGACCCGTGAGCGAGGTCTTGCCGATGTCCATGACGGGGCGGCGGTTGGTCTCGGTGAAGTAGCCGGTCAGCTGCTGGATGACGGCGGCCAGCAGGATGCCGATCGCCACCGCGACGAGCGCGAGGATGCGCGGGTCACCGTCCTTGGCCTGGATCGCGGCGTCGGTGACGCCCTTGAGGTCCGAGTACTTCGCCGGCAGATAGGCGTAGACCGCCGCGGCCACCAGCACGAGCGAGATCGCCGCGGAGATGAAGAAGCCACGGTTGATCGCGGTCATGCCGCTGCGGTCCGAGCGGCGCGGGGCCACGGCGAAGATGCCGATCATCGCCGTGAGCACGCCGATCGCGGGCACGAGCAGGGGGAACGCGA
Organism: Streptomyces sp. NPDC050534; assembly: GCF_044457745.1. NCBI lineage: Bacteria > Bacillati > Actinomycetota > Actinomycetes > Kitasatosporales > Streptomycetaceae > Streptomyces > Streptomyces sp. NPDC050534. Next base: position 123,460 of record NZ_JBITHF010000008.1, read on the forward strand.
GTCCCGAGTCGCCGAAGGCCACCTTGCCGAGGATCAGCGCGGCGACCAGGGTCACGGCGTACGACTCGAAGAGGTCGGCCGCCATGCCCGCACAGTCGCCGACGTTGTCGCCCACGTTGTCGGCGATGGTCGCGGCATTGCGCGGGTCGTCCTCCGGAATGCCCTTCTCGACCTTGCCGACCAGGTCGGCGCCGACGTCGGCGGCCTTGGTGAAGATGCCGCCACCGACACGCATGAACATGGCGATCAAGGCGGCCCCAAGGCCGAAGCCTTCGAGCACTTTCGGCGCGTTGGCCGCGTACACCAGCACCACGCAGGAGGCGCCCAGCAGACCGAGCCCCACTGTGAACATGCCGACGACGCCGCCCGTGCGGAAAGCGATCTTCATGGCTTTGTGCGAGACGGCGGTGAGATCCTTTTCCGGCTCACCTTCCGCGGGAGTCGCTTCCCGGGCCGCCGCGGCGACGCGGACATTACTGCGCACGGCGAGCCACATGCCGGTATAGCCGGTGGCCGCCGAGAACGCCGCGCCGATCAGAAAGAAGATCGATCGCCCGGCGCGCTGATTCCAGTCGTCCGCAGGCAACAGCATGAGCAGGAAGAACACGACGACGGCGAATACGCCGAGCGTGCGCAGCTGCCGGGCCAGATAGGCGTTCGCGCCTTCCTGGACCGCTGCCGCGATCTTCTTCATGCTGTCGGTGCCCTCGCCCGCCGCGAGCACCTGGCGCACCAGGACTCCCGCGACCACGAGTGCGGCCAGCGCGACGACACCGATGATCATCACGATGATCCGGTTGTCGTCCGTCAGTACGGCGGCTGCGAGGTTAGTGGGGTGATCAAACTGCTGAGGGGTAGAAAGCCCCGCCATTCGTCCTCCTTGACGCTTGGGCTGAGCTCAAGATGTGGACGGATTCTAGGTACCTCGACCTGATCAAAACAGACCACGGTAAACGGAATTAGCCTTCACATGCTCTACAGCAAATGATCGACATCAGGCCACAGAACCCGAAAGAGGTAATGCCTCAAAAGCATTGACGCTCAGATTGGCGCTTGATCAAATGATCGGCTGATTGATCGTGAATTCCTTCACGAATTCGCGGGGAACACCCGGAAAAACAGCGAGGGCCCTGCTCAGCAGGGCCCTGGGACATTCTACGAGGGTGCGGTCAGGGGAGCACCGCGGTGGGCGGCGTGGTCGGCCAGGTCATACGGATCTGCCCGCCGTGCTCGCCGGCGGTGACCTCGACGTCGTCCACCAGACCGCTGATGACCGCGAGGCCCATCTCGTCCTCGTCGCTCTCGATGTCGTCACCGTGAGAGCCGGGCGCCCGGTCTCCCGGGGCCGTGCGTGGCGCCTCGTCGCCGACCTCGATGGAGAACTGCTTCTCCTCCTCGACCAGCTGCACCTTCACCGGCGTGGTGATCCCGGCGCTCTGGTGCAGTCCGACGGCACGGGTGCACGCCTCGCCGACGGCGAGCCTGACCTCGTCGAGGACGGCCTCGTCCACTCCGGCCCTGCGCGCCACCGCTGCCGCCACCAACCGGGCGGTCCTGACGTGCTCGGGCAGCGCGCTGAAGCGGAGTTCAACGGTGGCCATGCATCCCCCTCAGAACTACGGGCGTGCTGTCGGGGGGACCGGGCTACCGAAAGCCCGGACCCCCCATGAAGCTGCTTCCGTCCCTGGAGCGGTCCATTCCCGCTCCGTGGGGCGGTGGTGGTCAGTCGGTCGCCGCCACCGCTTCCTCGACCGAGGTGTGGATCGGGAACACCTTGGTGAGACCAGTGATGCGGAAGATCTTCAAAATGCGCTCCTGGTTGCAGACCAGGCGCAGCGAGCCCTCATGGGCACGCACGCGCTTCAGTCCGCCGACCAGTACGCCGAGCCCGGTGGAGTCGAGGAAGTCCACGCCCTCCATGTCGACGACGAGGTGGAAACTCCCGTCGTTCACCAGCTCGACCAGCTGCTCGCGCAGCTTGGGCGCGGTATATACGTCGATTTCGCCACCGACCTCGACGACCGTACGATCGCCGACGGTACGGGTCGACAGAGACAGGTCCACGGATCCTCCAGCACCTTGCTATCGAGCGGTCGCCCCTTGGGACATCTGGGCTTCAGCCCCCGGAACGGTTCGCCAGCCGCGATGGCATTCAATCACTTAACGGCAGGCGTGCACGACGCCTTGGTCCCATTGTCCGTCACGCCGGTGACACACTCGGTGCCGATGGCCAAGAATCACCGATCCGATCGATCCCCGACGGGGCCCGAATCCCGGCCGGAACCAGGCACCATCCTGGGCCGGCTCGCCTCCGGGCCGAGCCGGGCTTCGCGCATCACTCATACGGAGCACTTGCCCCCGCGCGTGGGCCGTCATGCCGTCTGGCCTGACCGGATTCGTTCGGAGGTCGTCGCCGCGGTGCAGGCGTGCGGCATCGAACACCCCTGGACCCACCAGGCACGCGCCGCCGAGCACGCACTGGACGGCGACTCGGTCGTGGTCGCCACGGGCACGGCGTCCGGCAAGTCCCTCGCCTATCTGGTCCCGGTGCTCTCGACACTCCTGGACGGCTCAGAGGCCCCGAACGGGCGCGGCACCACCGCGCTCTACCTGGCCCCGACGAAAGCTCTTGCGGCCGATCAGTGCCGATCGGTGAAGGAACTTTCACAATCTCTGGGAAATGCCGTCCGACCCGCGGTGTACGACGGAGACACCCCGTTCGAGGAACGCGAGTGGGTCCGCCAGTACGCCAACTACGTCCTCACCAACCCGGACATGCTGCACCGCGGCATACTCCCGTCCCACCCCCGCTGGTCCTCCTTCCTGAAGTCGCTGAAGTACGTCGTCATCGACGAGTGCCACACCTACCGGGGCGTCTTCGGCTCCCATGTCGCCCAGGTGCTGCGCCGGCTGCGTCGCTTGTGCGCCCGCTACGGCGCCTCCCCGGTCTTCCTGCTGGCCTCCGCGACGGCCGCGGAGCCCTCGGTGGCCGCCCGCCGCCTGACCGGCCTCCCGGTGGTCGAGGTGGCCGACGACGCCTCCCCGCGCGGTGAGCTGGTCTTCGCCCTCTGGGAGCCCCCGCTCACGGAGATGCAGGGCGAGAAGGGAGCCCCGGTCCGCCGCACCGCCACCGCGGAGACGGCCGACCTGCTCACCGACCTCGCCGTGCAGGGCGTCCGCTCGGTCGCCTTCGTACGCTCGCGGCGCGGCGCCGAGCTGATCTCCGTGATCGCCCAGGAACGCCTGGCCGAGATCGACCGCTCCCTCGCCCGCCGCGTGGCGGCCTACCGCGGCGGCTACCTCCCCGAGGAGCGCCGCGCCCTCGAACAGGCCCTGCACTCGGGCGAACTCCTCGGCCTCGCCGCGACCACCGCCCTCGAGCTCGGCATCGACGTCTCGGGCCTGGACGCCGTGGTGATCGCCGGCTACCCGGGCACGCGCGCCTCCCTGTGGCAGCAGGCGGGCCGCGCCGGACGCTCCGGGCAGGGTGCGCTCGCCGTCCTGGTCGCCCGCGACGACCCGCTGGACACCTTCCTCGTGCACCACCCCGAGGCCCTGTTCGACCAGCCCGTGGAGTCCACGGTCCTCGACCCCGACAACCCCTACGTCCTGGCCCCGCACCTGTGCGCGGCCGCCGCGGAACTGCCGCTCACCGACGAGGACTTCGCGCTCTTCGGCCCCGCCTGCGAGGACCTGCTCCCCCAGCTGGAGGCCGCGAAGCTGCTCCGCCGCCGGACGAGCGCCTGGCACTGGACGCGCCGGGAACGGGCCGCGGACCTCACCGACATCCGCGGCGGGGGCGGCCGGCCGGTCCAGGTCGTCGAGTCCGGCACGGGCCGGCTGCTCGGCACGGTCGACGAGGGCGCCGCGCACACGGCCGTCCACGAGGGCGCGGTCCACCTCCACCAGGGCCGTACGTACCTGGTCCGCTCACTCGACCTGGACGACTCCGTCGCCCTGGTCGAGCAGGCCGCCCCGTCGTACTCCACCGTCGCCCGCGACACGACGTCCATCGCCGTCCTGGAGACGGACACCGAGATCCCCTGGGGCTCCGGCCGCCTCTGCTACGGCTCCGTCGAGGTCACCAACCAGGTGGTCTCCTTCCTGCGCCGCCGGCTCATCACCGGCGAAGTCCTGGGCGAGACGAAACTCGACCTCCCTCCTCGTACGCTGCGCACCCGCGCGGTGTGGTGGACGGTCACCGAGGACCAGCTCGACGAGGCCCGGATCAACCCGGAGATCCTCGGCGGCGCCCTGCACGCCGCCGAGCACGCCTCCATCGGCATGCTGCCGCTCTTCGCGACCTGCGACCGCTGGGACATCGGCGGCGTCTCCGTCCCGCTGCACCCCGACACGCTCCTGCCCACGGTCTTCGTCTATGACGGCCATCCGGGTGGCGCGGGATTCGCCGAGCGCGCCTTCCACACCGCCCGCGCCTGGCTCACCGCCACCCGCCAGGCCATCGCCTCCTGCGAGTGCGAGGCCGGCTGCCCGTCCTGCATCCAGTCCCCCAAGTGCGGCAACGGCAACGACCCGCTGCACAAGAGGGGGGCGGTACGGCTGCTCACGGTGCTGCTGCGAGGGGCACCGGAGGAGAAGCCGGCCGACGCTGGTGCTGCGCCGGAGGCGCCGGACGGACCGGCTTATCGAGCCGTGGCGGGGCCTGTGGCGGAAGCAGTGGAGGACCGAGCCGAGAGGGAGCCCGCGGCGGGTGCACCGAGACCGAGCCGAGACAGAGCCGGTGGCTGAAGTACCGGAGGGGACAGCCGGCCCTGAGCCCGTCACGGAGGCGTCCGCGGCGCCGGCCCCGCAGGCCCCGCCCGTGCCCTGACCTCCGCCGCGAACGGCCCCCGTCCCGACGCCGCCGTCACGTCCGAGATCTCGCCCACGACCACGCACCGCACCAGCCGGGAGCTCTGGGCCCGGGCCAGCCGCCCGGCCCTGGCGCAGGCCGCCGGACCGCCGTCGGCCCAGTGGTCCGCCGCGGCGAGCGCCGCGAGGTCCGCGGCGCCGGCCGCGCGGTGCCGGACCACGACGGCCTGCCCCAGGGCGAGCACGACGCCGAACACCACGCACAGCACGGCGACCGCGCCGACGCTCCAGACGGTGGCGGAACCACGGTCACCGCCCCGCCCGTAGGCCCACCAGAGGCTCCCGCGACCGCGCTTCACGTTCCCACCCCCACCGTCTCCTCCGCCTGAGCCACGGCCTCCTCCCGTACGTCGAAGGGCAGACCGCGCAGCACCGGCGGCCTCGCCACCACGACCACCCGGACCTGGTCCCCCTCCCGGCCGATCGTGACCCGCGCTCCGTGCGGGGCCGCCGCGCGGGTCAGCTCGACCACGGAGTCGGCCGGATCCTGCCGGGCCGCCGCACGCGCCCCCGTCCGCGCCGCGTCCACGCACTGGATCTGCGCGGCCACCAACAGCAGCCCCCACACCAGAGCCGTCGTGAACATCACCAGCACGGGCAGCACGACGGCCGACTCCGCCGTCACGAACCCCCTGTCCGTGCCCTGCTCCCGTCGCCGCTCACATCCGCCCATCGAGCGCCCGCTCCACGATGCCCTGCAGCTCCGCGCTGACCTGACCGCTCGTCACCACCTTGTAGAGGACCACCGCGAAGGCCACCGCTGCGACGATCCCCATCGCGTACTCCGAGGTGACCATCCCGGCATCCCGCCGAGCCGCCTCTGCCCTGCGCACCAGCGCCCGTACTGCCTTGCTCATCTCAACCCCCGTCAGGTTCAGTCCTGTTGATCATCTGCCGTCCGACACCGACCGCCCCGCTTCCGTCATCCACCACCCCCTCCCAGCACCCCGCCCGCGAGCCCGATCACCACGGGCAGGACGCCGACCGCGATGAAGGCGGGCAGGAAGCACAGCCCCACCGGTGCGGTGACCATGACGGACGCCCGCCGTGCCCGTGCCGTCGCGGTGCGGGCCCAGTCGGCGCGGATGTCCGCCGCGAGCCGCGCGACGGGCGTGGCGGCCGGCAGCCCGGAGACGTCGGCCCGCTCCAGCATCCGTGCCAGCGGTTCCGCGCCGGGCAGCGCGGCCAGCCTCCGCCAGGCCTCGGCCGGTTCGCCGCCGAGCCGCACCTCGGCCGCGCCTCGCGCAAGCGCGTCCCCGACGGGCCCGCCCAGGGCCTCGCCCACGGCCCGCGCCGCGGGCACGGGCCCCGCCCCGGCGGCGATGCAGGCGGCCACCAGATCGGCGGAGAGCGGCAGTTGACGGGCCGCCTCTGCCGGATCGTCAGCCTCCTCACCGCACGCCGCCGCCTGCCTCCCGCGCCACCGCCACAGAGCGCCCGCGGCAGCCAGCCCGAGGACGACACCGGCGAGGCCGCCGACCAGAACCCACCCTCCGCACACGACCCCCGCCGCGGGCAGCCACCGTCGCAAGGTGTCCCGCACCTCGAAACGAGGCCCGCGGCGCATCTCCTCGGCGTCCGCCACCAATGCGGCCAGCCGCCGGGCCACCCTCCGCTCCCGCCGTACCGCCTCCAGCCGGCGCAGCAGCCACCCGAGGGCGAGCAACACCCCCACACTCGCCCCCAGCCTGTGGACAACTTCCGCGCTCATGCCGCCTCCGCCCGCCGCACGATCCACATCGCCCACCACAACCCCAGGCCCTCCAGCACACCGCCGATACACAGGCAGCCCAGCCCGGCCCCGGTGTGCAGCAGGACATGCAGCGGATCGGCCCCGAGTGCGGCACCCAGGGCGAGGCCCACGACGGGCAGTCCCGCGAGCATCACCGCCGTGGACCGCGGCCCCGCCAACTGCGCCCGCAGATCGGCGCGTTGATCCCGCTCCGCGCGCAACGCCCCTTCGAGCCGGTCGAGCCCGGCCGCGAGGCCCGCGCCCTGGTCCACGGCCACGCGCCAGCACGCGGCGAGACCCAGCAACCCCTCGGCGCCCGGTTGCCGTGCCGCCACCGCGAGCGCACCCGGCACGTCACCGCCGAACCGCGCGGCCGCCAGCACCGCGGCCTGCGCGCCCCCGACCCCGCCGGAGTCCCGCGCCGCGCTCAGCAGCGCCTCACCCGGCTGCCGCCCTGCCCGCACCTCCCCGGCGAGGGCCCCGCACAGCGCGATCACCCCCTCCCGGCGACGCTCCCGCGCCCGCCGCGCCTGCGCGGCCAGCCGCAGCCGTCGTAGCAACGGCACCCCGGCCGCCCCCGCGACGACCGGCAGCACCGATGTGCCCAGCACCGCCAGCAGTACCCCGGCGGCCAGGGCCCACCACTCGGCCCGCAGCCGCCCGCGAACCCGCCGCAGTCCCCCGGCCACGTCCCGGCGGGCCGGCGGCCCGCTCGCCGCCGCCCCGCCACCCGCCAGCAGCAGATGGGCCCGCCGCGCCCCGGAGTGCCACCCGCTCATCAGCAGGGCCGCCGCACCGGCACACATCACGGCGGCGCCCGTGGCCGTCCCGCTCATCGCCGTCATCGCTCCCCCTCGTTCCGCAGCAGCCCCCGCAGCCGCTCCCAGCCCCGCTCGTACGCGAACGCCTCCGGGCGCCATCGCAGCGCCGGTACCGTCCGCACCAGCCCCGACCGATCCCGCTCCAGCACGTGCACCTCGGCGATCCGCCGTCGCCCGGACCGGTCCCGCACGAGATGCAGGACGACCGACAACGCCGCCGCCAACTGGCTGTGCAGCGCGGGCCGGTCGAGCCCGGCCGCCGTGCCGAGCGCCTCCAGCCGGGCCGGCACGTCGGCGGCCGCGTTCGCGTGCAACGTGCCGCAGCCGCCTTCATGACCGGTGTTCAACGCCGCCAGCAGATGCACCACTTCGGGCCCCCGCACCTCGCCCACGACCAGCCGGTCCGGACGCATCCGCAGCGCCTGCCGTACGAGGTCCTGGAGCGTGACGCGTCCCGCGCCCTCCTGGTTGGCGGGTCTGGTCTCGAGGCGGACGACGTGCGGATGGTCCGGGCGCAGCTCCGCCGAGTCCTCCGCGAGCACGATCCGCTCGCCGCGTCCGACCAGCCCCAGCAACGCGCTCAGCAGAGTCGTCTTGCCACTGCCGGTCCCGCCGCTGATCAGGAAGGACAGCCGTGCCTCGATCAGCGCCCGAAGGACGCGCTCCCCGCCCGGCGGCACCGTGCCCGCCGCGACCAGTTCGTCGAGCGTGAACGCACGCGGTCGCACCACCCGCAGCGACAGGCAGGTGCAACCCACCGCCACCGGCGGCAGCACCGCATGCAGGCGCGTCCCGTCGGGCAGCCGGGCGTCGACCCACGGCCGCGCGTCGTCGAGCCGCCGGCCGGCCACCGTGGCCAGCCGCTGGGCGAGCCGTCGTACCGCCGCCGCGTCAGGGAAGGAGACCGGGGTCAGCTCCAGTCCGCCGCCCCGGTCCACCCAGACCCGGTCCGGGTCCGTCACCAGCACGTCGGTCACCGACGGATCGGCGAGCAGCGCTTCCAATGGCCCACTGCCGACCAGTTCGGACCGCAACTGGGTGGCCGCACCCAGGACTTCGGCATCCCCGAGCACCCGCCCCTGCTCCCGCAGTGCCTGCGCCACGCGCGCGGGTGTCGGCTCGGCCCCGCTCTCGACCAGCCACTGCCGTACGCCGTCCAGGAGCCCGGGCGGCATGTCCGCCCCCTCTGTGGAAACCGCCGCGCGACCCGGCCGCCACAGCGCCCGCGGCGCCTTCGCTCCCGTGCTCATGCGGCACCCGCTTCCGCCAGGGACCTCTCCCAGAACTCCCTGCAGAAGCGCGCGAGGGGGCCCCGGCCACCGGCCGCGGGCGGCGCCTTGCCCTCCCCGGGGCGCAACAGCGCCGACTCCACGGGCAGCTCGCCGGCCAGGGGCAGTTTGAGCAGCCGGGCCACCTCGCGGTCGTCGAGTCCGGGCGCGTACGGACCCCGTACCGCGATCCGCAGGTCGCGCAGGACCATGCCGACGGCGGATGCCACCCGCCCGGACGCCGCCACTGCGCGCAGCTCGCCGGGGACCACCAGGAGCCCGAGGTCGAGCTGGGCGAGCGCCTCGGCGACGCCGTCGTCGACACGGCGCGGCAGGTCGACGACCACCGTGCCGCCGCGCCGCCGGGCCGCGGCCAGCACCGCCCGGACGGCCTGGGGCGGGACGGCAATGCGGTCGCCGCGGTCCCAGCTGAGCACGCGCAGGGAGTGGAGCTCCGGCAGGGACTCCTCCAGGGCGCCGCCGCCGACCCGGCCGCGGGAGGCGGCGAAGGCGGGCCAGCGCAGCCCCTCGGCGCTCTCGCCGCCGAGGAGGACATCCAGTCCGCCGCCCAGCGGATCGGCGTCCACGAGCAGCGTGCGCAGTCCCTCCCGCGCGGAGGTGACGGCGAGGGCGCACGCGAGCGTGGACGCCCCGGCTCCGCCGCGCCCACCGATGACGCCCACCGTGAGCGCGGGCCGGCCCACCCCCTCGGCCACGTCCGCGATGCGGTCGACCAGCCACTGTTCGCCGTCGGGCAGCATCAGGACGTGGTCGGCGCCGATCTCGACGGCGCGGCGCCAGACCCCCGAATCGTCCTGGTCGCGGCCGACCAGCACCACCCCTCGCCGCCGCGCGGCCCCGCGCACCCGCCGCGCGGCGTCGTCGCCGACCAGGACGAGCGGCGCGGCCTCCCAGCTGCCGGCGCGCTCCGGGAACGAGGGGTGGACCTCGGGTGTCGCGCCCGCAGCGGCACACAGGCGCAAGAGGTCGTCGAGCAGTTCGACGTCCTCCGTGACGATCAGTGGTCCGGCCTGCCGCCCCGAGGCGGCGGACGGTGGTTCGTGCGTGACGGCTCCGGTCACGGTTTCCATCCCCCTTCGCTGCATCTCTCGCGCAGCCCCTGCGGCCACGCGATTCCCAGACATCCGAAGAACCGGCGACCGGCCTTCATATGAACGGCCGATACGAACCGGCCAAACCCGCCCGACAAACCGGAACCGGCCATGAACTCGGCCCGGGCGAGGCGCGTTTGAATCACCGTGCAGCGGTCCCGGAAATCGTGTGGATCTTGGTCGATAACTGTGGACAACTCGGTGGTTGTGAATATCGCCGTCACGCTTACCGGTGGGCCCCGCACAGGCCCTCGCGCGACTGCCGCAGAGCAGCCCGACGGCTACATACAGTGACGGATCAAGGGCATGACGACGAGGCGGCCGTGACCGCCGGACAGCGGCCGTACAACCGCATGAAAAAAGGAAAAACCCACCCGGACATGCGACGACCCCCACCGGGGGGGAGAGTGGGGGTCGTCTCCACGGCCGACTCGGGGGGGGAGGAGCCGGACCGGGTTAGCACGGTCGCGAACGATCCGTGACTTCCATGGTGTACCCGAGAGCCCTCTCAGGCAAACCCACGCGCCACACCTTACGCCGAATGGGCTGCGCCTATGCTCGGGGCGTGGAAAACCACTCCTTGCCCCGCACAGCGGCCTTCTTTGACCTGGACAAGACGGTCATTGCGAAGTCGAGCACGCTCACGTTCAGCAAGTCGTTCTACCAAGGCGGTCTGATCAACCGCAGGACCGCCTTGCGTACCGCATATGCCCAGTTCGTCTTCCTCCTGGGCGGCGCCGATCATGCCCAGATGGAGCGTATGCGCGAGCAGATCTCCGCCATGTGCCGCGGCTGGAACGTCCAGCAGGTCAAGGAGATCGTCGCCGAGACCCTGCACGACCTGATCGACCCGATCATCTACGACGAGGCCGCCTCCTTGATCGAGGAGCACCACATGGCCGGCCGCGACGTCGTGATCGTGTCGACGTCCGGCGCGGAGGTGGTGGAGCCGATCGGCGAGCTGCTCGGCGCGGACCGCGTGGTGGCGACGCGGATGGTCGTGGGCGAGGACGGCTGCTTCACCGGAGAGGTGGAGTACTACGCCTACGGCCCGACGAAGGCCGAGGCCATCAAGGAACTGGCCGTGTCGGAGGGGTACGACCTCGATCGCTGCTACGCCTACAGCGACTCGGTGACCGACCTCCCGATGCTCCAGGCGGTCGGTCATCCGCACGCCGTCAACCCCGACCGCACACTGCGCCGCGAGGCACTCGCGCGCGGGTGGCAGATCCTCGATTTCCACCGTCCGGTCCGGCTCAAGCAGCGGATCCCGGGGTTCTCCGTACCGCCCCGTCCGGCTCTCGTCGCGGCCGCCGCGATAGGTGCCGCTGCCGCGACCGCGGGTCTCGTCTGGTACGCCAACCGCCGCCGGGCAATGCCTCTTTGAGCCGCGAAATCACGGTACAACCTGTTGAATCCGCGACATTCACGCTTCGTTCGACATGCCGGCGCCCGTTTGCAACCTATTTGAGACCAAAAGTAAAGAAGTGCGGCCAGGGCTTCCGCTTGCTTCGGTCCTGGAGTACAAAGGGGTTAACGGCCCGCGAGACCAAGGACATCCGAAAGGATCACCTTAGAAACGCATTTGGCCCCACGGACCGAGCATGAACACCGAGCACCCACGCGACGTCGACCCGTCGATTACGGGCCAGCCGCACCAGGTGACGGGCAAAGTCCCGACCTGATGGGCAACATATCGAGGACGCTTGGTACCCCGGTGGGCATGCCAGCGGCGGTACGAATTCTCGTACCGCCGCATCTCTTTTCGGGCTCCCCCTACGCCGCCCCGCGCTGCAACGCCTCACATACGGCCGTCGATTCACGCGCGCCCAGCCCGACCGCCCTGCCGCAGTGGGCGATCCAGGCGGCCATGCCCTCGGGTGTCCCGGAGACATATCCGTCGAGCGCGGCGAGATAGGCCGCGCGGCCCAGTTCGGCGTGGCCCACCTCCGCCGGGCAGACCGACTTCGGGTCCAGGCCGCTGCCCACCAGGACGATGCGCTCGGCGGTGCGCGCGATCAGACCGTTGCGTGACGTGAAGGGACGCAGCGCGAGCAGCTCGCCGTGGACGACGGCTGCCATGACCAGGGCCGGGGCGGAACTGCCCGCGATGATCAGCTCGGACAGGCCATCCAGCCGGCCCTGCACCTCGTCGGCGTCCGGCAGGTCCAGCTCGATCAGCGGCTCGTCGACCGGCTCGCCCGCCTGCCGCGGCCGGCCGACCTCGTCGCCGTTGGCCGCGGCGGCCACCAGGTGCAGCCGGGCCAGCACCCGCAGGGGCGACTGCCGCCAGATGGACAGCAGCTGGCCCGCCTCCGCGGTCAGCCGCAGCGCGGCGCCCACCACGCGCGCGTCGTCGTCACCGCTGAAGTCGCTGCGCCGGCGCACCTCTTCCAGCTCCCAGTCGGCGCCCGAGAGCGCCGCGGAACCACGGGCGCCACGCAGCGCCGCCTCGGAGGTGATCTCGTTGCTGCGGCGCCGCATCACCCGGTGCCCGTAGACCCGGTCCACTGCCTTGCGCACGGACTCCACGGACTCGGCCACGCCGGGCAGCGAGCCCAGGGCTGCGAGCGGATCGGCGGTCGCGCCTGTCGTACTCATGAGTACGACACTAGCCACACCGGAGGCGCCCCCCACGATTGAGTGGTCTTCTTCACGCCCATCTGCCACGTACAGCTACCGACCGACTACTCTTCGTGAACATGAAAATTGCTTTCGTCGGGAAGGGCGGCAGCGGCAAGACGACCCTGTCCTCCCTGTTCGTCCGCCATCTCGCGGCCACCGCAGCGCCGGTCGTCGCGGTGGACGCGGACATCAACCAGCACCTGGGCGCCGCGCTCGGCCTCGATGAGACGGAGGCCGCCGCGCTGCCCGCGATGGGCGACCGGCTGCCGCTGATCAAGGAGTACCTGCGCGGCTCCAACCCGCGCATCGCCTCCGCCGAGACGATGATCAAGACCACGCCGCCCGGCGAGGGCTCGCGGCTGCTGCGCGTGCGCGAGGACAACCCGGTCTACGACGCCTGCGCCCGGCCGGTGGAACTCGACGGCGGCGCCGTCCGTTTGATGGTCACCGGCCCCTTCACCGACGCCGACCTGGGGGTCGCCTGCTACCACTCCAAGACGGGAGCGGTGGAGCTGTGCCTGAACCACCTCGTGGACGGCCGCGGCGAGTACGTCGTGGTGGACATGACGGCCGGCTCGGACTCCTTCGCCTCCGGCATGTTCACTCGCTTCGACATCACGTTCCTCGTCGCCGAGCCGACCCGGAAGGGGGTCTCCGTCTACCGCCAGTACAAGGAGTACGCCCGTGACTTCGGCGTCGTGCTCAAGGTCGTCGGCAACAAGGTGCAGGGCCGGGACGACGTCGACTTCCTGCGCGCCGAGGTCGGCGACGACCTGCTGGTGACGGTCGGGCACTCGGACTGGGTGCGCGCCATGGAGAAGGGCCGCCCGCCCCGGTTCGAGCTCCTCGAGGACGCCAACCACAGCGCCCTGCGCGCCCTGCGGATCGCCGCGGACGCGACGTACGAACTGCGCGACGCGGAGCGCTACATGAGCCAGATGGTGCACTTCCACCTGAAGAACGCGGACGCGTGGGGCAACGCACGCACGGGGGCCGACCTGGCGGCGCAGGTCGACCCCGGGTTCGTGCTGGGCGAGGGCGTCACCACCCCCGCGTGACCAGGGGTTACCCCTTGGCCGGCGGCGCCCCCGGCGCACCCTTCGGAGCCGGGGCCGGGCTGCCCGACAGGTAGCGGGCCCAGCCCTGCTTCGGGGCCTCGCCGACGTTCAGGCCGCGCAGCTTCGCCAGGACCTTCGGGTCCTGGGCGTCCAGCCAGTCGGCGAGCTGGTGGAAGGACACGCAGCGCACCTCGGGCTTGTTGCAGACCTTCGCGACGACCTCGTCGAGGGCCCGCATGTAGGTGCCGCCGTTCCAGGACTCGAAGTGGTTGCCGATGATCAGGGGCGCGCGGTTGCCGTCGTAGGCGCGGCGGAAGCCCGCCAGCAGGCCGTCGCGCATCTGGTCGCCCCAGTAGTCGTACTTGTCGGGGTCACCCTGGGTCTGGGTGCCGGACTGGTTGACCATGAAGTTGTAGTCCATGGTGAGCTGCTCGTAGGAGTGCCCGGGGAAGGGCACGAGCTGCATCGACAGGTCCCACAGGCTGTCCTTCTTCTTCGGCCAGAGCTGTTCGTTGACGCCACTGGTGTCGTAGCGGAAGCCCATCTGGCTCGCGGCCCGCATGAAGTTCTTCTGGCCCTCCAGGCAGGGCGTGCGCGCGCCGATCAGCTCCTTGTCGTAGTCGAAGGGCAGCGGGGCCGCCTTCTTCATTCCGGTGTTGGTCTTCCAGGTCTTCACGAACTGCTTGGCCTGCGAGATCTCGCTCTTCCACTCATCGACCGACCACTCGCCGACCCCGCCGTCCTTGCCGCAGAAATGGCCGTTGAAGTGGGTGCCGATCTCGTTGCCCTCCAGCCACGCCAGGCGCAACTGCTTCACGGTGTCGGAGATGCCCTTCTCGTCGTTGAAGCCGATGTCGGAACGGCCCGGCGAGTGCTGCGGCGGCTCGTAGAGGTCGCGCTTCTCCTCCGGCAGCATGTACACGCCGCTGAGGAAGAACGTCATCGTCGCGTTGTTGGCCTTGGCGACCTTGCGGAAGTGGGAGAACAGCTTCTGGCTGTCCTCGCCCGAGCCGTCCCAGGAGAAGACGACGAACTGCGGGGGCTTCTGGCCGGGCTTGAGACGCTGTGGTCTCGGCAGGTGCGGCTGGGCTCCGGTGTAGGCGGTGGAGCCGTCGCCGATCAACCGGACGACGTTCCCCGGCGCCCGGGCCGGCTTGGCCTTCTGCGGACCGGGCGCACCGTCCTTGTGGCCGTTGGAGCCGAGCGCACAGCCGGCGACGGATGCGGCACAGGCCGCGGCGATCATGGCACCCGCGGTGATCCTGTGGGTGGCGGCCATGTTCCGCTCACCTTCTTCCTTCTCTCAGGCCAACGCCGATGAGGGCGTTTTCTGGTGTTTTGCCGGGAAAGGCCCGACAGCGCCGCCAAGGTCGCACGGGGCCGAGAAGGAATTAGTACGACAAGCCGATGAAATGCCCGCTTCACTCATTGGAATGAGTTGATAACCCATTTGCCAGGAAAGTCTATGCCTGGCCTTTACTCTGAATTACGATCTGTTTACCGAGCGTTGATGCATCCCGCCGCTGCACGCCGTGACCCACGGCCGCGACCGACACCCCCGCCCATCGACGGGGACGACCAGATCCGCGACCGCGCTGCCCCGGAGGAGACGGGAACCATGTCAGCCTGTGCCCCCACCCACGCCACCGACGAGACCCGGACCGAGCACGTCCACCAGCCCCACAGCCCGCCGCAGGCCCCGCACCGCCGCTTCCGCGTCGCGGGAGCCGACCTGTCGGCCTCGATCGCGGTCTTCCTGATCGCCCTGCCCCTGTCCCTGGGCATCGCCCTCGCCACCGGCGCCCCGCTCCAGGCCGGTCTCGTCGCCGCCGCGGTCGGCGGGCTCGTCGCCGGGTGGATCGGCGGCTGCCCGCTCCAGGTCAGCGGACCCGCCGCAGGACTCACGGTGGTCACGGCCGACCTCATCCACCAGTACGGCTGGCGTACGACCTGTGCCATCACCGTGCTCGCCGGCCTCGCCCAGCTCGGCCTGGGCTGCCTGCGCGTGGCGCGCTCCGCACTCGCCGTCAGCCCCGCCATCGTGCACGGCATGCTCGCCGGCATCGGCGTCACCATCGCCGTCGCCCAGGTGCACATCGTCCTCGGCGGGACTCCGCAGAGCTCCGTGCTCGCCAACCTCCGGGCCCTGCCCGCCCAGTTGGCGCACCTGCACCCCGCAGCCGTGGCCGTCAGCGCGCTGACCCTGACGCTGCTGCTGCTCTGGCCGCGAATCCCGGGCCGGGCGGGTCGTGCACTGCGCAGGATCCCGGCGGCGCTCGTCTCCGTGGCCGGCGCCACCGTGGCCGCCACCCTCGCCGGGCTGAGCCTGCCCAGGGTCGACCTGCCGTCCTGGAGCAGCCACGCCCTGGCCGGACTACCCGAGGGCCCGGTGCTCGGCCTGACCGCGGCCGTGCTCACCACCACCCTCGTGTGCAGCGTGCAGTCGTTGCTCGGGGCGGTCGCCGTGGACAAGCTGGTGGCGGCGCGGCCCGGCCTGACCGCCCGCGTCCGCCGCGCCGACCTCGATCGC
This sequence comes from Streptomyces sp. NPDC050534, assembly GCF_044457745.1. Classification (NCBI taxonomy): domain Bacteria; kingdom Bacillati; phylum Actinomycetota; class Actinomycetes; order Kitasatosporales; family Streptomycetaceae; genus Streptomyces; species Streptomyces sp. NPDC050534. Next base: position 139,478 of record NZ_JBITHF010000008.1, read on the forward strand.
GAACTGCTCGGGCAGGGCGCCGCCAACGTAGTCTCCGGCGCGCTCGGCGGACTGCCGGTCGCCGGCGTGGCGGTGCGGAGTTCGGCGAATGTGAAGGCCGGTGCCGTGAGCCGGAACTCCACGATGCTGCACGGCGTTCTCGTAGTGACCGCCGCGCTGCTGATGGTCCCGCTCCTGGAGTGCATCCCGCTCGCCGCACTCGCCGCCCTGGTGATGGCCGTCGGCATCCAGATGGTGTCCCTGCACCACATCCGCACGGTGACCCGCCACCGCGAGGTGCTGGTGTACGCCGTCACCACCCTCGGCGTCGTGCTTATGGGCGTGCTGCAGGGTGTGGCCCTGGGGATCGCCGTGGCCGTCGCCGTCGCCATGCACCGCCTCGCCCGCACCCGCATCACGCACGAGGAGAGGAAAGGGGTCCATCACGTCGAAGTCCGGGGCCAGTTGACGTTCCTCGCGGTGCCGCGGCTCAGCCGGGCCCTGCATCTCGTACCCCAAGGCGTCCACGCCGTCGTGGAGTTGGACGGGTCGTTCATGGACCACGCGGCGTACGAATCACTGCAGGACTGGCAGAACACGCACACCGCACGTGGCGGCACCGCCGAGGTGGCGGGCCGCAGAACCGGTACGCGCACCGACGAGCCCACGCCTCGCGCCGAAGCCGAGACCGAGGCCCAGACCGAGACCGAGGCCCAGACCGGAAGGCTCCAGGGCGAGTCCGTCGGCTGCCGATGCCGCCCCTGGACGCCATGGCGCAACCACCGGTGCGAGCGGCCCGGGTCCACGCGGCCCGCCGGCACCCCCGGTGCGCTCGGCGAGCGGGACAGACCGCACCGCGGCACCGGCACAAGCACCGGCGCAGGCACAGGCACCCGCAGCCCCGGCGGACGCCAACTGGCGCGCGGCATCAGCGCGTTCCAGCGCAACACCGCACCGCTGGTGCGCGGTGAGCTGGCCCGTCTGGCCCGGGAGGGGCAGCGGCCGTCCCAGCTCTTCCTCACCTGCGCCGACTCCCGGGTCGTCACCTCGATGATCACCTCCAGTGGACCCGGTGACCTGTTCGTGGTGCGCAACGTGGGCAACCTCGTCCCGCTGCCGGGCGAGGAGGGCGGCGACGACTCGGTGGCGGCGGCGATCGAGTACGCGGTCGACGTGCTGAAGGTGCGGTCCATCACGGTGTGCGGGCACTCCGGCTGCGGAGCCATGCAGGCGCTGCTCACCGCCGAACCCACCGGCGCCGCGACACCGCTCAGGCGGTGGCTGCGGCACGGGCTGCCGAGCCTGGAGCGGATGGCCGACGACGACCGGCCGTGGGCCCGGCTCGCGGGCCGGGCTCCGTCCGACGCGGTCGAGCGGCTCTGCCTGACCAACGTGGTCCAGCAGCTGGACCACCTGCGCGCCCACGAGTCGGTGGCCCGGGCCCTGCGGGCCGGCGCGTTGGAGCTGCACGGGATGTACTTCCAGGTGGGTGAGGCGCAGGCGTATCTGCTCACGGGGGCGGACGGTGACGAGGTGTTCGGCCATGTGGAGGCGGCCGGCCTGTCCGACCCGCCCGGACCGGGAAAGATGTGACCGTCTTTGTGCGGTGCCGGTGGATCGGGATGTGAGAGGCGTTACAAAGGCTGAACTCCCTCTCTCCGGGGTCCGTGGGTACGGATGACGACGCGAGCCGCAGAACCCGCCGAAAGGTCTAAACCACTTTCCCGTCTGCCCTTGTCATCGGCCCCCCGGGTCTGATGAGCTGTGGCCCAGGACACAACGGACACCCTGAGAAAGGGAGATGTCGTGAGCAACGAAAGCCTGGCCAACCTCTTGAAGGAGGAGCGACGCTTCGCGCCGCCGGCCGACCTGGCCGCGCACGCCAACGTCACGGCGGAGGCGTACGAACAGGCCAAGGCTGACAGGCTCGGCTTCTGGGCCGAGCAGGCACGTCGGCTGACCTGGGCCAAGGAGCCCACGCAGACGCTCAACTGGTCGAACCCGCCGTTCGCCAAGTGGTTCGAGGACGGCGAGCTCAACGTCGCGTACAACTGCGTCGACCGCCATGTCGAGGCCGGGCACGGCGACCGCGTCGCCATCCACTTCGAGGGCGAGCCCGGCGACAGCCGCGCCATCACCTACGCCGAGCTCAAGGACGAGGTGAGCAGGGCCGCCAACGCCCTGCTGGAGCTGGGCGTACAGAAGGGCGACCGGGTCGCCGTCTACATGCCGATGATCCCGGAGACGGCGGTCGCGATGCTGGCGTGCGCCCGGATCGGCGCCGCGCACTCCGTCGTCTTCGGCGGCTTCTCCGCCGACGCGCTCGCCACCCGCATCCAGGACGCCGACGCCAAGGTGGTCATCACCTCGGACGGCGGCTACCGGCGCGGCAAGCCGTCCGCGCTCAAGCCGGCCGTCGACGAGGCCGTCGCGCGTGTGGACAACGTCGACCACGTGCTCGTGGTCCGCCGTACCGGCCAGGAGGTCGCCTGGACCGAGGGCCGGGACGTGTGGTGGCACGAGGTGGTGGACCGCCAGCCGGCCGAGCACACGCCGGAGGCGTTCGACGCCGAGCACCCGCTGTTCATCCTGTACACGTCCGGCACGACGGGGAAGCCCAAGGGCATCCTGCACACCTCCGGCGGCTACCTCACGCAGACCGCGTACACGCACCACGCCGTCTTCGACCTCAAGCCGGAGACCGACGTGTACTGGTGCACGGCCGACGTCGGCTGGGTCACCGGGCATTCGTACATCGTCTACGGGCCGCTGGCGAACGGCGCGACCCAGGTCATGTACGAGGGCACCCCGGACACCCCGCACCAGGGCCGCTTCTGGGAGATCGTGCAGAAGTACGGGGTGACGATCCTGTACACGGCGCCGACCGCGATCCGTACGTTCATGAAGTGGGGCGACGACATCCCCGCGAAGTTCGACCTGTCCAGCCTCCGTGTCCTGGGCTCGGTCGGTGAGCCGATCAACCCCGAGGCCTGGATCTGGTACCGGAAGAACATCGGCGCCGACACCACGCCGGTCGTCGACACCTGGTGGCAGACCGAGACCGGCGCGATGATGATCTCGCCCCTGCCGGGCGTCACCGCGGCCAAGCCCGGCTCCGCGCAGACCCCGCTGCCCGGCATCTCGGCCACCGTCGTGGACGACGAGGCGAACGAGGTGCCCAACGGCGGCGGCGGTTACCTGGTGCTCACCGAGCCGTGGCCGTCGATGCTGCGCACCATCTGGGGCGACGACCAGCGGTTCATCGACACCTACTGGTCGCGCTTCGAGGGCAAGTACTTCGCCGGTGACGGAGCGAAGAAGGACGACGACGGCGACATCTGGCTGCTGGGCCGTGTCGACGACGTGATGCTCGTGTCCGGCCACAACATCTCCACCACCGAGGTCGAGTCCGCGCTGGTGTCGCACCCGTCGGTCGCCGAGGCGGCCGTCGTCGGCGCGACGGACGAGACCACCGGGCAGGCCATCGTCGCCTTCGTGATCCTGCGCGGCACGGCCTCCGAGACGGAGGACCTGGTCGCCGAGCTGCGCAACCACGTCGGCAACACGCTCGGCCCGATCGCCAAGCCCAAGCGGATTCTGCCGGTCGCGGAGCTGCCCAAGACCCGCTCCGGCAAGATCATGCGGCGCCTGCTGCGCGACGTCGCCGAGAACCGCCAGCTCGGCGACGTGACGACGCTGACGGACTCCACGGTCATGGACCTCATCCAGACCAAGCTGCCTTCGGCGCCGAGCGAGGACTGACCGCCCGGCGAGGAGTCCGTCGAGGAGTACGTCTAGGAGTCCGGCGAGGACCGAGTACGGCAGGGAAGGGCACCCGGCGACAGGCGCGCCGGGTGCCCTTTTCGCGCCTAACGTAGGGATCGCCGGATTCCTCCGTCTGCACCTTAGGTAAACTAAGCAAAGGTGCGCCGGGAAGTCTGGTCGGCAAGGAGTTCGTGCTGCCCACCGACCGGAGGTCCCCACCGTGGCCGCGTCCCGCACCAACCCCGCCCGCAAGGTTCTCGGCCGTCTTTCCCTGCCCGAGCGGACCTTCGTCGCGGACGCGCTGCGCACCGAGACGGTCGGTGGTGTGCTGCTGCTCGTGGCCGCCGTCACCGCGCTGATCTGGGCGAACGTACCCGCGCTGCACGGCAGTTACGAGAGCGTCAGCCACTTCCACTTCGGCCCCGCGGCCCTCGGCCTGAACCTCTCGGTCGCGCACTGGGCCGCCGACGGGCTGCTCGCGGTCTTCTTCTTCGTCGCCGGCATCGAGCTCAAGCGCGAACTGGTCGCCGGTGATCTCCGCGACCCCAAGGCGGCCGCCCTGCCGGTCGTCGCGGCCCTGTGCGGGATGGCCGTACCGGCACTCGTCTACGCCCTCACCAACCTCACCGGCCACGGCTCGCTCAGTGGCTGGGCGGTGCCCACCGCCACCGACATCGCCTTCGCGCTGGCGGTCCTCGCCGTCATCGGCACGTCCCTGCCGAGCGCCCTGCGCGCCTTCCTGCTCACCCTCGCCGTCGTCGACGACCTCTTCGCGATCCTGATCATCGCGGTGTTCTTCACCAGCACCATCGACTTCGCCGCGCTCGGCGGCGCCGTCGTGGGCCTCGCGGTCTTCTGGCTGCTGCTGCGAAAGGGCGTGCGCGGCTGGTACGTGTACGTCCCGCTCGCCCTCGTCATCTGGGGACTGATGTACAACAGCGGCGTGCACGCCACCATCGCGGGCGTCGCCATGGGCCTGATGCTGCGCTGCCACCGCCGTGAAGGCGAGGCGCACTCCCCCGGCGAGCACGTCGAGCATCTCGTACGGCCGCTGTCGGCAGGTCTCGCCGTGCCGCTGTTCGCCCTGTTCAGCGCCGGCGTCGTGGTGTCCGGCGGGGCGCTCGGGGACGTGTTCACCAAGCCGGAGACGCTGGGCGTCGTCCTCGGGCTCGTCGTGGGCAAGGCGGCCGGGATCTTCGGCGGTACGTGGCTGACGGCCCGCTTCACCAGGGCCTCGCTGAGCGAGGACCTCGCCTGGGCCGACGTGTTCGCCGTGGCGACGCTGGCCGGCATCGGCTTCACCGTGTCGCTGCTGATCGGCGAACTCGCCTTCGCCGGGGACGCCGTACTGACGGACGAGGTCAAGGCCGCCGTTCTCACGGGGTCGCTGATCGCGGCCCTGTTCGCGACGGTGCTGCTGAAGATACGCAACGCCAGGTACCGCAGGCTGTGCGAGGACGAGGAGCGCGACGACGACCTCGACGGCGTCCCGGACATCTACGAACAGGACGATCCGGCCTACCACCTGCGGATGGCCGCGATCTTCGAGAGCAAGGCCGCGGAGCACCGCAGGCTCGCCGAACTGAAGGCCGCCGAGCGACGCGCGCTTGCCGAAGTACCGGGCGGGGCAGGCGAGGACAACCACCGTCCGGCATGATCTGACGGGACGGTACAAAAGGACCGCTCGAAAGCAGTACGGCAGAAGAGGGAGACCGCGATGAGCGCACCCGACGGCAGCCCGGTCGGCGCCGAACGCAGCATCGGCCAGCTGTTCGCCTCGGCGACGGCCGAGATGTCGGCGCTGGTGCACGACGAGATCGCCCTGGCCAAGGCGCAGCTCAAGCAGGACGTCAAGCGCGGCGCGACGAGCGGAGGCTCGTTCACGGTGGCCGCCGCCATCCTCGTGTTCTCGCTGCCGATGCTCAACTTCGCGCTGGCGTACGGCATTCACGCCTGGACCGGCGGGCACAACGGCCAGGGCGGCTGGAACCTCGGCTGGTGCTTCCTGCTCTCCTTCGCGGCCAACGTCCTCATCGCCGGCGTCCTCGCGCTGGTCGGCGTCGTCTTCGCGAAGAAGGCGAAGAAGGGCCAAGGCCCGCAGAAGGTCGCCGCGTCCATGAAGGAGACGGCGAACGTGCTGCAGAAGGCCAAGCCGCACCCGCGTCCCGAGCCCCCCGCTCTCGAGGAGCGGGCCCCCGAGGCCATCGAGGCTGTGGCACGCTCATCCTCATGACGGATCCCGCCACACCTTCGGCGCAGCCGGCCTCGGTCGTACGGCCCGGCGTCCTCCCCGACGGGACGAAGCTGACGCATCGCGACGTCGCCGCCAACGGCGCGCGCTTCCACATCGCCGAGGTCGGCGACGGGCCGCTCGTCCTGCTGCTGCACGGCTTCCCCCAGTTCTGGTGGACCTGGCGGCACCAGCTGACCGCGCTCGCCGACGAGGGCTTCCGGGCCGTCGCCATGGACCTGCGCGGCGTCGGCGGCAGCGACCGCACCCCGCGCGGCTACGACCCCGCGAACCTCGCGCTCGACATCACCGGCGTGATCCGTTCCCTGGGCGAGCCGGACGCCGCGCTGGTCGGTCACGACCTTGGCGGCTATCTGGCGTGGACGGCGGCCGTGATGCGGCCGAAGCTCGTACGGCGGCTCGCGGTCGCCTCGATGCCGCATCCCCGGCGCTGGCGCTCGGCGATGCTCTCGGACGTCAAGCAGACGCGCGCGGGCTCCTACATCTGGGGGTTCCAGCGCCCCTGGATCCCCGAACGGCAGCTGATCGCGGACGACGGCGCGCTCGTCGGGGAGCTGATCCGCGAGTGGTCCGGGCCGAACCTGGCCGACGACAAGGCGCTGGAGACCTACCGGCGCGCGATGTGCATTCCCTCCACGGCCCACTGCTCGATCGAGCCGTACCGCTGGATGGTCCGCTCGATGGCCCGCCCGGACGGCATCCAGTTCAACCGGCGGATGAAGCGGCCGCTGCGGGTGCCGACCCTCCATCTGCACGGCTCGCTCGACCCCGTGATGCGCACGCGGAGCGCGGCCGGTTCCGGCGAGTACGTCGAAGCGCCGTACCGCTGGCGGCTGTTCGACGGACTGGGCCATTTCCCGCACGAGGAGGATCCGGTCGCTTTCACCACAGAACTGGTCAATTGGCTGAAGGATCCCGAACCCGATAGGTGACCGATCGGACGCGCCCGGTATCCGGACCGGAACGCGTGTCCGACGAACAGCCAATTGCCTGGCGCATAGGCCAATTGGGCGTCCTGGGAGCGGTTATCGACCTTGGGGCAGGGGCAGACGTCGGGGTATGGGCTGGACGCACGACTACAGTGACGCGGCACGCACCCGACGCTCGGCCGGCGGCCTGAGCTCCCACCAGCGGGGCGCCGCCCCGCAGACAGCGGGCACGGACCTCCGGGTGGGCATCCCGCGCATCCTGCGCCGCAGGGCACGCTGGGTCTCCGTACGCCTGCGTCACACCCGGGGCTGACGCCCCCTCTCCCGCGAAGCCTCAGAGGGCGCAGCTGTCGCTGTCCACCTGCTGGTTCGCCGTACGCCCCTTGACGATGTCCTCCTGGATCTCGTCCGCGGTGAGCGCGTACCCGGTGTCGGCGTCGTCCAGGGACTTGGCGAAGACCACGCCGTAGACCCCGCCCTCGGGCGTGAGCAGCGGGCCGCCGGAGTTGCCCTGGCGGACGGTCGTGTACAGCGAGTAGACGTCCCGGCGGACGGTGCCCCGGTGGTAGATGTCCGGGCCGTTGGCCGGGAGGCGGCCCCGCACGCGGGCCGCCCGGACGTCGTACGAGCCGTTCTCCGGGAAGCCCGCGATGATCGCGCTGTCGCCGCTGCGGGCGTCCGTGGCCGTGAACTTCAGGGCCGGCGCCTTGAGATCGGGTACGTCGAGCACGGCGATGTCGCGGTGCCAGTCGTAGAGGACGACCTTCGCGTCGTACTTCCTGCCCTCGCCGCCTATCTGGACGGTGGGCTCGTCGACGCCGCCCACGACGTGCGCGTTGGTCATGACGCGGCGGTCGCCGAAGACGAAGCCGCTGCCCTCCAGGACCTTGCCGCAACTCTGCGCGGTGCCCATGACCTTGACGATGGAGCGCTTGGCGCGCGTGGCGACGGGGCTGTTCGCGAGGGCCGGGTCCGGGGGCCGGACGTCGGTGATCGGCTCGTTCGCGAACGGGCTGAAGACCTGCGGGAAGCCGTTCTGCGCGAGCACCGAGGAGAAGTCGGCGAACCAGGTGTCGGCCTGGTTGGGCAGAGCCCGGGAGACCCCGAGGAGCACCTTGGAGCTGCGGACCTCCTTGCCGAGGGTGGGCAGCGTGGTGCCCGCGAGGGCCGAGCCGATCAGCCACGCGACCAGGAGCATCGCGACGACGTTGACGAGGGCGCCGCCGGTCGCGTCCAGGGCGCGGGCCGGCGACCAGGTGATGTACCGGCGCAGCTTGTTGCCCAGGTGGGTGGTCAGTGCCTGGCCGACCGAGGCGCAGACGATGACGACCACGACCGCGACGACGGCGGCGGTCGTGCTCACCTCGGAGTTGTCGGTCAGCGCGTCCCAGATGACGGGCAGGGTGTAGACGGCGACGAGACCGCCGCCCAGGAAGCCGATCACCGACAGGATGCCGACGACGAAGCCCTGCCGGTAGCCCACGATCGCGAACCACACGGCGGCGACCAGCAACAGGATGTCCAGCACGTTCACCGGTTCGAGCCTCGCCTCATCACTCTGCGGTCACCTCAGGTCGGCCGGGGGCCGGCCCGCCGCGCAGCGGCGATCCGATACGGCGTCCCCCGGGAAGACACAGCACGGCAGACACCCTGTCATGACCGCCAGTCGAGCGGGACCTGCTTGTCGCGGTCCCAGGGGCGCTCCCAGCCGGCGTAGTGCAGCACTCTGTCGATGATTCCGGCCGTGAAGCCCCACACCAGGGCGGATTCGACCAGAAATGCCGGACCTCGGTGGCCGCTGGGGTGCACCGTGGTGGCGCGGTTGTCGGGGTGCGTGAGATCCGCCACGGGGACCGTGAACACCCGCGCCGTCTCGTTCGGGTCGACGACCCCGACCGGGGTCGGCTCCCGCCACCAGCCCAGCACGGGGGTCACCACGAAGCCGCTGACCGGGATGTACAGCCTGGGCAGGACACCGAAGGGCTGGACGCCGGCCGGGTCGAGCCCGGTCTCCTCCTCGGCCTCGCGCAGAGCGGCCCGGAGGGGCCCGTCCGCCTTCGGGTCGCCGTCCTCGGGGTCGAGGGCGCCGCCCGGGAAGGAGGGCTGCCCGGCATGCGATCTCAGGGAGCTCGCCCGCTCCATGAGCAGCAGTTCGGGGCCGCGCTCGCCCTCACCGAAGAGGATCAGCACGGCGGACTGCCGTCCCGCCCCGTCCTTCGGCGGCAGGAAGCGGCTCAGCTGGAGCGGCTGCACCGTCTCCACGACCCGGACCACCGGCTCCAGCCACTCGGGCAGCCCCTCGGTGCTGAGCGTCACCGGCCCACCCTGCGTCTCGCTCGCGCGCGTCATCGCCACCCCCGTCCTGCCGTGTCCAACGTCCCGGGTGCCCGAGATCGTTCCTGAGCCGCCCGACCGGTGGCCCGGCGCGTCATGGCGCCCGTCATCCGGCCCCCAGCGGCGGGGCCGGCTTCCCGCCCGCGTCGAGGTAGGACTGCGGGGGCCTGAGGCGCTGGCCCGGGAAGCCGCCCTTCTCGTACTTGAGGAGCTTCTTCGCCTTCTCCGGGTCCGTCTCGCCCTCGCCGTACGCGGGGCAGAGCGGGGCGATGGGGCAGGCGCCGCAGGCGGGCTTGCGGGCGTGGCAGATGCGGCGGCCGTGCCAGATCACATGGTGCGAGAGGTCGGTCCAGTCGCTCTTGGGGAAGAGCGCGCCGACGGCGGCCTCGATCTTGTCCGGGTCGGTCTGGTCCGTCCACTGCCAGCGCCGCACCAGCCGCTGGAAGTGCGTGTCCACGGTGATGCCGGGCCGCCCGAAGGCGTTCCCGAGCACGACGAAGGCGGTCTTGCGGCCCACGCCGGGCAGTTTGACCAGGTCCTCGAGCCGGCCGGGGACCTCACCGCCGAACTGCTCCACCAGCGCCTTGGACAGCCCCATGACGGACTTGGTCTTGGCCCGGAAGAAGCCGGTCGGGCGGAGGATCTCCTCGACCTCCTCGGGGTTGGCCGCGGCCAGGTCCTCGGGGGTCGGGTACTTGGCGAAAAGGGCCGGCGTCGTCTGGTTGACCCTGAGGTCGGTGGTCTGCGCCGACAGGACCGTGGCGATCACGAGCTGGAAGGGGCTGTCGAAGTCCAGCTCCGGGTGGGCGTACGGATACACCTCGGCGAGCTCGCGGTTGATCCGGCGGGCGCGGCGGACCAGCGCGGTGCGCGACTCCTCCTTCGGCGGCTTGCCGGCCGCCTTGGCGGGAGGGGCGTCCTGGACCGCGGCCGCCGCCTTCCTGGGCGCAACGGCGGGCTTCTTCGCCGGAGCGCTTTTCGTCACCTTCGCCGGTTTTCTTCCACCGCCGGGGTTCTGTTCGCCCACAGCGGAATCACGACGTACAACCACCCGCCCAGCCCCCTTGGCCTGTGCTCTCACCGGCGTTTTGGACACCCGGCCAGCCTAGAGCCCGGCACTGACATCCGCCCCGGACCCGGGGGACCGGCCCCCAATTGGACCCCTGCCGCTTACCCCGGGACAGGTGTGCGGCATCCTTGTGACAGATCACACTGTTTGGACCGTCCGGCAAGATGGGGAACACGCTCCCCTGGTACCAAGGGGGAGCAAGATCCCCTGAGCAGGTCGACAAGGAGAGTACTCGTGGACGACGTTCTGCGGCGCAACCCGCTCTTCGCGGCGCTCGACGACGAGCAGGCCGCGGAGCTTCGCGCCTCCATGAGCGAGGTGACCCTCGCGCGCGGCGACGCGCTCTTCCACGAGGGCGACCCCGGAGACCGGCTCTACGTGGTCACCGAGGGCAAGGTGAAGCTTCACCGCACCTCCCCCGACGGCCGCGAGAACATGCTCGCCGTCGTCGGCCCCAGCGAGCTGATCGGCGAGCTGTCGCTCTTCGACCCGGGCCCGCGGACCGCCACGGCCACCGCGCTGACCGAGGTCAAGATGCTCGGTCTGGGCCACGGCGACCTGCAGCCATGGCTGAGCGCCCGCCCCGAGGTGGCCGGCGCCCTGCTGCGCGCCGTCGCCCGCCGGCTGCGCAAGACCAACGACGCGATGTCCGACCTGGTCTTCTCCGACGTCCCCGGCCGTGTCGCGCGCGCCCTGCTGGACCTCTCCCGCCGCTTCGGCGTGCAGTCCGAGGAGGGCATCCACGTCGTCCACGACCTGACGCAGGAGGAGCTGGCCCAGCTGGTCGGCGCGTCCCGCGAGACGGTCAACAAGGCGCTGGCGGACTTCGCCCAGCGCGGCTGGCTCCGCCTGGAGGCGCGAGCCGTGATCCTGCTGGACGTCGAGCGGCTCGCCAAGCGGTCCCGCTGACGTTCACTCCCGTCTGTGTTCCGGGGGCCCGGCCCCCGGACAGGCTGCTTTAGTGAGCCCATGGCCGAAAACGCGACCGCCAAGGGTCTCGATCCCCAGGGCTACATCGAGCGCGAAGGCTCTCTCGGCCGCATCCCGCGCGTCTTCCGGCCAGTCGTCGCCTCCGCGCGGGACCGGCTGCTGGAGGCGTTCGGGGCGCGGCTGCACAGCGCGTATCTCTACGGGTCGATCCCGCGCGGCACCGCGCGCGTGGGACGCAGCGATCTGGATCTGCTCGTCGCGCTGCAGGAGGAGCCGTCGGACGCCGACCGGGCCGGCCTGCGGACCCTCGAGGAGGCCGTCGCCAAGGAGCACCCGCAGATCGACGGTGTCGGCACGCTGCTGTACGGCCGGGCGCGGCTGCTGAGCGCGGCGGAGACGTACGACCTGGGCTGGTTCGTGGCCTGTATGTGCACCCCGCTGCTCGGGGAGGACCTCGCCGAGTACCTGCCCCGCTACCGGCCCGACTCCCGGCTCGCCCGCGAGACCAACGGGGACCTCGCCCTGCTGCTGCCACGCTGGCGGCGGCGGATCGCGGAGGCCGAGGACACCGAGACGGCCCGGCGGCCGCTCGTGCGGTTCATGTCCCGGCATCTGGTGCGCACCGGATTCACGCTCGTCATGCCCCGCTGGAACGGCTGGACCAGCGATCTCACGGAGATGGCCGAGGCGTTCGGCGCGTACTACCCCGAGCGCGCGGAGCAGATGCGCGCCGCGGCCGCACGGGGCCGGGAGCCGACCGGTGACGCCGCCGTACTGCGCTCCTACGTCGAGGATCTGGGTCCGTGGCTCGCGCAGGAGTACGCGCGCGTGCACGGCGTGAAGAGCCCCAGGGGCTAGATGAGCCCGTGCTCCCGCAGATAGTCCAGCTGCGCCCGCACCGACAGCTCGGCCGCCGGCCACAGGGAGCGGTCCACGTCCGCGTAGACGTGTGCGACGACCTGGGACGGGGTCCCGTAGCCGTTCTCGACCGCCGTCTCGACCTGGGCGAGGCGGTGGGCACGGTGGGCGAGGTAGAACTCGACGGCCCCCTGGGCGTCCTCCAGGACGGGGCCGTGGCCGGGAAGCACGGTGTGGACGCCGTCGTCGACGGTGAGCGACCGCAGCCGCCGCAGCGAGTCCAGGTAGTCGCCCAGACGGCCGTCGGGGTGCGCCACGACCGTCGTGCCGCGGCCCAGCACCGTGTCGCCCGTCAGGACCGCCTGGTCGGCCGGGAGATGGAAGCAGAGGGAGTCCGAGGTGTGGCCCGGGGTCGGCACGACGGCCAGCTCCAGGCCGCCGACCGTGACCACGTCCCCGGCGGCCAGCCCCTCGTCGCCCAGCCGCAGCGCCGGGTCCAGGGCGCGCACGTTGGTGCCGGTCAGCTCTGCGAAGCGTGCGGCGCCCTCCGCGTGGTCCGGGTGGCCGTGGGTCAGCAGCGTGAGCGCGATGCGCCGGCCGGCCTTCTCGGCCGTGTCCACGACGTTGCGCAGATGGCCCTCGTCCAGCGGGCCGGGGTCGACGACCACGGCCAGGCCGGAGTCCGGCTCGCCCAGGATCCAGGTGTTGGTGCCGTCGAGGGTCATCGCCGATGCGTTGGGCGCCAGGACGTTGACGGCCCGGGAGGTGGCGGGGCCGGTGAGAACCCCGCCCCGCGGCTGACCGGGAAGAGCTGCTGCGTCCGTCATGCTCAGGCTCCACCGGTCGGCAGGTCGGTCGGGATGTGCTTGGTGAACTCGTCGTGCCCCGGCCAGGACAGCACGATCTCGCCGCCCTCCAGCCGGGCCCGTGCCAGTACAGCGGTCATGTCCCTGCCGGGGGCCGCGGCGAGCGCCTCGGCGGCCGTGCCGTACGGGAGCAGCTGGCGCAGGGTCGCGACGGTCGGCGGCATCATCAGCAGCTCGCCCTTGTCATAGCCCTCGGCGGCCTCGGGAGGCCGGATCCACACCGTGCGGTCCGCCTCCGTGGAGGCGTTGCGGGTGCGCTGGCCGTCCGGAAGGGCCGCCACGAAGAACCAGGTGTCGTAGCGCCTCGACTCGAACTCCGGGGTGATCCAGCGGGTCCAGGCCCCGAGGAGGTCCGAGCGCAGCACCAGGCCGCGGCGGTCCAGGAACTCGGCGAAGGAGAAGTCGCGGGCGACCAGGGCCGCGCGGTCCGCCTCCCAGTCCTCGCCCGTGGTGTCGCCGACCACGGAGGAGGCGGACGGCCCGGCCAGCAGGACGCCCGCCTCCTCGTACGTCTCGCGTACGGCCGCGCAGACGATCGCCTGGGCGGCCGCCTCGTCCACGCCGAGCCGGTTCGCCCACCACGCGCGCGTGGGGCCCGCCCAGCGGACGTGGTGCTCGTCGTCGCGCGGGTCGACGCCGCCGCCCGGATACGCGTACGCGCCTCCGGCGAAGGCCATGGAGGCGCGTCTGCGCAGCATGTGCACCGCGGGGCCGCGGCCGGTGTCCTTCAGGAGCATGACGGTCGCGGCGCGCTTGGGGACGACCGGAGTCAGCGTGCCGTCCGAGAGCGCACGGATGCGTTCCGGCCAGTCCTGCGGAAACCACTGCCCATTCGCCATGGGCGGAGGCTATCCCGTGGCGCGCGAATGTTCGAGAGCCCCCCAGGTCGGACCCGAGGTCAGAGCGGTGGCCGGGCGCGTGCGCCCGCGCCGCCGGTCCGCTCCGCGACAGCGGGGCCTACGCCCCGGTGAGCTCCACCTGGATCTCGACCTCGACCGGTGCGTCCAGCGGCAGCACCGCCACACCGACCGCACTGCGCGCGTGCACGCCCTTTTCGCCGAGGACCTCGGCGAGCAGCTCGCTCGCGCCGTTGACCACGCCCGGCTGGCCGGTGAAGTCGGCGGCCGAGGCGACGAAGCCCACGACCTTCACCACGCGCGCGATGCGGTCCAGGTCACCGGTCACGGACTTGACGGCGGCCAGCGCGTTCAGGGCACAGGTGCGGGCCAGTTCCTTGGCCTCCTCGGCCGTGACCTCCGCGCCCACCTTGCCGGTGACGGGCAGCTTGCCCTCGACCATGGGGAGCTGGCCGGCGGTGTAGACGTAGACGCCCGACTGCACGGCCGGCTGGTACGCGGCCAGCGGCGGGACGACCTCCGGCAGGGTCAGGCCGAGTTCGGTCAGCTTCGCCTCTACGGCACTCATGCCTTCTCCCGCTTCAGGTACGCGACGAGCTGCTCGGGGTTGTTCGGCCCGGGCACGACCTGGACGAGCTCCCAGCCGTCCTCGCCCCAGGTGTCCAGAATCTGCTTCGTAGCATGGACGAGCAGCGGCACAGTTGCGTATTCCCAAGAACGATGGCTAGCATCAGCCATGACAACACCCCAGGTGGTTAGCGGCTTGAATCTTCACGTTGCAGGCTATACGCGGCAGTCCTACGGGCGTGTCAACGGGAGCGAAGCCAGCCCAGCGAGCCAGCGTGAGGCAAACGCGGCACGGTTCGAGTCATTCGCCGCTGAGACTGCCAGGCAGGGGCGGGAAGCCACCTGGCACGGCCACTACGAAGACGTTGGCATCTCTGCCTACAGCGGCACTGAGCGGCCAGACTTTGAACGCCTGCTGCGTCACTGCCGACTGGGCCGAATCAACGTCCTGGTTGTCTACAACATCGCTCGCCTGTCTCGTCTTGAACCTCGGGACGCCATCCCGATCGTCAATGAGCTGATGTCCCTGGGTGTAACGATCGTCTCGGTCGCTGAAGGTGTCTTCCGCCCAGGTGAGCTCATGGACCTGATTCACCTGATCTTCCGGCTGGATGCCGCCTACCAGGAGTCAAAGAACAAAAGCACGGCGGTACGGGACGCTGCCACGCTGGCTCGCTCCCTGGGTGGATATGTGGGAGGCAAGGCACCGTACGGCCGGCGACTGCGCCAGGAAACGCGAAGCGCGCCCAACGGCAAGCCTGTAGCTGTGCAGTTGCTCGTCACAGAGCCTGCGGAAGCAGAGGTCATCCAGCGCGTTGCGAAGCAGTTGCTGGCGGGCAAGGACTCTGTCCATTCCATGTGCGCCACGCTGAACGCTGAAGCCGTCCCGACCCTGGGCGCCTCACGCGGGAAGCGCACAGCGGACAGCGCCTGGCACCCAAAGACGCTGATTCGCATGCTGCGTCACCCGCACCTCGCGGGATTCGACGCTGAGGCGGTCTACAGCGCACAGGGACGCGTGACTGGCCATCGTGTCCACCGTGACGCCGAGGGCAAGCCGTTACGAGCCTGGGACCCGATTCTCAGCGAGGCTGACTGGTTCGCGCTACAGGACTGGCTAGACGCGCGACCAACCCGCATGAACGAACACAGGACTACGGCGCTGCTGTCGTCGCAGGGGATCATGATCTGCGCCTGCGGCTGCTCAATGAGTGCCAACAACGCTGACCGCCCCAGCTACTTCTGTAACCGGCCGGCAGGCAAGCCGCTGACGCGGACGCCTGGCGACCATGAGGGACGCAGCTACATCAGCCGCACAGCGCTTGACGATCACGTGGTCCGCAGTATCTTTGCGCTGACCTCTGCTGCTGAGTGGGACGAGCAGTCGCGCAGCGTCCTTGAGCGGGTCTCAGCGCACTACGCAGAGGTCAACGAAACGCCCGAGACAGGGCAGGAACGGCAAACCGTGCTGCAGGATAGGGCTGATGCGCTGCGTGCCCTCAACCAGCTGTACGAGGACGGGAAGCTTTTCGAGGGCGACCCGATCGGCCGTGCTCGCTGGCAGGAAGACATCCAAACCCAGCAGGAACGGCTACGCGCTGCGGACAACCGGCTTGAGGAACTGGGCCAGACAGGGTCCATGGTGCTGCCGATCAGCAGATGGACCGAGTCAGACAACGGCGATCCGATGGGCCCTGGTTCCTGGTGGGAGTCGGCAACTCTTGCTGAGCGCCGCAGCTTTGTCGCGCTGTTCATCAAGCGGATCGTTGTGCGCAAGGCACTGTCCAGCGAAAAGAGCCGGGGCAACAAGGCGCGCGCTGTGATCGATGGCCGCGTGACTATCGAATGGGTTTAGCCCGCATCTGGAGATCTTTAGTCTTTCCGTCAGCCGGACCAACCTTCCGGTCAGCTCCGTTCCTGCTGCTAGACCCAGCGGAGCGGGGCGTTTTGTTTGTTGCTACACACGGTGTCCAGCCTGCGCGCTGATGGCCTCGTGTACGTGGTGAGTGGCCGTGGCTACTTCGTGAGCGAACGCGCCTGAGGCGCGGCCCAACTGCCCGCTGAGGGACGGGTCCAGCACTTCCTGCTGCACAGTCACTGGTCAGACCCCTGGTTCGTATGCCATCGTGCGTGTCTACACACTCTAGTATTCCCCCTTGGTCATTTGCCGCCTCTAGCCGCTGCCCGCCCACCGCCCGTGGTCGAGTTGTCCACAGGCTGTCGCGTGGTTGGTGCACGGACTGGTTAGGCTCGAAGACGTGAGCAGGCTCCAGGTCGTCAGCGGCAAGGGCGGGACCGGAAAGACGACGGTCGCCGCCGCACTAGCGCTGGCCCTCGCGACCGAGGGGAAGCGGACGCTTCTCGTCGAGGTCGAGGGGCGCCAGGGCATCGCGCAGCTCTTCGAGACGGAAGCGCTGCCCTACGAGGAGCGGAAGATCGCCGTCGCTCCAGGTGGCGGGGAGGTGTACGCCCTCGCCATCGACCCCGAACTGGCCCTTCTGGACTACCTCCAGATGTTCTACAAGCTCGGAGGTGCCGGCAGAGCCCTGAAGAAACTCGGCGCGATCGACTTCGCCACCACCATCGCACCGGGCCTCAGGGACGTGCTCCTGACCGGCAAGGCGTGCGAGGCGGTGCGCCGCAAGGACAGGAGCGGCCGGTTCACCTACGACTACGTCGTGATGGACGCACCGCCCACCGGCCGCATCACACGCTTTCTGAACGTGAACGACGAGGTGGCGGGCCTGGCGAAGATCGGCCCGATACACAATCAGGCGCAGGCCGTGATGCGGGTGCTGAAGTCGAAGGAGACGGCCGTGCACTTGGTCACGCTCCTCGAGGAGATGCCTGTCCAGGAGACCGCCGACGGCATCTCCGAACTGCGGGCCGCGAAGCTGCCGGTGGGCCGGATCATGGTGAACATGGTGCGCCCCGAGGTGTTGGACGCGGCAGAACTGGAACTCGTACGCGGCATGTCCCGTTCCTCGGTGGCAAAGGCACTGTCCTCGGCGGGACTCGGCGGCGCCCGCCGGGGTGGGAACGCCGAGAAGCTGGTGGCCCCCCTGCTGCAGCAGGCCGAGGAGTACGGCGAGCGTTATGCGCTGGAGCACGAGCAGCGCGCGGTGCTCGGCGAGCTCGGCCTGCCGCTGCACGAACTGCCGCTGCTCACCGAGGGCATGGACCTGGCCGGGCTGTACGAGCTGGCCACCGAGCTGCGGAAGCAGGGGATGTCATGAGTCCGGACCCGGCAACGGATGGGCACAGCACCCGGGCAGCAGACCAGGAGAGCGGCCGTCACCACCTCCCCCCCGCGCGCGTGCTCGACGTCGACCCGCTGCTCGACGACCCGCAGACCCGGATCGTGGTCTGCTGCGGCTCGGGCGGCGTCGGCAAGACGACCACCGCTGCGGCCCTGGGCCTTCGGGCCGCCGAGCGCGGGCGCAAGGTGGTCGTGCTGACCATCGACCCGGCGCGCCGGCTCGCCCAGTCCATGGGCATCGACTCGCTGGACAACACCCCGCGCAGGGTGAAGGACGTGGATGGCGCGGGCGAACTGCACGCGATGATGCTCGACATGAAGCGCACCTTCGACGAGATCGTCGAGGCGCACGCGGACCCCGAGCGGGCCGCCACGATCCTGTCGAACCCCTTCTACCAGTCGCTCTCCGCCGGCTTCGCCGGCACGCAGGAGTACATGGCGATGGAGAAGCTCGGGCAGTTGCGGGCGCGTGACGAGTGGGACCTGATCATCGTCGACACCCCGCCGTCCCGCTCGGCGCTCGACTTCCTGGACGCGCCGAAGCGCCTGGGCTCGTTCCTGGACGGGCGGCTGATCCGGCTGCTGACCGCGCCGGCCAAGCTGGGCGGCCGCGCCGGGATGAAGTTCCTGAACGTCGGGATGTCGATGATGACCGGCACGCTCGGCAAGCTGCTGGGCGGCCAACTCCTCAAGGACGTCCAGACGTTCGTGGCCGCGATGGACACGACCTTCGGCGGCTTCCGCACCCGCGCGGACGCGACGTACAAGCTGCTGCAGGCGCCCGGGACCGCGTTCCTGGTGGTGGCGGCGCCGGAGCGGGACGCGCTGCGTGAGGCGGCGTACTTCGTGGAGCGGCTGGCGGCCGAGCAGATGCCGCTCGCGGGTCTGGTGCTCAACCGCGTCCACGGCAGCGGCGCCGCCCGGCTGTCGGCCGAGCGTGCGCTCGCCGCCGCGGAAAATCTTGTGGAGCCCCGCATTGTCGATCAGGACGGCGGGAAAGCTGGACTTCGTAACTCTCCCGACCCGTACGGCAGTTCAGAATCTTCCGCATCCGCGCCCGTCGAGTCGTCCCCGTCCGAGCCCGGCTCCCCCGGTCCGGATCAGGAGGACCAGGGCGTCGAGCGGCTCACCGCAGGCCTGCTGAGGCTGCATGCCGAGCGTATGCAGGTGCTCTCCCGTGAGCAGCGCACGCGTGACCGCTTCACCGCGCGCCACCCCGAGGTGGCGGTGGCCGAAGTGGCCGCGCTGCCCGGCGATGTGCACGATCTCGCGGGACTGCGGGACATCGGGGACCGGCTCGCGGCCAATCGGCCGGAGCTGCCCGAGACTGCCGTGGACTAAGCCGAGGGGTGCCCTCAGCTCACCGCCGCGAAGTTCTCGTACACCTGGTCGTCGTCGAGCGGCAGGATGCCCACTCCGCGCTCGTACTCCAGGCGAGCCGTCTCGAGGAGCCGACGCCAGGAGGTCACCGTGGGCCGCCTGCGCAGCAGTGCGCGGCGCTCACGCTCCGTCATGCCTCCCCACACGCCGAACTCGACGCGGTTGTCCAGCGCATCGGCCAGGCATTCGGTGCGTACCGGACATCCGGTGCACACCGCCTTGGCCCTGTTCTGCGCTGCTCCCTGCACGAACAGTTCATCCGGATCGGTAGTGCGGCAGGCGGCCTGCGCACTCCAGTCGGTTACCCAGCCCATACCGGCGCCGTCCTCTCCCGAATCGAGGCTCCCCCACGGCGGCAGCGGCATATTCACCGCCGCCAGTTGAGGACGTTACGGAAGGTGGGCACAGCGCAACACCCCCAGCGGGCCCAATCTTGAATGGCCCGAACGGACTATGCGTAAGCGGCAGATCACCCGGGGGAGTGAGCTGGTGACATACGTGACCTTCCCGGCAAACCGGGACAGTTCTGTTGGGTCACAACGGGCGTCAACTGACACACGAGGCGGATTCGGGCACGTCCCCACCAAAAAAGTCGGGGAACCTCCGGAACGATTCGGGGTCGCCGGACGTATTGATACGTGGCCCTACTGCTGTGACAGTTGGGAGCAGCTTAGGCCAAGGCATATACGCGTGTCCGGCGAATGAGAACGTAGGCTGCCCTCATGCCAAAGAAGCGCTCGGGCGGTGGTCTGTCGCCAACGCAGCAGGCCGCCAAGTTCCTCGGTGTCAGTGTGCTCGCCGGAGCCGTACTGGCGGGCATCGCGCTGCCCGCCGTAGGCGCGCTCGGACTGACCGCCAAGGGATCGGTGGAGAGCTTCGACGAGCTGCCGGCCAACCTCAAGACGCCGCCGCTGAGTCAGCGCACCTCCATCCTCGACGCCGAAGGCGGCCAGATCGCCACCGTCTACTCGCGTGACCGCACGGTGGTGAACCTCAAGGACATCTCGCCGTACATGCAGAAGGCGATCGTGGCGATCGAGGACTCGCGCTACTACCAGCACGGCGCCGTCGACCTCAAGGGCATCCTGCGCGCGCTGAACAAGAACGCGCAGAGCGGCGGAGTCTCCCAGGGCGCCTCCACTCTCACCCAGCAGTACGTGAAGAACGTCTTCGTGGAGGAGGCCGGCGACGACCCGACGAAGGTCGCCCAGGCCACCCAGCAGACCCTCGGCCGCAAGATCAAGGAGCTGAAGTACGCGATCCAGGTCGAGGAGGAGCTCGGCAAGAAGAAGATCCTCGAGAACTACCTGAACATCACGTTCTTCGGTGAGCAGGCCTACGGCGTCGAGGCGGCCGCCGAGCGCTACTTCTCCAAGCACGCCAAGGACCTCAACGTCCAGGAGTCGGCGCTTCTCGCGGGCATCGTCCAGTCGCCCACCCGGTACGACCCGGTCAACGACGAGGCGGAGGCCACCAAGCGCCGCAACACCGTGCTCCAGCGCATGGCCGACATGGGCGACATCTCGCAGGCGGAGGCCGACAAGGCCGGGAGGACGCCGCTGGGCCTCAATCCCAGCAAGCCCAAGAACGGCTGCATCACCGCGGTCAAGGGCGCCGGCTTCTTCTGCGACTACGTGCGCGAGGTGTTCCTGAACGACCCGGTCTTCGGCAAGACCAAGGAGGCCCGGGCGAAGGTCTGGAACCAGGGCGGTCTGACGATCCGTACGACGATGGACCCGCAGGCCCAGGAGTCGGCCCAGGCGTCGATCAAGGACCACGTCTACAAGAGCGACGACGTGGCCACCGCCGCCACCATCGTCGAGCCCGGCACCGGCAGGATCCTCGCGATGGGCCAGTCCCGGCCCTACGGCTTCCGCAAGCACGAGACGCAGATCAACCTCTCCGTGGACCAGAGCGCGGGCGGCGGCGCGGGCTACCAGACCGGTTCGACGTTCAAGCCGATCGTGGCCGCGGCGGCGCTGGAGGGCGGCACGCCGGCGACACAGTCGTACTCCTCGCCGTACGCGATGGCGTATCCGAGCCCGGTGTCGATCTGTGACGGCAAGGAGTGGCGCACCGACCCGAACAACCCGGCCAAGCTGACGAACGAGAACACCGAGGAGCACGGTCCGTACAGCATGAAGGAGGCGACCGCGAAGTCGGTCAACACCTACTACGTGCAGCTGATCAGCGACATCGGTATCTGCCCGGTCGTCGACATGGCCCAGAAGATGGGCGTGGCGCGGGCGGACGGCGGCAAGATGCAGCAGGCGCCCTCCATCGCGCTCGGCACCCAGGAGATGTCCCCGCTGACGATGGCGAACGCGTACGCGACCTTCGCCTCGCGCGGCATGTACTGCACGCCGGTCGCCATCGAGTCCATCACCCAGACCGTCGGCAGCCAGAAGAAGTCGCTGGCGGTGCCGAAGTCGACCTGCTCGCGCGCCATGTCGGAGAAGACCGCCGACACGGTGAGCACGCTCCTGAAGGGCGTGGTCGAGGACGGTACGGGTCAGCAGGCGGGCCTCGGCAGCCGCCCGAGCGCGGGCAAGACCGGTACGACGGACAACCGCTACGCGGCCTGGTTCGTCGGCTACACGCCGAACATGGCGGGCGCGGTCTGGGTCGGCGACCCCACCCACAAGCGCCGGATGGTCAACATCAGCATCGGCGGCACCTGGAACGCCAAGGTCTACGGCGGTCAGGTCCCCGGCCCGATCTGGCGGGACATGATGAGCGGCGCCCTGGACGGCAAGCCGGTGGAGGACTTCAACCTCGTCGACATCCCGGACGGCAACAAGGGCCACGGCCACGGCGACGGGAAGAACGGCGGCAACGGCGGCAACACCGACGGCGGTCTCATCGGCGGCCTGACCAACGGCGGCACCGACGGAGGCAACACGAACGGCGGCACCTTCCCGACGCCCACCTTCTCCATCCCGTCCAACCTGTTCCAGGGCCAGAACGGCACCGGAGGCAACGGCAACGGAGGGCGGCGCGGCTGATGCCGTGATGCGGCCCGCCGGACCCGGCCACCCGCCGCGAACGGGCCCGCCGCGAGCCGGACGGTGAGCTGAGACAGGGACGGCCCCTGACCGTCGTAGCGAGATCACTCTCGTACGACGGTCAGGGGCCGTCTCCCGTACGGCTCCCCCGGCGGATCAGCCGGCCAGCAGCTTCTTCACCGCCGCGGCGACACGGCCGCCCTCGGCCTGGCCCGCCACCTTCGGGTTCACGATCTTCATGACGGCACCCATCGCGCGGGGGCCCTCGGCGCCGGCCGCCCTGGCCTCCTCGACGGCCTGGGCGACGATCCGGTTCAGCTCCTCGTCACCGAGTTGCTTGGGCAGGTACGCGGCGAGCACCTCGCCCTCCGCCTTCTCCCGCTCGGCGCTCTCCGGCCGCCCACCCTCCGCGAAGGCGTCGGCCGCCTCCCGGCGCTTCTTCGCCTCCTTGGTGATCACCTTCAGCACCTCGTCGTCGGAGAGCTCGCGCTTCTCCTTGCCCGCGACCTCCTCCTTGGTGATCGCGGCGAGCGTCAGCCGGAGCGTCGAGGAGCGCAGCTCGTCGCGCTCCTTGATCGCGGCGTTGAGGTCTTCGTGCAGCTTCGACTTGAGCGTGGTGGTCATGGCACCGATTGTCGCAGGTGCGCAACGCCCGATGCCCGTTGATTTAAGGGGCGGTGAGGCTCAGGAGGGTCTCCGGGTCTGACACGATGGACGTATGCGCGCTCGATACGGAGTACCTCTGGGAATCGCGGCGGCCGGCGCCGCCGGTGTGGTGTACGCGGCGGGTTTCGAGGCCCGCTCCTTCCGGCTGCGACGGGTGACGGTCCCCGTTCTGCCGGCGGGAATGCAGCCTCTGCGCATCCTCCAGGTCTCCGACATCCACATGGTCGGCGGGCAGCGCAAGAAGCAGCGCTGGCTGCGGTCGCTGGCCGGCCTGCGCCCCGACTTCGTGATCAACACCGGTGACAACCTGTCCGACCCGGAGGGCGTGCCGGAGGTCCTGGACGCGCTGGGCCCGCTGATGGAGTTCCCCGGGGCGTACGTCTTCGGCTCGAACGACTACTACGGCCCCAGGTTCCGCAACCCGGCCCGCTACCTGATGGAGAAGGCCCAGCGGCGCCACGGCCTGAACGGCAACCCGCCGGTGGTCGGCGCGATCCACAACCCGTGGGAGGACCTGCGGGACGGCTTCGACGCGGCGGGCTGGCTGAACCTGACGAACACGCGCGGCACGCTCAAGGTCGAGGGCGTCTCGGTGGAGCTCACGGGCCTGGACGACCCGCACATCAAACGCGACCGCTACCTCCAGGTGGCCGGCGGTCCCTCCGGCGCGGCCGACTTCTCGATGGGCGTGGTGCACGCGCCGTACCTGCGCGTGCTGGACTCCTTCGCGGCGGACGCGTACCCGCTGATCCTCGCGGGCCACACGCACGGCGGGCAGCTCTGCCTCCCCTTCTACGGCGCCCTGGTCACCAACTGCGACCTGGACACGGAACGGGTGAAGGGCCTGTCGACGCACTCGGCGGAGGGCCGCACGTCCTATCTCCACGTGTCGGCCGGCTGCGGCACGAACCGCTACACGCCGGTCCGGTTCGCTTGCCCGCCGGAGGCGTCGCTGCTGACGCTGGTGAGCCGGGACTGACGTCCGGGGGCGGGGCGGATGCCGGGGGCTGACGCCGGGGGTGGATGCCGGGGGCAGGCTGACGCCGGTGAGCGGGGCTGACGCCGTGGGCCGGGGAGGGTAACCCGCGCGGCCCACTCACCTCGCCACATATGACCCTTTTGTCTAACTTGAGGGCATGACCGCCCCGATACCCAGGGACATCCCGGACCTCCCCGCCCTCCCCGGCATGCCCACGCTGCTGCCCTCCGCTGTCCCCGCCGCCGCAGTGGTGACTCCCGTACGCCGCCCCCTCGCCGCCGTGTACCGCCTCCTGGTCGCCCTGGCGGCAGCGGCCGGCGTCACCATCGACCTGCTCCTCGGCAGCCCCGTCCGGGTCCTGAGCTACTTCACGATCCAGAGCAACATCCTCCTGGCCGTGGTCTTCGCCCTCTCGGCCCGCCGCGCCTGGGCGGCCCGCCGCCCGCTCCCCTCGGCGTGGACCGGCGCGACGCTGCTCTACATCACCATCACCGCGCTGGTGTACCACCTGCTCCTGGCCGACGCCTCACCCGCGTTCACCATGACGGGCACCACCACGGCCCTGACCGGCTGGCAGTGGATCAGCAACCAGATCCTGCACACGGCGGTCCCGCTCGCGGCCCTGCTGGACTGGCTGCTGCTGACGCCCCGCGGCCGCCTCCACCTCCGCCAGGCCGCGACGTGGCTGCTCTACCCGCTGGCCTACCTGCTGTTCTCCTTCGCGAGGGGCGAGCTGATCCCGCCCAAGACACCGGGCCGCTACCTCTACCCCTTCCTGGACGTCGATCTCCACAGCTACAAGAACGTCCTCGCCAACGCCCTCCTCCTCGGCCTCGCCTTCTACGGCCTGGCGGTCCTCCTCGTCGCCCTCGACCACGCCCGCCCCAACCCGGTCCGCCCCCGCCGCAAAACCGGATTTCGTCTCCAGCCACCCGTGGGCTAAAGTAAACGACGTCGCCGCGAGCAGCGGCGACGATCGGGGTGTAGCGCAGCTTGGCAGCGCGCTTCGTTCGGGACGAAGAGGTCGTGGGTTCAAATCCCGCCACCCCGACAGCTGAAACACCAAGTCAGGGGCCTGATCCGCATCGCGGGTCGGGTCCCTGAGTGGTTCTGGGGGCCATTCGGGAGACATCTGGGAGCCGAGTGCGGAATCCGGCTCCCGGGCAACGGCCTTCGCCCGCACCACTCTCTTGCATCTTCGCCCTCGACCCCGTCGGGAACCAACCAGGGGCGACACTTTCGACCACCCTCCTGGATACCTGGAGAAGGGGCGATCGGTCGATCCCTTCACGGCGGTACTCTCGTCACACGGCTGCCCGTGACCCCGGCCCTCTCCGTGAAGTGTCGTTCCGCGCAACAGAGGCCCTGCGCATGGCGAGAGCCACCCCGGTGACAGAGGAGATGGGGCGCATGTGCCCGCATCCCTACCTGTTCGACGAGTTGCGTGTGGTCACCGCGGGCGGCGAGTTGGACGTGTCGACCGTGCCGGCCTTCACGCGTGGTCTGGAGGACGCCCGGCACGACAGCGGGCGGCTGTTCCTGATCGTCGATCTGGTCGGCGTCAGCTTCATGGACGGCAGCGTCCTGGACCCGCCGTGCGCGGCGTGGGAGGACTGTCATGAGCGGCTCGGAACGGTGCGGGTCCCGCACAACCGGACAGGCGCAAGTCCCGTGTTCCGGGCCGCGGGTCTGCTGGAGCACTTCCCGCGGTATGCGAGCGCCCAGGACGCCTGGCAGGGCATACCCGCGGACCGTGCGGCGGCGGGCCGGGGAACGTAATGTACAGCGCAAGTCGGACGGCGTCTCACCCCGAAGTGCCCCGGCCGCCAGGGAGCGGAGAACGGTGATCAGCGACGGCATGGCCGAGGTTCTGCGGTCGCTGCACCGAGGCGGTGCCGACGACGCGGCACAGGCGTGCACGCGGGCGTTGGGCGCCGAGGGGGTCGCGCTGTCGCTGTTGGTCGGTGCCAGGCGGTCTACCGAGCCGCTGTGGTGCCATTCCGAGCTGAGCGCGCGGTTCGAAGAACTGCAGTTCACGCTGGGCGAGGGCCCGGCATCGGACGCGGTCCGCACCGGGGCGCCCGTCGTGGAACCGGACCTGGCCCGGGTGCGCCCCGAGAGGTGGCCCGCGCTGCTGCCCGCCGCGCGCGAGCTGGGCGTACACGGTGTGTGCTGCTTCCCGCTGGGCATCGGGGCCATCCGGATCGGCGTGCTGACCGTGCTGTGCGACGGCGACAGGCGGCTGAACCAGCAGCAGTACACGGACGCCACGGCACTGACAGCCGCGCTGACCAGCGCTCTCCTGAACGGCGACCGACGCAACGGGGACGGGGGCGTTCCCGGGCTCGGCATGGACCTGGAACCTCCCTCGGTGCTGCGCCGCGCGGTCGTGCACCAGGCCACGGGAATGATCAGCGTCCAGCTGGACGTGTCCATGGAAGAGGCGCTGCTGCGCCTGCGCGCCCACGCGTACAGCGGCGAGCGCCCCCTCGGCGAGGTCGCGGCGGACGTGGTCGCCCGCAGGCTGCGCTTCGGCAACGACTTCGACGACGATATGAGCGGGCCGTATTCGCCCGACGGTGGAAAGGGATGATCGGCATGGCCCGCGAACGACGTCTGGCCGAGATCTTCGTGGAGGTGGCGGACTCCCTCGTCGAGGACTTCGACGTCATCGACCTGCTGCAGCGGCTGTCCACGCGCTGCGTCGAACTGCTCGACGTGTCGGCCGCCGGGATCCTGCTCGCCGACGCGCACGGTGAACTGCAGATCATCGCCGCCTCCGACGAGCACACACGCCTGCTGGAACTCTTCGCGCTCCAGCACGACCAGGGCCCGTGCGTCGAGTGCTACCGCACCGGCACCGCCCGGACCAACGTCGACCTGGCGCGGGCGGAGGCCACCGCCGGCTGGCCGCGCTTCGCCGCACGGGCCCGCGAGACGGGGTACGCGGCCACCCACGCCATCCCGCTGCGCCTGCGCAACCGGATCGTCGGCACCCTCAACCTCTTCCAGAAAACGCCGCACCGCCTGGGCGACGACGACATCGCGCTCGCCCAGGCCCTCGCCGACGTCGCCACCATCGCGATCCTCCAGCAGCGCACCCTGGAACAGTCGCACCTCGAGAACAGCCAGCTGGAGACCGCCCTGACCAGCCGCATCCTGATCGAACAGGTCAAAGGCGTCCTGGCGGAACGCTGGAACTCCTCCGTCGACGACGCCTTCGCCGCCTTCCGGTCGTACGCCCGCTCCCGCCGGCTGCGCCTGTCAGACCTGGCCACGCAGATCATCTCGGGCGACTTCGACACCACCACCATCCCCGCGCCGGCCCGGCCCGGCGACAGCTCCGACTGACCGACGTCACGCCTCCGGCACCACCCGACCGGTGCCGGTGTCGATGAGGATCTGTCCGGCCTGCGTGACGTTGTCGACGCGGACGGCCTCGGCCATGGCGGCGCGCGCGGCGTCGGGCATCGCGGCGGCGGGACGTGAACGACGCGGCCTTCGATGGTCATCCGCGTCGGCAGCCCCTCCCAGGCGGCAGCGTCCAGTCCGACGCGCATGATCGGCCCGAGGTACTCGGCCGGTGCGGAGATCAGGCCGGGAAGCTCGGCTGTGATGTCACGGGAACGCGGCCACCACGCTATCCAGCCGTAGGACGGCCGTCCCGGGCTTCACCACCTGGTGGAAGGCGTCCGGCAGGAGCCTGGTCACCCGCGAGGAGCCGGAGCCGGACAGCCTGTCGCGCATTGCCCGGCGCATCACCGGAGCACTGACGGCCGGGGCGGTGACGTCACCGTCACCGCCCCGCCACTGGCTCAGACGTGACCGCCCGCGGCGGCCGCCATGAGCGATTCGGCCGCCTGCTCGGTCGTGTCCGGAGGCACGACCAGCAGGTCCCAGCGCCCACGGCCGGGCGCGAGCAGGACGATGGTGCGCGGTGCGGACGCCGTGCGGGTCCTGTGCAGTCGTACGACCTGGTTGGAGACGAGCATCCGGCCGGGCACCGCTGACCACGTCGTCCCGTTGACCGTGACACTGGTGATGTGGCCCCACTCGCGCGGCAACCCGCCCAGCAGTCGCGGGAGTTCGGTCAGCAAGTCGTACGAACGGGGCCACCACGCGCCATCGATGGCCCGCGGCAGGTTTCCACGGGGCGCCAGGCGCAGACGGAGGACAGGATGGGAGGGAAGCGGGGGCTGCAGTACGGTGGTCATGAGGGCTCCTGCCAACTGCCGTACGTGGATGCGTGGTTGACGTCAGGCGCGACGGGCGTCGACGCGGGCCGGACTCGGCCAGCGCACGTCGTGCACCCAGCCGAGGCGTTCGAGGAGGCGGATGACAGCGGCCGACGGGTCGAGCTGACCGCGGTCGACGCCGTGCCGGGCGCTGGTGGGGTCGGCGTGGTGGAGGTTGTGCCAGCTCTCGCCGAACGAGAGCAGGGCCAGCGGCCACAGGTTGGTGGCCCGGTCGTGACGCCGGGTGCGGAACGGCCGCTCACCGATCACGTGGCACAGGGAGTTCACACTCCAGGTGACGTGGTGGAGCAGGGCGATGCGGACAAGTCCCGCCCACAGGAGGGCTGTTACGCCGTACAGCCAGGTGCCGCCGATCGCCCAGCCCAGCCCGAACGGCAGCGCGAGCGTGAGGACGCACAGCGCCGGGAAGGCGCGGGCGACGGCACGAATGTCGCGGTCGGCGAGGAGGTCGGGGGCGTAACGCTCCGCCGGCGTGAGGTCGTTGCGGAACAGCCAGCCGACGTGCGCGTGCAGGAGCCCGCGCAACTGGCCGCGCAGATGGGTGCCGTAGCGGTACGGCGAGTGCGGGTCTCCCGGCCGGTCCGTGAACGCGTGGTGGCGGCGGTGGGTGGCCACCCAGCCGATGACATCGCCCTGGAAACTCATCGATCCGGCCACCGCGAACGCGATCCGCACGGGACGGACGGCCCGGTAGCCGCCGTGCGTGAGACCGCGGTGGAAGCCGACCGTGACGCCGAGGCCGGTGACCGTGTAGAGGACGGCGGCAAGCACGACATCGGCGGGGTGGATGAGCCGCCCCCACAGCAGCCAGCCGACCAGCCCAAGGGCCACGAACGGCAGGACGACGATCACCGCCGTCACCATCACGTACAGCCGCTCCCCGCCGTCGCGCGCGGGCACCGGACCGTCCGGCGGGAAGGGCGACGTCCCGTCGTAGACCTGGGACGGCGAAGCGGTGTCCGGCGGAATCGCCGTCGTGGACCTGGCGGAATCGAGTGACATTCGGGGCTCCTCGGCCTCGGCGCGGGTGGCGCGGCCGGGGTCAGGGGCTGCCCCTGTGACGGGAGACGCGAGGACAGGGCCGGTTCGGACGCCGGCAACGAAGGGCCCTCGCTTCCTTCACCGTACTCCCGTGTGCTCCGGAACGAGGCGGGCCGGACAGCATGGCCACCGCGTTGACACCGACCGTCGCCGGACGTTGACTGGCAGCGCGGTGCAGGGCCATGCCACTCCGGAACCCACGGCGACGCATTCCGCCTACGCGCCTCGCCCAGACCCCGCGGGAACCCACCTACCGGACAACAGCGAGGCGGGCCATGACCGTTTCACGGGCCATCAGGAATCAGGCGCAGACGATGAAGGGCAGGATCACGGAAGAGCTCGGCCGGGTCACCCGCAACAGGCGACTGCAGCGCCGGGGCAGGGCCGACCGGGTTTCCGGAAGCCTGAAGCAGGCCGTCGCGAAAGCCAGCGGCGCCTTCAGGCGGAACGGAAGCGGCCCCCGATGATGTACGACCAGACACGCGCCCGGCAGTCCACGGACCAACCCCCGGGCCCTGCCGAGCGCCGTACCCCGGGCCCGGAGCCACTGCTCCCGTCGGACCAACAGGACAAGATCGTCCAGCGCCTCCGGCACGCCCTCAACACCTTCGCCGACACCCCACTCAAGGCGCTGGAAGAGGCCGAGAGCGCCTACGACGAAGCCACCGCCCAGCTCGTGAACGCCCTCGCGGAACGACGGCGTCTTCTTCGCGCCGGCTGGCAGGACCAGGACCCCGACACCCGGTCGGACCAACTCCGGCACGCAGTGAGGCAGTACCGGGAGATCACCCAGCGACTGCTCCACATCTAGGCGGCCACTACTCCACATCCAGCCAGCCACTACTCCGCGTCGTGGCGGAGCGCGGAGTAGTGTTGAGGTTACCGAGGGCATTTCGCACACCGGCTTCCACGCCGGGTCGTTCTCGGCGAGAGATGAAACCCGGGCCGCTGCAAGAGGCGGCCCGGAGACGGGTCCGCATCATGTCGGCGACCTTGCTCCACACCCTGCCGCAACCCGAGCCCGTCGCAGCTCCGGCCGCGCGTCTCACCCTGAAGACCGACGGCCCCTCCCGTGGACTCGTGGACGGTGCCTGGTGGCCCCGCTCCCGGGACCTGCTGAGCGAGCTGCCCCTTCTGACCGACGTGTTGGACCCCTTGTGGGGCCGCATCACGCGTATCGCCGTCAACCCGAGGTACTGGCCGGTCATCCCCCGCCAGGTTCCCGTGAACGGCCACATCGTCAAGGTCGGCTGGTTCACCCCGGAAATCGACCCGCACAAGCTACTGCTGCTCTCCTACGGCACCGGACGCTGGGACCTGCTGATCATCCCGCCGGAGACCGGGGCGGAGTCGGCGGCCCGGCTGATGGCTGCCGCGTCCGAATACGACGGCCCGCCCCTGACCGCGAGCGCGCTCATCGCAGCGGACGAGGCCCGGCACGGCGTCGCCGCGACCGGCGACCCACTGGACCCGGACGAGGCATGGGAGTACGAGGGCGGCGCCTCCGCGATGTCCGCGGCCGTCCCGCACCAGCCCGGTCGCCCGATCGCCGGCATGTGAGGCGGCCGCCATGAACGCCTTCCTGACGGTCGCGGCCTTCATCGTCCTCATCGCAGCGGCGGCATACGTGATCCACCGGCTCAACATCGAGCACGCCGACAGAATCGCCGTGCACCGATACAGCGCCGCCCGGCCCGGCCGCCGCGGACGCGGCACGCCGCAGCTTCCGGTGGAACCCGGTCGGTCCGAGTCCCCGACCTCCGGCGAGCGACGGGACCACCGCGACGGGGGCCGCGGCCGCTTCCCACCGCGCCGCCGACGCAGCCGTACCACTCACCACAGGTGACCAGCCGGTTTCCGTCACCGGGCCATCGACTGCGCAAGGAGCAGCCGGGCCCATGAACCGAGGAGTCATGACTCTTCCGCAGCTCAACATCTACCGGCACGACCGGGGCACGCGGGCACTGATCACCCTGGCCGGCGAGATCGTCCCGGTCACCGCGCCCCTGGTGCGCACGGCTCTGGAGCGGTGCCTGCTGGACGGTATGACCACCATCGATGTCGACCTGACCACCGTCGGCCTCTGCGACACCAGCGGCCTGGGCGTCTTCCTCGACGCGTCGCGGCACGCCGCCGAGACCCACGCGTCCCTGCGCCTGCACTACCCGTGCCCACAGACCGCACGGCTCCTCGCGGACACCGGCTCCGATCGAGTGCTCCTGTGATGAACGGGGCCGGGACAGCGGTGCGCAGGAGGGGAGTAGATGAGCCCGTCCTCCCGAACGCGATCCGGCTGCGCCGGTTGAACCGAGGGCAGGCCGAGGCCCTGCGGGAGAACTTTGCCGACCTGTACGTGAAGTCCGCCATCGGAGCGGGCGGCGGGAAGTACCGCGACCGGGAAGGGTTCCTCCGCCGTCTGGCGGGTGACATCCGGCGTCCGGGCTTCGCCCTGCTGGTCGCGGAGACGACGACCCTGGCCGGCTGCGCCTTCGGCTTCCCGGTCGGCCGCGACGGCTCCTGGTGGCGGGGCTTTGCCGGCCCACTGCCGTGGAGCATCGAGCAGCTCACCGCCGCCGGACGGGTCTTCGCCCTCACCCAGGTCGTGGCCCACCCGCACGAGCAGAACCGCGACATCGGCGACCGGCTGCAGGAACGCCTGCTCGCGGACCTCGACGCCTCACTCGGGGTCACCCTGGTCCCTCCCTACGACCGGGCCGCCCGCACCGCGTTCCAGTCCTGGGGGTGGCTGGAGATCGGCGCGATCATGCGGCTGCCCGGGCCGGTCGCACTGCGGGTGCTGGTCCTGCCCGTGGCAGGGGTGCCGCGGCCGGATTCCCCGGCGCACAGCACACCGGACCGAACGGATGCCGGGAACTCCCCGCACTCCCCGACCCTCGTCCCGAGGAGCTTCCCATGCAAGCCCTGATCGTTCTCGCCATCGTGATCGGCGTTCTGGCCCTCCTCGGCCTGGCCCTGTCCGTGAAGGTCGTCAAGCAGTACGAGAAGGGCGTGCTGTTCCGCTTCGGTCGGCTCGTCGGAATCCGCGACGCGGGACTGCGGTTCATCATCCCAGTCGTCGACGTCCTGCACCGGGTGTCGCTCCGGGTCGTCACCATGCCCATCCAGTCCCAGGGCATCATCACCCGGGACAACGTGAGCGTCGACGTGTCCGCGGTCGCCTACTTCCGCGTGGTCGACGCGGTGAAGTCGGTCGTCGCCGTCGAGAACGTCCACGCGGCGATCAACCAGATCGCCCAGACCACCCTGCGCAAAGTCGTCGGACAGCACACCCTGGACGAGACCCTGTCGGAGACCGACCGCATCAACCTGGACATCCGCGAGATCCTGGACGTCACCACCGTCGAATGGGGCGTGCAGGTCACGCTGGTCGAACTGAAGGACATCCAGCTGCCCGACACCATGAAGCGCGCCATGGCCCGCCAGGCCGAGGCCGAGCGGGAGAAGCGAGCGAAGATCATCAACGCCGAGGGCGAGTCGCTGGCGGCCGCCGCGCTCGGCGACGCCTCGGACACGATGATGGCCCACCCGCTCGCCCTCCAACTGCGCAATCTGCAGAGCCTGGTGGAGATCGGCGTCGACAAGAACACCACCGTCGTCTTCCCCGCCCCCCTCATGAGCACCATCGGCGAACTGGGCTCCTTCCTCGCCCGGGAAACCGCGGCCGCCGCCTCCGCCAAGACGCCGCCGCCGTCCGTACCCGACCGGACGGACAAGACACTGTGGCCGGCCACCGAGGCGCCCGGCACGGCAGCATGACGGGTGCCGCACCGGGCATCGCCCGTAGGCATCGGTCCTGACCGCGTGTGACATGCCACGTCTGGCGTAATGGGCTGTTCGGGGTGGTCGGCCGCGTCACTCTGTGCGGGTTGATCGCGGTCGTGTCAGCAGCTCGTGCGTACAGATCACGTGAGCGGGTCGGTTATGGCGGATGGTGGGCGGCGGCCCGACAAGGGCACGCTGGACCGGTCGGAAGGATTCGGTGAGCGGCTGCTGGGGGTGCTGCTGGACCGGGCACACGAGATGCCGCCGCAGCTGATCGCACCGCTGATCGCGGAAGAGGTGGCGAGGGTCGGTGGCCGCGACGTCTCGATCCTGCTGCAGGACTACGGCCAGCTGGAGCTGGTGCCGCTGCCGGGTCGGCAGCTGACCGTCGGCGAGCCCGAGCCGATCGACGACTCTCCCGCCGGCACGGCCTTCCTGCAGGCGACCACTGTCGAGGTGCCGCGGTCCGACGGCGTCCGGATGTACCTGCCCTTGCTGGACGGCAGCGACCAGGTGGGCGTCATGGCCCTCACCCTGGACACCCTCGACGGCGACGACCGGCGGCTGCTGCGCAGGCTCGCGGGCCTGGTCGCCGACATGCTGGTCACCAAGCACAGCTACACCGATCAGTTCTTCCTCGCCAGGCGCCGCGAACCGATGAGCGTGGCCGCGGAGATCCAGTGGTCCCTGCTGCCGCCGCTGGCGATGTCCGTCCCGCAGGTCGCGGTGGCGGGCATCCTGGAGCCCGCCTACAGCGTCGCAGGCGACAGCTTCGACTACGCCCTCAACGAGGACATCCTGCACGTGGCCATGGTCGACGCGATGGGCCACGGCCTGGACGCCGCCACGATGGCGACCGTCGCCGTCGGGGCCTACCGGCACGCCAGACGTTCCGACATCGGCCTGTCCGAGATCTACGCCTTCATGGACCGGGCCATCGCCGAGCAGTTCGGGCCCGACCACTTCGTCACCGCCCAGATGATGCGCCTGAACATCGCAACGGGCCACCTGCAGTGGGTCAATGCGGGCCACCCCGCACCGCTCCTGATCCGCAACCACCAGGTTGTGCGGCAACTGACAGGACCGACCACCTTGCCGGTCGGCTTCGGCGGTGAAAAGCCCCGGATCAGCGAGCAGACGCTCCAGCGCGGCGACCGGGTGCTGTGCTTCACCGACGGCCTGATCGAGGAGCACGAAGCCGGTGAAGACCAGTTCGGCGAAGAGCAACTCATCCAATGGGTCAACCGCATCGAACACACGGCGAAGGGAGTACGAGCGATGGTGCGCTCGCTCTCCCACACGCTGAAGCAGGAACGGGGCGGCCGAACCAGCGACGACGCGACCCTCTTCCTGATCGAATGGCGCGGCGGCGCCGCCGACCACCTCGCGGTCCTGGACTGATCCGGTGATCACGTTCTCGCGGACCTCTGCGGCGACCTCGGTGAGCCCGGCCACCAGGCGCCTGACCCTGGTCATGATCGCGGCCTCGAAGATCAGGTGGAGCGTCGAGCGCCAGGCCTTGACGCTGGAAGCCGCGTAGACGGCCCGCTCCTTCTTCCCCACGCGTCGACGTCCGTGCGCAGGATGCCGACGAGCGCCTCGTCCTCGATGCGGCCAGGTCCTGAGCCTCGTACCACCGCTTCACAGCTTCGCCGAAGGTCTCCTGACCAGGGGTCGGGTCACGCCGGTCGCCGCGCCGGTACTTGTTCTCGGCCTCGCTCGCGGCGCGCCGCCGGCTCAGCCATCGCGAACCTCCAGCGCTGTGAACCGTGTCTTCGCTATCGCCAGCAGTTCGGTGGCGGCGTTGCTGCCATTGACCGGAGCGGGGGTGTTCATCAGCCAGGCGGCAGTGTCGGCCTCCGTCGCGGGAGGAATGACGAGCAAGGTGCGAAACCCCTTGAGATAGGAGCAGAGCAAGATCACGTTCTGCTCGTGACCGGATACGAACCACCCCACGGTCACGAAGTTCTCGCCCACGGCGACCCGGTGCGGGACGTCGGGCCACACCTCGATCCCCAAAGTGACCCTGGTAAAGGTGCCGGCCCCACCCATCGCTTCCATCAGAAGAGGCAGTTCACCGATGAGATCGTGGGAGTACGGCCACCAAGCGCCGTCGAGCCTGCCCGGGACGGCCCCGTACGGCGCCAGCGAAAGCCGGACCTGCGGTGGTGGGGAGGTGCGCATCGCGGTGGTCACGGAATGGTCGGCAGTCGGTTCCATGTCGTGAACCTGCCTCCAGGCGCGGTCGCACCGGCCTGGCATTGTCTGTCACCGAGAACGGAGCCGGCATGGCCACCGGCACACGCAATGCCCTCGGTAACTGAAGCGTACTCCCCACGGGACTCGCCATCGCCTGGCTTCCACGGCACGAACACACACATGGCCGCCCCGGCCGCCCTGTACGGATCGGGGAACCACGGACGCTGGAATGCCCCTGGTCAGGCCCTGTGAACGCCTGACCAGGGACACACAGGCACCTGTCTCCCCAAAGACGGCGCTGCCGCCCCGGGACCGTGCCCGGGGCGTCCAACGGGTCGGGTGCTTCTGAGAGCGTCCCGAGCTCCTGCCGAGCACCGCTGGGGTCTATGTCATGTTTACGCCGTCGGGCCCTCTTCCCCGTAGGGCCGACAGGGCACACCCCGGCCCCGACCAGCCTGTTGCGCCGCTCCCCTTCCGCCGGGCGTCGATCGCGTGACCCACGGGTAAGGAGCGCTCTTCGTCGTGTGTGCTGCGGGGTGGAGCCGGTGCGCTCGGCCCGCACGTCGCCCAGGAAACTCGTGCGAACTCTTTCGCCTCGGCTCGCATCGGACAGGGACAGCGGGTTCAATACGGGCCCGTGCACGCACACGTCCCTGTCGGGCGGCGAGGTTGAGGAGCGCATGTACATGTTTCTGAGGGCACGGCGGGTGGTTGTCACGGTGGGGGCGGTCGCCGCTCTGGGGCTGCTCACCGCATGCGGTGACGGTTCGGGCGGCGCCACCGGCGGCGGTGGCGACAGCAGCGGCGACACTTCGGCTACGGCGTCCCAAACCGCCCCGCCCGCCTCCTCCGGCTCCTCCGGCGCCGCTTCACCTCAAGGCACGCAGGGCACGCAGGGCACCTCCGACTCCAAGAGCGGCGGAAGCGGCAGCAGTCGTTGTCGTGCGTCCCAGTTGCGTGGGCATGTGGGGCGGAACGACCCCGGGGCGGGGCAGGAGAATTTTCCGCTTGTCGTGACCAACTTCTCCGGGACCACCTGCACCCTCGACGGATACCCGGGCGCCGCCTTCGTGGACGGTTCGGGCAAGCAGGTGGGGCCGGACCCCAGGCGGGCCGAGGGGAGTCCGGTGAAGATCACGCTGGCGCCGGGCTCGAGCGCCTGGGCCGGGCTGAGTTTCGGCAATCCTGAGATCAGCGGGGCGAAGACGGCCACGCCCACCGGGATCCTGATCACGCCGCCGGACGAGAAGGAGCCGGTGAAGGTGGACTGGACGGGCGGAGCCGTGCCCGTCTCCGACGCCGCGAACCTGACGGTCTTCCGGGCGGGCAACGGCGCCTGACACCGTCCGCGGGCCGCGTCGTCCGGCTCCGGTCCCTCCCCTCGTGGGGACCGGCGCCGAACGGTGCGGGCGGCCTTCGGACTCGAGCGAAGAGATCAGCGGTGGGGCCGACGCCCTCTCCTGTGCAGCTTCGGCACCCACGGGCTGAAGCTGACCGAGAACCTTCGGCGTCCTGGGCTGTGTCTCCGGGCGCTGAGCTGATGGCCTGCACGGACGGCGCGGCGGCGGTTCGCCCTGCGTCGTGATCCTGCCAGCCGGGACTCCCGCTGAGGAGATTCCGGCTCCGGTCCGGACACTTAAGTCGCAGGTCAGCCGTATAAAGTGAGTTTTCCGGTCCGGATGGACAAGCGCGAGGGAAGTAGGGAGTGGAGGCCGTGAGTTCCGTTTCGGGGGCACGTACGGCCTTCGCGGAGCGGCTCGCGCTGCTGTACAAGGAGGCGGGCAACCCTCCCCTCGCGCGCGTGGCCGAGGCGGTCGTACACCTTCAGCGGGTGGACGAGCGGGGGCGGCCCGTACGGGTCTCCGCCCAGCGAATCAGCGACTGGCGGCGGGCCAAGAACGTGCCGGCGCAGTTCGCCGCCCTCGCCGCGGTGCTGCACGTCCTCATCCCCCAGGCCCGGCGCTCCCGGCCCACTCCGGTCTCCGCCGGCCTCTACGACATGGGCCACTGGCAGCGCCTGTGGGAGCGTGCCGTGGCCGACCCGGCCGGCGACCGCCCCGCGGCGGCCGCGGACCCCGAGGACGCCACCGCCGAGGCCCCGGCCGTCCCCGGCGTGTGTCCGTACCGGGGACTGGCCTCCTATCGGCAGGAGGACGCGCGCTGGTTCTTCGGCCGGGACCGGAGCACCGGCGCGCTCGTCGACCAGCTGCTCACGGCGGAGGCGACGGGCGGCCTGGTCATGCTCGTCGGCGCCTCGGGCGCGGGGAAGTCCTCGCTGCTGCACGCGGGCCTGGCGACGGCGGTGAAGAGCGGCGCGCTGGACACCGGCGGCAAGCCGAGGGGCGTGCTGCAGCTCGTACCGGGAGCGGATCCCGTCGGGGAGCTGACCCGGAGGGTTCCCGAGCTCGCCCCCGTCCTGGAGGCGGACGCCGGGAACGCGGACAGTGCCGAGAACTGGGACGAAGGCGCCGTGCGGGACGCCTTCGCCCGGTGGGCCCGCCGTGAGGCGCCGTCCGAGGGCCGTCCCGTGGTCATCGTGGACCAGTTCGAGGAGGCGTTCACCCTCTGCCCGGACGAGGCGGGCAGGCGGCTGTTCGTCCGCATCCTGCACGCCGCGTGCACGCCCGCGGCCCCCGACGAGGCGGCCCCGGTGCTGGTGGTCCTCGGTATCCGCGCCGACTTCTACGAGCAGTGCCTGGCCCATCCCGAGCTGGCCGACGCCCTCCAGCACCGCCACATGGTGCTCGGCCCGCTGACCACGGCGGAGCTGCGTGACGCGGTGAACGGGCCGGCCAAGGCCGTCGGGCTGGAGCTCGAACCGGGTCTCGCGGAGCTGATCCTGCGCGAGGTGAGCGCCGACGGGCCGCGCGGCGCGCACCACGCCGGCGTGCTGCCGCTGCTGTCGCACGCGCTCCTCGCCACCTGGCAGCGGCGCAAGGCGGGGCGGCTTACGCTCGCCGGCTACCGCGCCGCGGGCGGCATCCAGGGCGCCGTGGCCGCGACCGCCGAGCGGGCCTGGTCCAGCCTCGACCCGCCCGCCCGTACGGCCGCGCGGTTGCTGCTGCTGCGGCTGGTCCGGCTGGGCGAGGACACCCAGGCCACCCGCCGCAGGGGCACGCGGCGCCAGCTGGCGGACGAGTCGACCGACCCCGGCAAGACGGAGGAGTCGCTCGAGGCGCTGGTCCGCGCCCGGCTGGTGACGCTCGACGCGGAGACCGTGGAGATCACCCACGAGGCGCTGCTGCACGCCTGGCCGCGGCTGCGCGGCTGGATCGACGAGGACCGCAACGGCAATCTGCTGCGGCAGCGGCTGGAGGAGGACGGCCGGGCCTGGGAGGGCTCGGACCGCGACTCGTCGCTGCTCTACCGGGGTTCACGGCTGGAGCAGGCCCACACCTGGGCCAAGTCCGCCAAGGACGGCGGCGCCACCTTCCTCACCCGCAGCGCGGTGGAGTTCCTGGCCGCCTCGGTCAGGCTGCGCCGGCGCACGGTGTGGATCAGCCGGAGCGCGGTCTCCGCCCTGGTCGTGCTCGCGCTGGTGGCCGTGGGTGCCGCGGTCGTCGCCTGGCAGCAGCGCAACGACGCCCTCTTCGAGCAGGTGGTCGCCGAGGCCGACCGCGTCCAGTACACCGATCCCTCCCTCTCCGCCCAGCTCGACCTGGTGGCCCACCGGCTGCGGCCGGGCGACCAGGACGCCAACAGCCGGCTGGTCTCGATCGTGAACGCCCCGCTGGCCACCCCGCTGACCGGCCACGACGGCGCCGTCTACCTCACCTCGTTCAGCCCGGACGGGAAGGTCCTGGCCACCGCCGGCTACGACCGGACGGTCCGGCTGTGGGACGTGCGCGACCGCAGCCACCCCAAGCCGCTCGGCGCTCCCCTCACCGGCCACACCAGCTGGGTGAGCAGCGCGGTCTTCAGCCCGGACGGCCACACCCTCGCCAGCGCGGGCGACGACGGGACGATCCGGCTGTGGGACGTACGGGACCCCGCGCATCCCGTTCGCCTCGGTGCGCCCCTGACCGGCCACAAGGGCACCATCTACCTGATCACCTTCAGCCCGGACGGGCACACGCTGGCATCCGTCGGCGAGGACCGCACCGCGCGGCTGTGGGACGTGTCCGACCCGGCGCACGCCGCGCCGATCGGCTCGCCTCTGAAGGGCCACACCGCCGCCGTGCGCTCCGTCGCGTTCAGCCCCGACGGACGGACGCTGGCGACGGGCGGCGACGACGACACCGTACGGCTGTGGAACGTGAGCGACCGGGCGCACGCCACACAGATCGGCTCACCCCTGACCGGCCACACCGACCTGGTCCACTCCGTGGCCTTCAGCCCGGACGGCGACACCCTGGCCAGCGGCAGCGCCGACGACACCGTACGGCTGTGGAACGTGAGCGACCGGGCGCACGCCACACGGATCGGCTCGCCCCTGACCGGCCACACCGGTCCCATCTGGTCCGTGGCCTTCAGCCCGGACGGTGAGCAGCTGGCCGCCGCGAGCGCGGACAGCACGGCGAGCCTGTGGAACGTGAGCGATCCGGCCTACCCCTCGCAGGTCGGCGAGCCGCTGGCGGGCAGCAGCGGCGAGATGTACGCCCTGGGCTTCAGCCCCGACGGCCGGACCCTCGCGACGGGAAGCGGTGACGGCAAGGTCCGCCTGTGGTCGATCCCGACGTCCGACATGATCGGCCGGACCGGGGAGTTCCGCCCGGACGGGAAGGTGCTCGCCACGGTGGGGCGCGACGGCGCGGTCCGGCTGTGGAACGTGCAGAAGCCCGGCCGGCCGGTGGCGCTGAGCAGGCCGTTCAAGCACGCGGACGGCGGCGAGGAGATGGTCTTCTCCCCCGACGGCCGCACCCTCGCCGTGCTCACGGCGAACCGCAAGGTGCACCTGTGGAACGTCGCCGACCCGGCCCGGCCGGTCCCCTACGCGCGGCCCGTCGAGCTGCAGACCCGGTTCATGGGCCCCGACGCGCTGGCGTTCAGCCCGGACGGGCGCACCCTGGCCACCGCCTACACCGACCACACCTTCCAGCTGTGGAACGTCGGCGACCCGGCGCACGTCGTCGCCTACGGCGCCCCGCTCACCGGCCACAAGGGCTACATCAACGCCCTCGACTTCAGCCCGGACGGACACACTCTCGCCAGCGGCAGCGCCGACGGCACCATCCGCATGTGGAACGTCGGCGACCCGGCGCGCCCGAGGCCGGTCGGCACACCGCTCACCTGGCATTCGGGACCCGTCAACGTGCTCACCTACAGCCCCGACGGACACACCCTCGCGAGCGGCGGTGACGACGACACGGTCCGGCTGTGGAACAGCACCGACCCGGCCAGGACGACCCGGCTGGGCGCCCCGCTCACCGGTCACAGCGAGGCGGTCGTGTCGCTGACGTACAGCCCGGACGGTCACACGCTGGCCAGCGGCGGCAACGACAACACCGTCCGCCTCTGGAACGTGACCGACCCCTCCGGCGCCGGCCCGATCGGCCAGTCGATGAGCCCCAACGCCAAGACCGGCAACTTCCTCGCGTTCAGCCCGCGGAGCCACATGCTCGGCGTCTCCAGCGGCGCCGACACCGTACGGCTGTGGAGCCTGGAGCCCGACGACGCCGTCCGGCGCATCTGCTCGGCCACGCACGGCGTCCTGACGGCGCAGAAGTGGCACGAGTACCTGCCGCGGCTTCCGTACAAGCCTCCGTGCGGCGACTAGGACATCAACTCCGTTACAAATATGGTGAGTTGGTTGACGGGAACTCGTGATTCCGGCCACAGCCACGGGCCGGAGCCGGGCCGTCGACTCCCGCCGCGCGTGCGGCCTTGTTAGGCTGGGCCCCAGCCCGGTCGCTGGTGCATCCCCCGTCGCCAGCGACCGGGTCTTCGCATGTCCCCCCACATGCCCCGGAAGGGTGGTGACCGCCGCCGTGGACCGGCGCATCGCCGTCGTCACCGCCGTGCACGCCCCGTCGGCCGGATTCCTCGCCGAGGCGTACAAGTCCCTTTGCGCGCAGGAGCTGTTGCCGGGCTGGTCGTGGCACTGGGTGATCCAGGAGGACGGCGCGACGGACGAGGTCCGCGGCCAGGTCCCCGACGACGCTCGCGTGACCTTCCGGCAGGGCCGGCCGGGCGGCCCCGGTGTCGCCCGCACGATGGCGCTCGCCCGTGCCGAGGGCCCGTACGTGAAGATCCTCGACGCCGACGACCTGCTTCCGGCCGGCGCGCTGGCCCGCGATCTGGCGGTGCTGGAAGGCGATCCGGAGATCGGGTGGACGACGTCGCGGGCGCTGGACCTGCTGCCGGACGGCTCGACGGCCGGCTTCCCGGGCGACCCGGACGAGGGCCCGATCGAGCGGGGCGCCGTGCTCGACTTCTGGACGGCGAACGACCACCGTGCCCAGGTGCACCCGGCCACGCTCTGCGTCCGCCGGGACCTGCTGCTGGCCCTCGGCGGGTGGATGGCCCTGCCGGCCTCCGAGGACACCGGCCTGCTGCTCGCACTGAACGCCGTGAGCCGGGGCTGGTTCTCCCGCGAGGTGGGCCTGCTCTACCGCAAGTGGGAGGGGCAGGTGACGGGCCAGGCGGCGCACGTGGACCCGGCCGAGCGCGAGGCGCGCATGGCCGTGGTGGAGGCGCGGGCGAGAGCCCTCGCGGACTTCCGCCTGCGCCCTCCGCTCACGGACTGACCGCCCCGCCCTCGCCGCCGGCCGCGGCCAGCCACCGGGCCACCTGGCGCACCGTGGTCTCGTCGAGCCGCTCCACGAGCGCCTGTACGGCCGTGTGGTCGTCGGACGTGAGGTCGTAGCGGCCCGCCTTGTTCAGGCCGGCCATGAGCACCTGCCGCTTGCGGGCGTCCATGCGCTCCGACAGCCTGCTCGGCTCCTCGGGGCCCGCGGACGGCTGCGGCGCCGGTGCGGCGGCGGGCGCGGCCGACACGTCGAAGCGCTGCCATCCGCCGTCCTTGGGACCCCACAGGCTCACCACGAGGGTGCCGCCGCGCGCCCGCACGGTGTGCGCCATCTCGCCGAGCGCGTACTGCACGGGCCCGCGGTGGGGCGACTCGGCGCAGACCTGCCAGGAACCCGAGGAGGACCCGTGGAACAGCGCGACCCAGCGGGGGTCCCCGGTCGGCTGCGGACTGGGGGGAGGTGTCGTCGTCGCCACTGCGCATCGCCCTTCACTCACCCGTTTGGAAGCCGGACAGCAGGGGACGATAACTGACGGTCCGTCAGATATCCAGAAGCAGGGTCGAGGAGGTCGGGATGACCGGGCTCGAGGACGCGGGGGCGCTCAGGAAGGGCCATGCGGCTCGCGCGCACAGTGCCTACGACCGCGCCGTGGCGACGTGCGGGTACGCCGGCGTGGACCCGGCCGCCGCCGAACTGGTGCCGACGACTCCCGCCGGGCGCGCCGCGGGCGCCCTGCGCCTGTCCGCGCGCTCCCTCGACGCGCTCGCCACGGGCACCCCCGACCCGGCGGCCGACGCCCGCTGCGCGCGGAACGCCGCCGCCACCGCGGCACTTGCCGCGCAGGTGGCCG
Source organism: Streptomyces sp. NPDC050534 (assembly GCF_044457745.1). NCBI lineage: Bacteria > Bacillati > Actinomycetota > Actinomycetes > Kitasatosporales > Streptomycetaceae > Streptomyces > Streptomyces sp. NPDC050534. Next base: position 181,990 of record NZ_JBITHF010000008.1, read on the forward strand.
ACGCGAACGACGGCCGCGAGGCCGGTCACCGGGCCCTGCGCGCGGCCCTCACCGCCTCGCAGGCGGCCGCGGCGGCGGCAGGTGGGTCCGCGGCGGGACGGGACGCGTCCCTGAACGCCGCCGCCGACGACGCCGAGGAGCGCGCGGTCGCCGCGGCGCACGAGGCGGGATGGGGCGTCAGTTGTTCCAGGACTCGTCGTACGGGTCCTTCGGGGTCGGGACCGGCTTCGACGACGTGACGCGGAGATACGGGATCGGGCCGCCGTTCACGGGGTCCTTGGTCTGCCGGGCGGTGTAGCTCCCCTTCACCTGGAGCCACTTGTCCGGCTGGAGCACCGGGGGGATCGTGCCCGTCAGGGCGATCTTCACCGGCTGGGCGTCCGCGGCACAGCAGTTGAGGGCCATCCGCACCAGGTAGGGGTGGCCCGCCTGGTCCAGGGCGACGAAACCGGTGACCTCGACCTGGCGGCCCCCGATGGAACGGCCGTGGTCGTAGACCGCGCGGGTCGCGTAGTCGACCACGTTGAGGGGCAGCGGGTTCGAGGCGGGCAGGGCGTTGTAGCCGAACGGCTTTTGCAGCGCCGTACCGGTGCGCATCGCGCTGTACGAGCCGAGGGCCGGCGGGGCGACCAGGATGAGGGCGAGGAGGGGGAGGGCGAGAAGCCACGCGACGCGGGGTTCGCGGTGGGCGTGACCGTGACCGTCGTCCTCGTGCCCTTCTCCGTGACCGTGACCGTCGTCCACGTGTCCTTCTCCGTGGCCGGTCCTGGCGCGGCCCCGCCACTCGTACCAGACCGTCGCCAGCGCCGCCGCGATCAGCACCGCGCCCGACAGCAGCAGCAGCGGCTGCAGTCCTGCCTTCACGTAGCGCAGATAGAGGTTGGTGAAGCCCGCGTGCAGCAGGGCCGCGCCGAGCAGGAACAGGACCGCCGCCTGTGCCTGGCGGTTCACAGGAGCACCGCCCCGGTCAGGACCGCGCCCGCGATCGCGAGGACGAAGGTGGCGGGCGCGAACCGCAGGGCGAAGCCGCGGCCGAACGTGCCCGTCTGCATCGCGAACAGCTTCAGGTCGATCATCGGGCCGACGACCAGGAACGCCAGCTTGGCCGTGAGCGAGAACTGGGTGAGTGACGCCGCCACGAACGCGTCCGCCTCCGAGCAGATCGACAGCAGTACGGCGAGGACGGCCAGGGCCAGGATCGCGACCAGCGGGTTGTCCGCCGCCGTGCGCAGCCAGCTCGCCGGGGCGACCGCCTTCAGGGTCGCCGCGGCCATCGCGCCGATGACCAGGAAGCCGCCCGCGTGCATCACGTCGTGGCGTACCGAGCCCCAGAACGCGGCGCCCTTGCCCTGGCCCTCGTGGTGCGGGCGCTCCGGCGGGCGCAGCCAGTCGGTGCGGCCCAGGCGCTGCCACAGCCAGCCCATCACACAGGCCACCAGCAGGCTCGCGACGAAGCGGGCGAGGACCATCTCCGGGTTACGGGGGAAGGCGACCGCGGTCGCCGTCAGCACGATCGGGTTGATCGCCGGGGCGGAGAGGAGGAAGGCCAGCGCCGCGGCCGGGGTGACGCCCCGCCGGACCAGCGCCCCGGCGACCGGCACGGACGCGCACTCGCAGCCCGGCAGGATCGCGCCCGCCACTCCGGCGACCGGGACCGCCAGCGCGGGCCGCTTCGGCAGCGCGCGGGCGAAGAACGACGCCGGCACGAACACGGCGATGGCCGCGGAGAGCAGCACGCCGAGCACGAGGAAGGGCAGCGCCTGGACGAGCACGGCCACGAACACCGTCATCCAGCTCTGCATGACGGGCGCGGAGAGCGCGCCGCGGATGGGGCCCTGGAGCACCACCAGCACCAGGAGCAGCACGATCAGGGCGAGGGACTTGGTGTCGGCGGACTTCGACTCGGCTGACTTCGTGTCGGCGGTGGTGTCGGCAGTAGCGGCGGGCCCGGTGCCGGGTGATCGTGTGTCCGGGCTGCCGGCCACCGGTTCGTGGCTGTCCGCCGTCGGCGGGGCTGCTTTGGTGATGGCCACGTGCGAGGTACCTCCGGTGGTACGGAAGGGTGCTGGTTTCCCTCCCCTCCAGTACGCCGGAAGAGAGACCGTTGTTCAGTCGCTTCTGGAACCACCCGTCTCTTTGGGGCAGTCTTTCCCCTCGTGGCGAGCGTTCCGAATCAAGGGCAGCCGGGCGATGACGGGTCCGCGCACATGGTCGTGTGCGGCGACGACGGGCTGGCGCACAGACTCGCCGCCGAACTGCGGGGTGTCTACGGCGAACAGGTCACCCTCGTCGTACCGCCCTCCGAGCGCGGTGTGCGCACGCCGGTGGTCGGGCGGGCCCGGGCGACGACGGCGGCGCTGCTCGACCGGGTGGTGAACGCGACCGTCAACCGCGCGAGCGGCGCCACCGCCGAACCCGTGGGAACCGCCCAGCTCATGGCGGCCGCCGAGCCGACCGAGGAGGCGCTCGGCGCGGCGGGCGTGGAGCGGGCCACCGCACTGGCGCTCGTGTACGACGACGACGAGACCAACATCCGCGCCGCCCTCACCGCCCGCCGGCTCAACCCCAGGCTGCGGCTGGTCCTGCGGCTCTACAACCGGAGGCTCGGCCAGCACATCGAGGAACTCCTCGACCAGGCCGCCGCGTTGGCCACGGGCAACGGCGACGGCTCCGGCTCCGACGCCTCCACGACCGTGCTGTCCGACGCCGACACGGCCGCGCCGGCGCTCGTCGCCACCGCCGTCGCGGGCACCAGCAAGGTCGTCCAGACCGACGGGCTGCTGCTGCGGGCGGTGGAACGGACGCCGATGGTCGGGCAGTTGGCCCAGCCGGGACTGGCCACGCTCGCGCTGCTGTCCGCGGACAGCGCCGAGAACGGCGCGGAGCAGGGCCCGGATCTGCTGCCCGACGGGGCGGCGGTGCGGGCCGCGACCGGCCGCGGGACCGTCGTCCTCGAGCAGGTCTCCTACGCCGGTCCCGAACTGCCGCCCGCCCGCGGGGGCGTGGCGTTCGCGTCGCTGTTCTCGCGCCGGCTGCGCTGGTCGCTGGCCGGCCTCGTGGGCTGCGTGCTCGCGCTCGCGGTGGCCCTGTGGGTGGTGACGGGGATGCATCCGCTGCACGCCTTCTATCTGACGCTGCTCGACCTGTTCGCCATCGACGACCCCGCGATCGGCGCCTCCGTCGGGCGGCAGATCCTGCAACTCCTGTCCGGGCTCACGGGGTTGCTGCTGCTGCCGGTCCTGCTGGCCGCGGTGCTGGAGGCGCTGGGCACCTTCCGCACCACGTCCGCGCTGCGCAAGCCCCCGCGGGGGCTGGGCGGGCATGTGGTGCTCCTCGGCCTCGGCAAGATCGGCACGCGCGTGCTGACGCGGCTGCGCGAACTGCGCATCCCCGTGGTGTGCGTCGAGTCCGACCCCGAGGCACGGGGCCTGGCGACCGCGCGGCGGCTGCGGGTGCCGGTGGTGCTCGGGGACGTCACCCAGGAAGGCGTCCTGGAGGCGGCCAAGATCCACCGGGCGCACGCGCTGCTCGCGGTGACCAGCGCGGACACCACCAACCTCGAAGCCGCGCTCTACGCCCGGTCCGTGCGGCCGGATCTGCGGGTCGTCCTGCGGCTGTACGACGACGACTTCGCGACCGCCGTGTACCGGACCCTGCGCGCCGCCCACCCGCGGGCCTCCACCCGGAGCCGCAGCGTGTCCCATCTGGCGGCGCCCGCGTTCGCCGGGGCGATGATGGGGCGCCAGATCCTGGGCGCCATCCCGGTGGAGCGGCGGGTGTTGCTGTTCGCCGCGGTGAACGTGGGCGGGCACGCGCAGCTGGAGGGGAAGACGGTCGCGGAGGCGTTCCGGCCGGGGGCCTGGCGGGTGCTGGCCCTCGACACGGGTGTCTCCGGCGGCCGGCGGGGGGAGCCGGCCGTGGAGGAGGCGTACGAGGATCTGCCGGGGTCGGGGCTGGTGTGGGATCTGCCCGACTCGTATGTGCTGCGGGGATCGGACAGGGTGGTGCTGGCGGCCACCCGGACGGGGCTGGCCGAGCTGCTGGGGCGGCGTCCGCGGGACCGCGCCGGGGCCTGACGGGCCCGGCGCCGGACGGGCTGAGGAACCGCCCGCCCGGCGCGGGGATGTCACCCCAGGTGCCGCTCCGCGAACTCCAGTTCAAGCCGTACCTGCTTGATCCGCTCGTCCACGACCAGTGAGCCGTGGCCGGCGTCGTAGCGGTAGACCTCGTGGACCGCCCCGCGGGCCTCCAGGCGCTTGACGTAGTTCTCGATCTGGCGGATGGGGCAGCGCGGGTCGTTGACGCCCGCCGAGATGTAGACCGGGGCCCTGACCTCGTCGACGTAGGTCAGCGGGGAGGACGCCTCGAAGCGGTCGGGGACCTCCTCCGGGGTGCCGCCCATCAGGGTGCGGTCCATGGCCTTCAGGGCTTCCATCTCGTCGTGGTACGCCGTGACGTAGTCGGCGACCGGGACCGCGGCGATGCCCAGGGTCCAGGCGTCCGGCTGGGCGCCGATGCCGAGGAGGGTGAGGTAGCCGCCCCAGGAACCGCCGGTCAGGATCAGTCGGGCGGGGTCGGCGAGACCCGAGCCCACCGCCCACTCGCGGACCGCCGCGATGTCCTCGAGTTCGATGAGGCCGACGCGGTGCTTGAGCGCGTCGGTCCAGGCCCGGCCGTAGCCCGTGGAGCCGCGGTAGTTGACGCGGATCACCGCGTACCCGTGGTCGATCCAGGCCGCCGGGCCCGCGGCGAAGGCGTCGCTGTCGTGCCAGGTCGGGCCGCCGTGGATGTCGAAGACGGTGGGCAGCGGGCCGGTGGCGCCCGCCGGCTTCTGCACCAGGGCGTGGATGCGGCCGCCGGGGCCCTCCACCCAGACGTCCTCCACGGGCACCGAGCCCGGCGACTTCATGCCCGGCGGGTCGAGGACGACCTTGCCCGTCGTCGAGCGGACCGCCGACGGCTCGGCGGCCGAGGACCACAGGTACTCCACGCTGCCGTCGGGGCGTGCCGTCGCGCCGGAGACCGAGCCGGGCGGGGTGGGGACCTTCTCCAGGGTCCCGCCGGCCAGGTCGTAGCGGAACATCTCGCTGCGGGCCTCGAAGCTGTGCACGATGAGCAGGCCGGTGCCGTCCGGGTACCACTCGGCGCTCACGTCGCCGGGCAGGTCCAGGCCCAGGTCGGTCTCCTCGCCGGTGGCCGTGTCCCACACCATCGGCTCCCAGCGGCCGCGGCGCTGGTGGCCGACGAGCAGACGGGTGTCGCCGTCGACGGGTGCGAAGCCCAGGACCTCCAGGCCCAGCTCCTCCTTGCCGCCCTCGGTGTCGTCCAGCTCGGCGACCGCGGTGCCGTCGAGGCGCACGACGCGCAGGGCGGAGTGCATCGCGTCGCCGTGCTCCGTGTGCTCGATCGCGATCAGCTCGCCGTCGTGGGAGAGGTCGCCGACGCCCGCCGACTCGCGGTGGCGGTAGATCTCCACCGGGTCCTCGCCCGTGCGCGAGAGGTGGATCGTCGTGCCGTCCTCGTCGGTGGAGCGGCCGACGACCGCCGTACGGCCGTCCCGGGCGAGGGCCAGGCCGGCCGGGTAGGAGGCCTCGAGGCCCTGCGCCGCGAGCTCGTTCTCCCCGCCGGTGAACGGCTGCCGGCGCCAGACGCCGAACTCGTCGCCATCCTTGTCGTCGAACCACCAGATCCATGCGCCGTCCGGGGTGAGCACACCGTCCGTCGTGCCGTTCGGCCGGTCGGTCACCTGGCGGCGCTCGCCCGTCGACCGGTCCCAGGCGTACAGCTCGTACGTCCCCGTCGCGTTCGACACGAACAGTGAGCGGTCCGGTGCGTCCTCCGCCCAGTCGGGCAGCGACACCCGCGGCGCCCGGAAGCGCTTCTCCCAGTCCGGCATGTCCTCTTTCCGCTCCGGCGCGGCGGACCCGTTGCTCTCAGTCATGTCCCCATACTGCCTGCTCCCGGTGACCCTGTGCGGGCGGGATCCTCAGCCTGTGGACAACTTCTACCGCTCCCTTACCCGGCCCCTTCCGGCCGCGCCCGCGAACCATCCCCGATCAGGGTGTTTGCCCAGCTCAGATCCGATTGTCAGTGGCGGGGTGCAGACTTCTCGGCATGACCGATCTGCGCAAGACAGTCGAGAGGTTCTGGGCCGCCGCCGCGGCCCGGGACTGGAGCGCCTTCGCGGACACCCTGGCCGAGGACGTCGTCTACACCCTGCCGCAGACGCGTGAGCGGATCACCGGCAGGCAGCGGTACGTGGAGTTCAACCGCGAGTATCCGGGCGACTGGCGCCTGAGGATCGAGCGCATCGTCGCCGAGCCCGGCCAGGTGGTGAGCTGGATCCACTTCACGGTCGGGCTGGAGGAGATGTACGGGATCTCGTTCTTCACCGGTGCGGACCGGATCACGTCCATAACCGACTTCTGGCCGGAGCCGTACGAACCCCCGGCCGGCCGGGACCACCTCACCGAGCGGTACTGACCCCGCGGCGGGCCCCCGTTCGTCGGCGCCGTACCTTTGAAGGCGTGTACCGGTTTCTGCTGACGTCCCGCTGGTGGGGGATCAACGTCTTCGTGCTGCTCGCCATCCCCTTCTGCATCTTCATGGGGTCCTGGCAGCTGAGCCGGTTCGAGGGCCGCGTGCAGGACCACCGCGACGCGACCCAGCGGGTCACCACGGACCGGCACGAAGCGGCCCGCCCGCTGCGGGAGCTGCTGCCCGTGGACAAGGCGACGTCCGGCAGACAGGCCACCGCGACCGGGCGGTACGGCAAGCAGCTGCTGGTCCCGGACCGCGACCTCGACGGCAAGCGCGGCTACTACGTCCTGACGCTGCTGCGCACCGACGGCGGCAAGGCCCTGCCCGTGGTGCGGGGCTGGCTGCCGGGTTCCGCCGGCACCGCGAAGGCGCCCGCCGCGCCCACCGGAGAAGTCACCGTCACCGGCGCGCTCCAGGCGTCCGAGACGCCCGGGGACGACGGGGTCAGCGCCCAGGGCGGTCTGCCGGCCGGGCAGACCGGGGCGATCAGCTCGGCGGCGCTGGTGAACCTCGTGCCGTACGACGTCTACGACGCCTGGATCACGCTGGACAAGGCCGACAGCGGGATGACCGCCGTGCCGGCCAAGGCGCCCACGGACTCCGGCCTCGACCTGAAGGCGTTCCAGAACCTCGGCTACACCGGCGAGTGGTTCGTCTTCGCCGGTTTCGTGGTGTTCATGTGGTTCCGGCTGCTGCGTCGCGAGGTCGAGTTCGCACGGGACGCGGAGATGGGTCTGGTGGCGGAGGAAGACGAGAGCGTGACCGTCTGACGCCGGTGGGGGGGCGCGGGCCCCCGGCCGGAGGCAGCCCCCCGGCCACGCCTGCCGGCTCACGCCCCCGCCAGCACCCCGGTGAAGTAGACCGTCCCCGCGCACGCGTTGGTCACGTTCGCCGAGACCGTGGGCGAGCCCGCCTCGGTCGTGTGGGACACGATCACACTGCCGTCCGCCGTGCCGTCCTCCCGCATCATCTGCGTGGTGACGCCGCTGTCGGTGCCGGTGCCGGCGGTGCCGGCGGTGCTGCCGGTGTCGCCGGTCGGGGTCGGCGTGGCGCTGGGACCGCCGTCGGTGGTACCACCGCTGCCGCCCGTGCTGGGGCAGGCCGCAGAGGGGACGAAGGCGAACTTCTCCTCGTAGGCCGCGCCCGGCTGCAGCAGCAGCCCGGTGACCTCGGTGGAGGGGTCGGGCAGGCCGGCCGCCGCGTCCCCGGCCACGTGCCGCTGCGCGCCGATCTTGGTGGCGTCCGCGGCGCCCTGCGCGAGCACGCTGACGCTTCCGGCCCCGCCCACGCTGCACGCGGAGGTGGAGATGTTGACGACGCGGAAGGTGCCGTAGACCGTGCCCGCGGAGTCGGGGGCGTCCATGGACTGGGTGGCCGAGCCGAGCTGTTCCGCGGTGCACACCGGGGTGCCCGCCGCACTGGTGGCCGCCGGGCCGGTCCCCGCGCCGCTGCCCGTGCCGGGCGTGCTGCCCTTGCCCTTGCCGTCGCCCTTCGAGGTGCCCTTGCCCTTGTCCTGCGACTTGCCGGAGCTGCCTCCGGCAGTGCTCTCACTGCCGTCGGCTTTTCCCTGGCTCGCGCCGCCCTGGGCCTGCGAGGCCTGGCCGGCGACGGACGGGTTGACGTCGGAGCCCGTGGCGCCCGAGACGTGCAGCAGGGCCGGGACGGCCGTGCCGATGAACAGCGCGGCTGCCGCCATGCCGACGGCGGCCTGCCGCTTGCGGGCCCGCCGTGCGGGCACCGCCCGCCGCAGATGGTCCAGGGTGCCGTCACGCGGCTCGACCGTCTGCACCGCCTGCTGCAACATCCTGCGCAGGGCCTGTTCGTCCGAGTCGAGCCCGTCCTCGAGGCTCTGGTCGTCGCGGCCGTGGTTCACAGTTCCGTTCCCAGCGTGCGATGGCGAGTGCTCTTGCTCGTGCGTTGTTGTCGGCTCATGCCAGGCGAAAGGTTCGTGTCGGTCATGGGAGTCGGGCCCCTCGGCGTCCTTGTTCATGCCGGCGCCTCCATCGCGATCCGGAGGGCCGCGATGCCGCGGGAGCCGTACGCCTTCACCGAACCCAGCGATATCCCGAGCGACTCGGCGACCTGCGCCTCGGTCATGTCCGCGAAGTAGCGCAGCACCAGGACCTCGCGCTGACGGCGCTGCAGTCCCTTCATGGCCTTGATGAGGGAGTCGCGCTCCAGCTGGTCGTAGGCCCCCTCCTCGGCGCTCGCCATGTCGGGCATCGGCTTGGAGAGCAGCTTCAGGCCCAGGATGCGGCGGCGCAAGGCGGAGCGGGAAAGATTGACGACCGTCTGACGCAGGTACGCGAGCGTCTTCTCGGGGTCGCGGACGCGTTTGCGTGCCGAGTGCACGCGGATGAAGGCCTCCTGGACGACGTCCTCGCAGGAGGCGGTGTCGTCGAGCAGGAGGGCGGCGAGTCCCAGCAGCGAGCGGTAGTGCGCGCGGTAGGTCTCGGTGAGGTGGTCGACGGTGGTACCGGCCGCCGCGACGTCCTCGGCGCCTTCGCGCTGATTCGGGATGCGGGTGGGCCGCGCTGCGGGCATGGGCGCGATCACCGGCATGCCGCCGGGCGCGCCGGGCATGCGGGGTCGTAGGGACGGACGGGGCGGCCGCAGGGCCGTGCCGCGCGTCGCCGCAGAGAAGTCGAGTACCTCAGCCACGCCAGTTGGACACGCTCACCCCCGTCAGGGTTGTACGTGCCGGGCATCACTTCTGCGTCACATGGCGCCACCGGCTGTCTCGCGTCAGGCAGCACCCCCGACCGTGCGTCAAACGCCCTCATGCCTACCCGCTCTTCCCCTGTGTCCTGAATGTTCGAGACGTCCCCACGTCCCGTCGCGCATCCCCGCACCCCTGAAGGGCGTTCGCAAAGACGCTCCCCGCCCTCCGCGCGGTTGCGGAGGGCGGGGAGGAAAATCTTCGGATGCCACAGGGCTCCGGGGCAAGTGGTACGGACCATTTCCCCAGCGCTCGGGCAGCCCATAAATCCTACAAAGCAAACCGGCCACTGCCAGGGCTTTTCCGCCGGCAGACCCTCGCTCCGGGATGTGTTGCACGTAACACGTCACACCATGGGAGCGCGCCCACCGCCTCGAGTGTCACACGAACTCGGTGGCCACCAGCTCCGCGATCTGGGCGGTGTTGAGGGCGGCGCCCTTGCGCAGGTTGTCGCCGCAGACGAAGAGCTCGAGGGCCGTCGGGTCGTCGAGCGCGCGCCGCACCCGGCCCACCCAGGTGGGGTCGGTGCCCACCACGTCGGCGGGTGTGGGGAACTCGCCGGCGGCCGGGTCGTCGCACAGGACGACACCGGGGGCCGTGGCGAGGATCTCGCGGGCGCCGTCGACGGTGACCTCGCCCTGGAAGCGGGCGTGGACGGTGAGGGAGTGCGTGGTGACCACCGGCACCCGTACGCAGGTGACCGCCACGGGGAGGTCGGGCAGGCCGAGGATCTTGCGGGACTCGTCCCGGACCTTCATCTCCTCCGAGGACCAGCCGTCCTCACGCAGCGAGCCGGCCCACGGCACGACGTTCAGCGCGACCGGCTCCGGGAAGGGCCCGGTGTCGTCGCCCACGGCCCGCCGTACGTCACCGGGATGGGTCCCGAGCTCCGTGCCGGCGACCAGCGACAGCTGCCGGCGCAGCGTCTCGACCCCGGCGCGCCCCGCCCCGCTCACCGCCTGGTACGAGGAGACCACCAGCTCGCGCAGCCCGAACTCGGCGTGCAGCGCGCCCATGGCCACGATCATGGAGAGGGTCGTGCAGTTGGGGTTGGCGATGATCCCGCGGGGCCGCAGACGCGCCTTGTGCGGATTGACCTCGGGCACCACGAGCGGCACCTCCGGGTCCATCCGGAAGGCGCCCGAGTTGTCCACCACCACCGCGCCCTTGGCGGCGGCGACGGGTGCCCAGTGCGCGGAGACCTCGTCGGGCACGTCGAACATGGCGACGTCGACCCCGTCGAGGGCCTCCTCCGTCAGGGCCACGACCTCGACCTCCTCGCCGCGCACGGCCAGCTTGCGGCCGGCCGAGCGCGGCGAGGCGATCAGACGGATCTCGCCCCAGATGTCCGCGTGCTGGGACAGGATCTGGAGCATGACCGTGCCGACGGCCCCGGTCGCGCCCACGACCGCCAGCGTCGGTCGCACGGATCCCTGTCCCGCCATCAGCGTCCTGTGCCTCCGTAGACGACCGCCTCGGCGGTGTCGGAGTCGAGGCCGAAGGCGGAGTGCACGGCGCGGACGGCCTCGGGCACGTCGTCGGCGCGGGTGACGACCGAGATGCGGATCTCGGAGGTCGAGATCAGCTCGATGTTCACGCCGGCGTCGCTGAGCGCCTCGAAGAAGGACGCGGTGACACCCGGGTTGGTCTTCATGCCGGCGCCGACGAGCGAGATCTTGCCGATCTGGTCGTCGTAGCGCAGCGAGTCGAAGCCGATGGCCGTCTTCGCCCGCTCCAGGGCGTCGATGGCCTTGCGGCCCTCGGTCTTGGGGAGGGTGAAGGAGATGTCCGTCAGCCCGGTGGAGGCGGCGGACACGTTCTGCACGACCATGTCGATGTTGATCTCCGCGTCCGCGATGGCGCGGAAGATCGAGGCGGCCTCGCCCGGCTTGTCCGGAACGCCGACGACCGTCACCTTGGCCTCGGAGGTGTCGTGAGCGACACCGGAGATGATGGCCTGCTCCACCTTCTGTTCCCCTTGCTGCTGTGACTTCTGAACGGGTGGCGTGCTGCTGACCCAGGTGCCCTGCAGCCCGGAGAAGGACGAGCGCACGTGGATCGGGATGTTGTAACGGCGGGCGTACTCCACACAGCGGTGGAGCAGCACCTTGGAGCCGGAGGCGGCGAGCTCCAGCATGTCCTCGAAGGCGATCCAGTCGATCTTCTGCGCCTTCTTCACCACGCGCGGGTCGGCGGTGAACACGCCGTCCACGTCGGTGTAGATCTCGCACACCTCGGCGTCGAGGGCGGCGGCCAGCGCGACGGCGGTGGTGTCCGAGCCACCGCGACCGAGGGTCGTGATGTCCTTCTTGTCCTGGCTGACGCCCTGGAAGCCGGCGACGATGGCGATGTTGCCCGCGTCCACCGAGTCACGGATCCGGCCGGGCGTGACGTCGATGATCCGGGCTTTGTTGTGGACCGAGTCGGTGATGACGCCTGCCTGGCTGCCGGTGAACGACTGGGCCTCGTGGCCCAGGTTCTTGATCGCCATGGCCAGCAGCGCCATGGAGATCCGCTCTCCGGCGGTCAGCAGCATGTCGAACTCACGGCCGGCCGGCATCGGGGATACCTGCTCGGCGAGATCGATCAGCTCGTCCGTAGTGTCGCCCATCGCGGAAACGACCACGACCACCTGGTGGCCGTTCTTCTTCGCTTCCACGATCCGCTTGGCGACGCGCTTGATGCCCTCGGCATCGGCTACGGAGGAGCCTCCGTACTTCTGCACGACAAGGCCCACGTGCGCTCCTCGTTCCGTCTCTTTGTCCGCAGATACGCATATGTACTGCGGTCGGCTCAGTCTATCGAGCGCCCGAAATCGACCTTGCCGGAACCACATGGTGAGATCCGGCGCTCCAGCACGGTCCCTGCCCCCGTAGCCCGTGAACAGTCCGCAAAGTGGGCCAGGTCACCCTTTGGGGCTCTGCGTGACCGCGCGCTGACCTAAGGTCGCGCCATGACGGACGTACTGCTGACGGGGATCGTCCTGCTCGGCTCCTGCGTGCAGTGGCTGACCGGCATGGGCTTCGCGCTGGTCACCGTGCCCGCGCTCATGCTGCTGCTCGGACCGGCCGGGGCCGTCGTGCTCGCCAACTGCGTGTCGGGGGCCATCTGCGTCGTCGGTCTGGCCGGCGGCTGGCGGCGGGTCCGCCCCGGCGCGATGGTGCCGCTGTGCCTGGCGGCGGCGTGCACGGTGCCGGCGGGAGCCTGGCTGACCCGCCAACTCCCCCAGCCCGTACTGCTGCTGGTGATGGGCGCACTGGTGACGGTCGCCGTGCTGCTGGTCCTGCGGGGTGCCCGGGTACCCGCGCTGCGCGGCACCAGGGGGGCGGTCGCGGCGGGCGCGGTGGGCGGCTTCATGAACTCGGCGGCGGGCGTGGGCGGCCCGCCGATCTCGCTCTACGCCCTCAACGCGGGCTGGACGGTACGGGAGTTCGTACCCAACGCGCAGTTCTACGGCGTCGTCGTCAACGCCTTCTCGCTGGCCGCGAACGGCCTGCCGCAGCTGACCGGCGCCCGCTGGGGCTGGGTCGTCGCCGCGATGACGGTGGGCGCGGTGGCCGGCCGGGCGCTCGCCGAGCGCATCCCCGAGAAGCAGGCCCGCCTGCTGGTGCTGACGCTGGCCCTGACAGGCGGTGTCACGGCGCTCGGGAAGGGCGTGTGGGGGCTGTGACCGAGGCCGTCCCCGAACCCCGGGGAAGGCATCGGGCTCACTGGCCCGTCCGCATCCCCAGCGGCCCCCCGATCTCCTCCTGCATCACCCTGCCGGCCTCGAACTCCAGCGTCTCGTCGCCCATGCCCTGGTCGGTGTCCAGGCCGTCCAGTTCCTCCAGGGGCTGGTTGAGGCGGACGTGGGCGACCACCGACTGCAGGGCGCGCAGGGTCGCCGAGGCCGTCGAGCCCCAGTTGGAGAAGTAGGAGAACTGCCACCACCACAGGGCCTCCGTGGTGCGGCCCGCGCGGTAGTGGGCCATGCCGTGGCGCAGGTCGGTGATGACGTCGGTGAGGTCGTCGGAGATGCGCGCCGGGACCGGGGCCGTGCGCGGCTCGTAGGGGTCGAAGACCTCCGAGTAGACGTCGACCGGGTCCAGCAGCCGGGCGAGGTTCTCGCGGAGCTCGTCGACGTCGGCGTCGGGACCCGTGTCCGGCTCGTAGCGCTCGTCGGGAAGGATGTCCTCGTGCGCGCCGAGGCGGCCGCCGGCCAGCAGCAGCTGGGAGACCTCCAGGAGGAGGAAGGGGACGGCCGAGTCGGGTTCGTCGCCCTTGGCCACCTCCCGCACGGCTACGAGAAAGCTCTCCACCTGGTCCGCGATCTGAACCGCGAAGTCGTCCGGGTCCGGGGACGTGGCGTGCAGCTTGGCGTCAGACATCTAGGAGTCGTCTCCCCTCGAAGGCGCGGCCGAGGGTCACCTCGTCCGCGTATTCCAGGTCACCGCCCACCGGGAGGCCGCTGGCCAGGCGGGTGACCTTGAGGCCCATGGGTTTGATCATCCGGGCGAGGTAGGTCGCGGTGGCCTCGCCCTCCAGATTCGGGTCCGTGGCCAGGATCAGTTCCGTGACCGTACCGTCGGCCAACCGCGCGAGAAGTTCTCGTATACGCAGGTCGTCCGGTCCGACACCCTCGATCGGGCTGATCGCTCCGCCCAGGACGTGGTAGCGGCCCCGGAACTCACGGGTGCGCTCGACGGCGACCACGTCCTTCGGCTCCTCCACCACACAGATGACGGCGGGGTCGCGACGCGTGTCGCGGCAGATGTTGCACAGCTCCTCCTGCGCGACGTTGCCGCAGGTCGCGCAGAACCTGACCTTCGCCTTGACCTCCATCAGGGCCTGCGCGAGCCGCCGTACGTCCGTCGGTTCCGCCTGGAGGATGTGGAAGGCGATCCGCTGCGCGCTCTTGGGACCGACGCCGGGCAGCCGCCCCAGTTCGTCGATGAGGTCCTGGACCACGCCTTCGTACAACGGAGTGCCGCCCTTCCTGGGGTTCCTTCAGTACGTACGGTAGTTGGCCGGGACCCGTCTTAGAAAGGCAGACCCGGGATACCGCTGCCGCCGCCCATGCCCTGGGCGAGCGGGCCGAGCTTCTGCTGCTGCAGGGTCTGGGCGTTCTCGTTCGCCGCCTGGACCGCCGCGACGATCAGGTCCGCGAGGGTGTCGGTGTCCTCGGGGTCGACCGCCTTGGGGTCGATCTTCAGTGCGCGCAGCTCGCCGGAGCCGGTGACGGTAGCCCGCACCAGGCCGCCGCCCGCCTGTCCGTCGACCTCCGTCTGCGCCAGCTCCTCCTGTGCCCTCTGCAGGTCCTGCTGCATCTTCTGGGCCTGCTGGAGCAGCTGCTGCATATTGGGCTGGCCACCACCGGGAATCACGATCAGCTCCTGGTTTCGTACGGCTTCGTCGGCGAGGTTTTCCCGCCTGGCACGAGCCTACGTGGTCCGGGCAGCCATCGCCCCGGCACTCTTTCGAGTGAGCCCGAGCCGAGTCCTATACCTGATCAAGGCACACTTCCGGGCGGAAAAGAGGTGAATCCATGGGCTTCGCCACCCATTGGGCGGTAGGAAGGGTCGGGCACATCAGCATCAGGTGTCACGCTACGTGATCGGTCGTGATCAGAAGGAGTGCGGGTGGGTCAGCCGGAGATGCAGCCCGAGGGTCCGCCTCAGGACGGGCGGGGCGAGGGTGCCGCCGGGCTCCGGCCGGGCGATCTGACCGGGCGCGCGTTCCCGCTCGGCGACTGGGGCGAGCCGGCCGAGCGGCTGCACGAGCTGTACCGGTGGGTGGAGCACGGGGCGCTCGAGACGGCCGCCTGGTATCTCGCGGACCGGGGGTGGAAGCGGCGGGGTGCCCGGGTGCTGCGCACGGGGGCCGCGCTGGGCGCCGCCGCCGGGGCCGCGCTGCCGCTGCTGGATCTGACCGGGGCGGCCGCCGGGCTCGCCACGTGGGGGTATCTGGCGCTGCTGCTCGCGGTGACCTGCGTGGCCGTCGACCGCTACTTCGGCGTGACCTCCGGCTGGATAAGGGACGTGGCGACCGCGCAGGCCGTGCAGCGCCGGCTCCAGGTGCTCCAGTTCGACTGGGCCTCGGAGAGCGTGCGTGAGGTGCTGGGCCCCGCGGAGGGGACGGCGAGCGAGGCCGCCGAGCGGTGCCTGGGAATCCTGCGGCGCTTCTCCGAGGACGTGACCGAGCTGGTCCGCACGGAGACGGCCGACTGGATGGTGGAGTTCCGCACGGGCTCGGCGCCCATGGGCATCCAGTCCGCGGGCGGCGGCGCAGGCCGCCAGGAGATCGGCGGCGCACACGGCCGCTTCCCGCTGCCGCCGGGGACGGCCGCCCGCCCGAACATGCCCCGCCAGCGCCCGCCCGAGCCGAGGTGACGGACGGATCGGCCGGCGGCTACGACTGCGGGGCCGGGAAGGCGACCGGGCTGCGCAGGCCCTGGGCGTTCACCGCCCGCACGCCGAAGAACACGTTGTCCTTCGACAGGTCCGCCTCGAAGGTGGTGACGTCGCCCGCCGGGATCACATGGGTCCACTCCGGCGCGGTCGTCTCGCGCCACACGACCTCGTAGCCCGCGAGGTCCGGCTCCGTGCCCCGGGGCCACACCAGCTGCGTGGAGTTGGTCAGGGCGGAGGTCACGATCTTCACGCCCTTCGGCGTGCCCGGCGCCTGCGCCAGGGTCCACAGGGCGGCGGCGTTCACCCTCGCCACCCGGGCGACGAAGCCGAAGTCGCAGAACTGCGGCAGGTCGCCGTACTGCTTGCCGTCCTCGACGCGGACGTCCTGGTGCTGGTGGGCGAAGTCCTCGGCCGGCTCGGTGAAGCGGGCGGCCGGGTAGGCGCGTTCCAGGAAGGGGATGTGGTCGCCGCCGCGGAGGTAGCGGTCGCGGCGGTAGATCACGCGGACGTGCATGCCGGTGGCGTCGTTGTCGGCCACGTCCCTGACGAAACGGGCCAGTTGGCGGGTCACGGAGTCGTTCTCGCCGCCCACAGACCTGCGGATCGCGGCCTGTTCGGGGGTCTCCGAGGTGGGCACGCCCTCCGCGAACAGACGGATCGTGTACCGGTCCTTCGTGCCGTCGTCGGCGGTGGAGCTGCCGACGATGTCGTTGGTGAACATGCCCTGGACGTCCGTCCCCGCGGCCTTCAACTGCTGGGCCAGGTAGGTCGATCCGTACAGTCCCTGCTCCTCGCCCGCCACCGCCGCGAACACGATCGTGGAGGCCGGGCGGCGTCGCGCCATCACCCGCGCCAGCTCCAGTACGACGGCCACCCCGGAGGCGTCGTCGTCCGCGCCCGGTGCGTCGGAGGTGGCGTTCATGACGTCGGTGACCCGGGAGTCGTAGTGCCCGGAGACGACGTACACCCGCTCCGGCGTCACCGAGCCGCGGAGGGTCGCGACCACGTTGGTGATCTTCGTGGCGACCGGGATGCGGGAGGCCGGTTCCTGGACGTACGACTGGAGTTCGGCCGTCATCCGGCCGCCCGAGACGGCGGCGCAGGAACGCAGCTCGGCGAGGAGCCAGTCGCGGGCCGCACCGATCCCGCGCTCGGGATCGTCCTGGACGGAGAGGGTGTGACGGGTGCCGAAGGAGACGAGTCTGCGGACGGTCGCCTCGATCCGGGCGGGGTCCAACTCCTTGAGCAGCGCACGGAGTTCGCGCGAAGGATGCTGCGCCGTGGCCGGTGGCCTGCCGCCCTGCGCGGCCGCTTCGGCGGGGCCCGCCGGCCCCAGTGCCGCCGCGCTCGCCGCCGCCGTCGCGGTCAGGACCGTTCTCCTGGTGGGACGCATGTGCCCTCCCCTGGCTGCCGATACCGACGCTTCCCCATGGTCATGGACACGCCACTGAGGCACAAGGGAGGCGACCGCCGGCCGTGGTGAGCGCGGTGGACGGAACCGGCCGCCGAGGTCACTGCCTGGTGTACGTCAGCTTCTCGCCGTTGCTGACGGTCTCGCGCTGGAGGCTGCCGTCCGGCTGCAGGGTGATCTCGGTGGCACCGCCCGGCTTGCAGTAGCCCGGGTCGCCGCTCATCACGGTGGACGGGCCGACCTCCAGGGCGCCGCCGCTGCCCGGCGCGCCGGTCAGCTGGGCCTGGAAGACGCAGTGGTAACTGCCGCTGCTGGTGGGCCCGTCGGCGACGAGGGACATGACGGTGTCACCCACCCCGCCCTGCTGGATGGTGAGTTGGCGGGTGTTGTCACCGTCGGCGTTGGTGATGGTGGTGCTCCAGGTGCCGAGGTAGCCGGCCGGTATCACGCCGCCCGAGGGCGCGGCGGTGGTGGGCTGCGCGCTCGTCGGGTCCGGCCCGGAAGTCGTCGGCCCGGACGTCCGGGGCGCGCTGGTGGACGGACCCGGGCTCGGCTTGTTGTCGGCCTTGTCGCCACCGCCGCTCATGAGGGCGTAGACCGAGCCGCCGGCACCGAGGGCGACGATCAGGGCGACGCCGACCAGCAGCGCGGTGGAGCGGGTGCTCCTGCGCGGCGGCTCCGGAGGGGCGGGCGCCGTCGGGCCGGAGTACGGCGGGCCGTAGGGCGGGGTGGAACCGAGAGCGCCGTACTGGCCCGCCTGCTGGGGATACCCGTAGGCGCCGGGCTGCTGGGGGTAGCCGTAGCCGGGCTGCTGCGGGGGATGGTGCTGCGGATATCCGTAGACCGGGTGGCCGGCCGGGGGCGTCTGGGCGGGGGCGGGCGGCTGGGTGCCCGGGACCATCGTCGGCAGGTGGTTCAGCGGCGCCCCGCCCGTGGGCTGTCCCGGTGGCGGCGGCGTGGCGGGCGTGTCCAGGCCCGGCTGCGGCGAGGCGTCGGCGGCGGGGGCGTGCTCCGGGGTGGCCGCGGGCGCCGGCTTCTGCAGGGAGATCTCGCCCGACTGCTCGGGGTTCTCCGTGTCCAGCAACTGCACGGCGTGCCGCCCGAGTTGGGCGACCAGCGCGCTGGGCAGCCACGGGTCCTTCGACCGCCCGCCCAGCACGGTGTCCTCGGCGCCCGTGCGCTCCAGCACCTGGTTCAGCGTCGGGCGGGCCGCCGGGTCCTTCTTCAGGCAGTCCCGTACGAGGTCGGCGATGCCCTCGGGCACCCCCTCCAGATCGGGGTCCTCCTGGGCGATGCGGAACATCAGCGCGTGCACACCGCTGTTGGCGGTGCCGAAGGGGAGGGCGCCGGTCGCCGCGTAGGCCAGCACCGAGCCCAGGCAGAAGATGTCGCACGCGGGCGTGATCCGGTCGCCCCGCACCTGCTCGGGCGCCATGAACCCGGGCGAGCCGACGAGCGCGCCCGTCCGCGTCAGCCCGCCGTCCGTCACGGTCTCCAGGGCGCGCGCGATGCCGAAGTCGATGACCCGCGGCCCGTCGATGGTGACGAGCACGTTGGACGGCTTGAGGTCGCGGTGGATGATCCCGGCGGCATGGATGTCCTTCAGCGCGTGCGAGAGCCCGGCCGCGAGGATGCGCACCGACCGCTCGGGCAGCGCCCCGTGGTCGTGCCCGACCACCTGCTGCAGGCTCGGCCCGGCGACGTACCCGGTGGCGACCCAGGGCACGGCGGCCTCGGTGTCGGCGTCGAGGACGGGCGCCGTCCAGTGCCCGCCGACCTGCCGCGCGGCCTGCACCTCCTGCCGGAACCGGGCGCGGAACTCCTCCTGCGCCGCCAGTTCCTCGCGCACCAGCTTGACCGCGACCGTGCGGCCGCGCTCCGACCGGGCGAGATAGACGTTGCCCATCCCGCCCGCACCGAGCCGCGCCAGCAGCCGGTACGCGCCGATCCGCTGCGGATCCCCCGCCCCGAGCTTCTCCATCGCAGGCCCCCCGAAATCCCCCGATACGCCCTGTGCAACATGCCAACGATAGTGCGGGGGCCGGGGCGAGGTGGACGGAGCGGTGTCTACGGTTCCGTAACAGGGGGACCCAGCTCGTCCAGCACCTTCGACAGCCGTTCCAGCGCCTGTACCGCCTCGCTGAGTTCGGCCTCGCCGAACGCCTCCGCGAGCCGGTCGGCGAAGGCCGCGTGACCGGGATTGATGCGGTGGTTCGCCGCGCGCCCCTCCTCGGTCGGCGCGAGGAGCTTGGCGCGGCGGTGGGCGGGGTTGGGCCGGTACTCGGCGAGCCCGCGCTCCACCAGCAGGTCGGCGATGCGCTGCACGCTCTGCCGGGTGATCCCCATGGCACGGGCGATCCCGGCGACGGACAGCGGCTCGGCGAGCACCGCGCCGAGCACCTGCCACCAGGCGGCGGTGAGCCCGGCCGGCTTGGCCAACTCCTCCGCGACCGCCAGGAATTGGCCGTTGAGCCGGAAGACCCCGAGGGCGCTGCGGCTGAGCAGGTCCTGGCGCTGACGGCTCACCGGGCGCCGGACTGCTGGAGCACGGCGTAGGCCGCCGGGTCGGAGTCGTGGTACAGCCGGTACCAGGCGTCCAGCACCTCCCCCTCGTACACCCCGAGGAGCCCCAGCACCTCCCGGGCGAAGGCGACGGGCTCGGTGGGCCCGGCGGTCACCAGCGTCCCGTCGGTCACGGCGTCCGCGTCGACGTACAGCTCACCGCCCTTGTACCCGGTCGCCGCCAGGTAGAAGGAGACGGCGCTGGTGTGCCTGCGGTCGTCGAGCAGCCCCTCGCGGGCGAGCCCGGCGGTGGCGCCGCAGATCGCGGCGACGGGCACCCCGGCGTCGAGGAACTCCCGCGCCGTGCGGGCGAACGGCGCGAGATCGTCGCCCGCGTCCCACAGGTCGGCGCCCGGGAGGATCAGCAGGGAGCTGTCCTCGGGGCGCAGCTCGTCGAGCGCGAGATCGGGCCGCACGCTCAGGCCGCCGATGGAGCGGACGGGCTCCCGGCCCGCACCGACCGTCCGGATCGCGTACCCGCCCCGGGCGAGATACGCCGTCGCGTGGCCCGTCTCCCAGTCGGCGAGGGTGTCGTACACAGCGAGATGAACAGGTTTGGCGTTCATGACAGCATGTTGTCACTTCGACAGAATGCTGTCAATGTGATGAGATGCGCCGGCCGGCCCCGCTGTAGACAACCTGTCGCGGAAACCCCCGCACCGCAGACAGGAAGCCGATATCCCCGCCGCACCGCCCGCTCCTAGGCTCGCGACCATGACCCCTCATCCGAATCCCGAGGTCGGCGCCGCCGTGAAGGCCGCGGACCGTGCTCATGTGTTCCACTCCTGGTCCGCGCAGGAGCTCATCGACCCGCTCGCCGTCGCCGGCGCGGAGGGGTCGTACTTCTGGGACTACGACGGCAAGCGGTACCTGGACTTCACCAGCGGGCTCGTCTACACCAACATCGGCTACCAGCACCCGAAGGTCGTCGCCGCGATACAGGAGCAGGCCGCACACCTGACGACGTTCGCGCCCGCCTTCGCGATCGAGGCGCGCTCGGAGGCGGCCCGGCTGATCGCCGAGCGCACGCCCGGCGACCTGGACAAGATCTTCTTCACCAACGGCGGCGCGGACGCCGTCGAGCACGCGGTGCGGATGGCGCGGCTGCACACCGGGCGGCCCAAGGTGCTGTCGGCCTACCGCTCGTACCACGGCGGCACCCAGCAGGCGATCAACCTCACCGGCGATCCCCGGCGCTGGGCCTCCGACTCCGCCGCGGCCGGTGTCGTGCACTTCTGGGCGCCGTTCCTGTACCGCTCCCGGTTCTACGCCGAGACCGAGGAGCAGGAGTGCGCGCGGGCGCTGGAGCACCTGGAGACGACGATCGCCTTCGAGGGTCCCGGCACCGTCGCCGCGATCGTCCTGGAGACGATCCCGGGGACCGCCGGGATCATGGTCCCGCCGCCGGGCTATCTCGCCGGGGTCCGGGAGATCTGCGACAAGTACGGGATCGTCTTCGTGCTGGACGAGGTCATGGCCGGGTTCGGGCGGACCGGTGAGTGGTTCGCGGCCGGCCTGTCCGGCGTCGTACCGGACCTGATGACCTTCGCCAAGGGCGTCAACAGCGGATACGTGCCGCTGGGCGGTGTCGCCATCAGCGGCGAGATCGCCGAGACCTTCGCCCGGCGGCCCTACCCGGGCGGGCTCACCTACTCCGGGCACCCGCTCGCCTGCGCCGCCGCCGTCGCGACGATCCAGGTCATGGCGGAGGAGGACGTCGTCGGCCAGGCGAGGCGGCTCGGCGAGAGCGTGGTCGGACCCGCGCTGCGCGAGCTCGCCGAGCGGCACCCGAGCATCGGCGAGGTGCGCGGCGTCGGCATGTTCTGGGCGCTGGAGCTGGTGCGGAACAGGGAGACCCGCGAGCCGCTGGTGCCGTACAACGCGAGCGGCGAGGCGAACGCCCCGATGGCCGCCTTCGGCGCCGCCGCCAAGCGGCACGGCCTGTGGCCCTTCATCAACATGAACCGCACCCACGTCGTGCCCCCGTGCAACGTGAGCGAGGCGGAGTTGAAGGAGGGACTGGCGGCGCTCGACGCGGCGCTGGGCGTCGCGGACGAGTACACCCGGTAGCCGCTTGCGGCCGCTCAGGTGCCGCCGGGACCGCGCACAGCTACGCGGGTCAACAGGCGGAACCCGAACGCGTAAGGTGGCGTGCTCGTAGATAAGGACGTGCACGCCAACCGAACGCGACGAGGAGACGCCCGACCCATGCCCGGCAGCAGCGGAAACGGCGCCGTCACCCGCAGCACCCTGCGGCAGCAGATCGCCGACGCCCTCCGTGACGAGGTGCTGGCGGGACGGCTGCAACCAGGGCAGGAGTTCACGGTCAAGGAGATCGCCGAGCAGTACGGCGTCTCCGCGACCCCCGTGCGCGAGGCGCTCGTCGACCTCTCGGCGCAGGGCCTGCTCGACGCGGACCAGCACCGCGGCTTCCACGTCCACGAGTACTCGGTCGCCGACTACCGGGGCATCATCGAGGCCCGCAGCCTGGTCACCGACGGCATGTTCCACGCGCTCGAGGACGGCCAGCAGCGCTTCCGGCGGGTCGACGACGCGCGGACCGTCGCCGCGCTCGCCGGGGTGCGCCGCCGCGGCGAGGAGGCGCAGCGGGCCTCGCTCGCCGGCGACCTCACCGTGCTGATCGGCTACGACCTGCGCTACTGGCACGAGCTCGGCAACCTGTTCGGCAACCCCTACCTCGCCGACTTCCTGCACCGGCTGCGCGTGCAGTCCTGGGTGTGCGCGGTGCAGCATCTGCGCCGGCTGACCGACCTGCGCGGCGCCCTGTGGTCCGGCCACACCGATCTGGTCGACGCCCTGGCCGAGCGGGACACGAAGACGGCGCGGTCGATCGTCGCCCAGTACAACGCCCACTCGCTGGACCTCGTCGAACGGCTGGCGGAGGGATGACCGCCCCGGCCCCGGCCGTGGACCTGTCCGTCGTCATCCCCGCCTTCGACGAGGAGCAGCGGCTCGGACCCACCCTCGACGCCGTCACCGGCTATCTGGGCGAGAGCGAGGGCCGCTGGGGCGAGTGGGAGATCGTCGTCGCCGACGACGGTTCGACGGACGGCACCCGCGCACTGGTCACGGACCGCCGGGACCCCCGGCTCCGGCTCGTCACCAGCCCCCGCAACCGCGGCAAGGGCAGCGCCCTGCGCCTCGGCGTCGCCGCCTCCCGCGGCCGGCGCGTGCTGGTCACGGACGCCGACCTCGCCTCCCCGATCGAGGAGCTGGAGCGGCTCGACAAGGCGCTCAGCGAGGGGAACGCGGCGGCCGTCGGCTCACGCGCCCTGCCCGGCGCGACCATCGGGGACCGCCAGCACCCGCTGCGCGAACTGCTGGGCCGCGCCGGGAACCTGCTCATACGCCGGATCGCCGTGCCGGGGATACGCGACACCCAGTGCGGCTTCAAGCTCTTCGAGGGCGACCGCGCCCGCGAGGCGTTCGCCGCCTCGAGGATCGACGGCTACGGCATAGACGTCGAGGTGCTGCGCCACTTCCACCGCGCCGAGTGGCAGGTCGCCGAGGTCCCGGTCCGCTGGTCCCACCGGCCGGGCTCGAAGATACGGTCGCTCGACTACGTCCGCGTCCTCGCGGACCTCACCTGGCTGCGCGTCCGCGCGGCGCGCCCCGCCGACCTCGTCGCCGTCGTCATGTTCCTGCTGATGGCGGCGGCTCTCTACTCGGGCCGGCTGTTCGACCCGGACCACCGCTACCTCGCCGACTCCCTCCAGGACCAGAACCAGTGGGAGTGGTTCTTCGCGGTCACCGCCGACAACGTCGCGCACCTGCGCAACCCGCTCTTCTCCGACCTGCAGGGCTTCCCCGACGGCGTGAACCTCATGGCCAACACGGTCATGCTCGGCCTGTCCGTCCCCTTCGCCCCGCTCACCCTGCTCGCCGGCCCGGCCGTCTCCCTCGCCGTCGTGATGACGCTGGGCCTCGCCGCCACCGCGGCCGCCTGGTACTGGCTGATCGTGAAGCGGGTCGTGTCCAGGCGGGGACCGGCCTTCGCCGGCGCCTCGCTGGCCGCGTTCGCGCCGCCCATGGTCAGCCATGCCAACGCGCACCCCAACTTCGTGATCCTGTTCATGATCCCGCTGATCGTCGACCGCGCCCTGCGCCTGTGCACGGGTGCCCGCGTCGTGCGCGACGGGATCGTGCTCGGCCTCATGGCGGCGTACCAGGTCTTCCTCGGCGAGGAGCCGCTGCTGCTCGCGATGATCGGCATGGTGCTGTTCGCGGCCGCCTACGGCGCCGTGCGCAGGGATGTGGCCCGGCAGTCCTGGCGGCCGCTGCTGAACGGCCTGGCGATCGCTGCGGCCGTCTGCCTCCCGCTCGTGGTGGGGGCGCTGGCCTGGCAGTTCGCCGGCCCCCGGAGCTACGGGAGCGTGCTGCACGGCGACGACGCGGGCAACAGCCCGCTCGCCCTGCTCTCCTTCGCGGAGCGCTCCCTGATCGCGGGCGACGCGCACCGGGCGAACTCCCTCTCCCTCAACCCCACCGAGCAGAACGCGTTCTACGGCTGGCCGCTGGTCCTGCTCGCCTTCGGCATCGCCGTACGGTTGTGGGAACAGGCCCTGGTGAAGGCGCTGGCGGTCACCGCGGCCGGAGCGGCGCTGCTCTCCCTGGGCCCGAGGTTCCGCATCCCGATGACGGACCAGGTCTACCCGGGCCCCTGGGCCCCGCTCGCCAAGCTGCCGCTGTTCGAGTCGGTCATCGAGGGCCGGGTGGCGATGATCTGCGCCCCCGCGCTCGGCATGCTGCTCGCCGTGGCCATGGAGCGGCTGACGGCCACCAGCAGCCTGGGCGCCCAGTACCTGGGCCTGCTCGGTGTCTGCCTCGCCCTGCTCCCGCTGATCCCGGCCCCGCTGAAGGCGGTCGAACGCCCCGCGACTCCGGCCTTCTTCACCGACGGGGCCTGGAAGCCGTACGTCCGCGACGGCGAGTCCCTGGTACCGGTGCCGCTGCCCGACCCCGGCAGCGCGGAGGCCCTGCACTGGCAGCAGGAGGCCGGGCTCGGCTTCAAGCTCCCCGGCGGCTACTTCAACGGCCCCTGGGGCAAGAAGCGCATCGGCATCTACGGCGCCTCACCCCGCTACACCTCGCAGCTGCTGCGTGATGTCCGCTACACCGGCGTGATCCCCACGATCGGCGCGAACTGGCGGGCGCAGGCGAAGCGGGACTTCGCCTACTGGCGGGCAGGAGCGCTGGTGGTGACGCCGCAGCCGCACGACGACGCCCTGCGCAAGGCCGTCACCGAACTTGTCGGCCGTGACGGGAAGTGGGTGCACGGCGTGTGGGTATGGGACCTGCACCAGGGCTCCTGACCTGTTCGGAGGGGGGCCGTCCGACGCCGTACCGACTACTCTGCCCTGACGCCCCTGGCGCCGTATTCCGCTGTGTGAGGAGCCCTCTTTGGCCTGTGACCTGTGGCTGGTCCCACTCGTCGACGTGTTGTGCCACACCCCCGACAATCCGTTCGCCGAGGAACTCGCGCAGTACAACAGCGTGCTCGCCGCCGCCGGGCTGCCGCCGGTGCCGGTGTACCAGTACATGCCGGGCCTGTCCGGCGAGGTCGCGCCGGTGGCCGGCTTCGACTACGACGCGCTCCACTTCCTGCGCCGCGTCTATCTGCTCCAGATGTGCGGGCTGCCGGTGACGCCGGTCGACGAACTGGGCGGCGACTACGAGCAGTTGCTGGAGATGTTCGAGTCGACGGCGCAGCAGTCGCACCTCGTCTGGCACTACGACCACGCGGGTGCCTACGTCCCGGTCGACTTCCCGCAGCCGCTGGCGAACGACGAGCTCCTGGCCGGCGGCGGTCCGCTGGGCTCCGCGCAGGCACTGCTGCGCGAGCTGGAGTACATGGCCCCGTCGATCGGCATCGACCCCGCAAACCCCCCGGCGGCGCCCGAACCTCCGCGCGCCCCGACGGAGTTGGAGGAGCCGGCGGTGCCCGCCCCGTACGATCCCAGCCCCTTCGCCCGCGAGCGTCACGTGTGGCTCGGGCTGCACGCGGCGGCGACGCGGAGCCTGGCACAGGGGTCGATGATCGTCTTCAGCTGAGGGTCAGCGGCCCAGCTGCGACAGGCCCTTCTGCACGTCCTCCATGTTCATCACCGGGGTGTACGTGATCTCGGCGTCCAGGTTCTGGAAGAACGGCTCGCTGAGGACGGGCATCTGGGAGCTGTCCTGCATGTCGAAGAAGATGAAGGCGGTGCGCCGACCGTGCTCGGCGGTGAAGTAGGCCGCCTCGGGCTTGATCTGCTCCATCGACTCCTCGATCAGTTTCGTCAGCGTGCCGTTGTGGATGGCCTCGTTCGCCTTCCTCGTGTCCATGGACACCTTGAGCAGTACGCGCATCGCACTCACCTTCTCCTGGTCGCTGCACATACGAGTACAAGTTCACGGTATGCCCGCCATGCACGCATTGCCCTGTTGTGAGACGCAGCTACTCCCCGGGGAGGAGACGGGGTGCCTCCACCGGTGCGACGCGCCGTACGACCGGCGCGCGCAGGCTGGGAGCACCGAGGTGAGGAGAGGGCGATGATCCTGGTGACCGGGGCCACGGGGCACGTGGGCGGCGAGCTGGTGCGACGGCTGACGGCCGCGGGTGCGCCGGTGCGGGCGATGACCCGCCGCCCGGCCGAGGCGCGGCTGCCCGAGGGGGCGGAGGCGGTGTACGGGG
Organism: Streptomyces sp. NPDC050534; assembly: GCF_044457745.1. NCBI lineage: Bacteria > Bacillati > Actinomycetota > Actinomycetes > Kitasatosporales > Streptomycetaceae > Streptomyces > Streptomyces sp. NPDC050534. The sequence goes on from NZ_JBITHF010000008.1 coordinate 208,305, forward strand.
ACGCGGACGACCCGGCGAGCCTGACGGCGGCGTTCGCGGGGGCGGCCGGGGCGTTCCTGATGTCGGCGCAGGGGGTCGGCACGGCGCCCGGCCCCACCCACGACATCGCGCTCGCGCGGGCGGCGGCGGAGGCGGGGGTACGGCGGCTGGTGAAGCTGTCGGTGCTGGACGCGGGGGCGGGCACCGACGTGATCGCCCGCTGGCACGCCGAGGCGGAGTCGGCGGTGACGGACCCGTCACGGGACTGGGCGTGGACCCTGCTCCGCCCCGGCCGCTTCATGTCGAACGCCCTGCAGTGGGCGGGGCAGCTCCGTGCGGGCGACGAGGTCGCCGTCCCCTTCGCGGACCGCCCGGCGGCAAGCGTCGACCCGGCGGACCTGGCCGAACTCGCGGCCCGGGCCCTGACGACGGACGAACACGCGGGCGCGACGTATGAGCTGAGCGGCCCGCAGTCACTGACCCCGGCCGGGGAACTCGCGATCCTCGGCGAGGTCCTGGACCGCGACCTGCGCCTCCGCCCGGTCCCCTCCGAAGCCGCCCGAGCGGGCATGTCCCGGTACGGCTTCCCCCCGGAAGTCGTGGACGCGATCATGCGGCGCACCCTGGAATCCGACCGCGGCGCCGAGGTCCTGCCGACCCTGCCGAAGCTGCTGGGCCACCCGGCGCGGACCTTCGAGGACTGGGCGAGGGCGCACCGGGCGGAGTTCGCCGGCTAGCTCCAGGCCGCCAGCTCCAGCCCCCGCAGCCGTTCCGGTTCCGCGATCACGTCGATCCCGGTGATGAGGCCGGCATCGAAGGTGAAGCGGAGCACCACCCGCACCCGGCCCCGCTCCAGCATCGCCATGCCCACCTGCCCGTCGACCAGCACGACGTCCGCGAACCGCGCCCGGCCCATGGAGGCCATCGCGCCCTCGGCGACCGGGCGGGAGCCGGTGACGAGGATCGGTTCGGGGGTGGGGACGACCGCGCGGTCGGCGCGGAGGACCACGTCGGGGTGGAGGAGCGCGACCAGGGCGTCGAGGTCGCCGCCGCGCGTGGCGGCCAAGTAGGCGCCCACCACCTGGCGTTGGCGTACCGCATCGGCCTGCGGGAGCGGGGCGCCGCGCACCCGGCGGCGGGCGCGGCTGGCCAGCTGCCGCACCGCCGCCGGGTTCTTGTCCAGCAGCGGGGCGATCTCGTCGAAGGGCACGCCGAAACTGTCGTGCAGCACGAACGCGACCCTCTCGGCCGGCGAGAGCGTGTCGAGCACGACGAGCAGCGCGAGGCCGACCTGGTCCCCGAGGAGGGCCTCCTCCTCGGGGTCGACCGCGGCGGCGGGGACCGCTTCCGCGGCCCCGCCCTCCTCCAGCGGCTCCTCGCGCCGGTGCTCGCGCGAGCGCAGCATGTTCAGGCACACGCGCGCGACCACCGTCGTCAGCCAGCCCGCCGGGTTGCCGACGTCGGCCGTGTCGGCCCGGTCGACCCTCAACCAGGCTTCCTGCAACGCGTCGTCGGCCTCGGCGAGCGAACCGAGCATGCGGTACGCCACCGCCCGCAGCCGCGGACGATGCTCCTCGAAGATCTCCCCCATCACCGGGCCAGAGTAGGGCCTGTCCTAGAACACGGGCGTCCCGGCCTGGGTCAGCTTCCAGTTGGTGACCGCGAAGTCGGCCGGGTTCAGGGCGCCCTTGGCCGTCACGTAGTCGATCATCAGCTGGCGGATCTCGTTGGTGGAGCTGTAGGCGCTGTCGGCGGTGGCGATGTGCGGGTAGCCCGAACCGCCGTTCGCCCGGTAGTTGTTGACCGCCACGACGAAGACCTGGTCGTCCGCCACCGCCGCGCCGTTGTAGGTGAGGTTCTTGATCCGCGACCCCTCGGCCTGCGCGATGTCGATGTCGTACGAGACCCCGGCCGCGGTGTCGTACATGTAGTCCCAGAAGTTGTTGGCGTTGGTCAGCGTCGCGGTGTCGACCTTCGTGCCCGCCGGGACCTGGTGGTAGTACTTCGCCCCGTACTCCAGGTAGTCCTTGAGCTGGGCACCCGTCAGCTTCTTGCCGTACAGGGTGTTGTCGTAGATGTAGAGACCGGCGATGTCCTTGATGGTGACGCTTCCGGCCGGGATGTCGGCGGTGCGGCTGAAGGGCGCGGCGACCGAGATCAGCGGCAGCGCGGCGTCGGACGCCGAGAGCCCGGCCTTCACCGTGTCCATCTGGACCTGGTGGATGAAGTCCATGATCGGCACGTCCTTCCAGCAGGACTCCGCCGCCGAGAGGTCCTCGGTGCAGGTGCCCACGGGCGTGTTGACGTACTTCACCACCAGCTCGTGGTCGGCCTCCAGGAGCTTCTTGATCTCCGGGTCCTCGTCCACGGTGTTCGGGTTGAGGGTCTGCGCCGTCTTCTTGGTCACCTTCCAGCGCCCGTGGTGCAGTTCGAGCTCGAAGTCGAAGACGCTGAGCCGGTAGCCCCAGCAGTACGGCTCGGAGAGCAGGACGTCCTCGCCGCTCTCCGCGTTCTTCACGGTGTACGAGGGCACCTCGACGTGCGTGTGGCCGACCAGGATCGCGTCGATGCCGGGCACCTGCTCGGCGACGAGGTTGGAGGCGTTCTCCACGTACGGCAGCGCGTCGCCGTAGGAGGAGGAGCCGTCGAGGCCGGAGTGGTCGGTCAGGAAGACGACGTCACAGCCGAGCGCGCGCAGCCGCGGCACGTACTTCTTCGCCTGCTCGACCAGCCCGGGGAAGACCATCTTCCCGCTGACGTTGTCCTTGTCCCACAGGGCGATACCGGGGTTGGTGAGCCCGAGGATGCCGACCTTGATGTCGGGCGCGCCCGGCACACAGATCCGCTTCACGGTGTACGGGTGGAATGCGGGCCGCAGCGTCTTCGCGTCCAGCGCGTTGGCACCGAGCAGCGGGAAGCGGCACTGGCTCTCGAACTTCCTGAGCACCTCGATGCCGTAGTTGAACTCGTGGTTGCCGAGCGCGGCGGCGTCGTAGCGCATGTGGTTCATGGCGACGGCCATGGGGTGCTTGGGCCCCTTCTTGCCGTCCTTGCCGGTGATCGGGTCGACGCGCGCGAAGTAGTAGGCCAGCGAGGTCCCTTGGATGATGTCGCCGGCGTCGACGAGCAGGACGTGCTCCTCGCCCTTCGCCTCGCGCTGCTGCTTGACGAGGGTGGCGACGCGCGCGACCCCGACGGAGTTGCCCTTGCTGTCGGAGTAGGCCGCGTCCTTGTAGTAGTCCCAGTCGAAGACGTGGCTGTGCAGGTCGGTGGTGCCCAGGATGGAGAACGTCCAGGTCTTGGGGGCCTTCCCGGGCTTGCGGTCGGCGGCCTCGGCGGTACCGGCGCCGACCGCTCCCGCCGCGGCGACCGCCGCGCCGGTGACGGCCGACTTCTTCACGAACTCCCGGCGGTTCATGGGACTGACGGGCATACGGATCTCCTGGTGCTGGAGAGGCGGCAAGACGGACGTGGGAGCGGCGGCTACCCGCGTAGATCGTGCTCGCGCTTGACAGCACCGGTGAACCAGGGAATGACCATGTCCAGGTCAAGGATGAGTCAACCGACCACGCCGATGAGCCTGATCTCGGGCGGCCACAGCACCCCGTTCGCCATCAGCAGGGCAGGTCCGAGGTGCACCGGGCACACCAGCAGCGGCGGCAGATGATGCCGGACGACCTCGAAAACCGCGGGGTCGGAACAGTCCGTTTCGCCGGCCAGGTCGCCTTCACCGCCGTAGGGCCCCCGGCACCGTGCGTTCCGGTGGACACTCATACCTCCAGTGTCCACCGGGACGCCGCCGGCTGTTCCTCTGCGAGTCCTCTACGAGTCGGACAGCCGCAGACCCCGGGACTCGGCGACGCGCAGCGCGTCGGCCAGGCACTCGGCAAGGCGGAGACCGGCGTAGCGGACCTCGGTGTACGGGGAGACCGGGTCGTCCAGCACGGCGCCGGCGAGACCGAGCACGTCGGTGCCGGTGGCGAGTTGGGCGACCTCCAGGTCGTCGGCGAGCCGAGAGAGGTAGCGGCCGGCCTGGTCGGTGACCAGGTAGCAGGGCTTGCCCTCCGGGGAGGGCCAGGGCAGAAGCCGGGGGGAGAGGGCGGGCTCGGGTGTGCCGCTGACGGGCTCCATCAGGCGGCCACCTCCTGCGTGCCGACCAGGTGCCGGTCCAGGTCGATCCCGAAGTCGGCGGCGAGCACGAGGGCGAGACGACGGCGCTGCTGGAGAGCGGCTTGCTCGGCCTCCCGTTCGTGGGCGGCGACGTAGGGGCGGACGAGGACGGAGTCGGTGCCGTCGAGGGGGGCGTGGAGGCCGTAGGGGGAGCGGGGGCGCGGGAGGGAGACGGTGGGGTGAATGGGGGTGAGGTGGAGCCGGGGGAACGGGCTCCGGCGGGATCGCGGCTTACGGCGTTGCCCGGTGCCGGGGGCGAGAAGGAGGCGCAGCCACTGGAGGGCGCGCGGGATAAGGTCGGTCATGTCGACGCTCCTGGTAAGCGTTGGCCGTGCCCCGGGAGGTCTAGCCACCTCGCCGGGGTCCTGTCATTTCGACCATACCGCTAACTGCGTCCCCCTGCACCCCACTGAGTATTTCTGCGTCTCACCGCGTCGGAACGCGTTCCAGCCCTGCCGTGTGCGTGGGACTGCGGCACGGTGAAGACATGACCGAGCTTCCGCGCTACGAGTACGTGAAACTCGCCGACACCATCGAGGCGGACATCGCGTCCGGCAAGTTGCCGCAGGGGGCCGCCCTGCCCGGCGAACGCGCCATGACCGACCTGTACCGCGTCAGCATCGGCACCGTGCGTCGCGCCGTCGTAGAACTCCGCAAGCGAGGACTCGTCGCCACCCTGCCGGCCAAGGGCACGTACGTCATCGGGATGCCGGAGGCGCCCGAGGACTCCTCTGAGGAGAGCGAACCGAAAGCCTGAAGGCCGAACCTGGCCCGGCCTTTCACTGCGCAGCCCTGCGGGGCCGCCCCAAGTGGGGCGGCTCCGCAGTGAGGAGGCTCGGCCTTCACGCTGAAAGGCCGGCTCCCGCTGGTCGTTCTGTCAGAGGAACGAGTTGACCTCGATCGTCTCGTCCCGGCCCGGGCCCACGCCGATCGCGGAGATCGGGGCGCCGGACATCTCCTCCAGCGCCTTGACGTAGCTCTGGGCGTTCTTCGGCAGGTCGGAGAAGGACTTCGCCTTGGTGATGTCCTCGGACCAGCCCGGCAGGGTCTCGTAGACCGGCTTCGCGTGGTGGAAGTCCGTCTGCGAGTACGGCAGTTCCTCGACGCGCCTGCCGTCGATCTCGTACGCCACGCAGACCGGGATCTGCTCCCAGCCGGTCAGGACGTCGAGCTTGGTGAGGAAGAAGTCGGTCAGGCCGTTGACCCGGGTCGCGTAGCGGGCGATCACCGCGTCGAACCAGCCGCAGCGGCGGTCACGGCCGGTCGTCACGCCCCGTTCGCCGCCGATGCGGCGCAGCGCCTCGCCGTCCTCGTCGAAGAGCTCGGTCGGGAAGGGGCCCGAGCCGACGCGGGTCGTGTACGCCTTCAGGATGCCGATGACCCGGCTGATCTTCGTCGGGCCGACGCCGGCGCCGGTGCAGGCACCGCCCGCGGTGGGGTTCGACGAGGTCACGAACGGATACGTGCCGTGGTCGATGTCGAGGAGCGTGCCCTGGCCGCCCTCGAACAGCACCACCTTGTCCTGCTCCAGCGCCTGGTTGAGGACCAGGACCGTGTCCGCGACGTACGGCTGCAGCCGGTCCGCGTAGCCCAGCAGTTCCTCGACCACCTGGTCGACCGCGATCGCGCGGCGGTTGTAGAGCTTGGTGAGCATCTGGTTCTTGACGTCGAGGGCCGCCTCGACCTTCTGGGTGAGGATCGACTCGTCGTAGAGGTCCTGCACCCGGATGCCGACGCGGTTGATCTTGTCCGCGTAGGTCGGCCCGATGCCGCGGCCGGTGGTCCCGATCTTCCGCTTCCCGAGGAAGCGTTCCGTCACCTTGTCCACCGTGACGTTGTACGGCGTGATGATGTGAGCGTTACCGCTGATCAGGAGCTTGGACGTGTCGACGCCACGCTCGTTCAGCCCGTTCAGCTCGGAGAACAGGACCGACGGGTCGACGACGACTCCGTTGCCGATGACCGGGGTGCACCCCGGGGACAGGATTCCGGAAGGGAGCAGGTGAAGGGCGTACTTCTGATCGCCCACGACTACCGTGTGGCCGGCGTTGTTGCCGCCTTGGTAGCGCACCACATAGTCGACGGATCCGCCTAGCAGGTCCGTCGCCTTTCCCTTGCCTTCGTCACCCCACTGAGCACCGAGCAGCACAAGTGCGGGCACGCGCGTACACCCCTTCCGGGCGGGGCATGTCCAAGGTCAGGGGCGTACGCGTAGGGTTCACCGCCGCGTGCACCGCGGCCGTCGTTGGCCGCAAACCGTCGGACCGGATGCCCCGGAATAGACGAAGCCCCTGGCGCAATAGCGCAAGGGGCTCTTGCACAAAGATGCTACCCGAGGAAGCGAGGCAGGACCGAGGTGGCGACTTCTCCGACTTCCGAACAGCTGCTGGTGGTCATCGATCCGGTGGCCCGACGGACGGACGGGGAGTCGGTACGCATCGCGAAAGACGTGCTCAGCGCGGGTGCGCACACGAAGGTCTGTCTGCCGGAGGGGCCCGAGGAGTTCGCCCGGGCACTGGCCCGGCGCGGCTCGCGCCGGCCGGTGGTGGTGGGCGACGATCGCGCCCTGGTGCGCGCCGTCTCCCTGCTGCACCGGCAGCGGGAGCTGGCCGGATGTGCGCTGTCGGTGGTGCCGGTGGGCAGCGTGCTCTCCATGGCCCATGCCCTCGGGGTGCCGACGGGAGCGGTGGCGGCGGCGCGGGCGGTCCTCGACGGGGTCGAGCGGCGCCTGGATCTGCTGGTGGACGACAGCGACGGCGTGGTGCTCGGCGCGCTGCGCATCCCGCCGCCCGCCCGGCGGCTCCCGGCGCCGGAGGCGGGCCGTCCGTGGCTGCGTACGGCCCAGTCCCTCGTCCGCACCCTGGTGCCCGCCCGTGAGGCCCCGGTGCCCGCGCTCCGGCCCACGCGTCTCAGGGTGGAGGTCGACGGGGTGCTGCTGGTGGACCTGGACCAGCCGGTGGACGCGGTGTCGCTGACGCCGGGCGCCACGGGCCTGGCCGAGGTGGAGGTGCGGCCGGCCTCCGTGGGGGCGCAGGCCGCGATCCTGCGGGCGAAGGGCCGGACCGTGAGCGTGTCCGGAGCGGACTTCCGCTACCGGGCGGACGCGGGCGTGTGCGGGCCGGTACGACGGCGGACGTGGACGGTGCTGGAAGGGGCCTGGGGGCTCACGGTGCCGGATCCGGGGTGAGGGCGAGCCAGGTGCTCGCCGGAGCCGGGATGAGAACAGGCCCGGCTCCTGGCCGACGAACAGCTCCCGGCGGCTCGTTTCCTAGCCGCCGAACAGCTCCCGGCGGTGCTCCCGCCAGCGCTCCATCATGGCCGCGACCTCCCCCTCGACGAACTCGAAGAAGGCGAGTGTCTCGGCCATACGGCGTCCGGCAGGCGAGTCGGGACCGAGGCTGGCCACCCCTTCGCGCAGGGCGCCCTCCCAGCGCTTGATGATGGCCTCGCGGTTGGTCAGGGCCTCGTACCACTGGTCGCCGTGCACCCGGTAGCGCTCCCGGCGCGAGCCCGGTTCCCGCTCGCGCGAGACCATGTGCGTCATGGTCAGATAGCGCACCGCGCCGGACACCGCTGCGGGGCTGATCCGCAGCTGGTCGCTCAGCTCGGCGGAGGTCAGCACGCCCTCGTCGGAGGAGAGCAGCGCGGCGAACACCCGGGCGGGCATGCGCTGCATCCCGGCCTCGAGGAGCTGCGCGGCGAAACTCTCCACGAACTTCGAGACCGCCTCCGGGTCCCTCCCCGCGGCATCCGTCATGGCCACCACCCTAACCGGATTTCATACGCTTCCTTAACTTCACAAATTTCTGAAAGAAGCGTACGTTCTGAACCATGACGAAGGCAAACCCCGCCATCGAGGTATCCGGCCTGCACAAGTCGTTCGGCAGGACACACGCCCTGGACGGCCTCGATCTGGAGGTCGAGACCGGCGAGGTGCACGGCTTCCTCGGCCCGAACGGCTCCGGCAAGTCCACCACCATCCGCGTCCTGCTGGGCCTGCTGAGCGCGGACGCCGGCGCCGCGCGGGTGCTCGGGCGCGACCCGTGGCAGGACGCGGTCGAGGTGCACCGCCGGATCGCGTACGTCCCCGGAGACGTGACCCTGTGGCGCAACCTCTCCGGCGGCGAGGTCATCGACCTCTACGGCCGCCTGCGCGGAGGTCTCGACGCGGGGCGCCGCGCCGAGCTGACCGAGCGCTTCGAGCTGGACCCCGCCAAGAAGGGCCGCACCTACTCCAAGGGCAACCGGCAGAAGGTCGCCCTGGTCGCCGCGTTCGCCTCGGACGTGGACCTGCTGATCCTGGACGAACCCACATCGGGGCTGGACCCGCTGATGGAGGGGGTCTTCCAGCGCTGCGTGGAGGAGGAGCGCGAGCGCGGCCGGACCGTCCTGCTCTCCTCGCACATCCTCAGCGAGGTCGAGGAGCTCTGCGACCGGGTGAGCATCATCCGCAAGGGCCGGACGGTGGAGAGCGGCTCGCTGGCCGACCTGCGCCATCTGACCCGGACCAGCGTGAGCGCCGAACTGGTGGGCGCGCCCAACGGGTTGGCGCATCTGCCGGGCGTGCACGACCTCGACGTCCAGGGCAGACGGGTGCGGCTCCAGGTCGAGACGGACAAACTCGACGCCGTACTACGGCAGTTGAGCGAGTCCGGCGTACGGTCGCTCACCTCGACGCCGCCGACCCTGGAGGAGCTGTTCCTGCGGCACTACCAGGAGGACGAGCCGGCAGGGGCGGAGGTGGCGTCGCGATGACCGCCACATCGTTCGCGGTACGGAGCGGGGGCACGCGCCAACTGGCGGGCACCGGGATCCTGTTGCGGTTCGCCCTGCGCCGCGACCGGGTGCTGATCCCGGTCTGGGTCGCGGTCAACACGCTCATGGTGCTGTCCATGCCGAACACGCTGAAGGGCCTGTACGGCACCCCGGCCGAACGCACCGACCTGATCCACCAGGTGGCCACCAACGCCTCCTTCCGCGCCCTGATCGGCCCCGTCTTCGACACCTCGATCGGCGCGCTCACCGCCTGGCGCGTCGGCGTCTACGCGGGCGTGCTGGCCGCGGTGACGAGCCTCCTCGTCGTCGTACGGCACACCCGGGACGAGGAGGAGAGCGGCCGGCAGGAACTGGTGGCCTCCGGGATGGTGGGACGCAGGGCCTCCCTCACCGCGGCGCTGCTGGCGGCAGGGGTCGCCAACGCCGTGCTGGCGCTGCTGGTCACGGCCGGTCTGGCGGGCCAAGGCGGCACGGGGGCCCTCGCCCTGGGCCTGGGCCTCGCGGCCGTGGGCATGGTCTTCGCGACGACGGCGGCGATCGTCGCCCAGCTCACGGAGAGCGCGCGCCTGGCCCGGGGGCTGATTTCCGCGGTGCTCGGCGCGGCCTTCGTGCTGCGCGCGGCGGGCGACTCGGCGAGCGACGACGGCTCGTCGGTCCTGACCTGGCTGTCCCCGATCGGCTGGCTGGAGAACCTGCGGCCGTACGCCGGCGAACGCTGGTGGGTGCTGCTGCTGTTCGTGGCGGCCGTCGCGATCCAGGCCGCGGTGGCCTACGAGCTGGCGGGCCGCCGGGACGTGGGCATGAGCTTCCTGCCCACCCGCCCCGGACCGGCGACCGGCCGCCTCGGCACCGCGGGCGCGCTGGCCTGGCGGCTGCAGCGGGGCAGCGTGTTCGGCTGGGGCATCTCGTTCCTCGTCGTCGGCATCGTCTACGGCGGCCTCACGGACGGCGTGACCGATCTGGTCGGCGACAACGAGAACGCCCGGCAGATCTTCGAGCGGATGGGCGGCCAGAGCGGTCTGACGGACGCCTTCCTGGCCTCGATGGTCGGCATGATGGGCCTGATCGCGGCGCTGTACGTGGTCGGTTCGGTGCTGCGGCTGAACGGCGAGGAGACGTCCGGCCGCGCGGAACCGGTCCTGGCGAACGCGGTGGGCCGGCTGCGCTGGGCCGCGGGCCACCTGGTCATCGCGTTCGGCGGCTCCGTCCTCATCATGCTCCTGACCGGCCTCGGCTTCATCGTCGGCTACGGCAAGGAGGCCGGCGCCATTCTGGGGGCGTGCCTCGTCCAGCTCCCGGCGATCTGGGTCATCGGCGGGCTGGCGGTGCTGCTGTACGGGGTGCTGCCCCGGGCGGCGACGGCGGCCTGGGGTGTCGCGGGCGCGGTCCTCCTGATCGGCTGGGTCGGCCCCGCGCTGAACGCCCCCCAGGCGGTCCTGAACCTCTCCCCCTTCGGCCATCTGCCGAAGCTGCCGGGCGGGCAGCTGGAGTGGACTCCGGTGCTGATCCTGCTCGGGCTGTCGGTGGTCCTGGTGGGGGCGGGGCTGGCGGGGCTGCGGCGCCGGGACATGACCACCTGAGGGCGCGGGGCCGCCCGGGCCTCGGTCCGCTGCCTCGGACGACGCCTCAGGCAGTGACGGCGAGGCCCTCCAGCCCCCGGATCACGAAGTTCGGCTTCCTCGTCGGCTCTTCCGCAAGGCTCAGGGCGGGGGCCCGGTCGAGGAGGGCCGTCATGGAGGCCGCCAGTTCGATACGGGCCAGTGGGGCACCGATGCAGTAGTGGATGCCGGCGCTGAAGGAGATGTGGGGGTTGTCCTTGCGGGTGAGGTCGAGGGCCTCGGGGTCCGCGAAGACCTCGGGGTCGTGGTTCGCGGAGCCGAAGAGCATCGCGATCTCCGCGCCCCTCGGGATCGTCGTGCCGTCGATCTCGATCTCGTCCAGCACCCAGCGCTCGAAGAGCTGCAGCGGGGTGTCGTAACGCATCAACTCCTCGACGGCGGAGGGGATGAGGGAGTGGTCGGCGCGCAGGGCGGACAGCTGGGCGGGGTTGCGGAACAGGGCCCACCAGCCGTTGACGGTGGCGTTCACCGTCGCCTCGTGGCCGGCGTTCAGCAGCAGCACGCAGGTGGAGATCATCTCCTGCTCGGTGAGCCGGTCACCCTCGTCGTGGGCGGCGATGAGCCCGGAGACGAGGTCCTCTCCCGGCTCCTTGCGCCGCTCGGCGATCAGTTCGCGGAGGTAGTCGGAGAACTCGGCCGAGGCCCGCACGGCCTTGCGCGCCGTCTCCTGCGGGGGGTTCAGCTCGTACATCCCGCAGATGTCCGCCGACCAGGGCCGCAGCGGTGCCCGGTCGGCCTCGGGGATGCCCAGCATCTCGGCGATGACGGCCACGGGCAGCGGCTCGGCGACGTCGGTGAGCAGATCACCGCCGCCGGCCTCGACGAGCCGGTCCACGAGTCGCCCCGCCAGCTCCACCACGTACGGCTTGAGCTGCTCGACGGTCCGCGGCGTGAACGCCTTCGAGACGAGCCGCCGGATCCGGGTGTGGTCCGGCGGTTCCAGGTCGAGCATCCCGTGGTCGTTGAGGGTGTGGAACGGCTCGTGCTCCGCCGGCGGCGCGGTCCGCCCGAAGTCCTCGTGCGAGAAGCGGTGCTGATACGTCCGCCCGAGCCGGCGTTCCCTGAGCAGGGCCGACACGTCGGCGTGCCGCGGGACGAGCCACTGGTCGGTCGGCTCGTAGTAGTGCACCCGGCCCTTGGCACGCAGCTCGGCGTAGGCGGGGTAGGGGTCGGCCAGGAAGTCCGGGTCCCAGGGATCGAAGGCTGCCATGCGGGGACGCTAGCCCGGGGTACCCGGCTGTGACCAGGGGGGCCTCGGCCGGGTGCCGCCGCCGGCGACCTTTGTGATCATCCCGGTGTCACCAGCCGCGCCTCGTACGCGAACACCGCCGCCTGTGTGCGGTCCCTGAGGCCCAGCTTCACCAGGATGCGGCTGACATGGGTCTTGATCGTCGACTCGGCGACCACCAGCCGCCCGGCGATCTCCGAGTTCGACAGGCCCTGGGCGATGAGGATCAGGACCTCCGTCTCGCGTTCGGTCAGGTCGCCGTAGGCCGCCTGGGCGGCCGCCAGGTGGCGCGGTGCTTCCGACAGCTTGGAGAACTCGGTGATCAGCCGCTTCGTCACGGTGGGCGCGAGGAGCGCCTCGCCCGCGGCCACCACCCTGACGCCGTCGGCGAGTTGGCGGGCCGAGGCGTCCTTGAGCAGGAAGCCGGAGGCGCCCGCGCGCAGCGCCTGGTACACGTACTCGTCGAGGTCGAAGGTCGTGAGAACCAGGACCTTGGCCGTGGTGTCGGCCGCGACGATCTCCCTCGTCGCGTCGATGCCGTTGAGCTCGGGCATGCGGATGTCCATCAGGACGACGTCGGGGGCCAGTTCACGCACGCGGTCGACGGCCTCGCGCCCGTTGACCGCCTCGCCGACCACCTCGATGTCCGGCATCGCGTTCAGCAGGACCGAGAAGCCCTCGCGCACCATCATCTGGTCGTCCGCGATCAGGACACGGATGGTCATGCGTCACCGTCCCTGGTGTCGGCGACCGGCAGGAACACCGTCACCTCGTAGCCTCCCTCGCCGGTCCGGCCCGCCGTCATCTCGCCGCTGAGCATGGACACGCGCTCGCGCATGCCGGTGATGCCGTGACCGGCGCCCGGCGAGGGTTTCACCAGGCTCGGCTCGGGCGGCGGGCCGTTGACGACGCGCAGACCCAGGCCGCCGAGGACGTAGCCGATCTCGACGCGCGCGCCCGCGCCCGGCGCGTGCCGCAGGCTGTTGCTCAGCGCCTCCTGGACGATGCGGTACGCCGACAGCTCGACGCCCTGCGGGAGTTCACGCACCGCTCCGGTCACCGTCTTGTCGACGCTCAGGCCCGCCTCGCGCACGTTCGCGAGCAGCGCGTCCAGGTCGGCGAGGGTGGGCTGGGGGGCGTCCGGGGCCTCGTAGTCCTCGGCGCGGACGACGCCGAGGACGCGGCGCAGCTCGGTGAGCGCGGCCACCGCGTTCTCCCGGATGGTGGCGAAGGCGCGCTCCAGCTCCGGCGGCGGGTTCTCCACCCGGTAGGGGGCGGCCTCCGCCTGGATGGCGACGACGGACATGTGGTGCGCGACCACGTCGTGCAGCTCACGGGCGATCGTCGTGCGTTCCTCCAGGAGCGTGCGGCGGGACCGCTCGTGCGCGGTCACCGTCTGCTGCGCGCTCACCTCCTGCCTCGCGTCGCGCCGGATGTGCCAGACGGTGACGGCAAGCAGGACGACGGCCGAGACGAACAGCAGCTCCATCGTGTTCGGGCCGAAGTAGTGGCCACCTTCGAGGAGGCTCCCGACCACGAATCCGTAGACCCCTGTCAGCGCCCACATCCAGGCGGCGGTGCGCGGTCTGGTGCGTATGGCCACGATCGTGAGGACGAACAGCTGGCAGGCGAAGCTGCCGGGCGGCCAGGGCCACTGACCGTCCCAGTTGCCGTCGAGCACCGCGGCGACGGGGGTCGCGAGCATCGACAGCCAGAACGCGCCGACCGGCCGGACCATGGTCAGCAGGACCGGGACCAGCGCCAGCAGGCCGAGGGCCAGATTGACGCCCGCGCCGCGGAAGCCGCTCGTGGCGATGAGCATCGCGAGCAGGCCGGCCGCCGTGATCAGGATGTGCGGCGCCCAGGTCGCGTACTCGCGCATCCGGCCGGGCAGCCGCCGGGCGAGCCTGCCCTCGGCGCTCGCCCGGGGCAGCGGGCGGTAGGCGAAGGCGTCGTGGAACAGGTCCTGCCGCAGCCCGCCCAGGGCGTCCATGGCCGCCCGGAACTCCGGGCTGCGCGGCTTGTACGGCTCGAACGCGCCCTCCGGCGGCTCCGGCGGCGTCGACTGCGTCTGGCTGGTGTCGGTCACGGGAAAACGGTAGGCGCAGGCCGGGGTCCCGGGCGTCACCAGTGAGAATGGTCCTCCGGCCTCCCTCTCAGGTACTACGGCGGCCGAAGGCGATCCGCAAGGGCGCCGCGGAGAGCGTCACCAGGCCAGTTGGGCGATCTCCTCCGCGACCACCGCGCACGCGTCCGCCGCCGGGTCGATCAGGGGGAAGTGGCCGACCTCTTCGAGGAGGGTGAGGCCCACGACCTCGCCGGCCTTCGCGGCCGCGTCCGCGTAGGACTCGGCGACCGCCTGCGGGACGGTGAGGTCGCCGCGGCCCTGGACGAGGGTGGTCGCGATGCCGGTGGGGAGCAGGAGGGACGGGTCGGCGTACGGCCGGCGCTCGGCGAACTTCTCGTCGCCGCCCAGCAGTTGACGCGCGGCCCCGCCGCACACGTCGAGCTTGTCGGCGACCTCGAAGTCGCCGATCGGGGCGAGGGCGACGACCCCGCGCAGGGGCGCGGGCCGGCCGATGCGCCAGGGTGCGTCGTCGGGCAGCAGATGGCGGGCCGCCGCCCACAGCGCGAGATGGCCGCCGGCCGAGTGCCCGGTGATCACCATGCGGCGCGGATCGGCCTGCACCAGGCTCTCGCGCACCAGGCCGGGCAAGGCGTCCAGCGCGGCCGCGACGTCGTCGAAGGTCTCCGGCCACCGCCCCGCGACGGGACCGCTCCCGCCCTGCGCCGGGATCGCGCTCCCCCGCCGGTACTCCACGCTGGCCACGGCGAACCCGCGCCGGGCGAGGAAGTCCGCGAACGGGGAGATGTGCCTGCGGTCGTACGCCGCCCGCCAGGCGCCGCCGTGCAGCACGACGACGAGCGGGGCGAGGCTGCCCGGGACCGTCTCCACGCGCGGGACGTAGAAGTCGATCAGCTGGTCGGGGTGGTCCCCGTACGAGACGGTGGAGTCGGGGTCGACCGCCGGGTGCGCGAACGCCGACTCCTCTTCGGCGGCGGCCCGGGCTGCTGCGGCGTCGTCCGGCATGCTCCAACCTCTCAGCGACGTAACGTATTTGGCGGACCAAATGAGAAATCGGCCGTTGGCGGGGACGGTATCAGGCCCGTGACGTGCGGGGATACGGGGATGTCACGCTCGGTGAGGGGGAAACGGTTCTGTAACCGCGCAAGCCGGGCAGTTCCGAGGGACCGCCCGGCCGCGCGGCGAGCGCGGAGGCTATCCGGCGAGCGTCTCGGCCAGCACCCGGGCCGCCCGCTCCACGTCGCCGAAGCCGACGTAGAGGGGGGTGAAGCCGAACCGGAGGACGTCCGGATGCCGGAAGTCCCCGACCACGCCCCGCCCGATCAGCCGCTTCATGACGTCCCCGGCGTCCGCACATCGGAGGGCCACCTGGCTGCCGCGCTCCGCGTGGGCCTCCGGGGTCAGCGACTCCACGCGGCCCGCCGGTACGTACTCCCGCACGCACTCCAGGAAGAAGTCCGTCAGCGCGAGGGACTTGGCCCGCACCGCCTCGACCGTGACGCCGTCCCAGACCTCGAGCGCCGCCTCCAGGGCGAGCATGGAGAGGATGTCCGGGGTGCCGACCCGGCCGCGCAGCGCGCCGGACGCGGGCTCGTACGCGGACCGCATGCCGAAGGGCTCCGCATGGGAGTTCCAGCCCGGCAGCGGGGAGTCGAAGCGGTCCTGGAGATCGCCGCGCACATAGAGGTACGCGGGTGAACCCGGGCCGCCGTTGAGGTACTTGTACGTGCAGCCGACGGCGAGGCCGACGCCGTGCTCGTCCAGCCCGACCGGCAGCGCGCCCGCGCTGTGGCACAGGTCCCAGACGGCCACCGCGCCCGCCGCGTGGACCGCGGCCGTCAGACCGGGCAGGTCGTGCAGGCGGCCGGTGCGGTAGTCGACGTGGTTCAGCAGGACGGCGGCCGTGCGGCCGGACAGCGCGCCCGGCATCTCGGCCGGCTCCAGCGGACGCAGCGCGCACCCCGTCATCCGGGCCGCGGACTCTGCGATGTACCCGTCCGTGGGGAAGGTCGTCGCGTCGACCAGGATCTCGTCCCGGCCGCCGCCGGTGAGCTGCGCGAGCCGTACCGCGCCCACGAGTGCCTTGAAGACATTGACACTTGTCGAGTCGCCCACGACGATCTGCCCGGGTGCCGCCCCGACCAGCGGCGCGATCCGGTCGCCGATCCGCTCGGGCGCCGTCCACCAGCCGCTCTCGTCCCAGGACCGGATGCGCAGCTCGCCCCACTGGCGCCGTACGACGTCCTCCACCCGGCCCGGGACGGCCGCCGGCAGGGCGCCGAGGGAGTTGCCGTCGAGGTACACGGTCTCGTCGAGGACGAACTTCCGCCGCACCGCGGCCAGTTCGTCGGCGGCGTCCAGCTTGCCTGCCCTGGAGGCGGGTTCGGTCGTCTCAGACATGGGACCTCGCCGTCCACAGCTCGGGGAACACGTTCTTCTGCGCGCGCTTCTCCAGCCAGGCGACGCCCGCGGAGCCGCCCGTGCCGGCCTTGGCGCCCATCGCGCGGCGGGTGGCCACCAGGTGGTCGTTGCGCCAGCGCCACACCAGCTCGGCGACATCGGTCAACGCCTCGCCCAGGCGGGCGAGTTCGGCGTGCTCGTCACCGGAGTAGATGTCGGTCCACACGGCCTCCACCGCCTCCGACGGCTCGTAGCGCTGCGAGACGTCGCGCCGCAGGACCGAGCCGGGGACCGGGTGGCCGCGCCGGGCGAGCAGGCGCAGCACCTCGTCGTACAGGCTCGGCTCGTGCAGCGCCTTCTCCAGCTCGGCGTGGACGCGCGGGGCGCCGCGGTGGGGGACGAGCATGGACGCGGACTTCTCGCCGAGCAGGAACTCCATCCGCCGGTACATCGCCGACTGGAAGCCGGAGCCCTCGCCGAGGGCGGAACGGTAGGAGTTGAACTGGGCCGGTGTGAGCTGCCCGAGGGGCTTCCAGGAGGCGTTCAGCGCCTCCAGCTCTCTCACCGAGCGCTTGAGCGCGTCGACCGCCACCCGCACCCGGTCCTCACGAAGGGACCGCGCGGCGGTCTCCCACTCGTGGACGATCACGGTGAACCACAGCTCCATCACCTGGGTCGTGACCAGGAAGACCATCTCTCCGGGATCGTCGGAGAGGGTGTGCTGGAGGTGGGTGAGCACGTCCGCCTGGACGTAGTCCTCGTAGGGCGTCGTGCCCTGGAAATCGAGATGCGGGGTCTCGGGCTCGGAAGCCTCGTGGGACATCGCTGTCTCCTGATGTGTGCTACGGGTAGCGGTCCGCCCCTGCCGTTACCGGCACGGGGGCCCCGGTCCCCACCGGCATCCTCCGCAATCACTCCGGGTGCCGCAAGGTCCGCCCTGTCACACCGGGCGGACCCGCGGACGTAGCCGGCTCTAGCCCAGCGTCTGGGCCGCCGTCGGCGAGGAGTCCTTCAGGAACTGCGAGCAGCGCTCGTACTCGTCCTGCTCGCCGATCGACTGCGCGGCGCGGGCGAGGGCGTGCAGGGCGCGCAGGAAGCCGCGGTTCGGCTCGTGCTCCCAGGGCACCGGGCCGTGGCCCTTCCAGCCGCTGCGGCGCAGGGCGTCCAGGCCGCGGTGGTAGCCCGTACGGGCGTAGGCGTACGACTCCACGACGCTGCCACGCTCGAACGCCTCGTCGGCCAGCTGGGCCCAGGCCAGCGACGACGTCGGGTACTTGGCGGCGACGTCCGCCGGCGCGGTGCCGCTCGCCAGCAGCTCGCGGGGCGCGGGGTCGTCGGGGAGGTGGGCCGGGGGCGGGCCCCCGAGGAGGTTCTCGTGAATCGACATGCGTCCAAGTCTGCGGCATCAACCGCCGCGGGGCGTCCGCTCCGCCGTCGCCGGCAGCTTCGCGGCCCGCTGCCCCTCCAGCGGCGGTGCCGTGACCGACCCGTGCGTACGGCACTCCGGGTGGCGGCAGCCCGCGGGCAGGGAGCGCACGGTCGCGAAGGCCACCGCCGAGCCGACGACCAGCACGCCGGCGCAGATGATCATCGCCTGGTGGAAGGCGTCGTTGAAGGCGGCGGCCGAGCGGTATGCCTCCGGGCCCATGCCGGCGAGCAGCGGCAGCGCGGCCACCGCGATCAGGCCGGCCGCGCGGGCCGCGGCGTTGTTGATGCCGCTGGCCAGGCCCGCCCGCGCGGTGTCCACCGAGCCCAGGACGGTCGCGGTCAGCGGGGCGACCAGCGTGACCATGCCCACGCCCAGGACCAGGACGGCGGGCAGGACGTCGCGCACGTACGAGGCGCCGGGCCCGACCCGCAGCATCAGCAGCATCCCGGCCGCGCACAGCAGGGGGCCGACGGTGAGCGGGATGCGGGGGCCGATGCGGTCCGCCAGGGCGCCGGAGCGGGCCGAGAACAGCAGCATCAGGACGGTGGTCGGCAGCAGGGCCGTACCGGCGCCGAGGGGCGTCCAGCCGACGGCGACCTGGAGCTGGAGGGCGGTGAGGAAGAAGAAGCCGCCGAACGCCGCGTACACGCACAGGGTGACCAGGTTGACGGACGTGAACTGGCGCGAGGCGAAGATGTCCAGCGGCATCATCGGGTCCGGGCTGCGCCGCTCGACCTGCACGAACGCGACGCCCGCGGCCACTCCGGCCACCGCGGTCACGGCGACGACCAGCGAGCCCTGGCGGGCCTCGATCAGGGCGTAGGTGACCAGGCCCAGGGCGAGGGCGGCGAGGACCGCGCCGAGGACGTCGAAGCGGCCGTGGGAGCGGCCGTCCGACGACTCGGGGACGTGGCGCACGGCGATCGGGGCGCACACCAGGGCCACAGGGACGTTGATCAGGAAGACCCAGCGCCAGCCGGGGCCGTCCACCAGCCAGCCGCCCAGGAACGGGCCGACGGCCGCGCCGATGCCGCCGAAGCCGGACCACAGGCCGACCGCCCTGCCGCGGTCGTCGGGGTGGAACGACGCCTGGATCAGGGCGAGGGAACCCGGTGTGAGGAGCGCGCCGCCGACCCCCTGCAGGGCGCGGGCGGCGATGAGGACGCCGGAGCTCGGGGCGAGACCGCACAGCAGGGACGCCGCGGCGAACCAGACGACGCCGAGGACGAAGATCTTGCGGCGGCCGTAGTGGTCGCCGAGGGAGCCGCCGAGCAGGATCAGGCCGGCCAGCGTCAGCATGTACGCGTTGACCGTCCACTGGAGCGCGGCGAGGTTGGTGTGCAGGTCGCTGCCGATGCGCGGCAGGGCGACGTTGACGACGGTGGAGTCCAGCATGGCCATGCTGGAGCCGAGGACGGTGGTGAGCAGGATCCACTTGCCCTGCGGGGAGGAGATCCGGACGTCGGGCATGACCCCAGGTATACAGCGAGCCCGGTGCCGTAGCACCGGGCTCGCGGAAGAAGGCGGCCGGGGCCGCCTCCGGTTACTTGATCCTCGTGCCGGTCGAGCGCAGGTTGCCGCAGGCCTCCGTCACGCGCGCGGCCATGCTCGCCTCGGCCAGCTTGCCCCAGGTGCGCGGGTCGTAGAGCTTCTTGGAGCCGACCTCGCCGTCGACCTTCAGCACGCCGTCGTAGTTCTTCAGCATGTGGTCGGCGACGGGACGCGTGAAGGCGTACTGCGTGTCCGTGTCGATGTTCATCTTGACCACGCCGTTCTCCAGCGCGGTGCGGATCTCCTGCTCGGTGGAGCCGGAGCCGCCGTGGAAGACGAAGTCGAACGGGGACTGCTTGCCGTACTTCGCGCCCACGCCCTCGTTCAGCTCCTTCAGGAGCTCCGGGCGCAGCACGACGTTGCCCGGCTTGTAGACGCCGTGGACGTTGCCGAAGGACGCGGCCAGCAGGTAGCGGCCCTTCTCGCCCAGGCCCAGGGCCTCGGCGGTGCGGATGGCGTCGTCGACCGTGGTGTACAGCGAGTCGTTGATCTCGTGCGAGA
This sequence comes from Streptomyces sp. NPDC050534, assembly GCF_044457745.1. NCBI lineage: Bacteria > Bacillati > Actinomycetota > Actinomycetes > Kitasatosporales > Streptomycetaceae > Streptomyces > Streptomyces sp. NPDC050534. The sequence goes on from NZ_JBITHF010000008.1 coordinate 228,044, forward strand.
CGCCGTCCTCCTCGCCACCGGTCGGGGTGATCTCGACCTCGAGGATGATCTTGGCGGCGCGGGCGCGCTCCAGCAGCTCCTGCGCGATGGACAGGTTGTCGGCGAGGGTCTCCGCCGAGCCGTCCCACATGTGCGACTGGAAGAGCGGGTTGCGGCCCGCCTTGACGCGCTCCTCGGAGACCGTCAGCAGCGGGCGTACGTACCCGTCGAGCTTGTCCTTCGGGCAGTGGTCCGTGTGCAGGGCGACCGTGACCGGGTACTTCTCGGCGACGATGTGCGCGAACTCGGCCAGGGCCACCGCGCCGGTGACCATTTCCTTGCTGTACTGGCCGCCCAGGAACTCGGCGCCGCCCGTGGAGATCTGGACGATGCCGTCGCTCTCCGCCTCGGCGAAACCGCGCAGCGCCGCGTGCAGGGTCTGGCTCGAGGTCACGTTGATGGCCGGGTAGGCGAACTTGCCTGCCTTCGCCCGGTCCAGCATCTCGTTGTAGACCTCGGGAGTTGCGATGGGCATCTGTCGGCTCCTTGGTATGTGCGGTTGGCGATCTGCGTACTACGGCCCTGACCTAGACCTTGGGGATGACGTCATCGTCGGCCCCATCTTTCCAGACTCGGCCCGGTGCTCCGCCCCTGTCCGGCCTGTGGACAACGGCCCGCGGGCAGCCCGGCGAGACCTCAGTCGAGGCCCAGGTCGTCCTTGGAGTAGGCGAAGACGTACGGTACGCCCGCCTGCTCCGCGATCGCCTCGGCGGCGCCGGTGGCACGGTCCACGATCGTGGCCACCGCGACGACCTCCGCGCCGGCCTCACGCAGCGCCTCGACCGCGGTCAGCACCGAGCCGCCCGTGGTCGAGGTGTCCTCGACGGCCAGCACCCGGCGCCCCTTGACCTCGGTGCCCTCGATCCGGCGCTGCAGGCCGTGCGCCTTGCCCGCCTTGCGCACGACGAAGGCGTCGAGCACCTTCCCGCGCGCGGCCGAGGCGTGCAGCATCGAGGTCGCCACGGGGTCGGCCCCCAGGGTCAGCCCGCCGACGGCCTCGTAGTCGATGTCGGCGGTCAGGTCGAGCATGACCTGACCGACCAGGGGTGCCGCCGCGCCGTCCAGGGTGATCCGGCGAAGGTCGATGTAGTAGTCGGCTTCCTTGCCCGATGACAGGGTCACCTTGCCGTGCACCACGGCCTTGTCCTTGATCTGCTGCAGCAGCTCGCCACGTGTGCCTGGCGGCATTACTTCGTTGACGTCCGTCATGCCAGTCAGCTTAAAGGCGGCGCCAAGCCCAGGTCATCGTCGCTTCCAGGGGCTCCAGCAGCGTGATCTGGCGGGGCAGGGTGTTCAGACCGTCGGGCGGGCCGGTCTGCGGCTCCACGCACACGGCCTCCCGCTGCTCGTCGTAGACGACGACCCACTCCTCGCGGCTGGTCACCTTCAGCTCCAGCTGCCCCGGCCAGGTCAGGGTGACGTCGACGCCGCCGGGGGTGCCGAAGCAGTCGTCCCAGGGGCCGGGCTTCGGCTCGACGCGGTCTCCGGTGGGCAGGTGGTCCGCGCCGCGCTCCTCCTGCCAGGCCGGAGTGAAATCGAGGCGTACGTCCTCACCGACGGCACCGTCCTCGCGCACGAGGGCGCGGTTGAACCAGGGGTGCCAGCCGACCTGGGCCGGGAAGGAGAGGCGGTGCGTCTCCACGGACAACGTCAGCGTCAGGGAATCCGGCGTGAGGGCGAACTGCTGCGTGACAAGGCCCGGGTAGGGCCAGGGCTCGACCAGCTCGTAGGAGATGACCGCCTCGTCGTCGTGCGTGCGCACGACGCTCCAGGCGCCGTCGCGGGCGGTGCCGTGGATGGCGTGCGGCGGGGAGTTCAGGGGCATCTGGTGGACGGTCGCGCCGTCCCGGAAGCGGCCGTCCCTGATCCGCCCGCACCAGGGAGCCATCGGGAAGCAGCCGAAGCGCTCTCCCTGGCGCAGCAGTTCGGTGCCACCGACGCGCACTCCCGCAACCCGGCCGCCGTTGCCCGGCCGCACGGTCACCTCCGCGTCGCCCGCGGTCAGCGTGATGTCTTCGTCACTCACGGGACGACCCTACTGGGGCGATCAAGACCGCCGCCTCCCGCGGCGCCCTGGCGCCGCACGTTCAGCGCCGCTTGCGCAGCACCCGGCCGACGACGATCGCCGACGCGATCACGACGGCCGCGGCCGGGGCCGCCCAGCGCAGCGGGGAGCCCCCGGAGACCGTCTGCGGGGCGGGGACGGGGGCGTAGCGGCCGCGGGGCGGCGCGTGGTCGACCTCCTCCGCGCTGCGGCCGATCATCGTGCGCCGGGCGTGGGCCGCTTCGGCGGGAGGTTCGGAGGCGCCCGTGAAGTCGTCGGGGCGGGCACCGGAGACGGGGGGCGCGGCGGAGTCGTCCCCCTCGGTCCCGTCCTCCCCGGTCTTGTCCTCGCCGGTGTTGTCCTCGCCGGTGTTGTCCTCGCCGGTCTCGTGCTCCACCGTCCCGTCCTCCTCCGCCTGCGGGTCCAGGGACGGCGGGGGGACCTCGGTGTCGAAGACCGAGGAGGTCTCGGCACTCGGCTCGGGGCCCTCGGACGCGCCGGAGCCGGCGGGCCGCTGCGCCGCCTGCCCCACCTGCCCCGCCTGCCCCGCGAGGTTCTCCGCGAAGCGGTTCAGCAGCCGTACGGCCGCCGACGCCACCTGCTCGGACGGGAGTTCGGTGATGCGGCCCTGAGCGGAGGCCGTCCCACCGAAGGTCAGCCGGGAGCCGCCCTCGGCCTCCTCGACACGAAGGGTGAGCGCGAGCTTGACGGAGCCGGTGCCGCGGGCCTCGGTGCCGTCGCCCTCGGCGGTGTACGAACCGTCGTCCCGCGGGGTGACACGGACGGTGCCCCGGTAGGTGACGGAGTGGCTGCCGACGCGCACTTTCAGCCGCCCCGTGACGGGCTCCGCGCCCGCGTCCTGCTGGAGGCCGGGGACCGCGCGGGCGACCTTCGCCGGGTCGGCGAGGGTCTCCTGCAGCCGCTGGACCGGAACCGGAACGAACACCTCATGCTCCATGTCACGCGAGCCTACCCAGGAGGCCGGATCCTGCACCCCCGTTGGTCGAAAGTGACCGTGCGGCGGGTCGTGACGGTGCTTCGGCCGCCGCCGCCCGCGCGCTCAGTACCGCGGATGCACCAGCGTCGAGGCCGGCAGACCGCCGATGCGTGTGGCCGCCGCCGCCCTGGCGTCCGCCCTCAGGCCGGACTCGGTGAGGGTGCGCGGGGGTGGCTGGTTCGGGTCCAGGTCCAGGCGCGGGCGGCCGTCCACGGACGCCAGGAGGAAGCCCCAGTCGCGTGGGGCGCGGGACGCGCCGACGGAGCGGTCGGGCCCGGCCGCGAAGCCGGCGTCCCTGCCGGACACGCGGTAGGGGACGGTGTGCAGACCTGCGGCGTGCAGGGTCGCGTCCACCGTCCAGAACGCGCGCGGCCGGGTGGCGACCGGGCCCGCGTGCACCACCAGACGGCCACCGGGCGCGAGGACGCGCCGGGCGAGGCCGTAGAACTCCTGCGAGTAGAGCTTCGTGCTGGCGGTGATGCCCGGGTCGGGGAGGTCGGCGACGACCACGTCGTACGACGAGGCCGGCGCCGTGCGCAGCCAGCAGAAGGCGTCCTGCGTCGTCACGTGCACGCGCGGGTCGTCGAGGGCGTGGCCGTTGAGCCGCGACAGTGCCGGATCGTGGCGGGCCAACCGGACGACTTCCGGGTCGAGTTCGACGACGCCCACGCGGCGCACCCCTACGTGGCGCAGCACTTCGCGCGCGGCCAGGCCGTCTCCGCCGCCGAGGATGAGCACGCGCGCGTGGGGGCCGTCCATCACGGGGTGCACCAGGGCCTCGTGGTAACGGAGTTCGTCGCGGCCGCTGACCCTGAGGCGGCCGTCGAGGAAGAGGTCGAGGGGGCGGCCGTGGGTGCCGCCGGTGAGGACGACCTCCTGGACGCCGGTCTGGAGCGCGACCCGGACGTCCCCGCCGTAGACCGCGTGCCGCGCGGCCCGTTCGAAGTCGCCGACCAGGGCGGCCGCGGAGGCGAGGATGCCGAGGACGGTGAGGTTGGCGACCAGCAGCAGCCGGCGCGCCCGGGGCGTCAGGTCCCGGCGGAACAGGCCGAGGACGAGGGTGCCGCCCGCGATCGCGTTGACGGCCCCGGTGATCAGGGCGCCCGTCAACTGCCCCAGCAGCGGCAGGAGAAGGAACGGGAAGGCGAGCCCGCCGACCAGTGCGCCGACGTAGTCCGCCGCGAACAGGTCGGCGACCACGCCGCCCGCGTCCTGGCGCCGGATGCGCTGGATCAGCTCCATCAGGAGCGGGACCTCGGCGCCGATCAGCAGGCCGATGGTCAGCGAGAAGGCGACCAGGAGCCAGCGCGGGCCCCACAGTCCGCCCCAGCCGCCGGTCCACGCGAAGACGGCGTACAGGGCCATCGCGCTGGAGCCGCCGACCAGCGCGAGGATCGCCTCGATCGCGCCGAAGCCGGCCGCGGCCCGCCAGCGCAGGCGCTTCGCGCCGAGCGAGCCGATGCCCATGGCGAAGACCATGACGGACAGGACGACCGAGGCCTGGGTGACCGAGTCGCCGATCAAATACGAGGCCAGGGCGACCAGTTCGAGTTCGTACACGAGTCCGCAGGCCGCGCAGACGAACACGCACGCGAGCACGAGGAGCCGTCCGGTGTCCGGCTGCACGGGCAGCCGCGCCGGGCCCGCCCAGTCAGGCGGCGAGCCGGGCGGTGCCGGGGCGTGCGGTTCGATCACGACTGCGACGTTACGTCACTGCAGAGTCACGCTTCGTCACCCACACGTGTGGAACTGTCGGTCAGTTGGGCGTCCGGTGTTTGAGGGCACGCGTCCGGGTCAGGCGTCCGCCGGACTGAGCTGCGCCGTCGGCACCCGGACTCCCACGCGGGTCCGCGTCGCCACCAACTGCCCGTCCTGCGGGTACGCGTGCCAGGTCCGCCAGTGGACCTGGCCCTCGTGCCACTGGGCCAGCAGCGCGGTGAAGGCGTGCGGACTGCCGGGGAACACGCCCGCCAGACCGTGCGGATGGTCGGCCACCAGCGCGAGCAACTCCTGCGCGCGCCCCGCGAACGAGCCGGGGGACAGCACTTCCACGCGGGCCGCGAACTCGTACTCCCAGTCGCCCACCCGCTTGGCGACGCCCAGCGGCAGCGGGGTGCTGCTGCCGGCGATGCACGCCACCGTCTCCGAACAGCGGCCCCGTTCCTCTTCGAGCAGCACCTGGTGGGACGCGCCCAGCAGTCTCAACTGCATCTTCGCCCCGGCCAGTTCGAGGTCGAGGGTGGCCAGCGCGTCGAGCGGCTCACGCCCGAGGGCCCAGGCGAGGTCGGCCGCGCGCGTGTCGGTGTATGAGGTGTTCAGGGTCGTGAGCATGGGTCGGCTCCGCTGGCACGCAAAGAAAAAGGGGGGAAGGTGTGGGGGTCCGGCACACCACGGCGACTCCCGGGGAATCGGCCGGGTCAGCCCAGTCAGGAGGTCAGAAGGTCTTCGCGGGACGTCCGAGGGGGCTGCGTCGGTGATTTAGAGGGAATCATGAACGGTGGCGCCGTCACAGCCTTTTTACCCAACTTCGTTGGGTTTCCATCCCTCAGAGGGCTCCCCTGCTCAACTGTTCAACCATGGCGTACGCCAGGGCGGCCATGCGTACGCCGGAGCGTACGGACACCCGCCAGGGCGTGGGCTCCGGCGGGTGTTCGACTGGTGTGACAGGACATGACGGGAGGGGATGCGGCTCCCCCTGACAGAGCTCGGCTGCCCCGTGTCAGCTGCCTCCGCCGCATCCGCCCCCGCCGCCGCAGGAGGACCCGCCACCACAGGACGACCCTCCACCGCAGGAGGAGTGGCCGCCCCCGCAGGAGTGGTGGCCCCCGTGGTGTCCTCCGTGCCCGCCCGACGAGCCGCCGTCGCCCGCCCACCAGCTGCCGCCGCTCCCGGCGGCGTACGACCCGCGCCGGCCCGCGGAGCCGTACCGCTTCGAGCCGCCCTTGCGCACTGCCGACACGACGATCGCCACGAACACGATCACGACCGCCGCCACGATGAAGCCGGTCATGGCGTCACCGTCCTTTCGGTTGAACCGAAGCAGCCCCCCGTGGGCGCCTCTGTTTCCTGCGTGCACGAGGGATGCCCGGCCCGCTCTCCGGCCAAAGCAGAGTTGAGCAACTTCTGAGGGACGTCTAGACGGTCGGCTCAGGGCTGGGGCGCGGCAGCGGGTGCGACGCGTCGTGAAGGTCGAGGCGCATCCTGGCCCGCATGGTGTCGAACGCGTCGAACCAGCCGAGGTTGGCACGTCTCAGATCGGCCCAGTCGCTGTAGGTCTCCCCGGCCGCGAGATCCTCGACGAGGTCCCGTAACCCGTGCACGACCTCGTCGGCCAGGGCGACGATGTCCGGCGGGGCGGTGATGGAGATCTGGTAGCGCAGCTCGTAGACGCGTCCGTTCCGGTAGACCTCGCCGGCACGGTGCGCGCGCTCGGGCCAGGGTTCGGTGCCGTTGATGACCACCGCGCGGATCTCGCTCCAGGTGCGCGCGACGGCCGCGAGGTACGCCGCGTACAGCTCGCGCTTGACGGCCGTACGACGCTCGGACTGCTCTCGCCGCCACCTGGACCGGTCGGACAAGGAGGTCGCGCCCACCCCGATGACCGCTCCCGTCACGGTGCCCACCACAGTGCCCCAATCCATCGTCGGAGCATAGGAGTTGGGGCGACAGGGCGACCAGATGGAGACGCCCCCCGTGCGCAGGGCCGCAGCACCGGCGGTGCGAGGTTGAGTTGAGGAACCCCGGACCTTCGGCGCAGGATGGCCGGCATGACCTCCAGCAGCCGTCCGCTCCTCAACCGCCGCCTCGCCGAGTTCGGGACCACGATCTTCGCCGAGATGTCGGCCCTGGCCGTGCAGACCGGCGCGATCAACCTGGGCCAGGGCTTTCCCGACACGGACGGCCCCGAGGAGGTCCGGGAGGCGGCGGTCCGTGCGCTGCGCGACGGACGCGGCAACCAGTACCCGCCGGGCCCCGGCATCCCCGAGCTGCGCACCGCGATCGCCGCGCACCAGGAGCGGTGGTACGGCCTGTCGTACGACCCCGGCACGGAGGTCCTCGTCACCGCCGGCGCGACGGAGGCCGTCGCCGCGTCCCTGCTGGCCCTGCTGGAGCCCGGCGACGAGGTGATCGCCCTGGAGCCGTACTACGACTCCTACGCCGCGAGCATCGCGATGGCGGGCGGCACCCGGGTGCCGGTCACCCTGCATCCGCACGAGGGCGCCTTCCGCCTGGACCTCGACGAACTGCACGCCGCGGTGAGCGGCCGCACCCGGCTGCTGCTCCTCAACACCCCGCACAACCCCACCGGCACGGTCCTCACCCGCGCCGAGCTCGCCGCGATCGCCGAGCTGGCCGTCGAGCGGGACCTGCTCGTCGTCACCGACGAGGTCTACGAGCACCTGGTCTTCGAGGGCGAGCACCTGCCGCTCGCCTGCTTCCCGGGCATGCGGGAGCGCACGGTCACGATCGGTTCGGCGGGCAAGACCTTCTCCTTCACCGGCTGGAAGGTGGGCTGGATCACCGCGGCACCGGCGCTGGTCACGGCGGTGCGCTCGGCGAAGCAGTTCCTGACCTACGTCTCGGCCGGGCCGTTCCAGTACGCCGTGGCCGAGGCGCTGGCGCTGCCCGACACGTACTTCACCGCCTTCCGCGAGGACATGCTGGCCAAGCGCGACCTGCTGGCGGCGGGCCTGGCGGAGGCCGGCTTCGGAGTCTTCCGGCCCGCCGGCACGTACTTCGTCACCACCGACATCCGCCCCCTCGGCGAGAGGGACGGCTTCGCCTTCTGCCGCGCCCTGCCCGAGCGGGCGGGCGTGGTCGCCATCCCGAACGCCGTCTTCTACGACCACCGCGAGGAGGGCGCGCCCTTCGTGCGGTTCGCGTTCTGCAAGCAGACCGCGGTGCTGGAAGAGGCCGTCAAGAGGCTGCGGGCGATGTGAGCGCGCGGGGCCGGGACGACCGGGCCGGCGCCCGGGACGGCTTGAACAGCCTTCGGCCCTCGTGTCACGCAGACACGCCCGAGCACCCGCGACCGCACCCACTCGGGCCCCCAGCACTCGCGCGCCGCCCGGTTCGGCACGCAATGTGCCGGTGTGACGCATGCCAGCACCCTCGCACGCCCGTCCACCGCCGCCGAGCCGGACTCCGCCGCCCAGGACCACGCACAGTCACCTCCGGCGGCCGGGATGGCCGCCGCCCTCGGGCTGTTCCTCGCCGCCCGGCTGCTGAGCGCCGCCGCCGTCGCGCTGGTCGCCCGGGCGACCACCGGACGCAACCCGTTCGGTCTGCTCGGGCGCTCCTGGGACTCCCTGTGGTACCTGGGGATCGCCGCCCACGGGTACGTCCCGACCCCGCACCTGCGGCCCGGCGTCTTCAGCGACCTGGCGTTCTTCCCGCTGTACCCGGCGCTCGTGCGCGCCGTGCACACCCTCACGCCGCTCGGCGGGGGCGCGGCGGGACTGCTCGTGTCCTGGACCGCGGCCGCCGTCGCCGCCTGCGGCATCTACGCGGTCGGCGCCCGGCTGCACGGACGGGCCGTCGCGGTCGCCCTGGTCCTGCTCTGGGGCCTGCTGCCGCACTCCGTGGTGCTGTCGATGGCGTACACGGAACCGGTGCTCACCGCCTTCGCCGCCTGGTCGCTGTACGCGGTGCTCACCGGCCGCTGGCTGTGGGCGGGCACCCTAGCGGCCCTCGCGGGGCTGGCCCGGCCCAACGGCGTCGCGGTGGCCGCGGCGGTGCTCGCGGCGGCGGCGTACGAGATGGGCAGGTGCCTGCGTGAGCGCCGCCGGGTTTCCCACAGGCTGTGGACGGGCGCCGCGCTCGCGCCGGCCGGATGGGCGGCCTACGTGCTGTGGGTCGGCCACCGCACCGGGAACCTGTTCGGCGGGTACTTCCAGGTGCAGCGGCTGTGGGGCTCGCGGTTCGACTTCGGCGAGGGGGCGCTGAAGTTCGTCCGCCATCTGCTGCTCCAGGGCGACCGGCTGGTCTTCCCGATGACCATGGTGATCGTCGCGGCGGCCGTCGTGCTCTACGCGCTGCTGATCGCCGACCGCGCCCCGCTGCTCCTGCTCGTGTACAGCGGCGTGCTGCTGCTGATCGTCCTCGGCGGGTCCGGCTACTTCGAGTCCAAGCCCCGCTTCCTGCTCCCGGCCTTCCCGCTGCTGCTGCCGCTCGCCCGGGCCCTGGCCCGTACGGCGCGAGCCCGGCCCCGGCACGCGACCGTGGTGGTCGGTGCCCTGGCCGGGCTCTCGTTCGGCTACGGGGCGTATCTGGTCGTGCTCGCCCATATGCCGCTGTGAGGCTGTGGGAGAGGGCCTACTCCTCTTCGTCGCCCTCGGGCTTCTCGTCAGTCTCGTTGACCTCCTGCTCGAGGCCGAGCTGCTCGACGAGCCACCGGTCGAACTCGATGGCGGCGCGCACCCAGCTGACCGTGGAGGAGACGAAGTGCTCCAGGCTGACGCCGGTGCCGATCAGCATCTGCGCCTCGCCGATCAGGCGGACGGTGCCGTCGTCGTGGGTGTGGCTGTAGACCTTGGGCCACAGGGTCCGCCGGTTCCAGTCGTCGATGGACTCCAGCAGCTGGGGCTTCTCGTCGATCTGGTGGGGCCGGTCGTAGAACGTCCGCACCGAGAAGACCTGCTGGTCGTCCTCACCACGGAACATGAAGTACGTACGGAACTGCTCCCACGGCGCCGCTAGGTCACCCTCTTCGTCGACGACGTACTTGAGCTCCATCTGGTCGAGGAGCTGCTTCACGAGGTCCTGATCCGGGACGACGGGGCCCGCCGGTCCTTGCTGCGGCTCGGGCTGGCCCCCGAAGTTCGGAATCGAGGACGGGTCGATGGTCACCGTGATTTTCCCTTCGTACGGATGCCGCCATCCTCCCCCATGCGGGGAGGGGGGTGGCAACCCCGGCACCCTCCGTTACAGGGTCTTACCAGTGACGGGTCCCACGATCAGGCCCTCCCCGAACGCGTCCACGCGGACCGTGTCGCCGTCCTTGACCTCACCCGCGAGGATCTCCTTGGCGAGGCGGTCGCCGATGGCGGTCTGCACCAGCCGGCGCAGCGGCCGGGCACCGTAGGCCGGGTCGTTCCCCTCGTCGGCGAGCCAGGCCAGGGCGTCGTCGGTGACCTCCAGGGTGAGGCGGCGGTCCGCGAGGCGCTTGGCCAGCAGGTCGAGCTGAAGACGGGCGATCCGCCTCAGCTCCTCCTTGTTCAGCGCCGAGAAGACCACCAGGTCGTCGAGGCGGTTGAGGAACTCCGGCTTGAAGGACGTCCGGACCACCTCGAGGACCTGCTCCTTCTTCTCCTCCTCGCCGGTCAGCGGGTCGACCAGGAACTGGCTGCCGAGGTTGGACGTCAGCACCAGGATGGTGTTGCGGAAGTCGACCGTACGGCCCTGACCGTCCGTCAGACGGCCGTCGTCCAGCACCTGGAGCAGCACGTCGAAGACCTCGGGGTGGGCCTTCTCCACCTCGTCGAGCAGCACGACGCTGTACGGGCGCCTGCGCACCGCCTCGGTGAGCTGGCCGCCCTCCTCGTAGCCGACGTATCCGGGCGGGGCGCCGACCAGCCGGGCCACGCTGTGCTTCTCGCCGTACTCCGACATGTCGATGCGGACCATCGCCCGCTCGTCGTCGAAGAGGAAGTCGGCGAGCGCCTTGGCCAGTTCGGTCTTGCCGACGCCGGTCGGGCCGAGGAAGAGGAAGGAGCCGGTCGGGCGGTCGGGGTCGGCGATGCCGGCCCGGCTGCGCCGCACCGCGTCGGACACCGCCTGCACGGCCTCCTGCTGGCCGATCAGGCGCCTGCCGAGCTCCTCCTCCATGCGCAGCAGCTTCTGCGTCTCGCCCTCCAGGAGGCGCCCGGCGGGGATGCCGGTCCAGGCGGCGACGACGTCCGCGATGTCGTCGGAGCCGACCTCCTCCTTGACCATGGTGTCCTTGGAGACCTCCTCCTCGGCCTCGCTGGCTTCCTCCAAGTCCCTTTCCAGGGTGGGGATCTCGCCGTAGAGCAGCTTGGAGGCGGTGTCGAAGTCGCCCTCGCGCTGGGCCCGTTCGGCCGTCCCGCGCAACTCGTCGAGCTTCTCCTTCAGTTCACCGACGCGGTTGAGGGACTGCTTCTCCTTCTCCCAGCGTGCGGTCAGGCCCCGCAGCTCCTCCTCCTTGTCGGCGCGGTCGCGGCGCAGCTTCTCCAGGCGCTCGCGGGAGGCCGGGTCGGTCTCCTTCTCCAGCGCCAGCTCCTCCATCCTGAACCGGTCGACGATGCGCTGGAGTTCGTCGATCTCCACGGGCGAGGAGTCGATCTCCATGCGGAGGCGGGAGGCCGCCTCGTCGACCAGGTCGATGGCCTTGTCCGGCAGGAAGCGGGAGGTGATGTACCGGTCGGAGAGGGACGCGGCCGCCACCAGCGCGCTGTCCGCGATCTGCACCTTGTGGTGGGCCTCGTAACGGCCCTTGAGCCCGCGCAGGATCGCGATCGTGTCCTCGACCGACGGCTCCGCCACCAGCACCTGCTGGAAGCGGCGCTCCAGCGCCGGGTCCTTCTCGATCCGCTCGCGGTACTCGTCCAGCGTCGTCGCACCGACCATGCGCAGCTCGCCACGGGCCAGCATGGGCTTCAGCATGTTGCCGGCGTCCATGGCGGAGTCGCCGCCGGCGCCCGCGCCCACGACCGTGTGCAGCTCGTCGATGAAGGTGATGATCTGGCCGTCGGAGTCCTTGATCTCCGCCAGGACCGTCTTCAGCCGCTCCTCGAACTCGCCGCGGTACTTCGCACCCGCGACCATCGCGCCGAGGTCCAGCGCGACCAGCCGCTTGTCCCGCAGGGACTCCGGCACGTCGCCCTTGACGATCCGCTGGGCGAGCCCCTCTACGACGGCGGTCTTGCCGACGCCCGGCTCGCCGATGAGGACCGGGTTGTTCTTCGTACGGCGCGAGAGCACCTGCACGACGCGGCGGATCTCCTGGTCGCGGCCGATCACCGGGTCGAGCCGGCCCTCTCGCGCCGCGGCCGTGAAGTCCGTGCCGAACTTCTCCAGGGCCTTGTACTGGCCCTCCGGATCGGGTGTGGTCACCCGGCGTCCTCCCCTCGCCTGCTGGAAGGCCTCCTGCAGCTTCTTCGCCGTGGCCCCCTGTCCGGACAGTACGTCACCGGCGGCGCCGCCCTTCGCGGCGATCCCGATGAGCAGGTGCTCGGTGGAGAGGAACTCGTCGCCGAGGTCCTTGGCGCGCTTCTGCGCGTCCGCGATGACGGCGAGGAGGTCCCGGTTGGGCTGCGGGGGCGCCACGGTCGAGCCGGTCACGCTGGGCAGCGAGGCGAGCGCCTTCTCCGCGCCGGCGCGGACGGCGGCCTGGTCGGCGTTCACGGAGGACAGAAGATCGACGATGTTCTCGTTGTCCTGCCCCTGGAGCAGAGCGAGGAGCAGGTGTGCGGGCGTGAGGTCGGGGTGTCCCTCGGTCACGGCCCGGTTGCCGGCGGCGTTGATGGCGTCCCGGCTCCGGTTGGTCAGCTCGGCGTCCACGTTCGCGTTCTCCTCCTGGCGTCAGCAGTCATCCACCTGACTTGAGCAGCGTACACAAAGTTGAGTCTATTCCACTCAAGGGCGAGACCGGCCACTTCCGGCTACCTTCCAGAACATGGCTTCGTACACCCAGGACCCCGGTGCCCCTGGCGCCTCGTATCTCACCTTCTGGCGGGAGCGGCATCTGTGCACACTGACCACCCCGCGCCCGGACGGCAGCCCGCATGTCGTACCCGTCGGGGTCACATACGATCCGGAGGCCCGGCTCGCTCGGGTGATCGCGAACAAGTCGAGCCGGAAAGTGGCCAATGTGCTGGCCACCGGGTCCGAGGGCGCCCGGGTCGCGGTGTGCCAGGTGGCAGGGCGGCGGTGGGCGACCCTGGAGGGCCGGGCCGTCGTGCGGAGCGAGCCGGAGCGGGTCGCGGAGGCCGAGCGGCGCTACGCCGAGCGCTACGACCGGACGCCGTCGCCGAACCCGTCACGCGTGGTGATCGAGATCGAGCTCACCAGGGCCATGGGCAACGCCTGATGATTTTCGGCCATGGACGCGCGCGGCACCATCCGGTCGATAGCGGGACATGTCCGCCAAAGCTGCAGCGGCGTCACCGTGTTCAGGTCACGGTGACGCCGCTGCGGGGGGAAGCACCTGAGCGAACTGTTACGACGGGGGATTCGCGTCAGGCACTGCGGGGGGTGGCTGAGATGGTCCGAACATCGGGGGTTTCCGGTTCCACCAGCCGGTGGTCTCGCTGGTCCAGATTCACAAAGATCATTCCGTACCGGATGGCACATCGCACGGGCTGCGGCGCCCCCCGAGGCCGCCGCAGACACCGGTACGCCCGTACGTCCTCGTCCTCGTCCCGCGTGACGACGACCGGCTCACCGAAGACGGTCACCATCAGCGAGTCACCGGAGTGGGGGATCGCGGTGACAAGGTCGATGAAGTGCCAGCCCGATCGGTAGGCCGTGGCCATTTCGCGGCGGAAGGAGCGGTCGTCGGGTGGAGTGGTCATGACGAAACGGCCCAGCTGCTGTCGGCGGGGGCAACCCATGAGCTGTCCCCGGGGACGCTTGTCGCCACGACCCAACTGCTGTCACCGGGAGGGGCGGCAGCGACGGCGGTGGTGCTCCAGCTGCTGTCCCCCGCGACATCACTCTTCGTCCCCGCGATGCCACTCAGCGCTCCGAGGGCCACCACGGCGGAGAAGGCGGCGACAAGCGCCGAGCGAAGCATTCTCTTATGCATAGTCGGCTTCGTCCTCATTTGAAGGTCACCTCTCCCCCGTCTGAATACGACGATGGCCCATTCCGGCACGTCATGGCCACACAAACGATGCATCATGTTCCTGCACGTTCAGGACCCTGGGGGGTGGAGATCTGGTGATAAATGAGACTAAGCGGACACATCCCCATGGGTTGACCGACCTGTGCGAGGACGGACGCCGCCTCTACGGCAACGCTCTCCGGACGGGACGCATAGCCCGTTCGGATGTCGAGCCTGCGCCGTGCTTGATGGAATTCGCCCTGCTTCATCCTGATCCTGACGACCCCAACTGGCTGCGTCCCGTACCGCCTTCGGTCGCGCTTGCCCAGAGGCTCACACCGATCGAGAACGAGATCACCCAGCGCCGGCGCCTGTCCATCGAACTCGCCGACGCTTTCGAGCCGTTCATGACCCTCAGCGCCCAGTCGACGGCGAGCACACACTCGATCACCGTGCTGGAGGGACTCGACCGGATCAACGCGGCGCTCGATATTGCCACGTCCCAGTGCCACACGGAGATGCTCACCGTCCAGCCGAGCCGACGCCGCCTGGAACACACCCTCACCAAGGCCCTGGAACGCGACCGGCCGCTGATCGAGCGGGGCTGCCGCATCCGGACGCTGTACCAGCACCCGGCCCGCTACAGCCCCGAAACCCTCGCGTACGTAGCCCAGTTCGCCGACGGCAAGGTGGAGTACCGCACCATCGACGAGCTGGTCGAGCGGCTCATCATCTGCGACGAGACCGTGGCCTTCATCCCGACCCGCGACGACGGCGAGATCGCGCTCGAACTCCGGCATCCGGGACTCGTCCGCTACCTGATCAAGGTCTTCGAGTTCATGTGGACGCGCGCGGTCCCGCTGAGCGCAGGCGCCCCCTACGAGACCGCCCCCGACGGGATCACCGAGATCCAGCACTCCATCGCCAAGCTCCTGGTCGAGGGCCATGTCGACGAGGCGATCGCACGGCGGCTGGGCATGAACGTGCGCACCTGCCGCGCTCACATCGCCAAGCTCGCGATGGCTCTGGGCAGCGGCAGCCGGGCACAACTCGGCTTTCTCATAGCGCAGTCGGGGATCCTGGAGCAGGACGCCTGAGTCCGCGGGGGAGGGACACGATGGACTCGGCGGCACATCCGGACCACGGACCGGAAGAGCTGTGTTGCGAGGGAACCGGGCTGTACGAACGCGCGCTGCGCGAAGGCCACTTGCCGGCCCGTGAGGCCGCCGGGGCGCCCTGTCTGGTCGACTTCGGCCTGCTGCATCCCTCGATCGAGGAGGAGGCCCGCCTGGAGCCCGTCGCGCCCGCCGTCGCCCTGCACCGCCTGCTGAGCACGTCGGAGGACCGCATCGCGCGGGAGCGGCGCCGCGAGGCCCGGCTGGCCGACCTGTTCGAACCCCTCATGCGGCTCGGCGGCGCGCGAACGGGAACCGGCGGCTCCTCGGCCGTCGGGGTGCTGAGCGGGTCCGACCGCATCGGGCGGGCCATCACCGACGCCATGGCCGCCGGCCGCGACGAACTGCTCGCCATCCAGCCGCACATCAGCCACACCCGGACACCGCTGAAGGCGCGCGCCGACGCCCTCGCCCGCGACCAGGAGTTCCTCACCCGCGGCGGCCGTATCCGCACGCTCTACCAGCACACGCTCCGGCACGCGCCGTCGGTCCTCGCCCGCTACGAGCAGCTGAGCGGGGACGCGGAGGCCCGCACGCTCGACGAGATCACCGACCGTCTCCTCGTGGTGGACCGCACGATCGCCTTCATCCCCGCCCACCCGGACCGCACGCTCGCCCTGGAGATCCGGCACCCGGTCATCGCCGGCTTCCTCGCCACCGCCTTCGACCGCCTCTGGCGGCTGGCCACGCCCATGTACCCCCAGGCCGCCCAACCGCCCACCCCAGCGGGCTTCACCCCCCGCCAACACGCCATCGCCGCCCTCCTCGTGGAGGGCCACACCGACACCGACATCGCCGAGCGGCTCGGGATGAACGTCCGCACCGCCCGCGTCCTCCCCCACGCTCGAATTCGCTCGCGCGGGAGGTGCCCCCACCGCCAAGCTCGCGGCCACGCTGGGCAGTGAGAGCCGGGCCCAACTCGGCTACCTCATCGGGCGGTCGGGGATTCTTGACCGGGAAGGGTGATCGGGCCGGAGTCGGTGGGGTGACGGTGGCCGTCGAGGCCCACCTGGGCGATGCGGACGCCGAGTTGGGTGCGGCTGGCCGCGCCGAGGGTCTCGGAGAGCCGGGCGATGTGGGCGCGGCACGTACGGACGCTTATGCCGAGCCGCTCCGCGATCACCGCGTCCTGGTGGCCCTCCGCCAACAGCGCCGCGATGGACTGCTCGCGGTGGGAGATGCCCTCGATGCCGGTGTCGGGCAGCGGCGCCGTCAGCGGGATCGCGAGGCGCCAGAGCCGCTCGAAGACCGTGACCAGGTATCCGACCAGGGCCGGGTGGCGCAGCTCCAGGGCCAGGGTGCGGTCCGCGTTGGCCGGGATGAACGCCACCGTGCGGTCGAACAGGATCAGCCGGTCGATCACCTCGTCCAGGGTGCGCGCCTCGACCGAACCGCCCATCAGCTCCAGGTAGTTGAGCAGGCCCTGGCCGTGCCGGGCCACATGCGTGTACAGGTCGCGCATCCGCACGCCCCGCCCGCGCAGCGTGAGCGCCCGGTGCAGGCCCTCCGTCAGCTCGTCCTCGGGCCGGATGCCGCCGGGCTGGACGGTGAGGACCTCCGTCGTGCACGCCTCGGTCGCCGCGTCCATCGCGGCCTGGATGCGGGACAGCCCGTCCAGGACGCGGATCGCGGCTCCCTCCGCGGAGCCGGAACCCGGCGCCGCCTCCGTCTCGGGGCCCAGACCGGCGTACCGCTCGACCGCGGCGACCGCCGCGCCCACCCGCAGCTGACTGGCGCTGACATCGTCGTAGACGCCGCGCAGCAGCCGTGTCATGACCTCCTGCGGGGACGTCGGGACAAGCCAGTCCATGTCGTCGGGGTCCGGGTGCAGCAGGGCGAGGTCCAGCAGGCACGGCACCGGCCCGGCGTCCCGGCGCGGCACGCGGCCCCGCCGTACGGCCCGGGAGTAGACGCGCTCCCCGGCCTCGCACAGTCGGTCAGCACCGTGTGGATGCTCCTCCGTCCCGTGCCCGGCCATCGCCCATCCCACCCCCGGTTTCGCCGCCTTCGCAGCGCAACTATGCGCGGACGGGACCGGCTCCGCAACACGGCTCGACACGACGTCACGGTCGCTAAACGCGGGTAACTCCCGATATGTACGGTCCTCCTCCTGCCGCATTGCAACAAGCTGACGGTCTGGGAGGCAGGGCGGTACGCGGGAGGGGTTCCGGGCCGGTGGCGGCCGGATCACGTCCAGGCCCGGGGTGCGGTCAGGGGCCGCCGTGAGCCTTCACGGCGGCCCCTGCAACGATCGCACCCGCAAAGGCGGAACGTCTTGCGCGGTCTCTTACTTCAGACCGATCGCCGCGCATTCCGAGGCGTACTTCGAGGTGCAGATCTGCGAGACCTTGTAGATGCCGTCGGCGACGACCGTCGACTTGATGTTCTTGCGCGTCAGCGCGGTGACGGTGACGAGCTGCGCCGGAATCTGCTTGTCCGTCGGGCTGTCGACCGTGTCCTGGGTGAGCGCGTCGAACTCGATGTCCTTGCCCTGCACCTTGGCGACGGCCATCTGCGCGGCCGCCTGGGCCTCCTGCGGGTAGGACTTGTAGACGCTCATGTACTGCTCGCCCGAGACGATCCGCTGCACGCCGGCCAGCTCCGCGTCCTGCCCGGTGAGCGGCGGCAGGTGGGACATGCCCGCGCCCTCCATGGCCTTGACGATGCCGCCCGCCATGCCGTCGTTGGCGGAGTAGACGCCCGCGATGTCGCCCTTGCCGATCGCCTTGATCGCGTCGGACATGTTGGACTCGGCGTTCTTCGGGTCCCAGTCCTTGGTGTCGAAGGACTGGGCGATCGTCACCTTGCCCTTGAGCTCGGACAGCGCGCCCGCCTTGAACTGCTTGGCGTTCGGGTCGGTGGGCGAGCCGTTCATCATCACGATCTTGTCGGAGGTGCTGACGTCGCTGCCCAGCGCGTCCAGCAGCGAGCGGCCCTGCACCTCGCCGACGAGCTCGTTGTCGAAGGAGATGTACGCGTCGATCGGGCCCTCGGCCAGCCGGTCGTAGGCGATGACCGGGATACCGGCGTCCTTCGCCTTCTTCACCTCGC
The DNA here is from genome assembly GCF_044457745.1 of Streptomyces sp. NPDC050534. Lineage (NCBI taxonomy): Bacteria > Bacillati > Actinomycetota > Actinomycetes > Kitasatosporales > Streptomycetaceae > Streptomyces > Streptomyces sp. NPDC050534. Next base: position 246,136 of record NZ_JBITHF010000008.1, read on the forward strand.
CGGCGATGGCGTGCGAGTCCACCGCGTCCAGCAGGATGATGTCGACCTTGTCGTCGATCATCTTCTGCATCTGGGTCGCCTGCTTGTCCGCGTTCTGCCCCGCGTTGGCGTAGGCGACGTGGCCCCGGTCCTTGGTCAGGGAGGAGACCTGCTGCTTGATGATGGGGTAGTCGAAGTCCTCGTACCTGGTGTTGGCCGTCTCCGGCAGCAGCAGACCGATCGTGACGTCGTTGCCCTTGGTGGGGCTCGCCGAACTGCTGTCACCCGAGACGTTCAGCACGCCGCAGGAGGCAAGTGACAGGCTTGTCGCGGCTACTGCCACGCACAGGGCGGTACGACGGATGCGGGTGTTCACTGCTGTTGACCTTCCGAACAAGGGTGCTTAAGGCGTCCCAGGTGAAGGAAGCCAACGCTTTCTTCACACGATCGTCAAGGAATAACCAGGTAATGAGACGTCAACGTTAGAGTTCGCTCGCCCTCCTGACGGAAGGCGACCGGTTCGTGCATACGCGGCAGGGGCCCGGAATGTCTCCGGGCCCCTGCCGTGACGTGACGGGACGCGTCAGTCGGACTGCTGCCGCTTCGGCCGCCAGACCACCAGCGCGCTGGTCTGCTGCACCTCCTGGTACGGCACCAGGTCGCGGCGGTACGACGCGTGCACCGCCGCCTCGCGCTGCTGCATGGCCGCCGCCGCGCCCTCGACCGCCGTCTGGAGTTCGACGACGCGCTGCTGGAGCGCGGCGACCTGGTTCTCCAGCTCGATGATCCGCTTGATGCCGGCCAGGTTGATGCCCTCGTCCTGCGACAACTGCTGGACGGTGCGCAGCAGTTCGATGTCGCGGGCCGAGTAACGACGGCCGCGGCCGGGGGTGCGGTCGGGCGAGACCAGGCCGAGGCGGTCGTACTGACGCAGGGTCTGCGGGTGCAGGCCGGAGAGCTGGGCCGCCACCGAAATGACGTAGACCGGGGTTTCCTCGGTCAGTTCGTACGGATTGCGTCGACGGCCGTCCATCTCTCTCAAGCTCCCTTCGCGGCCTGGAACAGCTCCGCCCGCGGGTTCTCACCCGCGGTTGCCTCGCGATACGCCTCGAGCGCGTCACGAGCCTTCCCCGTCACGTCCGTGGGGACACTCACCTCGACGGTGACCAGGAGGTCGCCGCGGGTGCCGTCCTTGCGGACCGCGCCCTTGCCCCGGGCGCGCATGGTGCGGCCGTTGGGCGTACCCGGCGGCAGCTTCAGGGTGACGGGAGGGCCGCCCAGGGTGGGCACTCTGACCTCGCCGCCGAGGGCCGCCTCGGCGAACGTCACCGGGACGGTCACGGTCAGGTTGTCGCCCTTGCGGCCGAACACCGGGTGCGCGGACACATGGACCGTGACGTACAAGTCGCCCGCCGGCCCGCCCCGTTCACCCGGCGTGCCCTTGCCGCGCAGCCGGATGCGCTGGCCGTCCTGCACCCCGGCCGGGATGCGGACCTGCATGGTCCGGGACGACTTGGCGCGGCCCGAGCCCTTGCAGACCTCGCAGGGGTTCTCCGCGATCAGACCGCGGCCCTTGCAGTCCGGGCAGGGGTCGGTGAGGGAGAACCCTCCGCCGGAGCCCCGCGCCACCTGTCCGGTGCCGACGCACGTCGGGCAGACCCGGGGGTTGCCGTTGGCGTCGCCGGTGCCGGAACAGGCCTTGCAGGGCGCCTGCGAGGACATCCGCAGCGGGACCGTCGCCCCCTCGATCGCCTCGGTGAAGCTGAGGCTGACCTCGGTGTCGATGTCCTGACCGCGCCGGGGCTGCACCCGGGTGGTGCCGGAGCTGCCGCGGTTGAACAGGCCCCCGAAGACGTCACCGATTCCGCCGCCGAAGCCTCCGGAGCCGCCCCCGCCCTGGGTGCCGCCTCCGAAGAGGTCGCCCAGGTCGAAGTTGAACGAGCCGCCGCTGCCGCCCGGCCCCGGGCGGAAGCCGCCGTTGCCGAACAGGGCGCGCGCCTCGTCGTACTCCTTGCGCTTCTTGGGGTCGCCGAGAACGTCGTTCGCCTCGGAGATCTCCTTGAAGCGCTCCTCGGCCTTGGCGTTGCCCTTGTTGGCGTCCGGGTGGAACTCGCGGGCGAGCTTCCGGTACGCCTTCTTGATCTCGGCCTCGGTGGCGTCCTTGGGGACGCCGAGGACCTTGTAGTAGTCCTTCTCGATGAAGTCCTTGGTGCTCATCCTCGACGCCCCTCCTTTCTCATCGGTTCAAGCTCAGCCCTCGTCCGGGCCACCGCTCTCCTTGTCGTCGGCCGCCTCGGCGGAGTCCTGGGACTCCGGCTTGACGGTCTGCGCCCCCGGCTGAGGCTCGGCCACGGCCACCCGCGCGGGGCGGATGGTGCGCTCGCCGATGCGATACCCGGGCTGCAGAATCGCCACGCACGTCGTCTCGGTGACGTCCGGTGCGTAGCTGTGCATCAGGGCCTCGTGGATCGTCGGGTCGAAGGGCTCGCCCTCCTTGCCGAACTGCTGCAGACCCATCTTCGCCGCCACGGTCTCCAGCGACTCCGCCACGGACTTGAATCCGCCGACGAGTTCGCCGTGTTCCCGCGCGCGGCCGATGTCGTCGAGCACGGGCAGGAGCTCGGTCAGAAGATTCGCGATGGCGATCTCCTTGACCGTGATCCGGTCCCGCTCCACGCGGCGGCGGTAGTTCTGGAACTCGGCCTGGAGCCGCTGGAGGTCCGCCGTGCGCTCACCGAGCGCCGTGCGTGCCTGGTCCAGCTGGGCCGTCAGACCGGCGATCTGTGCTGCTGCGTCCCCGGCCGGGGCCGCCCCCTCCGCGGAGGAGGGAGAGGCGGCCTTCGGTTCGGCGTCGTCAGATGTGGCGCCGGAGGGGACGTCGGGCTTCTCGTCGAAGCCCGGGGTCTCCTCCGTCACGCGGCACCGTCCTTGCGCTCGTCGTCCACGATCTCGGCGTCCACGACGTCGTCGTCGGCCTTCGGGGCCTCGGCGCCGGCGGACTCGCCGCCACCGGCGGCCTGCGAGGCCTGGGCGTCGGCGTACATGGCCTGACCCAGCTTCTGCGAGACGGCCGCGACCTTCTCGGTGGCGGTGCGGATCTCGGCGGTGTCCTCGCCCTTGAGCGCGGCCTTCAGCTCCTCGACGGACGCCTCGACCTCGGTCTTGATCTCGCCCGGGACCTTGTCCTCGTTGTCCTTGAGGAACTTCTCCGTCTGGTAGACGAGCTGCTCGCCCTGGTTACGGCTCTCGGCGGCCTCGCGGCGGGCGTGGTCCTCCTCCGCGTACTTCTCGGCCTCCTGGCGCATCCGGTCGACCTCGTCCTTCGGCAGCGAGGAGCCGCCGGTGACGGTCATCTTCTGCTCCTTGCCCGTGCCCAGGTCCTTCGCGGTCACGTGCATGATGCCGTTGGCGTCGATGTCGAAGGCGACCTCGATCTGCGGGACACCGCGCGGGGCCGGCGGCAGACCGGTCAGCTCGAACATCCCGAGCTTCTTGTTGTACGCCGCGATCTCGCGCTCGCCCTGGTAGACCTGGATCTGCACGGAGGGCTGGTTGTCCTCGGCGGTGGTGAAGATCTCGGACCGCTTGGTCGGGATCGTCGTGTTCCGCTCGATCAGCTTGGTCATGATGCCGCCCTTGGTCTCGATGCCGAGGGACAGCGGGGTCACGTCGAGGAGCAGGACGTCCTTGACCTCACCCTTGAGGACACCGGCCTGGAGGGCGGCGCCGATGGCCACGACCTCGTCCGGGTTGACGCCCTTGTTGGCGTCCTTGCCGCCGGTCAGCTCGCGGACGAGCTCGGCGACGGCGGGCATACGGGTGGAACCGCCGACGAGGACGACGTGGTCGATCTCGTTGATGGAGATGCCCGCGTCCTTGATGACGTTGTGGAACGGCGTCTTGCAGCGCTCCAGCAGGTCCGCGGTCAGCTGCTGGAACTGAGCCCGGGTGAGCTTCTCGTCCAGGTGCAGCGGGCCCTCGGCGGACGCGGTGATGTAGGGCAGGTTGATCGAGGTCTCGGTGGACGAGGACAGCTCGATCTTCGCCTTCTCGGCGGCCTCGCGCAGACGCTGCAGCGCCATCTTGTCCTTGCCGAGGTCCACGCCGTGACCGGACGCGAACTGCTTGACCAGGTAGTCGACGATGCGCTGGTCCCAGTCGTCACCACCGAGGTGGTTGTCACCGTTGGTGGCCTTCACCTCGACGACGCCGTCACCGATCTCCAGGAGGGACACGTCGAAGGTGCCGCCACCGAGGTCGAAGACGAGGATCGTCTGGTCGTCCTTGTCGAGGCCGTAGGCGAGCGCGGCCGCGGTGGGCTCGTTGACGATGCGAAGGACGTTCAGACCGGCGATCTCGCCGGCCTCCTTCGTCGCCTGGCGCTCGGAGTCGTTGAAGTACGCCGGGACGGTGATGACCGCGTCGGTCACCTTCTCGCCCAGGTAGGACTCGGCGTCGCGCTTCAGCTTCTGCAGGATGAACGCGGAGATCTGCTGCGGGTTGAAGGGCTTCCCGTCGAGCTCGATCTTCCAGTCCGTGCCCATGTGGCGCTTCACGGAGCGGATGGTCCGGTCCACGTTGGTGACCGCCTGGCGCTTGGCGACCTCGCCGACGAGCACCTCACCGTTCTTCGCGAAGGCGACGACGGACGGCGTGGTCCTGGCACCCTCGGCGTTGGTGATGACGGTGGGCTCGCCGCCCTCCAGAACGCTGACGACGGAGTTAGTCGTGCCCAGGTCGATGCCGACCGCACGTGCCATGGTGATCTTCCTCCAGCTGACTTGAGTGGAACGGACTCAAGTGTGCACGACACCCGGCTATGGGTCAACAGACCTGAGTCCGGGGGGCTCAACTCTTATCCGTTCCTTACACGCAAGTGCCCGCTGACCTGGGAGGATACAGGTCTGCCCGCCTGAGTGGACACCGACCGGACCTGCGTGGAGACGGGCCTGCCGGCCTGGGTGGACACGGGTCGGCCGGCCTGGGTCGTCACGGGTCGACCGGCCTGCGTGGACAACGGCCGGCCGGCCTGCGTGGGCACGGGCCGGCGCACGTACACCGGCACCCGAAGCAGCAGCAGTACGACGACGAGTGCCCCGGCCGCCACCCAGAACACCGCGGACCGGGCGGTCCAGCCGATGTGCGTGAGCATCCCGACGAGCACCCCGGAGAACGCCCCGATGCCCGGCAGGACGGTCGCCCCCTGCGGGGTGAGCCCCAACCGCCGCAGCCGGTGGGCGAGATGGTCGGGTCCGCCCCGCAGCAGCGGCCGTCCGGCCAGCCGCCGCGAGAGGATCACCAGGAGCACGTCGGCGGTCGCCACCGCGGTGATCGGGAACAGCACGCCCGCGCTGTCCGCGAGCCCGTAGCCGGCCCTGGTGCACACTGCCGCCGCGGCGAGCACGAACCCGGTGAACAGCGATCCGCACGCACCGAGGCCTACGCGCGCGGGCGGCCAGTTGTGCATGAGGAACCCGGTCAGCGCGGCGGCCAGCACGCTCAGCAGCACCGCGAGCCCGTCCATCACCTCGGCCGCGGCGCAGGCACCCACCCCGAAGGCGGTGACGACCCCCACGGTCCCGGCGAGCGCGTCGGCGTGGTCGAGCGCCTTGAAGGCGACGGCGACGAACACGATCCAGCCCACGGCGAGCAGCCCCGCGGGCACCCCGGTCTCCTCGTACGGCACGACACAGGCCGCCGCCACGGCCGTACCGGCGACGAGGACCCGCGCCTTGACCCGCCGCAGGTCCGCGATCAGCCCGAGCAGGGCGACGGCGCCCCCGGCGAGCAGCAGCCGGCCCACGCCTTCCCCGAGCGGTGCCACACCTGTCCGTTCCCCGGCCACCACCACCGCGCCGGTGGCGAGCACGACGGCAACGCCCCCGGCCAGCGGCACGGGCCGCTGCCGTCGTCTCCGGTCGACGATTCCGAGGCGCAGCGCGGGCACCCGTAGCAGTGCGGTGAGCACGGCTGCGAGGAGCAGGGCGGTGGTGGCGGCGGCGATCCCGTAGAGCACGGATCTAAGTTAGGCGCGAATGTACCAATTTGGCATGAATAACACGATCGCATCGTCACAGACCTTTAAGGCAACCCTCAGCGACGCAGATCACCGAGCCGCTGGCTACAGTGCGACAGAAGATGGAGGTAGTCTCGGACGGACTGCATAAGTTACCGCTTAGTAATGTCGAGGCTCTCCCTCGTACGAAACCTCGCAGGCCCGAGGAGCCCCCAAATGCAACTCGCCGCGATCATCGTGTCGCTGGTCCTGACCGTGGTCGGTGTGGCGCTGCTCGCACGCGCCATCGGCCAGTTCGTCCGGTACTTCAAACTGGGCCAGCCCGTACCCGCCGGCAGCCGGACCGACAACCCGTATGCGCGCAGCGTGACGCTGGTGCGTGAGTTCCTCGGTCACACCCGGATGAACCGCTGGGGCATCGTGGGCTTCGCCCACTGGTTCGTGGCCATCGGCTTTTTGACGCTGCCGCCGACCCTGGCGCAGGCGTTCGGCCAGCTCTTCAAGGCCGACTGGATGCTGCCGGTGATCGGCGACTGGCTGCCGTTCGAGATGTACACCGAGTTCATCGGCGTGATGACGGTGCTCGGCATCGTCGTACTGATGACGATCCGGCTGCTGAGCCTGCCCTCGCGGCCGGGCCGCAAGTCCCGCTTCGCGGGCTCCAAGGCGGGCCAGGCGTACTTCGTCGAGTACGTCATCCTCACCATCGGCCTGGCGATCTACGTGCTGCGCGGCCTGGAGGGCGCGCTGCACCACGTCGAGGGCTACGAGGCCGGGTACTTCGCCTCGTACCCGCTGGTGCTGGCGTTCAAGGGCCTGAGCGTGACGGCGCTGCAGAACCTGGTCTACCTGACCGCCATGGTCAAGATCGGGACGTCGTTCATCTGGATGATCGTGGTGTCGCTGAACACCAACATGGGTGTGGCCTGGCACCGCTTCCTGGCCTTCCCGAACATCTGGTTCAAGCGCAACGCCGAAGGTGCCACCGCGCTGGGCGCGCTGCAGCCGATGACCTCGGGCGGGCAGCCGATCGACTTCACCGACCCGGGCGAGGACGACGTCTTCGGCGTCTCCCAGGTCGAGCAGTTCTCCTGGAAGGGCCTGCTGGACTTCTCCACCTGCACCGAGTGCGGCCGCTGCCAGTCGCAGTGCCCCGCCTGGAACACCGGCAAGCCGCTCTCCCCGAAGCTGCTGATCATGTCGCTGCGCGACCACGCGCACGCCAAGGCCCCCTACCTGCTGGCGGGTGGCGGCAAGTCCATGGAGGGCGAGGAGAAGGCCTCCGAGGAGCAGCTCAAGGACGTGCCCGCCGCCGCGCTCGCGGAGGCCGAGCGGCCGCTGATCGGCACCGCGGAAGAGAACGGCGTCATCGACCCGGACGTGCTGTGGTCCTGCACCACCTGCGGCGCCTGCGTCGAGCAGTGCCCGGTCGACATCGAGCACATCGACCACATCGTCGACATGCGCCGCTACCAGGTGATGATCGAGTCCGCGTTCCCGTCCGAGGCGGGCACGATGCTCAAGAACCTGGAGAAGAAGGGCAACCCCTGGGGCCTGGCCAAGAAGCAGCGCCTGGAGTGGCTCAAGGAGGTCGAGTTCGAGGTCCCGGTCGTCGGCCAGGACATCGAGGACCTCACCGAGGTCGAGTACCTGTACTGGGTCGGCTGCGCGGGCTCCCTGGAGGACCGCGCCAAGAAGACGACGAAGGCCTTCGCCGAGCTCCTCCACATCGCGGGCGTCAAGTTCGCGATCATGGGCGGCGACGAGAAGTGCACCGGTGACTCCGCCCGCCGCCTGGGCAACGAGCCCCTGTTCCAGGAGCTCGGCATGGAGAACGTCATGGCGCTGAACATGGCGTTCGGCGAGGAGCTGGACGACGACGGCAAGGTCGTCCCGGAGTCCGCCAAGCCGAAGTCGGCGAAGAAGATCGTCGCGACGTGCCCCCACTGCTTGAACACGATCGGCAACGAGTACCCGCAGCTCGGCGGCGACTACGAGGTCATCCACCACACCCAGCTGCTGCAGCACCTGGTGGACGAGGGCAAGCTCACCCCGGTCACCCCGGTCGAGGGCATCATCACCTACCACGACCCCTGCTACCTGGGCCGCCACAACAAGATCTACACGCCTCCGCGCGAGATCATCGCCAACGTTCCGGGCCTGCGGAACGAGGAGATGCACCGCCACAAGGAGCGCGGCTTCTGCTGCGGCGCCGGCGGCGCGCGCATGTGGATGGAGGAGCGGATCGGCAAGCGCATCAACAACGAGCGCGTCGACGAGGCCCTCTCCGTCAACCCGGACATCGTCTCCACCGCCTGCCCGTTCTGCCTGGTCATGCTCACGGACTCCGTGAACGGCAAGAAGAACGACGGCAAGGCCAAGGAGTCCATCCAGGTCGTCGACGTCGCCCAGCTCCTGCTGGAGTCGGTCAGGACACCGGTGGACCCGGCGGGCGAGCCGGAGTCGGAGAGCGCGCCGGAGCCGGAGCCGGTGAAGTAGGTCGCCCTACGGCTGTTTCGACGCCCCCATGTCCTGCGTGGACGTGGGGGCGTCGGCGTTTTCCCGCTCAGGGACGGTCAGTTCAGGTGGCTCAGCCTCAGGCCGCGGCTCTCGGCGACGCGCAGGGCGTCCTGGAGGGCCTCGGTCAAACACTCGGCGAGGAAACGGAGTTCACCGGAGGGCAGGTCGGGGAGCAGGGCCCGCGCGTGGGCGAGGAGTTCTGCGCCCATGCCGAGCTGGATGGATTCGGTGGAGTCGGCGAGACGCGAGACGGGTCCGCCGAGGTCGTCGGTGATGAGGTAGCAGGGCTTGCCCTCGGGGCCGGCCCAGGGCAGCAGGCGCGGTGACTCCGGCTTCATCAGGCAACCTCCGTCCCATGGATCCAGTACGGGCCCGGCATGTCCAACCCCAGGGCAGCCAGGACGAGTTCGCGACGCCGGTGACGCTGTTCGTGGGCGGTGAGGTAGGGGCGGACCGCAACGGTTGCCGCGCCATCGAGTGGAGTGTGGAGGCCGTACGGGCTGCGGTGGGCCGGGAGGGAGTGGGGGCGGGGGGCGAGGGGTGGGGCAGGGGGCCGGGGTGCGGGTTCGACTCGGCGCGGGATGTGCAGGAGGCCCATCCGGACGAGGAGACGGTGGATAAGGTCGGTCACGTCATCAGCTCCAGTCAGCTCAGGCTGGTGGCCACGCCCCCGGACGGCTCCACCCGTCGCGGGGGTCCTCTATGTCGCACACTCATCTTCGCGGTCTACCGAAGTCTACTGCGGTCGCGCGGTCTACCGCAGAGTTTTAGCGTCAACCGCATGAGTCCCGAGCTCGACCGCACCCGCCCCGTCTGGCGCCAGGTCGCCGCCGCTATCGAAACCCGTATCGCCAGCGGCGAATACCCGGTGGGCGCGCGCGTGCCGTCCGTCGTCGAACTGTCCAACGACTTCGGCATCGCGGCCTCGACCGCGCAGAAAGCGTTGGCCCACCTCAAGTCCGAAGGACTCATCCGAGCCGAGGTCGGTCTAGGTTCCTTCGTCGCCAAGCGCCCCGCCGAAGAACCCGAGCCGCCCGCATAGGGACAGTCCCGCGGCGGGGCGCGCCCTAGCGCTACGCCCCCTTGGGCTCAGCCTGCTGGACCACCTCGAAAGACCACAGCGTCGAGCCGGTGGCCGCCGGCTTCGGTCGCTCGCCGCCCTCGCCGCCGCCCTGGTGCGCCGCCCGCATCGGCCCCTGCAGCCACGCCTGGAAGGACTCCTCGTCACGCCAGCGCGTGTACACCAGGTACTGGTCGGTTCCCTCGACCGGCCGCAGCAGCTCGAACCACTCGAAGCCGTCGGAGCCCTCCACGGCGGAGGCCCGCGCGGCGAACCGCTTCTCCAGGACCTCGCGCTGCTCGGCCGGCACGGTCAGTACGTTGATCTTGACTACGCTCATGCAGCCATCCTGACGCACCCGGGTGGACAACGGCGTCCGCATCCGCACCCGGCGGAGGGTCACGGGCCGGCCGAACCCGGGGCTGTCGCCGCGTCTCTCGCCCGTGCATCATTGCCCAGGCGTTGTCGACGGGGCTGACGAGGTGAGCGGTGCGCGTGCGAAGAGGCGGGATGTGTACGGCGGTCCTCTGCACCGCCCTTCTGCTCGCCGCCTGCGGCCCCGGTGCGGACGCCGGAGCCGCCCGCCCCAGCCCCGTACGGATCGCGGACGCCCCCGCCAGGCTGCCCGTCCCGCACGGCAAGGGCAGCAGGGCTCCTGACGACTTCAACGGCGACGGACACCGCGACCTCGTCCTCGACGCCCTCGTGAAGGCCCGGAGCCACGAGGACGACGCGGGCATCGGCATCGTCTACGGCGGCGCGCACGGACTCACCCCGGGCGCACGGCAGTTGCTCAGCCCCGCGAAGTACGCCGCCCGCACCAAGGGCCGGCTCCCCGCCGTCTTCGACGCGGAGGCGAGCTGCGACCTGGACAAGGACGGCTTCACCGACCTGATCGTCTCGACCGACCCGCCCTACGACGGCCAGGGCATGCCCCCGGTCCCCCTCCAGGTCCTCTTCGGCTCCCCCGGCGGCCTGACCCGCGCGGTCACCCTCGCCGTCCCCACCGCCGCCCGCTTCGGCAACGACTGGCCCGACCAGCCGGTGTGCGGCGACTTCGACGGCGACGGCGCCGAGGACCTCGTCCTGCACGCGTCGGGACAGCGACTCACGTATCTGCGCGGCCCGTTCAGCGGCAAGGGCGCTCCTCGCGCGGCCGGCGCCGCCGTCCCCTCGCCCGGCGAGGTCCCCACGGGCCCGGCGGCCGACGTGAACCGCGACGGCTACGACGACCTGGTGGTCCGCACGGCGGACGGCACGAGCAAGGCGTACGTCGTCCTCGGCGGACCCACGGGCCCGACCCGCACCGGAACCGCCCTGCCCGAGGGCATCGACATCGCCCTCGGCCGCTTCGGCAGGGGCGCGGCCCTGGACGCCGCGGTCGGCGCGATGGGTGAAACGTCCCTGCGCTACGACCTCCCGGCCCCGACCCGCGCCACCCTCGCCTCCCCCGGCTCCATGCTCGACGCCGCCGACTTCGACGGCGACGGCCTCAGCGACCTCGTCTCCAGCGGCTCACGGCTGCGGATCTTCCGCGGCCGTACGACAGGCCTGACCACAGCCGGCATGGTCACCGTCGCGCCGCCCGCGCGGGGCACGACCAGGGTGCTGGCGGTGGGCGACTTCGACGGCGACGGCCGGGCCGACCTGGCGGTGCGCACCTACCGGGGCGAGACGAAGGACACCGTCGCGGTCTACCCCGGGGTGAAGAAGCGTCTGGTGGCGGCCGAGCCGTCGGTCACCTTCTCCAGCTCGGAGTTCCTGGCGGGCTGAACCACCCCTCACAGCGGCCGCAAAAAATTACCGAACTCACGTACAACCCTTGCCTCCCATCGCGGGTCTCCTGATCGCCGACCGAACGGTTAACGCCAGGTCAACTCCCGGCCAACGCCGTTCGGCGCGCACCCCATCGACTGTGGACGCCCGCCAGGCGTCCCCCGCATGCCGCAGGAGAAAACCCGCATGCACACACCTTTGCGACTCGCTCTCGCGACGGCCACCGCGGCCGCGCTGACGGGCGGTCTGCTCACGTTCTCGGCCGTCACCGCGACGGCCGCGGACTCCACCACCGTCGCCCAGGCCGACTTCAACGGCGACGGGATCGGCGACACGGCCTTCTCCGCCGACGGCGCCTACGTGAACGGCAGGAACGGCGCGGGACAGCTGGTCGTCCTCTACGGGACCAAGCCCGGCGGCGTCTCGTCCGCCAAGCGCTCCACGATCAGCCAGGACACCGCCGGCAACCCCGGCACCGCCGAGGCCGGCGACCACTTCGGCAGCGAGACCGCCTACGCCGACTTCAACGGCGACGGCTACGACGACATCGCGGTCGGCTCCTGGGGCGAGGACGTCGGCACCGACAAGGACGGCGGCGGCCTCGCCATCCTGTGGGGCTCGCCCTCCGGCATCACCGGCAAGGGCGTCTCGATCGCCGACCCGGCCCCCACGAGCCACGACTACTGGGGCAAGAACCTCGCCGCCGGCGACTTCGACGGCGACGGCACTGCAGACCTCGCGGTCGGCAGCTCCAACGCCACCATCTACGTGCTCAAGGGCGGCATCAGCGCCACCGGCAAGCCCGGCGGCACGTACACGATCAAGCCCCCGATCGTCGGCACCGACGCCGACGGCCCGCTCAACCTGACCGCCGGCAACATCAACGGCGGCAAGGAGACGGACCTGGTCGTCGACGGCTACGAGACCCAGACCGACTACGGCTGGAACAAGAACTACTACATCCCCGGCACCCCGAACGGCCTGAACATGGGCGCCTCGGAGGTGCTCAAGCCCGGCGTGATCACCGCCATCGGCGACATCGACCAGGACGGCTACGGCGACATCGTCTCGGGCGCCTACTGGAACACCACCACGAGCGACGGCACGACCATCCCCGACTCCGGAAAGGGCGGCAAGGTCTGGGTCACCTACGGCTCCGACGGCGGCCCGATCACCACCAACGCCACCGGCATCACCCAGGACACCGGCAACGTCCCCGGCACCGCCGAGGGCAACGACTTCTTCGGCTACGAGCTCGACCTGGGCGACGTCAACGGCGACGGCTTCCTGGACCTCGCGATCGGCGTGGCGGGCGAGAACATCGGCAGCGCCACGAACACCGGCGCCGTCACCGTCCTCTACGGCACCGCGAGCGGCCTGAACACCACCTCCGGCGCCCAGTCCTTCGCGCAGTCCACGGCGGGCGTGCCCGGCAACGACGAGGACAACGACTACTTCGGCACGGACGTCAAGCTCGACGACGTCACCGGCGACGGCAAGGCCGACCTGATCGTCGGCTCGCGGGAGAACGCCGGCAACGGCGGCGTGACCTACCTGCCCTCGGACGGCACGAAGATCGTCACGACCGGCTCGCGCGCGATCGCCCCGAGCACCTCGGGCGTCTCCACCACGGGCTCGCCGTACTTCGGCGCCAACTTCGCGGACTGACCGGCCCGTAGCCGGTCATCCGCCCCTGTACGAGGAGCCGGACCCTCACCCTCGGGCCCGGCTCCTCCTCTTCCTCCGTGTCCCCTTCCCTAGGGGGCACCTTGACGTTCCCTTAGGGGATGTCACAGCTCGGCCGCAAACCCGGGCCCGAACCGCCGGGCCAGCCACGTCACTCTGCGGGATCAGTTACGTTCGAAGGCGTGGCTGGATTCAGGATCGGACGCGGCGCCCGCAACAACGGAGCTCCGCCGAGGCGACCGCAACAACCCCCGTACGGACAGCAGGCTCCGCGGAGCCCGTCGTACGGCCAACCGTCTGCGCAGCAGCCGTACCGCAACGGCGGCGGCCAGTGGCAGCAGGGCAACGGCGGGTACGACGAGCCGGAGTACTTCGGCGGCCAGGGCGGGTACGGCCCGCAGGGCGGCCACGATCCGTACGCCGCCAACAACCCCGGCCACACCCAGGCGTTCTCGGTCGGCGAGGACCCCTACAGCCAGGGCGGCACCTACCGCGCGGGCTCGGCCCCGGCCGGCCCCGTGGGCCCGCGCCTGCACTGGAAGGACCTGCTGAGGGGCATCATCCTGTCCCCCACCCAGACCTTCCTCCAGATGCGCGACTACACGATGTGGGGCCCGGCCCTCATCGTGACGTTCCTCTACGGCCTGCTCGCGGTCTTCGGCTTCGACGGCGCCCGCAAGGACGCGATCGACGCGACCCTCTCGAACGCGGTCCCGATCGTGCTGACGACGGCCGTCGCGATGGTGCTGTCGGCCTTCGTCCTGGGCGTGGTCACCCACACCCTGGCCCGCCAGCTCGGCGGCGACGGCGCCTGGCAGCCCACGGTCGGCCTCTCCATGCTGATCACGTCCCTCACCGACGCCCCGCGCCTGGTCTTCGCCATGTTCTTCGGCGGCGACGCGACCTTCGTCCAGGGCCTGGGCTGGGCGACCTGGGTGGCCGCAGGCGCCCTGCTGACCCTGATGGTCAGCCGCTCCCACGACCTGCCCTGGCCGAAGGCCCTGGGCGCCTCGGCGATCCAGCTGATCGCACTGCTGTCGATCGTGAAGCTGGGCACGTTCTGACACCCACTGACACCCACGACGAGAAGGGGCTCCCGGCGATACGCCGGAAGCCCCTCTTTTCATGCCGCCACCCCGACCGTCAGGCGTCGAGAACCTGCCCGGCCCGGTCGATCACGGGAGGCAGAACGCTCCACGGGAAGTTGATCCACTCGTCCGTCCGCTTCCACACGTAGTCGCACTTCACCAGCGACTGCGACTTCTCGTAGATGACGGCGGAGCGCACCTCGGCGACGGTGTCGAGGCAGAAGTCCCGTACCAGTTTCAGGGTCTTGCCCGTGTCGGCGACGTCGTCGGTGACGAGCACCTTCTTGTCGGAGAAGTCGATGACGTTGGGGACGGGGGCGAGCATGACGGGCATCTCGAGGGTGGTCCCCACGCCGGTGTAGAACTCGACGTTCACCAGGTGGATGTTCTTGCAGTCGAGGGCGTAGGCGAGGCCGCCGGCGACGAAGACGCCGCCGCGGGCGATGGTGAGCACTATGTCCGGCTCGTACCCGTCGTCGGCGATCGTCTGCGCGAGCTCGCGCACGGCGGTGCCGAACACCTCGTAGGTCAGGTTCTCCCGTACGTCACTCATTCCGCCGCCCTCACACCTGGGTCCGGTGGAAGTTCAGGTAGGAGCGGGAGGCGGTGGGCCCGCGCTGCCCCTGGTACCGCGAGCCGTACCGCTCGCTGCCGTAGGGGAACTCGGCCGGCGAGCTGAGCCGGAACATGCACAGCTGCCCGATCTTCATGCCGGGCCAGAGCTTGATGGGCAGCGTGGCGAGGTTGGAGAGCTCCAGCGTGACGTGCCCGGAGAAGCCCGGGTCGATGAACCCGGCGGTGGAGTGGGTGACGAGTCCGAGCCGCCCGAGAGAGCTCTTGCCCTCGAGACGGGAGGCGAGGTCGTCGGGAAGCGTGATGACCTCGTACGTGCTGGCGAGGACGAACTCCCCGGGATGCAGGATGAAGGGCTCGTCGCCCTCGGGCTCCACGCACCGCGTGAGGTCCGCCTGCTCCACGGACGGGTCGATGTGGGGGTACTTGTGGTTCTCGAAGACCCGGAAGTACCGGTCCAGGCGCACGTCGACACTCGACGGCTGAACCATGGATTCGTCGTAGGGATCGATCACCACTCGCCCGGCGTCGATCTCGGCCCGGATGTCCTTGTCTGAGAGAAGCACGCCCCGAGGATACGCAAGGCGCGCGGACCGGCCACAATCGCCCGCCCGCGCGCCCGCTCATGCTGTGTTCCCGACGCCTCTAATGCTTCTCGAGACTCACCGGCACCACACTGCGGAGCCGGGCGCAGCGTGGACACCGGACGAGCCGGTGGGGGCCGAGTCGATCGGCCTGCTGCATCGGGAACGAAGCGGTGCTGAACACGTGCCCATCGGCACAGCGGACGAGGGTGCGCTCCATCAAGTCCAAGAGTCCCTTCCCCAAGAGGCGCGTCCGGCTACTGCTCGCCTGACGCCAAATGCCACATTACGGGATTAAAGGAACGACCCTCCAGGCGGCACTCCGGCCACGCCCGGACCCTCTCCCACTCCTCCACGGTACGCCCCAACTCCCGCCCCCCGCAGCAGCATCGCCGCACGCAACGCACACCGGCCCCACGGCTTCAGCGCCGGGGACCGGGGATGGGGTAAGGTGACGTTGCATTCAGACACCGGCTTCGACCGGCGTCCTGCGCGGGTGTAGTTTAATGGTAGAACATCAGCTTCCCAAGCTGAGAGCGCGAGTTCGATTCTCGTCACCCGCTCCAATACGAACCCCCAGGTCATTGGCCCGGGGGTTGTTTGTTGTCTAGACCAGTGAGCACAGCGCGCACCATAACCGCACCATGGGGGCGCGACTACGTTCCCGTGGGCTCCTCCTTGTGGTGCTTCTCGCCTTCGGCGCGGACCACGCCGCCGCCCCACCAACGAGAGTCAGGTTTCTAACTCTCGCTCCACGCAAAGCAGTTCCCCCGGTATTTTGGTCTGAGCCGACCTCGTCGGCCGGGGATCCTCACACATGGGCCCGGCAGTCCCGGGAGCGGAGTGCGAGATCTCCGGGAAACGGGTGCCACCGGACCATGTCGTCGAGTCCGGCTGCGACTTCGCGCCGGCGTTGGCGTTCTCGCCGGTCGCCGCTTCGGCGAACTGGTCGGTGTCGAAAAGCTCGTTGATGTGACCGCCCAACTGGGCTGACGCCAAGCTCACGCCGTAGGACCAGGCTGGGCAACCGCATCGGCGGGTATGACCTGCTCCGTCCAGATGATCTTGCCGGTCGCCGTGTACCGCGTGCCCCATCGCTGTGCGAGCTGGGCCACGATCAGCAGGCCCCGTCCTCCCTCGTCGGTGGTTCGGGCGTGGCGCAGGCGCGGTGACGTGCTGCTGGCGTCGGAGACCTCGCAGATCAGGCCGCGGTCCCGGATCAGGCGGAGGGAGACCGGTCCGGTCGCATGGCGGATGGCGTTGGTGACCAGCTCGCTGACGATGAGCTCCGTGGTGAAGGCCAGATCGAGCATGCCCCACTCCGACAACTGCCGGACGGCGAGGCCGCGGGCGTCCGCGACGGCGGCCGGATCGCTGGGCAGGTGCCATGAGACCGCCTGGTCCGGGGCCAGGACGTGGGTCCGGGCGAGGAGCAGGGCCACGTCGTCGGACGGCGGACCCGTCAGCAGGGCGTCGACCGCGCCCATGCCGATCTCCTCCAGCGCCTTCCCGCACACCGCGAGGGTGTCGCCCAGCCGGGAGAGCCCTACGTCGATGTCCCGGTCGAACGTCTCGATGAGGCCGTCCGTGTAGAGGGCGATGAGGCTGCCCTCGGCCAGCTCCACCTCGATGGACTCGAAGGGGAGGTACCCGAGCCCGAGGGGTGGTCCGGCGGGCATGTCGAGGACGTCGGCGGTGCCGTCGGGGCCGACGATCACGGGTGGGAGGTGGCCGGCGCGGGCCAGCGCGCACCGTCTGCTGACGGGGTCGTACACGGCGTACAGGCAGGTGGCCCCCAGGAATGCGGCGCCGGCGGTCTCGTCGTCGGCCGCCGCCGACTCCTCGCCGCCCTGCTCCCCCATGTGGCCGATGACCAGGTCGTCCAGATGGGCCAGCAGTTCGTCCGGGGGGAGGTCCAGGTCGGCGAGCGTCCGTACCGCGGTGCGCAGGCGCCCCATGGTCGCCGCCGCGTTCATGCCGTGTCCGACGACGTCCCCGACGACCAGTGCGACGCGGGCTCCGGAGAGCGGAATCACGTCGAACCAGTCGCCGCCCACACCGCTGGGGGCATCCGCGGGCAGGTACCAGGACGCCACTTCCAGGGCGGAGCCTCCGGTCAGCTCCTGAGGGAGCAGGTAACGCTGCATGGAGCGGGCCGCGGTGCGCTCGCGGGTGTAGCGGCGCGCGTTGTCGACGCACACGGCCGCGCGGGAGACGAGTTCCTCGGCGAGACGCACGTCGTCGTCCTCGAAGGGGCCCGTACGCCCGGAGCGGGCGAACGTCGCCACTCCCAGAGTGACACCGCGCGCCCGTACCGGAACCACCAGCAGCGAGCGGAAGTCGAAATCGCGGAGGGATGCGCCCAGTGGCTCGTCCTCGGTCACCCAGGTGCTGGTGGAGAGGTCCAGGATTCGTTCCACCAGGGTTCTGCTCTCCAGCAGGCACCGGGTAACCGGCGACAAGGGAGCACGCCGGACCGATTCGCCCACGGCCAGGCTCGCCTCCGGGCAGCCCTCCCGCACCGACTGCTGGCCCGCGCGGCGTATGACGGGCGTCATGCCCACCGGTCCGGGGGCCGGCTCCTCGCCCCTCATGACCGCGTCCAGCAGGTCGACGGCGACGAACTCGGCGACGAACGGGACCGCCTCGTCCGCCAGTTCCTGCGCGGTCCGCGTCACTTCCAGCGTGCTGCCGATACGCGCGCCCGCGTCGTTCAGCAGGGCCAGGCGTTCCTGGGCCCGCCAGCGCTCGGTGACGTCGACGACCATGTACGAGATACCGACGTACCGGCCCTTGCGGTCCTTCATGCCGAAGAAGGAGGCGGAGCACGCGCGCATGCGGTCGGGGTCGGTGTAACTGGGACCGCGGTACTCGTGGTCCAGCACCGGGGTCCCGTTCTCGAGGACCTTGCGCATCTGCTCCTCGAACACCTCCGCCTCCGGCCTCGGCAGTACCTCCCTCACGTGCCGCCCCAGTCGTTGCTCGAGAGGGATGAGACGGTCCAGTGGCTCGTTCACCCAGACGTAGCGCAGATCCGTGTCCAGGACGGCCATGCCGACCGGTGCGTGGGTGAGAAAGGGTGTGCCCATCAGCTGGCTCGTCCCTCCGCCCGGCATCCGCCAGAAGGCCCGTTTCGGTGGTCGGCCGACGAACCTGCCGAAGACCAGTGCGGCGACCGTGGCGACCAGTACGCCCGGGACCATCTCGTAGATGCCCGACTCGAGTGGTCCGAGCAGTGGATTGATCTTCTTCCAGAGCAGGACCGTGGCCGCGCCCGACACGATCCCGGCCATGGCCCCCGCCCACGTCATGCGCGGCCAGTACAGCGAGAGGAGGACGACCGGTCCGAAGGCGGCTCCGAAGCCCGCCCAGGCGTACGCGACGATGTCCAGCAGCCCGCCGCCCCTGAGCGCGATCCCATAGGCCACCAGGATCACCACGACGACTGCGCCGCGACCGACCCACACCAGCGCCTTGTCCCCGGCATGCCGGTGGAGAAGCGCGCGGTAGAAGTCCTCGGTGAGGGCGACGGACGACACGAGAAGCTGGCTGTCCGCGGTCGACATGATCGCGGCCAGTACGGCGATCAGCATCACGCCGGCGATCCAGGGCGTGAGCAGGGTCTGGGTCAGGGCGATGTACACCGTGTCCGGCTCGCGGAGCGGCGTGCCGAGCCGCCCGATGCCCGCCAGGCCGACGAGCGTGGCGCCGGCGAGCACGACGATGACCCATCCCGTTCCTATACGGCGGGCCGCGGGGATGGCACGGATGCTGCGGATGCCCATGAAGCGGGCCAGGATGTGCGGCTGGCCGAAGTAGCCGAGGCCCCAGGCGAGCAGCGAGACCGTCGCCACGGCGCCGAGCGACCCGCCTGCCGACCAGCGGCCGTCCGCGAAGTCGACCCTGGCCCCCATGTCCAGCAGGTGCGGCGCCTTGCCGTCGAGGCCGTGGCGCAGTGCGCCGAAGCCGCCGAGAGCCGCGACACCGGTCAGGGGGACCACGAGCAGGGCGAGGAACATCAGGGTGCCCTGCATGACGTGCGTCAGGCTCACGGCGAGGAAGCCGCCCAGGCACGCGTAGATGAGGATCACCAAAGCGGTCAGAGTCACCCCGACCCCGAAACGGATGTCGAAGACCTGCTTGAACAGCAGCCCGCCGGCCACCAGGCCACTGGCCACGTAGACGGTGAAGAACACGAGGGTGACCGCAGCCGACACCACCCGGAGCATCCGGGTGCGGTCCTCGAACCGCTCCTCCAGGTATGCCGACAGGCTCACGGCGTTCTCGGCGCGCTCGGTGTAGGTGCGCAGCCGGGGGGCGACGAACAGCCAGTTGAGGTAGGTGCCGATCACCAGGCCGACAGCGATCCAGCTGGCGCCGAGGCCGGCCGCGTACACCGCTCCGGGAAGCGCGAGGAACAGCCAGCCGGACATGTCACTGGCCCCGGCGGACAGGGCGGCGACGAACGAGCTGAGCCTGCGGCCGCCCAGGGCGAAGTCGGCGAAGGTGTGAGTGCGGGTGTACGCCCAGACGCCTGTTCCGATCATGGCAGCCACGTATATGAGGAACGTGGTGAGGATCGGCGCACTCAAATCAAACATAGGGTCCTCGCCTGCGAGGTTCACAAGACAGGTGCGGCCGTCGGCACGCCTGGCAGTCTGTATGCCCTGGCGTATAAATGTACAGATCCCGGTCGTAAGGGAGCGACCTCACGTCCGTGCGCCCACCATGCGGGGTTCAGGTGGCGAGTTCGAGCACGGCGACCACGTGGCCACAGATTCCTGACCGGACCTGGGCGACCGGCTGCGCCTATCACCCGGTGCCTTCGGGCCCCGCACCGGTGCCCTGAGCCGTTGGCCGGGATGCGATGCGGTTCCCCCCGTTGGATGGTGGAGTCATGAACCATCACCACCGGTCCCAACGGACGATCGACATCAACACCCGGCTTGTGACGACCGGTGCCGTGCTCACCGCGGCCGGTGCCGCGGTGGCGTGCACCGGTATGGCCATCGCGGCCTCCGCCGTGTTCGCGGCAGGCCGACGCATGATCCGCGAGATGGACGTGCCCCCGGCCCAGCAGGCGGCCATGAAGTGGCAGCAGGCCAAGGAGGCGTCCCGAGCGGGCGTGCAGGCGTGGCACTCCACGCCCGACGCCCAGAGCTGATCGCCGTCCGTCCACCTGGCGACGTCAGCTCGCGGAAGGCGCGGCACGAGTCCCTACGACCCGACAACTCCCGTCAGGCGACGTCCACGTCGACAACCTCGCCGCGGTGGACGGCGGCGGCCCCTGCCGCAAGGCTATGTGGCCGAGCACCGACTGCCGGGCCTGCTCGTACAGGACGAACGGGGGGAGCCGAAGGCGATCCTGCCCGCCTCCCAGATGGTCAGGGTGCTGGTGCCCGCCAATGTGATCGAGGACCCGACGCTGGCCGCGGTCGTAGACGAAAAACACGCCGACCAGCTGTGCGCGGCGCTGGTGGGCCGCCGCGTGGGCGACTGTCTCTCCAGCAAGGCCGAGCCCCCGCCGGTCGCGGATCCGGTACGCCTCGCCGTCGATCCGTCGGCCCAGAGACTCCACCACCGGCATGCCGCACCGCAGCGTGCCCTGGCTCCGGAGAATGCCGGGCGCCCTGTTCGAGGGGTGCCACGGCAGCGGGTCGGCGACCGGACGGCCGGTGCTCACCCGGCGGCGGGCGAGTGCTCCTCGTGCGCTGAGGCCACTGTCCACGGCGGTCACGCGATGTCCGCCGGCCCGTATGGCGAGGCACAGCGGAACGCGTGCCCCCGGCGGTGGTGCTCGCGGTGTTCAGAACGAGCGGGTGGTCCAGGACCGTTACCGGGCACCTCTGCGCCTCGC
Organism: Streptomyces sp. NPDC050534; assembly: GCF_044457745.1. Classification (NCBI taxonomy): domain Bacteria; kingdom Bacillati; phylum Actinomycetota; class Actinomycetes; order Kitasatosporales; family Streptomycetaceae; genus Streptomyces; species Streptomyces sp. NPDC050534. The sequence continues at coordinate 267,275 of NZ_JBITHF010000008.1, forward strand.
CACCGCTTCCGTTCCCGCAGCTCATCTCACTCGTCTCCCGGCCCCGGGTCAGGTCGGGCCGCATGCCGGGGGGCCGGGGTCTCCGCGAGGTGGCGTGGGTCGGTGGCGCGGGTGATCGCCGTCTCGACGGCGGCGATCCGGTCGGCGAGCAGGCCGAGACCCGCGACCGCGCGGGTGAGGGGGTCGCCGTCCGGGCCGCCGAGGGTCTGGGTGCGGACGTACGCGGCCTTCAACTCGGCCCAGCGCCGGACCTGTTCGGCCGTGGCGCCGCCTCGGAGGTCGGCGAGTTTCAGCAGGTTGGCCTCGGCGCCGGTGGTGAGGGTCTGGGCCTCGGCCGTGTAGTGGTCGTCGATCAGCACGGCCAGTTCGGCGTCGTTCATGACCGGCTGGATGCGCTGGGCGATCTTGTTCATGTTGCGGTAGGAGCCCTGGAGCTGGAAGGGCGGCTCGGTTCGGGTGGCGTCGGACTGGGCGGCGGAGGCGATGTAGGCGGCGTTGACCGCCAGGACCGTCTCGCGGGCCGCGAGCAGGTGGCGCAGGACGGCCAGGGTCCGTTCCAGCTCGGCGGGAGCGTACGGGTGCGTCAGGCGGTCGGCCCGGGCACCCGGGTCGCCCGCGGCGAGGCGGACGAGCAGGTCGAGGTCGGTGCGGTCGCGGCCGGCGAGCGGGGCGAGCACCGGGTTGGCGGTGAGCGCGTTCTCGACGAAGCTGACCGCGAAGGCGTCCTCCTTGCCGGTCAGGACGTCGCCCAGGTTCCACACGTCGGCGCGGTTGGCGAGCATGTCGGGCACCCGGAAGCGGCTGCCGGACTCGGTGTAGGGGTTGCCGGCCATGCAGACGGCGAAGCGCTTGCCCCGCAGGTCGTAGGTGCGCGCCCGGCCGTCCCGTACGCCCTCGATGCGACGGGTGGCGTCGCACAGCGGGATGAACTTCTGCAGCAGCTCGGGCGAGGTGTGCTGGATGTCGTCGAGGTGGAGGAGGGTGTTGGTGCCCGCCTCCAGCGCGAAGTTGATCTTCTCGACCTCCCGGCGGGCCGTGGCGTTCGGGGCCTCGGCCGGATCGAGGGAGGTGACGGCGTGGCCGAGCGCCGGGCCGCTCACCTTCACCAGGATCAGGCCGAGGCGGTCGGCGACGTACTCCATCAGCGTCGTCTTGCCGTAGCCGGGCGGGGAGACGAGCAGGAGCAGGCCGCCGGTGTCGGTGCGTTTCGCCTCGCCGGTGGTGCCGAGCTGCTTGGCGAGGCTGTCGCCGACGAGAGGGAGGTACACCTCGTCGATCAGCCTGCTGCGGACGAACGCCGACATGGTCCCGGGCCGGAAGTCGTCCAGGCGGAGCCGGGCGCGTTCGGCGGCCACCAGCTCCGTACGGCGGCGCTGGTAGGCGCGGTGTCCGGGGACGTCGTGCGCGCGGAAGGTGCGTGTGCGGGCGAGGAACTCGTCGATCCGCAGGGACAGCGACCGGTCGGTGATGCGGGGGTGGACGCCCAGCAGCCCTTCGGCCGTCCCGGTCAGGGGCGCGTCGGAGTCGTAGCGGGCCAGGTCGGGGCAGAGCTCGGCGGCCACCGCCTCGGCCAGGTCGCCGGGCGGGATGTCCGTGCCGGTCGAGGCGGTGTACGAGGTCAGCCACGCCTCGACGAGCTGGCGCCGCGCGGCCGGGTCGTCGAGCGCGGCGAGGTCGTCGTCGTACGCCGAAGTGCCCACCGTGCGGCGGAACTTGTCGAGCAGCGTGCGAGCGCCCGCGCTGATGACGAAGCCGTCGGGGCCACAGGTCAGCTCCTCGAAGAGGTAGGCGGCGGCGGCTTGCGCCACCTCGCCTCCGATCGCCTCCGCCAGCTCCCGCCGCAGGTCCTCGATCGCGGGGGCGAGGCCGAACGTGTCGCGCGCGCGGGCCAGCGAGACCGCGCGCCGCCGCCAGTCCCGTCGCGCGTCGGCGGACGTGCCGTGGGCCCAGAAGAGCTGGGCGGCGGCGCGGGCGGCGGGCTCGTGGCGGAGCGGGCCCGCGCCCTCGTGCAGCTGCAGAAGCGCGGTGAGGATCAGCACCGCGTCGTGGTCGTGGACGCCGCGCTCGTAGCCCTCGTCGTACGCCGCCTCCGCGGCCTGCCGGACCAGGGCGGGCAGGTCGGCGTCCGCGAGCGCCGCCGGGCCGTGTTCGTCCAGGAGCCGGGCGGCGAGGTGTTCGGCCCGGTAGACCTCGGGCGACTCCGACGGCAGCGGACGGTCCCAGTAGGGGCGGGTGGCGGCGAAGTCCGGGTCGGTGACCGGCGACCGGTAGTCGGTACCGGTCAGGGCGAGAGCGAGACCGTCGCCGTGCGGGACCAGCGTGAGGTCCAGTGGCTGGGTGTTGACCGCGAAGCGGTGGCTGCCCAGGCGGATGGTGCGTCCGTCGTCCGAGTACAGGTCGGTGCGGTCGCGCAGGGCGCGCAGGGCCTCCTGGCGGGCGGACTTCAGACGGCCGTCGAGCTCCTCCGCCCGGACCTGGTCGCCGACTTCACGCAGTTCGCCCGCGATGCGGCGGACCTTGGCGGGCATCGGGTCGGAGGTGAAGTAGGTGGCGACGGCGTCCGCGTCGGTGAGCGTGACGGCGCGGCGGGCTACCGTCCGCAGCACGCGGAGCGCCGAGTCGGCGAGGCGTTCGCAGCGGCGGGCGCGGGCGTCGGCGAGGGTCTGCTTGCGGGCGGAGAACGCCTCGTGGATCTCGTCGCGTTTGTCAGCGAGGGCGCCGAGGAAGCCGTCGAACCCGGCAGACTCCGAGAACCGCGCCTCCAGGTTCTCCATCTGGACGAGCAGGCGGGCGAGTTGCTCGTCGCAGGCGTCCGGGCTGTCGGCCGCGGCGAGCGCGCCGGTGACCGCTTGGCCGAGCAGGGCGAACTCGGCGGCGAACTCGGCCCGCCCCTCGGAGTCGCGGAGTGCGCTCCGGCGGCCGTCGAGGGTGGCGCGGGCGCGGTTGACGCCGCCGAGGACCTCGGCGATCCGTTCCAGTACGGCGGTGCGGACGGTGGCGTCGCCGATGTCGAGCCCGGCGACGACCTCGGTCATCGTGCGCAGCCCGTCGGCGAGTTCGTCCAGGCGGGCGGTGAGGGGAGCGGCACCGGCGACGGTGGTGATCGCCCCGGCGTCGGCGACGAGCTGCTCGATGTCGGCCTGGTGGCCGGCGAAGGCGTCCTCCCGGGCCAGGTGGGCGACGGCCCGCTGCCCGAAGGTGGCCAGGTCGGCCTCGACGTCGGCGGCGAGTGCGTCGATACGGCCGGTGTCGGCATACCGCATGTCCTTGAGGGTGAGCAAGTGGCCCTGGGCGTGCCGGAGTTCGGTCAGACCGGTGACCCAGGCGGCGGCGCCGCGGGGCGCCTCGCCGCGCAGGCGTCGTACCACCGCGGTGACGCGCGCGGCGGCCTCGGCGAGCGCGTCGGCGGCCCGGCGGGTGAGGGCCTGGACGGTCTCGAACTCGGACAGCACCTGCTCGGCGGTGACCCGCAGCCGCGTGAGCGGCTCGCGCAGGTCACCGAGTTCCGGCTGGCCCAGCCAGTGGTGGGAGTCGGCGACCCGGACGCAGGCGGAGGTGAGCGCCTCGTACACCTCGCTCGTCGGCGTCGTCTCGGCGACCGCGCGCGTGAGGGACAGGCAGTCCGAGATGCCGCGCACGAGGTCGGCGTTGCCGACGCGGGCCAGCGGGCCGGTGCCGACGGGCTGGGCGGCGGCGTGGGTGTCGGAGACGTACGGGGACTTCCACAGCTGCACGGGGTGCACGCGCTGCGGTTCGTCGCTGCCCGCCCGCAGGACGATGAGCGTGCCGTCGTCGAACAGGGCCCAGCCGTGGCAGGACAGCGGGGTGACGACCTCCTTGCGGATCATGTTGTACGGCAGCAGCAGGCTGCGGCCTTTCACGCGCGCGTGGAAGGCGTACAGCACGTCCTCGCCGTTGGGTGAGCGCACCTCGCGCTCGAACTCGAGGTCTGCCGTGTCGAGTTCGTACGTCTTGTGCGGTCCGGCGGCCAGGCAGTAGCCGCCGGGGAAGACGATGCCCTGGTCCTCGGGCAGGCGGCGGCACGCCTGTCCGATGCCGTCGAGGCGGGCGACGGTCAGGGTGAGGGTGTTGAAGACCAGGTAGCGGTCGGTGTCCTCCTTGTAGGGGCGGATCCGCAGCAGGATCAGGGCGCCCACGCGCGCGTAGGCGATGTCCGCGTCGGCGAGGGACTGGAGCGGCTCGGCGACGGGCTCGGTGTGGATGCCCTCGCCGGTCTCGGTGTCGTTCTCGACCTTGACGGTGAGGGTGCCGCCGACGGTCTCGACGAAGACCTCGCCCTCGATGGAGACGTGGGGATGACGGCCCAGGACGTGGTCCTCGCGGGTCGTGCGCGTCCACGCGAAGTCGTGGGAGGGCGGGAGGACGTGGTCGCGGTCGCCGCGCGCGTCGAGAAAGGCCGCCCGGCCGTGGTCGGAGACGGCCCAGCGCAGGACGCGGATGTCGCCGGCCTTGTCTCCGGTCTGGAAGACGGCCAGCACCTTGCCGTCGACACGGCGGAGCTGGAGGAGGTGCGCCTCGCGGTAGTAGCGGTGGAGGGCGGTGAACTCGCGGACGAAGGCGGGGTCGTCGAGCAGGCCGGGCACGGCGTCGTCGGGCAGCCGGCGCAGGTCGCGGTCGTACAGCGCGAAGACGTCGCCCACGACTGCCGGGGCTGTCCCGGGCTTCAGGCCGGGGAAGACGTTGTGGCCGAAGAGCAGGGTGCCACCCACGGAGACGATGTCGCGGGGCACGCAGTTGTGCTCGGTGCGCAGTGTCCCGGTGCCGGTCAGCTCCAGCCGGGTGGAGCCGAACTCCTCGGTGCGGCGGGTGTTGAGGGTCTCGGCGCGGCGGGCGAGCTCGGCGGCCTGCGCGGTGAGGCGGTCGCGCAGCACCTCGTAGGTGCCGGTGTCCAGGCCGGTGGTCATGGGTCCCTCTCAGGAAGCAGGAAGCGGGTAGCAGCAAGCGGGAGTCGGGAGTCGGGAAGTGGGATGGCACGGCCGGGAGCTGCCGTCCCCTGTGCGGCAGCTCCCGGTCGTGGGCCTTCAGAGCCTGGCGGTGCCGTTGACCGCGGCGAGCGGAGTGTCCGCGAGGCCCAGTTCGCCGGCCCTGTCCAGCAGTTGCTGAAGCTGTCCGGCGTTCGCACCGCCGGTCTTCATCAGCTTCATCAGCAGCGCGGACACGGTCAGGTTCTGCACGTCGGCCGTGGAGACCGAGCCGAGGATCCGGCCGAGGTCGTCGGTGAAACTGGCGCTGCCGTCCAGCCAGGGCGCCGCGAGTGCCTGCGCGGTCTGCGAGTGCTGTACGAACCCGTCGACGCCCTTGCCGAGTGCGACCGCCCCGACCAGCCGGTCGAGGAAGACCGACTCGCCTCCGACGATGTTGATGTCGGCGTTCTCCAGCCCGGTGGCGAGCACCGTGGCCTGTGCCTCGGCGACCTGGCGCTGCACGTCCAGGCCCGCCAGCCGTACTTCCTTCTCCGCCTGCAGCCGCAGCCGGTACTCCTCGTGACCGCGCGAGGCGTCGTCCAGGGCGGCCATCGCGGCCGCCTTCTCGGTCAGTCCGGCCGCCTCGGCCTTCAGCTTCTCGCCGATGCCCTCGGCCTCGGCGAGCGCCTTCGCCCTGGCACCCTCGGCCTCGGCCCGCATCCGCGCCTGAGTCGCCTCGGCCTCCGCGCGGCCGGCCTTCTCGGTGACCTCGGCCTCCTTGTCGCGGACCTTGACGGCGGCCAGTCCCTCCGCGGCGGCCTCCGCCTGGACACCTTCGGCGAGCCGCAGCTTGGCCTGCGCGTCCAGGTCTGCGCACTTCAACCGGGCGTCGGCCAGGGTGAGTTCCTCGGCCGCGCGGTGGGTGGCGGCCTGCTCGGCCGCCTCCGCGGCCTTGATGTCCTTGACCAGCTTCTCCTGCGCCTCGGCCTCGGCGGCGATGACGACGGCCTGCCGCTCGCGCTCCGCCTGCTCCACCGCGCGCAGCTTCTTGATGGACTCCTCCTGCTCGGCGACCGTACGGTCCACCGCGACCCGCTCCCGGATGACCTCGGCGATCTCCCGCTTCTCCGCCTCGACCTCCTTCGACGCGGCGATCTGCGTCAGCTGGGTCTCCCGCTCCCGGGCGATGACTTCGAGCTGCCGGTCCTTCTCGATGCGCTCGTTCTCGACGGCGATGACCCGCTCGCGGTTCTTCGCGGCGACGGCGATCTCGCGGGCCTGGTTCTCGCGCTGCACGCCGAGCTGTTCCTCGGTCCTGAGGAACGCGCCCTGCGCCCGCAGCCGCTCCTCCTCCACCACCCGCGCGGTCTCGGCCTCCTCGCGGGCCCGTACGGTCTCGATCTCCCGCCGCTGCTTGATCTCGGCATCCGTCTGGCGGCGCTCCAGCTCCAGGATGGCCTCGCGGGCGTCGACGTTCTGCCGGGTGATCTCCTTCTCCTCCGTGCGCTGCGCCTCGTTGGTGCGCACGTGCTCCACGGCCGTCAGCTCGGTGATCTTCCGGATGCCCTGGGCGTCGAGGACGTTGGCCGGATCGAGCTGGGTGACCGGCGTCTGCTCCAGGTAGTCGATCGCCGCGTCCTCCAGGTGGTAGCCGCTGAGGTCGACGCCGATGACCTCGATGATCCGGTACCGCAGCTCCTCGCGCTTGGTGTAGAGGTCGGTGAAGTCGAGTTGCTTGCCGACGGTCTTCAGCGCCTCGGAGAACTTCGCGTGGAACAGCTCCTGAAGCGTCTTCTGGTCGCTGGCCCGAGCCGTACCGACGGCCTGGGCGACCTTGATGACGTCCTGCACGGTCTTGTTGACCTTGACGAAGAACGAGATCCGGATGTCGGCGCGGATGTTGTCCTTGCAGATCAGCCCGTCCCGTCCGGTCCGGGTGATCTCGATGGCCTTCACCGAGATGTCCATGACCTCGGCCTTGTGCAGCACCGGCAGCACGACCTGTCCGGTGAAGGTCACGTCGACCTTGCGCAGCTTGGAGACGATGAGCGCCTTGCCCTGCTCCACCTTGCGGAAGAGCAGGGACACGACGAGTACGGCGAACAGGCAGACGGCGACGAGCGCGCCGATGCCCACGGTCATGGCATTCATGGCATAGGTCCTTCAGGTCCTTCAGGAATGAGGAAGTCGCGGGAGGGCACAGGGCGGTGCCCCGGCGGAGGCGATCCGGGAATCAGGGGGCTCCGTCGTGTGCCGTGCGGCGGGCGGCCACGGCTCCCGTCGGTGCGAGCAGCGTGCGCACCAGGGTCGAGCCGGCGGCGACCGGCAGCCGGAAGAACGCGACCACGATCAGGGCGGGGTGCACAGGATCACGGGAAAGCCGGTGGCGGCCTCGACGAGCGTCCGCATCTTCCGACCCCCCTTCCCGCCTCCGGCGCCGATGGACGCCACCTGCCTGCGCTCGGTTCCGGCGCCCGGCACCTGCCGGTGCCCGGCACCGGAACCATCCGCAGTGCTCCCCGCACGGCATGATGCACGGCCGGCGTGCGCCCGCGCATTGCCGGTTTCCGGCAGTGTTCATTAGGGTCTTCATGCCGGTGAGCCGCTAAGAAACCGTCACCGGGGCATCAGGATTCCGGGGGACGGCGTGACGGAGCGGGCGATACCCGAGCAGTATCTCGACGGCTATGCCCGCATCCTGGCCGAGGTCTCGGCCACGGGCCGCCGTCTCACCCGCGAGGAGATCGAGTCCCGGCGCACCCTGGGCGAACGGGCCGCGGACGCCGGCCACGGCCTGCGCGACCTGGTCGGCGCGCACCTCGCCGCGGCCCGCGCCGCATGGCCGGACGTCCCCGGATCGGCCGACAGCACGCTCGCCGCCGTACAGCAGGTCGTCGACGCCTTCGCCGAGGGCTACGAAGGCGCCCAACGCCTGGCGGTACGTCAGGAGGAGGCCGCGCGGCGGGAGTTCATCGACGATCTCCTCTACGGCCGCAGCGACCTGGGCCGCCTCGCCGAACGCGCCGAGCGCTTCGGTCTGCGCCTCTCCCACGCCCACGCCGTCGCCGTCGCGCAGGGCCCGGCAGCCTACGACGAAGCCAGCGCGGTCCCCCGGCAGGTGGAGCAGGCCCTGATCGCCCGCTTCGGCGACCGCGACGTCCTGCTCACCACCAAGGACGGCCGGCTGCTGTGCATCGCCCCCGGCCACGAGCACGAGGTCCTGCCCTACTTCGCCAAGCAGGCGCACGCCGCCACCGACGGCGGCCGGGTCGTCATCGGCCGCCCGCAGGCGGGCCCCGGCGGGGTCGTCCAGTCGTACGAAGAAGCCCTGAGCGCGCTGGAGATGGCCGAACGCCTCGGTCTCGACGACCCGGTGCTGCGCGCCACCGACCTGCTGGTCTACCCCGTCCTCACCCGGGACCGGCAGGCCATGGCCGACCTCGTGGCGCACACGCTGGGCCCGCTCACCACCGCCCGCGGCGGCGCCCATCCCCTCCTGGACACCCTCACCGTCTACTTCGACTCCGGCTGCGTCGCCGCCGAGGCCGCCCGCCGGCTCTCGCTGAGCGTGCGGGCGATGACGTACCGCCTGGACCGCATCCACCAGCTCACCGGCGCCAACCCGGCCGACCCGGCCCACCGCTACATGCTCCAGACCGCCGTCATCGGGGCCCGGCTGCTGGACTGGCCGGCCGTGGAACTCTGACCTGCGCCAGAGCGGGAGGTCGTCGGGAAGATGGGCGGCGCCCAGGTGGGCCTCCGTGATCTCCGGCATGACGACACGGCCCCGTCGTTCTCCCTCATGTCGCGTTCGCGCACCTCGATCGGGTTACGTGCACGGGCGATGGCGGGATGATGGCCGCCATGCGCATCCGCATCGACGCCGTCGATCTGCCCGGTCCCACCCGCCCCGCCCTCGCCGACGGGGAGGTTCCCGCCCACGGCAAGCTCCACGTCGGCGTGCAGCGCCGCGACCGTCCGGCCGAAGTCCTTGAGCCGCAGCCCGGCGACGGACCGTCCGCGACCTGGACCCTGGAGTGCACCGCGAGCGCCTCGGCGACCGGGACCGAGGTCCGAGGCCCCTATGTGCAGGACCGTCTGGGCCGGCGGTTCATCTACCTGTCGTGGGGCACGGTCGACGAGTCGGGCACCTTCACGATGTTCCGCCGCGCCAAGCTCATGCTCGACGTCATCCCCGACGACGTACTCGCCGCAGCCGCACGCGACGGGCTGCTGGTCGGACGCCTCGGCCTGACCGACGCGCAGGGCGGTCCCCTGTGCGCACGCGTCGAGCCCCCTCACATCACCTGGACCGCGGCACGCGCCGGCTAGGAGTGGCGATGTGACGTTCATCGCGGAAGTGGCATCTCGGCGGGACGGCCTTCCCCCGTCCGTCGATGACGACGGCAGCGGCACAGGGTGCATCGGGGGAGGTCATGGCGCTGTCGCCGGAAACGTCCGGCAGGAAGACTTCATCCGCGCGAATCAATATCTGTATCCGTGAAGTGAGAAATAGGCACGGTACACGGCGAGTATTCCTCGACCGCCGGGCCGAGCGGAATTACTGACCGAACATGGCCGCTCGCGCCGTGCTAACGTCGTTCTCAGTTGCAGGTGTGGTTGCCAGAAGGTTCATTTCCCGACGGTCCAATCAGCACGGCGACGCGGAATCCGCACAGGGCGGATTCCGGGCTTCGTCTCCGAAGGAGAAATGACATGGCTACTGGCACCGTGAAGTGGTTCAACGCGGAAAAGGGCTTCGGCTTCATCGAGCAGGACGGCGGCGGCGCCGACGTCTTCGCCCACTACTCGAACATCGCCGCCCAGGGCTTCCGTGAGCTGCTGGAAGGCCAGAAGGTGTCCTTCGACATCGCGCAGGGCCAGAAGGGCCCGACGGCCGAGAACATCGTTCCCGCCTGACACCGGCAGCAACGCATACTTCGTAGCTGGGGCCCGCACCTTGGGGTGCGGGCCCCAGCTCGCTGCATTTCAGGGCGTGTGACGGGAAGGCTCCACCACATCACCGAGCGGGTGACGAATTCCCCGCCGGCCCGACCCGACGCCCATCGTCTCCGGCTCGTTCTAGCGATTCTGTGCGCCTTCCATTGCGTTGCGGAAATTCCTTGGTACGTGCCCACTCGAGGAAGGTTCCGCTTGACCCACGCACGCACTGCCCGCACGACCCGTACCCACGACCGCTCCCGGGGTTCCGCCGCCGAGCGCTCGAGGGCTCCGCGGCGTACCAAGGACTACGGACGGCGACCGGCCACGCCCCAGGGCGAGTTCGCGCTGCCGGTGACCGTGACGCCCGCGCTGCCCGCCGTCGAGTCGTTCGCCGACCTCGCTCTGCCGGCACCGTTGCTGGCCGCGCTCGGTCACGAGGGCGTGTCCGTACCGTTCCCCATCCAGGGAGCGACCCTGCCGAACTCCCTCGCCGGACGTGACGTGCTCGGCCGCGGGCGTACCGGGTCGGGCAAGACCCTGGCCTTCGGCCTCGCGGTGCTGGCCCGTACGGCGGGCCGACGCGCGGAGCCGCGGCAGCCGCTCGCCCTGGTCCTGGTCCCCACCCGCGAGCTCGCCCAGCAGGTGACCGACGCGCTCACCCCGTACGCCCGCGCCGTGCGGCTGCGCCTGGCGACCGTGGTCGGCGGGATGTCCATCGGCAGGCAGGCCGGTGCGCTGCGGGCCGGCGCGGAGGTCGTCGTCGCGACGCCGGGGCGGCTCAAGGACCTCATCGGCCGTGGCGACTGCCGGCTGGACGACGTCGCCATCACCGTCCTCGACGAGGCCGACCAGATGGCCGACATGGGCTTCATGCCGCAGGTCACCGCCCTGCTCGACCAGGTGCGCCCCGAAGGGCAGCGGATGCTCTTCTCCGCCACCCTGGACCGCAACGTCGACCTGCTCGTCCGCCGCTACCTGAGCGACCCGGTGGTCCACTCCGTCGACCCCTCCGCGGGAGCGGTCACCACGATGGAGCACCACGTGTTCCACGTGCACGAGGCGGACAAGGACCGGACGACCACCGAGATCGCGGCACGGGACGGCCGGGTGATCATGTTCCTGGACACCAAGCACGCCGTGGACCGGCTCACCAAGCACCTGCTGAACAGCGGCGTCCGCGCGGCGTCCCTGCACGGCGGCAAGTCCCAGCCGCAGCGCACGCGGACCCTCGCCCAGTTCAAGACCGGGCATGTGACGGTACTGGTGGCGACCAACGTCGCGGCGCGCGGCATCCACGTCGACAACCTCGACCTGGTCGTCAACGTCGATCCGCCCACCGACCACAAGGACTACCTGCACCGCGGCGGCCGTACCGCCCGCGCCGGAGAGTCCGGCAGCGTCGTCACCCTGGTGACCCTCAGCCAGCGCCGCAGCATGAGCCGGCTGATGGCCGCGGCCGGCATCAACCCCCGGATCACCCCGGTACGTTCGGGTGAGGCCGAACTGAGCCGTATCACCGGCGCCCAGGCCCCCTCCGGCGTTCCCGTCGTCATCGCCGCGCCCGTCGCGGAACGCCCCCGCCGCGCCGCGACGTCCGCGGCCTCCTCGTCCCGGAGCCGCCGCGACCGCCCCGCTCAGGGGAGCTCCACCGGACGACCCGGGCGGCGCAGGGCGCAGCGGCCCGCCTTCGACCGGGCTGCCTAGAGGCATCGACCTGAAGCTCACCCGTCCCTCACCGCTCTCCGTGGAGGCAGCTTTGACACCGGTTCAGACGCAGCGCCAGCCGTCGGTTCTCTCCACCGTGAGCGCAGCCGGCGACATGGACGCGGCCGGGCCCCGGGTCCGGGACGACATGACCGTCGAGGTCGCCCTGTCCCTCATGGCCGGTGCCGGTGTCGAGTACCTCCTCCTGTGCGACGGGGACGATCAGTGCACGCGCTCGATCACCCGGGCCGAACTCGCCGTTCACCGCGGCAGTTCCACGTACACGGACCGGCTCCGCCTGCGGGACGTCCTCGCCGAGCCGTTCGCCTCGCCCGTTTTCTCTCGACTCCTTGTGAGGGCATCATGCGTTTCGTCATCGCCCGGTACCCGTTCGACCTGAGCAAGAGCGGAGTGCTGGCCTCGATGAAGGGCGTCAGGCCCGAGATCGTCACGGGTGAGTCCGTGACCATCGGCCGCCGTCGCTACCCCGTCAAGCAGGTGGGCCAGGTCATCACCCGGCAGGACCGCCGTGACTTCACCGGCGGCGAAGTCATCCGGGCCATGACCCACCTCGGCTTCACCTGCCATGCACGCCCCGACGCCGCGCCCGTACCGGTCTCCGCTGCGCTGCGGACCGCGTCGGCACTGCTCGGCGCCGCCTCCCAGGACGGATGAGGACGGGCGGCACACCGCCATCAGGATCCCGTGAGGGCCCCGCCGACACACGTCGGCGGGGCCCTCACGGCCGTCCCGCCGTCCTTCTCGCCGCCCACCGACGGCTGCCCGGCGCCCATTGCCGCAGGTCACACGGTATCTATTTCCTCGGGTAGGTGAAATCTACTCTCGCCAGAGTAGACATTGAGTTCCGACACGGTTAGCCTTTTTCTCGTCGATACAGTTCGAGCGAAACTTGGAGGGTGGACCCCGGTCACGCACCCCGCGATCCCCGTACCCCCTTCCGCGGGGCGGACGGCGGAAACAGAAGGTCGGCACAGCATGAGGGCCGACGGATGGTGTTGAATTTCCCTCGGGGCCCTGGTGCCGTACGGCACCAGGGCCCCTCGACGCGTTGGCACAACGAGGTGACATGACAGCAGATATCCCCCTCAGTGATCGTCTGGACGACGACGACTACCCCGCATACACCATGGGGCGGGCCGCCGAGATGCTCGGCACCACCCCGGCTTTCCTGCGCGCCATCGGCGAGGCCCGTCTGATCACTCCGCTGCGCTCGGACGGCGGACACCGCCGGTACTCCCGCTACCAACTGCGGATCGCGGCGCGCGCCCGTGAGCTCGTCGACAAGGGCACCCCGATCGAGGCTGCTTGCCGCATCGTCATCCTCGAGGACCAGCTCGAGGAGGCTCAGCGCATCAACGCCGAGTACCGCAGGCGTGCCGAGCAGGGCGCGCCCGACGCTTCCTCCCCCGCTTCCGGCTGATCACGTGGGCGCGCGCCGGCCGGGTCCGCGGACACGCGATCCTGGTCCCCTGACCGGACCGGACGAGACCCACCGAGGAGCCCTCAGATGATCTTCATCACCGCGAAGTTCCGCGTCCGTCCCGAGCACGCGGACCAATGGCCGGAGATCTCCGCCGCCTTCACCGAGGCCACCCGCGCGGAACCCGGCTGTCTCTGGTTCGACTGGTCCCGCAGCCTGGACGACCCGTCCGAGTACGTCCTCGTGGAGGCGTTCCGCGACGACGAGGCGGGCGCCGCCCACGTCCGGTCCGACCACTTCGGAACCGCCCGCCGGACCCTGCCCCCCTACCTCGCGGAGACCCCGCGCATCGTCAACACGACGATCGAGCAGGAGGGCTGGTCGGAGCTGGGGGAGATGGCCGTGCCGGAGCAGGGCTGACCCGGCACGGCGCCTCTCAGGACCGCAGGAACGCCAGGATGTCCGGGTTGAGGACGTCCGGGTGGGTGGAGAGCATGCCGTGGGGGAGGCCCTCGTAGGTCTTGAGGGTGGCGTTCTTGAGGAGTTCGGCGGTCAGGGGTGCCGAGTCCTCGTACGGGACGACCTGGTCGTCGGTTCCGTGGCAGACGAGCACCGGCACGTCGATCCGCTTGAGGTCCTCGGTGAAATCGGTCTCGGAGAACGCCTTGATGCATTCGTAGTGGGCGTTGGCCGCGCCCATCATGCCCTGGCGCCACCAGTTGTCGATCAGGCCCTGCGAGACGTTCGCGCCGGGGCGGTTGAAGCCGTAGAACGGTCCCGAGGGGACGTCGACGTAGAACTGGGCCCGGTTGGCGGCGAGGGCCTCGCGGAAGGCGTCGAAGGTCTCGAGGGGCAGACCGCCCGGGTTGGACTCCGACTTGACCATGACGGGCGGTACGGCGCCCACCAGCACCGCCTTCGCGACGCGGCCCGGCTTGGCGCGGGCGACGTAGCGGGCGACCTCGCCGCCGCCGGTGGAGTGGCCGATGTGGCACGCGTCCCGGAGGTCGAGCGCGTCCGTGAGCGCGATGACGTCGGCGGCGTACGTGTCCATGTCGTGGCCGGTGGCGGACTGGCTGGAGCGGCCGTGCCCACGGCGGTCGTGGGCGATGACGCGGTAGCCGTGCGCCAGGAAGAACAACATCTGGTTGTCCCAGTCGTCGGCGCTCAGCGGCCATCCGTGGTGGAAGACGACGGGCCTGCCGTCGCGCGGCCCCCAGTCCTTGTAGAAGATACTGGTGCCGTCGTCGGTGGTGACTGTACCCATCGCTGATCCTCCGCTTCGCCCGGACATGCCCCGGCGACGGGAGTGCGGGGGCACACGGGACTGACGAATTGACGCCCTGAGGCGCGGCCTGAAGTACCCGGACCAGATTACGCGCGGGGCGTGCGGGGCACATCCGCAGACGTCGATGTGGAGCCGGAAGGGGAAGCCGGCCTTCAGGCCGGGCTCGGCCCACGTCGGGAGGGTGCGGGCGTGATGGTCGAGGACGACGACTACGCCTGGTTCTTACCGTCTTCTTGATCGACTCGGTGCGTGGCTCCGTGCGGCAGCAGGCGGTAGGTGTCTCCGTCCGTGATCACGTGGCCGGCCGTGGGCGGCGGGAAGTGGGTGCCCAGTACGAGGGTGTCCGTGCCGGCCAGCGAGCCGAGCAGTGCGCGGCGCGATCGTTCGGACTGTTCCGGGTCGATGTCCACGCAGGAACCGATGCCGGGGTGCGCGAACTGGACGGGGTGGTGGATGCAGTCGCCGGTGATCAGCGCCGTTCGGCCGTCGCCGCCGGTCAGTTCCACGGCGATGTGGCCCGGGGTGTGGCCGGGGGTCGGCAACAGGCGTACGCCGGGGGTCAGTTCGGTGCCCTTGGGCGCCACGTCCACGAGGTCCAGCAGTCCCGCCTCCTCGATGGGGACCACCGAGTCGTCGAACATCTGCCGCCGTGGCGCGTCCATGGCGTGGCCCGCCCAGAAGTCGCGCTCGGTACGGGAGGTGACGTAGCGGGCGTTGGGGAAGGTGGGGACCCAGGCGCCGTCCACCTCGCGGGTGTTCCAGCCGACGTGGTCGGTGTGCAGGTGGGTCAGGATCACCAGGTCCACGGCGTCCGGGGGGAATCCGGCGGCGGTGAGGTGATCGACGTAGCCGGTCCGCAGGTCGTGCCAGGCCGGGTTGGCCCGGGTCTTGCCGTTGCCGATGCCGGTGTCGACGAGGACCCGCAGACCGCCCGCCTCGAAGGCGAAGCTGTGGCTGTCGAGGCGCAGGGTGCCGGCGTGGTCGGCGAAGTCGGGGCGCAGCCAGGCGTGCCGGGTCACCACGTCGGCGGTGGCACCGGGCAGCAGCCAGGGGCCGGTCTCGGGCGGCAGGGGCGTCTCGTCGATGCGGTGGACGGTGCTGCCGCCGACGGTCCAGGTGGGGGTGGGGGAGCTGGGCATGCAACTGATTCTCCTCAGCTGCCCTCCCTACGCCGAACTGGGCCGGTTCCCGGGCGGGTTGAAACGCCGTCCCCTCGGCCCCGCCGGCGGACTGTCCCTTCGGCCCCGCCAACCGGTCGGCGGCGATGAGCAGCGGGCGGGGCCGCCCGCATCCCCGATGGCCTTGCTACGCCGAACCGGCCGACGCCCCGCGTGAGTTGAGGCGTCGGTGAAGCAGGCCCGCCAGCGGGCCGACGGCGATGAGGGCGGCCAGGGCCGCGTACCCGTGGGTGAGCGTGGTCAGGGTCGCCACGGCGGCGACCAGCAGCGGGCCGCCCGCGTCGCCGAGTTCGCGGCCCAGTTCGGCGGCGCCCATCGTCTGGCCCAGGCGTTCCTGCGGAGTGGAGGAGGCCAGGGCGGCGAAGCCGAGGGGGGTGATCAGGCCCGTGCCGACACCGATGAGGACGGCGCCGACGAGGATGCCGGTCAGGCCGGGCAGCATGGCGCAGGCCAGGCCCGCCGACGTGATCAGCAGGCCCGCGGTCAGGCCGGAACGCGTGGCGAGACGCCCGGCGTCCAGCGCCCGGCCCGCCCGCGGCTGGACCACGGCCGCGCAGGCCGCGAGCAGTGACACCGCCGCGCCGGTCGCGACCGTGCCGAGCCCGGCGGTGCGGCCGGAGACCGGCAGGAAGCCCACCCCGACCGACAGCGCGGCGGTGGCCGCCGCGAGCGCGGCCGTCGGGGCGAGGAACACCGGGTCGGCAAGGCGCCGGGCGAGGTCGAGCACCGTCTGCCGGGCCTTGGGCAGTGGGGGTACGACGGGCACGGCGAGCGCGGCCCAGACGGCGACGGCGGCGCCGAGCACCGTGAGGACGGCGAACAGCAGGCGCAGGCCGCCGGCCCACACCAGGACGCCGCCGAGCAGCGGGCCCAGCGTGTAGCCGATGGACTTGTAGAAGCCGTAACTGCCGAACGCGCGGCCGTGCTTGGCGGCCGGGTTGAGCCGGGCCACCAGCGCCGAGGCCGAGGGCGAGAACGCGGAGGCCGCGGCGCCCTGGCCGAGGCGGGCGGCCCACAGCCAGCCCGGGCTGTCGGCGAGAACGTAGAGCGCGGACGCCGCGGCGAACGCGGCGAGCCCGCCGAGCAGGACGGGTCGGGCGCCGACACGGTCGGCGAGGGTGCCGAAGACCGGCTTGAGGAGCACTTCGGCGCCGTCGTAGAGGGCGAGCAGTCCGCCGAGCACGAGCAGCGAGGTGACGGCGCCCTCGGCGTGTGCGCCGAGGCTCGCGGCGATGCCGTGCGCGCCGAAGGCGGTGGTGAACCCGGCGGCGTAGAGCGGCCACATCTGCCGGGGCGGGGCCGACTGCGCGGTGGCGTCCCGGCTCATCGGCCGTCCCCCGGCAGCGCGGACCGGTCGTCCCCCGACGGCCCGTGCAGCGCCGCGAACACCCGCTCCGCGTAGTCCTCACATGCCGCGGCGCACTCCCTGAGCCGCCGGTCGGCCTCGGCGGCCTCCGGCGCGCCGAAGACGTCGCGCGCCGTGAGGTCGCGGTGCCAGCGCCGCAGCCGCTCCAGCGACTGCTCCTCTTCCTCGAGTTCGGCGAGGGTGAACTTGGCGATGCGTATCTCCTTCGCCAGCTCCTCCTCGAACTTCCCGCAGTCGGCGAGGAACTCCGTCCAGTCCTCGGACCGCGCGGCCGTGAACAGCGCCTGGAAGCGGGACGCGTCCTCGGCGCTGCGTCCGGTCGCGCTCAGGGCGACGGCCTGACCGCCGGCCTGCTCGGTCAGGACGATCGCCCTGGAGACGCCGTCCGCGAAGACCGGCACGTCCGGTACGGCCCACACGCCCTGTCCGAGCGAGAGCGCACCGATCTTGCGCAGCTCCCGCCAGACGGCGACGCGGTGCCGGGAGGGCTCCGCGGCGACCTTGACCACGAGGACGACCCATCGGATCACCGGTTCAGTGTTCGGCACATCAGCGAATGTAGCAGGCGTTACATCCACCGACCGGCCCGAGCGGCGCGTCAGGCGTTGAGCGCACCCGTCGCCAGAAGCCCCAGCAGCGCCACTCCCACGACGACCCGGTAGACCACGAAGGCGTTGAACGAGTGCCGCGCGACGTACTTCAGCAGCCAGGCGATCGAGGCGTAGGCGACCACGAACGAGACCGCCGTGCCCACGGCGAGCGGCGCGGCGCCCACTCCCGCGCCCACGGCGTCCTTGAGCTCGTACAGGCCGGCGCCGGTCAGGGCCGGGATGCCCAGGAAGAACGACAGGCGGGTGGCGGCCACCCGGTCCAGGTCCAGGATCAGCGCGGTGGACATCGTCGCGCCGGAGCGCGAGAAGCCCGGGAAGAGCAGGGCGAGGATCTGCGAGGAGCCCACCAGCATGGCGTCCTTGAAGGTGGTGTCGTCCTCACCGCGCTTGTGCCGGCCCATCTGGTCCGCCGCCCACATCACACCCGACCCGACGATCAGCGAGGCCGCGACCACCCACAGCGAGGCCAGCGGGCCCTCGATGAGCGGCTTGGCCGCCAGGCCCACGATCACGATCGGGATCGTGGCGTAGATGACCCACCAGGCGAACTTGTAGTCGTGGTGGTAGCGCTCCTCCTTGTTGGCGATGCCACGCCCCCAGGCGGCGCAGATCCGCACGATGTCCTTGAAGAAGTACACGAGCACGGCGGCGATCGCGCCGACCTGGATGACGGCGGTGAAGCCGACCACGGAGGTGTCGTCGACCTGGATGCCCATCAGTCCCTCGGTGATCTTCAGATGTCCGGTGGAGGAGACGGGCAGGAACTCGGTCACCCCCTCGACGACACCGAGGACGACGGCTTGACCGATGCTGATGGCACTCATGGGCGATCCAATGGCACACTCGGGGAGGCGGGAGCTTTTACACGATCGTAGAACTTCTACACGACTGTAGAAGACAGACCGGAGAACCACAAAATCCCATGTCGGCCGACACACACGGACGGGGCCCGAAAAGGGCAAACGGGGTCCGCGAGAGCCAGATCCTCGGCCTGCTTCAGCAGGCGGATGCCGCGCTGACCCCCGGCGAGGTGACCGAACTCCTCGGCGGCGAGCTGACGTACAGCAGCGTGGTGACGATCCTCACCCGCATGCACACCAAGGGCGTGCTCAGGCGCGCCGCGCGCGGACGGGCGTACGCCTACGCCCCCGTCACCGACGATGCCGGGTTCGCCGCCCGGCGTATGCGTACAGTTCTCGAGGAGAGGCCCGACCGGGAGGCCGTCCTCGCCCGGTTCGCGGACGAGCTGTCCGACCGCGACGCCGACCTGCTGCGCCAGCTGCTCGACTCCGGCCAGCACCCCGGACACCACAAGCAGTCCGGACAGTAGACATCAGGAAGGGCCCGCCGGATGCGCATCGCCGTCTACGTGCCGCTGCTGCTCTCGCTGCTCGCCCCGCTCGGCGCACGGCCGCTGTCCGAGCGCTGCGAGCCCCGCCTGGCGACCTGGCTGCTCACCGTCTCGTCGCTGGTCCTGGGCGCGGCGAGCACGATCTCCCTGGGGCTGCTGGCCGTCACCGGCCTGATCCGCTTCCCGCTGATCGCCGGCCTCGGCCACTGGTCGGCCCAGAGCGCGCAGCGCGACAACCCGACCGAGCTGTCGATCGCCCTCGCCGCGGGGCTGCTGCTCGGCGGCGCGGTGCTCGCGGCCGCCCGTATGCTCTGGCGCCGCGCCCGCACGCTGGCCGCCGCGGCCGTGGACGCCGCCTGCATGCCCGAGCGGAACGGCCTGGTCGTGGTGGAGGACGAGGCCCCCGACGCCTACGCGCTCCCCGGCCTGCCCGGCCGGATCGTCGTCTCCACCGGCATGCTGCACACCCTGGACGAGACCGAGCACGGCATCCTGCTCGCGCACGAGCGGGCCCATCTGGCCTGTCACCACTACGCCTTCGTGGCCCTGGCACAGCTCGGCGCCGCCGCGAACCCGCTGATGCGGCCGGTGGCCGGCGCCGTCACGTACACGATCGAGCGCTGGGCCGACGAGCGGGCGGCGACCGCCTCCGGCGACCGCAAACAGGTCGCCCGCACCGTCGGCAAGGCCGCCCTGGCGGCCCGGCGCACCCCGGTGCGGGCCCGCGTCACGAGCGCCGCCCTGGGCATCCTCGGGCGCCGCAACCCCCTGGCGACGGCGGGCCCGGTACCGCGCCGCGTCGCCGCCCTGCTCGCTCCTCCGCTGCGGCACCACACCGTCCTCGCCGCCGCCACCGCCGCCGTCCTGGCCGCGGCGACCCTGGCCACCGCCGAGGCGGCGCACGACCTGCACGTCCTGCTGGCGGGTGTCGGGGCCTGGTGACACCGCAGCGCGGCCGGGCGGTCCGGCGGGCGCGCCGGGGTCCGCGCGCTACGCGGCGATGACGGCGACGCCCGTCCTGCCGCCGTCGACGTCCACCACGGTGCCGTGCACGAAGGCCGCCTCCTCGCTGGCGAGCCAGAGCACGGCGTGGGCGACGGCGTCCGGGGTGCCGACCTCGCCGGCCGGGGTGCCCTTCATCATGACCTCGCCGGGGTGGGGCTCGGAGCCCTCCGGGGCCGGGGGCAGGATCACGCCCGGCGAGACGGCGTTCACGCGCACGCCCATCGGGCCGAACTCCGCCGCCCAGGCACGCGTGAGCGTCTCCATGGCACCCTTCGTGGAGCTGTAGAGCGCGCCGAGCGGAACGCCGAGGCGCGCGATCCAGGAGCCGAGGTTGACGACCACGCCGCCGCCCGCCTCCGCCATGGCCGGGACGACGGCCGCGGTGAGGAAGAAGGGTGCCTTGACGTTGACGCCGTAGACCTGGTCGAAGGTCTTCCCGTCGGTGGCGGTGGTGCCGGGGGCCGGGTAGATGCCGGCGTTGTTCACCAGGATGTCGATCCGCCCGCCCAGCGTCTGGCGGGCCCGCTCGGCCAGGTACCGGGACGCCTCCTCGCTGCCGTCGAGGTCGGCGACGAGGAAGTCGGCCCGCCCGCCGGCCGCCCGGATTCCCTCGACGACCCGCGCACCCCGTTCCCGGTTGCGCCCGGACACGACGACGTGGGCCCCCTCGGCGGCGAACACCTCGGCGATCGCCTGACCGATGTTGCTGGTCGACCCTGTGACCAGCGCCGTCTTGTTCCGCAGTCGTTCACTCATGACGTGATCTCCCTTGTCCGTTCCCTGTCCGTTCCCTGTCCGTTCCGCGGTGCCGGGACGATGCGGGCCACTGTGCGCCGCGGAAAATGGACCGGCAAGTCCAGAAGAGGGCGGGAGGGGATTAGGCTGGTCCCGCCGGTCCACCGACCTGCCGGGAGGCTTCATGGCGGAGGCACTGACGGCGAAGGGCCGGGCCACCCGGGCCCGTATCGTCGCCGGGGCGGCCGAGGTGCTGCGCGAGCAGGGGGTCGCCTTCGCGACGCTCGACGACATCCGCGGCCGCACCGGCACGAGCAAGAGCCAGCTGTTCCACTACTTCCCCGGCGGAAAGGACGAACTGCTGCTGGCGGTGGCGCAGTTCGAGGCGGACCGCGTCCTGGAGGACCAGCAGCCGCACCTCGGGCGGCTGGACTCGTGGGAGTCCTGGCAGCGGTGGCGGGACGTGGTCGTCGAGCGCTACGAACGCCAGGGCGACCACTGCCCCTTGGGCTCCCTGTTCCTCCAGGTCGGACGCTCCCGCCCCGGCGCACGGGCGATCGTGACGGAGCTGATGCGCCAGTGGCAGCGGCAACTCGCCGACGGCATCCGCGCCCTCGGCGCGAACGGCCTCGTGTCCCCCGCCCTGGACGCGGACCGCACGGCCGCCGCACTGCTGGCCGGCATCCAGGGAGGCGTCACCATCATGATGTCCACGGGCGACTCGACCCATCTGAAGGCGGCACTCGACACGGGTATCGAGCACCTGCGGGCGACGGGGACGACCCCGGAGACGGCGGTACGGGCCTGACCTGTTCGGGGTGGCCGCCTCATGGGGCGGGACCGCCCCGGCACGGGCACACGGCGGCCGCCACCCCCTGCACACGCCGCCCGCCCCCTGCACACGCCCGACGCCCGGGCCGGCCCTCCGGCCGATCAGCGGTCCCGGCGGGCCGCCTCGCGTGACCGCGTCCACAGGGCGGACGCCTCCTGCGCCGCGCCCGGGGCCGTGAGCAGCAACGGCTCGTTGTAGGCCGGTAGTTCGGGCAGGGCGACGGCGCCCGCCTCCTGGGCGATCAGCAGTGCCGGGAGGCCGTCGACGTGGTGGAAGCCGCCGATCGCGGCGGCGGTGGCGCGGCCCGCCGCCACCTGGGCCAGGGACAGCGCCGTGGAGCCCATCACGCGGACCGTGCAGTGGCGGTCCGCGAGGCGGGCCATGAGCGCGTCCATACCGGGCCAGTGGGCGTGGGCCGCCCATTCGGTCATGAAGACGTGGCCGGTGAGGGTGGTGTGGTCCGCCGCGCGGACGGGAGCGCCGTTGAGGAACGCTCCCCCGCCGCGGACCGCCGTGAACGTCTCGCCCCGCCACGGGTCCGCGACCAGGCCGAGCAGCGGGGTGCCGTCGGGCGCCGCGAGACCCAGGGAGAAGGAGCACCAGCCGATGCCGTGGGCGTAGTTGGTGGTGCCGTCGACCGGGTCGATCAGCCAGTGCGGGGCACCCGGGGTGCCGTCCGTCCTGCCGTACTCCTCGCCCACGATCCCGTGCCCGGGGAAGGCACGGCCGAGCGTCTCGCGGACGTGCGCCTCCACGGCCTCGTCCGTGTCGGTCACGATGTCCGCGGGGCTGTCCTTCTCCCGCACGTCGGTCGCCGTGGCGGGGGAGCGCGGACGCCGGATCGCCTCCACGGCCCAGGCCGCCAGCCCGGTCGCCACCTCCAGCGCCCGGTCCAGGTCCACACCCACGTTCCGGTTCACGTTCACGTTCGCGTTCGTGTTCACGTCATGCTCCGGCACTGCTCCTCACCACGCCCTTCCGCGTCGTAGCCGCACGTCGTGATCGTGTCAGGCGCAGGTGAACGGTCGCGGGCGAACGCGCACGCTACGGCGCCGGGTTGAGTGGATCGTCGACCACGCCGGCCAGGCGTCCCGCCTCGTCGGCCGGGTCGAGGCCGAGGTCCAGGTCGTCGGCGGCCGCGGTCAGGGCCCGGAGCGCGGGGACGAGGCCGGTGCGGGCAGGCGCGGGCAGGCGCTCGACCAGGCTGCGGATCTCCGCCCGCCGGTGCGCGAGCACGCTCTCGACCAGGTCCTCGCCCGCGGGGGTCAGCCGCAGCACGACCTCGCGCCGGTTGTCCGGGTTGACCCGGCGGTCGATGAGGGTGAAGGACTCCAGCCGCTCGACCATGCGCAGGGCCGTGGAGGGGCTGACGCCGAGGGTGGCCGCCATGGTGACGAGCTTGATCGGGCCGCAGCCGTGCAGCGCGACCAGGGAGCGCAGCTGGGGCAGCGTCAGCGGTACGTCGGCCGAGGCCAGGGCACGGGCGGAGAGCGAGACGATCAGCCGGGAGGCGGCCATCACGGCGAGGGTGACCTCCTCCGCCTCGCGGTCCAGCACCTCGTCGGAGGCGCCGCCCGCGGAAGGGTCCTCGCGGCCGTTGCCCTGCTGCGTCATGAAGTCCTCGATCCGCCGTTTTCCACCGAACGACCCGGGTTCCCCTCGCCACCCGGGGTGACCATTGCAGACTGCAATGGTGGGTTGGCCGAGTAGACCGGGGCCGTGCGGGCGCGAGGGCTCCGGCGCCAAGGGTGATGACCATGAGAACCGAACCGACGAACGAAGCCTATTCCTTCGTGTGCCTGCGCTGCGGGCACGCCTGGGAGGGCGCCTACGAGATCCGGCACATCCGCGACGGCGCGGGACGCCTCCGGGTCGAGTACCACCTGCGGGACGGCCGCAAGGTGCCGTCCCCGCTCACGGACAACACCTGCCGGGTGTGCATGGGGCGCACGATCCGCATCCTGCGCTCCGGGCGGGTCCGCTCGGTCCGCCCCGCACCCATGTGACACCTCTTCACCGCTGACCTGCGGCGGACGCGCGAGGATGCGCGTCCGTCCCGTGCGCGCGGGTCATGACCGGTCCCGGCCTCGGCCCCCGCCGCCTTCTCACCCCGTGTTCCGCACGGGCAACGACGCCCGCCGTCCCCCACCGTTCCCGCCGTCCCCACTGTTCCCGCCGTCCGCATCCGCTCCGGGCCCCCGTGCGACCGCCCGGAACCGGGACGGCCTGCTCCCCCCGTCTGCTTCCCCTGTCCGCCTCCGCACCCTCCGGAGCGTCATGTCCTCCTCCCTGTCCGCAGGATCCCGGTCCCGTACGTCCGCCTCCGACCACGCCACCGACCACCCGCCCGCACAGACCGCGGGACCCGCGGCGGCGTCCGCGGAACCCGACCCCGCCGACCGCACCCCGCTCGGCGAGCCGGCGGCCGTACCGGTCACCGCCCACCCCGACGAGACCCTGCGGACCCTGGCCAACCGCATGGCCCACCACGAGGTGACCCGCCTGCTCGTGGTGGGCCGCGAGGAGGACCGGGTGGAGGGCATCATCAGCCTCCGCGATCTGCTGACCGCGCGGCGGATCGACCACCACGAGGAGCATCACGCCGAGCGCGTCCTCACCCTGCGCACCCGGGGCGCGATACGCATGCCGGGCACAACTATTGCAAAGGCCAAGAAAATCTCCGTATAGAGAAAACCAACCAAGAGTAGTCGTACGACTTCGTGGCGTCACGATGCCCGACGCTGGCGGCAGTGGAATCGCCAGGCGCAGGGAGTGGATTCGGTGGGACGGCGCGGAGCCCGGCGGGAAGCGGAACGAGTGGCGGGTCTGGCCGCCGCGCGTCCGCCGAGAGCGGGCGGAAGACTGCGCCGGACCCCGGCCACGTCCGGTCCCAGGGCGGTCCCGCACACCGATCGGGGCGTCAACGACCCTCCCTACCGGGAGAGTTGGGCCCGCAGGTCGTCCGCTCCACACGGCGTCAACCGCACGGGCGCCTCCTGGTGCCCGTACTCGCCGACGCGCGTGCGCCATCCGCAGGTGCGAAGCGTCCCGGTGGAGTTGTACCGCGCGGCCCGCGCCCGGCCCGGCGATCCCGTGGCGGCGTGGGCCGAGGTCACCGGCGGCCCCGGGAGGCCACGGCGCACCGGTCGGCGCGGGGCAGGGGCGCCCGCGCCCGCAGTCTCCGACGCCTGGGCGCGCCACACCCCGCGCGGGCGCCTCGACCTGTTCAACCGGAACGGGCTCGGCCGGCCCCGCGGGCCGTTCCCCGACCGGAAGGCCGAAGGGCCGCGATGAACCAGCACCGAGCCGTCCACCAGGCGGCGTCCCTGCTCCTGAACTACCCAGACCAGCGGTGGCCCGCCCACCGCGCCCTGGTGCTGGAGTCGATCGGCGGGCTGTCCGGACCGGCGACCGAGTCGCTGCGGCGGTTCTGCCGCCGGACGGCCGACGTCCCGCTGCTCGACCTCGCGGCCCAGTACGTCACCACCTTCGACCGCAGCCGCCGGCGCACCCTGCACCTGACGCACTACACCGACGGCGACACCCGTAACGGGGGCGCCTCGCTCGCCGCGCTCAGGGCCCGCTACCGGCAGTACGGCTGGGAGCCGTCCGGCGGTGAACCGCCCGACCACCTCCCGGCCGTCCTGGAGTTCGCGGCGCGCTGCCCGGCCGCGGGCCGCGCCGTGCTGCACGAGCACCGCGGCGCCCTCGCCCTGCTCGCCGCGGGCCTCGCCGCCGAGGGCAGCCCCTACCTCGACGTGATCCGCGCGGTGCGGGCGACCCTCGACGAGGGCGTACGCCTGTGACGCCGCACCTGCGGCTCGCAGTGCGGGGCGTCCTGCCCGAGCTCGCCCTGGCCCTGTTTGCCCCGTGGCCGTTCAGCCGCCACCGCTCCCGCGGCGGGAGCCGCCGGCCGGTGGTCGCGGGGGAGGGCGTGAGCCCCGCTCACTCCCGCGCCCCGGGCAGGATCGGCTCGAACAGCTCGACGGGATTGCCGGACGGATCGTCCACGATCACCTGCCTGCCGCCGACGCCGGTGATCGGCTCGTTGCGGAAGGGCACTCCCGCCTGCTTCAGACGGCGGACGTCGGCGTCGAGGTCGGCTACCTGGAGCGAGATCCGGTTCCAGCCGCCGGGGCGGGGCAGCGTGCCGTCCGGCATGGCCTGACCGCCGCCGGGCCCGCCCCCGGGGCTGCTCAGCGCGAGCCGGAGATCGTCCCGGACGATCATCGCGAACGCGGGCGCGGGGTGCATGACCTCACGGAAGCCGAGCTGCCCGCAGTAGAAGGCGATGGCGGCATCGACGTCGTCGACGATGTAGCGAACCGTGGCCATGGCGCGCCTCCCAGGAGTGGCGGGATGTCCGGCTGTGCCCCTTCCAGCAGGGTAGTCAGCCGCCGTCCCGCGCGTCCTCCGCCAGCCCTGTCGCCCGGCCCTCCTCGTCCCAGCTCACCACCAGGACGCGCTCCACGGCCGCGCGGTCGAGGGGGCCGAACACATGCGGGAACAGGGTGCCTTCGGGGACTCCCGGCGGGGGTGCGGGGGCCGCCGCCTCCCACACGCAGGGCGCGGTGAGCCGGGCCTCGTCGATCAGCAGGGCGAGCAGCGGCCGGGGAGCGTCGCGGTAGAAGGCGCCGACGACGGCCAGCGTCGTCGCCTCGTCGGGGGAGCAGTGGACGAAACCCTCCGCCGCGAGGGAGGCGGGGGCGTACGGCTGGCCGGGAGCCGCCGACCACTCGGCGGCCGGCACGACGTGATAGATCATGCCCCCGGTTATAGCCGAGGCACGGCGGGTGGCGGGCCGGACCGCCACCCGCCGTGCCCGCGGCGCTACTTCAGGCCGATCGCCGCGCAGTCGGCGGCGTACTTCGCGGTGCAGATGTCCTTCACGGTGTAGACGCCGTCCTTGATCACCGTGGCCTTGATGTTCTCCTTCGTGAGCGCCACGACCGGGACCAGCTGCGCCGGGATCGCCTTCTGGGTGGGGCTGTCGACGGAGTCCTGGGCCAGTGCGTCGAACTCGATCGCCTTGCCCTGCACCTTGGCGACCGCCATGTCCGCGGCGCCGGTCGCCTCCAGCAGGAACGACTTGTACACGGACATCCGCTGCTCGCCCGCCACGATCCGCTGCACCGCCGCGAGATCGGCGTCCTGCCCGGTCACGGGCGGCATCTTGTGGACGCCGGCTTCCTTGAGCGCGTCGATGACGGCGCCCGCCATGCCGTCGTTGGCCGAGTAGACGGCGGCGATGTTGTTCAGCCCGACGGCCTGGATGGCCTTCTGCATGTTCGCCTTGGCGACCTGGGGCAGCCACTCCTTGGTGTAGTACGACTTGGCGACGACCACGCGGCCCTTCAGCTCGCTGATGGCGCCCTCGTGGAAGCGGGCCGTGTTGGGGTCGGCGGGCGAGCCGTTCACCATCACGATCTTGCTGGTGCCGGCCTTCTCGCCGAGCGCGTCGACGATCGCGCGGCCCTGCACCTCGCCGACGAGCTCGTTGTCGTGCGAGACGTAGCCGTCGATCGGGCCCTCGGCGAGCCGGTCGTAGGCGATGACCGGGATCCCGGCGTCCTTGGCCTTCTGCACCTCGGGCGCGATGGCCTTGGAGTCCACCGCGTCCACCAGGATCACGTCCGCCCGGGCGGAGATCATCTGCGCGAACTGCCGGCTCTGCGTGGCCGCGCTGGACCCGGCGTTGGCGTACCGCACCTTGCCCTTGCCGTGGGTGAGGGAGGCGACCCGCTTCGCGATGAGGGGACGGTCGAACTTCTCGAAACGCGCCGTGTCCGTGTCCGGCAGCAGGAGCCCCACCGTGATGTCGTCCCCCTTCTCGGGGCTCGCGGAGCTCCCGCTCCCACCGACGCTGTCGATGGCACCGCAGCCGGCGAGCAGCAGCGCCGCGGCGGAGGTGATCAGGGGTATGGCGTGACGGGGCACGCCGGTTCTGCGGGGGGTGTGAAGGTTCACGTGCTGGTGCCTTCCGGGCATGGGGGGAGCGGGCCACGGGTGAAACGAAGAGCCAACGGGCCCGTGGAGAGCACGTCAAGACATCCGGTTGTCCTCCCCCGAACTCCCTACGGAATCTCCCCATCCGACGAGTGTCGCGTGCCCCGCGACCGCCTTATGTCCGCATTCACGCTCCTGATGCACGGTCAGGGAACTGTAAAGAACCTTGACAGTGAATTGGTCTAGGCCAAAGATGGTCGGCGCTCGCCCCACCCCCCTTCCTCCGGCCCTTCTGGGAGCGTCAATGAGACGACCTCGTCCGGTACTTCGCGCCTTGCTCTCCTGTGTCACCGTCACCGGCCTGTCCGCCGCGCTCGTCGCCCTGGGCACGGGCGGGGCGCTCGCCGCGGACGCGGCACCGGCCTCCCACCGGGCGCACGCCATGCCCGGCCATGTGGCGGCGCCCTACTTCGAGGCATGGACGGGCGAGAGCCCGGCCGCCCTCGCCGCCGCCTCCGGCAACAAGTACCTGACCATGGCGTTCCTGCAGACCGACGCACCGGGGTCGTGCACCGCCTACTGGAACGGCGACAAGACGCTGCCCATCGCCAAGTCGGCCTTCGGCAAGGACATTTCGCAGATCCAGGCCCGCGGCGGCAACGTCATCCCGTCCTTCGGCGGCTACGGCGCCGACACCACCAACACCGAGCTCGCCGACAGCTGCACCAGCGTCGACGCCATCGCCAAGGTCTACGAGAGCCTCGTGACGACGTACGGGATCTCGCGGATCGACCTCGACATCGAGGCCGACTCCATCAACAACGCCGCCGGGATCGACCGGCGCAACAAGGCCATCGTCAAGGTGCAGCGCTGGGCGGAACGCAGCGGCCGGCACGTGCAGTTCTCGTACACCCTGCCCACGACCACCACCGGGCTCGCCCCCAACGGCGTGGCCCTGCTGCAGAACGCCGTCACCAACGGGGCGCGTGTGGACGTCGTGAACATCATGACGTTCGACTACTGGGACGGCGCCACGCACGACATGGCCGCCGACACGCAGACGGCGGCGGCCGGGCTGCAGGCCCAACTCGCCGCGCTGTACCCGAAGCAGCGGCCGGAGAGGCTCTGGCGCATGATCGGCGTGACCGAGATGCCCGGCATCGACGACTTCGGCCCCCAGGAGACCTTCACCGCCCAGGACGCCGTGAAGGTCGAGAAGTGGGCCCGGGACAGGGGCATCAACACCCTGTCGTTCTGGGCGCTCCAGCGCGACAACGGCGGCTGCGTGGGGACCGCCGGGGCCAACTCCTGCTCCGGGATCGCCCAGGACACCTGGTACTTCAGCCACACCTTCGCGCCGTTCACCCGCCGCTGACGTCCCGATGACCGTGAGCAACGCCACGGTCCCCTGAGTCACCCGAAAGCCCGGCCCTGACCTGGAGGTTCGCGGGCCGGGCACGCGGTGTGCAGAGAACCCGCGCAGGAGCACCACACAGGGGTCACACAGTCTTTCGAAACCGCCGTTACCGTTCTCGCCGTTCGACCTTGCCCGTGCGACTGTCAGGAATACAGCGGAATGGACTACTGCTCCTCGTGCCGCCGGCACCTCAACGGCGCCCTGGTGTGCCCCGGTTGCGGTGCCTACGCCCCGGACATCGCACCGGTGACCCACCAAGGCGGCGGCTTCGACGCCTTCGCCGCGAAGCGGCCGTCCGGGCCGGAGCCGCAGCCGTTCGAGCCCCTCGAGGAGACCCCGGCCGCCGAGGCCGTCCTCCCCTCGGGCGACGGTCGGGCGGCACGGCGCCGGCAGCGGGCGCGGTGGAAGAAGAGCCGGCGCAAGGCCGTGCTCGCGACCACCGTCGCGCTCGTCGGCGGCGGGCTGGCCCTGTCCACGCTGGACCAGGGCTCCGACCACCGGGCCGAGGCCGCCACGGCCCCGGACCTCGCCACCACGGGCAACCAGGACCTGCCGGCCCAGCAGTACGCCGAGCCGACGGCCACCCGGCCGGGCACCGGAAAGCACCGCAAGCCCGAGGCCACGAGCGGCCCGGCGGCCGCGGGCACCCAGCAGCGGTCCACCGCCACGCCCGACGCGCCCCACACCACGTCGGAGCGCACGCAGCCCTACACCGCGCCGCACACCGCGCAGACGCAGCCCCGGACCACGACCCACACCGTCACCGGCACGGCGTCCGGCACCTCGGGAACGTCGAGCGGCTCCGGCAGCACGACGCCGTCGCCCTCCGCCACACCGAGTGACGGCGGCACGTCCTCCTCCGGCTCGTCCCCGTCGGGTACGTCGGGCTCGACCTCCTCCGGCTCGACCTCCTCCGGCTCGAACACGTCGCAGCCGGGCACCGCCCCCGCGACGACGTCGCCGTCGCAGGTGTGCGTGCTCGGGCTGCTCTGCCTGAGCTGACGGGCCCGGCCCGAGGCGAGGATTTCGGGTGTGCGGAGATTCGCGGCAGACGCCTGCCCGCCGTCAGCTCTCGTGCGTCTCGCGGTCCGCGTCGCGTTCGAGCACCGTCACCCGGTGGAAGTTGCAGACGGCCGTGGGCGACCCTGCGGGCAGCGGCCCGTTCTGGTGCGCCTTGAGGGCGACGCTGACCAGGCTGATCAGCAGGTCGACGTCGGCGTCGCAGTCGAGGTGGACGGTGACCCAACGCGAGCCCGGCACCAGGCGGATGGCGGTGGACTCCGCGAAGTCGTAGTGCAGACGCTGGATCGCGCCGGCGGTGAGGTGCAGGTCCACGTCGCGGCCGGAGTGGAAGTGCACGATCTCGTCCCGCGCGGAGCGCAGCGCCCGGCCCGTACCGCAGCCGGCCTCGCACGGACTGAGGTCGGGCCACTCCGCCAGCTGGTTCATGGCTCTTTGGGCCGGTGTCATGGGCCCATGGTGCGGTGCTCACCGCGCGGACACCAGGGATTGCGGCATCCGTAACCCGCAGGAGACGTTGTCCACTTCACACAAAAGTCATCAGAAGCGGTCGTACCCGCCGATATGCCCTTCACCAGTCCCCGGCGCCCGCTCTGACCTGCAACAAAACCCAGAACTCCGCAAACGGCCCCGTTGGGCGATAATGGGGACATGAGTACCGCGACGTTTGTTGTAGCGGCCACGTCGAGCGACGTACTCAACGTGGTTGCCGCTTTTGTCGGTGGCCTGATCATCGTCGGCGCGCTGGTCTGGGCCGTGCGGATGGGCATGGGCCAGATGGACCATGAGTCCCCGCGGCCCAAGGCGGACGAGCAGCCCCACCTTCCCGACACCGGACCCGTCCGGGAGTCGCGTGAGATGCGGGAACCCGACGAGGTGCCGCACGCGGAGAACGGGGATCGGCTGATGCCCTACGAACTCCACTCCTCCGGAACGAGGACAGGAAAGGATCAGCACCGCCGGCGCTGGGTGCCCGGCTCCAGCGGCTCCTTCGGCAGCGGCGGCGCAGGGCGTTACTGACCCGTCAGGCCCTCACGCCATCCAGAAGAAGACCGCCGTCATGCGCTTCTCCTCCAGCGTGCGGCCGGAGTAACCCGTCGCGCTGTGCACGAGGTTGGCGTTGTACAGCAGCAGCCGGTTGTACCGGTGCGGGACGCGCACGTCCTCCTCGAAGGCGTCCGGCGCGACGAACCGCGTGCCGAGCGCCTCGACGAGGTTGGTGTGCGGCGCCTGGACGACATTGCCGCCGAGCCGCCCGCCGGGCAGCGACTGGCGGTAGAACGCGGTCCCGCAGTCCTTGGGGACGCCGGGGTTGAGGTACAGCACCGCCGCATACCGGCACAGCGCGCGGGAGTCGGTGTGCGGGCGCGGCTCGCTCTCGCCCTCGCCGACGACCTGGACGCAGTTGTGGTTGAGGGTGCCGCCGCCGGGGGCCTGCTGCACCCAGAGTTCCCTGGCGCCGGTCGCGTTCTTCACCAGCCGTTCCACGCGGGCGAGTTCGGCGGGCTCCAGACCCGGCATGGTGCGCAGGCCCGGCCAGGACTCCGAGGTGTACGGGTATCCCTTGACCCAGTCGTCCTTGGCCAGACAGCGTTCCCGTACGGCGTCCACGTCGGGCAGGACGTCGTCGAAGACCCAGTAGTCGCGGCCCTTGGTGGGCTTGCGGTAGGGCAGTACGGGCAGGGCGGCTGGGGCCGCCTGGCCCCGGCCGGGCCGGGGGGACCGTGGGAGCTGTGGGGGCATGGGGCGAATCTAGGTCCGGGCCTCGTTTCGACTCTCCCTCGTCTCCGTCTGGTCTCTCCCGGGAAACGGTCAACGTTTCGTCAACGGCCGTGAGGCCGCGGGCGGTTGCGAGCCGGGCGGGAGACATGCCTCACACCCGGGGTTCTTTACCAAATCAAAAGGTTCCGCGGTGCCACCGATCCGTACTCACCTCCGTCCGAGCCCGTCCATCTTCGGCGGGTCCCCGACAAGGCAGGAGGCACGGTGCGCTTTTCGCGGAATGCGATGGGAACTCTCTTCGTGGGCGGTGCCCTCAGCGTGACACTGGCCGCGCTCGCGTATCCCGCGATGCTCGGAGTCAACACCACGTCGAGTTCGGGGTCGCTGGTCATCGCGCAGACCCAGTGGGGACCGCTGACGGAGCAGGACCGGGACTTCGTGGTCAAGGTGCGCGCGGCCGGGCTGTGGGAGTACCCGGTCGGCCAGATGGGCCTGAAGAAGGGGCAGAGCAAGGCGGTCCTCATCGCGAGCAAGCACCTGATCGACGGACACGCGGCGCTGGACGCCAGCTGCCGCAAGATCAGCACGATGCTCAACATCACGATCCCGAACCAGGCGAGCCCGCAGCAGCAGGGCTTCGTGAACACGCTCGCCGCGGACCAGGGCAAGCAGTTCGACACGGACTTCGCCAACATCCTCCGGGTGACGCACGGTTCGATCTTCAACGCGATCGCCAAGATCCGCTCGCAGACCAAGAACACGGTGGTGCGGGCGCTCGCCGACCAGGCCAACGCGACCGTCCTCGACCACATCACGGTCATGGAGCAGACCGGGCTGGTCAACTTCGACCAGGTGCTCTTCCAGGAGACGACGCCGCCGAAGCTGCCCGCCAAGGACCTGACCCCGCCGCCCCCGGTCGGCGGTCAGCCACAGGTCGTGCTCACCCCGCCGGTCGACAGCACCACCCGGCCGCCCGTACTGCCGGGCGAGCCGTCCGGCCAGGCGGCCACTCCGAGCCCGACGGTGAGGTGAGATCAGGGCGGCCCCGCGAGAGCGGAGCCGCCCTTTCCGTATGTCGCGAAATTGTGATGCATCGTTGAACTACCCACGCGTCACCGCAGGTTGACAGCGTTCGGCCGCGAGATCCACCATGTGATCGCACTGGGGCTCACGTGACCAATGAGCCCGGTGTTACTCGACCATTCACCCCGGTACGGCCGGCTGCCGCATGCTGCCCTGCGCCGCCGTGCCCGGGTCGCACATGCCGAAGGGGGGATCCCGCATGTCGACAGCGAGACGTGTCACCGCGCGCCGCGTCCTCGAAACGGGCGCCGCGCCGCTCGCCCTGTGCGCCGCCACCGTCGTCGCAGGCCGCGCCCTCGCGGCCGGTGCGGCGATCGTCGTCGTGACCGGGCGCCGCCGTACGGCCCGCTGAACCACCAGCAGACCACTCCCCTATACGAACGCCCCGGAGACCCCCGCTCCGGGGCGTTCGTCCTGCCCGGCTACCGCTCGACGGTCTCCAGGTACAGCTTCACGAACCGCTCCACGTCCACGTCCAGCGCGACGTCCACGAGCGGCTGTTCGCGTACGCCCTCGTGGATCTCG
Source organism: Streptomyces sp. NPDC050534 (assembly GCF_044457745.1). NCBI lineage: Bacteria > Bacillati > Actinomycetota > Actinomycetes > Kitasatosporales > Streptomycetaceae > Streptomyces > Streptomyces sp. NPDC050534. The sequence continues at coordinate 300,368 of NZ_JBITHF010000008.1, forward strand.
GACTCCCCCGGGCGCGGGCGGCGGTCGACCACGGTCTGGCCGCGGGACGGGCCGGGGGCGAGGGAGACCTCGACCGGGAGGAGCCGGGTGGTGATGCCCGCCGGGTCGACGACCGTGCACACCGCGCCCGCGTCGCCGAGGCCGCCCGCCTCCTCGGCCTCCGGCGCCTCGCCCGGGTGGGCCGGGCGGTGGGCGAGGAGTTCGCCGGCCAGCCGGGTGCCGGGCTCCGCACTGGCACGGAGCCGGTGCACGTCGGCGCCGGGGACGACGACCTGGGTGAAGACGTCCAGGCCGTACATCGTGATCGGCACTCCGGCCGTGAGCAGGACGGCGGCCGCCTCCGGGTCGTGCCAGACGTTGAACTCGGCGACGGCGGTGGCGTTCCCGGTGGCCACCGCGCCACCCATGAACACGATCCGCTCGATGCCCCGCACCACGTCCGGGTGCGTGCGCAGGAGCAGGGCGATGTTCGTCAGCGGCGCGGTGGGCACCAGCGTGACCGGGCGCGGGGCGGCGAGGATCTCGCGGCGCAGCAGGGTGACCGCGTCCACGTCGGCGGCGGTGCGGGCGGGCGCGGGCAGTCCCAGGTCGCCCATGCCGTCGGAGCCGTGCACGTGCCGCGCCGAGCGCGCCGGTTCGAGCAGCGGGCGCTCGGCGCCCCGGCCCACCGGGATGTCGGGGGCGCCGGCCTGCTCCAGCACGGTGAGGGTGTTGCGGACGACGCCGTCGACGTCCGTGTTCCCGGCGACGCAGGTGACGGCGCGCAGGTCGATCGCGGGATGGCGTACGGCGAACAGCAGGGCGAGGGCGTCGTCGACGCCGGTGTCGCAGTCGATGATCACCGGGATGGGCTGACCGGTCACGGCCGCGCTCCTCTCTCTGAGAGCTGTGCGAACGACCCTATGCAGCCGCCCACAGCTCGCCGTCCCGGGCCCGCGCACACGCGCCGGCCCGCTCCAGCAGATCCTCCACCTCCACGGTCCCCGGACGCCGCCCGTCCCGCAGCCGTACGGCCGCCAGGTCGCCGCCGGCCTCCTTCTCGCCGATCACGGCCTGGTACGGCACGAGGCGCGCCGCCCGGATGCGGGCACCGAGGCTGCCCTGCCCGCACCCCGCGTACTCCGCGCGCAGACCGCGGGCCACGGCCCGCCGGACGACGTCCAGGGCCCGCTCCTCCTGGGCGTCGGACACCGGCAGCACGACCAGCTGCACGGGGGCGAGCCACACCGGGAAGGCGCCGCCGTGGACCTCGATCAGCTGGGCCACGGCGCGCTCCACGCTGCCGATGACGCTGCGGTGCACCATGACCGGGCGGTGCCTGGAGCCGTCGGTGCCGATGTAGTGCAGGTCGAAGCGTTCGGGCTGGTGGAAGTCGATCTGGACGGTGGACAGGGTGGACTCGCGTCCCGCGGCGTCGGCGATCTGGACGTCGATCTTGGGGCCGTAGAAGGCGGCCTCGCCCTCCACGGCCTCGTAGGGGACTCCGGCGCCCGCCAGCACCTCCTTCAGCAGGCCGGTGGCCCGCTGCCACAGCTCCGGGTCGGCGACGTACTTGCCGCCCTCGCCCGGCAGCGACAGCCGATGGCGGACGGCGCGGATGCCGAGGTCGGCATAGGCGCGGGCGATCAGCTCCAGGGCCGCGCGGGCCTCGTCGACCGCCTGGTCCAGGGTGCAGAAGATGTGGGCGTCGTTGAGCTGGATGGCCCGTACGCGGGTCAGCCCGCCGAGCACGCCGGACGGCTCGGAGCGGTACATGCCGCCCAACTCGGCCATGCGCAACGGCAGTTCACGGTAGCTGTGGGAGCGCGACCGGTAGATGAGGGCATGGTGCGGGCACAGGCTGGGCCGCAGCACCACTTCCTCGCCGCCCAGTTCCATCGGCGGGAACATGTCGTCGCTGTAGTGGTCCCAGTGCCCCGAGATCTCGTACAGCTCGCGCTTGCCGAGGACCGGCGAGTACACGTGCCGATAGCCGGCCGCGCGTTCCTGGTCGCGGATGTACTCCTCGAGCGCGTGGCGCACGACGGCCCCGTCGGGCAGCCAGTACGGCAGCCCCGCGCCCATCAGCGGATCGGTGCCGAACAGCTCGAGTTCACGGCCGAGCCTGCGGTGGTCGTACATGGTCACTCTCCTCGTGATGACAGACGAGCGGCCGACGACGAAGCCCCGGGCCACTCGCCCGGGGCTTCGGACATCCAGTCCAGAACTCAGCGCGCCGGGACACTCTCCGGCGTCGTCGTGGACAACGAGTGGGCGCGCTTCATGGGCGGACGGTAGCGCGGTGGCAGAGCCGGAGGCGACGGGTTTTCCGGGGCGGCGCGGACGGGCGGCCGGCCTCGACGGGGGTGGCCGCGGCCGTGCGTCCCGTAACCCGGACGGCCCGGAGCGCTGGTCGGGCGGGGTGCTGGATGATCCCTTGGAGACGTCACCGATCCTCAGTGGGCTGGAGGTCCCCGATGATCCGCATTCCGTCCCGTGTCGTCGTCGCCTCCGTGCTGTCCCTGGGGGCACTGGCGAGCGCGAGCGCGTGCGGTGCCCTCGCGCAGGTCAGGGCCCAGGCGCCCACCGCGCCTTCGCACAGCGCCCGGCCGTCCCCGGCCGCGCCGCCGTCGCCCGTCCCGCTCACCGAGGCGCAGGCGCGGGCCGCGCTGGTGACCGAGGGCGACCTGGGGGAGCCCTGGGCGGCGACGCAGGGGGCCGCGACCTGGCGGGACGGGGTGCTCAAGGCGACCGCCGAGGCGCCGGACTGCCGGCGGCTGCTCGACGCGCTCTACACCGACGACCTGTTCGGGACGGAGGGCGGGACACGGGCCGTGACCGGGCTCGACGACGCCATGGACCAGGCGCAGCTGCGCTACCAGGTGCTGACCCTCGACCCCGCGGGCGTCGACCGGACCCTCGCCTGGCTGGGGTCGCTGCCGCAGACCTGTGCCAGGTTCACGGCGACGACCGACCACGGCGCGCGCGAAGAGGTCCTGGTCAGCGCGGCCGAGCTGCCGGACGTCGGGGACGCCCGGCAGGGCCTGCGGGTGACGTTCACCAGCGAGACGGGCGACGGCGAGCAGACGGTGCTCACCCTGGACGTGGCCGTGGTCCGGGTCGGCGACGCCACGATCGCCCTCACCCACGGCGGCCCCGGCTTCGTGTCGGCCGACGCCACGAAGGCCTTCGTGCAGGTGGGTGTGGCGCGGCTGGCCGACGTCAGGAAGCAGGCACGGCTGCGGGTCTGACGGCGTCTCGCCCGGGGGAGTCCGGCCGGCTCAGCTCGCCGGGTCGATCTTCTCCACGGCCTCCTTGGCCTCCTTCAGGCCCGCCCCCGTCGCCTCCCGGTACACCTTGATCGCCTCGATCTTCCGGCCGTCGCGCAGCAGGGCGCCCACCTCGTCCGACCACGGTTCCGGCTCACGCAGCCCCAAGTGGTCCAGGATCAGGTCGAGTTTGTGCTCCACGCGCGCAACACGCTTGTCCTGACGGGAGATCCGGTTCTCGATGCTGCCGATGCCGAACAGCACGAGCAGGATGATCAGGGAGAGCCCGAGTATGTCCATGACGGGATCGTAGGCCCCGTCAGCCGCCTTCCAGCTCCTCCCGGTGCGCCACCACGTCCCGCGCCAGCTCCAGTGCGGTGCGGCCCTGTGCGAAGGCGTGCCCGCGCAGCCGCGCCAGCGCCTCGTCGGCGTCGATCCCGAGCCGCGCCATGGTCATCCCGACGGCCTGGTAGACCAGGTCGTGTTCGGCGGTCAGCCCGCTCAGCCAGGACTCGTCCCTGCCGTCGGCGTACTCCTCGTGCGGCAGCGCCGTGACGGCCCGGGCCATGACACCGGCCACGAGCTGGGCGCGGCGCAGGTCCCGCCCGGTCAGCCCGCCCGGGGTGGCCCGGTGCAGATCGAGCGTTCCGACGGTCACCCTGCTGTCGCCCAGCGGCAGCGAGTACATCGCCCGCGCCCCGGCCGCCGTCGCCGCGAACGCGAACACCGGCCAGCGGCGCGCGTCCCGGCCCGTCAGATCGGGGGCGAGCACGGGGATGCCCTCCCGGACGGCGTCGAAGCAGGGCCCGTCGCCGACGGTCGCCTGGATCTCCGCGAGCTGCGCGGCCTCCTCGCCGCTCGCGCCGAGCCGCACGGGCATCGCCTCGCCGCACAGCGACACGCTCGCGCCGGCCACCGCCAGCAGCCGTACCGCGACTCTGCACAGCCGCTCCGGGATCTCACCCGGCCGGGCGTCACGCACCCCTTCGGCGATCATCTCAGCGGCACCGGCCCGGTCCGGGTCGTGCCCGGTCGGGCCCTGCGGACCGCCCGGCCGGGACCCGTCGCCGCCTGGACGGGGATCGCCGCCGGGGAAGCCGCAGCGGTCGTGCGGGGGACGCACGGCTACCGCCTCCTTCACCGGCCTCGGGTGCCGGCGCCGTCCGCCGGCACCCGAGGCGGGCCTGCCATCGGGAGGGGTCGAGCCGACGGCACGCCCGCTCCGGATTTCTGCCCGACTACCCCTGGCCCCTGGGGCGAAACACCTTTCGCCCCAGGGCGCGGGCAGCTCAGAGCGGAGGCTGTGCGGGTGCGGGTCCCAGGGTGGTGGTGCCGGGGGCCGTACGGTGCCCGAGGCCCGTCCGGTACGCGTCCAGCGCCGCCTCCACCCGGCCGGTGCGGCGCAGCAGATCGCCGAGCAGCCGGCACAGGTCGGCCAGGTCGCCGACGGCGCCGGCCCGCTCCAGCAGGCTCAGGGCGCGGACGTAGTGCTCCTCCGCCGCCTCCGTGTCGCGGGCGTCGTCGGCGATGATGCCGAGCAGGCGGTGGGCGGCGGCGGAGTGCAGCGCGCCGCGTTCGGAACTGAGGTCGCTGAGCACGTCGTGCAGCAGGGCCGCGGCCTCGCCGGACTTGCCGCGGCGGTGCAGCACGTCGGCGAGCTCCACGGCGACCTGGCTGCTGTAGAGGGCGGCGCGCTTGGCGGAGAGCATGTCGAGGGCCTGCCGCAACTCGGTCTCGGCGCGCCCCAGTTCGCCGTTCTGGGCGTATACGTAGCCGCGCATCCAGTGGCAGTTGGCGAGTTCGGTGCGGATCTGGAGCGTGCGGTAGAGCTCGGCGGCCTTGGCCAGCGAGGCGTCGGCCTCGGCCGTACGGCCCTCGGCGAGCAGGGTGCGGGCGACCGAGCGGTGCATACGGGCGACGAGCGCGGGGTCGCCGGACTGCGGGGCGAGGGCGAGGGCGAACTCGGCGGCCTGGGCGGCGCGGGCGTGGGCGCCCATGTCCATGTAGGGGCCTATGGCGCTGGCGTAGAGCAGCAGCAGGGCGTCCGGGTCGTGCAGTCCGCCGCGGTTGAGCTCGTCGAGGGTGGACTCCAGCAGATAGACGGCGTACCGGAGTTCGCCCGCCAGATAGTGCGAGACGGCGCGGCCGCGCAGGGCGGGCACGCGGGCCGGCAGCGGTGCGTCGGCGAGTACCTGCTCGGACCGCTCGAAGTACCCGCGGGCGACGGACAGTTCACCGGTGTCCAGAGCGCACTCGCCCAGGCCCAGCAGCGCGACGGCCTGTACGTCGGCCAGCCCGTGCTCCTCGGCCTCGGCGAGCAGCGCCGTGTACTGCTCCGCGGCCTCCTCCGCCTCCCCGGAGGCCAGGGTGCGCTGCGCCTCGGTCAGCCTCAGCCGCAGGTCGGTGGCGAGGTGCGCCGGACGTCCGGTGACCAGCTCCTCGTAGGCGACCCCGAGCCGCTCGGCGATGTGCCTGAGCGCGCCGTCGGAGGGCCGCACCCGGCCGGCCTCCAGCGTGGAGACGTAGGCGGGGGTGTAGGCGGGCTCGGCCAGCTGTTTCTGGGTCAGACCACGGTCGGCCCGCAACTGCTGGACTCTGCGGCCTATGGTCACCGGATCGTCACGCTCGGACACGCCAACTCCCCCTGTGCCTCTTGCTGTTGCACCACGAATGCCCCTAGGTTAAACGGCGTCTTAAGCGCGTTTAATACAACGCTGTTGAGAGGTTGCCGTGCTCCGACACATCTCCGAGCGTTATGCCCGAGGTTTCGGTGCCGCCCTGATCGCAGTGGCCGCCCTGGTCCTGGCCGCCAACGCGGGCCCGGCGCGGGCGGCGGACACCGGACAGGTCGGTCAGGTGCAGCAAGTCCATCACGCCGGCTAGCGCAGCGGGCGGCTTCCAGGGCTTTCGTACGGCGGCCCCCGTTACCCTGCTCCCGTGACCACTCCCGCTGCCCGCACCGCGCTGGACCTCACCGCCCGGCTCCCGGTCGGCGACCTGACGGACTTCTACCAGGATCTGCACCGCCATCCCGAGCTCTCCCTCCAGGAGCACCGCACGGCCGCCAAGCTCGCCGGGCGCCTGGCCGGGGCCGGGTTCGAGACCGCCGAGGGCGTCGGCGGCACGGGCGTCGCCGGGCTGCTGCGCAACGGCGACGGCCCGACCGTCCTGCTGCGCGCCGACATGGACGCGCTGCCGGTGCCGGAGGAGACCGGGCTGCCGTACGCCTCCGAGGTGCCCGGGGTGATGCACGCCTGCGGGCACGACCTGCATGTGACCTGGCTGGCGGGCGCGGCCGAGGCGCTGGCCGCCGGCCGGGACGCCTGGTCGGGCACCCTGCTCGTGATCGGCCAGCCCGCCGAGGAGACCGGACAGGGCGCGCTGGCGATGATCGAGGACGGCCTGTACGAGCGCTTCGCCCGCCCCGACGTGCTGCTCGGCCAGCACGCGGGCCCCGGCCCGGTCGGCTTCTACGCCCACTCGGCGGGCCTGATCCTGTCGGCCTCGACGGACCTCGACATCGTCGTCCACGGGCGCGGCGGGCACGGCTCCCGGCCGGAGACGACCGTCGACCCCGTCGTCGCGGCCGCCTACCTCGTGACCCGGCTGCAGACCGTGGTCTCCCGGGAGATCGCCGCCCGCGATTCCGCGGTGCTGACCGTCGGCCGGATCGAGGCGGGCACCCGGCACAACATCATCCCGTCCGAGGCGCGCATCTCCCTCAACCTGCGCACCCAGTCCGACGAGGTCCGCGACCGGATGATCGCCGCGATCCGGCGCATCGCGGCGGGCGAGGCGCTCGCCGCCGGCTGCCCGCGCGAGCCGGAGGTCACGCTGGGCGCGGCCTTCCCGGCGACCGTCAACGACGCGGACGCCGACCGCCTGACCGCCGCCGTGCACGAGGAGGTGCTCGGCGCAGGGACGGTGCTGGACTTCGGCCCCGTGATGGGCAGCGAGGACTTCCCCCACCTGGCCGAGGGCGGCATCCCGTACTCCTACTGGTTCGTCACGACCACCTCGGCCGACGTCTGGGACGCGGCACCCGGCACGGACCTGATGGAGAAGTTCCTCGCCGTCCCCAGCAACCACAGCCCGCACTTCGCCCCCGACCTCTCGACGATCACCCCGGGCGTACGCACACTGGTCTCGGCCGCGCTCGCCCACCTCGCCTAACCCTGGGTCTGCAACTGCCGCAACTGGCGCCGGACATGGTCCAGTGCGCCCTCCCGGCGTCCCGGTACCCGCGAGCGCAGATCGGCGAGCGAGGCGCCGAGCTCGCGCGCCGCCACCGCGTCCCGCACCTGCCCCCACTGATGGTGCGCCCGGTCCACGGCCGCCTCCACGGCCGGCGCGTCCGCCGCCTGCCCAGCCGCCAGCCGCGCGGCGGCCACCCCCAGCCACGTCCGGCAGCTGCGCACCGGATCCCCGGCGAACATCGCCAGATCCGCCCGCACTTCGGCCCAGTGCAACGCCTCCTGCGACCCGGCCCCGTGCGCCTCCACGGCGGCCTGCTCGTGACGGGCGGCAAGGGCGTCGGCGTCGGGGTGCCGGCCGGACTGAACGGCGGCGGAGATGGCACTGTGCGGGTCGCCGTCGCCGGCCTCACGATCTTCACGCCGGTCCGCTTCCATCAGCCCGTCTGGGGGTGCCCCCTCTGGGGGAGATTGAGGACGAGGCCCTTCGGGCCGATACGGGGGTCTGGGGACGTAGCCCCCAGGGACACCGGCCACTCCACCACCCGAGGCCAGCACGAGATCCGCATAACCCCCGACCCCCACCCGAGCCAGCGCCTGCTCATGCAACTGCGAAACCGGCGGCCGCCACCCGCTGCGCAGAATCGTCGCCACCGCCTTCATGTACGCCGGCACCGCCAGCGCCCGCCGCGACGGCGGAGGCGGCGCGACACGGCCGTAGACGGCGACGTTGCGCCCGCAGTCGAGCGGACGGGAGCGCAGCCACTCCCACGTCTCCGCGTCGGCGTGCAGATCGAGGACGAGCGTGGTGGAACCGGCCGCACGCAGCCGGAGTTCCTCCCGGACCCAGTGCCAGGGCAGCCCGGTGTACCGCACCGTCGAGGGTGTCGTGCGGGCCAGTGCAAGGTGCGGCAGCCGCTGGCGCCGGTCGAGTTGCAGCTGCCCGGTGACGAACACGGTGAGCGGTCCGGGGGCCGCCGCGGCGGCGCGCAGCCGGGTGAGGACGGCCTGCGGCTCCAGCGGGTCGGCGAGTTCGACGACGTTCGCGGTGTCCGTGCCGGACAGGACGGCGGGCGCGACGGCCGCGAGGACGGGGAGCACGGACGCCGCGTCCACCAGGCATCCCTTGCCCGCCGGGGATGCGGCGAGCAACAGCACGGTCCCGGGCATCGTTCCCTCCCCATCCCCCGTCGATCACGTACGGCAAACCGTAACCGCTGCGGCTGCAAAGGTGGACCTCAGGACGGAGGTGGGCCGCAGGACTGCGATCGCCGTACGGCGAAGACCGTCGTGTCGTCGGCCAGGCGGTCGCCGCAGTGCCGCAGCGTGCCGTCGCGTACGTAGGTGACCAGGCGGCGGGGGGTCGTGGCCGAACAGCACCACGTCCACCGCGCCGGGGTCGTCGGCGAGGAAGTCGAGCAGCACCGCGGTGGCGAAGTGGTCGCCGTCGCGCCGGCCGAGCGCGGCGGTGTGCCCGCGGTGGCGGACCATCCGCGCCTCCAGGCGCTCGGCGACCGTCGCGAGGCCGGCCTCGTGGTAGCCGGCCTCGCGGAACGTGCCGAGCAGCGCGGCCGCCGCCTCGACCGCGCCGAGGCCCTTGCCCTGGACGTCGCCGACGAGGACGCGGGTGCCGTGCGGGCCGGGCTGGATGTCGTAGAAGTCGCCGCCGACGCGGGCCTCGCTGTCGGCGGCGAGATAGACGGCCGCGTGCTCGAGGCCGTTCCAGCCGGGCGGCAGGGGGCGCAGCACGCCGCCGAGGGCGACCAGGATGAAGTCGGGCAGTCCGGTCTGGTACTGGTGCGGCCAGGCGTGGTCCGCGAGGACGTAGGTGACGAGCAGCAGCGCGGGCGGCACCCAGGCGACGCTGCGGTCCCGCACCCGCAGCATCCGGTGCCGCTGGGAAGCGTCGAGGTGCCCGGACCGTGGCAACCCGGTCGAGCACCTTCGTCATGGGCCTCAGCGAAACATGTCCCCGTCCCGCACGCATCCGGGTCGTCGACCGACTTGCCAGGGCCTGCTCGCAGGTGTGCTCTGGTAGTCGGGGGCGAGGCGAGAGAGGAGTGCTCTCATGGCTCAAGCGGCACCCACGTCCGGCGGCATGATGGGACGGGTCAGGGCGAACCGGGCGGCACGGCCCACCCGGACACCCGATCTGTTCGACGACCGGGTCCACACCGTGGGCCGGTACGGCATCCCCGTGGCCCTCGGGCTCGTCTACGGCTACTGGGCGGCCGCCAACCGGCGCGGCGGCGGCGAGATCACCGGCTGGAACATCCTGTTCGGCTTCGTCACCGCGGCCGTGTTCATCGTGCTGTGCGTCGCCGTCGCGACGTTCGCGCCGCTGCTGAAGCGCGAGTTGCACTCGCTGGTGAAGTCCGCCTTCGCCGGTGCCGCGGTCGGCTTCCTCTACAGCCAGACCGGCGAGTCGATCTACCGGTCGGTGGCGGTCGGCGTCATCGTCACGGCGGCCGTCTTCCTGGTGTTCTTCTACCGCTACTACACGCGTGAGGACGCCGTGGGCAACCGCCTCCGCTGACCGTGCCGGGCGGCGCGCGGTAACCCGTTCGGCGCCGCAGCGCTCGCGCGCGGCGCCCCCGGGCCGTTGCCTTGAGGGGTGGTCCCACGTCCTGCGCGCCTGCGGAGCGCCCTGTCGGCGGCACTGATCGCCCTCGCCTGTCTGCTCGCCCCGTGCGGCGCGCTGGCGGCCTGGGCGGCCTACGACCTCGCCGACACGGGGCGCTACGTCACGACCATGGCGCCGCTGGCCGCGGATCCGGCCGTGCGGAACGCGATCGCGGACACCGTGGGCGCCGGGATCATGGACGAGGTCGACGCGCGGGTGGACGTGCGTCCGCTGCGGGGCGCCGTGCGCCCCTATGTGCACGACGCGGTTCACTCCTTCACCCGCACCGAGGCCTTCCGCCTGGCCTGGGACGCCGCGAACCGTGCCGTGCACGACGCCGTGCTGCGCGCCCTGCACGACGAGAGCGAGCACGACGTCACGGTGGACCTCGCCCCCGTCACCGCCCAGGTCAAGCGTCAACTTGCCGTGGACCACGTCCCGTTCGCGAACCGCATCCCGGTCGAGCACACCGAGGTGTCGGTTCTGCCGGTCCAGGAACTGGACCGGTTCCGGAAAGGATTCCACGTGCTGGAAGTCGCCGGTTTCTGGCTGCCCGTCACAGCCGTCGTCCTCGCCGTCGCCGGGATCGCCGTCGCCACCTGCCGCCGCCGCGCCGTCACCGCGACCGCGCTCGGCACGGCGCTCGGCGGCGCGCTGCTCGCCCTCGCCGTGACGATCGGCCGCCGCCTCACCCTGGCCGACCTGCCCGAGGAGGCCCACCAGCCGGCCGCGGGCGCGGTCTACGACGCCCTCACCGCCACCCTCCGCCAGGCATCCTGGCTGCTGGTCGCCCTGGGCCTGACGGTCGCCCTGGCCACCTGGCTCACCACCCGCCTGCGCCGCCCGCGAGGCCCGTCGAGCCCCGCGCCGGACCCGGCGGAGCGACCGGCCAGGGTCCGCATCTGACGCGCCCCCGGTAAGGCCGGCCGAAGCGGGCTCACCCCCCACCGTCCCGCGCCAGGACGGCCAGCGTCCCCAACGCCCGCTCCAGGTCCGCGCCGACGGCCGACGCGAGGCCGAGCCGGACCGCGTCCTGGGTGCGGCCGGGGGCGACGGAGAAGGCGGGGCCGGGTGTGACGGCGATGCCGTGGGCGGCGGCCGCCGCGGTGAAGGTGTCCGCGCGCCAGGGTGCGGGCAGTTCCCACCACGCGAAGCAGGCCCGCGGGTCGGACCGTACGCGGAAGCCGGCGAGGTGTCCGGCGACCAGCCGCTGTCTGCGCGCCGCCTCCTCCCGTTTCGCCGCCACCAGCCGTGCCACGGTCCCGTCCTCGATCCACCGCACGCCCGCCTCCAGCGCGAACCGCCCCGCGCTCCACCCGCCGGACCGCACCGCGTCCGCGACGGCCTGCACCCGGTGCGCCGGTACGGCGAGGAAGCCGGCCGTGAGCCCCGGCGCCACCCGCTTGGAGAGGCCGTCGACGACATGGGTGAGGTCGGGGGCGTGGGCGGCGAGGGGTTCGGCCGGGTCAGCCAGGAAGGACCAGATGCGGTCCTCCACGACGGGGATGTGCAACTCGGTCACGGCATGGGCGAGTTGGCGTCGCCGCTCCGGGCCCGACGTCACCGACGTGGGGTTGTGCAGCGTCGGCTGGACGTAGAGCGCGGACAGGGGAGCGGTGCGGTGTGCGGCCGCGACCGCCTCCGGACGCAGTCCCTCCGCGTCCGTGGCCAGCGGCACCAGCCGAATGCCCAGCCGGACCGCGATCTCCTTGACCAGCGGATACGTCAGCTCCTCGACCCCGACACGGCCACCGGGCCGGACCAGGGAGGCAAGGGCGGCGGCGATCGCCTGGCGGGCGTTGCCGGTGAAGAGCAGCCGTTCGGGGTCCGGGCGCCAGCCGGGCGTGGCGAGCAGGCCGGCCACCGCCGCGCGGGCCGCCGCGGTGCCGGTGGCGGGGCCCGGACGCAGGGCCTCGGCCAGGACGTCCGGGCGCAGGAGCGGGGCCAGGGCGGGCGCCAGCAGCTCCGACTGGCCCGGCGCGGAAGGGTAGTTGAGCTCCAGATTCACCGGCGCCGTGGTCGCCGGCTCGATGAGCGCCCGCCCGGCCGGCCCCTCCGCCGCGGCCCGCACGAAGGTGCCGCGGCCGACCTCGCCGACGACCAGCCCCCGCCGCACCAGTTCGCCGTAGGCCCGTTCCGCCGTGGAGGCCGCGATCCCGTGCCGCCGGGCGAACCGCCGTTGCGCGGGCAGCCGTTCGCCCGGCCGGAGCCGTCCGGCGGCGATGTCGTCCGCTATCCGGTCGGCGATACGCCGGTACGCGTCCATGAGCCCCCCTGCTGACATTGCACCGAGGGCAAAGATCTTATTGCACCGAGAAGTTGAGGCGTCCTAGGGTCGTCCACATGGCACCCTTCCTCGCATACGAGGACAAAGGGGAGGATCCCACCCGGCTCCCCCTCGTCCTCGTCCACGGCCACCCCTTCGACCGCACCATGTGGACGCCCCAGCTGGAGACCTTCTCGGCCGGCCGCCGCGTCATCGCCCCGGACCTGCGCGGGTACGGCGCCTCCCCCGCAACCCCCGAGGTCACCCGCTTCGAGGAGTTCGCCCAGGACATCACGGCCCTGCTGGACGACCTGGAGGTGGACGGCTGCGTGCTCGCGGGCCTGTCCATGGGCGGCCAGATCGCGATGGACCTGGTCCGTCAGTTTCCCCACCGCGTCCGCGGACTCGTCCTCGCCGACACCTTCCCCGCACCCGAGACCCCGGAGGGCGTGCGCACCCGGCACGCCATGGCGGACCGGCTGCTGCGCGAGGGCATGCGCGGATACGCCGACGAGGTACTGGGGAAGATGGTCGCTCCGTACGCCGCCCCGCAGGTCAAGGCCCACGTCCACGCCATGATGACGGCCACCCGCCCCGCGTCCGCCGCGGCGGCCCTCCGGGCCCGGGCCGCCCGCCCCGACTACCGCCCCCTGCTGACCCGGGTCACCGTCCCGGCCCTGGTGGTCGTGGGCTCGGACGACACCTACACCCCGGTCTCCGACGCGGCGGCCATGCATGCGGCCCTGCCCGACTCGGCCCTCCACGTCATCGGGAACACGGCCCACATGCCGAACCTGGAGAGCCCCGAGGAGTTCAACGGCGTGCTGGGGAAGTTCCTGGCGCGAGTCGACCCGGCTGGGGGATGATTCGGGCATCTCACTCGCGAGCGGAAGGCCGGGACGTGGACACTGCCACCGCCGAGTGGACCGCCGCGAGCGAGGGCCGACCCATACGACGCCCAGGCCGACGCCTCGCAGCCTGGTGCGCCGGTCTGCTCCTCGTCGCCGTGAGCGCTGTCGTCGGCTGCCGTGTCGCCGACACGGACGGCATCACCCCGGTGCCCCAGCTCCTCGCCTTCCTGCCCTGGCTCCTCGTGCCCGCCGGGCTGGCGCTCCTGCTCACGCTGCTCGCGCGGTGGCGGCTCGGCATGCTGTGGGCGCTCGTCGTGCTGGGGCTGCTGGCCTGGTACATCGAGCCGTACGGCAGGACGGACGACGCCGGTGGTACGCCGGTCGCCGAGTTCCAGGTGCTGACCTCGAACGTCGAGTTCGGGCGCGGCACCGGTTCGCTCGTGCCGGAGATCCGGCGGCACCGGCCCGACATCGTGTTCGTCGAGGAGTGCGAGTACGGCTGCCAGGACACGCTGCGGCGGGAGTTCGGGACCGCGTATCCGTACCGGCAGGCCGTCGCGGCCGAGGGGTCCAAGGGGTCGCTCATCCTCAGCCGCTTTCCGCTGAGGGGCACGGGCGGGGTGCGCGGCACCATGGGGATGCCCGGTGCCGTCGCCGATGTGCGCGGGCACGAGGTGCGGCTCCAACTCGCGCATCCGATGCCGCCGTTGCCGGGACAGGTCGGCCTCTGGCGCCGCGAGCTCGGGCGGTTGCGGGACACGGCCGCCGCCACGCGCACCCCGCTCGTCCTGGCCGGCGACTTCAACTCCTCGCAGGACCACGCCGCCTTCCGCCGCATCCTCGACACGGGCCTGAGCGACGCGGCCGCGCTCACCGGGCACGCCCGTACGCCGAGCTGGCCCGCGCGGCTGACCCCGGGGTTCGGCGCGCAGATCGACCACGTGCTGCTCTCCCGGGACTTCTCCGCGAGCAGCGCGCGCTTCCTGCGGCCGGCCGGCACCGACCACCGCGCCCTCCTCGTGGACATCACGCTCCACCGGCGCGGATGACCCTGAGCCGGGCCCCCGGACAGGCCGGTGCGGGCCGCCCTGTGCAGGAGGACGGCCCGCACCGTGGTGTGGGGGGTGGCGCCGCGGGGACCTAGCGGCCGGACTTGTGCAGGGACTTCTCGCTCATCGCCTTGTCGAGGGCGGCGGCGAAGCCGTTGGCCCACAGCTGGTCCACGCGGGCCCGCTCGTTGGCGTCCGGATTGGGGTTGGTGCAGGACGGGCCGGGCCCGCCCCCGGACATCAGCTCGCTGCACGGGCCCTCGTAGTGGTCGGGCAGACCGAGGACGTGGCCGGTCTCGTGGGCGGCCACGCGCGTGGAGTCGTACTGCTGGTTCTGCGCGTAGTCGAGGAAGACGTAGCCACTGCCGTGACCGTCGGTCGAGGCGTACGAGCCGCGCGAGTCGTTGCCCTCGCGGTAGCTGAAGTCGGCGCCCGACGAACCGGCCTGGAGCTTCACGTTCGACTCGGCGCCGTTCCATATCTGGGCGGCGCGGGCTATCTGGGCGCTGAACGTCGGCGCCCCGGAGGGGTCGTAGGTGACCGTGACGGCGGCGGCGCTGTTCGGGTGCGCGGCGCGCTTCTCGGCGACGGACTTCAGGACCGCCTGGAAGAACGCCTGGTTCGCCTTGGCCTCGGCGGCCGAGCCGGTGTAGCCGGAGTACGGTGCCGGGGCCGGGGACGCGGCGGCCGGAACCGCCGTGCCGAGGCCGATCACCGCGAGGCCGACACCGGCCACGAACGCCGTACGCGCGGCCTTGGACCGGGACATGGGCAGGGGAGTGCGCTGGTGCATCGATGACTCCTAGGTGGGGGTGAGTCAGTCGTCACCGGTGAGTGTGTGCGCCTGTGCGAGCGCTGTGATGATGCCAACCGCCGATAGCGCGGCCCTATCGCGGTTCGCCGGACGACCCGATTCGCGTGTTCCTGCCGGTGTTTGTGCGTCTGGTGAAAGCTTTGATTCCGCTTTACGCTCCGAGGGCATGGACCTCGAGGTGCGACACCTCCGCGCGCTGTGCGCCATAGCGGACACCGGCAGCCTGCACCGCGCCGCGCGTCAACTGGGCGTCGCCCAGCCGTCGTTGAGCACACAGCTGCGCCGTATCGAGCAGGAGCTGGGCGGCGCGCTGTTCGTCCGCGCGCGCACCGGGTGCCGGCCCACCCCGCTGGGCAGCCTGGTGCTGAGCCGCGCCCGCCCGCTGGTGGCCGAAATGCGCTCCCTGGTGAGCGAGGCGCGGGCCGCCGCGACGGGCGGCCCCGAGCTGCGCGTCGGCTCCACCGCGAGCAAGGCCCTCGCGGGCTGGCTGCGCCGGCTGCGGGCCCGCGGCCAGGACCCCACCCTGCACATGAACGTCTCCCCGAACGCCCTGCTGCGCATGGTCGCCGACGGCCAGCTGGACGTCGCCTTCGTGCACGAGGTCGAGGGCAGCCGGCTGCGCATCCCCGAGGGGCTGCGGCTGCGCGTCCTGGTCGAGCGCGAGCCGCAGTTCGTGTACCTGCCGGCCGACCACCCGGCGGCCGCGCACCCGGCGGTCGACGTCCGCGACCTCGCCGCCGACCGCTGGATGATCGACCCGACGGTGGACGGCGAGTGGGACGCCGTGCAGCACATGTTCCGCCGGGCGGAGATCCATCCGCACGTCCTGCACGGCGACTACCACACGGCCGCCGCCCTGGTCGCGACCGGCGAGGTGGTCACCATCTGCCAGCCGACCGCCGTCTCCCACTCCGACATGGTGGTACGCCGCCTGCGGGGCGACCCGCTCGGCGTCCGCCTGCTGCTGGCCGCCCGCACCGAGACGGACCTGGACGGCGCCCTGCCCGCGCTGGAGGAGGCGTACTGGGAATCTGCCCGTCAGGCACCGACGTACCGGGAGTGGCTGGAACGCGGTTCAGCCGAGCGGCTGTTGAGGCGTGCTTGACACAAGTGGCCGCACTGTCCCTTGCCCCTCCCCAAGATCGCCATCCGGGGCCGCTAACCTTACGTGTCCGTCCTGGCCAGGGATTAAACGGGCATCAACTCACGCGAAGGGTTGCGCACATGGGCATTCTCACTCTCCTGCGGAATGCGTTCGGCAGGTCACGCAAAGGGCGTGCCGCCGAGGCAGAGGGTGCGGACCTAACTCCTTCGCGCTCCCCGGAGCCGACGGTCCCCTCCCCGTCCCCCGAACCTCAGCCCCCCACCACGGCCCAGGTCCCCGAGCCCCGCTCGTCGACCACGGAGACCGACGACCAGCACGATCTGGTCTCGGCGGCCTTCGACAACGTGACGGTCCCGAGACCATCGGAACCACTGGACAACGAGCCGACGCCGGGTCCGGCGGAGCCGGCGCCGGTGGCCGAGGCGGAGGAGCCGACGCCGGTGGCCGAGGCGGAGCCGGAGCCTGCCGCCGAGGCGGAGGAGCCGGAGCCGGTAGCCGAGGAGCCGGAGGCCGAGGAGCCGGTGGCCGAGGAGCCGGTGGCCGAGGAGCCGGTGGCCGAGGAGCCGGTGGCCGAGGCGGAGCCGGAGCCTGCCGCCGAGGAGCGGCGGGAATCAGCCACGGAGGTCTCCCCCGAGCCGGAGGCGGAGCCGACGCCTGCCGCCGAGGAGCCGAAGCCCGAGCCGATCGCTGAGACCGAGCCCGAGGCCGCGAGCGCCCCGGAGCCGGTCGCGGCAGCCGAGCCTGAGCCGGAGCCCGCGGCCACCCCGGAGCCCCAGCCCGAGCCGGTCGCTGAGACCGAGCCCGAGGCCGTCGCCGGGGTCGAGGCCGAGCCCGTCGCCGACGTCGAGGCCGAGGTCGAGGTCGAGGTCGAGGCCGAGGAACCGGAGCAGACGCCGGAGCCGGTCGCCGCGGCCGGGGACGAACCCGAGGCCGCCGACGGCGAGGAGGCCCCACAGGGGCCACCGGCACCCGACCACGAGAGTGGTACGGGTGGTGCGGGTGGGAACACGGCGGGCGAAGGCGAAGCCGAGGCCGTGACGGACGCCGAAAACCCCGCCGCCGCAGCCCTCACCAAAGCCAACCTCACCGGCACCCGCGCAAAGACCTACCTCGTCCTCGACCGCTCCGCGAGCATGCGCGCGTACTACAAGGACGGCTCCGCCCAGGCCCTCGCCGACCAGACCCTCGCCCTCGCCGAGCACCTGGACCCCGACGCCCCGGACACCACCGTCCACGTCGTCTTCTTCTCCACCGAACTCGACGGCACCGCCGACCTCACCCCGGCCTCCTCCGAGACCGCGATCGACGACGCGCACGCCGGCCTCGGCCGCATGGGCCGTACCAGCTACCACGCCGCCGTCGAAGCGGTCCTCGCGCACTACGACCAGCACGCCACCCCCGGCACCCCCGCCCTCGTCGTCTTCCAGACCGACGGCGCCCCGGACGCCAAGACCCCGGCCACGAAGTCCCTCACCGACGCCGCGAAGACCCACCCCTCGGTGTTCTTCTCCTTCGTCGCGTTCGGCGACCACGACAACAAGGCCTTCGACTACCTGCGCAAGCTGAAGACCGGCAACACGGCCTTCTTCCACGCGGGCCCGACCCCCAAGGAGCTCACGGACGCGGAGCTCTACGACGGCGTACTGATCGACTGGCGCCCGTAGCGGCGCACCCCCGCGATCACCCCGGGCCGCCCCCTTCCCACCGTGCGAAAACGGGAAGCGGGCGGCCCACCCATGTCGGCTACGATTTCAAGGTTCGCAAAAGCAGCAGCACATCCGACCTGGGAGCAGCCCCCGATGGCTCGACACCTCATCACCAGCGCCCTTCCGTACATCAACGGAATCAAGCACCTGGGCAACATGGTGGGGTCCATGCTCCCGGCGGACGTGTACTCCCGGTACCTGCGCCAGCGCGACCACGACGTCCTGTACATCTGCGCGACGGACGAGCACGGCACCCCGGCCGAGCTGGCCGCGAAGGAGCAGGGCCTGCCGGTCGACGAGTTCTGCGCCCAGGCCCACGACGCCCAGAAGGCGGTCTACGACGGCTTCGCGCTCGCCTTCGACTACTTCGGCCGCAGCTCGAGCCCGCAGAACGTCGAGATCACCCAGCACTTCGCCCGCCGCCTCAACGAGAACGGCTTCATCGAGGAGCGGGCGATCCGCCAGGTCTACAGCCCGGCCGACGGCCGCTTCCTCCCGGACCGCTACGTCGAGGGCACCTGCCCGCACTGCGGCTACGACAAGGCCCGCGGCGACCAGTGCGAGAACTGCACCCGCGTCCTGGACCCGACCGACCTGATCAACCCCCGCTCGGCGATCTCCGGCTCCACCGACCTGGAGGTCCGCGAGACCAAGCACCTCTTCCTCCTCCAGTCGAAGCTCCAGCACGAGGTCGAGGAGTGGGTCTCCCGCCACGAGCACGACTGGCCGCAGCTCGCCTCCTCGATCGCCCGCAAGTGGCTGAACGAGGGCCTGCACGACCGGGCGATCACCCGCGACCTGGACTGGGGCGTCCCGGTCCCGGCCGACACCTGGCCGGAGCTGGCCGCCGAGGGCAAGGTCTTCTACGTCTGGTTCGACGCACCGATCGAGTACATCGCCGCGACGAAGGAGTGGTCCGACAAGGACCCGGAGAACCGTGACTGGAAGTCCTGGTGGTACGACGTCGACACCACCGTCCGCTACACCGAGTTCATGGCGAAGGACAACGTCCCGTTCCACACGGTGATGTTCCCCGCCACCGAGCTCGGCGTGCGCGAGCCGTGGAAGAAGGTCGACTACGTCAAGGCCTTCAACTGGCTGACGTACTACGGCGGGAAGTTCTCCACCAGCCAGAAGCGGGGCGTCTTCACCGACCAGGCGCTGGAGATCCTGCCGGCGGACTACTGGCGGTACTTCCTCATCGCCAACGCCCCCGAGTCGGACGACTCGTCCTTCACCTGGGAGCACTTCACGGCGACGGTCAACAAGGACCTCGCCGACACCCTCGGCAACTTCGTCAACCGCGTCCTGTCCTTCTCCAGGAAGCGCTTCGGCGAGGAGGTCCCGGCGGGCGGCGAACCCGGCGAGGCTGAGGCGAAGCTGGGCGGGCAGATCGCCGAGCTCCTCGCCGAGTACGAGGCGCAGATGGAGTCCCTCCAGTTCCGCAAGGCGGCGGCCGCGCTGCGCGCCCTGTGGTCGGCCGGCAACTCCTACCTCGAGGAGAAGGCCCCCTGGCTGGAGATCAAGACGGACAAGGACGGCGCGGCCCTCACCCTGCGCACGGCGATGAACCTGATCCACCTCTACGCGGTGGTCTCGGAGCCCTTCATCCCGACGACGTCGGCCGCCATGCGCCAGTCCTTCGCCCTCGCGGACGACACGGCGACCTGGGTGACCCCGGAGGAGGCGAAGGCCCTCACCGCGGTGCCCGCCGGCACCCCGTTCACCGTCCCGCCGGTGCTGTTCGCAAAGCTGACGGACGAGGACCTTCAGGCCTACAAGGAGCGCTTCGGCGGCGAGCCCGCGTAATTCGTTGCCGTAGTCAACGGGCCCCCGGTTCCGGAGTGTTGCAGCTCACCCTTATGGTTTCCGCCATGGCAGTCCCAGAGGTCATTCCGATCGCCTACGCGCCGAGGCACCGTACCGAGAGCATCGGACGGTACGCAGACGGTCAGTTCCTGGCGTCGGTCACCTATGCGTTTCCCGAAGGGTTCCGCCCCGACGACGGCTGGGAAGAGCACAAACGCCTCTACACCGTGCTCCATCTCTTCGACGCCGAGGGCCACTACCGCGACTCCGAGATCTGGTGCGCCGGCACCTGGGCCGAGCAGCAGCGCGACCCGGACGGGGACGACTCCGTGCTCGCCCGCGCCCGGGTCCACCTGGCCAAGCTGCTGCGCAGCCTCCCGCGCCGCTCCTACACGGACATCGCCGTCCGCCCCTTCCGCGTCACCGTGGACGGCGTCCTGTTCGGCCTGCTGACCGGCGAGGACGACGGCGAGCCGTGGGCCGAGCTGTACCCGGACCACCTCGGCTTCGGCGAACCGTGGGACGGCACCTACGACACGTGACCGGGACTCCGGCCCCGGCCGCGCGCGGACTCGTCGCCTACGACGATGCCGAGGCCGACGCCGAGGGGCCCGGCTGCCCGCCGTCGTCCGTGCCGTCGTGGGTCTCGTCGGGGTCGACGCCGACCGTGATCGACGCGTGCACGCCCTTCGCGATGTGCCTCCTGTCGTACGCCAGCCTGAGCAGGCCGCCCGTGGTGCCGCTCTGGTCGTAGATCGTGTCCTCGGTGAGCGTGGTGCGCTCGGTGGTGCTGGTGGAGTAGGGCTCGACCTTCGCCGCGGCGAGGACCGCCTCCTCGGCGAAGAAGAACTGGCCGGTGTGGCAGGTGTGGCCGCCCTCGTAGTCGGCGTCCGTCCATGTGCCGTCCACATGCACCTTGGCGTGGATGTGGACGCAGCGGCCCCGGTACCAGCCAGGGAAGATCGTCCTGAAGGTCACCCGGCCGTGCCGGTCGGTCTTCCAGGTGCCGCGCAGGTAGCGCTTGTCGTCCGTCGGCTCCTCGTGGCCGCCACCGCCGGTGCCGCCGGACGGCGGCGCGCCCGTCGGAGTGCCGGTCGGGGCGCTGCCGCCGCCGGTCGACAGGCTCTCGTAGCCGGAGTAGATGCCCAGCGCGTCGCAGTGCCAGATGTCCACGGCCGCGTTCCGGACCGGCGCGCAGGTCTCGGAGTCGATCACCTTGAGGCTGAGCGTGAGCGGGATGCCCTCCTTGTCCTCGGTGATGTCCCGGCGGATCTTGTCCGCGTCGATGTAGTACGGCCCCTCGGTGGTCTCGGAGGTGAGCCTGTAGCAGGTCTCGGCACTGCTGCCGCCCGCCGAGGCGCCGGTGGCCGACTCGTCCGCGGAGGCGTTCAGGGCGAAGCCTCCTCTGAGGCCCACGGCCGCCGCGGCGCCCGCGCCCACGGCGACGACCTTCCGGCGTGTCAGGTCCTTCTTGTGTTTCGGCTCTTCGGCCGTCTGCTTTCCCGTCATGGACGGCGAAGGTAGGAGTGGCGCCTGTCAGGAGCGTGGGAAAGCGCTGTGGAGACCCACGAATCCCCGGGGCTCGCCCGCAGCCACCGTCGGATTCGCGCCATCCTCCGGCAGGGCACCGTGTCCCAGCGCCTCACGCGCCGCTCGGACGTGCCGGAGGCCCTCCTGCGCGAGGCGCGTGGCCCGCTCGTACTCCGCCGTCGTACGGGCGTCCGCCAGCAGGACCCGGGCCGTGCGACGGCACTCCGCGGCCTCCGTCAGCGCCCGCCCCGCCGAGGCGTCGGCGCCGGCCCAGCTCGCCGCGTCCGGCGGGGCCAGGCCGGCGTCCAGCCGGAGCAGCAGGCGGTGGGCCTCGGCCTCCGTGTCCAGCCGGGACGCACCCCGTGCGCCCCGCGCCCGGCGCACGGCCGTGCACACCGCCCCTGCGATCAGCAGCGCCGCGAGCGCGATCGCGTATCCCATGGCTCACCTCCCGTGTCCGTGTCCCTCCCCCATGACACGACAGGCCGCTGTGCGCCCTCCCCGGGCCTGCTGTGGGCCTCCGGTGAGCCCGTCCCGGCCGCGGGGCCCCGCACGCGAAAGGGCCCGAAACCGTCGCCGGTCCCGGGCCCTTCAGTCCGCTGCGGTTACTTCGGCTGCGGCTTGCGCACCGACAGGTGCAGCTCCTTCAGCCGCGCCTCCTCCAGCTCCGTCGGCGCGCCCATCATCAGGTCCTGGGCGTTGCCGTTGAGCGGGAAGGCGATGGTCTCGCGGATGTTCGGCTCGTCGGCCAGCAGCATCACGATGCGGTCGACACCGGGCGCGATGCCGCCGTGCGGCGGGGCGCCGAAGCGGAAGGCGCGCAGCATGCCCGCGAACTTCTCCTCGACGGTCTCGCGGTCGTAGCCCGCGATCTCGAAGGCCTTCAGCATGATGTCCGGCTCGTGGTTCCGGATCGCGCCGGAGGACAGCTCCACGCCGTTGCAGACGATGTCGTACTGCCAGCCGAGGATGTCCAGCGGGTCCTGGGTCTCCAGGGCCTCCAGGCCGCCCTGCGGCATCGAGAAGGGGTTGTGCGAGAAGTCGATCGCGCCGGTGTCCTCGTCCTTCTCGTACATCGGGAAGTCGACGATCCAGCAGAAGCGGAAGACGCCGTCCTCGAACTGCCCGGCGCGCTTGGCGGCCTCGACCCGCACCGCACCCATGATCTTGGAGACCTCGTCGAACTCGCCCGCGCCGAAGAAGACGGCATGACCGGCGGCGAGCTGGAGCCGCTTGGTCAGCTCGGCGACGTTCTCCTCGGTGAGGAACTTGGCGATCGGGCCGGTCAGCGAACCGTCCTCGGCGACCCGCACCCAGGCCAGACCCTTCGCACCCTGGGAGACCGCGAAGTCACCCAGCTGGTCGAAGAACTTCCGCGGCTGGTCCTGGACCGCCGGGACGGGCAGCGCGCGCACGTGCTTGCCCGCGAACGCCTTGAACTCCGAACCCTCGAAGACGTCGGTGATGTCGACGAGCTCCAGCTTGGCCCGCAGGTCCGGCTTGTCGGAGCCGTACTTGAGCATCGCCTCGCGGAACGGGATGCGCGGGAAGGGCGAGGTGACGTGCCGGCCGTTCCCGAACTCCTCGAAGAGCTCGGTCATCAGCTTCTCGACCGGCTGGAAGACGTCCTCCTGCTCGACGAAGGACATCTCGATGTCGAGCTGGTAGAACTCGCCCGGCGAGCGGTCCGCACGCGCGTCCTCGTCCCGGAAGCAGGGCGCGATCTGGAAGTAGCGGTCGAAGCCGGAGATCATCAGCAGCTGCTTGAACTGCTGCGGGGCCTGCGGCAGCGCGTAGAACTTGCCGGGGTTCAGGCGCGAGGGCACGACGAAGTCGCGGGCGCCCTCGGGGGAGGTGGCGGACAGGATCGGCGTCGCCATCTCGTTGAAGCCCAGCGCGGTCATCTTGTGGCGGATCGCCGAGATGACCGACGTACGCAGCAGGATGTTGCGGTGCATGCGCTCGCGGCGCAGGTCCAGGAAGCGGTACTCCAGGCGCCGCTCCTCGTTGACCCCGTCCTCGGTGTTGATCGTGAAGGGGAGCGGGGCGGCGGCGCCGAGCAGCTCGACCTCGCCCACCTCGACCTCGATCTCACCGGTGGGCAGGTCCGGGTTGACGTTCTCGGCGCCGCGGGAGACGACCGTGCCGTCGACGCGGACCGTGGACTCCTTCGTGACCTTGTCGAGGGCCTCGTAGGCGGCGGTGCCGGGACGCGCGACGAGCTGCGTGATGCCGTAGTGGTCGCGCAGATCGATGAAGAGGATGCCGCCCAGGTCGCGCCGATTGTGCAGCCAGCCACTCAGCCGGACGTCGGTGCCGACGTCAGAGGAGCGGAGCTGGCCGCAGGTGTGGGACCTGTACCGATGCATCGTCGTTCATCCAGTCTTCGCGGATCGGGGGCACGTTTCACGTGAAACACCCCCAGCGTACCGGCCACCCCAAGATCGGCTCCCCACCATTAAGGGGCGTCGATCGGTGGCACTCCAGGATCTCCTCTCCATAAAGTGGGGCAATGCGCACTGGTGAGCCTCTGCCCGCCGTGGGGGAGGTTCTCGCCGCCCTCGCGACCGGCCTGTGGCACTGGGACACCGCCACCGAAAAGGTCACGGTCGACGCCGAGGCCGCTCGGCTGCTCGGCCTGCCCGCCGAGGAGACCACTCTCACGGAGGCCCAGGCCAGGGCCCGTCTCCATCCGGTCGACTGGAACGAGATCACGGCCGTGGTCGGCCTGGCCGTCGCCGAGGGCACGCTGGCCGAGGTACGCATCCGGATCATGGACGAGCACGGCCGGGTGATCCGTGTCGTCCGCTCCCGCTCCAAACCGTCGTTCGACCCCGTGAAGCGGGCCTTCCAGCTGATCGGCACCCTGCAGGAGGTCACCGAACCGACGCCCGGCACACCGGCCGGGCGCAGCGCCGTCACCGGCGACTGGCGGCGCTCCCGGGAGGCGTTCCTGCTGGACGCGGGCCGTGCGCTGGCCGAGGCGCGGTCGACCGCGGAGGTGCTGCGGGTCGCGGCGGGCCTGTCGATGCCGGGGTTCACCCCCGACGGGCTCGCGGTCTTCGGCGTCGAGGGCGACCGGCTGACGATCATCGGCCACCACGGGCACCAGCCCGGCGACGACAGCCCCTTCTCGCACATGTCCCTGGACACGGACTACCCGGCCGCCGAGGTGGTCCGCACCGGCCGTGCCGTCTACATCTCGACCCCCGATCAGTACAAGGCCCGCTATCCGGTCACCTGGCCCCTTGCCTCGTCCTTCAACCGCCATTCCTGGGCATTTCTGCCGCTCACCGTGGCCGGGCGCACGATGGGCGCCTGGATGGCGGCCTTCGCCTACCCCGTCACCTTCAATCCGGACGAGCGGTCCGTGCTGACGACGGTTGCCCGCATGCTCGCCCAGGCGCTGTCCCGGGCGGGCACCGCCGAGACCGAGCGCGCGCTGACCGACGGCCTCCAGCGCTCGATGCTGCCGACGCTCGGCCCGCAGATACCGGGGATGAGCGTCGCCGCCCGCTACGTACCCACCGGCGGCGGCCTCCAGGTCGGCGGCGACTGGTACGACATGATCCCGCTGCCGGGGGGTCCCTCCACCGGAGCGGGGCGGATCGCCCTGGTCATCGGCGACGTCCAGGGCCACGACGTCCGGGCGGCCGGCCTGATGGGCCAGCTGCGGATCGCCCTGCGGGCCTACGCCTCCGAGGGCCACCGGCCCGACGCGGTGCTCTCCCGCGCCTCCCGCTTCCTGCACGGCATGACCGACGGCGGCACCGAGGACGACGCGCTCACCGACATGCGCTTCGCGACCTGCCTGTACGTGGAGGCCGACCCGGCGACCGGCACCCTCCACATCGCCCGCGCCGGGCACCCCGACCCGGCGATCCGGATGGTGGACGGCACGGTGCTGGCCCGGCCGACGGCGGGCGGCCTGCCGCTCGGCATCGACCCGGACGCCGACTACCCGACCACCCGGATCACCCTCGAACCCGGCGAGACCATGCTGATCTGCACCGACGGCCTGATCGAGACCGGCGGGCACGACCTGGAGAGCGGCTGGCAGCGGCTGCGCACGATCCTCGAGGAGCACAAGGGCGATCTGGAGGAGCTGGCGGACGCCTTGGTGCAGGGCGTGCACGGCCCCTCCTCGCACCACACCACGGGCCCGTTCGCCGACCGGCGCGAGGACGACATAGCCGTACTGCTGCTGCACCGGCCGGAGGAGAGCAGCGGCGGGACGCTGTTCGTGCCGCCGCCCGTGCGCCGCACCATGCTGTCCGTCGCGCAGGCCGAACCGGAGCGGGTGGCGGTGGCCCGCCAGCAGCTGCGCGAGCTGCTGCACGACTGGCCCTCGCCCGACCAGGTCGACTCGGCGGTGCTGCTGGTCTCGGAGATGCTCACCAACGTCCTGGTGCACACCGACGCCGACGCGCTGCTGCTGGCCGAGGTGCGCGGCGAGTCCGGCAGCCGCCGGATGCGCGTCCAGGTCACCGACACCAGCGACGCCCTCCCGCACAAGCGTCGCCCCGGCGAACTGGCCTCCTCCGGCCGCGGCCTGGTCCTCATGGAACTCCTCGCCGACGCCTGGGGCGTGGATCCCCAGGGCGAGGGCAAGAGCATCTGGTTCGAGCTCTACGAGTCCGACGGCTCGGCCGCGGAGGGCTCGTTCGCCGAGTAGCCCGGCTCGGACCCGGCGTGGCGCGCCCGCAGTTCACCGACGATCCCGAAGGCCGCCGCGGTGAGCGGGACGGCCAGCAGCATGCCGAGGATGCCGGCCACCGACGCCCCCGCCGTGATCGCGACCATCACCACCGCCGGGTGCATCTGCACCGTGCGGCTCTGGATCATCGGCTGGAGGACATGGCCCTCCAGCACCTGCACGGCGACGACGGCACCGAGGGTCCACAGCGCGATCACGAAGCCGCGGTCGGCGAGTGCGACCAGGACGGCCACGGCGCCGGAGAGGAAGGCGCCGAGGTAGGGGATGAAGGCGCCGACGAAGACGAGCGCGCCGAGTCCGACGGCACCGGGCACGCTCAGGACCAGCAGTGCCACCGTGATGCAGACGGCGTCGATGAGCGCGATCAGGGTGGTGCCGCGCATGAACCCCTCGACGGCCTCGTAGGCCCGCCGGGCCATGGCCTCGAGGGTGTCGCCGCTCCGGCCCGGAGCCAGGCCCCGGATCAGGCCGGCGGCCCGGTGCGAGTCCCTCAGGAAGAAGAAGACGAGCAACAGGGCCAGCACCGCCATGGCGATGCCCTCGCCGACGACGCTGACCCCGCTGATGACGTTGGAGGCGGCCGTACCGCCGAACCTGCCCAGCAGGTCCTTCGCGTTGGAGGCGACATCGTCCAGCGAGGTCCCGGCCGCCCCGAAGTGATCGGCGACCCCCCGGCCGGCGTCCTTCAGCGAGGCGATGATCTGGTCCCCGGTGTCGATGAGCGCGGCGACCACGACGTACACGGCCCCGCCGACGACGGCCACGACGGCCACGCACGTCAGCCCGGCCGCGATCGACCGGTTGACCTTCGCCCTCACGAGCCGCCGGTGCAGCGGCCTGAGGAGAGCGGTGCCGAGCAGTGCGAGCAGCACCGGCGTGACCGCGGTCCTGAGCTCCGCGCAGAGCCGGATGCCGACCCAGCCGACGCCCGCCACCAGCAGGATGACGGCGCACCAGGCACCGAGCCGCCGGACGGGACCGGGGAGCAGCGGTTGCGGAGCGGGCACCCTCTCATCTGGCCATACGTCAGATGCGGTGTCGCGCCGGGACCGCCGAACGAGAGGTCCGGCGGTCCCGGCGCGGAAAGGTTTGTGCGGCCGGGGTCTACAGGCCGCCCTCGGTCATCCCGTGCACCGCGGGGACGGTCCCCAGACGGCCCTTCTGGAAGTCCTCGAAGGCCTGCTGGAGTTCGTCACGGGTGTTCATGACGAAGGGGCCGTAGTGGGCCATCGGCTCACGGATCGGCTGCCCGCCCAGGAGCACGACCTCCAGGTCCGGGGTGTTCGAGTCCTGCGTCTCGTCCGCGCGGACGGTCAGGGAGCCGCCGTCGCCGAAGACGGCCGTCTGCCCCATGCGGACCGGGCGTCGGTCGGTGCCGACGGAGCCCCGGCCGGCGAGGACGTAGGCGAGACCGTTGAAGTCCTCGCGCCACGGCAGGGTGACCTCCGCACCCGGCGCCACCGTCGCGTGGAGCATCGTGATCGGCGTGTGCGTGATGCCGGGGCCCTGGTGGCCGTCCAGCTCACCGGCGATCACCCGCAGCAGCGCTCCGCCGTCCGGGGTCGACAGCAGCTGCACGCTGCCGCCGCGGATGTCCTGGTAGCGCGGGGGCATCATCTTGTCCTTGGCCGGGAGGTTCACCCACAGCTGCAGACCGTGGAAGAGCCCGCCGGACATGACGAGCGCCTCCGGCGGGGCCTCGATGTGCAGGAGGCCCGAGCCCGCGGTCATCCACTGCGTGTCACCGTTGGTGATGGTGCCACCGCCACCGTTGGAGTCCTGGTGGTCGAAGATCCCGTCGATGATGTAGGTGACGGTCTCGAATCCGCGGTGCGGGTGCCAGGGGGTGCCCTTGGGCTCGCCCGGCGCGTACTCCACCTCGCCCATCTGATCCATCATGATGAACGGGTCGAGGTACTTGTAGTTGATCCCGGCGAACGCCCGGCGCACCGGGAATCCCTCACCCTCGAAACCGCTCGGCGCGGTCGTGACGGCGAGTACGGGACGTGCCACGGCATCGGCCGACGCGGTCACGCGCGGCAACGTCAGCGGGTTCTCGACGGTCACTGCAGGCATGTCGGTACCTCCTTGTGTGCGACCACTTTAGTTGAGCATTGAACTTTCTGCCACCCACAACAGAAGGAGCCCGGAGGGCATTCCCTCCGGGCTCCCACAGGGCGGATGTCAGCCGTACATCCTGCGCATCGCGAACTCGACCATCTGCTCCACGGCCTTCGCGTCGAAGACCATCCGGTGCTCGCCCTCCATGTCGACGACGAAGCCGTAGCCGGTGGGCAGCAGGTCGATGACCTCGGCCCCGGTGATCACGAAGTACTTGGACTCCTTGCCGGCGTACCGGCGCAGCTCCTTGAGCGAGGTGAACATCGGGATCACCGGCTGCTGGGTGTTGTGCAGCGCAAGGAATCCGGGGTTGTCGCCGCGCGGGCAGTAGACCTTCGACGTGGCGAAGACCTGCTGGAAGTCCTCCGCGGACAGCTGTCCGGTGGTGAAGGCCCGCACCGCGTCGGCGAGCGACGGCGGGGACGGCTCGGGATACAGCGGTGGCTGCTGCCCGTAACCGCCCGAACCCGGCGTCGCCTGGGCGTACTGCTGCTGAGTACCCGCACCCACGTTCTGGTCGTAGCCGTACATGAGCGCAAGAGTACTGAGTCACAGATGACCCATGCGGGGTTGCTTCTTATTACCGACGGGTAGCATCATCGTAGCTACTTGTTGGTACGTGAACTAGAAGCAGCGCGAGGGTCCACAACCAGTGCCTCGCCGATATCTCTCAACGGAGCCGTCGCCATGGGGCACTACAAGTCGAATCTCCGCGACATCGAGTTCAACCTGTTCGAAGTCCTCGGACGGGACAAGGTGTACGGCAACGGACCGTTCGCCGAGATGGACGCCGAGACCGCGAAGAGCATCCTCGGGGAGCTGACCCGTCTCGCGGAGAACGAGCTGGCCGAATCCTTCGCGGACGCCGACCGCAACCCGCCGGTCTTCGACCCGGAGACGAACACCGCGCCCGTCCCGGACACGTTCAAGAAGAGCTACAAGGCCTTCATGGACTCGGAGTACTGGCGCCTGGGCCTGCCCGAGGAGATCGGCGGCACCACCTCCCCGCGCTCCCTGATCTGGGCGTACGCGGAACTCGTGCTCGGCTCGAACCCGGCCGTGTGGATGTACGCCTCCGGCCCGGCCTTCGCCGGCATCCTCTTCGACGAGGGCAACGACGTCCAGAAGCACATCGCGAAGATCGCCGTGGAGAAGACCTGGGGCTCCACCATGGTGCTGACCGAGCCCGACGCGGGCTCCGACGTCGGCGCCGGCCGCACCAAGGCGGTCCAGCAGGAGGACGGCTCCTGGCACATAGAAGGCGTGAAGCGCTTCATCACCTCAGGTGAGCACGACATGGAGGAGAACATCCTCCACTACGTCCTCGCCCGTCCCGAGGGTGCCGGCCCCGGCACCAAGGGCCTGTCGCTCTTTCTCGTCCCGAAGTACCTCTTCGACTTCGAGACCGGCGAGCTGGGCGAGCGCAACGGCGTGTACGCGACGAACGTCGAGCACAAGATGGGCCTGAAGGCCTCCAACACCTGCGAGATGACGTTCGGCGACCAGCACCCCGCCAAGGGCTGGCTGATCGGCGACAAGCACGACGGCATCCGCCAGATGTTCCGCATCATCGAGTTCGCCCGCATGATGGTCGGCACGAAGGCGATCTCGACGCTGTCGACCGGCTACCTGAACGCGCTCGAGTACGCCAAGGAGCGCGTCCAGGGCCCCGACCTGGCGAACTTCATGGACAAGTCCGCGCCGAAGGTCACCGTCACGCACCACCCCGACGTGCGCCGCTCGCTGATGACGCAGAAGGCGTACGCCGAGGGCATGCGCGCCCTGGTCATGTACACCGCCTCGATCCAGGACGCCATCCAGGTCAAGGAGGCGAACGGCGAGGACGCCAAGGCCGAGCACGCGCTCAACGACCTGCTCCTGCCGATCGTGAAGGGCTACGGCTCCGAGAAGGGCTACGAGCAGCTGGCCCAGTCGCTGCAGACCTTCGGCGGCTCCGGCTTCCTGCAGGAGTACCCGATCGAGCAGTACATCCGCGACGCCAAGATCGACACCCTCTACGAGGGCACCACCGCGATCCAGGGCCAGGACTTCTTCTTCCGGAAGATCGTCCGCAACCAGGGCGCCGCGCTGAACTCGCTCGCCGAGGACATCAAGAAGTTCCTGGCGCTCGGCGAGGGCGGCGAGGAGCTGGCGGGGGCCCGCGAGCACCTGGCGAAGGCCGCCGTCGAGCTGGAGGCCATCGTCGGCCTGATGCTGACCGACCTCGCTGCCACCGAGCAGGACGTCAAGAACATCTACAAGGTGGGCCTGAACACCACCCGCCTGCTCATGGCCTCCGGTGACGTGGTCGTCGGCTACCTGCTGCTGAAGGGTGCCGCGATCGCCGCCGAGAAGCTTCCGACGGCGGCCGGCAAGGACCAGGCGTTCTACCAGGGCAAGATCGCGGCGGCGAAGTTCTTCGCGGCGAACGTCCTGCCCGGCGTCACCGGCGCGCGCAAGCTCGCCGAGGGCGTCGAGCTGGACCTGATGGAGCTGGACGAGGCCGCGTTCTAGCCCACCCGGCCCGGGTTCCGGAAGCCCGGGTTCTGGGTAGCCAGAAATCCATATCGCCCTCACGAGGGCCCGCTCCCAGGACGAGGAGCGGGCCCTCGTCCGTCGTTAAGGTGAACCCCATGAGCGAACCCCACCGCTTCGACCGCGGCCACACCGACGACCTGATGTCCTTCCTCGCGGCGAGCCCGTCGCCGTACCACGCGGTGGCCAGTGCCGCCGAGCGGCTGGAGAAGGCCGGGTTCCGGCAGGTCGCGGAGACGGACGCCTGGGACTCGGACGCATCGGCGGTCTCCGCCTCGGGCAGCGGCGGCAGGTACGTGCTGCGCGGCGGCGCGATCGTGGCCTGGTACGTCCCCGAGGGCGCGGCGCCCCACACGCCGTTCCGTATCGTCGGCGCGCACACCGACTCCCCGAACCTGCGGGTCAAGCCGCAGCCGGACACCGGTGCGCACGGCTGGCGCCAGATGGCGGTGGAGATCTACGGCGGGCCGCTGCTGAACTCCTGGCTCGACCGCGACCTGGGCCTCGCGGGCCGGCTCACCCTGCGGGACGGCTCGACGCGCCTGGTCAACGTCGACCGGCCGCTGCTGAGGGTCCCTCAGCTCGCCATCCACCTGGACCGCTCGGTGTCGGCGGAGGGCCTCAAGCTCGACAAGCAGCGCCACATGCTGCCGATCTGGGGGCTGGCCGACGACGTGCGCGAGGGCGATCTGATCGCCTTCCTGGAGGAGGAGGCGGGGCTCGGCGCGGGCCAGGTCACCGGCTGGGACCTGATGACGCACTCCGTGGAGCCGCCGTCCTATCTGGGCCGGGACAAGGAGCTGGTCGCGGGGCCGCGCATGGACAACCTGCTGTCGGTCCACGCGGGCGTGGCCGCGCTGGCGGGGGTCGCCGGGCACGACCTGCCGTACATCCCCGTGCTCGCCGCCTTCGACCACGAGGAGAACGGCTCGCAGTCGGACACCGGCGCGGACGGGCCGCTGCTCGGCAGCGTGCTGGAGCGTTCGGTGTTCGCGCGCGGAGGGACCTTCGAAGACCGGGCGAGAGCGTTCGCGGGAACGGTCTGCCTGTCGTCGGACACCGGCCACGCGGTCCACCCCAACTACGCGGAGCGGCACGACCCGACGCACCACCCGCGGGTCAACGGCGGGCCGATCCTCAAGGTCAACGTCAACAACCGCTACGCCACCGACGGTTCGGGCCGCGCGGTCTTCGCCGCCGCCTGCGAGCGGGCGAACGTCCCCTTCCAGTCCTTCGTCTCCAACAACTCCATGCCGTGCGGCACCACGATCGGCCCGATCACCGCGGCCCGGCACGGCATCAGGACCGTCGACATCGGGGTGGCGATCCTCTCGATGCACAGCGCCCGCGAACTGTGCGGGGCGGACGACCCGCATCTGCTGGCGAACGCGCTGGTGGCATTCCTGGAGGGCTAGCCCCCCGGCCCACGCCCAGCACTCGAGCCGTCGCCTCCGCATGACCAGCGGACCTCCGGGTACACGGAGTTGACCGGAAGTCCGGAAGCAACCGGACCGGACAGGGAGGCGACACTCATGAGCCTCGGCGGATGCATCATCCTCATCGCCGCGGGAGCAATTCTCACGTTCGCGACCGACTGGCACATGAAGGGGGTCAACCTCGACCTGGTCGGCATCATCCTCATGGTCGTCGGACTGATCGGCGTCACCACCTTCAGCAGCATCGCGCGCCGCCGGCGCGTGGTGGTGCCGCCCACGACCCCGGTCGTGGAGGACGAGGGCCACCACCACCATCACCGGGACGGCTACAGCGACGGCTACGGCGTCTGATCGTCCATGCCGGCCAGCACCAGCGGCAGCCGGTCCGCCCCACCCTCGGTGGGGCGGACCGGTACGCCCCAGTCCTGCTGGTGCACATGGCAGGCCGGGTACGCGTTGGACGGGTCGTCGTCGCACGACGCGGCCATCGCGGAGACGTGCAGAACGCCCTCCGCGATCTTCGGGTTCAGCTCCAGGGCGCGGGTCAGGTCCGTGTCGGCGCCCTCCCCCACGAGCAGCAGCTCGGGCGGGGTGGCGGAGACCAGCAGACGGGTCGAGGGGCCGTACCGCGTGTCGAGCTTCTGGCCCGCCGGGGCCTGGAAGATCACGTCCAACTCCAGCCCGCCGGGGGCGACTTCGGTGGCTGCACGCTGGGTGCGGTGGGCCACCGAGGCGACCTGCACGGCCTCCTCCGGCAGGCGCAGCCGGGTCAGCCGGTGCCGGGCCGACTCGACCACCACGATGTCGTCGCCGGCGAGGACCGCGTCGCTCGGCTCCCGCAGGTCCGTGGCCAGGGTGGTGACCTCGCCGGTCGCGGGGTCGAAGCGGCGCAGGGCGTGGTTGTAGGTGTCGCTGACCGCGACGGAGCCGTCCGGCAGCGCGGTGACGCCCAGCGGATGCTGGAACAGGGCCTGTTCCGCGGAGCCGTCGCGATGCCCGAAGTCGAACAGCCCGGTGCCGACAGCCGTGTGCACACCGCCGTCCAGGTCCACCCAGCGCAGGGCGGACGTCTCGGAGTCGGCGAGCCAGAGGCGGTCGGCGGTCGCGGCGAGCCCGGAGGGCTGCGCGAACCAGGCCTCGGGCCCGGGTCCGTCCACGAGCCCCTCGTTCGTCGTACCCGCCGTGACGGCGACCGTCCGCGCCGCCGGGTCGTAGGCCCACAGCTGGTGCACGCCCGCCATGGCGATCCAGACCTTGCCGCCGAAGAGGGCCACGTCCCACGGCGAGGACAGGTCGATCTCACGGGCCGGGCCCGAGGTGGGTGAGCCCTGCCACCACTGCCGGCCCGTGCCCGCCAGGGTGGTGACCTCACCGGAGGCGAGATCGAGCCGCCGCAGGGCGTGGTTGACGGTGTCGGCGACGACGACCGAGCCCTCGTCGAGCAGGGCGAGTCCCTGCGGCTCGCTGAAGGCGGCCGCCCCGGCCGGGCCGTCGGAGAACCCGCGCGTGCCGGATCCGATCCGGCGCACGACCGTCTCCCCGTCCGCCGCCAGCTCCACCAGCTGATGCCGGGTGGTGTCGCTCACCAGGAAGTTCCCGGACGGCAGCACGAGCGCCTTGCCCGGGAAGCGCAGGGCGGTCGGCTCCGGCTCCGGCGCGACGTACGGCCCGTCCCCGCGCCGCAGCGTCCCCTTCGCCGCATGCTCGGCCTCCAGCTCCGTCACCAGGCGCTCGATGGCGTGCACATGGCCCTCACCGGCGTGCTGCGCGACGACGTACCCCTCGGGGTCGATCACCACGAGTGTCGGCCACGCGCGCACCGCGTACTGCTTCCAGGTCGCGAGCTCCGGGTCGTCGAGCACCGGGTGCGCCACCCCGTACCGCTCCACGGCGTCGGCCACCGCCGCGTGCTCCGCCTCGTGGACGAACTTCGGCGAGTGCACGCCGATCACCACGACGGTGTCCGCGTGCTTCTCCTCCAGCTCACGCAGCTCGTCCAGGACGTGCAGGCAGTTGATGCAGCAAAATGTCCAAAAATCAACAATTACGATGCGTCCTCGAAGCCGAGTGAGCCCGAGGTCCTTGTCATCTGTGTTGATCCAACCGCCCTTGCCGATCAGCTCGGGAGCACGGACCCGTACGCGCTTTGCCATCCTTCAAGCCAACCACAGGCGCACGTGGTCTATGCCTCATGGCCGTCGCCCACCCAGACGATCCGAAGCCGTTTGGCAGGATCGAACCGATGTCCTCGGCCGACAGCCCTGGCCACCCAGACCCGCTCCACGGCCGCGGACAGGAGCGCCCGCCTTTCCTCCAGGCCGCTCCTTCCCCACTGGTCCAGCAGCGTCGGATGCCGGCCCAGGTAGGCGGAGACCACGGCCTCTTCCACACGGGTTGCCATCGCTCGCGCGCCCGGGCAGGTGTGCCCGAGGCGCACGCCCTGACACACGTACGACGTGCCGTTCCTGCTCATGCGCGCTCCGCAACCCTCGGCACCGCAGCGGAGCAGCCCGGTCAGCAGGTGGGCCGGCCCACGGACCGGCCGACGCGTGCCATCGCCTCGAACCCTGGTCCTGGACGCGAGCGCTGCGATGATCAGTTGCTGCTCCTCCACGGTGATGATTCCCACTCCGACCGTCACGGAGCTTCCCGTATCCGGGTCCAGGTAGGGATGGACGACTCCGGTGTACTTGTGGCGGCCTCGTTCCTCGTCCCAGACGACCTCCGTCTCCGGAAGAAGTCCTGCGAAGGCCGGCGCCTTGAGCAATTGCGACAGTGAGCCGACCTGCCACAAGCCGCCTCTGGGCGCAGGGATCTCGTACTCGTTGAGCAGCCTGGCGATTTTCACCAGCGGCTTTCCCGCAAGCGCCTCGTCCGCAATCAGGCGGGCATACGCCGCCGTCTCGGGGTCCGGCTCCAGGCTGCCTGATTCGGCATCGACGCGAAGGCCGTACGGCGGCTGCCCGCCGATCCATCGTCCTCGACCGCGCAGGAATCGCTTGGCATGGCGCACGCGCTCACCTTGCGCCTCCGCCTCGGCCCGGGCCCACTCGGACAGGGAAGCCATGGCGAGTCCGTCCCCGGGCAGACTCGAATCCAGTCCGTCCATGACGGAAACGAGTCGTCCACCAACCCTGGCGAACTGCTCCAGGAGCGGCCCGACTTCAGCCGTTCCCTTCCGGCTGAGCCGATCTAGTTTCCACACGATCAGGGTCCGCACGGCGCCCGACACGACGGACTCCGTGGCCGCGTCGAAGCCCTTTCGGACGACAACCTTGTAGCCGGACTTGCCGCGGTCGACATGCACCCGGCGGACCACGAGACCGTGCCGAACCGCCCAGGTCCGGCAGTCGGCCTCCTGGCGCTCGATGGCTGTCTTGCCGTCACGTTCCAGCGAGATCCGCAGGTAGAGATCGGCTTGCGCATCCTCCTGCCGCATTTCCCCTCCCAGAGTTGCTCACTCTGTGAACGAACAGCGGGGTCGAAGGTAATGAACTCGCACAGGCCTTCCGGGATCCGGGCCCCGCCCGGGAGCCCCCGTTCCCGATGCCCCCTCAGTCCTGGTGGATCACATTGCTGCCCGGGCCGCCCGAGAGCGTGTCGGTGCCGGGGCCGCCGTAGAGCCGGTCGTTGCCGCTGTTGCCGTAGAGCTTGTCGTTGCCGCTGTTGCCGTACAGGACATCGTTGCCCTTGCCGCCGTAGAGCGTGTCGTCGCCGGTGCCGCCGTAGATGCCGTCGTTGCCGTCGTCGCCGGACAGGTACTGGGCGCCGTCGCCGCCGTGCAGCACGTCGTCGCCCGCGCCGCCCTGGACGATGTTGTCGCCGCCGCTCGCGAAGATCGTGTCCTTGCCGACGCCGCCCCAGGCCAGGCCCCCGGCGCCCACGGTGATGGTGTCGTCGCCCGCGTCGCCGGAGACGTAGGCGCCGTCGAGGCGGCCGGTGTCGATCGCCTTGTCGTCGCCCGCGCCCAGCGAGATCTCGGCGTAGGAGTAGATCTGGTCGGTCGCGTTGTTGTACGCGGCCTTGTCGTTGCCGTCACCGAGATCCATGACCAGGGCTGCGTACGGGTCCTGGCTGTCGACGTTCGTGACGGTGCACGAGACCTTCGTACGGTCCGAG
Source organism: Streptomyces sp. NPDC050534 (assembly GCF_044457745.1). Taxonomy (NCBI): domain Bacteria; kingdom Bacillati; phylum Actinomycetota; class Actinomycetes; order Kitasatosporales; family Streptomycetaceae; genus Streptomyces; species Streptomyces sp. NPDC050534. Next base: position 336,490 of record NZ_JBITHF010000008.1, read on the forward strand.
CCGTCGAGGTACGCGCAGTCGTGGCCCGGGCTGATCGGGACGACGTCGTCGATCACGTAGGTGATGCCGGTGCGGTCCGCGGTGTACGACGCGGTGACCATGGCCGTGTTGGCCTGGCCGGGGGCCGCCTTGTAGGTGAGCTGCCAGTCGTAGTCGTTGACCGCGGCGGTGGCCGGCGCCGGCGCGGCGGCGGCGGGACCGGCCACGCCGAGCGGGACGGCGACAGCCGCGCCGAGGGCCAGCGTCATCGCCGGGACGGCGCGTATCAGCCAGCGGCGGGCGGGACGAAAGCGCATGAAAGACCTCCGAGAGGAACGTGAGCAGCCGTGCGGCTTGCGTAACGTCCGACTCGGGCCCTGCCCGATTGGTTGGCCAACTCCCGTGCATGCACGGGAAGTTCAACTCCGCGACACCTTGTGGCCCGGTGGATTCCGGGGCCCGGTCAGCGCAGGGCGTGTCCGGTGGTCGCGTCCACGTGCCCGGGAACCTCGTCGTGCCGGTCGCCGACCGTCAAAGTGCCGGTCGGTTCGAGCATGAGGATCTCGGTGGGCACGCGCGCGTACGGCTTGTGCTCGGTGCCCCGGGGGACGGTGAAGACCGCACCGCGCGCAAGGACGACCGTGCGCTCACCGGCCGGCTCGCGCAGGGAGATGTGCAGCTCGCCCGAGAGCACCAGGAAGAACTCGTCGGTGTGGTCGTGCACGTGCCAGAGGTGCTCGCCCTCGACCTTGGCGACACGGACGTCGTAGTCGTTGACGGTGGTGACGATGCGGGGGCTCCACCGGTCGGTGAAGGAGGCGAGGGCATCGGTCAGCAGGACGGGTTCGTCGGTCATGCATCTCATCGTCGGCGGTGGCCCGATCCGGGCACGAGTGCTAGAAATCGCACATGCCGCAAGGATCCTCGCACGCACGGACGCGCACGCAGCGGACCAGTACGGACCCAGGACGGCCGCACCGGGTCGCCGTGATCGTCGACGAGGGCACCAACCCGTTCGAGGTGGGCGTCGCCACCGAGCTCTTCGGGCTGCCGCGCCCCGAACTCCGCCTTCCCTCACCGCTGTACGAGGTGACACTGTGCGCGCCCGCGCCCGTGGTGCGCATGAACCACGGCTTCTTCACGCTCACCGGGGTGGCGGGGCTGGACGCCGTGGACGACGCGGACACCCTCGTCGTACCCGGCCGGCCGGACAACGTCGTACCGCGCGGCGAAGCCGTCCTGGCGGCGATCCGGCGCACCCACGCGCGCGGGGCGCGCGTCATGAGCCTGTGCACCGGCAGCTTCGCGCTCGCCGAGGCCGGGCTGCTCGACGGACGGCGGGCCACCACCCACTGGATGTGGGCCGGCGCCTTCCGCGAGCTGCATCCGAAGGTCCTGCTGGAGCCGGACGTGCTCTTCGTCGACGAGGGCCGCATCCTGACCGCCGCGGGCAGCGCGGCCGCGCTCGACCTCGGTCTGCACGTCGTACGGCAGGACCACGGCGCGGAGATCGCCAACGCCGTGTCCCGGCGCCTGGTCTTCGCCGCCCACCGGGACGGCGGGCAGCGGCAGTTCGTGGAGCGGCCGGTGCCCGCGGTGCCCGAGGACTCGCTCGCCCCCCTGCTGGCGTGGGCGCAGGAGCGGCTGGGCGAACCGCTGACGGTGGCGGACCTCGCGGCCCGCGCGGCCGTCTCCCCCGCGACCCTGCACCGGCGCTTCCGTGCCGAGCTCGGCACGACACCGCTGGCCTGGCTGACGGGGGAGCGGGTGGCGCTCGCCTGCCGGCTGATCGAGCGCGGGGAGGAGCGGCTGGACGTGGTGGCGGCGAGGAGCGGTCTGGGGACCGCGGCGAACCTCCGCGCGCGCGTGCGGGCCGGGACCGGACTCAGCCCGTCGGCCTACCGGCGGCGTTTCGGACCGGCCGCCGGGGAAGCGGTGACGGTATGAGATTCCTCGTACGCGACCGGCTCCTCGGCTTCGGTGACGACTACTGGATCGAGGACGAGCACGGCAACAAGGTGTTCCTCGTCGACGGCAAGGCCATGCGCCTCAGGGACACCTTCGAGATCAAGGACACGCACGGGCGCGTCCTGATCGACATCCACCAGAAGATGTTCGCCCTGCGCGACACGATGGTGATCGAGCGCGAGGGCGACGCCCTGGCCACCATCAGGCGCAAGCGCCTGTCCCTGCTGCGCAACCACTACCGGGTCGCCCTGGTCGACGGCACCGAGCTCGACGTCAGCGGCAAGATCCTCGACCGGGAGTTCGCCGTGGAGTACGACGGCGAACTGCTGGCCGTGATCTCCCGGCGCTGGCTGCACGTGCGGGAGACCTACGGCGTCGACGTGGTGCGCGACGACGCGGACCCGGCGCTGCTGATCGCCGTGGCGGTGTGCGTGATCCACCTGGCGGAGAAGGAACGGGAGGACTGAGCAGCGGGGCCGGGAGCGCGCGCCGGGAGCGGCGCGCGACCGTGGAGAGCGGGGCCAGGGGCCGGGACGCCGCTAGGGGCGGCGCGGCGGCTCCAGGCCGAGCATGCGGTCCTTGAGGGCCGGGAACTGCTCCCGGGTCGTCGCGACCTTCCCAGGGTCGAACTCCACCGAGAGGGCCTCTTCGCCGGCGCCCGCCTCCGCGAGCACCTCGCCCCACGGATCCACCACGATCGAGTGACCCGCCTGCGGAACTCCCGCGTGTGTCCCGGCCGTTCCACAGGCGAGCACGAACGCCTGGTTCTCGACCGCCCGCGCCTGGGCCAGCAGCGTCCAGTGCGACCGGCGGCGCTCCGGCCAGCCCGCCGGGACGACAAGGGTCTCGGCGCCGGCGTCGACGAGAGAGCGGAAGAGCTCGGGGAAGCGGAGGTCGTAGCAGGTCGCGAGGCCGAGGGTGGTCTCCGGCAGAGGGACCGTCACCAGGTCCTGGCCCGCGCCCATCAGCACGGCCTCGCCCTTGTCGAAGCCGAACCTGTGGATCTTGCGGTAGGCGGCGGCGAGGTCGCCGGAGGGGGAGAAGAGGAGGGAGGTGTTGTAGAGGGGACCTTCAGGGTCGCGTTCGGGGATCGAGCCCGCGTGCAGCCACACGCCCGCGTCGCTCGCGGCCTTCGCCATGGCTTCGAAGGTCGGGCCCTGTAGCGGTTCGGCCTCGTCGGCGAACGCCTGGTAGGCGAAGGCGCCCGTGGTCCACAGCTCCGGCAGGACCACCAGATCGGCTCCGGCCTGATCGCTGACCAGCGACGCCACCCGCCGTCGGCGGGATTCGACCGATTCGCCCTCGTTCACGTCGATCTGGAGCACAGAGGCGCGCACAGTACCACCGTCCTGGCATTCGAGCCGTCCACACGGGCCTACGATCGTCACACGAAAGCACTGCCGGGGTGCCTCACAGCAGCGTAGCTTGGGGGTCCCCCCGGTTCGAGCCCAGTCGAGGACTGGGGGAGTTCCAAGACACTCGCCGAGTGCAGCCACCTCCCGCTGGCAACGCTGCCACCAACCGCCCGTGTACCGACCGCCGAGGGGTCCCGTTCCGTGAGTCTGCATCCCACCCTCCAGCCCTACGCCGACGCCTGGACCCACTCCATCGAAGCGATATCCGAACTGGTGGGGCCGCTTGTGGAGGGAGAGTGGAACAGGCGAACTCCGTGCCCGGGCTGGTCCGTCCGTGACGTGGTCTCCCATGTCATCGGCCTCGACTGCGAGATGCTCGGCGACCCGCGCCCCATCCACACGCTGCCGCGCGACCTGTACCACGTCACCAACGACCAGCAGCGCTACACGGAGATCCAGGTCGACGTCCGCCGCCACCACACGGCACCGGAGATGACCTCCGAGCTGGAGTACGTGATCATCCGCCGCAACCGCCAGCTGCGGAACGAGAACCGGGACCCCGGCACCAAGGTGCGCGGCCCGCTCGGCGCCGAGACCACGCTCGAAGAGTCCATGCGCAAGCACGCCTTCGACGTGTGGGTGCACGAGCAGGACCTGCGCGCCGCCCTCGGACGCCCGGGCAACCTCGACTCCCCCGGCGCCCACATCGCCCGGGACGTGCTCCTCGCCAAGCTGCCGGAGGTCGTCGCCGACATGGCGTCCGCGCCGCGCAGTTCGGCGATCGTCTTCGACGTGCACGGCCCGATCGAGTTCCTGCGCACCATCCGCGTCGACATCCAGGGCCGCGGCACCCTCGAGACCGCTCCCGCGCTCGGCCCCGCCGCCACCCTCACCCTCGACTGGGAGACCTTCGTCCGCCTGGCCTGCGGCCGGGTGACGCCGGAGGCCGTGGCGGACCGGGTGAAGGCGGAGGGCGACCCGGAGCTGACGTCGGCGATACTGCGGAACTTCACGGTGACGCTGTAGGGCGCGAGCCGGCTCAGCGGTCCTCGGTCACCGACGTGGCGACGCCGTCGGCGATCACGACCTTGGCCGACACACCCTTCTTGGCGGCGGCCTCGAGCTGGTCGAGCGTGCACGTGTACATCGACTGGGACATCGGGCTGCCGCAGATGGTGCCGGCGCCCCGGACGGCGGTGTCCTCGGCGACGTAGAACGCCTGCTCCACGCCCTTCATGTCGGAGACCGTGTACTTGCCCGGCGCGAGGTAGCTCACATTTCCGAGCCAGGTGCCGTTCACGCCCGTCGCGCCGGTACCCGAGCCGTTCTCGACGTCGTGGCGCTCGCGTACGACGGTGGCGATGCCGTTCTTCAGCGTCACGTCGGCGGTGACGGCCGCCTTCTCGGTGGCCGTCTCCAGCTGGTCGAGGGTGCAGCGCGGGCGGGCCTCGGAGCGCGGGCTGCCGCAGACCTTGCCGGCGCCGTAGACCGCGGTGTCGTCGGCGACGAAGAACTCCTGGGCGGTCTTTCCGGGCGCGTGCACGAGGTACTTGCCGGGGGCGAGGTAGCTGACCGTGCCTCCGGTGAAGGCGCCCGTGACGCCGTGCCCGGTGCTGGACGCGTTCCGCGCGGCCGCGGCGGAACCCCGCTTGGCGGAGGAACCCGCGGACGTCCCGTGCCCGGACGTCTTCGACGCGGACCGGTGCTGGGAGCCGCTGCCGTTCTTGGCGCCGTCGCCCGACGAGCCGCTGGACGCGGAGCCGTTCTGACAAGCCGTCATCAGCAGGCCGGCCGTGATCGCGGCGGTGACGAGGGCGGCCTTGCGGACGTGGCGGTTCATCGACGGGTTCCCTTCGGAGGCGAGGACTGCGTTCCTCGACTATGAGGGCCCACCGGTCCCTCGGGTCACGTCCGTCCTCGCTTCACGACATCGCTGTCACACGCCTGGGACAGAGCAACACCCGCGCTGTGAAAGCCGGTCGCGGTGAACCGCCCCGCCTCACACGGGCACGTGCACCGTCTCCACCCGGCTCGCCACCAGCCGCTCCCGCTCGCGCCGGGCGACCCGCCCGCGCAGCCGCAGGATCTGGCTGATCCCGAGCGCCTGGAGCACGAACACCGCGGAGAAGGCGATGGCGTAGTCGTCGCCGGTGGCGTCGAGCAGCACGCCGATCGCGAACAGGGTGGTCATCGACGCGACGAAACCACCCATGTTGGTGATCCCGGAGGCCGTCCCCTGACGCTCGGCCGGGTTGGCGGGCCGCGCGAAGTCGAAGCCGATCATCGACGCCGGACCGCACGCGCCGAGCACCGTGCACAGCACGACCAGCAGCCACATCGGCGCCGTGTCGGCCGGGTAGGCGACCGTCACCGCCCACACCGTCGCCGTCGCCGCCACGGTCCCGAGCGCGAGCGGCAGCCGCGCCGCGTGGTGCCGGGCGATGATCTGGCCGTAGACGAGTCCCACGACCATGTTCGACAGGACGACCAGCGTCAGCAGTTCGCCGGCCGTGGCGCGGGACAGTCCCTGCGCCTGGACCAGGAACGGCATGCCCCACAGCAGCAGGAACACCATCGCCGGGAACTGGGTCGTGAAGTGCACCCACAGCCCGAGCCGGGTCCCCGGCTCCCGCCACGAGGCCGCGATCTGCCGCCGTACGTACGCGGCACCCTGGTGCGGCAGCGGCTCCGGCTCGTGGCCCTCGGGGTGGTCCTTGAGGAACAGCAGGAGCAGGACGAGGACGACGACGCCGGCGAGCGCGCTGCCCGCGAAGGCGGCCGTCCATCCCACGCCGTGCAGCAGCCGGGACAGCACCAGCGTCGAGACCAGGTTGCCCGCCATGCCGACGAGGCCCGCGAGCTGCGCGATCATCGGTCCGCGGCGGGCCGGGAACCAGCGGGTGCCGAGCCGCAGCACGCTGATGAACGTCAGCGCGTCACCGCAGCCGAGCAGCGCGCGCGAGGCGAGGGCCGTGCCGTAGGAGGGGGAGAAGGCGAAGCCCAGCTGCCCCGCCGTGAACAGCACCACCCCGATGGTCAGCACCTTCTTGGTGCCGAGCCGGTCCACCAGCAGGCCGACGGGTATCTGCATGCCGGCGTAGACCAGCAGCTGGAGGATCGAGAAGGTGGACAGCGCCGAGGCGTTGACGTGGAAGCGGTCGGCGGCGTCCAGGCCGGCGACCCCGAGGGACGTTCGGAAGATCACGGCGACGAAGTAGACGGAGACGCCGATGCCCCACACGGCCATCGCGCGGCGGCCGCCCGGCGGATCACCCGGCAGCACGACCGAGGAGGACGAGGAGGAGGCCGAGCTCATCGGACCTCACCCCGCGCCAGGTGCGAGAACCAGCTGACGTGCCGGTGGACGACGTCGACCGCCGCCTCCACGTCCCCCGAGCGCAGCGCCTGGAGGATCTCCGCGTGCTCGGCGAGGGTCTTGGCGACCCGGTCGGGGTGGGAGTGCATGACGGCGACGCCCATCCGCAACTGGCGGTCGCGCAACTGGTCGTAGAGCCGGGAGAGGATCTCGTTGCCGCCGCTGCGGACGATCTCGGCGTGGAAGCAGCGGTCGGTCACGGCGGCCGCGGCGAGGTCGCCCGCGGCGACCTGCTCCCGCTGCTTCGCGAGCAGTTCCTCGAGCCGCACCACCAGTCCCGCGGGCGCGGGCACGGCCTTGCGTGCGGCGTGCTCCTCGACCAGCAGCCGGGTCTCCACCACGTCCGCGATCTCCTGCGCGGACACGGGCAGGACCAGGGCTCCCTTCTTCGGGTAGAGCCTGATCAGCCCTTCCACCTCCAGCCGCAGCAGCGCCTCGCGCACCGGCGTGCGCGACACCCCCACGGCCTCGGCGAGCTCGCCCTCGGTCAGCAGGGTGCCGCCCTCGTAACGCCGTTCCAGGACACCCTGCTTGACGTGGGTGTACACGCGATCGGCGGCGGGTGGTTGCTTGGTGGTCAGGGTCCCCGAGGTGCTCATGTGAACAGCATAGATACAACAGGTACGCATGAAAGATCCGTTCCATCATGCGGACGGCCCTCCGTCGGAGATAATCCGCCCCAGCAGGAACACAACCTTCTGTGCTACTTACGTGTCACACACGTGCGGCCCTACCTTCTTTCCCCTCCAACTCGGCCGCACATCAGGGGCATTCAACGTAATCGGGGTATATCAGTTGATTAGTGCCAACATCGGCATGAAGGGTCGTCGGCTGCGCAGAGCCGCCGCGGTCAGCGTCACCGCAGGCGCGATGCTCGCGACCGGAGCCCTGGCCGCCGCGCCCGCGCAGGCGGTCACGACGCCCTCCATCGTGGCCAAGGGCGGCTACGTCATGAACAACTCCAACGCCAAGACGCTGTACACCAAGGCCGCGGACACCAAGCGCTCCACCGGTTCCACCACCAAGATCATGACCGCGAAGGTCGTGCTCGCGGCGTCGAACCTGAACCTCGACTCCAAGGTGACGATCCAGAAGGCGTACAGCGACTACGTCGTCGCCAACAACGCCTCCCAGGCGCACCTGATCGTCGGCGACAAGGTGACGGTCCGCCAGCTGCTGTACGGCCTGATGCTGCCGTCCGGCTGCGACGCCGCCTACGCGCTCGCGGACAAGTTCGGTTCGGGCTCGACGCGGGCCACCCGGGTGAAGTCGTTCATCGGCAAGATGAACACCGCCGCCAAGAACCTGGGCCTGACGAACACCCACTTCGACTCGTTCGACGGCATAGGGAATGGGTCCAACTACTCGACGCCGCGCGACCTGACGAAGATCGCCAGCAGTGCGATGAAGAACTCCATGTTCCGCACGATCGTCAAGACGAAGTCGTACACGGCGAAGACCGTCACCAAGACGGGCAGCACCCGCACGATGGCCGCGTGGACGAACACCAACGGTCTGCTCAGCAGCTACAGCGGCACGATCGGCGTGAAGACGGGCTCCGGCCCCGAGGCCAAGTACTGCCTCGTCTTCGCCGCCACCCGCGGCGGCAAGACGGTCATCGGCACCGTCCTCGCCTCCACCTCCATCGCCCAGCGCGAGTCGGACGCGAAGAAGCTCATGACCTACGGCTTCGCCAAGATCTGACGCCCGCACGGCGCGTATGACCACGAAGGGCCCCGTCGCCATCGGTGACGGGGCCCTTTCGTCTCAGCCGGTGCCGTACCGGGCCGTCACGACCAGGTCATCAGCCTCTTCGGCTGCTCCAGGATCGCGGCCACGTCCGCCAGGACCTTGGAGCCGAGCTCGCCGTCCACCATGCGGTGGTCGAAGCTCAGTGCCAGGGTGGTGACCTGACGGGGCTTCACCTTGCCCTTGTGGACCCACGGCTGGAGCTTGATCGCGCCGACCGCGAGGATCGCGGACTCGCCGGGGTTGAGGATGGGCGTACCGGTGTCGACGCCGAAGACGCCGACGTTCGTGATGGTCACCGTGCCGCCCTGCATCGCGCCCGGGGACGTCTTGCCCTCGCGCGCGGTGGACACCAACTCGCCCAGCGACTCGGCCAGTTGCGGCAGGGTCCTGGCGTGCGCGTCCTTGATGTTGGGGACGATCAGGCCGCGCGGGGTGGCCGCCGCGATGCCCAGGTTGACGTAGTGCTTGACCACGATCTCCTGGGCCGCCTCGTCCCACGAGGCGTTGACGTCCGGGTTGCGCCGGATCGCGACCAGCAGGGCCTTGGCGATCAGCAGGAGCGGGTTCACCCGCAGGCCCGCGAACTCCTTGTCCTGCTTGAGCTCCTCGACCAGCTTCATCGTGCGGGTCACGTCCACCGTCACGAACTCCGTGACGTGCGGCGCCGTGAACGCCGAGCCGATCATGGCCTGGGCCGTGGCCTTGCGCACCCCCTTGATCGGGATACGGGTCTCACGGGCCGCGTCGTACGCCGGCGCGGCGGCGACAGGGGCGGGGGCCGCGGGGGCCTCCACCGCCGGCTGCGGGGCCTGGGCCGGCACCGTCGCGGCGTGCACGTCCTCGCGCGTGATGATGCCGTCCGGGCCGGACGGGGTGACCGTCGCCAGGTCGACGCCCAGGTCCTTCGCCAGCTTGCGCACCGGCGGCTTGGCGAGGGGGCGCGGCATCTCGGCCGTCCCTGCGGAGGGCGCCGGGGCGGCGGCGGCCGGGCCGTGGCCGTTCAGCTCCGTGTGCAGGGCCGTGGCGGCCTGGGGGACCGCGACCTCGGGACCCTTGCGCGGGCGCCGCTTGGTGGAGGACGCCGCCACGCCGTAACCCACCAGGACCGGCTGCCGGCCCGAGCCCTCGGGCTTCTTCTCCTCCGAAGCCTCCGGGGCGTCCGGGGTGTCCGAGACCTCCGGGGCCGTCTCCCCGGGCTCCGGCGCGGGGGCGGCCGCGCCGCCGGACACGTCCACCGCGATGATCACCGTGCCCACGTCCACCGTGGTGCCCTCGGGGAAGTGCAGATCGCGGACCACCCCGTCGTACGGGATGGGCAGCTCGACCGCGGCCTTCGCGGTCTCGACCTCGCACACCACCTGGCCGTCGGTGACCGTGTCGCCGGGCTGGACGTACCACTTGAGGATCTCGGCCTCGGTGAGGCCCTCGCCCACGTCCGGCATCTTGAACTCGCGTACGGACGCTTCCGTCATCGTCGTCACGACCCTCTCCTCAGTACGCCAGGGCGCGGTCGACGGCGTCGAGCACCCGGTCCAGGCCCGGCAGGTACTCATCCTCCAGGCGGGCCGGCGGGTACGGGGCGTGGTAGCCGCCGACCCGGAGCACCGGGGCCTCCAGGTGGTAGAAGCAGCGCTCCGTGATGCGGGCGGCGATCTCCGCGCCCGAGCCGAAGAACACCGGCGCCTCGTGGACCACGACCAGGCGGCGCGTCTTCTCCACCGAGGTCTGGATGGAGTCGAAGTCCAGCGGGGACACCGAGCGCAGGTCCAGGACCTCCAGGGACTTGCCCTCCTCGGCGGCCGCGTCGGCCACCTCCTGGCAGAGCTTCACCATCGGGCCGTACGCGGCGAGGGTGAGGTCGGTGCCGGGGCGGACGACCTGCGCCTTGTGCAGCGGTCCCGGGATGGCCTCGGTGTTGACCTCGGCCTTGTCCCAGTAACGCCGCTTCGGCTCGAAGAAGATCACCGGGTCGTCGCTCTGGATGGCCTGCTGCATCATCCAGTAGGCGTCCGAGGCGTTGGACGGCGAGACGACCTTCAGGCCCGAGACGTGCGCGAACAGCGCCTCCGGGGACTCGGAGTGGTGCTCGACCGCGCCGATGCCGCCGCCGTAGGGGATGCGGACGACGACCGGGAGCTTCACCTTGCCCAGCGAGCGCGCGTGCATCTTCGCGAGCTGGGTGACGATCTGGTCGTACGCCGGGAAGACGAAGCCGTCGAACTGGATCTCCACGACCGGGCGGTAGCCGCGCAGGGCCAGGCCGATCGCGGTGCCGACGATGCCGGACTCGGCCAGCGGGGTGTCGATCACCCGGCTCTCGCCGAAGTCCTTCTGCAGGCCGTCCGTCACCCGGAAGACGCCGCCGAGCTTGCCGACGTCCTCGCCCATGACGAGGACCTTGGGGTCGGCCTCCAGGGCGCGCCGCAGCGACTCGTTGATCGCCTTGGCCAGGGCCATGTTTTTGGATGTCACGGTCTCCGCTGCCATGGTCAGACCCCCTCTGCATCCGTGAACGACGCCTGGTAGGCGGCGAACTGGGCTCGCTCCTCGTCGACGAGCGCGTGCCCGTCCGCGTACACGTTCTCGAAGATGGCGAAGTGGTCCGGGTCCGGCATGGCGCGGACCGCCTCACGCACTCGCTTGCCCAACGCTTCGCTCTCGGCCTCGAGTTCCGCGAAGAATCCCTCCTCCGCGTGGTTTGCGGCCTCCAGGTACCGGCGCAGGCGCAGGATCGGGTCCTTCGCCTCCCAGGCCTCGCGCTCCTCGTCGGCCCGGTACTTCGACGGGTCGTCGGAGGTGGTGTGCGCGCCCATGCGGTAGGTGTACGCCTCGACGAGCGTCGGGCCCTCGCCGCTGCGCGCCCGCTCCAGCGCCCACCGGGTGACCGCGAGGCAGGCCAGCACGTCGTTGCCGTCCACCCGCACGCCCGGGAAGCCGTAGCCCTGCGCGCGCTGGTAGAGCGGGACGCGGGTCTGCTTCTCGGTCGGCTCGGAGATCGCCCACTGGTTGTTCTGGCAGAAGAAGACCACCGGGGCGTTGTAGACCGCGGAGAAGGTGAAGGACTCCGCGACGTCGCCCTGGCTGGAGGCGCCGTCGCCGAAGTAGGCGATCACCGCGCTGTCCGCGCCGTCCATGGCCACGCCCATCGCATAGCCCGTCGCGTGCAGCGTCTGGGAGCCGATGACGATGGTGTAGAGGTGGAAGTTGTTGCTGTTGGGGTCCCAGCCGCCGTTGTTCACGCCGCGGAACATGCCCAGCAGGTTGGTGGGGTCGACCCCGCGGCACCAGGCGACACCGTGCTCGCGGTAGGTCGGGAAGACGTAGTCGTCCTCGCGGGTGGCCCGGCCGGAGCCGATCTGGGCGGCCTCCTGGCCCAGCAGCGAGGCCCACAGGCCCAGCTCGCCCTGGCGCTGCAGCGCGGTGGCCTCGGCGTCGAAGCGGCGGGTGAGCACCATGTCGCGGTACAGGCCGCGGAGCTCATCGGGGGTGATGCCGGCGACGTACTTGTCGTACTCGGCGTTCTTCAGCCGCTCGCCCTCGGGCGTCAGCAGCTGGACGAGCTCGGGGTCGGTGCCCGGCGCGTTCTTTGCGGTCGTGCGCTTGCCGGCCGTGCTCTTGGTTCCGGCGCTGCGTCGCGGCTTGCGCGCGGCAGTGCTCTCCACGCTCACGTGTGCTCCTCCGTCGGTCCGGCTACCCGGGTTCGCCGGGAGCCTGGGGGTCCCCCCAGCTCCGTTCAGGAGCCTGGGAGAGGCTCACCTGCAGCCCTGCGGGCGCACAGGGTGGGTGCGGCCCGGTCGGGAGCAGGCGTGACAGGTGCCCCGGCGAGCGCCCTGCAGAAGGCACGTTACCCAGTGCTCCACAATTCTGTGAAACCCCTCCTGACCTGCGTTTTTGCTTGGATTTCCAAGTAAATCGCGAAAGCCCGGAACAACTCCTGGTCACAGCCTTGCAGGGGGCCGGAACAACGGCACGTTATCCCGGTGACCCAGCTCACGGGAAGAGTCCACCTCGGGCGGTACTCCTGCCCCTGTGTGAAACTGCGTACGTGCGCGAAGAAGGAAAAATCCGGGTATTCCTCCTCGACGATCACGAGGTGGTCCGGCGCGGCGTGCACGAACTCCTGTCGGTCGAGGACGACATCGAGGTGGTCGGCGAGGCGGGCACGGCCGCCGAGGCGCTGGTACGGATTCCGGCCACCCGGCCCGACGTCGCGGTGCTCGACGTACGGCTCCCGGACGGAAGCGGCGTCGAGGTGTGCCGGGACGTCCGCTCCCGGGACGAGTCCGTGCAGTGCCTGATGCTCACCTCGTACGCCGACGACGAGGCCCTGTTCGACGCGATCATGGCGGGCGCCTCCGGCTATGTCCTCAAGGCCATCCGGGGCACCGAGCTGCTGACGGCCGTGCGGGACGTGGCGGCGGGCAAGTCCCTGCTCGACCCGGTGGCCACCGCGCGCGTGCTGGCGCGGCTGCGCGACGGGGGCGCCCCCAAGCAGGACGACCGGCTCGCACACCTCACCGACCAGGAGCGCAGGATTCTCGACCTCGTCGGCGAGGGCCTCACCAACCGCCAGATCGGCGAGCACCTGCACCTGGCCGAGAAGACGATCAAGAACTACGTGTCGAGCCTGCTGTCCAAGCTCGGCATGCAGCGGCGCTCCCAGGCGGCCGCGTATGTGGCCCGCATGCAGACGGAAAAGCACTGAGAGTGTTCGGGAAACGAGCAATTGAGGACTTACGTCCCTGTTGCCACTCCTCTCCCGCACGCACAGTGAGTACATGCACTCCGACGCACGGCTCGCCGTCGACCTGCTCGCCCGCACCGACTACGGCCGCGTGGCGACCAGCATGCGCGCGCTGCCCTTCCTGGCCTTCGCCCGGCACATCGTCGAGGACGGCCGGGTGCTGCTGCGCCTGCCCCGCAGCTGCGGCTACCACCGGGCATGCATCGGCAGCGTCGTCGCGTACGGCTCCGACAACCTGAACTCGGTGGGGCCGGGCGAGAACCTGTGGTCCGTCCAGATCGTCGGCGAGTGCACGGTCCACGAGCCGACGGCGGCCGAGGCCGAGCGGTTCGGGACGGCTCCCCGCCTGGTCGACGGAGTGCCGTACGAGCCCGTCCACCTGCGCATCGAGCCGCAGTTCGGGACGGTGCACTCGGCCGGGGACAGCCTGGAACGCCACTTCGCGCACATGCTGTGACCGATTGCGACTGCCTGTGACAACGCCCAGCTCACGGGCCTGGCTCGTGCCCTACCATCTGGCGCGTGCCGCGCTCCTCCGTACCACCCCCCGTGCCTCACGCGCCCCCGCTGGGCGCCCTGCTGCGCCAGTACACCGCCGGTTCCGCCGTCGCCTGCGAGCCGGTCGACCAGGGCCTGCTCAACCGGGGCTACCGGCTGTGCACGACGCGCGGCCGGTACTTCCTCAAGCACCACTTCGACCCCGAGACCGCCGATCCGGCCGCCATCGCCCGCCAGCACCGGGCCACCCAGCGCCTGGCCGACCTGGGCGTGCCGGTCGCGCCCCCGCTGCCCGGCCGGGACGGCCGTACGGTCGCCGTCGTCGGCGGGCACGCGTACGCGCTGCACCCCTGGGTCGAGGGACGGCACCGGCACGGCGGGCAGCTCACCACCGTGCAGTGCGGCCGGCTCGGTGCGCTGCTGGGGGTGGTGCACGCGAGCCTGGAGCGCGTGATGCCGGCACACGCGCGTGCCCGCACCGCGCCCGCGGCCGCCGACCCCTGCGACACGTTCACCCTCATCGACGACCTGCTGGGCCGCGTACGCCGGCACCGCCCGGCCGACTCCTTCGACGAACTGGCCCGCCACCGCCTGCTGGAGCGCCGCACGCTGCTGGAACAGCACGCCGACCGGCGTCCCCCGTGCGGGAGCTCGGTGGGCTGGGTGCACGGCGACTTCCACCCGTTCAACCTGCTCTACCGGGGGGACGCGCCCGCCGCGATCGTCGACTGGGACCGGCTGGGCCTCCGCCCGCGCGCGGAGGAGGCCGTGCGCGCCGCCGCGATCTTCTTCGTACGGCCCGCCGGGGCCCTCGACATGCCCAAGGTGCGCGCCTACGCGCGCGCGTACCGGCGGGCGGCCGGCGCCACGCCCTCCGAGCTCGCGGCGGCCGTGCACCGCGTGTGGTGGGAACGCCTCAACGACTTCTGGATGCTGCGCTGGCACTACGAACGCGGCGACACCCGCGCCGACCCCCAGTTCCCGGCCGCCTCCGCCCTGGCGGTGTGGTGGACGCGGGAGTACGACGCGGTGTGCGGGGCGTTCGTGGACTGATCCGTCAGCCGCCGATGCCCTGGGTCACACCGCCGTTGTTGGCACCGCCGTCCGTCACCGGGTCCGTCGGCTGGTCCGTCGGGTCGGTCTGGGTCTGCGTCGGCTGCGCCGTCGGCTTCGAGGACGTCGGCTGGTCCGTCGGCTGGTCGGTGGGCTGGTTCGTGGCGCTCGGGGACGGCGTGTACGACGGCGTGGACGAGGGGGTCCAGTTCCCCGAGCCGCCGCTCGTGGAGTTGTTGTCCGTGGAGGTGTCCGTCGACCGGTCGGTCGGCTCGGAGCTGGGCGTCCGGCTGGCCGAGTCGTCCTTGGTGGAGTGCGTGGCGCTGGGCGACTTGGTGGTGCCCGGGTCGGCGCTCCCGCCGCCGCCCTTGTTCAGCGCCAGCGCGACGCCCGCCGCGATGGCGATCACCGCGAGCACGGCGAGGATCCACAGCTTGCCGCGGCCGCCGCCCCTGTTGCCGTGGCCCTCGAAGCCGCCGTCGTCCCGGCCGCCGTAGCCGCCGGGCACGCCCTGCTGCGGGATCTGCGTGGTCCCGGGGGCGTCACCGGGGTGCGGCAGCACCTGGGTGCCGGCGAAGCCCGCCGCCGGGGTGTGCCGGCCCTCGTGCACGGCGACCGGGCCGGTGTTCCAGGTGCCGGTGTGGCCGCCCTGCTCGTAGAGCATCTGGAGCCCGTACTGGACGAGCCCGCGCATCTCCTCGGCGGTCTGGAAGCGGTCGTCCGGTTCCTTCGCCAGCGAGCGCATGACAAGGCCGTCGAGCTCCGGCGGGCACGCGCCGTCCGAGGTCTGCGAGGGCGGCACGGGCACGTCCTGGACGTGCTGGTAGACCACCGACAGCGGCGTCTCACCGACGAACGGGGGTCGCAGCGCGAGGAGTTCGTAGAGCAGGCAGCCCGTCGCGTACAGGTCGGAGCGGTGGTCGACGGCCTTGCCGAGCGCCTGCTCCGGGGAGAGGTACTGGGGGGTGCCCATGACCATGCCGGTCTGCGTCATCGTCGTGGACGCGCCGTGCAGGGCGCGGGCGATGCCGAAGTCCATCACCTTGACGGCGCCGGTGTCGGTGATGATGACGTTCGCCGGCTTGATGTCGCGGTGCACGATGCCGTGCTGGTGCGAGTAGGCGAGCGCCTCCAGGACCCCGGAGACGATGATCAGGGCCTGCTCGGGGCCCGGCGCCTCGGCGTTGAGCAGCAGGTCGCGGATGGTGCGGCCTTCGACGATCTCCATCACGATGTACGGGACCGCCTGGCCGCCCACGTAGTCCTCGCCGGAGTCGTACACGGCGACGATCGCGTGGTGGTTGAGGCCGGCCACGGACTGGGCCTCACGCGTGAACCGGGCCTTGGAGACCGGGTCCTCGGCGAGGTCGGCGCGCAGCAGCTTGACCGCGACGGTGCGCCCGAGGCGCACGTCCTCGGCGGCGAACACCTCTGCCATGCCGCCGCGGCCGAGTCTGCGGGTCAGCCGGTACCGGCCGTCCCCGACCAGCCCGCCGTTACCCCACATCTCCGGCGCATCTGACATACCGCCGCCAGTCGCCTCGGGGTCGGACGGGCCCTGAGCGCGCTGCTGCTGTGCCATCAGTCCTCGCCGTCGTTTCTGCCCGCGGTGCGCGCGGTGTTGTTACGGTCTCCGTCGGCCACGCTACAGCCTCAGCGCAACCCGCCGGCCCGAGAAGAGGGCCGGAACCGGATCGGGACGGACCGGCCATCAAACCGTCATCAGCCACTCCCGTGCAAATTGTGTGTACCGCCCGTACAGCGTCTGTAACGCTCGCGCGACGCTTGTTTCGCGTACGGTCACGGATCGGGCACCGAACTTGACGTGTCACTGCCCTGGGGCAGACTTGGCCGGGAATAGCACCTTGGATCATCGACAGTCAACGGCGCCTGAAGGCCCACGGGGGAAGCGGAACATGAGCCAGGACGGCGCACAGGACCGGTATCAGGGGCGGGCGTTGGCCGGTGGCCGCTACCAGCTGCGCGACCTGCTCGGCGAAGGCGGCATGGCCTCGGTCCACCTCGCGTACGACAGCGTGCTCGACCGCCAGGTCGCGATCAAGACGCTCCACACCGACCTGGGGCGGGAACAGGCCTTCCGCGAGCGCTTCCGCCGCGAGGCCCAGGCCGTGGCCAAGCTCACGCACACCAACATCGTCTCGGTCTTCGACACCGGCGAGGACAACCTCGACGGCATGACGACGCCGTACATCGTCATGGAGTACATCGAGGGCCGCCCGCTGGGTTCGGTGCTCGACGAGGACGTACGGCAGTTCGGCGCGATGCCCGCCGACAAGGCGCTGAAGATCACCGCGGACGTCCTCGCTGCGCTGGAGATCAGCCACGAGATGGGCCTGGTCCACCGGGACATCAAGCCGGGCAACGTCATGATGACCAAGCGCGGCGTGGTCAAGGTCATGGACTTCGGCATCGCGCGCGCCATGCAGTCCGGTGTGACGTCGATGACGCAGACCGGCATGGTCGTGGGCACCCCCCAGTACCTCTCGCCGGAGCAGGCGCTGGGGCGGGGCGTGGACGCCCGGTCCGACCTCTACTCGGTCGGCATCATGCTGTTCCAACTGGTCACCGGGCGGCTGCCGTTCGACGCCGACTCACCGCTCGCGATCGCCTACGCGCACGTGCAGGAGGAGCCGGTCGCTCCCTCGTCGATCAACCGGGCGCTGCCGCCCGCGGTGGACGCGCTGGTCGCCCGCGCCCTGAAGAAGAACCCCAACGAGCGTTTCCCGAGCTCCGAGTCCATGCGTGACGAGTGCCTGCGCGTGGCCGCGTCCTTCCAGGCCGCCCCGCCGAGCATCGTGCCGGGCGCGCCCGCCCAGGCCGGCTCCGGCGTCGGCTCCGCCGTCTTCCCGCCGGTCGACCAGTCGGCCCCGGTGCCGACGGGCCCCGTGCAGACGCCGTACCAGCCGACCCCGCACCCGTACGGCGCCCCGTCCGCGCCGTCCCCGGCCTACGGCTACCCGCAGCAGGGCGGCTACCAGACGCCCTCGCCGTACGGACAGCCGTCGACCCCGCCGCCGTACAACATCACGCCCCAGCCCGCCACGGCCCCCGCGGGTGGAGGCAAGAACAACAAACCGGTGATCATCGGCTCGATCGTCGTCTCGATCGTCGCGGTGGGCGGTCTGGTCGCCGCGCTGATGTTCAACAGCGGCAGCGGCAGCAACGAGGGCAAGGGCGGCGGCGGCAGCGCGAGCGCGTCGACGACGAAGGCGGCGGGCTACCGCGGGCCGGACACGTCGAAGAAGATCGACTCCACCGAATGCTCGGAGCCGCAGGAGTCGTACAACGACCCCAAGAAGATCCAGCTGCCCGACTTCCGGTTCAAGTACATCGGGTCGGTCAAGGAGTGCCTGCAGGCCGCGGGTTGGCAGCTGAAGATCAAGAAGGTCGACGAGAACACGTACGGCGAGGGCACGGTCATCGACCAGTTCCCCTCCGCCCAGACGGACCTCGACCCGAAGAACATGCCGCAGATCGAGCTCAACGTCTCGTCGGGCAACCCGCCGTCCTGACCCGCGCCAGACGTGGAAGGGCCCGGCAGCCGAGGCTGCCGGGCCCTTTCTGCGGTTCGGGTTCTTCCAGAGGTCTCGGGTTCTTCCAGAGGTCTCGGCTTCTTCCAGAGGTCCCTGCTTCTTCTAGAGGTACGGCCCGCCCGAGTGGCCGCCGGCATGGCGGTCCTCGGTCCCGTCGGGGCCGACGCCCGGTGGCAGCGCGCGCCGCATCTGCTCCAACTGCGCCCGCGCGGCCATCTGCTGGGCGAACAGCGTGGTCTGGATGCCGTGGAAGAGGCCCTCCAGCCAGCCCACCAACTGGGCCTGCGCGATGCGCAGTTCGGCGTCGCTCGGCGTGCCGTCGTCCCTGAAGGGCAGGGAGAGCCGCTCCAGCTCCTCCACCAGCTCCGGCGCCAGCCCGTCCTCCAGCTCCTTCACCGAGCTGCGGTGGATGTCTTTGAGCCGCGCCCGGCTCGCCTCGTCCAGGGGAGCCGCGCGCACCTCCTCCAGGAGCTGTTTGATCATGCTGCCGATCCGCATCACCTTGGCCGGCTGCTCGACCTGCTCCGTCACCGGGATCTCGCGGGAGTCGTCGTCCGTGCCGCCGCCGATCGCCATACCGTCCTGGCCCACGACCAGGATCTGGGGATTCTCCGGTGACCTGTCGTTCCTCGGCATCTCCATGCCGCCATTCTCTCGCACCCGTGCATCTCATCACCGTGGTGCCCCCCGTACGCGGTGATCCACCGTTTACGGTGTGGAAGTTTCGGTCCGCAGCCGCAGCAGCCGGGCCTCGCAGTGCTCCAGCCAGCGGATCTCGGCCTCCGCGTGACAAATGATCTGCTCCAGGACCAGCAGCCGGGCCACCTCGACCGGATGCCCGGGCGATTGCGCGAGCGCCTGCGCCCGCTGCCGCACGTACTCGTGCAGCGCCTCCGTCACATGCCGGCGCTGCGCCTCGACGACCGCGCGTACGTCGACGCCGGGCGCGCCGACCGCC
Organism: Streptomyces sp. NPDC050534; assembly: GCF_044457745.1. NCBI lineage: Bacteria > Bacillati > Actinomycetota > Actinomycetes > Kitasatosporales > Streptomycetaceae > Streptomyces > Streptomyces sp. NPDC050534. The sequence goes on from NZ_JBITHF010000008.1 coordinate 355,727, forward strand.
AGCGCCAGCTTGATCGCCAGCTCGTCGCGCGGCGGGCCGGCCCGCTCCACGGGGCGCGCGAACCAGGCCGCCAGCTCGGTCCGGCCCGCCCCTGTCAGCGCGTACAGCGCCCGCCCGCCCTCGTCCTCGCCGTCGTGGACGACCATCCCGTCCCGCTCAAGCCGGCCGAGAGTGGTGTAGACCTGCCCGATGTTCAGCGGCCAGGTACCGCCGGTGCGCGCCTCGAACTCGGTGCGCAGCCGTGAGCCGTAGCGGGGGCCCTGCTCGAGGAGCGCCAGCAGTCCGTGACGTATCGACATACCCGGATTGTGCAGCTGTTTCGGATTTTTGGCGGAACACAGAATGCCGGAAGTGCGGGCCGGTGTGAGCCTTGAGGCGTGACTCCATGGCTGCGTGCTTTGCAAGGGGCCGGACTGGTGGCGGGGGCGGGGGCGAGCGTGCTCGTGTTCCCCTGCGGGGGCGGGGTGGCGTACGGGGCCGAGACCCACGGGGCTTTCGCGTCGTACGGAAGCGTTTCGTCGTACGGAAGCGTTCCGTCGGACCGTGGCGTCTCGTCGGACGGGAGCGTCTCGTCGTACGGTCGCGTTTCGTCGGACCGCGGCGTCTCGCCGTACCGCGCCGTTTCGCCGTACGCGGCCGTACCGGCTGATGCGGTTCTCTCCGCGTACGGGCCCGCCGCGACACACGCGCCCGGATCGACGCACAAGCCCGGTCCGACGCACGAACCCGCCCTGTCGGACGAAGCCGGACCGGGGGACGAGGGCGACTCTGGGGACGAGGCCGGCAGCGGGGACGAGGCCGGATCGGGCGACGAGACCGGTACGGGGTCCCACGGCAGGCACACGCACGACGCCGGCACCCCGGAGGCCGCACCCCGCCGGTCCGGCTCCCCCAAGGCCACGCCCGAGCCGTCGCGTGCCGGGAGTGTGGCGGGTCAGGGGCGGGAACGGCCCGGGCGGCGGGAGACGCCGCCGGACGAGGAAGCGGGCGACTCCTCGGACCAGGAGGACGAGGGCGGGGACACGGCGTACCCGCCGGAGCAGGACGAAGGGGACGGGACGGGTGACGCGAGCGCGACGCCGCCCGCGGAGGCGGGACTGGTGCCCTCCTCGCCGGCGCAGCGCCCCGCTCAGCAGGCCGCGACCCCGGCCGAGCCCGTCCTGCGGATCCTGCCGCTGGGCAGCGGACTGGTCCTGATCGGGCTCGGTCTGGGGCTCGCCTTCATCGGCCTGCGGCTGCGCCGGGCCTAGGAAGCCCGGCGGCTACGGGACCTCAGGGCACGACCAGCAGCACCTTGCCCACGTGACCGCTCTCCTCCACGACCCGGTGGGCCGTGGCTGCGTCGTTCATCGGGATTTCGCGGTCGACGACCGGGCGGACATGGCCGCCGTCGAGCAGGGGCCACACGTGCTCACGTACGGCCGCGACGATCGCCGCCTTCTCGCCGAGCGGGCGGGCGCGCAGCGAGGTCGCACTGATCGCGGCCCGCTTGTTCAGCAGCATGGCGATGTTCAGCTCGCCCTTGATGCCGCCCTGCATGCCGATGATGGCGAGGCGGCCGCTGACGGCGAGGGCCTGGAGGTTGCGGTCCAGGTACTTGGCGCCCATGTTGTCGAGGATGACGTCGGCGCCCGCGCCGTCGGTGGCCTTCTTGACCTCCGCGACGAAGTCCTGCTCCTTGTAGTTGATCAGGATGTCCGCGCCCAGCTCGGCGCACCGCTCCAGCTTCTCCCTGGTGCCCGCCGTGACGGCGACCTTGGCGCCGACCGCCTTGGCCAGCTGGATCGCCATGGTGCCGATCCCGCTGGAGCCGCCGTGCACCAACAGCGTCTCGCCGGGACGCAGGTGGGCGATCATGAAGACGTTCGACCAGACGGTGCAGACCACCTCGGGCAGCGCCGCGGCCCGCTTGAGATCGATGTCCTTGGGCAGGGGCAGCAGCTGGCCGGCCGGGATCGCGACCTTCTCGGCGTAACCGCCGCCCGCGAGCAGCGCGCACACCTCGTCGCCGACGGCCCAGCCGGAGACGCCGGGGCCGACCTCGGCGATACGGCCGGAGCATTCCAGGCCGGGGTAGGGGGACGATCCTGGCGGCGGATCGTAGAAGCCCTGCCGTTGCAGGATGTCGGCGCGGTTGACGGCGCTGGCCACCACCTCGACCAGCACCTCGCCCTCACCGGCCACCGGATCCGGGACCTCGTCCCACACCAGCGCCTCGGGCCCACCAGGTTCGGGAATCGTGATCGCATGCATGAGGGGGACGCTACCCCCAGCCGCCCGGCCGACTCAGGCTGCGGGCCTCTGCCACGGCAAGTGATCACTCCTGGGACATGGGCCTGACCTCGGGCGTGAGCTGCGCGCCCGGCGTCGCCCGGACGATCGTGATCAGACGGTCCGTCAACTGCAGGGTCCCGATGGCCGGATCGTCGTAGCCGAGCACCCTGTGCCCGCGTATGACGCTCACCACCAGGTCCTCCGTCTCCCGCGGGCTCCGGCCCGCCTCGGCCTTCACGACCGGCCGTTCGACCATGTCGAGACCGGTGCCCTGCTGGATGAGGTCCTCCAGCACCATGCCGGCCACGGGGCTGAGCACGGACAGGCCGAGCAGGCGGCCGGCCGCGCTCGCGCTGGTGATGACGGCATCGGCGCCGGACTGCTTCAGCAGCGGCGCGTTCTCCTCCTCGCGCACCGCGGCCACGATCTTCGCCGCGCGGTTGAGCTGCCGGGCCGTCAGCGTGACCAGCACGGCGGTGTCGTCGCGCTGGGTGGCGATGATGATCTGGCGCGCCCGGTGCACCTCGGCCCGCTTGAGCACATCGCTGCGCGTCGCGTCGCCGATCACCCCGGCGAAGCCCTCGGCCGTCGCGGCGTCGATCACCTTGGAGCTCGGGTCGACCACGACGACCTGCTCCTTCTTCAGGCCCGTCGCACACACGGTCTGGACCGCCGAGCGCCCCTTCGTCCCGAAGCCGACGACGACGGTGTGCTCGCGCAAGGTGGACCTCCAGCGGTTGAGTCGCCATTCGTCACGGGTGCGTTCGGTGAGGACCTCGAGCGTGGTGCCGACCAGAATGATCAGGAAGAGCACCCTCAGCGGTGTGATGACGAAGATGTTGGTGAACCGGGCCGCATCGCTGACCGGGGTGATGTCGCCGTATCCGGTGGTGGAGAGGGTGACGGTCGCGTAGTAGAAGGCGTCGAGCAGGTCGACCGACTGGTCGGAGGTGTCGTTGTAGCCCTCACGGTCGGCGTAGACGATCAGGGCGGTCGCGACCAGCACCAGCAGCGCCACCAGCAGGCGTCTGCCCACCTGCCGGATCGGGCGCTCCACCACTTTCCTCGGGAGTTCCACCCGGTGGGTCACGAGATGTTCGCCCGCCTGGCGGGCGATCGCGTCATGGCCCGGCAGTTTCACGTGAAACACACTCCGATTCCGGCGGAGGCCCAGGGCAGATCGAGGAGTTCCAGCTCCTGGCCGGAGCCTGCGCCGCCCGGTGGCACGACGGCGAGGGCGTCGGCCGCCGCGATGCCGCGCAGCATGGCCGGGCCGTTGTAGTGCAGCGGCACGGCACGGTCGCCCCGCAGCACGACGGGGATGAGCCGGGTGTCGTGCGGATGCCCGTGGGCCGCTTCCTGGATCGGCAGGGTGTACGGCTCCGGGGCCGGGCGCGCGGCGAGCGTGCGCAGCAGGGGCTCGGCGAGGGTGAGCAGGCCGGAGACGGCGGCGAGGGGGTTGCCGGGCAGGCCCACCAGATGCTGGTCGTCCTTGGTGCGGGCCAGCAGCATGGGGTGGCCGGGCCGCACCTTCACGCCGTCCACGAGGAGTTCGGCGCCGATACGGCGCAGGGTGGGGTGGACATGGTCGACGGGGCCGGAGGCGGTGCCCCCGGTGGTGACGATCAGGTCGGCGTCCGAGCCGGTGACCGCCTTGCGCAGGGCCTTCTCGTCGTCGCCGAGCCGTCGTACGGAGGTGACGTCGGCGCCCAGCGCGCGCAGCCAGGGCGGCAGCATCGGGCCGAGGGCGTCCCTGATCAGCCCGTCGTGCGGGGTGCCTTCGGTGAGCAACTCGTCGCCCAGCACGAGGACCTGGACGCGGGGGCGGGGGACCGCGGTGACGATGTCGTAGCCGGCGGCCGCGGCGAGACCGAGCACGGCCGGGGTCACGAGCGCGCCGACAGGCAGGAGCTGGTCGCCCGAGCGGCACTCCTGGCCGCGCGGGCGGATGTCCTGCCCGTGGTGCATGTCGCGGGTGGCGTGCAGCCGGCCCTTGTCGTCGGTGCGGCCGTGCTCGGTACGGATCACGGCGGTGGTGTCGAGCGGGATACGGGCGCCGGTGGCGATACGGACGGCCTCGCCGTCGGTGAGGGCCTCGGGCTCGGCGTGCCCGGCCAGGATGCCCTCGTCGCGTACGTCCCAGGGACCGGGCCCCGCGACCGCCCAGCCGTCCATCGCGGAGGTGTCGAAGGAGGGCAGGTCGGTGAGGGCGGTGAGCGGGGCGGCGAGGGTGAGCCCGAGGGAGGCGTCGAGGGGGACCGAGACGAGGGCGCGGCGGGCGCCGGACCGGGCGGCGCGTGCGGCGATCTCCCGGGCCTCGGGCCAGGAGGTGGCCCGGTGGCGGGCGTCGGGCTTGTGCGGCGCGCCGTGGTGGTGGCCGGACGCGGCGGGCGCGGGCACGCTGCCGCCCGCGGTGCGGCCGTCGTGGTCGTTCACCAGGGCGAGCACCTCCTCGACGTCCAGGTCCTCGGCGTCCTCGCCGGTGCGGGCGGAGCGGGCGGTCATCCGGCGTCCGGACGGCTGTCGGGCGTGGCGTCCGGCGCCGCGTCGGCCTTGGCGGCAGCGGCCTCGTCCGCCCAGCGCCGGGCGAGGGCGGCGGCCTTGCGGGAGGCCTCGGCAACGGCTTCGGGGCCGCCGCCCGCCCGGCCGGCCGCGTAGCCGACGAGGAAGGTGGTCAGGGGTGCCGCGGGCCGGGCCACACCGTGGGCGGCGTCGCGGGCGAGGTCGAGCAGAAGGCGCATGTCGACGTCGAGGTCGATGCCCAGCTCGTCCTTGGCTGCGGAAATCCATTCATCCAACACGTGCCCATGCTCCCTGATACGTGCCCTGGCGGCGGCGATGTCGTCCCAGGTGTCGCAGTCGAAGGACGCGACGGGGTCCGGGACACGGGTGAGGTCGAGGGCGCCGGTCAGCCGGCGCAGCGGCAGGCCGGTGAGGCCGCCGTGCTCGGTGGCCAGCGCGGCCAGCCCGCGGCGCAGCGCCGGTGCGCGGTAGGCGGCCACGAGGGGCTGGTCGCGGCCGTCCGCGTCGGTGAGCAGGACGCCGTCGGCGTCGCCCGCGCACAGCGCGGTCAGCAGCCGCCGTACCGTGGCCGCCCCGAGGAACGGCAGGTCGGCGGAGAGGACGAGGAGCTCGTCGGCCGTGGTCTGGCACAGCCCGGCGCCGAGCGCGGCGAGGGGTCCCGCGCCGGGCGGGTCCTCGCGGGCCCACAGCACGGGCCGGGCGGTGGGCCGGGCGTCGGCCACGACGACGGTCGTGCGCGCGTCGGCGCAGGCGGTCAGGACGCGGTCGAGCAGCGCCCGGCCGCCCACGCGGACGCCGGGCTTGTCCGCACCGCCGAGCCGCCGGGCGGCGCCGCCCGCGAGCACGACGGCGTCGTACGGCGGGACGGCGGCGCGGTCGCCGGAGGGCTCGTGCGAGGTCACCCCCCGAGTATGCGTGCCGTGGCGATCACAGGGAACGTGCGGGGGTCCGCGCAATCACAGCGTGCGCAGCAGGACCGCCGGTTGTTCCACGCAGTCCGCCACGTATCGCAGGAAGCCGCCCGCGGTGCCGCCGTCGCACACCCGGTGGTCGAAGGTGAGCGAGAGCTGGACGACCTGACGCACCGCCAGCTCGCCCTCGTGCACCCACGGCTTGGGCACGATACGGCCGACGCCGAGCATGGCGGCCTCGGGGTGGTTGATGATCGGCGTGGAGCCGTCGACCCCGAAGACGCCGTAGTTGTTCAGCGTGAACGTGCCGCCGGTGAGGTCGCCGGGCGTGAGGCGTCCCGTCCGGGCCGACTCGGTCAGCCGGGCGAACTCCGCGCTCAGCGCCTCCGCGTCCCGGGCGTGCGCGTCCCGTACGACTGGGACGACGAGGCCCCGCTCGGTCTGTGCGGCGAAGCCGAGGTGCACATGGTCGAGCTGGACGACCTCCCTCGCCTCCATGTCGACCGTGGAGTTGAGCTCGGGGAAGCGGGCCAGGGCCGCGGTGCAGATGCGGGCCAGCACGGCGAGGAGGGAGATCTTCGGCCCGCCGGCCGCGTTCATCGCGGCACGCGCGCGCATGAGTTCGGTCGCGTCGGCGTCCACCCAGCAGGTCGCGTCCGGGATCTCGCGACGGCTGCGGGAGAGCTTGTCGGCGACGGCGCCCCGCACGCCCTTGAGGGGGACGCGCAGCTCGGTCCCGGCGGTCGGGACGGGGGCCGGTGCGGACGTCACGCGCGCGGGGGCCTCGACCGGGGGCTCGGTCATGCCCGTCTGCGTCCCGGCGGCACGCAGCGCGTACTCAACGTCCGCCCGCAGGATCAGCCCGTCGGGGCCGGAGCCGGTCATGTCCCGCAGGTCCAGGCCGTTCTGCCGGGCGAGCCTGCGCACCAGGGGCGAGATCACGGGGACGGGGCCGTCGGCCGGTCCGGGGGCGCCGGCATGCCCGTTCGCCTCGCTGGGCGGCGCGGCGGCCGCCGTCCGGCCGGGCTTCACCCTGCGCCGTCGCGCGGGGGCCTCCGAAGTGCCGTATCCCACCAGGACGTTGCCCGAGCCCTCGGTCTCGGCGGCGCCGGGGGCCGGCGCGCCCACCGCGACCGTGATCAGCGGTGCGCCGACGGGCAGTTCCGCGCCCTCCTCGCCGAAGCGGGCGGTGACCACGCCGCCGTAGGGGCAGGGCACCTCGACCATCGCCTTGGCCGTCTCGACCTCGACGACCGGCTGGTCGATCTTGACGACGTCGCCGACCTCCACCAGCCAGCGGACGATCTCCGCCTCGGTGAGGCCCTCCCCGAGATCGGGAAGCTTGAACTCCAACACCTGTGCCATCAGCTCTCGGCCTCCCACTGCAGACGCGCCACGGCGTCCAGGATCCGGTCGACGCCGGGCAGGTGGTGACGCTCCAGCATCGGCGGCGGGTAGGGGATGTCGAACCCGGCGACGCGCAGCACCGGCGCCTCCAGGTGGTGGAAGCAGCGCTCCATGACGCGGGCCGCGATCTCGCCTCCCGGGCCGCCGTAGGAGCCCGACTCGTGCACGACGACCGCGCGCCCGGTCCGCCGCACCGAGGCGCAGACCGTCTCGTCGTCGAACGGCACCAGGGAGCGCAGGTCGACGACTTCGAGGTCCCAGCCCTCGGCGGCCGCGGCCTCGGCGGCTTCGAGGCAGACGGGCACCGACGGCCCGTAGGTGATGAGCGAGGCGCTCCGGCCGGAGCGCCGCACCACCGCGCGGCCTATCGGTTCAACGTCGGTCGGATGCTCGGGGTTCCAGGAGTCCTTGGACCAGTACAGGCGCTTGGGCTCGAGGAAGACGACCGGGTCGTCGGAGGCGATCGCGGCGCGCAGCAGTCCGTAGGCGTCGGCGACCGTGGCGGGCGTGACGACATGGAGCCCCGGAGTCGCCATGTAGTACGCCTCGGAGGAGTCGCTGTGGTGCTCGACACCGCCGATGCCGCCGCCGTAGGGCACGCGGATGGTGATCGGCAGGGGCATGGCGCCGCGGGTGCGGTTGCGCATGCGGGCCACGTGGCTGATCAACTGCTCGAACGCCGGGTAGGCGAAGGCGTCGAACTGCATCTCCACGACCGGCCTGAGGCCGTACATCGCCATGCCCACGGCCGTGCCGAGGATGCCGGCCTCGGCCAGCGGGGTGTCCGTGCAGCGGTCCTCGCCGAACTCCTTGGCGAGTCCGTCGGTGACCCGGAAGACACCGCCGAGGGTGCCGACGTCCTCGCCCATGACGTGCACGGCGGGGTCCGCGGCCATGGCGTCGCGCAGCGCGCGCGTGAGGGCCTGCGCCATGGTGGCCGGCTTGACGGCGACGGTGGTCATCAGTGGCCGCCTTCCTGCTCCGCGTGCAGCTCCGCCTGCAACTGGGCCTGCTGTTCGCGCAGTTGCGGAGTGGGCTCGGCGTAGACGTGGGCGAAGAGGTCCATGGGGTCGAGGGCCGGGTCCTGGTTCATGCGCTCGCGCAGGTCGGCGGCCATGGTCTCGGCGGCGTCGCGGGCGGCCCGTATGCCGTCCTCGTCGATCAGGCCGCGCTCGGTCAGCTCGTGCTCCAGAAGGGCGATCGGGTCGTGCGCGCGCCAGGCGTCCACCTCGGTGTCGCCGCGGTAGCGGGTCGCGTCGTCGGCGTTGGTGTGGGCCTCGATGCGGTACGTGATCGCCTCGACCAGGGTGGGGCCGCCGCCCTCACGCGCGCGGCGCACGGCGGCGCCGAGCACCTCGTGCACGGCGGCCGCGTCGTTGCCGTCGACCAGGCGGCCGGGCATGCCGTAGCCGACGGCCTTGTGGGCCAGCGACGGCGCCGCGGTCTGCTTGGCGAGCGGGACGGAGATGGCGAAGCCGTTGTTCTGGACCAGGAAGACGACCGGCGCCTGCCAGACGGCGGCGAAGTTCAGCGCCTCGTGGAAGTCGCCCTCGCTGGTGCCGCCGTCGCCGACCATGGCGAGCGCCACCACGTCGTCGCCCTTGAGGCGGGCGGCGTGCGCGAGGCCGACGGCGTGCGGGAGCTGGGTGGCGAGCGGTGTGGACAGGGGGGCCACGCGGTGCTCGTGCGGGTCGTAGCCGGTGTGCCAGTCGCCGCGCAGCAGCGTGAGCGCCTGGACGGGGTCGAGGCCCCGGGCGACGGCGGCGAGCGTGTCGCGGTAGCTGGGGAAGAGCCAGTCCCGGTCCTCCAGGGCCAGCGCGGCGGCGACCTCGCAGGCCTCCTGGCCGGTGCTGGAGGGGTAGACGGCAAGACGGCCCTGCTTGGTGAGCGCGGTGGCCTGCGCGTTGTACCTGCGGCCGCGGACCAGTTCCGCGTACAGGCGGCGCAGCAGGGCCGGGTCGGCCTTCGCGGCCGCCTCCGTGCCCAGGACGCGGACGGGCTCCGCGTCGGGCAGCAGCGGCGCGGGGTCCGTGCGGGGCTGCCAGGCGGGCGGCGGGGATGGCCGATAAGCGCCCCGCTGCTCCATGACCGTCATGACGGCACCTCCTCGTGGGAGCGGCTTGCGGCACGCCACGGCAGTGTGGCGCGCCTCACCTACCGATTGTTCGGTCGCCGACACATTTTGGCTACAGGCGGCTTCACGCTGTGGACAAACGGTTCTCCACAACCTGGAATGAAAGCAGTACGTCCATGGCATGGAGGCGGGGGGACATGGCACCTGAACAAATGGCCGAGGGGCCTGAGGGAACCGGTGCCGTGCCGCCCGCCCGTGCCCTCGACGCCATCGATCTGGACATCCTCCAGATGCTCCAGGCGGACGGCCGCGCGTCGATACGGTCGGTCGCGGAACGGGTGCATGTCTCACGTGCCAACGCCTACGCGCGCATCAACCGCCTCATCGACGACGGTGTCATCCGCGGGTTCGGCGCCCGCGTCAACCACGAACGCGCAGGTCAGGGCACTTCGGCGTATATCACCCTGAAGATCATCCAGAACTCCTGGCGGACGGTGCGCGAGCAGCTCAGACAGCTGCCCGGGGCGTCCCACATCGCCCTGGTGGGCGGCGACTTCGACGTACTGCTGCTGGTGCACACCTCGGACAACCGGGCGCTGCGCGAGCTGGTGCTCACCCGGCTCCAGGCGATGCCCGAGGTGCTCAGCACGCGCACGCTGCTGGTGTTCGAGGAGGAGGACCTGGAGCCGCAGGGCTGAACCCCGGCCGTTCAGCCTTCCTTCCGCAGCCCGCCGAAGACCAGCCGCACGACCGCGTCGGCCACCTCGCGCTCGTCCATGCCGCGGCCGTCCGGCCGGTACCACTCGACGATCGAGTTGATCATCCCGAAGACCAGGCGCGTCGCGAGCCGCACCTCCACGTCCGCGCGCACGTCCCCCTCGGCGGCCGCCGCCTTCAGCAGCTCGGCCACCCGGTGGTCGAAGTCGCGGCGCCGCTCCAGGGCCCAGCGCTCGGTGCCGGTGTTGCCGCGCACCCGCAGCAGCAGCGTCACGTACGGCAGCTCGCCGATCAGCACCTCGACCATGCGCCGCACCACGTACTCCAGGCGCCCGGCGGCGCTCCCCACGCGCGCGCGCTCCTCGTCGAGGATGCCGAAGAGGCCGTCGATCGCCCGGCTGACGGCCCGGCGCAGCAGCTCCTCCTTGCCCGCCACGTGGTGGTATATCGACGACTTGGAGATGCCGGCCGCCCTGGACAGGTGCTCCATCGACGTGCCGTCGTAGCCGCGGTCGTTGAAGACCTGGACGGCCACCGACAGCAGCGTCTCCGGGGTGTACGTGTCGCGCTTGGCGGTGGTCATGAGGTGCTGCCCTCCCGCTTGTCGGAGGCGTACGCGTGGCGGTACAGCGCGAGAGAGGGCGCATAGCGCCCGGAGGGATCGCGCAGGTGCAAATCGTCGAGGAGGGCGTACGCCCAGTTGCGGCCGAGCCTGCGGCTCCACTCGAAGGGGCCGAGCGGGTAGTTGACGCCCTGGCGCATCGCGGTGTCGATGTCCTCCTCGGTGGCCACGCCCTTGGCGACGGCGTCGTGCGCGAGGTCGACGATGCGGGCGACCGTGCGGGCGACGATCATGCCGGGGACGTCGCCGATCAGGCTGACGTCCTTGCCGAGCGCCTGGAAGAGGCCGACGGCCTCGGCGAGCGTCTGCTGCGCGGTGTCCTGGGAGGCGGACAGGGCGATGCGGGTGGCCCTGCGGTAGTCGAGGGCGAGGTCGAAGTAGACGACGTCGCGGAACTCCACCGAGGTCTGGCCGTCGGCGAGCGCCAGCTGGCCGCCGCTCGGCAGCACCAGGCGGGTGCCGTGGTCCTCGTCCTCCTCGCGCACCACGATGCCCGCCTCGCGGATCAGCGCGAGCAGGTCTGAGGCGGGGCCCAGGTCGCCCTCCGCGACGACGTAGGCGGGCGGCCGCGCCTTCTCCGCGGTGTGCGGTTCGGCCGGTTCGGCGTCGTCGCCGTACTCGTACCAGCCCTGCCCGCTCTTGCGGCCGAGGCGGCCCGACTCGACCAGCCGGCGCTGGGCGAGCGAGGGCGTGAAGCGCACGTCCTGGAAGAAGCTCTGCCACACGGAGTGCGTGACCGACTCGTTGACGTCCTGCCCGATGAGGTCGGTCAGTTCGAACGCGCCCATCCGGAAGCCGCCCGACTCGCGCAGCACCGCGTCGATGGTGGCCGGGTCGGCGCCCTGGGCCTCGTAGACCGCGAAGGCCTCGGCGTAGAAGGGCCGGGCGAGGCGGTTGACGATGAAGCCGGGGGTGTCCGCGCAGGCGACCGGAGTCTTGCCCCAGGCGCGCGCCATCTCGTACGCGCGCGTGGCCGACGAGACGTCGGTGGCGAACCCGGAGACGACCTCGACCAGGGGCAGCAGCGGCGCCGGGTTGAAGAAGTGCAGGCCGACGAAGCGGCCGGGACTGCGCAGCGCGCCGCCGATGGCCGTGACGGACAGGGAGGAGGTGTTGGTGGCGAGCAGACAGTCCTCGCCGACGACGTCCTCCAGCGCCCGGAACAGCTCCTGCTTGGCGTCGAGCCGCTCCAGGACGGCCTCGACGACCAGGGAGCAGTCCGCGAGCTCGGCGAGGTCCGCGGCGGGCAGCAGCCGGTCGTGCGCGGCGTCCCGGTCGGCCGTGGTGAGCCGGTCCTTCTCCACGAGCCGGTCGAGGCGGGCACGGGTCGCCGCGGCCGCTTCCTGGGCGCGCCCCGGGACGGCGTCGTACAGCCGTACCCGATGGCCCGCGACCAGCGCGACCTGGGCGATGCCCTGGCCCATGGTGCCGGTGCCGACGACGGCCACGGGGCTGCTGAGGTCCAGTGCTGTCATGCGCGCGATCCTCCCGCACGGGGTTTTCCACAGATGCGGCGGACCCCCTTGTCCCGACCGATCGTTCGGTTACTCTAACTCTGACCGGCTGTTCCTGCCCATGTTTCTGCCCAGGTCATGAGCTCGACGGAGAGTTCACAAGACGAGGAGTTGGTCCCGCATGGCCGCCGAACTGACCACGCACGCGCTGATCGCCAAGCACCGGCCCACCCTCGATCAGGCGCTGGAAGCGATCCGCACACGCGCGTACTGGTCCCCGCACCCCGAACACCCCAAGGCCTACGGCGAGAACGGCAGCCTGGACATGGCGGCCGGCAAGGCCGCCTTCGACGCCCTGCTCGGCACCCGCCTCGACTTCGGCCAGCCCGGCACGGACGACTGGGTGGGCGGTGAGACGTCGCCGTACGGCATCGAGCTGGGCGTGACCTACCCGCACGCGGACCTCGACGAGCTGCTGCCCGCCATGAAGGCCGGACAGCGCGCGTGGCGCGACGCGGGCGCGGAGATGCGCGCGGTGGTGTGCCTGGAGACCCTCAAGCGGATCAGCGACCGGACGCACGAGTTCGCGCACGCGGTCATGCACACCTCCGGCCAGGCGTTCATGATGGCGTTCCAGGCCGGTGGGCCGCACGCGCAGGACCGCGGGCTGGAAGCGGTGGCGTACGCGTACGTGGAGCAGGTCCGCACGCCCGACACCGCGGAGTGGACCAAGCCGCAGGGCAAGCGCGACCCGCTCGCCCTCACCAAGCAGTTCACCCCGGTCCCCCGCGGCGTCTCGCTGATGATCGGCTGCAACACCTTCCCGACGTGGAACGGCTACCCGGGCCTGTTCGCCTCCCTGGCCACCGGCAACGCGGTCCTGGTCAAGCCCCACCCGCGCGCGGTGCTGCCGCTCGCGCTCACCGTGCAGGTGGCGCGCGAGGTGCTCGCCGAGGCGGGCTTCGACCCGAACCTGGTGGCGCTGGCGGCCGAGCGCCCCGGCGAGGGCATCGCGAAGACACTCGCCACGCGCCCGGAGATCCGGATCATCGACTACACGGGCTCGACGGAGTTCGGCGACTGGCTGGAGGCCAACGCCCGGCAGGCGCAGGTCTACACGGAGAAGGCCGGCGTCAACACCGTGCTGGTGGACTCGGCGGCCGACTACAAGGGCATGCTCTCCAACCTGGCCTTCTCGCTGTCCCTGTACAGCGGCCAGATGTGCACCACCCCGCAGAACCTGCTGATCCCCCGGGACGGCATCCGCACCGATGAGGGCCCGAAGACCTTCGACGAGGTGGTCGCCGACCTCGCCCGCGCGGTCGACGGCCTGCTCGGCGACGACGCGCGCGCGAACGCGCTGCTCGGCGCGATCGTCAACCCGGACGTGAAGGCCCGCCTGGAGGCCGCGGCCGGGCTCGGCGAAGTCGCCCTGGCCTCACGGGAGATCAGCAACCCCGAGTTCCCGGACGCGGTGGTGCGCACGCCGGTGATCGTGAAGCTGGACGGCGCCAAGCCGGACGACGAGGCCGCGTACATGAGCGAGTGCTTCGGCCCCGTCTCCTTCGCCGTCGCGGTCGACTCGACGGCGGACGGCGTGGAGCTGCTGGGGCGCACGATCCGCGAGAAGGGCGCGATGACGGTCGGCGCGTACACGAGCGACGGCGAGGTCGAGGGCGCGATCCAGGAGGTCTGCCTGGAGGAGGCGGCGCAGTTGTCGCTGAACCTCACGGGCGGGGTGTACGTCAACCAGACGGCCGCGTTCTCCGACTTCCACGGCTCGGGCGGCAACCCGGCGGCCAACGCGGCGCTGTGCGACGGGGCGTTCGTGGCGAACCGGTTCCGGGTGGTCGAGGTGCGCCGGGAGGCCGAGGGCCAGGCCTAGGAGCCGTACCCGGTGGCGCTCCAGTGGTACAGCGTCATGGCCACGCTCGTCGCGAGGTTGTAGCTGGAGACCTGGGGACGCATCGGCAGCGACAGCAAGTGGTCGGTACGCGCGCGCAGTTCGGAGGACAGGCCGCTGCGCTCGGAGCCGAAGGCGAGGACGGCGTCGTCCGGGAGCTTCACGCCCCGGATGTCGTCGCCCTCCGGGTCGAGGGCGAACAGCGGGCCCGCCGGCAGCTCGTCGGCGGCCAGCCGCTCCACCACGGTCGCGAAGTGCAGCCCCGCCCCGCCGCGCACGACCGTGGGGTGCCAGGGGTCGAGCGTGCCGGTGGTGACCACGCCGGTCGCGCCGAACCCGGCGGCCAGCCGGATCACGGCACCCGCGTTGCCGAGGTTGCGCGGGTTGTCGAGGACCACCACGGGCGCGCTGCGGGGGGCGTGCGCCAGCTTCTCGAGGCCGGCCGCGCGGGAGGGCCGTACGGCCAGCGCCGCCACGGCGGTGGGATGCGGGCGCGGGACCAGGCTCCGGTACGTCCGCTCCGGCACCTCGGTGAGGAGCCCGGCCAGCCTCTCCCGTACATCGGGAGCCAGCTCGTCGGCGAGCGTCAGGGCCGCCCGCCGGTCGGCGGTGACCGCCACCGGGACCTCGGCCGCGAAGCGCAGGGCGTGCTTGAGGGCGTGGAAACCGTCGAGCAGCACGCAGGCGCCGGCCAGCCGGCGCCAGGCGCTCACGGTGTCGGCGGTGGGGTCGGTCATGGTGGGCAGCCTACGTGCGCGTGCGCTCGGGGCTCACCTGCGAGCGCATCCAGGGTTCACACACGCGCATCCGGGTTCACGCGCGCGTGCGCCGCGGGCTCACGCCGTGGAGCTCGCGTGCGTGGGCTCGGGGTTCTCCGGCACGCGTGGCCCGGGCAGTGTCACCCGGCCGCCGCGGGCGAAGACGCGGCCACGCGCGCGTGCCACCCAGCCGCCGAGCCGGTGCAGGAACGACGTCGGCAGGAAGACGGAGTCCGCCGTGATCATCGCGAGCGAGAAGAACGGCAGGCCGAGGACCACGGCGATCACGGCGTGCTCGGTCATCATGACCGCCAGCAGGACGTTCTTCACCCGCCGGTTGAACAGCGTGAAGGGGAAGGCGACCTGCACGATGACGGTCCCGTACGTCACGAGCATCACCATCGTGCCGCTGGACGACAGCAGGTCGGCGAGCGCGGGCCAGGGCGAGAAGTAGTCGAGGTGGAGGGGGTAGTAGACCGCCGTGCCGTCCTGCCAGCGGGTGCCCTGGATCTTGTACCAGCCGGCCGTCGCGTAGATCAGACAGGCCTCGGCCATGATCACGAGGAGGGCGCCGTTGTGCACGATGTTGCCGACGACGTCCAGCAGTATCCGGGGCTCCGCGGTCTTCGCACGGCGCCCGACGACCCAGCGCACGGCGAGCGCGGCCCACACCGCCCACACGATCACCGGCACGGTCGCGTCGACGCCGTCGAACCTGCCGCCAGCGGTCACCGCGACCAGCGCGAACCCGAGCACGGCCCACAGCGCCGGACCGAGCCGGTCCGGCACACGCTCCCCACGCGCGCGTGCCTCGGACGCGCGCCGGGCCCGCCGCGCGTCCAGCGACCAGACCTGCCCGCAGCGCGTGAACACGAGGTAGACCGACATCAGGTGCAGGACGTTGTCGCCGCCGTCCCCGACGAAGACGCTGCGGTTCTGCAGAGAGAGCACGCCGATCATGAACAGCACCGACATGGTGCGGGTGCGCCAGCCGAGCAGCAGCAGCGCGCCGGCCAGCACGGCGAGCACGTAGACGATCTCGAACCAGGCGCGGCCGTCCGACCACATCAGGGCCGTGAAGGCATGGTTGACCGCGATCAACTGCTGGGCGTCGTCCCAGCTCCACGGGCCGCCGGGACCGTAGAGCTCCTCGCGGTGGGGGAACTCGCGCAGCAGGAACAGCAGCCAGGTCGCGCTGAAGCCGATGCGGATGACGGCCGTCTGGTACGGGCCGAGGGCCGACTCGGTGACACGGGCGATGGCGGAGGAGACCGACAGGGCGAAGCGGTTCACTCGGCGCCTCCGTCGGTGTCGGCGGTCGTGACCGGCCACCAGGGCAGCACACGGTACATGGGCTTGTCCGAGATCCTCTCCGCGCTCCACCTGGGCGGGGCCACGTTGGTGGTGCTGGAACGGACCTGGACCCGGTCGACCACGCCGCCCTTCCCGGCTGCGTCGTCGCGCTCCAGGCGCAGCGCCACGATGCGCCGCAGGTAGTTCTCGGACAGGGCGCCGCGCACACCCGAGGGGCGGTTGTCGCTGTCGTGCGTGGCGACGAAGAAGTCCCAGGCCCGGCGCAACTCGTTCTGCTGGGTGTGGCTGGGCACCAGATTGCCGTCGATGGCCCGGCCGTCCTCGGCGGACAGGTCGTACCAGCCGGTGGTGCGCACTCCGCCGTCCTTCGCCTGCACCTCGGCGCGGACCTGGACGGCGATGTTCTGCTGGAGCGGGTTGGGCGCGAAGAGCTTCCAGTTCTGCTCGAACTCCGGGTAGACCCACTCGTCGATCGCCTTGCCGTGCGCCTTGGTCAGCGTGTTCGACGGCGCGACGTGCAGGAAGACCATGCCGAGATGCACGCAGACGGCGACGGCGACGACCGCCAGCGCCAGCGCGGCCCCTATCTGGTAGCGGGGGGAGAGCGCGGCGACACCGGTGCGGGTCTCGGCGTACGGGGCGTCCGGGGCGTCCGGCCGGGGCGGGACGATCAGCTCGGGGTGACGATCCGGGTCAGAGGACTGGTCCGGCCGATGATCCTGGTCAGAGAGCTGGTCCAGCCCGTCGTCCTGGTCAGAGGACTGGTCCGGCCCGTCGTCCTGGTCAGAGGGCTGGTCCGGCCGGTCGGACGGTTCGGGCGGCCCCTCCGGCTCGGGCGTGGTGCCAGGACCGTCCGGCCCGTGCCGGGCGTCGGAGTCTGTGCCGTACGCGTCCATTGCCGCCCGTCTTTCGATCCCGGTCTGTCTTCCGGCCGCCGGCCGCGGAGCGCCGTACCGCCCGTCCGCACCGCACCACCGCACTCGCAGGGCACCGTACTCAGGCCCGCCCGCTCGGCGCAGCCCGGTCGGTCGACCTCGCCGCGGCGCACACGAGGCCGCCCCCAGTTGTCCACAGGCCACGCGCGCGGGTCATCCACGGCGGTTGACACCTTACGGCGTTCGGCCCAGTGCCGGGCCACATAACCGAACGGTCGGTCTGGAGCGAGCCCGAACCCCGACGCCCCGTTCCCTTCTTCTAGAACCTGTTCTATCTTGACGACCCGTCAGATCAACGGACCGCCGGAAGGACAGGACCGTGGACTTCACCTTCACCGAGGAGCAGCAGGCGGCGGCCGAGGCGGCGCGCGGGGTGTTCGCCCCGGTCGCGCCGGACACGGTGCCCAGTCCCTCGCTCGTCGCGGGCACCGTCGCCGACGACTTCGACCGCACGCTGTGGGCGAAGCTCGCCGAGGCGGACCTGCTCAGCCTGCTGCTCGACCCGGAGCACGGCGGCGCGGGCCTGGACGCCATCGCCCTCTGCCTGGTGCTGCGGGAGTCGGCCAAGGTGCTGGCGCGCGTGCCGCTGCTGGAGTCCGTCGCGGCCGTGGCGGCCGTACAGGCTTACGGCGGCGAGGAGTTGAAGTCGGCGCTGCTCGCCCGGGCCGGGCGGGGCGAGGTGGTGCTGACCGTCGCCGCGAACGGCCGCAGCGGCCACGACCCGGCCGAACTCGCCGTCACCGCGCGGCAGGACGGCGACGCGTGGATTCTGGACGGCGTGCAGACGGCGGTGCCGTGGGCCCACACCGCCGACTTCCTCGTCGTACCGGCCCGCACGGCCACCGATCGCACCCTCCTCGCCGTGATCCCGCGGACGCACCCTGGCACCGGCCTCGGCGAGCAGATCTCCACCGCCGGCGAGCGGCTCGGCGAACTGCGCCTGGAGTCGGCACGGATCGCGGCCCACGACGTCATCGACGCCGACGGCGCCTGGGACTGGCTGCGCTCCCTGCTGACCTGCGGCACCTGCGCGCTGGCCCTCGGCCTGGGCGAACGGGTCCTCGCCATGACGAGTGAATACACCGGCAAGCGGGAGCAGTTCGGCTTCCCCGTCGCCACCTTCCAGGCCGTCGCCGTACAGGCCGCCGACCGCTTCATCGACCTGCGCGCGATGGAGGTCACCCTGTGGCAGGCCGCGTGGCGCATCGCCTCGGGGGCGCCCGGCGTGCTGCCC
This sequence comes from Streptomyces sp. NPDC050534, assembly GCF_044457745.1. NCBI lineage: Bacteria > Bacillati > Actinomycetota > Actinomycetes > Kitasatosporales > Streptomycetaceae > Streptomyces > Streptomyces sp. NPDC050534. Next base: position 373,853 of record NZ_JBITHF010000008.1, read on the forward strand.
GCCTCCGGCGACCTCGCGGTCGCCAAGATCTGGGCCTCCGAGGGCGTACGACGGGTCGTGCAGACGGCACAGCATCTGCACGGCGGATTCGGCGCGGACGTCGAATACCCCCTGCACCGGTACCACGCCTGGGCCAAGCACCTGGAACTCCAGCTCGGCCCGGCGGCGGCGCACGAGGAGGCCCTGGGCGACCTGCTGGCGGCCCACCCACTCGGCTGACCGGCCGGGCGAACCAGCAGATCCCGAAGGTCCCGAAGGTCCGGGAGATCCGGGAGGTCCGGGACGTCGGGGAGATCTACAGGACGAATCCGGGCTGACCGTCGTTCGTCACGACGGGCCGGCCCGCCGCCGCCCACACCTGCATGCCGCCGTCGACGTTCACGGCGTCGACGCCCTGCTGGACGAGGTACATCGCGACCTGCGCCGAGCGTCCGCCGGAGCGGCAGATGACGTTGACGCGGCCGTCCTGCGGGGCGGCCTCGGTCAGCTCGCCGTAGCGGGCCACGAACTCGCTGATGGGGATGTGCAGTGCCCCCTCGGCGTGGCCCGCCTGCCACTCGTCGTCCTCGCGGACGTCCAGCAGGAAGTCGCCGTCCTTGAGGTCCGAGACCTCCACCGTGGGCACACCAGCTCCGAAATGCATGCCTGAGACGCTACCCGACGCCCCGCCTAGCCCAGCAGCTCGGCCAGCTCCTCCTCGCGCCGGGAGACGTCCGCCAGAAGCTTCTCGGCGATCTCGTCCAGGAGCTGGTCGGGATCGTCCGGCGCCATCCGGAGCATCGAGCCGATCGCGCTCTCCTCCAGATCCTTTGCGACCAGCGTCAGCATCTCCTTGCGCTGGGCGAGCCACTCGAGGCGGGCGTAGAGCTCCTCGCTCTCGCTGGGGCGGCGCTCCGCCGGCACCGGCCCCTTCGCCCACTCCTCGGCCAGCTCCCGCAGCAGGGGCTCGTCGCCGCGCGCGTAGGCGGCGTTGACCCGGGTGATGAACTCCTCGCGCCGCGCCCGCTCGCCGTCCTCCTGCGCCAGGTCGGGGTGGGCCTTGCGGGCCAGCTCGCGGTAGAGCTTGCGGGCCTCGTCGCTCGGTCGCACCCGCTGCGGAGGCCGCACGGGCTGCTCCGTGAGCATCGCCGCGGCCTCGGGGAAGAGCCCGTCGCCGTCCATCCAGCCGTGGAACAGCTCCTCCACGCCGGGCATCGGCATCACCCGGGCGCGTGCCTCCTCCGCCTTGCGCCGGTCCTCCGGATCGCCGGTGCGCGCGGCACGCGCCTCCGCGATCTGCGCGTCCAGCTCGTCGAGGCGGGCGTACATCGGGCCGAGCTTCTGGTGGTGCAGCCGGGAGAAGTTCTCGACCTCCACCCGGAAGGTCTCCACCGCGATCTCGTACTCGATCAGCGCCTGCTCGGCGGCCCGCACGGCCCGCTCCAGGCGCTCCTCGGGGCGCGGCGCACCGTCCTCGGGCGTCGCCTGCGTCTCACCGGCGACACCACCCTGCTCAGCATCCGGGCTCGTCACGCGACCAGCCTAGGCCACGGTCCGCCGGGCCCTCCGCCGCACCAACGGCAACGCCCCCGACCAGCGACGACGCCCGCAGGGCCCGGACGGCAAGCCCGCACCGTCCTGACGACGACGCCCGACCTCGTCCTGACGACGCCCGACCTCGTCCTGACGGCGACGCCCGCACCGGTCCGGCTGCGGCTCACCGCCCCCGCTCCCGCTCCCGCGCCTCGGGACAGTCCGCGTCCACCCACTCCGCCGCCAGATCCCGGCACGCCACCACCATCGTCCCCGGCCGGCACGCGATCTCGTGCGTGCAGCCGCCGTCGTGCGGGAGGACCTCGTCGAGGATCACGTCGCCCAGGGCGGTCACGTCGCAGATGTCCAGGACGTCCACCTGGAAGCGGGAGACCCCGGTGTACCGGACGAGGAGGTCCTCGTCGTGCTTGAAGCAGTTGTGGCCGAAGCGGATCTCGATCTCGTCGTCCCCGGTCCGGCGGACCCCCTGCGGCACGAGGTCCTTCACGCACCGCTTGCCGGAGAAGTCGTAATGCCCCGGCTCCGTGGCGAACGCCCGCGCCCCCGGCGGCAGTTGCCGTGCCAGCACCGGAAGCCGCGCGAGGTAGGGGCGCGGGTCGATGATCCCCGTCACCTCACCGTCCCGTCCGTCGAGGTCGACGTACTTCATCCGGCGCCCCTCCCGGCCCTGCTGCTCACACCCCGAGTTCCGCCGCGACCTTCCCCGACCGCACCGCGGCGGTGAGATCGGCGTGGTCGGCCTCCGTGCGGTCGGCGTACGCGACGGCGAAGTCCGCGATCGCCTCGTCCAGCTCCTCGTTCTTGCCGCAGTACCCGGCGATCAGCCGCGGGTCCGCGCTGTGCGAGTGGGCCCGGGCGAGCAGGGCGCCGGTCATGCGGCCGTAGTCGTCTATCTGGTCGGCGGCCAGGGCCGCGGGGTCGACGCTGCCCTTGCGGTTGCGGAACTGCCGTACCTGGAACGGCCGTCCGTCCACCGACGTCCAGCCCAGCAGGATGTCGCTGACGACCTGCATGCGCTTCTGCCCGAGCACCACGCGGCGGCCCTCGTGCGCCACCTCCGGCACCTCGAAGCCCGCGGTCATCAGGTGCGGCACCAGGACCGAGGGACGGGACTCCTTCACCTGGAGGACGAGGGGCTCCCCCCGGTGGTCCAGGAGCAGCACGACGTACGACCGCGTGCCCACGCTGCCCGTGCCGACGACCCGGAAGGCGACGTCGTGCACCGCGTGCCGGGCCAGCAGCGGGAGCCGGTCCTCGGCGAGCGTCGTCACGTACTCCTCGAGGGCCGTCGCCACCGCCACGGCCTCCTCGTCCGGCACCCGCCGCAGCACCGGAAGGGACTCCACGAAGCGGCGCCCGCCCCCCTCGGCCTGCTCCGTCGACTTCGCCGCGAAGCGCCCGCTGGTGTTGGCCCGCGCCTTCTCGGAGACCCGCTCCAGCGTGCCGAGCAGGTCGTGGGCGTCGGTGTGCGAGACGAGCTCCTCGTCCGCGATGGCGTTCCACGCGTCCAGCACCGGGAGCTTGGCGAGCAGGCGCATGGTGCGGCGGTAGGCGCCGGTCGCGTCGTAGGCCGCCTTGCGGCAGTGGTCTTCGTCCGCGCCCGCCTCCCGGCCGGCGAGCACGAGGGAGGCGGCCAGCCGCTTGAGGTCCCACTCCCACGGGCCGTGGACCGTCTCGTCGAAGTCGTTCAGGTCGATGACCAGACCGCCGCGTGGGTCGCCGTAGAGACCGAAGTTCGCCGCGTGGGCGTCGCCGCAGATCTGTGCGCGGATGCGGGTCATGGGCGTGCGCGCGAGGTCGTACGCCATGAGGCCCGCCGAGCCGCGCAGGAAGGCGAAGGGCGTGGCGGCCATCCGGCCCGCCCTTATCGGGGTGAGCTCGGGGATCCGGCCGCGGTGGGACTCCTCCAGCGCGGCGACCGCGTGCGGCCGGGCGCCGTCGAGGTCGAGCGCGGAGTGCGCACGGCGCGGCACGCTCCTGCGCAGCGCCTTGCCCTCGGCCCTGGGCGACCCCTCGGGCGGCCAGGTGGCGAACCCGCGCACCTGCGGAAGCCGACGTACCGGCGACTCCGCCGTTTGTGCCGCACCGATTCCGGTTTGTGCCTCACCGATTCCGGTCACGCCGAACCGCCTCCCCCGCACCCGCACGAACATCAACTCGTGGAGACCGTACAGCCGGTGACCGGAGTGCGTCAGACCCTGTGGAGAAGTACACGCCTGTGGATAACCCCGCTCCGCGATCGCGTGGAGCGGGGTTGTGATTGTCCTCACGGGGTAATGAGCCTCACACCGCTCCGGAGAACGCGGAAGCCCCCAGGTCTGGGACCTGGGGGCTTCCAGCTGGTGCGCGAGGGGGGAGTTGAACCCCCACGCCCTTGCGGGCACTGGAACCTGAATCCAGCGCGTCTGCCTATTCCGCCACCCGCGCATTGGGTGTGTCTTCCGGCCTCCGCCCCTTGGGGCCTGGCGCCTTCCGACACGCAGAACATTAGCACGCTGGCAGGGGTGGGTTCACATCCCTTTCCCTGGGGCAGCCGCCCACCAGGCACGTCTCCCGATCCGGTCCGGGAAGTGATCGATCGTCCGGGGTCCGCGTTCCGTATCGACGGATGCCGGTTCACGTATCAACCTCGTACCGGTCCTGTCCGTCTCCCCAGGAGCCGGGCAGAGTCCACAGTCAGGTGCGGGACACTTGTCTGCGGCCACCTCTACGATCCTGGGCAGAAGGAGTGCGTGGGAGGAGTTCGAAGGACGGCTTCGGAGGGAACTTCCGAAGCGGACTTCGTCCAGCGTCGACACCCGTCGACCAGGCCGACAGGGGGAACCAGCCGATTCACCCGCGCGTGGATACGATCAGTAAGCAGTACCAGGTAAGGCAGGTCCCGACAGGCGGGACGCAGGACGGCAGCGACATCGGAGGAGGTGCCCCGTGGGAGTCCTGAAGAAGTTCGAGCAGCGTCTCGAAGGTCTGGTCAACGGCACCTTCGCGAAGGTGTTCAAGTCAGAGGTCCAGCCCGTGGAGATCGCCGGCGCGCTCCAGCGCGAGTGCGACAACAACGCGACGATCTGGAACCGCGACCGGACCGTCGTCCCCAACGACTTCATCGTGGAGCTGAGCACGCCGGACTTCGAGCGGCTCAGCCCCTACTCCGGCCAGCTCGGCGACGAGCTCGCCGGCATGGTGCGCGACTACGCCAAGCAGCAGCGCTACACCTTCATGGGCCCCATCAAGGTCCACCTCGAGAAGGCGGACGACCTCGACACCGGCCTGTACCGGGTGCGCAGCCGTACGCTCGCCTCCACCACGAACCAGCAGGCGGGCGGGCCCACCGCGCCGCCGGCACCGGCCGCGGGCCGTCCCGGCGGAGGGTACGGCTATCCGCCGGCCGCCGCGCCCGCGGGCGCCCCGCCCATGCCGGCCGCGCCGCCTCCCGGCGCGCGCCCCGGCGGCTACGGCTACCCGCAGCCCGCCGGCGGCCAGCGGCCTCCTGCCGCCCCTGCGGCAGGCGGCCGCACCCGCCACTGGGTCGAGATCAACGGCACCCGCCACCAGATCTCCCGCGCGACTCTGGTGCTGGGCCGCAGCACCGAGGCCGACGTGCGGATCGACGATCCCGGCGTCTCGCGCCGGCACTGTGAGATCCGGACCGGAACGCCCTCGACGATCCAGGATCTCGGGTCCACCAACGGCATCGTGGTGGACGGGCAGCACACCACCCGCGCTACGCTCCGCGACGGCTCGCGGATCGTCGTGGGCAGCACCACCATCATTTACCGGCAAGCCGAAGGGTGAAGCGGGGGCAATGTCAGAGCTGACCCTCACGGTCATGCGGCTGGGTTTCCTGGCCGTTCTGTGGCTGTTCGTGATCGTGGCCGTGCAGGTCATCCGCAGCGACCTGTTCGGAACGCGCGTCACTCAGCGCGGGTCCCGGCGCGAGAGCGGGCGGCCGCAGCAGGCCGCCCGGCAGCAGGCCGCGCCTCCGCAGCAGCGTCAGCAGGGCGGCGGCGGTGGTGGCCGCCAGCGCCGCAACGCCCCCACCAAGCTGGTGGTGTCCGAGGGCACCCTCACCGGCACGACCGTCGCGCTGCAGGGCCAGACCATCACCCTCGGCCGGGCGCACGACAGCACGATCGTGCTGGACGACGACTACGCCTCCAGCCGCCATGCCAGGATCTACCCGGACCGCGACGGCAACTGGATCGTCGAGGACCTGGGATCCACCAACGGCACGTACCTCGACCGGAGCCGGCTGACGACCCCCACGCCGATTCCGCTGGGCGCGCCGATCCGCATCGGCAAGACAGTCATCGAGCTGCGGAAGTAGTACGACAATGAGCGAGCGGAGCGAGCACGCAGCGGCGGCCCCCACCAGGGGCCTCGGCGCGCTCCCGACCGGAGGGTGGGCACCGTGCGGATGTACCCGGAGCCGACGGGCGAGGTGCGCATGAGTCTGTCACTGCGCTTCGCCGCCGGATCGCACAAAGGCATGATCCGGGAGGGCAACGAGGACTCCGGATACGCCGGTCCGCGCCTGCTCGCGATCGCCGACGGCATGGGCGGCGCCGCGGCCGGCGAGGTCGCCTCCTCCGAGGCCATCTCCACCATCGTCGCGCTCGACGACGACGTGCCGGGCTCCGACATCCTCACCTCCCTCGGCACCGCCGTGCAGCGTGCCAACGACCAGTTGCGCGCGATGGTCGAGGAGGACCCGCAGCTGGAGGGCATGGGCACGACGCTCACCGCCCTGCTGTGGACCGGCCAGCGGCTCGGCCTCGTGCACGTCGGCGACTCGCGCGCGTACCTGCTGCGCGACGGCGTCCTCACCCAGATCACGCAGGACCACACCTGGGTGCAGCGGCTGGTCGACGAGGGCCGCATCACCGAGGAAGAGGCCACCACCCACCCCCAGCGCTCCCTGCTGATGCGGGCGTTGGGCAGCGGCGAGCACGTCGAGCCCGATCTGTCGATCCGTGAAGTACGCGCCGGCGACCGCTACTTGATCTGCTCCGACGGCCTGTCGGGCGTGGTCTCGCACCAGACGCTCGAGGACACCCTCGCCAGCTACCAGGGCCCGCAGGAGACCGTGCAGGAGCTGATCCAGCTCGCGCTGCGCGGCGGCGGCCCCGACAACATCACGGTCATCATCGCCGACGTACTGGACCTGGACACCTCGGACACCCTCGCCGGGCAGCTCTCCGACACCCCTGTCGTGGTCGGCGCGGTCGCCGAGAACCAGCACCAGCTGCACGACAACGGCATCATGCAGACGCCCGCGGGCCGCGCCTCCGGCCTCGGCCGCCAGGTCCCGGGGCAGGGCGGGGGCGGCGAGTTCGGTCCGCCCGGCTCCGGCGACACCACCGGCTACGTCCCGGCGGGCAGCTTCGGCGACTACACCGACGACGACTTCGTCAAGCCCAGCAAGGGCCGCAGGTGGGCGAAGAGATCCTTCTACATCGTGCTCGCGCTCGCCGTCATCGGCGGCGGCCTGTACGGCGGCTGGCGCTGGACGCAGACGCAGTACTACGTCGGCACCAAGGCCGAGCACGTCGCGCTCTACCGGGGCATCAGCCAGGACCTGGCCTGGGTCTCGCTGTCCAAGGTGGAGAAGGACCACCCCGAGATCGAACTCAAGTACCTGCCGCCGTACCAGCAGAAGCAGGTCAAGAACACGATCGCCGAGGGCGGTCTGACCGACGCCCGGTCGAAGATCAACGAGCTGGCCGTGCAGGCCTCCGCGTGCAAGAAGGAGTCCGAGCGGCAGGCGGCCGAGAGCGAGAACAACTCGAAGACCGGCACGGGCCAGGCGGGCGGCACCACGGGAACCACAAAGACCTCCCTCACGTCCAAGGCATCACCGAGCCCCTCGACCTCACCGACCCCGTCCAAATCAGCGACCGCTCCCACCCCCAGCCCCGGCCCCAGCCTCTCGGAGGATGAGCAGAAGGTCGTCTCGCTGTGCGGTAAGCAGTAGGCAAGCCGTGAGAGGCCCTGTCACACGATGAGCAGTACTACCAACACATCGACGCATCACACGTCCACGATCGGCGCGATCGGCGCACCGAGCCGGCGCAACACCGAGCTCGCGCTCCTGGTGTTCGCGGTGGCCATCCCCGTGTTCGCGTACGCCAACGTGGGCCTGGCCATCGACGACAAGGTGCCGGCCGGCCTGCTGAGCTACGGGCTCGGGCTCGGTCTGCTCGCGGGCGTCGGACATCTCGTGGTGCGGAAGTTCGCCCCGTACGCGGACCCGCTGCTGCTGCCCCTGGCGACGCTGCTGAACGGCCTCGGGCTCGTCGCGATCTGGCGGCTTGACCAGTCCAAGCTGCTGCAGTCCATCCACGTGGCCGGCGGCAAGGCGACCAACCAGCTGCTGTACACCGCGATGGGCATCGCCCTGTTCGTCGTCGTGCTGATCTTCCTCAAGGACCACCGCGTCCTGCAGCGCTACACCTACATCTCCATGGTGGTCGCTCTCGCGCTGCTGCTGCTCCCGCTGGTCCCGGGCCTCGGCCTCAACGTCTACGGCGCCAAGATCTGGATCTCGATCGGCGGATTCACCATCCAGCCCGGTGAGTTCGCGAAGATCGTGCTGGCGGTGTTCTTCGCCGGCTACCTGATGGTGAAGAGGGACGCGCTGGCCCTCGCCAGCCGTCGCTTCATGGGCCTATACCTTCCGCGCGGCCGCGACCTCGGCCCGATCATCGTCGTCTGGCTCATCTCGATCCTCATCCTCGTCTTCGAGACCGACCTCGGCACGTCGCTGCTGTTCTTCGGAATGTTCGTCATCATGCTGTACGTCGCCACCGAGCGGACCAGCTGGATCGTCTTCGGTCTGCTGATGTCAGCGGTGGGCGCGGTCGGCGTCGCGAGCTTCGAGCCGCACATCCAGACCCGCGTCGAGGCCTGGCTAAACCCGATGCGCGAGTACAAGCTGAGCCGCACCCCCGGCGTCACCGGCATCCACTCCGAGCAGGCGATGCAGGCCCTGTGGGCGTTCGGCTCCGGCGGCACCCTCGGCACCGGCTGGGGCCAGGGGCATTCCGACCTCATCCGCTTCGCCGCCAACTCCGACTTCATCCTCGCCACCTTCGGCGAGGAACTGGGCCTGGCCGGCATCATGGCGATCCTGCTGATCTACGGGCTGATCGTGGAGCGCGGCGTGCGCACCGCCCTCGCCGCCCGCGACCCCTTCGGCAAGCTGCTGGCCGTCGGTCTCTCCGGCGCCTTCGCCCTCCAGGTCTTCGTGGTCTCCGGCGGCGTCATGGGCCTGATCCCGCTGACCGGTATGACGATGCCGTTCCTGGCGTACGGAGGTTCCTCCGTCATCGCCAACTGGGCCCTGATCGGCATCCTGATCCGTATCAGCGACACCGCCCGCCGCCCGGCGCCCGCGCCCGTCGGCAACCCCGACGCCGAGATGACCCAGGTGGTCCGCCCGTCATGAACAAGCCCCTGCGCCGGATCGCGATCTTCTGCGGCCTGCTGGTCCTCACGCTGCTGCTGCGCGACAACTGGCTCCAGTACGTCAAGGCCGACAGCCTCAAGGACGCCCCCGAGAACCGCCGCGTCACCATCGCGCGCTACTCCACGCCGCGCGGCGACATCATCGTCAACGGCGACCCGATCACCGGCTCCACCAAGACCAGCAAGAGCGGCCTGAACGACCTCGAGTACAAGCGCACCTACAAGGACGGCGCGATGTGGGCGCCGGTCACGGGGTACGCCTCGCAGGCCTTCGGCGCCAACCAGCTGGAGTCCATCGAGGACGGCATCCTCACCGGCACCGACGACCGGCTCTTCTTCCGCAACACCCTCGACATGATCACGGGCAAGCAGAAGCAGGGCGGCAACGTCGTCACCACGCTCAACGCGGCCGCGCAGAAGGCCGCCTACGACGGTCTGAAGTCCCAGGGCGGCAAGGGCGCCGTCGCCGCGATCGACCCGTCCACGGGCAAGATCCTGGCGCTGGCCTCCTACCCGTCGTACGACCCCTCGTCCTTCGCCGGCAACTCGACCGACACGGACTCCAAGAACTGGACCAAGCTTCAGAAGAAGAACAACTCCGCGGACCCGATGCTCAACCGGGCGCTGCGCGAGACCTACCCGCCCGGCTCCACCTTCAAGGTGGTCACGGCCGCGGCCGCGCTGGAGAACGGCCTGTACAACTCGGCCGACTCGGCCACGAACTCGCCGCTGCCCTACATCATGAAGGGCACCACGACCGAGCTGAAGAACGAGGGCAACATCCCCTGCAAGAACGCGACGCTGCGGACCGCTCTCAAGGTGTCCTGCAACACCGTGTTCGGCAAGATCGGTGCCGACCTCGGCAACGACAAGATGCTCTCGGAGGCGAAGAAGTTCGGCTTCGACCAGGAGCAGTTCACGCCGACGCGCTCCGCGGCCTCGGTGTTCTCCGACAACATGAACTCCTCGCAGACCGCGCTCTCCTCGATCGGCCAGTACAACACCGCCGCGACGCCGCTGCAGATGGCCATGGTCGCCTCCGCGGTCGCCAACGACGGCAAGCTGATGAAGCCGTACATGGTCGACAAGCTCCAGTCGTCGAACCTCGACACCATCGCGCAGACCGACCCGCAGGAGATGAGCCAGCCCCTGTCGTCGAAGAACGCGCAGATCCTGCAGTCGATGATGGAGACGGTCGTCAAGGAGGGCACGGGTACCAACGCGCAGATCCCCGGCGTCACCGTCGGCGGCAAGACCGGTACCGCGCAGCACGGCGTCGCCAACAGCAAGAACCCGTACGCCTGGTTCATCTCCTACGCCAAGCTCCCCGACGGCAGCTCGCCGGTGGCCGTGGCCACGGTCATCGAGGACGACCACGCCAACCGTGACGACATCTCCGGCGGCGGTCTCGCGGCGCCCATCGCCAAGAGCGTGATGGAGGCGGTCATCAACTCCAAGAAGTGACCCCGCTCACGTCCCCTTCACATCGGTGCACGTTGCGATACCGGTCCTGTATCGGGTGACGGGCTTGGCCAGGTCACACAATGCGATCCGGGTACGGTAGGCCCGGACGGCAGCCTCCGGCCGCACACGAGTGACGGTCGGGACCGACGGAGAGGGCTGGTAGGTAGCTATGGAAGAGCCGCGTCGCCTCGGCGGCCGGTACGAACTGGGCCAGGTGCTCGGTCGTGGTGGCATGGCGGAGGTATACCTCGCGCATGACACCCGCCTCGGGCGCCAGGTGGCGGTGAAGACGCTGCGGGCGGACCTCGCACGCGACCCGTCATTCCAGGCCCGGTTCCGCCGGGAGGCCCAGTCGGCCGCCTCGCTCAACCATCCCGCGATCGTCGCGGTCTACGACACGGGCGAGGACTACATCGACGGGGTCTCGATCCCGTACATCGTGATGGAGTACGTGGACGGCTCCACGCTCCGCGAGCTCCTGCACTCCGGCCGCAAGCTCCTGCCCGAGCGCACCCTGGAGATGACCATCGGCATCCTCCAGGCCCTGGAGTACTCGCACCGTGCCGGCATCGTCCACCGCGACATCAAGCCGGCCAACGTCATGCTGACCCGCAACGGCCAGGTCAAGGTCATGGACTTCGGCATCGCCCGCGCCATGGGCGACTCCGGCATGACCATGACGCAGACCGCGGCGGTCATCGGCACCGCGCAGTACCTCTCGCCCGAGCAGGCCAAGGGCGAGCAGGTCGACGCGCGTTCCGACCTGTACTCCACGGGCTGCCTGCTCTACGAACTGCTCACCGTGCGGCCCCCGTTCGTCGGGGACTCCCCGGTCGCGGTCGCCTACCAGCACGTCCGTGAGGAGCCGCAGGCGCCGTCCGTCTTCGACCCCGAGATCACGCCCGAGATGGACGCGATCGTCCTCAAGGCCCTGGTCAAGGACCCCAACTACCGCTACCAGTCCGCCGACGAGATGCGCATGGACATCGAGGCCTGCCTCGACGGCCAGCCGGTCGCGGCCACGGCGGCCATGGGTTCGGTCGGCTACGGCGGCTACGGCGACGACCAGCCGACCACGGCCCTGCGCGCCACGGACGGCGGCGCCACGTCGATGCTGCCGCCGATGAACCCGGACGACGGCGGCTACGGCTACGACGACCGCCCGGACCGCCGCCGACAGAAGAAGTCCAACACCTCCACGATCCTGCTGATACTGGCGGGCATCCTGGTGCTGGTGGGCGCGATCCTGATCGGCAAGTGGGCGTTCAGCGGCAACGGCGGTGTCGGCAACGACACAGTGAAGGTGCCGAACCTCGTCAGCCTGAGCCAGTCCGACGCCGAGAGTCAGCTCACCAACAGCGACCTCAAGTTGGGCACGGTCAAGAAACAGCCCTGCGAGTCCCAGACCAAGGGCAACGTCTGCTCCTCGGACCCCGCGAAGGGGACCGAGGTCAAGAAGAACTCCACCGTCAACATCGTGGTGTCGACGGGCGCTCCGAAGGTCCAGGTCCCGAGCGTGATCGGCCTGCAACTCGACGCAGCCAAGCAGAAGCTCGAGGGCAACGACTACCAGTTCAATGTCGAGACGAAGACCCGTGAGTCCTCGGAGCCTGCGAACCAGGTTCTCGACCAGAACCCGATCGGCGGCAAGGAGCGGGAGAAGGGTTCAACGATCACCCTCACCATCGCCAAGGCCGCGGAAACGGTCCCGGTGCCCGACGTCTCCGGCAAGAGCTGTGACGATGCCAAGGCGCAGATGACGGCCAACAACCTGACGGGCAACTGCACCGAGGTCGACACCCAGGACCCCAACCTGGTCGGCAAGGTCGTCAGCACCGACCCGCAGGCGGGCACCCAGGTCAAGAAGAACTCCTCGGTGAACATCCAGATCGGCAAGGCCCAGCAGAACCAGCAGGTCCAGGTCCCCGCGAACCTCCAGGGCCAGAAGCTCAAGGACGTCAAGAACGCCCTCCAGCAGGCGGGCCTGCAGGTGGGCAACATCCAGGGCTCGCAGGACGACAACGCCATCGTCCTCACCTCGGACCCGGCTCCGGGCAGCACGGTCAACCAGGGCACAGCGGTGAACCTGGTCACCGCCGGGGGCGGGGGCAACAACGGCGGAAACAACGGCGGTACCAACTTCTTCGGCGGTACCACCGGATAGTTCCTCCGGCAGCTACGACAGAGCCCCGGCTCCCTGTTCGCAGGGGGCCGGGGCTCTCGGCGTCGTAGCGACCGGCGTGCACGTCGGCTGCACGACGCACACCAGTACGTCCACCGATCGTGTCTTCATATGTGACAACTCGTTGATCCAGTGGGCTGCTGCCGGACGGGATGCATGTGACGACGGCGATGGTGGCCGCGTACTTCGAGGTAGGGCTCGAAGCCATCAAGTCGCTCGTCAAAGACCACCGAACGGAGCTGGAAGCTAACGGCTATAGCCTGTTGACCGGCGAAGAACTGAGGTCCTTCAAGAACCTCAGTGGGACCCAGTCACGCACGAGGTCGCTCGCCCTCTTCTCCCGCCGACCTCCTGGACATGGAGTACCTGCCGCGCACGCAGCCTGTGGATAACTCCATCCACAGGGACACCGTCTCCCTCGACGACCGCATCGACCAACGCATCACCCACATCCTCGGCAAGACGGTCGTACCAATGTTCAACGCCCTGATCGAAACCTCGGGCGAACACCGCAAGGAGCTGATCGCGCTCCGGACCGGAGTGCAGCGCCTTCGAGCGCCACGTAGCCAAACTGCTGATCCGTGACGGATGCACCAACGTCGTCGTACAGGGCGGTCATGGAGACCGGGGCGTCGATGTCATCGGGCTCACGGCCGACGGGCGACAGCAGGTCACGTCAGTGCAGTTCCTTCGGCGGAGTCCTCTTACTGTCCACCTTCTCCACCCGCACCAACTCCCCCCAGACCACGTACCGGTAGCGCGAGGTGTACACCGGCGTGCACGTCGTCAGCGTGATGTAGTCGCCGGCCTTGTTCCTCCCCGACTCCTTCGGGACCTGCGAGAGGACCTTGACGTTGTACTTCGAGGTCTCGTCGAGGATGTCGTAGACCTTGTAGACGTACCACTTGTCGCGCGTCTCGAAGACGATCGGGTCGCCCTTGCGGAGCTTGTCGATGTTGTGGAACTTCGCGCCGTGACCGTCGCGGTGGGCGGCGAGCGTGAAGTTGCCCTTCTTGCCGGTCATCGGGAGGGCGGCCTTGACGGGGTCGGTGTAGTAGCCGGCGACGCCTTCGTTGAGGACGTTCGTGGACGTGCCCTTCTCGACCAGGACCTCGCCGTTCTTCATGGCGGGGACGTGCAGGAAGCCGATGCCGTTCTTGGTGTTCAGGGCACCGGGACCGCTGTCCTTCTCGTGGGCCCAGGTGTCGCGCACCTTGTCGGCCTGCTTGTTCGCCGCGCGGTCGGCGACGACGTTCGTCCACCACAGGGAGTAGACGACGAAGAGGCCCAGGATCAGGCCCGCCGTGATGAGGAGTTCACCGAAGACGCTCACCGCTGTCGCGATGGGGCCGGGTCGCCGGCGCCGTGCCGGTGGCGCCGCGGGCGCGTCGGTGTCCTCTTGAGTGCCGTCGGTGGTCGCTGCCACGTTCATCTGTCCCTACTCGACGAGCGCATCCGGCTTGCCCTTGCTGCGCGGCCGTTCCTCGACCATCTTGCCCCAGACGATCAACCGGTACTTGCTGGTGAACTCCGGAGTACAGGTCGTCAGCGTGATGTACCGCCCCGGCTCTGTGAAGCCCGACTGCGGCGGCACGGGCGCGATCACGCTCGTGTTGCTCGGCGACGTCACCGGCAGCGTCGACGTCATCTTGTAGACGTAGTACTCGTCCTGCGTCTCGACGACGACCTCGTCGCCCTTCTTCAACCGGTTGATGTACCGGAAGGGTTCGCCGTGGGTGTTGCGGTGGCCCGCGAGCGCGAAGTTGCCGGTCTTGGCGGACGGCATCGCCGTCTTCAGCTTGCCCTCGCTGTAGTGGCCGACCATGCCCTTGTCGAGCACCTTCTTGTTGCTGACGCCCTCGGCGATCGGTACGACCACGTCCAGCTCGGGAATGTGGAGGATCGCGAAGCCCTGCCCTGGCTCGAACGTGCCCGGCGCGCGCTTGCCGCTCGCCCAGTCGTTCTGCAGGCTGCTGGTCTCCTTGTCCGCCGCCGCATGCGCCCGGATGTTCGTCCACCACAGCTGGTAGCTGACGAAGAGCAGCATCAGCACGCCGGTGGTGATGAACAGCTCGCCCACCGCCCTGCTCGCGACGACGGCCGGGCCGGGCTTACGGGCGCGGGCCTGCCGCCGCGCCTCGACGCGCGAGAGCGGCGCCCGCGAGGTCGCCTCGCCGGCGTCCGAAGCCGAAGCCGACGTCGATGCCGATGCACCTGCCGCGTGGCCCCCGTGACGCCCATGACGGCGCTTGGCGGCCTTTCTGCGGGCCGCACGGCCACCCGTGGCGATTCCCGTGCCGGATGGGGTTGTTGAGGCGTCAGACGCCGATATGAACCCACTGGGGGGCGGTTCCGGTATCCGCAGCGCCACCGTCTCGTCGTCGACGGGCGGCAGATATGCGGTCTCGTCGACCGGCGGCTGATACGCCTGCTGCCCGACGGACCAGTCCTCGAACGCACCGGACGCCTCGTACGGCTCCTGCCCGTACGAGGCGCTGGACTCGCGCTCGGGGCGCAGCGCGGTCACGCCGTGGCCCTGCCCACCACCGGGGCGAGCCCCGCCGACCTCGCCACCGCGTCCTGGTGGCCGCACTCCACCAGCCAGTTGGCCAGCATCCGGTGGCCGTGCTCGGTCAGCACCGACTCCGGGTGGAACTGCACGCCCTCGACCGGGAGTTCACGGTGCCTGAGGCCCATGACGATCCCGTCGTGCGTGCGGGCCGTGACCTCCAGCTCGGCCGGCACCGTCTGCGGCTCGGCGGCGAGGGAGTGGTAGCGGGTCGCGGTGAAGGGCGTCGGCAGGCCGGCGAAGACGCCCTTGCCCCCGTGCTCGACCAGCGAGGTCTTGCCGTGCAGCAGCTCCGGCGCACGGTCCACCACACCGCCGTACGCCACCTGCATCGACTGCATGCCCAGGCACACGCCGAAGACCGGCACACCGGTCTTCGCGCAGTGCCGCACCATCTCGATGCAGACGCCCGCCTCCTCCGGCTTGCCCGGACCCGGCGACAGCAGCACCCCGTCGAAGCCGTCCTGTGCGTGCGCCGTCGACACCTCGTCGTTGCGCACGACCTCGCACTCGGCACCCAGCTGGTACAGGTACTGGACGAGGTTGAAGACGAAGCTGTCGTAGTTGTCGACGACGAGAATCCGAGCGCTCACTGGTTGTTCACCGTCACATCGTTGAAGGGCAGCAGCGGCTCGGCCCACGGGAAGACGTACTGGAAGAGGACGTAGACAATCAGCAGGACCAGCGCGAGGGAGATCAGCGCCTTCAACCACGCGTTCCCCGGCAGATGCCGCCAGATCCAGCCGTACATGCCGTCCCTTCCGTTCCGTCACGGCACCAGATGCACGCCGTACCCGCACCAGACTAACGGCGCAGGGCCGCTGGTTTCCCGGCCTCCACAGGCTGTGTGGAATCCAGGTGCGCCCACACGATCAGGCGATGACTGTGTCCCCACTCCGGATCGCATGTGGTCAGCGTGAGATAGCGGCCCTCGCGTGTATACCCCGACTTACGTGGCACAGGGTCGATCACCTCAACGTCCGTGGGCACGGTTTTGTAGGGGCCTTTGTCGATCCGATACGTGAACCAGGTGGTCCCGTCGGTCAGCACGACCGCGTCACCGGGACGCAGCTTGGGGAAGTCCACGAACGGATCGCCGTACGTGCGCCGGTGCCCGGCGACCGCGAAGTTGCCCTCCTGGCCGAGCTGGGAGGTGTTCGCGTAGTGCCCGAGGCCCTTCTTCAGGGTGCTCACTTCAGTGTTCTCCAGCACGGGCTTGTTCCACGTGAAACCAAGCCGCGGGATGTACATGATCGCGAAGGGCTTTCCCGCCACGTACGGCGCCGGCTCCGGGGGACTCGCCGAGCTGCCGGCCGCCGCGGTCGCCGTGGGATGCGCGGTCTGTCTGGACCACTGGTTGTGCAGGACGTCGATCTGGTGGTTCATCGCGCCGTTCGCGCTCACACCGGTCCAGAACAGGATGTAGGCGACGAACAGGACGATCAGCGCGCCCACCGTGATGCACAGCTCGCTGACGGTCCTGATGACGAGACGCACCGGCAGCTCCCGAGACGGTTCGGTTCACTCCACGGGCTGGGCGTAATGCAGATCCACTGTGCCCGAGTAGCCGGGCAGAGTCACCGTCCCGTCCTGGGTGACTTTCCAGCCGAGGCCGTAGACATTCACGTAGACCATGTAGTTCTGGATCGCCGTGGACGCCGAGAGCGCCTTGTTCAGCTTGCCGGGGTCGCCGATCGCCGTGATCTTGTACGGCGGCGAGTAGACGCGGCCCTGAAGGATCAAGGTGTTGCCCACGCAGCGCACGGCGCTGGTGGAGATCAGCCGCTGGTCCATCACCTTGATGCCCTTGGCCCCGCCCTGCCACAGCGCGTTCACCACGGCCTGCAGGTCCTGCTGGTGGATGACCAGGTAGTCGGGCTGCGGCTCGGGGTAGCCGGGGAGCTTGGCGGTGGCGTCCGGCGGGGCGTCGTTGAGGGTGACGGTGATCGCCGTGCCCTTCACCTTCTGTGTCCCCGCGCCCTTCTCCAGACTCGCGAGCTTCTCGTCCTGCGCCTTGCTGCTGCCGTCGTCACGCTCGGCGAAGGACTCCACCTCGTGGCGCAGGCGGGCGTTGGAGTCGTCCAGTCCGCCGTTCTTGCGGCTGCGCTCCTGGATGAGGTCGGAAAGCTTCAGCAAGGACGTGTCCGTGCGGATATTGGTGCCCTTGGCCGTATTGAAGCTGGTGAAGAAAATGAGTCCGGCGAGGGCGAAGACGGCCACCGTGAGCACGCGCACGGGCCGGAAACCCCGCTTGGGTTCAGGGCTGGATCCGGCCTGGGGGGAGTCGGCAGAATTGCTCAACGTACCCTTATCTCCTTCGGCGCCGCGGAAGCACTACGCTAACGGACGCCCGGGGGAGCCCAAGAGTCCCCTTGTACGCTGCCCCGGAGCCAGCCACAGTTCCCTGCGCGGCCACGCAGCGCATCGACAGGAGAGACCCTCGTGCCGAAGTCACGTATCCGCAAGAAGGCCGATTACACGCCGCCGCCGGCGAAGCAGACGACCAGCATCAAGCTGAACAGCCGTGCCTGGGTCGCTCCCGTGATGCTGGCCATGTTCATCATCGGGCTCGCCTGGATCGTCGTCTTCTACGTCAGCGACGGCTCACTGCCCATCGACCAGCTGGACAACTGGAACATCGTCGTGGGCTTCGGCTTCATCGCCGCCGGATTCGGCGTCTCCACGCAGTGGAAGTAGCAGCCGAAGCCACGGCCACGACCCGGTGAACATAGCTCTGCCCAGGGCTATCCGCTGAGTTATCCACAGCCTGCAGAAAAATCCACAGAACCCCTGGGGATAAAGAACGACCATCTGTGGATAACTCATCGGGCGTTGACGCCGGTACGACCATCACAAGGCTCTTCGCAAGCTTGTTCGCCCCCTGCCTGACCTGCGCAAACACGGTCAGTGACAGGGGGCACAGCTGTTCCTGCGCGCTATGCACAAGATTGGCCACCCGCTGTGGACAACCAGGCACATCAGGTGAGCTGAGTGGTCCTGACCAGGGTCATGACCACGACGACGACCAGGACAACAGCACAGGTGCCGTACTGCACGAGGGCGCGATGCTCACGCGGGGCGTGCACCATCGCGTAGCCGGTGATCACGCCGGCGACCAGGCCGCCGATGTGGGCCTGCCAGGCGATGTTGCTCCAGCCGAAGGTGAAGATCAGGTTGATCACCAGCAGCGCGATGACCGGCCGCATGTCGTACCTGAGCCGGCGCATCAGGATCGCGGTCGCACCGAAGAGACCGAAGATCGCGCCGGAGGCCCCGAGGGAGGGCTGGTTGGGGGCGGCGATCAGGTAGGTGAGCGCGCTGCCGGCCAGTCCGGAGACGAAGTAGAGGGTCACGTAGCGGGCCCGGCCGAGCGCCGCTTCCAGGGGACCGCCGATCCACCACAGGCTGAGCATGTTGAACAGGATGTGGATGTAGCTGCCGTGCAGGAACATCGCGGTCAGCATCCGGTAGTACTGACCGTGCGCGATGCCCTCGACGCCGCCGAGGAGGGGCACGTAGGCCTGGCCGATCAGCTCGAACCGGTTGGTGAAGCGGTCCCCGACGGACATCTGGACCAGGAACGCGGCCAGGTTGATGCCGATCAGCACCTTGGTGACCAGCCGCGGATCGGTGGCCACGCTGCCACCGGCGAGCGTGCGGGGACGGGACGCGGCCGGGGAGTGACCGGTGCCGGAGTCGCCGCGGGCGCACTCGGGGCACTGGAAGCCCACGGAGGCGTCGACCATGCACTCGGGGCAGATCGGGCGCTCGCAGCGGGTGCAGCGGACGCCGGTCTCGCGGTCGGGGTGTCGGTAGCAGCAGGGCAGGCTCTGGGCGTGCTGGGGCCCCTGATCCCCCGGGCCCTGCGGGCTGCCTGGCGCCTGGTCCATGAGTTCCCCTACGTCGTCGTTGGTGCGCTGTGCACAAAAAGCACCGCCCCGCCCATCTTTACGGATGAGCGGGGCGTTTGGTTCCTGCCCTGCGGCGAGTCAGCCCTGGCGGGTCTCCACCACGACAGACTCGATGACGACGTCGTGGAGCGGGCGGTCGGTGCGCGGGTTGGTCTGCGTGGTGGCGATCGCGTCGACGACCTTCTGGCTGGCGGGGTCGGTGACCTCGCCGAAGATGGTGTGCTTGCGGTTCAGCCACGTCGAGGGGGAGACCGTGATGAAGAACTGCGAGCCGTTGGTGCCCGGGCCGGCGTTGGCCATGGCCAGCAGGTAGGGCTTGTTGAACGAGAGGTCGGGGTGGAACTCGTCCTCGAACTGGTACCCGGGGCCGCCGGTGCCGTTGCCCAGCGGGTCGCCGCCCTGGATCATGAACCCGCTGATCACCCGGTGGAAGACCGTGCCGTCGTACAGCTTGTCCGAGGACTTCTGACCCGTGGACGGGTTGACCCACTCCCGCTCACCCGTGGCGAGCTCGACGAAGTTGCGGACCGTCTTGGGCGCGTGGTTCGGCAGAAGCCGGACTTCGATGTCGCCACTGTTGGTCTTCAGGGTGGCGTAGAGCTGCTCGGCCACGATGTGCCTTCCGTTGTCTTCCTGTGCTGCCCTGATCCTCGCACGGCCCATGGCACTCGTGGCCTGACGGCCGTCTACAGATGCGGATATGGGGAAGTCGGTTGCAGTAAAAACAGTCGAGTCCGTCCGGGCCGGGAGCGCTCGGCGGGGATCCGTGGCATTGTCGACGACAAGCGCCTGTTGCCCCGTATTCATCCTCTATTGGACTCACTCGGCTCTAGATCGGCTCTAGATCGGCTCTTGATCGGAGTTGGTCCGGAGTCGGTATGCATGACCCGGATGCCCGCCCTCACATGCCCCGGGGTCTGTTGGAAGGCATGATCCGTAAAAGGGTGGAAAGTCGAAATACCGTACGCCACCGAGGAGGAGGAACCCGTGACCCGCATCGACAGCGTGCGCGCCGCGACCGGTTCGGCGAAGGACAGCGTGCTGCACGCCGCGGAAGTGGTGGCGCCCTACGCCGACACGGCCAAGGACAGGGCTGCGCACTACGCACACGAGGCACGCGTACGGCTCGCGCCGAAGGTGTCGCAGGCCGCCGATCAGGCCCGCGTCCAGTACGACGCCCATGTCGCGCCACGCCTTGAGCAGGCCATGACGTATGTGCCGCCGAAGGTCGACCAGGCCGCCCATGAGGCCGCCGTCCGCACCCGGCTGGCCGCGCGGCAGGCCGCCGACTATTCCCGGCCCAGGCTCGAGCAGGCCGTCGCCGCCGCCGGGCCCGCCAGGGACGAGGCCGCCGCACGCGGTGCCGCCGCGCTGGCCGCACTGCGCGGCCAGGTGACGTCCAAGGAGATCCAGAAGCTCGTCCGCAAGCACGAACGGCGCGCGAGGGCCGGCCGTGCCGCGAAGTTCCTGCTGGTGGTCGGCGCGCTCGCGGGCGGTGCGTTCGCCGCCTGGAAGTGGTGGGACAAGCAGGCCAACCCGGACTGGCTGGTCGAGCCGCCCGCGGCGACCGAGGTTCCGGAGTCGAGCCGGCTCTCGTCGGTGGACGGCAGCGGCAAGTCGGTGCTGGACCCTGAGGTGCAGGCCAAGGAAGCCGAGGAGGAGGCCGCGAAGCACGACGACGGCCGTTGATCTTCCGCGTTCCGAACTTCCCCGTGGGACGGGAGACTTGAGGGTCTCCCGTCCCACGGCTGTGTTTCACGTGAAACATGGGTGCCCGGCCATACGGGCCTCGGACACCTCCAGCACCTGTCCCCGTCATAACTGACGGCGCGACTCCATCGAGCCCGAAACAGACCCGGCAGTCTCTTCTCGCTGCAGAACTACGCCACAGACTCTGCGGATCAGCCCTTCAGCAGATCAGACGGGCCGTCAGGGGACGGCATATAACCCCTCCCTGACCTCGAAGAACGACTACCGGAAACAGACCGTCTGGTCGGGTAGAGTTGGCGCAAAACCATGGGGCCGGAGGGAAAGAAATGGCCAAGCAGGCTCGTGCGCTGCAGACACGGCGCTCGATCGTGGAAGCCGCAGCGAGCGTGTTCGCCGAGTACGGCTACGAACGTGCGGTCACCTCGGAGATCCTGCGCCGGGCGAAGGTCACCAAGGGCGCGATGTACTTCCACTTCCCCTCCAAGGAGTCGCTCGCCCAGGCGATCATGGACGGGCAGTCCGGCCTGGTGAGCGCGGAGCCCGGGCTCTCCCCCCTGCAGTCGATCATCGACATCACGCACCAGTTCGCCCATGGCCTGCGCCACGATGCCATCGCCCGGGCCGGCACGCGGCTGTGCATCGAGGGCGTCTTCTTCCACGGCACACACCCGTGGGGCGACTGGTTCGACCTCACCACCCGGCTGCTGACCGAGGGGCGGGACCAGGGCGAGGTGCTGCCCCAGGTCGTCCCCAGGGAGACCGCGGAGTTCATCGTCGCCACCTTCACCGGCGTCCAGCTGGTGTCCGAGGCCATCAACCGCAGGGCCGATCTGCGCGGACGGGTCGCCGTGATGTGGCGTCACATCCTGCCGTCCGTCGCGCACCCCGCCACCATCGCCCGGCTGCGCCCGGAGGGCGTCACCGATCCGGCGACGATGACCGCGACCGCACGGGACGGCGCCCGGAGCGAGGCGGAGAACGGGGCGGACGCCGAAGCAGGGGCCGAAGCGGGGGCCGAGGTCGGAGCCGGCACCGGCTGAGGCGATCAGCCGGAACCACGTGGGACGCATCCAGCTGCGCAAAAGCCCCTCCCCCTGCGTTTCCGCAGGTGGAGGGGCTTTTCGCGGTGGAGCCTAGGGGAGTCGAACCCCTGACATCTGCCATGCAAAGACAGCGCTCTACCAACTGAGCTAAGGCCCCGGAATGGGAGCATCCCCCGGAAAAACCGCGTACCGGTGGGCGCCGCAGACCAGAGTACCGGGTCATCCCCGGGATCTCGCAAAAAGATTGGGGGTCCCCGTGAACCACCACGCTTCGTAAGATGCTCGGCGTGGTTCGCTACAGCGAACCACAGTACTTGGGGAAGCGATGGGGAGACGCAATGGACGCCGCACAGCAGGAAGCGACCGCAAGAGCGCGGGAACTGCAGCGGAACTGGTACGGGGAGCCGCTGGGGGCGCTCTTCCGTAAGCTCATAGAAGACCTCGGCCTCAACCAGGCCCGGCTCGCGGGGGTACTGGGCCTGTCGGCGCCGATGCTGTCACAGCTGATGAGCGGCCAGCGGGCGAAGATCGGCAACCCGGCCGTCGTACAGCGGGTGCAGCTGCTGCAGGACCTGGCGGGGCAGGTCGCGGACGGCAGCGTGAGCGCGGCCGAGGCCACCGAGCGCATGGAAGAGATCAAGAAGTCGCAGGGGGGATCGGTGCTCAGCAACACCACGACCACGACCAGCAGTTCGGGCGCACCCACGGTGAAGCGGGTGGTCCGCGAGATCCAGTCGCTGCTGCGCTCGGTGGCCGCCGCGGGCGACATCATCGACGCCGCGGACACCCTCGCCCCGAGCCACCCGGAGCTGGCAGAGTTCCTCCGGGTGTACGGGGCCGGCCGCACCTCGGACGCGGTCACGCACTACCAGGCGCACCAGAGCTGAGCCCGAGAGCCCGGTCGCCGAAGGGGGTTCGGCAGCCGGGCCGACGGCCGAGGAGAAGCCGGGGTCCGTATCACTCGTCACGCTCGTCGAGAAACGACGCAAGGGGGCGCAAGGGGGAGTCGTATCGCTCGTCGAGGGGCAAGCAAGGGGGGTAGCCGCAGGGGGAGGAGCGACGCACAGCCATGGGTGAGGTCTTCGCCGGCCGGTACGAACTGGTCGACCCGATCGGACGCGGAGGGGTCGGCGCCGTCTGGCGCGCCTGGGACCATCGTCGCCGCCGCTATGTGGCCGCCAAGGTGCTCCAGCAGAGCGACGCGCACTCCCTGCTGCGCTTCGTCCGCGAGCAGGCCCTGCGGATCGATCACCCCCATGTGCTCGCGCCCGCCAGCTGGGCCGCCGACGACGACAAGGTCCTGTTCACCATGGACCTCGTCGCCGGTGGCTCCCTGGTCCATCTGATCGGGGACTACGGCCCTCTGCCCCCTGGCTATGTCTGCGTCCTGATCGACCAGCTCCTGTCGGGGCTGTCCGCGGTGCACGGGGAAGGCGTCATGCACCGCGACATCAAGCCCGCCAACGTGCTGCTGGAGGCCACGGGCACGGGCCGGCCGCGGCTGCGGCTGTCCGACTTCGGCATCGCCATGCGCCTGGGTGAGCCGCGTCTGACGGAGACCAACCTTGTCGTCGGCACGCCGGGCTATCTCGCGCCCGAGCAGATGATGGGCGCGGAACCGGACTTCCCCGCCGACCTGTTCGCCGTGGGGCTGGTCGCGCTGTACCTGCTGGAGGGTGCCAAGCCGGACGCCAAGGCGCTCGTGCAGTACTTCGCCGCGCACGGGACGCCGAACGCCCCCAAGGGCATCCCCGAGCCTCTGTGGGAGGTCGTGGCGACGCTGCTCCAGCCCGATCCGCAGACCCGGTTCCGTACGGCCACGGGGGCGCGCAAGGCGCTCGCCACCGCCGCCGAACTGCTTCCGGACCCCGGCCCGGACGACGAGTTGATCGAGATCTTCGACCAACTCGGGCCGCTGCCGCCCGGGTTCGGTCCGGCCGGGCCCCTCAAGCCGGCACCCGGCGTCGCGGCCAGGAGGGCGGCAGACACCTCCGGGACCGGCACAAGTGAGGCTTCTTCGTGGCCCGTTGAGGCCGATGGGGCCGCCGCGCCGTCCACGTCGGACGAGGGCGCCGTATCGTCCACGGGTGGTCCATCGCGGCGTGACCCCCGTCAAGGCACCGGGCCCGCGTCCGAGTCGTCCGTCCCCACGGGGCCGCCCTCCATGTCGGACACCGGCAGCTTCCACCTGCCGCCCCCGCAGGCGACCGTCTCCTCCGGCCGGACTCCGGCTCCACAGACGCCGACACCACCCCACGCACCGGCGTCCCAGACACAGCCCCATCAAGGCGGCCACCAGCAGCCCGCCTACGTCTCCCCGCACGATCCCACGCATGTGCTGCCCTCCCCCCAGTCGCACGCACCGCCGTACTCCGCTCAGGCCCTGAATCCGGCGCCGCACCACCGCGCCGATGCCTCTACTGCTTCGTACACCGCCCAGGTCCCCCAGGTTCCGCCTCCAGGCCAGGAGATTTCGCAGGAGCCCACGCGCCGCAACCACCGCGCCCGCCGCGCCCGCCCCGCACGCCGTCCCGGCCCACCCGCCAAGGTGGCGATCCCGCTCCTGCTGCTCGCGCTGGCCTGCTACGCCGTGGGGTTCTGGGCGCTGACCCGGATCTGAGCCGGTCGCCGACTGCCGGCCCGCCGCCGACCCGCGCTGCTCAGGCTCCCGCTCGCCGCCGTGCCGTGACCGTCCACACCCCGAGCACGGCCAGCACCACCGTGCCCGCGCCGATCCCGCCGACGGCGACGGCCGTCATCGCGGCGTTCCCGCCGACGGCTCCCCCTGCCGCCGCGTTCTCCCGGTCCTCGTCCGTGATCTCGAAGACGTTCCGCGGCACCGACGGCCCCGCGTACCCGGGACCGTCCTGCGCCGTGCCCCCGAGCCGTACGCGCAGCGTCAGCCCGAACGGCCCGTGGCCGAACTCGTCGGCCACGCCCTTGGAGAGGTGCAGCACGAGGTAGTACGAGCCGGCGAAGCGCATTCCGCTCAGCTGGTCTCCGACGGCGTAGCGATTGGCGTACTCGACGGGCGGCACCGGTGCGAGGGAGGCCGACTGCTGCTGTCCGTCGTAGCCGACGCTCGTGTCCTCGACATGGGCGCGCACGGGGTTGTAGAGCGTCAGGTCCAGCGCGTCGACCGCATACCCGTGGCCGCCGCCGCTCGCGGTGCCGAGTTCGGCGGTGGCGGACAGCTGCCGGCCCCAGTCGACCGGGACCTTGTAGAAGAGCGTCTGCCCGGGCGAGATGTCGGCACGCCAGACGCCCTGTCCCACGGCGGTCGCCCGGGAGTACCCCGCGCCGCCCTGGCTGGCTTTGGGCGCGCCCGTGACGGGCGTGGGCGAGGCGGAGTCCCACACCTTGGGAGCGCTGGTCGAACCGGCCTTGTTCACCGGCGGTTCGGACACGGCCGTGAGCTCCAGGTCCCAGGGGCCGGGTGAGGAGTCCGCCATACCGACGCGCTCGACGACCACGTAGTACGCGCCGGCGCCCTTGCACACCGGGTTGGCCGGGGAGGTCGTACGGGCGCCCCAGGCCGTGACGGGGTGCGGGCTCCTGGCGGCGCCGAAACTCGCGCTCTGGTACGAGCAGGAGTTGCTGTCGGTGTTCTGCACCGACACCCTGATGCCGTCGGTCACGGAGAGCTTGGCGCCCTTGCCGGGGACGGCCGTGGCGGAGACGTAGGTGTTCGAGTCGGCGTCGAGGTCGAAGCTGTAGTAGACCTTGGCGCCCTTCGAGAGGGAGCTCCGGTACGTCTTGCCGACCTGGAGGCGGGGGGCGTCCGTCGTCCCCGTCGCCCCGTCGACGTTCTGGGCGCTCGCCGCGAAGGCGTAGGAGGCGGCGGAGGGGGCGGAGGCCCTCGGGGCGCCCGCGGCAGGGGCCGCCTCGGCGGACCAGGACGCCGGTATCGCCACCGTATACAGCACCGCCGCCGCGGCCGCCACGCGCACGCGTGCGGACGGACGCCCGCGCCGAACCCCCGCGCGCCACCACGCCGTACGCCGCCCCATCACGCGCCACCCCTCGTCGTCCCCCCGGCGGCCACCCGGACCGCAGCGGCCGGGCGTCAGCCGGACCGTGGCCCATCCTGCCCCGCCGGGCCGCACCTCATCCGCGCAACACAAAACCCCGACCGCAAGGACGGCCGGGGTCTGCTCAGAATCCGTTGTCGATACTCACGAACCCGTGGGCACGGAGTCAGTCGCCTCCGTCCACAGATCCTGCTCGGCGCGATCCGCCTGGATCTGGCGGTACACGAGGAGCCCGCCGATGGCGGCCAGTGCGACCAGGAGAAGCTTCTTCACCGCGCGACCTCGTCTTTCCTTGACGTAGGGGACCTCTGGCGCCCGACTATACACACCGGCCGATACCGATCGGTGACCTGCGTGGGCCCCCAACTCCCGTCCGGCACAACGCCGTAGAACGGGAGGACGGCGTTCCGATCTGAGGGTGATCACACCCTCACGCGCGGTGACTTTGCACCCGATTCTTATCCTTTCTTGCTGTTTACGCCCATCCGAGTGGTGTTCATCCGAACTTCGACACGGCGCGGGCGTAGGTCCAACACTTCGCGGCCCACATACACATCATGAGGAAAGTACGCAAATCGCCCAGACCCGAAAGTGAGGGGCCATGGCCCAGAACCAGGTCATGAAGCTGTGGACCGCCATCGTCACCGCCTTCCTCGCGCTGTGCACGGCGCTCGGACTCATCACGACGACCGCCACCGCGGCGGTAGCGCACACCGAGCCGACCGGCAACAGCACGCCTCCCGTGACGACACCGGTCCCCCAGTGGTCCTGGTCCAGCGCCGGCGCCCTGCCCCCCACGATGAAACAGCGCATCCACGCCGAGGCCCACGGAAAGGCCCCCAGTTGCCGCCTCCGCCCACAGGCGGACACGGACGAGTGCGCGGGAACGGTGAGCATGGAGATCGACCTGCCGACGGACGCGTTCGTCACCGTCCCTAAGCAAGGCACTCCACTCCAACTCTGAGGGCCCGCCCCGCATCTCCGACCCAGCGGCGAGTTTGCGTACTCAATCCGCGACAGGAAGACCCCCACCGGTGGCCGGTGGGGGTCTTCCGCTGTTCACAGGCGCCGTGGTGCAGCTTGAGCGAAAGACGGGGTATCAGGGGTTATGCCAGGCGAGACGCAGGATGGAGGGCATGGTGGACTGGGATCGGTTCGCGCAGGAGATGGCGTCCTTGGCGCGTGATCTGCTGGCGCGGGACTCGGTGGACGCCACGCTGGAGCGGATCACCGCTTCGGCCACCGAGCTGGTCGACGGTTGCGACGCTGCAGGAATCCTCATGCTGCACGGCAAGGGGGTGGAGACCCTCGCACCCACCGACCAGATGGTCGTCGACAGCGACCGGCTCCAGGAACAGCTGGGGCAAGGCCCGTGCTTCGACGCCGCCCGCAGTTCGCGGGGGGAGCGGGTCTTCCGCATCGCCGACCTCACGGGTGAGGCGCAGCGCTGGCCCGTCTACGCGCCCCAGGCCCATGCGCTCGGCGTCGGCAGCATGATGGGTTTCCTGCTGTTCACCGACGACGAGGACTTCGGCGCGCTGAACCTGTACTCCCGTAAGACCGGCGCATTCACCGAGGTCAGCGAACTGTCCGGCTGGCTGCTGGCCTCCCACGCCGCAGTCGCCTTTTCCGCCGCCCGCACTCACGCCCAGATGGAACAGGCCGTCTCCACCCGCCACACGATCGGGGAGGCCATGGGCATCCTCATGGGCGCCCGCCACGTCACCGAAGAGCAGGCCTTCGACGTCCTGCGCCACTACTCACAGGAGCAGAACGTGAAGCTCCGCGAAGTCGCCCGCCGGATCTGCGAACAGGGCAGCGTCTGAAGAGGGCACTTCTCATCCGTAGCGCAGGATCGATTCATCGGCTGATGTCGGCCGCAGACGCCGAAGACCCCCGGCCCATTCGGACCGGGGGTCTTCGTGCTGGTGGGGCTAACAGGATTTGAACCTGTGGCCTCATCCTTATCAGGGATGCGCTCTAACCAACTGAGCTATAGCCCCGCCGCGCTCTGCGGTGTATGTCCCGCGCGCTGACCCCTGAAGATTAGCGCACGACGTGCGCAGTCCCAAAATCGGTTGTCCCAGGGCCGGCGGAGGAGGTTTCAAGGGACCTTCGGGGTGAAGGTCACTCGTCCTCCGCGAGCGTCAGCTCGACGCCGCCGACGAAGCCCGCGGACAGGTTGTAGATGAACGCGCCGAGGGTCGCGAGAGCCGTCGCGAGGACGACGTCGATGACCGCGATGATCGACGTGAACGTCAGGACATGCGGAAGCGACAGGAAGGACTGCAGGTCGAAGCCGTTCGACTCGTTGGAGCCGGTCGCCTCGGAGATCGTGCCGCCGACCGTCGAGAAGACGCCCATGGCGTCCATCACCATCCACAGCACGGCGGACGCGACGATCGTGCAGATGCCCAGCGCGATGGAGAGCAGGAAGCTGACCTTCATGACCGACCACGGGTCGGCCTTCGCCACGCGCAGACGTGCCTTGCGGATACGGGGCGTGGTGCGCGCGCCGGTACGCGGCCGCCGTACGGCGCCGGCCGGGGCCGGAGCCTGCTGGTTCTGGTAGGCCTGCGGCGGGTGGTAGGGCCCGGCGGGCTGCTGCGGCTGCCGCTCCCCGGGGAGCGGAGAGGCCGTCTGCTGCGCCGCGGGCCGGGGCTGGGCGCCCGGCGCGGCCGGGCCCGCTCCAGCCTCGTGCTGCTGGGTCTGCGGGCCGCGGGAGTCCGTCACAGTTCCCCCCTGGGTTCCATGAGAGTCGGGCGAGGGCGAGTCGGCCGCGTCGGCGTCGATCTTGCGCAGCTGGGTGGTGTGCGGATCCGCCGCACGCGCGGCGGAGCCACGGCCGCCGCCGTCCGCGTCCGTACCAGTGGAGGTACCGGCAGATCCGGCGCCCGTGGCTCCGCTCACGATGACTCACTCCTCGTGCTACTCGGCCGAGGGCACCTCACCCTCGTCCGTGCCGGTGTCCGCGGCACCCTCGGCGGTCTCGTCCACGGCATCGCCGTCGACCTCCTCCGCCTCGCGTCCCGCCTCGGCGTTACGAGCGATGCCGACCACGGCATCGCGCTTGCCCAGGTTGATCAGTTGGACGCCCATGGTGTCACGGCCCGTCTCCCTGACCTCGTTGACTCGCGTACGAATCACACCGCCCGACAGCGTGATGGCGAGGATCTCGTCGGCCTCCTCGACCACCAGCGCGCCGACGAGCGACCCGCGGTCCTCCACGATCTTGGCAGCCTTGATGCCGAGGCCGCCGCGACCCTGGACGCGGTACTCGTCGACGGCGGTCCGCTTCGCGTACCCGCCGTCTGTGGCAGTGAACACGAACGTACCGGGTCGA
This sequence comes from Streptomyces sp. NPDC050534, assembly GCF_044457745.1. NCBI lineage: Bacteria > Bacillati > Actinomycetota > Actinomycetes > Kitasatosporales > Streptomycetaceae > Streptomyces > Streptomyces sp. NPDC050534. The sequence goes on from NZ_JBITHF010000008.1 coordinate 403,103, forward strand.
ACAACATTCATCGACAAAAGTTCGTCGCCCTCACGGAAACTCATGCCCTTGACACCCGAGGTGGCCCGGCCCATGGGCCGGAGGCTGTCGTCCGTGGCGGTGAACCTGATCGACTGAGCCTTCTTGCTGATCAGAAGCAGATCGTCATCGGCCGAAACGAGCTCGGCTCCGATCAGTTCGTCGTCGGAACCATCCTCCATCTCGCGGAGGTTGATCGCGATGACACCGCCGGAACGCGGCGAATCGTAATCCTTCAGAGGCGTCTTCTTGACCAGGCCGCCCTTCGTGGCCAGGACCAGGTACGGCACCGCCTCGTAGTCGCGGATGGCGAGGATCTCCGCGATCGCCTCGTCGGGCTGGAAGGCCAGCAGGTTGGCGACGTGCTGGCCGCGGGCGTCCCGGCCGGCGTCGGGCAGCTCGTACGCCTTCGCGCGGTACACCCGGCCCTTGTTGGTGAAGAACAGCAGCCAGTGGTGGGTGGTCGAGACGAAGAAGTGGTCGACGATGTCGTCTTCCTTCAGCTTCGTGCCGCGCACGCCCTTGCCGCCGCGCTTCTGCGCCCGGTAGTCGACGGTCTTGGTGCGCTTGACGTAGCCACCGCGCGAGACGGTGACGACGATGTCCTCCTCGGCGATCAGGTCCTCGATGGACATGTCGCCGTCGAAGGGCACCAGCATCGTCTTGCGGTCGTCGCCGTACTTCTCGACGATCGCGGCGAGCTCGGCGCTGACGATGCCGCGCTGACGGACCGGGGAGGCCAGGATCGCGTTGTACTCGGTGATCTTCGCCTGGAGTTCGTCGTGCTCCTGGACGATCTTCTGGCGCTCCAGGGCGGCCAGTCGGCGCAGCTGCATCTCGAGGATGGCGTTCGCCTGGATCTCGTCGATCTCCAGGAGGTCCATCAGGCCCGTGCGCGCGATCTCGACGGTGTCACTGCGCCGGATCAGCGCGATGACCTCGTCGATGGCGTCCAGGGCCTTCAGCAGGCCGCGCAGGATGTGCGCGCGCTCCTCGGCCTTGCGCAGCCGGAAGCGCGTACGGCGGACGATGACCTCGATCTGGTGCGTCACCCAGTGGCGGATGAACGCGTCGAGCGAGAGGGTGCGCGGGACGCCGTCGACGAGCGCCAGCATGTTGGCGCCGAAGTTCGTCTGCAGGTCCGTGTGCTTGTAGAGGTTGTTCAGGACGACCTTGGCGACCGCGTCCCGCTTGAGCACGATGACCAGGCGCTGGCCGGTGCGCGAGGAGGTCTCGTCGCGCACGTCCGCGATGCCGCCGACCTTGCCGTCCTTCACCAGGTCGGCGATCTTCTGCGCGAGGTTGTCGGGGTTGACCTGGTAGGGCAGCTCCGTGACCACCAGGCACTGGCGGTTCTGGATCTCCTCGACCGCGACGACCGCGCGCATGGTGATCGAGCCGCGGCCCGTGCGGTACGCCTCCTCGATGCCCTTGCGGCCGACCACGAGGGCGCCGGTCGGGAAGTCCGGGCCCTTGATGCGCTCGATGAGCGCGTCCAGGAGCTCCTCGTGCGAGGCCTCCGGGTTCTCCAGGTACCACTGGGCGCCGGCCGCCACCTCGCGCAGGTTGTGCGGCGGGATGTTGGTCGCCATGCCGACCGCGATACCGGCCGAGCCGTTGATCAGCAGGTTCGGGAAGCGAGCGGGCAGGACGGTCGGCTCCTGGGAGCGGCCGTCGTAGTTGTCCGTGAAGTCGACGGTGTCCTCGTCGATGTCGCGGACCATCTCCATCGACAGCGGCGCCATCTTGCACTCGGTGTAGCGCATGGCCGCCGCCGGGTCGTTGCCCGGAGAGCCGAAGTTGCCGTTGGAGTCCACCAGCGGCATCCGCATCGACCACGGCTGCGCGAGGCGGACCAGCGCGTCGTAGATCGAACTGTCGCCGTGCGGGTGGTAGTTGCCCATGACGTCGCCGACGACACGGGCGCACTTGTAGAAGCCGCGCTCGGGGCGGTAGCCGCCGTCGTACATGGCGTACAGGACGCGGCGGTGGACGGGCTTGAGACCGTCCCGGACGTCGGGCAGCGCACGCGAGACGATGACGGACATCGCGTAGTCGAGGTACGAGCGCTGCATCTCCGTCTCGAGCCCGACGGGCTCGATGCGCATCACGATGTCGCCGCCCTCTTCAGGGGTGACGGGAGTGTTCTCGTCGGCCATTGCTGGTGAAGATCCTTTCTGGTGCGGTCAGCTGAGACCGACTCAGATGTCGAGGAACCGGACGTCCTTGGCGTTGCGCTGGATGAACTGGCGCCGGGCCTCGACGTCCTCGCCCATCAGGACCGAGAACAGGTCGTCGGCCTGGGCGGCGTCATCGAGGGTGACCTGGCCGAGGACGCGGTGCTCCTGGTCCATGGTGGTCACGCGCAGCTCCTCGGCGTTCATCTCGCCGAGGCCCTTGAAGCGCTGGATCGAGTCCTCGCGGACGCGCTTGCCGCGCTGGCGGCCCATCTCCAGCAGCGCGTCGCGCTCGCGGTCGGAGTAGGCGTACTCGACCTCGTCCCGGCCCCACTTGATCTTGTAGAGCGGCGGACGGGACAGGAAGACGTGCCCGGCCTCGACCAGCGGCCGCATGAAGCGGAACAGGAAGGTCAGCAGCAGGGTGTTGATGTGCTGGCCGTCGACGTCGGCGTCCGCCATCAGGATAATCTTGTGATAGCGGAGCTTCTCGATGTCGAAGTCCTCGTGCACACCGGTGCCGAAGGCGGAGATGAGCGCCTGGATCTCCTGGTTCTGCAGGATCTTGTCGATCCTGGCCTTCTCCACGTTCAGGATCTTGCCGCGGATCGGGAGGATCGCCTGGTACTGCGGGTTGCGGCCGGACTTGGCCGAGCCGCCGGCGGAGTCACCCTCGACGATGAAGATCTCGCACTTGGTCGGGTCGTTGGACTGGCAGTCCGACAGCTTGCCCGGCAGCGACGCCGACTCCAGCAGGCCCTTGCGGCGGGTCAGGTCGCGGGCCTTGCGGGCCGCCACGCGCGCGGTGGCCGCCTGGATGCCCTTGCGGATGATGTCCGCGGCCTCGACGGGGTTGCGGTCCAGCCAGTCGTTGAGGTGCTCGTAGACCGCCCTCTGCACGAAGGTCTTGGCCTCCGTGTTGCCCAGCTTGGTCTTCGTCTGGCCCTCGAACTGCGGCTCGCTCAGCTTGACCGAGATGATCGCGGTCAGACCCTCACGGATGTCGTCACCGGTGAGGTTGTCGTCCTTCTCGCGCAGCAGCTTCTTGTCGCGCGCGTACTTGTTGATCAGCGAGGTCAGGGCCGCGCGGAAGCCCTCCTCGTGCGTACCGCCCTCGTGCGTGTGGATGATGTTGGCGAAGGAGTACACGCCCTCGCTGTAACCGCTGTTCCACTGCATCGCGACCTCGAGGGACAGGCTCTTGTCCTTGTCCTCGGCCTCGAGATCGATGACGGTGTTGTGGACCACGTCTCCCTTGCGGGAGTTGAGGTACTTCACGAAGTCGACGATGCCGCCTTCGTAGTGGTAGGTGACGGTCTTGACCTCGTCCTTCTCGTCCGCACCCGCCTCGTCCGCGCCGGCGGTCGCCTTCGCCGACTCGCGCTCGTCGGTGAGTTTGATCGTCAGGCCCTTGTTGAGGAACGCCATCTCCTGGAAGCGCCGGGAGAGCGTCTCGAAGGAGTACTCGGTGGTCTCGAAGATGTCCGGGTCGGCCCAGAAGGTGACCGACGTGCCGGTCACCTCGGTGGCCTCGTGCTTGACGAGCGGCGCCGTGGGGACGCCCATCTTGTAGTCCTGCGTCCAGCGGTGACCGTCGGTCTTGACCTCGACGGCGACCTTCGCCGACAGCGCGTTGACGACGGACACGCCCACGCCGTGCAGACCACCGGAGACCGCGTAACCGCCGCCGCCGAACTTGCCGCCCGCGTGCAGCACGGTCAGCACGACCTCGAGGGCCGGCTTGCCCTCCGAGGCGACGATGCCCACCGGGATGCCGCGGCCGTTGTCGATGACGCGGACGCCGCCGTCGGCGAGGATCGTCACGTCGATGGTGTCCGCGTAGCCGGCCAGCGCCTCGTCGACGGAGTTGTCGACCACCTCGTACACGAGGTGGTGCAGCCCGCGCTCACCGGTGGAGCCGATGTACATACCAGGGCGCTTGCGGACCGCGTCCAGGCCTTCGAGGACAGTGATGGCGCTGGCGTCGTACGAGGCGGTGACCTCGCCGTTCGACGAGGTCACCGCGCTGTTCTCGCCGGCGTCGGTGGACGGGATGTTCTCGTTGGGGTTGCCGGAATCGGCCACGAAGCGCCCTTTCTGGCACAGCACCAGCCAGGCTCGTCGGCAGGTTGCCGGAGCGGCTGCGGCATGTTGCGTTGGTAAGCCTTGTTCAGCGTTGCTCAGCGTTTCCCGGACGGTCCCCACGAGTGGGGCGGGATTGGCTTCCAGTCTACCGGTAGCGCCGACAGTGATGGGGGTTTGCCGGTACCTGAGTCCTCATGTGCCGCCCTGAACCGGCGTCTTCCGGGTCCCCATATACGGAGCAGGGCTCCAAGAGGCTCACAGCGGCACTCAGCGCTTCCGACTGTCAACCCATGGCTACTTGGGAGTCAGGTAGTGATTCGCACCCGCACGCGGGGGTGCAACGAAGCGGCCGCCGGCGCCCTGTGGAGAGCGCCGACGGCCTGTGGATGTGAGGTCTGTCACCCATACGTGTCGCCGGGTCCCGTGCTGCCGGGGGCGCGCAGGGGACCGTAGCGACGGGCGGGGCCGGCGGGGCCGTTCACCTTGATCATCTTGACCGCGCCGTGCCCGAGGTCCTCGTTGAGGCGGGCGACGAGCGTCGGGGCGAGCAGGCGCAGATTCGTCGCCCAGGCCGTGGAGTCGCAGCGCACGACGAGCACGCGCTCCTCCTCGTCGTACTTCTCCGGCTCGCAGTGCTTGGCCACGTCCTCGCCGACGATCTGCGGCCAGCGGCCCATCACTCCGCCCACCGCCGCCGGGGTCTCCCAGCCGCGCTCGGTGAGGAGCCGGTTGATCGCAGCGCCCAGCGCCATGGGGTCGCGCCCGTCGGCGCGCGCGCCGGAGCGCAGGCCGCCGCGCCGGGCCTGCTTCTTCTGCTGCGCCGCGTCCCCGCGCGCGCGTGCCTGTTCCTTCGCCGCCCTGAGCGCCACGCGCGCGAGGTCGACGCCGGAGGGTTCGGCGGCCTTGGCCGGTTCGGCGGCCTTCTTTGGTGCCGGGTCCTCGTCCGTCATACGCGCTCCACCGTCCCGTCCGCCACGGAGTACCGCGTCCCGGTCAGTACGTGCGGTACGTCGTCGTCGACCGCGGCCGTCACCAGCACCTGCTCACCCGGGGCGACCAGCTCCGCGAGGCGCTCGCGGCGGCGGGTGTCGAGCTCGGCGAAGACGTCGTCGAGGACGAGTACCGGTTCGTTGCCCTCGGCCCGCAGCAGGTCGTAGGAGGCCAGGCGCAGCGCCAGCGCGTACGACCAGGACTCCCCGTGGGAGGCGTACCCCTTGGCGGGCAACTGGCCGAGTTTGAGCACCAGATCGTCCCGGTGGGGTCCTACGAGGGTGACGCCCCGCTCGATCTCCTGCTTGCGCGCCTCGGCGAGCGCGGCCGTCAACTGCTCGTAGAGGTCCTCGCGCGTGTGCGCCTCGCCGGGGGCGGACGGCTTGTACTCCAGGGCCACCGGGCCGCCGCCCGGGGCCAGTTGCTCGTACGCCTTGTCGGCCAGCGGCTGGATCGCGGCGACCAGGTCGAGGCGCTGGGCGAGCAACTCGGAGCCCACGCGCGCGAGGTGCTGGTCCCAGACGTCGAGTGTGGACAGGTCCATGGAGCGGCCGCCGTGCCGGCGGGCCAGCGCGGCCGACTTCAGCAGCGTGTTGCGCTGCTTGAGGACACGCTCGTAGTCGGAGCGCACGCCGGCCATGCGCGGGGAACGGGCGGTGACCAGCTCGTCGAGGAAGCGGCGCCGCTCCCCGGGATCGCCCTTGACCAGGGACAGGTCCTCGGGCGCGAACAGGACGGTCCGTACGATGCCCAGCACGTCACGGGGTCTGACCTGCGAGGACCTGTTGATACGGGCCCGGTTGGCCTTGCCGGGGTTCAGCTCCAGCTCGACGAGCTGCTGCCGCTCGCCCTGCCTGACCTGCGCCCGGATGACGGCACGGTCGGCCCCCATGCGCACCAAGGGGGCGTCGGAGGCCACGCGGTGGCTGCCGAGGGTGGCGAGATAGCCGACGGCCTCGACGAGGTTCGTCTTGCCCTGGCCGTTGGGGCCGACGAACGCGGTGACGCCCGGGTCGAGCGGAACTTCGACCCGGGCGTACGAGCGGAAGTCGGCCAGCGACAGATGCGTGACGTGCATGGTCGTTCGCCGACCTCCCCCTGCGCTCCGGATCCGCGGCCGGGCGGCCGGCGGATCTGTGGATTTCTTGTCGTCCTGTGGATTACTTCGTACTGCGGATCACTTGGTGGTGACCGCGTGGCCGCCGAACTGGTTGCGCAGCGCCGCGACCATCTTCATCTGGGGCGAGTCCTCCTGCCGCGAGGAGAACCGCGCGAAGAGCGAGGCCGTGATCGCCGGCAGCGGTACGGCGTTGTCGATCGCGGCTTCCACAGTCCAGCGTCCCTCACCGGAGTCCTGTGCAAAACCCTTCAGCCTGTCGAGGTGCTCGTCCTCGTCCAGAGCGTTCACCGCGAGGTCCAGCAGCCAGGAGCGGATGACGGTGCCCTCCTGCCAGGAGCGGAAGACCTCGCGCACGTCCGTGACGGAGTCGACCTTCTCCAGCAGCTCCCAGCCCTCGGCGTAGGCCTGCATCATCGCGTACTCGATGCCGTTGTGGACCATCTTCGCGAAGTGGCCCGCGCCGACCTTGCCGGCGTGTACCGCGCCGAACGTCCCCTCGGGCTTGAGGGCGTCGAACACCGGCTGCACCTTGGCGACGTCCTCCGCGTCGCCGCCGTACATCAGCGCATAGCCGTTCTCCAGGCCCCAGACGCCGCCCGAGACGCCGCAGTCGACGAAGCCGATGCCCTTGGCGGCCAGCTCCTCCGCGTGCTTCTCGTCGTCCGTCCAGCGGGAGTTGCCGCCGTCCACGACGACGTCACCCGGCTCCAGGAGCTCGGCCAGCTCGTCGATCGTGGACTGGGTGGGCGCACCGGCCGGGACCATCACCCAGACCACACGGGGGCCGCCGAGCTTGCCCACAAGGTCGGCGAGGCTGTGGACATCGGCAAGGTCCGGGTTGCGGTCGTATCCGACGACGGTGTGGCCCGCGCGGCGGATCCGCTCGCGCATGTTGCCGCCCATCTTGCCGAGGCCGACGAGACCGAGCTCCATCAGTTGTTCCTTAGGTTGCTGTGTGGCGTGTGGGGCACGTTCGTACCTGTGTCCGAGCCTAAACCCGGACCCTCGCGCACAGCTGTGGGCATACACGCTCAAACGAACGGTCCCCACCTGCGGGTTTCCCCAGCGCCGTGGAGTTTCCTCCACGGCCTGTGGACAGCTTCCCGGCGCCTCAGCCGCTCAGTCGCACCGGCATGATCAGGTACTTGTAGGCCTCGTCCGCCTCGGCGTCCAGGGCCGGCCTGCCGCTCAGCAGCGCGGGCTTGGTGGACGTCGTGAAGGACAGCTGGGCCACCGGGGAGTCGATGGCGCTCAGGCCGTCCAGCAGGAAGGTCGGGTTGAAGGCGATCGAGACGTCGTCGCCCTCCAACTGGGCGTCGACCCTCTCCACAGCCTGTGCGTCGTCGCTGGAGCCGGCCTCCAGGATCAGCACGCCCTGCTCGAAGCTCAGCCGCACCGGGGTGTTGCGCTCGGCGACCAGGGCCACACGCTTGACGGCCTCCACGAAGGGGGCGGTCTCGATCACGGCGACGGAGTTGAACTCCGTCGGGAACAGCGAGCGGTACTTCGGGAGGTCGCCCTCGAGAAGGCGGGTGGTCGTACGACGACCCGCGCCCTCGAAGCCGATCAGGCCCTCGCCCGCGCCCGAGCCGGAGAGCGCCAGGGTGACGCTGTCGCCGCTCGTGAGCGCCTTGGCGGTGTCCAGGAGCGTCTTGGCGGGCACCAGGGCGACCGCGGACGTCTCGGGGTTCTCCGGCTTCCACAGGAACTCGCGGACCGCGAAGCGGTAGCGGTCGGTGGACGCCAGGGTGACGGTGTCGCCCTCGATCTCGATGCGCACACCGGTCAGCACCGGCAGCGTGTCGTCGCGGCCGGCGGCGATGGCGACCTGTGCGGCGGCCGAGGCGAAGACCTCACCGGGGACGGTGCCGGTCGCGGTCGGCATCTGCGGCAGTGCCGGGTACTCCTCCACAGGCAGGGTGTGGAGTGTGAACCGCGAGGAGCCGCAGACCACGGTCGCCCGTACACCGTCTGTGGAAATCTCCACCGGGCGGTTGGGGAGGGCACGGCAGATGTCCGCGAGCAGCCGGCCGGAGACGAGGACGGTGCCCTCCTCCTCGACCTCCGCCTCCACGGACACGCGCGCCGAGACCTCGTAGTCGAAGCTGGAGAGGCTGAGAGCGCCGTCCTCGGCCTTCAGCAGGAGGCCGGCGAGGACAGGCGCCGGCGGACGGGCCGGGAGGCTGCGTGCCACCCAGGCCACTGCCTCCGCGAGTACGTCGCGTTCCACCCGGATCTTCACTGTTGCCGCCTCCTGCTGTTGCCGGCGCTGCTCGCCCTGCCTGGCTCCGTCGTCTGTCTCGGTGTCGTCGGTCCCTGTGAGGGGAAGAACACCGGGGACCAGTCTGACGCACCGCACTGACAGTAGGTGCCTCTCGGGGTCAAGTCGTGACGAGGGGCAGCCGGGCACCGAACAGCGAGTTGTGCACAGCCCCCTCTTCGAAGCGAACTTCTCCCTCTCTCTAGTTGGGAGTAGTAGTAGGGGCTGTGGAAACCGTGGATAACCTCGTTTTCCCAGCTCAGAGGCAAGATTTTGTCCACCGACCCTGTGGGCGGAGGCGGTGGACAACTCCGGGTTTCTGTGGAGAACAGGAAGTTCTGCACATCCCGTGCACAGCCTGAGGCGACTTCTCCCCAGCGCCGTCCCCAGCTTTCCCCACCTTTCCCACAGCCCGACCCGGCACCTTCATGTGACGCCTTTCACTCGACACGGTGATCAGGCGCGTCACGTTGCCGAACAGTGGACAGCGATGTGGAGAAGGTGCTGATCTCTGGGGACAACCGGCCTCTTCCTGTGGGTTGCCGGTGGACAACTTCGTGCACAGCTTGTGGATCACACGGCTGTCCACAGTCTGTGGAGATCTTTCGTCCACGAATCCACAACCACCTGACCTGGGTTGATGGTTCTTCAACAGGTGTCCTGTGGATTGAGATCTGGACAACTTCGCAGTCCCCAGGATGTGGACGGGAAAAAGTACCGCGATCTGTGGAGAGAGGCCGTAACCCGGCAGGTAATCGAACAACGGCAACGCCGACACGACTCAGACACGACTCGGACCCGACGCCGTGGACGTCGCCGCGGACGACGCCGGCACGAAGAAGGGCGCCTCCGGATGTCCTCCGGAGGCGCCCTGGCGGCGTCTGTGGAACGTGTCCCTGCGGCTCTCAGCCGTTCTTGATGCGGTTGGTCAGCTCCGTCACCTGGTTGTAGATGGAGCGCCGCTCGGCCATCAGATTGCGGATCTTGCGGTCCGCGTGCATCACCGTGGTGTGGTCGCGGCCGCCGAAGAGCGCGCCGATCTTCGGCAGGGAGAGGTCCGTCAGTTCCCGGCACAGGTACATGGCGATCTGGCGTGCCGTCACGAGCGCGCGGCCGCGCGAGGTTCCGCACAGGTCCTCGACGGTGAGGCCGAAGTAGTCGGCGGTCGCGCTCATGATGGCGGTCGAGGTGATCTCGGGGGCCGAGTCCTCGCCGCCGGGGATCAGGTCCTTCAGGACGATCTCGGTCAGGCCCAGGTCCACCGGCTGCCGGTTGAGCGACGCGAACGCCGTCACCCGGATCAGCGCGCCCTCCAGCTCTCGGATGTTGCGCGAGATGCGGGAGGCGATGAACTCCAGTACCTCCGGAGGGGCGTTGAGCTGTTCCTGCACAGCCTTCTTGCGGAGGATCGCGATACGCGTCTCCAGCTCGGGCGGCTGGACGTCGGTGATCAGACCCCACTCGAAACGGTTCCGCAGCCGGTCCTCCAGCGTCACCAGCTGCTTGGGCGGCCGGTCGCTGGAGAGCACGATCTGCTTGTTGGCGTTGTGGAGCGTGTTGAAGGTGTGGAAGAACTCCTCCTGCGTCGACTCCTTGTCCGCCAGGAACTGGATGTCGTCGACGAGCAGGATGTCCATCTCGCGGTAGCGCTTGCGGAAGCTGTCGCCCTTGCCGTCGCGGATGGAGTTGATGAACTCGTTGGTGAACTCCTCCGAGCTCACGTACCGCACGCGCGTGCCCGGGTAGAGGCTGCGCGCGTAGTGCCCGATCGCGTGCAGCAGGTGCGTCTTGCCGAGCCCCGACTCACCGTAGATGAACAGGGGGTTGTACGCCTTGGCGGGCGCCTCGGCGACGGCCACCGCGGCGGCGTGCGCGAAGCGGTTGGAGGCGCCGATGACGAACGTGTCGAAGAGGTACTTCGGGTTCAGCCGTGCCGTGGGCTCACCCGGGCCGGGCGCCGGCGCGGGCTGAGCGGCCAGCGGGCCCGGCGCGCCGCTGGCGGGCAGGTTGGGTCCGACCGGCCCGCCCCGGTGCACATGCCCGGTGCCGCTCCGCTGCTCGGGCAGCTCCCGGCGCGCGTCGCGCTGGTCGTAGTCCGGTCGCGGCTGGTCGTAGTCCGGGCGCTGCTTCTCGTAGTCGGGGCGCTGGTGGTCGTAGGGCGGGCGCTCCATCGACTGCGGGCGGTAGTCCTGGGACGGGGGTCCGTAGGAGTCCTGGGCCGAGGAGCCGTACGAGTCCTGTGCGGAGGCCCCGTAGGAGTCCTGCCGCGGCGACGCGTAGGGGTCCCGCTCGGGGAAGCCGAGACGCTGCTGCTGCCAGCTGTACTCGTCCTGCGACGGGCGCGGCCAGGAGCCGGGCTCGGGGCGCTGGTACTCCGAGGGGTACGCCGGGCGCGCGGTGGGGAGCTGGTCACCGCGGGGAGAGGGCAGCTGGTCGTCGGGGAGCTGCTCGGGGCGGCCGGGCCGGTGCTCGTCGGCACGGTGGCGGCCGTAGCCCTCGTACTGCCCGGAGGGGAGCTCGGGCTCGTCGTAACGCGGCTGGGGACGGACCGGCCCAGGCGGGGGCGGGGGCTCGCCCGCGGAGTCGTCGACCGTGATCGCGATGCGGATCGGCCGGCCGCACTCGCGGCTCAGCGACTCGCTGACGATCGGGGCGAGGCGGCCCTCGAGCACGCCCTTCGCGAATTCGTTCGGCACGGCGAGCAGCGCGGTGTCGGCGACCAGCGCGAGCGGCTGGCAGCGGCGGATCCAGTGCTCGTCCTTGGTCTCGACCCCCTGCCCGCGGCCCTCACCGAGAAGTTGCTCGAGTACTCGTGGCCACACTGCGGCAAGATCGGCAGGTACGTCAGCCACAGGGCACGCTCTCTCACGGGTCCCACGAACGTGTGGTTGTGGGACGGGTCGGGATTGAAATGGGCTGGCGCCCAAACAGAGGAGTCAAAGGAACGAATCGGAGTTCAGCCACGGTAGTCAGGGCGACCGGTGCGGTTCAAGTTGTTGTCCCCAGCCTGTGGATAGTGTCTCTCGGTGACCGTTGGTTTGACCGGATGGCGTAGCCCCGCGTACCGTAACCAGGTCGAGTTGTCGATGGCTGCTGCCGCCTGCCTCCGATGGGCACAGATCGCGTCAGGTGATCGGGAAGCGGTGCAATCGGGCGTAACTGCGAGCTACTCGTGGGCGCACGGTGACAGCCAGGACGGCACCCGCAACCACCGATTTGATTTCTGGAGCCCCCGAGTGAGCAAGCGCACCTTCCAGCCGAACAACCGTCGTCGCGCGAAGACCCACGGCTTCCGCCTGCGGATGCGCACCCGTGCCGGCCGCGCGATTCTCGCGAACCGTCGTGCCAAGGGTCGCGCCAGCCTGTCCGCCTGATCCCGGTCAGGTCATGCCGTCGTGCTGCCCACCGAGAACCGGCTGAGGCGGCGCGAGGACTTCGCGACCGCAGTACGACGAGGGCGCCGGGCAGGCCGCCCGTCCCTCGTCGTCCACCTTCGTAGCGGTGCCACGGACCCGCACGCGCCTGGGGAGAGCGCTCCCCCGACGCGTGCGGGTTTCGTCGTGAGCAAAGCTGTGGGCGGAGCGGTCGTACGCAACAAGGTCAAGCGCAGACTGCGTCATCTGATGCGGGACCGAGTGGCCCAGTTGCCCCCCGGTAGCCTGGTAGTCGTACGAGCGCTGCCCGGTGCGGGCGACGCCGACCATGCACAACTGGCCCGAGACCTGGATGCCGCCATCGAGCGGCTGCTGGGAGGGGGCGCGCGATGAAGTACCCGCTGCTGGCTCTGATCAAGCTGTACCAGTGGACGATCAGTCCGCTGCTGGGGCCCGTCTGCAAGTACTACCCGTCGTGTTCCCACTACGGCTACACGGCCATCGACCGGCATGGTGCGATCAAGGGCACGGCACTGACCGCCTGGCGCATCCTTCGGTGCAATCCGTGGTCGCTGGGTGGCGTGGACCATGTCCCGCCGCGTAAGCGCCCGCGGTGGCACGAAATGCTGCGCAACACCTGGCGTGCACGCAAGGGCGGGTCCTCCGCCGCCGAATCGGCCACCGAAGGCAACGGTCCTTCGAGCCCGGCCGCAGAGACCTCGTCCCATGTCCAAGGAGCATGATTAGTGGACACGATTGCCAGCCTCTTCAGCTTCATCACGACACCCGTTTCATGGGTCATCGTCCAGTTCCACTCGGTGTACGGGAAGATCTTCGGTCCCGACACGGGCTGGGCCTGGGGCCTGTCCATCGTGTCCCTGGTGATTCTGATTCGTATCTGCCTGATCCCGCTCTTCGTGAAGCAGATCAAGGCGACCCGGGCCATGCAGACGCTGCAGCCCGAGATGAAGAAGATCCAGGAGCGCTACAAGAGCGACAAGCAGCGCCAGTCCGAAGAGATGATGAAGCTGTACAAGGAGACGGGTACCAACCCGCTCTCCTCGTGCCTTCCCATCCTGGCGCAGTCGCCGTTCTTCTTCGCCCTCTACCACGTGCTCAACGGCATCGCGACGGGCAAGACGATCGGCGTCATCGACGATCAGCTGCTCGCCAGTGCCCGTAAGGCGCACATCTTCGGCGCCCCGCTTGCCGCGAAGTTCACGGACAGCGCGGACAAGGTCGCCCAGCTCGGCGCCACGCTGACGGATGTCCGGGTCGTCACGGCCATCATGATCGTCATGATGTCGGCGTCGCAGTTCTACACGCAGCGCCAGCTGATGACGAAGAACGTCGACACCACGGTGAAGACGCCGTTCATGCAGCAGCAGAAGATGCTGATGTACGTCTTCCCGGTCATGTTCGCCGTCTTCGGCATCAACTTCCCGGTCGGTGTTCTCGTCTACTGGCTGACCACCAACGTGTGGACCATGGGCCAGCAGATGTACGTCATCCACAACAACCCGACCCCGGGTTCCAAGGCCCAGGCCGCCTACCTGGAGCGCCTGACCAAGCACGTCACGCACCACGGCAAGACCCGCCGGCGCAGCGAACGCACGATCATCAAGGCGATCGTCACCAAGGGCCGTGACCGCAACGAGTTCGAGCGCAAGTTCATCAACGCCCTGAACAAGGCGGGCCTCGCGGCTCAGACCGACGGCACCGTGGTGCAGAGCGACAACGCCGCCGCTGCCCAGACCGTGGCCGAGGACGGTACGCCGACGACCGGCGCCGCCGCCCCCAAGCGCCAGCAGCCCAAGCGCCAGTCGAAGTCCCAGCGTCAGTCCGGCACCGCGAAGCCGGCCGGCTCCGGAACTCCGACCTCGCTGAGCAAGTCCGACGAGCCCGAGGACGCCAAGCCGGAATCCGCTGCCAAGAAGACCACTTCGCAGCCCGGCAGCGGTTCCCGCAGCAAGGCCCAGTCCGGGCAGCGCAAGGGCCCGCAGCGCCCCAAGTCCCCGTCCAAGAAGTAAGAAGGAGCCCATCCCGTGACGGAAGGCACCACCTCCGCTGCTGCCGAGGGTGCAGACACCCTGTCCCGCCTGGAGCAGGAGGGCGAGATCGCGGCGGACTACCTCGAGGGTCTGCTGGACATCGCCGATCTCGACGGCGACATCGACATGGACGTCGAGGCCGACCGCGCCGCTGTCTCGATCATCAGCGACGCGGGCGGCCGAGACCTGCAGAAGCTGGTCGGCCGTGACGGCGAGGTGCTGGAGGCACTCCAGGAGCTCACGCGCCTGGCCGTGCACCGGGAGACCGGCGACCGTAGCCGGCTGATGCTGGACATCGCGGGTTACCGCGCCAAGAAGCGCGCCGAGCTCTCCGAGCTGGGCTCCAAGGCGGCCGCCGACGTCAAGAACACCGGCGAGCCGGTGAAGCTGAAGCCGATGACGCCGTTCGAACGCAAGGTCGTGCACGACGCGGTCAAGGCCGCGGGGCTGCGCAGCGAGTCCGAGGGCGAGGAGCCGCAGCGCTTCGTCGTCGTGCTGCCCGCCTGATCGGTTCGTACGTACTCCGGCCCCGTCTGTAGCGCAGACGGGGCCGAACTTTGTCAGCCTGATAGTTCTGGTGGTCGGCGCCGAGCGCGCCGATGCGGTACGGAAGGACGGTCCCCGTGACGGAGGCAGCGGAGCTTCCCCCCGCGCCCGAGCAGGCGCGTGAGGTGTTCGGCGATCGCTTCGCGGACGCGGTCCGCTATGCGGAGCTGCTCGCTGAGGCGGGTGTGAAGCGCGGCCTGATCGGCCCGCGTGAGGTGCCCCGCCTGTGGGAGCGGCACCTGCTGAACTGCGCGGTGCTGTCCGAGGTCGTGCCCGAGGGCGTGACCGTGTGCGACGTCGGCTCGGGCGCCGGCCTGCCGGGAATCCCTTTGGCGCTCGTTCGCGAGGACCTGAAGATCACGCTGCTGGAGCCCCTGCTGCGGCGTACGAACTTCCTCACCGAGGTCGTGGAGCTGCTGGGCCTGGACCATGTGACGGTGGTGCGTGGCCGTGCCGAGGAGGTCATGGGCAAGATTCCCCCGGTCCATGTCGTGACGGCACGGGCCGTGGCGCCGCTGGACCGTCTGGCCACGTGGGGTGTTCCGCTGCTGCGGCCGTACGGCGAGATGCTGGCGCTCAAGGGCGACACGGCCGAGGAAGAGCTGAAGAGTGCGGCCACGGCACTCAGCAAGCTCGGTGCCGTGCAGACGTCGATCCTCCATGTGGGCGAAGGCGTGGTGGATCCGCTGTCCACGGTGGTGCGGGTCGAAGTCGGGGAGAGCCCGGGCGGTGTGCGCTTCGCCGCGAAGAAGGCGAAGGCCGCTCGCGCCGGGCGAGTTCGTCGGCGCCGCTGATCCGGCCTGACGACGAGACGTACTCCACACAAGCTGCCAAACCTACACACGCCGGAGTGTCGCGACAGTTCGGCCACCGCTGCTGTGCATCGTGTTTCACGTGAAACGTCGCTCACTGCTGCACGGCATCATCAGTCGCGGCCGCGCCGCGGCCGAACCCCGCGACCGCAAGCCTCTCGGGTCACTACAAGAAGCGCCCACCGGTGGCGCTCGGGCCCCCGCGAGGGGCACGGAGTTGTCCACAGAGGTGGATTTCTCCACAGAAGAACAGGCCTCACTGGTTCGCGACCCCGAAGGCATGGGAGGCTCTGTTCATTGCGAGCCTGAAGTCGAGGAGAGTGAATCCTTGCGGTCCGACGCCAACATCGCGGGACCGATGACCGATCCGGTCCCTGGTCCCCGTACCGAGTCGCTCGGGGAGGATGTTTCACGTGAAACACCGCCCCCGATGGACGACACCCCGATCGGTCGTGCTGCCCAATTGGCAGTGGAGGCTCTGGGCCGTGCCGGCGAGGGCCTGCCACGGCCTGAGCAGACACGCGTCATGGTCGTCGCCAACCAGAAGGGTGGCGTGGGCAAAACGACGACGACCGTCAACCTTGCCGCCTCCCTGGCCCTGCATGGCGGCCGTGTCCTGGTGATCGACCTCGACCCACAGGGCAACGCATCCACCGCGCTGGGGATCGACCACCACGCCGAAGTTCCGTCCATCTACGACGTCCTGGTCGAGAGCCGGCCTCTCGCGGAGGTCGTCCAGCCGGTCCCGGATGTCGAGGGTCTGTTCTGCGCCCCCGCCACGATCGATCTCGCCGGTGCGGAGATCGAGCTGGTGTCCCTGGTGGCACGGGAGAGCCGGCTGGAGCGGGCCATCCAGGCCTATGAGCAGCCTCTGGACTACATCCTGATCGACTGCCCTCCGTCGCTCGGCCTGCTGACGGTCAACGCGCTGGTGGCAGGCGCGGAGGTACTCATCCCGATCCAGTGCGAGTACTACGCGCTGGAGGGCCTGGGACAGCTGCTGCGGAACGTCGACCTGGTGCGGGGGCACCTCAACCCCAACCTGCATGTATCGACGATCCTGCTCACCATGTACGACGGCCGGACGCGTCTCGCGTCCCAGGTCGCGGACGAGGTGCGCAGCCACTTCGGTGAAGAGGTGCTGCGGACGAGCATTCCCCGCTCGGTTCGTATCTCCGAGGCGCCGAGTTACGGACAGACCGTGCTGACCTACGATCCGGGTTCGAGCGGTGCGCTGTCCTACCTTGAGGCAGCACGAGAAATCGCGTTGAAGGGTGTCGGCGTGGCGTATGAGGCGCCGCACGCCCACATCGGCGCCCAGGGCGATCCAAGCATGGTGGAGGGCATTCAGTGAGCGAGCGACGGAGGGGTTTGGGCCGTGGTCTCGGCGCACTCATCCCTGCTGCACCGACGGAGAAGACGCCGACCCCGGCTGCGACGGGCGGCGTTGGTTCCGCGTCCCCGTCATCGGTGCCGGTGCTGACGAGCGACCGAGGGGTGGCCGCGGCGAAGGTGGCCACGTTGCCGCCTGTTTCACATGAAACCGAGGAACTGTCGGTCAACGGCTTCGCCGAGACTCCCGCCCCTCCCATGGGCGCCCACTTCGCGGAGATCCCCCTCGACTCCATCACGCCGAACCCGCGCCAGCCGCGTGAGGTCTTCGACGAGGACGCGCTGCAGGAACTGGTCACCTCCATCAAGGAGGTCGGTCTCCTCCAGCCCGTCGTCGTCCGGCAGCTGAGCTCCGACCGCTACGAGCTCATCATGGGCGAGCGGCGCTGGCGGGCCTGCCGTGAGGCCGGTCTTGAGGCGATCCCGGCGATCGTGCGGGCCACGGACGACGAGAAGCTCCTCCTGGACGCCCTCCTGGAGAACCTGCACCGGGCGCAGCTGAACCCGCTGGAAGAGGCGGCCGCCTATGACCAGCTTCTGAAGGACTTCAACTGCACGCACGACCAGCTGGCCGACCGCATCGGGCGTTCCCGTCCGCAGGTCTCCAACACCCTGCGTCTGCTGAAGCTCTCGCCCGCCGTCCAGCGGCGCGTGGCCGCCGGTGTTCTCTCCGCCGGTCATGCGAGGGCGCTGCTCTCCGTCGACGACTCGGAGGAGCAGGACCGGCTGGCCCATCGGATCGTCGCCGAGGGGCTGTCGGTGCGAGCCGTTGAGGAGATCGTGACCCTGATGGGTTCGCGGCCGCAGACCACGCAGCGCTCGAAGGGCCCCCGGGCCGGCGCCCGGGTCTCCCCGGCGCTGACGGACCTCGCGACCCGTCTCTCGGACCGTTTCGAGACGCGGGTGAAGGTCGACCTGGGGCAGAAGAAGGGCAAGATCACGGTCGAGTTCGCCTCCATGGAGGACCTCGAGCGGATCCTCAGCAGTCTCGCTCCCGGCGAGGGACCGGTTCTGCAGAAGAGCCTCCTGGACGGCGAGTCCGAGGAGACCGAGGAGTAGGAAGCCTGTGGTCGGCGGGGTGTGGTACTCGGCCGCCCGGTAGAGCGGGCCGTGTCCGGTGTGTACCGGAACACGGCCTGCTCTTTGCTTTCAGGCGCTATCGATGCAATCCCCTGGTGGATACGATGCGTTCGGGTATGGCGCATCCCACCTGGCAGTACCTGTGAGAGGGAGGCAGGGGCCATGCGAACGATGAGCCGCACCGGACTGGTGAGCGCGGGCCTGGGGCTGGGCGCGGTCGGCGGCTTCGTCGGCAGCCTCCTCAGAGAACGGAACGCTCTGACAGCCGCTCGCGACGCTGCGGGCGAGGGAAGCGAGGAACAGGCTTCATGGGGCGTCGGCTCGTACCGCTCACGCTGGACAACCTTCAGGACCTCCCCAATCGCTGCCGGGCGTGTGTCTTCTGGGAGTTGGACCCAGTCAGCGGTGAAGCCGCGGTAAAAGCGGGCAGGCCCGCCCTGGAGAAGGAAGCGTGGATCTCGGCGGTCCTGCTGGACTGGGGATCCTGCGGCCGTGTCGTCTACGTCGACGATGTACCGGTCGGCTTCGTGCTCTACGCCCCTCCGGCCTATGTGCCCCGTTCGACCGCGTTCCCCACGAGCCCCGTCTCACCGGACGCGGTACAGCTCATGACCGCCTTCATCATGCCGGGCTACCAGGGGCAAGGGCTCGGGAGAGTCATGGTCCAGACGGTCGCCAAGGATCTGCTGCGACGCGGGTTCAAGGCCATCGAGGCCTTCGGGGACGCCCGGTGGAAAGAGCCCGCATGTATGTTGCCGGCCGACCATCTTCTGGCCGTGGGCTTCAAGACGGTCCGCCCGCACCCGAAGCACCCTCGCCTGAGGCTGGAACTGCGGACGACCCTCTCCTGGAAGGAAGACGTGGAGATGGCTCTCGACCGGCTGCTGGGGGCAGTTCAGAAGGAGCCGGTGCTGAGGCCGCTGTGAAAAGCACCCGGACAAGCGAATGGGCCAACCCCTCGGGGTTGGCCCATTCGTGTTTCACGTGAAACAACGCCGTCGGCTCGACGGCTTCGCCGGCTACTCGGCGATGAATGCCTCGAGGTCGCGGACGATCGCGGCCTTGGGCTTCGCACCGACGATGGTCTTGGCGACCTCGCCGCCCTGGTAGACGTTCAGCGTCGGGATGGACATGACGCCGTACTTGGCGGCCGTACCCGGGTTCTCGTCGATGTTGAGCTTGACGACCTCGATCTTGTCGCCGTACTCGGCGGCGATCGCCTCGAGGGACGGCGCGATCTGGCGGCACGGGCCGCACCAGGCGGCCCAGAAGTCCACCAGGACGGGCTTGTCGCTCTTGAGGACGTCCTGATCGAAGGAGTCGTCGGTCACGTTCTTCAGGGTGCCGGCCACGGCGGGCTCCTTAACTGGTTGTTGCTTGAGGCGGAAGAGGATGGTGAGGGTCAGACAGAGGTCTTCTCGGGCTCGGCCTGCTCCTCGTCCGCGAGTGCGGCGAGGAAGCGCTCGGCGTCGAGAGCGGAGGAACAGCCGGTGCCGGCCGCGGTGATCGCCTGGCGGTAGGTGTGGTCGACCACGTCACCGGCGGCGAAGACACCCGTCAGGTTGGTGCGGGTCGAGGGAGCGGCGACCTTGAGGTAGCCCTCCGCGTCGAGGTCGAGCTGGCCCTTGAAGAGCTCGGTGCGCGGGTCGTGGCCGATGGCGATGAACAGCCCGGTGACCGCCAGGTCCGACAGTTCGCCGGTCTTGATGTTGCGCAGCTTCAGACCGGAGAGCTTCGGCTCGCCCTGGATCTCGGCGACCTCGCTGTCCCATACGAACTTGATCTTCGGGTCGGCGAAGGCGCGCTCCTGCATCGCCTTGGAGGCGCGCAGGGTGTCCCGGCGGTGGACGATGGTCACGGACTTGGCGAAGCGGGAGAGGAAGGTGGCCTCCTCCATCGCGGTGTCACCGCCGCCGATCACGGCGATGTCCTGGTCCTTGAAGAAGAAGCCGTCACAGGTGGCGCACCAGGAGACACCGCGCCCGGAGAGCGCGTCCTCGTTCGGCAGGCCGAGCTTGCGGTGCTGGGAGCCGGTGGTGACGATGACGGCCTTCGCCTTGTGCACGGTGCCCGAGGTGTCGGTGACGGTCTTGATCTCACCGGTCAGGTCGACCGCGACGATGTCGTCCGGGATGAGCTCGGCGCCGAAGCGCTCGGCCTGGGCGCGCATGTTGTCCATGAGCTCGGGACCCATGATGCCGTCCCGGAAGCCCGGGAAGTTCTCCACGTCGGTGGTGTTCATCAGGGCGCCACCGGCGGTGACGGCGCCCTCGAACACCAGCGGCTTCAGCGACGCGCGCGCGGTGTAGAGCGCCGCCGTGTAGCCGGCGGGCCCGGAGCCGATGATGATCACGTTACGGACGTCGCTCACGGCTTGGTTCCTCGTCTCTGGACTGCGTCGTCGGACCGGAGGGAGCCCCTCTCGAGCTCTCACCCCACCCAACGGATCCTAAGGGGCGTGCATTCCCACTGTGTCCGGGCACACGGGGTCGCCACACCGTACGAGATACCACGCAGAGGGAAGTCCAAGCGTGTCCGCTCAGGGACGGGTGTAGGAGTGCTTCAGGAGTACCTTCGCCTTGGCGGAGGACGGATGGGTCACACACGTCGCGTCGACGAGGTATGCGGTCACCCGCGTGCCGACGGAGGGGTCGGGCATGACCACCAGGAGAGTGTCCGTCCCCTTGTAGGTGCCCTGCTGGGTGGCGAGCGCCGGATCGGTCCGTCCGATGCCCTTCTGGACACAGGCCGGGACCGTGGGCTCCTTGAAGACCTTGGGCTGGTTGGTGCCGCCCTCCACGCCCAGGCTGTGAGGGGCATGAGAACCGCTCCCCGAGCCCTGGTCCTTGAGGAGACCGGCGACCTGGTTCCCCAGCTTGGCCTCCAAGAAGGTGTCCGCGGTGGCGGACTGCCGGCCCTGAGCCTGGGACGAAGGGGGATTGCCGTCGTCCAGCGACGACAGCAGCACGGAGCCGAGTCCCAGCGCGGCGACCGTGAAGACGGTGCCCAGGACGGCGATCCTGCGACGTCCGCTCCACCTGCGCTCGTTGCGCTTGCGGCCCGGACCGGTTGTGGAGGTGCGGGCGTGCCCTGCCGGACGGTCCGCCGTCGATGTTTCACGTGAAACATGCGCGTCGTCGCCTGCGTCGTCCATGGAAGGGGACACGTCGACGAGCGCCGGAACGTCCATGTCACCGGGCGCCGTCGCACTTAGGAATGCCTCGGCCGCGAGGGCGGCATCGATCCGCTCGGCGACATCGGCGGGCATGCGTGCCGGGCCCGGAACAGCACCAAGCAGTCCCCGGATCTCCTCCAGCGACGCGTAGACATCGGCGCAGAGCTCGCACTCGTCCAGGTGCTGCCTTATGTCGGCGGTCCGGGACGGCTCGAGCAGTCCTTCGGTGAGGTCGGAGATCTCGGTGACGTCCGGGTGCCCGGCCATGTCCGTCGTGGATGTCACGCTCGCCCACCTCCGCCCTTCACTGCGGCTGAATCGCTCGGTCCGGTATCGCGTGGACCGTGGGTCGGCGGTCCCGCTGCCGGTGGGACGGATGTCCCCTGGGTCCGGTTCCGCCCCTCACCCCGTTCCTTTCCCTCGCCGGCGTTCTGCGGTCGCAGATGGGTGAGCAGCGGCAGCAGCCTGGCTCTGCCACGGGCGCAGCGGCTCTTCACCGTGCCGGTCGGCACATCGAGCAGGCGGGCGGCCTCGGCGACCGGATACCCCTGCATGTCCACGAGGACGAGGGCGGCACGCTGGTCGGGCGGGAGGGTGCCGAGGGCCGCCAGCAGCTGACGGTGCAGATCGTTGCGCTCGGCGGGTGCCGACGCCTCCTCGTGAGGCTCCAGCAGCTGTTCCAGCCGCTCGGTGTCGTCGACCGGGGAGGTCTTGCGGGAGGCCGCCTTCCGCGCGCGGTCGAGGCAGGCGTTCACCGTGATCCGGTGCAGCCATGTCGTGACGGCCGATTGCCCCCGGAAGGTGTGGGCGGCCCGGTAGGCGGACACGAGGGCGTCCTGAACGGCGTCAGCGGCCTCCTCCCGGTCCCCCAGCGTCCGCAGGGCCACGGCCCACAGGCGGTCGCGATGGCGCCGCACAAGCTCACCGAAGGCGTCCGGGTCGCCTTTCACATGGCGGGCCAGGAGGTCCTGATCGCTTGCGTCGCCGTATGCGGTGTCATCTGCCATCGGACCCCCTCCCCTGGGATGCGGTACCTGATCAGCCGGTGAACTTCACGTCCGTGACGGCCTGCTTGTAGCCGGCGCTGCTGTAGCTGTCCTGGGGTGCCTTCGGCACGTCCGTGATCCACAGCAGCACGTACTGGGTCTTGAGCTTGTTCGAAGCCTTCACCGTGAGAGAGGTGCCACTCGTGGTGGCGGTTCCGATCTCCTTCATCCCGTCGACCGACGTCGAGGGGGACAGAGAGTCGGTGGCGTACAGGTGGACCGTCGTGTGGTCACCCGGGTATCGCAGCCCTATCGTCGCCGTCGAGATCGTCTGCGCAGCGCTGAGCTGGTAGACGATGCCCACTCCTGGCTTGTACGGCGCGAGCTTGGGACCGGAGTTGTAGCTCTTGGTCCGCCAGTAGGTGGAGCTGCTGCCGTCGTACGTCAGCCTGGCGTCCCCGGGCGCCTGGAGGGACCCCTCGGCGGCGTACTCCTGCGCGTTGTCGATCTTGAGCAGCGTGACCGGGGCGTTCTTGCCGCCGCCCTTGTTGCCGCCGGTCGTCTGGGTCTTGTTGGTGTCGTCGGACTTGCCGCTGTTGTCCATGAGGGCATCCGCGAGCTGCCAGCTGCCCAGACCCAGGGCGGCGATCAGCAGGGCCGAGACGGCCCACTTCAGGGCCTTGCCGGTACGGCTCTGCAGCGGGGCCGGAGGCGCCGGCACCGGCCGGGTGGCGCCGGGGTGCGCTGCGGGACGGCCGTACGTGCCCTGCTGGTACGTGGTGCGCTGATACTCCGGCGGCGCCGTGAAGGTGGGCTCCGGCGGGCGGATGCGGGGCATCTCGCCGATCGCCTTCACCAGCTCCTCAGGCGTCGTGCACGGCGACTCGTGCCGGGAGGCGGTCGCCCCGTCGTTGGCGAGCGCGCGCATGGAGAGCTCGGACAGACCGCGGTGGACGTTGGCCCGCACCTGGTCGGGTGCGATCAGCCCGACGTCCTTGGGCAGCCCCGACAGGCCGTAGGCGTCGCTCTCGTACGGCCAGCGCTGGGTGAGACCCGCGTACAGGAGGGCGCCGACGGATTCCGTGTCGGTGCGCTGGGGTGTGGCGGAACTGATGCCGCGCAGCGCGGCGCTCACGGCGAGGCCACGGATGCGCCACTGGCCGCTGGAGGTGCGCAGCACGGCGTTGGGGTTCAGCCGCAGATGGGCCAGACCCTCGCGATGAGCGGCGGCCATCGCGGAGCCGATCTGGCTGACCATCTGGTAGGCGTCGTGCGGCTCCATGGGGCCGGTGGCGAGCAGGGTGGTCAGCTCGACGGCGTCGGGCAGCCACTCGTGGACGACGTAGACGAGTTCGTTCTCCTCGACGGCGTCCAGCACCTGGACGAAGCGAGGGTCGCCGAGCAGCGCCGCGGAACGGGCCGCGGCCAGTACCGAACGCGCCCGCGAATGGTCCGCGGGCAGGAGATGGACGCCGACGGCACGGCGAAGTTTCTCGTCCACAGCACGCCAGCTGCTGAATCCGTCCAGACGGGTGACGCACTCCTCGAGCCGGTACCGTCTGGCAAGTTTGTGGCCGCTGTGCAGCTCGAGTGGTGAGGCCTTCTCAGGACCCTCGGTCCCGCCGCTCCCCTGTGCCTCGTCGATCTCCGTGTCCCGCTCCCGGTTCTGGGCCACCCCGTCGGCCGTGGACTGGTCCGCCTCTGCGGTCAGCGGCTCGTCACCGCTGTTGTCTGCCACGTCGACGGCAGCCGTGCTCCGTTCCGCCACCGTCGTTCCTGCCTCCCCATTCCTTGCGCGCCGACCGACTTCCGTGCGCGCCGTCCGACGCCGAAACCAATTGTGCCCACAGTCCGCCGCTATGCACGACACACGGTGGCGGACGATGGTTGTGCGCGTACCCCTGCCTCAGCGCCCCAGACGTCCGCGCACCATGCCGACCAGCGAGTTAAGTTCCTCGATGCGCATCTTTCGTGCGGCGACGAAGAAGATCCCGAGCAGAACCGCCCCGCCGACCAGCAGCGAGGCGAAGGATCCGACGACGCCCTGGCCGAGCGTGTGGCCGATTTCGTAGCAGGCCAAGCCGCTGAGCAGCGCCGCCGGCACCGAGGCGATGGCCAGTCGTGCGTACGTCCGCAGGACGCGGGCGCCGTCCAGGTCGCCGCCCAGCCGCTTGCGCAGCCGGTTCCAGGCGACACCGACGCCGATCGCGTAGGCGAGGCCGTACGAGGCGGCCATGCCGGCCACGGCCCAGCGCGGCGGCAGCGCCACGTAGCAGAGCACCGAGGCGCCCGCGTTGACGGCGGCCACGATGACCGTGTTGTAGAAGGGCGTCCGGGTGTCCTCGTAGGCGTAGAAAGCGCGCAGGACGACGTACTGAACGGAGTACGGGATCAGGCCGAGGGCGAAGGCCATCAGCATGAACCCCATGTTGGTGGCCTCGCTGGTACCCGAGGAGCCGAAGATCAGCGTGCACATCGGGATGCCGAGGGCGAGGAAACCGAAGGCGATCGGCACGATGGCGACAGCCGTGGTGCGCAGGCCCTGCGAGATGTCGTCACGTACGGCGCCGCTGTCGCTCTCGGCCGCGGAGCGCGAGATGCGCGGCAGCAGAGCCGCCATCAGGGAGACCGTGATGATCGCCTGCGGCAGGCCCCAGATCAGCTGGGCGTTGGCGTAGGCGGCGAAGCCGGTGCCGTCGACGGGCGACTTCTTGCCCGCCGCGGTCGACAGCTGCGAGACGACGATGGCGCCGGCCTGGTTGGCGAGGACGAACAGGACGGTCCACTTGGCGAGCGTGACGGCCTTGCCGAGGCCGTGGCCCCTCCAGTCGAACCGCAGTCGCAGCCGGAACCCGGTCTCGCTCAGGTACGGGATCATCGCCAGCGCCTGGACGGCGAGGCCGAGCAGGACACCGATGCCGAGGAGCCGCTGGCCCTCCGGCGGGATGGTCGTGACCTTCATGCCGGAGTCGGCCGCGGTGCCGTACACCCAGATGAACATGCCGAGCGTCACGATGATGACGATGTTGTTGAGGACCGGCGTCCACATCATCGCGCCGAACTTCCCGCGTGCGTTGAGGACCTGCCCCATCACCACGTGGACGCCCATGAAGAAGATCGAGGGCAGGAAGTAGCGGACGAAGGTGACGCCGACCTCGTTGGCCGCCGGATCGCCGGCGACCGAGTCGGACAGCAGGCGGATCAGGAGCGGGGCGCCGAGGACCGCCAGCACCGTGAGGGCGCCCAGGGCGACCATGACCAGGGTCAGCAGCCGGTTGGCGTAGGCCTCGCCGCCGTCCTCGTCCTCCTTCATCGCGCGCACCAGCTGGGGTACGAAGACGGAGTTGAGGCCGCCGCCGACGGTGAGGATGTAGATCATGGTCGGCAGCTGGTAGGCGACCTGGAAGGTGTCACCGAGCAGGCCGACGCCGAGTGCCGAGACGATCAGGGCGGAGCGGATGAAGCCAGTGAGGCGGGAGACCATCGTGCCCGCCGCCATCACCGCGCTCGACTTGAGCAGGCCGCCGGCCTTCCCGCCCTTCTGCGCCGGGACGGACGCGGGAGCGGGAGGAGCGACGGGCGTGGCGCCGAGGTTCAGGGTCTGGTCGGCCCCCGGTGCGGGGGCGCCCGGCGCCGGGTACTGCGGCGCAGGTGACGGCACGCCCGGGGCAGGTGCGGGACCCGGCACCGACGGGGTGTCCGACGGCAGGTAGCCGTTGCCCTGCTGCTGGTCCCGGAAGAGGTGCGCGAAGGCGTCCGGCTCGTGGTGCTCCTCGCCGGCCTGGGTGACCAGGTCGTCGACGCCCACGAACTGGGTTCTCCGGGGATCGTCGCCGTAGGGCAGGTACTGGGTGGGGCCGTCCGGCTCCGGCGCGGGCGGCTGGGCCCACACCCGCGGGTCGGGTGAGTACTGGGACTGCTGCGGCTGGGAGTACAGCGGCTGCTGCGGCTGGTAGGTGCCCGGGGGCGGCGGAGGGTGCGCGGCGCGGTCGTAGAGGGCCTCGGCGACCGGGTCCTGCGCGGCGAGGTCCTGTGCCCGGTAGGGGTCCTGGTCGTAGGCGTCCTGGAGGTACATGTCGGCGGGAGGCTGCTGCTGCGCCTGGCCGTGCTCGGGCTGCGGACCCTCGGGTGGACCCGAGTCGCCCGCGGACCGGCCGCGGTCACCGTCGTACGGCGCGTTCATGGTTACCCCACCTCATCGTCCCGGGCCCACTGGCCACGCGTCCTCAACGGTCCACTCTCTCACCCGTGGCGGACGGGTCGGCGCTTTCGGATGCGGTGTCCGGTGTCGGGTCACTCGGCTGCTCAGGCTCGTCCGCCCGGGCGTCGGTGCCGGACTCCTCGGTGAGACGGTCGTCCGGGCCCTCGGGGTTCTCGGGCCCGTCAGCGGCGTCGCCCGCCTCGTCGGGGCCGTCTTCCTCGGCCTCACGGGCGGCCGCCCGCTTGCGCTGCGTGTACATGCGGAAGCCGGCGAGGACCAGCAGGAGGAAGCCGCCGCCGATGACCAGCATCACCGTGGCCGTGAACTCGGTGACCTTGACGTCGAAGGTGACGGGCTGGCCGTACTCCTGGCCGTCCTCCGTGTACAGCTGGGCGACCAGCGTCGCCTGTCCGTTGGCCTTGGCCGACGTGGTGAACTTCACCGTCTGGGCGTGCCCTCCGGAGACCGTCACCTGCTGCTCGTCGTAGGCGTGGCCGCCGACCTGGAGGCGGGTGGGGTTCGTCGAGGTGAGGCGCAGCACCAGGTGGCCGACGCCCTGCACCAGGTTGTTCTGGACGGTCACGGGGATCGTGGCGCTGCGTCCTGACAGCTTGGTGGGGGACTTGTCGATCAGCTTGACCTGGTCCGCCAGAACGTTGAGGTGGTCTTCCACGTTGGTGCGGAAGCTCTGCGCCGCTTCCGGGCGGCCGCGCCATGACGTGGACATCCCGCGGTTCGTCGCCCGCCCGAAGGGGGTCACCACCCGGGACTCGTCGGAGAGGACCACCGTGAAGTTGTCGAGCTTGTCCTGGGTGGCGGCGATCGCTTCGAAGGCCGAGCGCGGCAGCTCCTGCCTGCGCAGCGAGGAGGGGTACGCGGTGGTCGACGGCACCTTCGTCGTGGCGCCCGGGTCCGGCTTGGCCTTGGCGGCCGACGTGAGCTGCTGGGCGTCGGACCAGGTGCCGCCCTCGAGGGCGGTGATCGCGGCGGCCATCGCCTGGGCCTGGCCCGTCGTGGGCATGCGCTGCGGGGCGACGACGATGCTGCGCTGCTTGTCCGACTGGAGGTCGAGCGCGAGGCTCTGGGCGAGGAACCGCTGCACGGCGAGCGTGCCGGCGGACGCCTTCGTGAGGTCGCCCTGGAAGGCCGTCGACAGGCGGGCGTCCGCGACCACCGCCGTCGTTCCGCCGCCGATCGGGCGGGCGGCGGACGGCGTGTAGGGCAGACCGCCGGTCTCCTGGAGGCTGTCGCTGCGCGCGATCACCTGATCGGCACCCGCGGAGGTGGCGACCTTGACGATGGAAGGGTCGACCGCGCCGTCCACCGGCCAAGCGAAGTCGGTGGCCGGCTTCACGTGGAGGATCGGCTCGACCGTGTTGGCGACGACGTCGGTGGCGTCCTTGAGGTGGCTCAGCGATCCGGTGACGCTCGTGCCGTTGTGCGCGAGGGAGGCCACGTCCGGGTCGGCGAAGGGCAGCGCGACGACCTCCTTGTCCGCCACCGCCGTCTGCAGATCGGCCAGCCACTGCTTGGCGACCGCCTGGTGGGTTCCCACCGCGGTGGTGTTGTCGCCGGTCCGCACCCGGTAGCTGCGGGTCATCGCGTCGACGGAGGCGAGCAGGTCCGGGTCGATCACCCAGGTGACGTCGAGGTCCTTGCCCAGGGACAGCATCTCGTCGAGGCGTCCGCCCGGGGAGATCTCCTTGGCGAGGTCGTCGTTGAGGAAGACCGGCGTCTGCTGCTCGTTCGAGCCCGTCTCCGCGGTCATGTGGACCGTGGAGATGAGCGGCCACAGGAATGTCGTCTTCGTCTTCGTGTCGGCCTCTTGGGGCTGCCACGGCAGGAAGGTCCGCTGGATGCCGAGGACCTGGTCCCAGGGTTCCGCGGACGTCTGGCCGTTCAGCGACACGGCGAACTGGTAGATCCCGTCGCTTCCGAGGTCCAGCTTGTCGACCGGCACGGAGATGCTGAATTGCTGGGCGACCCCTGGAGTGAGCTTGGCGAACTTCTCGACGTACTTGCCGCCGACCTCCGTGCCGGTCGCGCCCCGGAGGCTGTCACCGCCGCCGGCGGCGTCGTCGACGGCCGAGCGCGTGGCCAGCTTGGGGCCCAGGCGCAGGCCCACATGCGCGCCGGTGACGGTCTGCCTGCCGTTGTTGGTCACCGTGCCCGACACGGTCAGCGTGTCGCCTTCCGTGGGCAGGTTGGGGGTGAGCGAGTCGACGGCGACGGCCACCGAGCCCGAGCCGGAGGCGTCCTTCACGGACGTCTGACCAGCCGCTTCCGCGGAAGTCGCGGAGTGCAGTTGGAGAAGACCGGCCAGAAGAGGCGCCGCGGCGAGCAGCGCCCCGGTGCGCCGCAGCCAGCGGCGGGCAGGTGAGGGAGTCGTCCCCTGGAAGTCTGCCGCCTCGGCCACGCGCTCGCCCGTCCCTCGTCGTCGTCAGTGGTCGTCGGAATGTGCGTCCACGCATCGTAACGATGCGCGCTGAGGGGAAGTGCCGCGGACCGTCCCACAAGATCGGGGGACCGAGTCAGTTCACCCCTTATCTTCCTGTATAAGCAGAGCGTCACCGTACGCGCGGGGGGCGGGTCCTGTACCCGTATCCAGGGAGATGTTCGTCCCCTCTTAATGGAGGCGCTTGCGCCCGCCCGGGCCACGTACCCTCTTCTGTTGTGCCGAACGCCAACGAAGCCCACCTCAGCGCCCCGAGCCAGGAGTCGCACCGCGTGCCGAGCGAATCACTGCGGGTTGCCCCTGTCGCCGACGACCTCGCCCGCCGTTTCCAGGAGGCGGGATTTTCACTCGCCCTCGTCGGCGGTTCGGTCAGGGACGCGCTGCTCGGCCGGCTCGGCAACGACCTCGACTTCACGACCGACGCCCGCCCTGAGGACGTCCTCAAGATCGTCCGGCCGTGGGCGGACGCTCTGTGGGAGGTCGGCATCGCCTTCGGCACGGTCGGTGCGCAGAAGGACGGCTACCAGATCGAGGTGACGACCTTCCGTTCGGAGGCCTACGACCGGACCTCGCGCAAGCCCGAGGTGTCGTACGGCGACTCCATCGAGGAAGACCTCGTCCGCCGCGACTTCACGGTCAACGCGATGGCGGTCGCGCTCCCCGAGAGGAAGTTCATCGATCCGCACGACGGACAGGCCGACCTGGCCGCGCGTGTGCTGCGCACCCCTGGCACTCCCGAGGCGTCCTTCTCCGACGACCCGCTGCGGATGATGCGCGCGGCGCGCTTCGCCGCGCAGCTCGACTTCGAGGTGGCTCCCGAGGTCGTGGCGGCGATGAAGGAGATGGCCGGGCGGATCGAGATCGTCTCGGCGGAGCGGGTGCGGGAGGAGCTGAACAAGCTGATCCTTTCCGCGCACCCGCGCAAGGGGCTGACGTTGCTCGTCGATACCGGCCTCGCCGACTACGTCCTGCCCGAGCTGCCGGCGCTGCGTCTGGAGAGCGACGAGCACCACCGTCACAAGGACGTCTACGAGCACACGCTGATCGTCCTGGAGCAGGCGATCGCGCTGGAGAAGAACGGTCCCGACCTGACGCTGCGGCTGGCGGCTCTGCTGCACGACATCGGAAAGCCGCGCACGCGCCGGTTCGAGAAGGACGGCCGGGTCTCCTTCCACCACCACGAGGTGGTCGGCGCGAAGATGACGAAGAAGCGCATGACGGCGCTCAAGTACTCCAACGAGCTCGTGAAGGACGTCTCACGCCTGGTCGAGCTCCACCTGCGCTTTCACGGCTACGGCACCGGCGAGTGGACGGACTCGGCGGTCCGTCGCTACGTCCGTGACGCCGGCCCGCTCCTCGAGCCCCTCCACAAGCTGACCCGCTCGGACTGCACGACCCGCAACAAGCGCAAGGCGGCGGCCCTGTCGCGCGCGTACGACGGTCTGGAGGAGCGCATCGCTCAACTCCAGGAGCAGGAAGAGCTGGACGCGATCCGGCCGGACCTCGACGGCAACCAGATCATGGAGATCCTGGGGGTCGGCCCCGGTCCGGTGATCGGCCGCGCGTACCAGCAGATGCTGGAACTGCGACTGGAGAACGGGCCGATGGAGCACGACGCGGCGGTGGCGGCGCTCAAGCAGTGGTGGGCCGAGCAGAGCTGATGCGGCAGAGGGCGGGCATGTTTCACGTGAAACATGCCCGCACACGAACGCCGCACCGGGTGTGTCCGATGCGGCGTTCTCAGGGCTCTGGTGGCGATGTTTCACGTGAAACATCGCCTAGCGCTTGCTGCTCTCGTCCTACTTGACCGTCTTCAGGCAGAGGACGACGTCGTGACTGTCGCCCGTCTGGTAGTAGGCGATCTCCGCGTCCGCGACAGTCTTGCACTTGCTGTCGTCGCTGGTGTTGTCGAACTTCTCCACGACCTTGTACTGGGCGTCGCTCGAGGAGCAGTCGACCGTCTTGAGCTTCGGGTCGGACTGGGTGCCCGTGTTGTGCATGCAGCTGCCCTTGGAAGTGGTCTCGGCGTCGGTCTTGCCGAGCTGCCACTTGACCACGCCGATGATTATCGCGAGCACGATGATCCCGACGATGCGAAGCACCTTCTTGTTGAAACGCCGGGTGGGCGGCGCCGGAGGCACCGGAGCGGTGGGCACCCCGCCCTGGCCGAAGGGGTTGCCGCCCTGGGGCGGGTACGGGGCCTGGGCCTGAGGCTGGCCGTAAGGCTGCTGCTGGCCCTGTGCGAACGGGTTTTGGCCCTGGGGCGGCGGAGTCGACACTTAGGGGTCCCCCTAGATGAGTTGGTGAGCGTGCGCACATAAGAGGCGCGTAAGACGCACGTAAGTTACCGGGCCCCACTGACAGTTCTGAAGTTGAGGGGGACTCTGTGGCTTTGATGTGACACTTACCGACGTTCAAAGCGGGCCATAGCCGCCGCAACTGCCCCGTAGACAACGGCGACTGTGACCACCAGCGGTACAGAACGGCCGTCCGGCGGCAGCATCAGCGCGGCCACCGCGGCGGCGCCGACGAAGGCGACGTTGAACAGCACGTCGTAGACGGAGAAGATCCGGCCGCGGAAGCCGTCCTCCACGGAGGACTGGACGATCGTGTCCGTCGCGATCTTCGCGCCCTGGGTCGTCAGCCCCAGGACGAACGTCGCGACGAGCATGGGGCCGACGGCGAACGGGAGACCGAGGGACGGCTCCAGGATCGCG
This sequence comes from Streptomyces sp. NPDC050534, assembly GCF_044457745.1. Classification (NCBI taxonomy): domain Bacteria; kingdom Bacillati; phylum Actinomycetota; class Actinomycetes; order Kitasatosporales; family Streptomycetaceae; genus Streptomyces; species Streptomyces sp. NPDC050534. The sequence goes on from NZ_JBITHF010000008.1 coordinate 434,542, forward strand.
GCCGCGGCGGCGCACACGGCGATCCAGCGGCCCGGGCCGAGCTGCCCCGCGGCCCAGGGCGTCACCACGGCTGCCGCGAAGAAGCCGGCCGCCGACGTACCCAGAGCGGTCCCCAGCAGCCGCAGCCCCGCGTCCGTGTTCGAGGTGAAGGAGTACCGGCAGAGCATCAGCAGCATGACCAGCAGGGCGCCGTAGCAGAACCTCATCAGGGTCATCGCGAGAAGCGACCAGGCGGCCTCCCGTCGGGGTGGCGCGGCGAGATGCCGTACCGCTGCCGCCAGGTCGCGGGCCGTGCCGGTGAGGGCTGCCGCCAGGTGCGGCTGAACCAACCCCTGGTCCGGGCCCAGCTGTTCCGGCTTGAGGCGCAGGGACGCCAGGGCCGCGCACAGGTAGAGGATCGCGCCCAGCAGTACCACCGCCGCGTCGGAGTCCGCGACCACCAGTCGTACGACGAAGGCGAGGCCGCCGCCCGCGGCCGCCGCGAGGGTACCGGCCGTCGGAGACAGGGAGTTGGCCATCACGAGGCGCTCGGTGTCCACGACGCGTGGCAGCGCGGCGGACAGCCCCGCGAGGACGAAGCGGTTGACGGCGGTGACACACAGCGCCGAGGCGTAGAAGAGCCAGTCCGGGACGTGGCTGAGGATCAGAAGGGCCGTCCCCGAGGCCATCACGGCGCGCAGCAGGTTGCCGTAGAGGAAGACCTGGCGGCGGCGCCAGCGGTCCAGGAGGACGCCGGCGAAGGGGCCCACGAGCGAGTACGGGAGCAGCAGGACGGCCATCGCGGAGGCGATCGCGGCGGCCGAGGTCTGCTTCTCCGGCGAGAAGACGACGTAGGCGGCGAGAGCGACCTGGTACACGCCGTCGGCGCCCTGGGAGAGCAGGCGGACGGCGAGCAGGCGCCGGAAGTTCGCGAAGCGCAGGAGGACGCGCAGGTCACGGACGACGGCCATGAGGCACAGCTTCACATATGGGGAGGTCCCCGGGTCGGGTGACCCGGGGACCCTCAGAGCCCTGGCAGGAGCGTTTTGAGCTGGGGGAGCGCGTTTTAGCGCTCGACCTCTCCCTTGATGAACTTCTCGACGTTCTCGCGGGCCTCGTCGTCGAAGTACTGGACCGGCGGGGACTTCATGAAGTACGAGGACGCCGACAGGATCGGACCGGCGATGCCGCGGTCCTTGGCGATCTTCGCGGCGCGCACGGCGTCGATGATGACACCGGCGGAGTTCGGGGAGTCCCAGACCTCGAGCTTGTACTCCAGGTTCAGCGGGACGTCGCCGAAGGCGCGGCCCTCGAGGCGGACGTACGCCCACTTGCGGTCGTCGAGCCAGGCCACCCAGTCGGACGGGCCGATGTGGACGTTGCCCTCGCCGAGCTCGCGGTCGCGGATCTGCGAGGTGACCGCCTGCGTCTTGGAGATCTTCTTGGACTCCAGGCGCTCGCGCTCGAGCATGTTCTTGAAGTCCATGTTGCCGCCGACGTTCAGCTGCATCGTGCGGTCGAGGATGACACCCCGGTCCTCGAACAGCTTCGCCATGACGCGGTGCGTGATGGTGGCGCCGACCTGCGACTTGATGTCGTCACCGACGATCGGGACGCCCGCCTCGGTGAACTTGTCCGCCCACTCCTTGGTGCCGGCGATGAAGACCGGAAGGGCGTTGACGAAGGCGACCTTGGCGTCGATGGCGCACTGGGCGTAGAACTTCGCCGCGTCCTCGGAACCCACCGGCAGGTAGCAGACCAGGACGTCGACCTGCTTGTCCTTGAGGACCTTGACGACGTCGACCGGCTCGGCCTCGGACTCCTCGATGGTCTCGCGGTAGTACTTGCCGAGACCGTCGAGGGTGTGGCCGCGCTGCACCGTGACGCCGGTGGAGGGCACGTCGCAGATCTTGATGGTGTTGTTCTCGGAGGCGCCGATCGCGTCCGCCAGGTCGAGGCCGACCTTCTTCGCGTCGACGTCGAACGCGGCGACGAACTCCACGTCACGCACGTGGTAGTCACCGAACTGCACATGCATCAGGCCGGGGACCCTCGACGCCGGGTCGGCGTCCTTGTAGTACTCGACTCCCTGCACCAGCGACGCGGCGCAGTTGCCCACGCCGACGACGGCTACGCGAACCGAACCCATTCCGGTTGCTCCCTGTGTGTACGAGTGAGGCCCTGACCGGGCTCTCACGTGGCGGTGTCGCCGGGCGTATCCGTCCTGGGGGTGTCCCCGGGACGGGGCAGGCCGCCCGTCGATCCAGTGATGTTGTCCTGCTGAGCGGACCCCCCGGAGGCAGGACCCTTCAGGTCCCGTCCGGCCCGCTCGCTCTCGATGAGCTCGTTCAGCCAGCGCACTTCGCGCTCCACGGACTCCATTCCGTGGCGCTGGAGCTCAAGCGTGTAGTCGTCGAGGCGCTCCCGGGTGCGGGTGAAGGAGGCGCGCATCTTCTCCAGACGCTCCTCCAGCCTGCTCCGGCGGCCCTCGAGCACGCGCACGCGTACGTCGCGTGACGTCTGCCCGAAGAACGCGAAACGGGCGGCGAAGTGCTCGTCCTCGTACGCGTCCGGACCCGTCTGCGAGAGCAGTTCCTCGAAGTGCTCCTTACCTTCCGCCGTCAACCGGTAGACGATCTTGGCGCGACGCCCTGCGAGTGTTGCGGCGAGGGCGTCCTCAGGAGCGTGTCCCGACTCCTCGATCAACCAGCCGTTGGCGACCAGCGTCTTGAGGCAGGGGTAGAGCGTCCCGTAACTGAACGCACGGAACACACCCAGTGACGTGTTGAGCCGCTTCCGCAGCTCGTAGCCGTGCATCGGGGACTCGCGGAGCAGGCCGAGTACGGCGAACTCGAGGATCCCGGACCTCCGGCTCATCCCCTCGCCTCCTCGTCCTTATCTCGCTCCGATGTATCGACTCGATACATCAAGACGATAGAACGGCCTTCCGGATGGGACAAGTGGGGAGACGGTGAACGGGATCACACCACTTATTCATCCGAGGCAAGTTGTCCGGTTTGGGGTGAACTTCGGGGCTCGGCGGGTTTTGACGGTGCGTAGTCTGTGCGCCATGCACATCAGCGGGAACCGAGTGACGCAAGGGGGCGTCCTCGTCCTAGGTGCCGTACGGATGAATGCGGGATCGACCACATCCGTATTTCGGGGGGACCGGAAACCAGCTGCCGTCTCCAGGCGCACAAGGGTGCGCCTGCCCGAGGAGTAGTCGTTCGATGAGCGAGCACCGTCGCAAACCGCCGCAGCCGCAGGGAGGAGGGCGCGCCGCGGCACGACGCGGCCCGTCCGGCTCGTCCTCCGGCCGCCGTGCGGCACCGCGAGGCGCCACCGGATCTCCCTCCGACGCATATGGGTCGGGAGACGAGGAGCGGTCCTACAGTGGCCGCGCCGAGGCCCGCCGCGCGGCCCAGAGAACCGGAGGTGGCCGCCGAAGGGCGGCCGAGCCGGGCCGCGGAGGTCGACGCGGCGCACCCGGCGGTCCCGCGGGGCCCGGAAGGGGACGCTCTGCGGTCCCTGCCAAGAAGCGCTTCATTGATTATCCGCGCGCGGGCAAGTACGGCGTGGCGCGATGGATGCCGTCGTGGAAGCTGGTGACAGGCCTGTTCATCGGCTTCGTCGGCAGCCTCGTGGCAGTCGCGGGCATCGGCTACGCCATGGTGAGCGTCCCGAACGTGGCACTGGCCGCGAAGGCGCAGAACAACGTCTTCTACTGGAACGACGGCAGCGAGATGGTCGCCACGGGTGGCGAGACGAACCGCCAGGCCGTCAACCTCTCGCAGATCCCCAAGGCGATGCAGTACGCCGTCGTCTCCCAGGAGAACAAGACCTTCTACACCGACAGCGGCATCGACCCGAAGGGCATCGCCCGCGCGGTCTTCAACATGGCCAGCGGCGGTGCGACGCAGGGTGGCTCCACCATCACCCAGCAGTACGTCAAGAACGCGCGCCTCGACGACCAGTCGCAGACGGTCACGCGCAAGTTCAAGGAGATCTTCATCTCCATCAAGGTGGGCGCCACGATCCCCAAGGATCAGATCATGGAGGGCTACCTCAACTCCGCCTACTACGGACGCAACGCCTACGGCATCCAGGCGGCGGCACGGGCGTACTTCAACAAGGACGCCGTGAAGCTGAACCCGGGCCAGTGCGCGTTCCTTGCGGCGATGCTCAAGGGCGCCACGTACTACGATCCCGCCGGCGCGACCTCCATCGACCCGGCCGCCAATCCTCAGGCCAACCAGAGGCGTGCCCTGAGCCAGATGCAGAACACCCTCGACAAGATGGTCGAGTACGGTCACCTGAGCCAGACGGAGCGGGCCAAGTACACCCAGCTCCCGGCGGTGAAGAACCCGCGCTCGAACACCGCTCTCAGCGGCCAGACCGGCTATCTCGTCGACCTGGCCAAGAGCTACCTGATCAACAACACCAACATCTCCGCCAACGACCTGCAGCGGGGCGGTTACTCGATCTACACGACCTTCGACAAGAAGAAGGTCAAGGAGCTCGAGGCGTCGGTGTCGAACGTCCAGAAGAGGAACATAAACCCCAAGGAGCGCCCGAAGACGGACACCCACGTCCAGTTCGGCGGAGCTTCGGTGGACCCGACGAGCGGCGCCATCAAGGCCATCTACGGCGGTGAGGACGCGACCAAGCACTTCACGGACAACGCCGACGCGACCGGTGCCCAGGTGGGTTCGACGTTCAAGCCGTTCGTGCTTGCAGCGGCCATGAAGTGGGGAGTGCGTGATCCCAAGCTCGGATCCGAGCAGGCACAGGACGAGCGCACCCAGATCTCACCCAAGAGCCTGTACAGCGGCAAGAACAAGCTCAAGATCAAGGAGTACAACGGGGACGTCTGGACGGACGACAAGGGCAAGGAGTGGCTGCAGACGAACGACGGCAACGAGTCGGTGGGCAATCCGCCGAACTACCAGATCGATCTTCGTCAGGCGATGCAGTTCTCGGTGAACTCCGCCTACGTCCAGCTGGGTATGGACGTCGGCCTGGACAAGGTCCAGGAGTCCGCGATCGACGCCGGCATCCTGAAGACCAGCCTCGCCGGCACCAGCTACCCGTCGTTCTCCATCGGTATCTCCGACCCGAGCGCGATCCGAATGGCGGGTGCGTACGGCACGTTCGCGTCCAGTGGCGAGCAGCGTGACCCGTTCTCCGTCAAGAGGGTCACGAGCAAGGACGGCACGGTCTTCACCCATGAGGACAAGGCCAAGCAGGCTTTCACTTCGCAGGTGGCCGACAACGTCACCGATGTGTTGAAGACGGTGGTCGACAAGGGCACGGGTACCAGCGCCAAGCTGCCCGGCCGCGACGTGGCCGGCAAGACCGGTACCACCGACGGCAACAAATCCGCCTGGTTCGTGGGCTACACCCCGCAGCTGTCCACAGCCATCACGATGTTCCGCCTGGACGACAACGAGAAGAACAAGAAGCGCGAGTTCCTCGAGATGTACGGGACGGGCGGCCAGAAGAAGATCCACGGTGCCTCGTTCCCGGCGGAGATCTGGCACGACTACATGGCGGAGGCGCTCAAGAACGAGCCGGCGAAGGACTTCCCGGTCCCGGTGCCGTTCGGTGAGGTTGTCAACGACGTACCGAGCCCGAGTCCCAGCCCGACAGTGAGTGACACGCAGCAAGCCACTCCGACCCCGACGCCGTCCCCCAGCGAGACGCTGACGAGTCCGACGCCGTCGCCGACGGATTCCTGCCGGTTCAACTGGCAGTGCACGAATACCGGCGGCACGACCACAGGTGGCACGAACGGCGGTGTCAGCCCGACACCGACGGTCACGGATACGAGCGGGACCGGCAACAGCAGAGGCAACGGCAATGGAGGCCTCTTCGGAGGGAACGGTTAGCGCCGAAAAGCCCGGCACGGGTGTTTCACGTGAAACAGGTCGATGTTTCACGTGAAACGAGGGCCGCCGCACCGATCGGTGCGGCGGCCCTCGGCGTATAACCAGACCCTCGGCGTATACCTAGACACGTACGGCAGGATGTGCGGCATGCCCAGCGCAGAATCGACGCAAGCGAGCGTGCACGAACCGGACCCGGTGCGGCCGACCAAGGAGGACGAGGTCGCCGCGGTCGGCAGCGAGCTGATCGGAGGCCCCCTCGGGCGGCGTGCCCTGCTCGGGACGTCCTGGTGGACTCCCGTCCGGGTCGTCGCGCTGGTGGCGATCGGCATGTTCGCCCTCGGACTGGTCCAGAAGTTCCCCTGTTACCACGGAGCCTGGTTCTTCGGTGCCAGCTCGCAGTACACGAAGGCGTGCTACTCCGACATCCCGCACCTTTATCAGGGGCGCGGTTTCGCGGACGGGCTCGTGCCGTACTTCGACAAGCTCACCGGAGACATGCCGTACCTCGAGTACCCGGTGCTGACCGGTGTGTTCATGGAGGTGGCCGCCTGGCTCACGCCCGGCAGCGGCAGCATCCAGGACCAGGAGCAGTGGTACTGGATGGTCAACGCCGGCCTGCTGATGGTGTGCGCGGCCGTCATCGCGGTCTGCGTGGCACGGACGCACGCCCGGCGCCCCTGGGACGGCCTGTTGGTCGCTCTGGCGCCCGCCTTCGCGCTGACCGCCACCATCAACTGGGACCTGCTGGCCGTCGCTCTGACGGCCGCGGCGATGCTGATGTGGTCCCGGGGACGCTCCCTCGCCTTCGGTGTCCTCCTGGGGCTCGCCACGGCCGCCAAGCTCTATCCCGTCCTGCTGCTCGGTCCGCTGCTCCTGCTGTGCTGGCGCGCGGGGAAGTGGCGGGACTTCGGCAAAGCTCTGGCGGGAGCGGTCATCGCCTGGGTCGTGGTGAACCTGCCGGTGATGTTCTTCGCCTGGGATGGCTGGTCGCAGTTCTACCGGTTCAGCCACGACCGGGGCGTGGACTTCGGGTCCTTCTGGCTGATCCTGGCCCGGAAGTCGGCCAACCCGCTGACCACCGACACCGTCAACAACCTGGCCACGGCGCTGATGGTGCTGTGCTGCGTGGGCATCGCGGTACTCACGATGACGGCTCCGCGCCGCCCGCGCTTCGCCCAGCTCGCGTTCCTGATCGTCGCGGCGTTCATCCTCACCAACAAGGTCTACTCGCCGCAGTACGTGCTGTGGCTGGTCCCGCTGGCCGCGCTGGCCCGGCCGAAGTGGCGGGACTTCCTCATCTGGCAGGCGGCCGAGGTCGCGTACTTCCTGGGCATCTGGCTGTACCTCGCGTATACGACCAGCGGTGACGCTCACAAGGGACTGCCGGAGGACGGCTACTACTGGGCCATCGGGGTGCACCTGCTGGGGACGCTGTACCTGTGCGCCGTCATCGTGCGCGACATCGTCATGCCCGAGCGGGACCCGGTGCGTCGGGCCGGCGACGACGACCCGTCAGGGGGCGTGCTGGACGGCGCGGAGGATGTCTTCGCCCTGGGATCTGCGGCCCATCCGCCGCGGCACGCCGCCCACTTCGACGGGCCGCAGGTGGAGTGGGGAAGCCGCGGAACGGCGCCCTCCGCGGAGGGTTCGCTCTGAGCGAACAGGCCCGGGCGGGCGGACGACGCCCCCGCCACAAGCCAAGGTGAGCAAAGGGAAAGGCCGTACGCGGGAAAGCCCGTGTACGGCCTTTCGGCTGTTTGTCGTCCCGCTCAGCGGTCCATGAGGCGGTCGAACTGCGTGGTGGTGTGCCGCAGATGGGCCACCAGCTCGTCGCCGACGTGCGGCTCGGGAGCGTCCGAGGGCACGAACAGGATGGAGACCTGCATGTGCGGCGGCTCTGCGAACCAGCGCTGCTTGCCTCCCCAGACGAACGGAGAAAGGTTCCGGTTCACCGTGGCGAGCCCGGCCCGTGCGACGCCCTTGGCGCGCGGCATGACGCCGTGCAGCGCCTTCGGGGCCTCCAGGCCCACCCCGTGGGACGTCCCGCCCGCCACGACCACGAGGAAGCCGTCGGAGGCCGCCTTCTGCTGGCGGTAGCCGAAGCGGTCGCCCTTGGCGACCCGCGTGACGTCCAGGACCGCCCCGCGGTACTCGGTGGCGTCGTGGTCCCCCAGCCACAGCCGCGTGCCGATGCGGGCGCGGAAACGGGTCTGCGGGAACTGCTGCTGAAGCCGGTGCAGTTCCTCGGCCTTGAGGTGGCTGACGAACATCGTGTGCAGCGGAAGACGGGCCGCGCGCAGGTGGTCCATCCAGCCGATGACCTCCTCGACGGCGTCCGAGCCGTCGGTGCGGTCCAGCGGGAGGTGGATGGCGAAGCCTTCGAGGCGGACGTTCTCTATGGCGGCGTGCAGCTGCGGCAGTTCCTGCGCGGTGATGCCGTGCCGCTTCATCGAGGACATGACCTCGATGACCACGCGGGCGCCCACGAGGCCGTACACGCCGTCCACCGAGGACACGGAACGGATGACGCGGTCGGGCAGCGGAACGGGCTCCTCGCCGCGCCGGTACGGCGTCAGCACCAGCAGGTCCCCGCCGAAGAAGTCCTTGATGCGTGCGGCCTCGTACGTCGTGCCCACGGCGAGGACGTCCGAGCCCAGTCGCGTGGCCTCCTCCGCCAGCCGCTCGTGCCCGAAGCCGTAGCCGTTGCCCTTGCAGACCGGGACGAGCCCTGGGAACTGCTCCTGCACGTGCTTGTGATGCGCCCGCCAGCGCGCGGTGTCGACGTAGAGCGTGAGCGCCATGGCCGGACCTGGAACCTTTCTGGTGGCTGCGGTGTATCAGAGGTATGGAAGCGAACGAAGCTGTCGGGCTTATCGAAGCAAACGTCCGGGACCGATGGGGCTCAGCGGCGCGACATGTAGATGTCGAGCGCCTTGTGGAGCAGCTTGTTGAGCGGGAAGTCCCACTCGCCGAGGTACTCGGCGGCCTGGCCGCCCGTGCCCACCTTGAACTGGATGAGGCCGAAGAGGTGGTCGGTCTCGTCCAGCGAGTCGGAGATGCCGCGCAGGTCGTAGACGGTCGCGCCGAGCGCGTAGGCGTCCCGCAGCATCCGCCACTGCATCGCGTTCGAGGGCCGGACCTCACGGCCGATGTTGTCGGAGGCGCCGTAGGAGTACCAGACGTGCCCGCCGACGATCAGCATGGTCGCCGCCGACAGGTTCACGCCGTTGTGCCGGGCGAAGTACAGCCGCATGCGGTTGGGGTCCTCGGAGTTGAGGGCCGACCACATGCGCTGGAAGTACGACAGCGGGCGGGGCCGGAAGTGGTCGCGCACAGCCGTGATCTCGTACAGCCGCTGCCATTCCTCGAGGTCCTGGTAGCCGCCCTGGACGACCTCCACACCGGCCTTCTCGGCCTTCTTGATGTTGCGGCGCCACAGCTGGTTGAAGTTCTTGTGGACCTCTTCCAGGGAGCGGTTGGCCAGCGGCACCTGGAAGACATAGCGCGGCTGGACGTCGCCGAAGCCGGCCCCGCCGTCCTCGCCCTGCTGCCAGCCCATCCGGCGCAGCTTGTCGGCGACCTCGAAGGCGCGCGGCTCGATGAAGTCGGCCTCGATGTCGCGCAGCCGCTTCACGTCCGGATTCTGGATGCCCTGCTTGATGGAGCCGGCCTCCCAGCGGCGGATGATCACCGGCGGGCCCATCTTCACGGAGAAGGCGCCCTGCTGCTTGAGGTGGGCGAGCATCGGTTCCAGCCACTCGGTCAGGTTCGGCGCGAACCAGTTGATGACCGGCCCCTCGGGGAGATAGGCGAGGTAGCGCTTGATCTTGGGCAGCTGACGGTAGAGGACGAGGCCCGCGCCGACCATCTCGCCGGTGCGGTCGTCGAACCAGCCGAGGTTCTCGGAGCGCCACTCCGCCTTGACGTCCGCCCAGGCCGGAACCTGCATGTGGCTCGCCGACGGCAGGCTCTGGATGTACGCCAGATGCTGCTCGCGGCTGATCGTCCTCAGGGTCAGGCTCATTCGGGGCGCTCCTCGGGCTGGTGTGTCCCCATGGGTTCAGGGGCTCCGGCTCTCGCGCCGAAGCCTACTGCGCCTTGTGAGCGCCCCGAGTGGGCGTACGAAACCCGCACCCCGGCTCATGGGCTGCCGAGGCGTTCCGTGGCTTTTTGTGGGGGGTTGGGGAGCCGGTGTCCTTGGCGTCAGATGACCCCGCCGAAGAGGCCGCCGTGCGCCATGCCGAGGAAGAAGCCGACACCCGAGGCGCCGAGACCCAGGATCAGCCCGAACCGCTCGCGGGTCGTCTCGGAGATCCACTGGCCGTACGCGCCGGTGAGGATCCCCACCAGGCCGGCCCAGGAGCTCAGCAGGTGCAGGTTGTGGAAGAAGCCTGTCACGAACGCCACCAGGCCGAGCACCAGGGTCACCGCGAGCAGCGTGTCCTGGAGTGGGTGGGGCTTTCCGTCCGTGGCGAAGAGACCTCCGACGGTATTGGGTCGCAATGCTTGTGCCATAGGGCACCTCCTGCGGAAGACGGCGCATCGTAGCGCCATGCACACCCGATGTGTACAGACTGACGGCCCTGGCGGTCGGATTTCAACCGGAAGCCGGTGTGCGGGTACTCTGTACGGTCTGCACCGGTGTCTGCCCAGGCAGAGCCAGGGAAACCGCCCAGTCCATACCGGGAAGCCGCTCGACGGCCCCCGATTGTCAGTGGCGGCCGATACCGTTGCGTACGCATCACAACCCTCCTGCCACGGAACGACCGTGGCCGCTGAGTCCAAAGGAGGTGGGTTCCACATGCGTCACTACGAGGTGATGGTCATCCTCGACCCCGATCTCGAGGAGCGCGCTGTCTCCCCGCTGATCGAGAACTTCCTCTCCGTCGTCCGTGAGGGCAACGGAAAGGTCGAGAAGGTCGACACCTGGGGCCGTCGTCGTCTCTCGTACGAGATCAAGAAGAAGCCCGAGGGCATCTACTCGGTCATCGACCTGCAGGCCGAGCCTGCGGTCGTCAAGGAGCTCGACCGCCAGATGAACCTGAACGAGTCGGTCCTCCGGACCAAGGTCCTCCGTCCCGAGACCCACTGAGCTCTCGCTCAGTCGATCCCGGGATTCGAGTAGCAGCACAAGCAGCCAGCAGCAAACCCGCCGAGAGGTTCCCCCATGGCAGGCGAGACCGTCATCACGGTCGTCGGCAATCTTGTCGACGATCCCGAGCTGCGCTTCACCCCTTCCGGTGCGGCGGTCGCGAAGTTCCGTGTCGCGTCCACTCCCCGTACCTTCGACCGTCAGACGAACGAGTGGAAGGACGGCGAGAGCCTGTTCCTGACCTGCTCGGTCTGGCGTCAAGCGGCGGAGAACGTCGCTGAGTCGCTCCAGCGAGGCATGCGCGTCATCGTGCAGGGCCGGCTGAAGCAGCGGTCCTACGAGGACCGTGAGGGCGTCAAGCGCACGGTCTACGAGCTGGACGTCGACGAGGTCGGCGCCAGCCTTCGCAACGCCACGGCCAAGGTCACCAAGACCAGCGGCCGCGGTGGTCAGGGCGGTTACAACGGCGGCGGTGGCGGCGGCGGCCAGGGTGGCGGCGGCTGGGGCGGTGGCTCCGGTGGCGGTCAGCAGGGCGGTAGCGCTCCCGCCGAGGACCCGTGGGCGACCGGCACTCCCGCCGGTGGCAACCAGGGCGGCGGCGGTGGCGGCTGGGGTGGAAACTCCGGCGGCGGCGGTGGCGGCGGCTACTCGGACGAGCCCCCCTTCTAGGCCTCAGGCCGAAGGGTGGGTCGTACCCAAACTTCTTGATCACACAGGAGAAACACCATGGCGAAGCCGCCTGTGCGCAAGCCGAAGAAGAAGGTCTGCGCTTTCTGTAAGGACAAGGTCACGTACGTGGACTACAAGGACACGAACATGCTGCGGAAGTTCATTTCCGACCGCGGCAAGATCCGTGCCCGCCGCGTGACCGGCAACTGCACGCAGCACCAGCGTGACGTCGCCACGGCCGTGAAGAACAGCCGTGAGATGGCGCTGCTGCCCTACACGTCCACCGCGCGCTAAGGGAAGGGTGACCGACTCATGAAGATCATCCTCACCCATGAGGTCTCTGGCCTCGGTGCCGCCGGCGACGTCGTGGACGTCAAGGACGGTTACGCTCGCAACTACCTGATCCCGCGGAGCTTCGCTATCCGCTGGACCAAGGGTGGCGAGAAGGACGTCGAGCAGATCCGTCGTGCTCGCAAGATCCACGAGATCCAGACCATCGAGCAGGCCAACCAGGTGAAGGCCCAGCTCGAGGGCGTCAAGGTCCGCCTGGCCGTCCGCTCCGGCGACGCCGGTCGTCTCTTCGGTTCCGTCACCCCGGCCGACATCGCTTCCGCGATCAAGGCCTCCGGTGGTCCCGAGGTCGACAAGCGCCGCATCGAGCTGGGCTCGCCGATCAAGACGCTGGGCGCTCACGAGACGTCCGTGCGTCTGCACCCCGAGGTTGCCGCGAAGGTCAACATCGAGGTCGTCGCGGCCTGACAGCTGCGGTCTGCCTAAGCAGTTGTGAGAGGGGTCGCACCTCAGAGGTGCGACCCCTTTTGCGTGTTGTGGCGCTCGTTTCACGTGAAACGTGGCAGCCCGCGATGTTTCACGTGAAACGGCTCAGCGCGTCGCGCCGGTGACGATCCAGCGCCCCGAGCGGGCTCGCAGCCAGAGAGTGATCAGGCGGACCGTCATCATCAGCGTCATCGCTCCCCACAGTGCTGTGAGTCCGCCGCCGAGGGCCGGGATCAGGAAAGCCACCGGACTGAAGACGGCCAGGGTGATGACCATGGCCCAGGCAAGGTAGGGGCCGTCGCCCGCGCCCATCAGGACGCCGTCTAGGACGAAGACCACGCCGCTGATCGGCTGGGAGAGCGCCACGATCACCAGAGCGGGCAGGGCCGTGTCCTTGACCGTGGAGTCACTGGTGAACAGGGACACGAACACAGGACGTGCCACGACCACCAGGACGCCGAGTACGACACCGACCGCGATGCCCCACTCGACCATTCGGCGGCAGGCGTCCCGGGCGCCCTGGGCGTCTCCGGCGCCGAGATAGCGTCCGATGATGGCCTGCCCGGCGATGGCGATGGCGTCGAGTGCGAAGGCGAGCAGGCTCCACAGGGACAGGACGATTTGGTGGGCCGCGATGTCGGAATCCCCGAGGCGGGCGGCGACGGCGGTGGCGATCATCAGGATTGCCCGCAGCGACAGCGTGCGGACCAGCAGCGGCGCACCGGCCTGGGCCGAGGCCCGGATCCCGGCGGCATCGGGGCGCAGCGAGGCTCCGTGCCGGCGTGCTCCGCGGACGACCACCGTGAGGTAGACGAGGGCCATGCCGCACTGGGCGATGACGGTGCCCCAGGCGGAACCTGCGATGCCGAGGCCGGCGCCGTAGACCAGACCTGCGTTGAGGGCGGCGTTGGCGACGAAGCCCCCGACGGCGACGTAGAGCGGTGTCTTCGTGTCCTGCAGGCCGCGGAGGACGCCGGTCGAGGCGAGGACGACGAGCATGGCCGGGATGCCGAGGGCCGAGATGCGGAGGTAGGTGGTTGCGTAGGGTGCCGCGGTGTCCGAGGCCCCGAAGAGTTCCACCAGGAAAGGTGCCGCGGGGAGGACGACGGCGATGACGGCTGCGCCGAGCAGGAGTGCCAGCCAGATGCCGTCCATGCCCTGGCGGATGGCGGCCTGGAGGTCGCCGGCGCCGACCCGTCGGGCGACGGCCGCCGTGGTGGCGTACGCGAGGAAGACGAAGACGCTGACCGCTGTCGTAAGGAGAGCGGAGGCGACGCCGAGACCGGCGAGTTGTGCGGTGCCGAGGTGGCCGACGATCGCGCTGTCGGCCATCACGAACAGGGGCTCGGCGACGAGTGCACCGAAGGCCGGGACGGCCAGCGCGACGATCTCTCGATCGTGCTGTCGCCGGGTGGCCTTGGGGGTCGCGGGAGCCTGTGTCATGTGCACCAATGTAATCGTCCACAGGTAAGAGATGCAACGCCTATCTGACCCTTACCTCATCACATGTCGGTTGCTCTTTCGGGCATCGTTCGAAGAGATCTTGGTCCGACTGGGGAAGTTTTTCTTCTGCACAGCCGGTGGATGGGAAAGTCGCAGGTCAGTGGAGGTTTCATGGGTGACGTCCGTGCTTGTTCACAGGGCTGTCCACCGGGTCGTGCACAGGTTTTGCGGAGTTCTCCACAGCATCGGGGCCGTCGTCCACATGGCCTGTGGATAACCAGATTGGCTGACGTCGCCAACAGGCCTACCGTGGTCCGGCGCCCGCTCCGTTCGTCGACAGGGAGACCAGCCCAAAACCGACGTCCATCAACCGGAGTTGGGCCTCTCATTTGTCAGTGCCGTGCCGTAGAAATAGGGGCATGGCTAGGTCCGCTCGGGGGCGGACGGGAGGAGGTGGCTCGGTGAGTATTTCCGAGCCCTTGGACGACCCGTGGGCCGGCAGCGGTCCCAGTGATCGTCTGCCCGCCTCCCGGCGCCGCGGCGACGGGGGACGCGGTCGCGACGAGCAGCACGACCGAGGCAGCGACAGCGGCGAGTGGGAGAGCGGTGGCACCTCCTTCGAGCGTGTGCCGCCCCAGGACCTCGACGCCGAGCAGTCCGTCCTTGGTGGCATGCTCCTGTCCAAGGACGCCATCGCCGACGTCGTGGAGATTCTCAAGGGCCACGACTTCTACAAGCCCGCGCACGAGACGATCTTCGTCGCGATCCTCGACGTCTACGCCAAGGGAGAGCCGGCCGACCCCATCACCATCGCCGCCGAGCTCACCAAGCGCGGCGAGATCAACAAGGTCGGCGGGGCGTCGTATCTGCACACTCTCGTCCAGACAGTGCCGACGGCGGCCAACGCCGAGTACTACGCGGAGATCGTGCACGAGCGCGCGGTCCTGCGCCGCCTGGTCGAGGCCGGCACCCGCATCACGCAGATGGGTTACGCGGCCGACGACGACGTCGACGAGATCGTCAACCGCGCCCAGGCCGAGATCTACGCGGTCACCGAGCAGCGCACCAGCGAGGACTACCTGCCCCTCGGCGACATCATGGAGGGCGCGCTCGACGAGATCGAGGCGATCGGCTCCCGCTCCGGCGAGATGACCGGTGTGCCGACGGGTTTCACCGACTTCGACTCGCTCACCAACGGTCTGCACCCGGGCCAGATGGTCGTCATCGCCGCCCGTCCCGCGATGGGTAAGTCCACGCTCGCGCTGGACTTCGCCCGGGCCGCGTCGATCAAGCACAACCTCCCGAGCGTCATCTTCTCCCTCGAGATGGGGCGCAACGAGATCGCGATGCGTCTGCTGTCCGCCGAGGCCCGCGTGGCGCTGCACCACATGCGCTCCGGCACCATGACCGACGAGGACTGGACGCGTCTGGCCCGCCGGATGCCGGACGTGTCGGCCGCGCCGCTGTTCATCGACGACTCACCGAACCTGTCGATGATGGAGATCCGCGCCAAGTGCCGCCGCCTCAAGCAGCGCAACGACATCAGGCTGGTCGTCATCGACTATCTCCAGCTGATGCAGTCCGGCGGCTCCAAGCGTGCCGAGAACCGTCAGCAGGAGGTCTCGGACATGTCCCGTAACCTCAAGCTCCTCGCCAAGGAGCTGGAGATCCCGGTCATCGCGCTGTCGCAGCTGAACCGTGGTCCCGAGCAGCGCACCGACAAGAAGCCGATGGTTTCCGACCTGCGTGAATCCGGTTCCATCGAGCAGGACGCCGACATGGTGATCCTGCTGCACCGCGAGGACGCCTATGAGAAGGAGTCGCCGCGTGCGGGCGAGGCCGACCTGATCGTGGCCAAGCACCGTAACGGCCCGACGGCGACGATCACGGTGGCCTTCCAGGGCCACTACTCGCGGTTCGTGGACATGGCACAGACCTGATCCGTCCGGGGCGGGCAAAATCCATGCTGCCGATCCCTGACCCGCACAAATGCACTCGACGCTCGAGCGCCCCGCGGGATGGACTGTGCGCATGACGACACCTCAGGAAGAGTTGCTCCCCGGCACGCGTCGGGCCTTGCTGCACCGGATCGCCGTGGCCCAGGCCGAAGGGCGTGCGCCGTCACTGGTCGCGGCGGTCGTAAGGGACGGCCGCGCGGTCTGGCACGGTGCGCGGACCTCGGTGGAGGGGCACGGTCCGGACGAGAGCGTGCAGTACCGCATCGGCTCGATCACCAAGACGTTCACGGCGGTCCTCGTGCTGCGGCTGCGGGCCGAGGGCGCCCTCGACCTCGGTGATCCGCTGGAGAAGCATCTTCCGGGAACCGGCGCGGGGGAGGTGACTATCGCCGATCTCCTCGCCCACACGAGCGGACTGGCGGCGGAGTCGCCGGCCCCGTGGTGGGAGCGCACTCCGGGATCTTTGCGCCCTGAAGTCGCCGATGTCCTGGGCGACCAACCCCTTCTGCATCCTGTGGGCCGTCGTTTCCACTACTCCAACCCTGGTTACACCGTGTTGGGCGCGCTCGTGGAGAAGCTGCGCGGGGAGCCGTGGGAGGAGGTACTTCGGCGTGAAGTGCTCGAACCCCTGGGCCTCGACCGCACGAGCGCTCACCCGCAGGCGCCTCACGCGGGCGGCTGGGCCGTGCACCCCTGGGCCGACGTCCTGCTGCCCGAGCCCACCGAGGACCTGGGGCGGATGGCTCCCGCCGGCCAGCTCTGGTCAACGACGGGTGACCTGGCGCGCTTCGCCGTCTTCCTGGCCCGGGGCGACGACAGGGTGCTCAGCGCCGAGACCGTGAGGGAGATGCGGACACCCGCGGCGCCTGCCGAAGCGACCGATGTGCTGGACGGTGCGGCGTACGGGCTGGGGCTGCAGATCCGGCGCCGGGACGGCCGGTTGCTCGTGGGGCACTCCGGGTCGCTGCCGGGCTTTCTGGCCAACCTCAGCATCAGTGTCGAGGACGACGTCGCTGCGGTGGTGCTGGCGAACTGCACGTCCGGCCCGTTGCTGTCCGACGTCGGTGCCGACCTCGTACGGATCGTTGCCGAGGCCGAGCCGCGCATTCCTGAACCATGGCGGCCACTGTCTGAAGTCGACCTGTCCGCACTGGAGTTGGCCGGACCGTGGTACTGGGGAACGTATGCGTTCGCCCTGCGGGTGTCTGCCGGTGAGGGTGTCTCGCTGGAGCCGCTGTCCGGCAGTGGCCGCCGCTCGCGCTTCAAGGCGAACGGCGACGGGACCTGGACCGGCCTCGAGGGTTACTACGCCGGAGAGCTCCTGAAGGCCGTACGGCGCCCGGACGGGACCGTGAGCCACCTGGACCTCGGATCGTTCGTGTTCACGCGCCAGCCGTACGACGAGGAGGCTCCTGTGCCGGGTGGGGTGGACCCGGAGGGGTGGCGGGGGATCGGCTGACGGCAATGACCGGCAAGGTGCCTGTTTCACGTGAAACATGACGCCTCACCTCATGGCCCACCACCTGATGCCTCATTGCACCGCCTCACAGCACGGCGCCTCATTGCCGGGCCTCATCCGCGGGGCCTCAGTGCACGGCCTCACAACGGGAGCTTGAAGCCCACGTGTGAGGCCGTGAAGCCGAGTCGCTCGTAGAAGCGATGGGCGTCGGTCCGGGAGCTGTCGGAGGTCAGCTGGACCAACTGGCAGCCCTGGCGCCGGGATTCGTCGATCGCCCACTCGATGAGCCGCGTACCCAGGCCGCTGCCGCGCTCGTCGGCGTGGATGCGGACAGCCTCGATGATCGACCTGGTGGCGCCGCGGCGCGACAGGCCGGGAACGACTGTGAGCTGCAGCGTGCCGACGACGCGGCCCTCACGCACTGCGACGACCAGGTGCTGGTTCGGGTCCGACGTAAGACGCTGCAACGCGGTCAGGTAGGGCGTCAGATCGTCCGGTGACTCGCGCTGCGCTCCCAGGGGGTCGTCGGCGAGCATCGCGACGATCGCGGCCACGTCGTCCGCCGTGGCGGGTCGTATCTCAAGATCTCCCATGCCCGCACCTTACGCACAGCCGAGCTTGTGGGCAGGGCTCAGCCCGCTGCCACCGTCAGGGGAGCGAACCGCCTGGTCCAGTCGCCGGGCAGTTCCGAGATCCCGTACGTCATCACCGAGTTGAACGCGACGGTCGCCAGCCCACGCTCCTTCGCCCACACCAGCAGCTCTTCGTGCCGAACGTCGATGTCTGTGCGCAGGGGACGGTCGGTGTGGGCGGCGAGAGTGCCGATGAGCGCCTTGGCCGTCTCCGTGTCGCGGGCGATCAGCGGGCCCACGACATGCGTGTCCATGTTGGGCCAGGCGGCCGCGTAGCCGATCAGCCGGCCGCTCTCCTCTGCGACCCGCATGCGGTCGGCGAAGGCCGGCAACCGTGTGATGACGGGCGTGCGGTCGGCGCCGAACACCTCTTCGTCGAGGCGGAGGATCGCGGGGAGGTCCTCGGCGGTGGCCGCACGCGTGACGACCTCGGGCGCCGGACCGCCCGGTGTGAAGTGACCTCTGAGCATCTCGGCCCGCCCGGTGACCTTGAAGCCGAGCTCCTCATAGAGCGGGCGACCGTACGGAGTCGAGTGGAGGGTCAGCGGGGTGGTGCCCATCGCCGAGACGACGTGCCGCATCAGGTGGCGTCCGACGCCCCGACGGGCGTGCCGTTCGGCGACCAGGACCATGCCGATGGCTCCGAGAGAAGGACGGTGCTGCGGTCCGTACTCGGTGACGACACAGGCGCTGACCAGGCCCCCGTCAGGGTCGTCGATGCCG
Organism: Streptomyces sp. NPDC050534; assembly: GCF_044457745.1. Taxonomy (NCBI): domain Bacteria; kingdom Bacillati; phylum Actinomycetota; class Actinomycetes; order Kitasatosporales; family Streptomycetaceae; genus Streptomyces; species Streptomyces sp. NPDC050534. The sequence goes on from NZ_JBITHF010000008.1 coordinate 453,162, forward strand.
TATCCCTTTCCGGCCGTGAGGAGGAAGCCCCACTTGTGCTCCTCGCGCGGCCACCCCCGGTTCTCGGACAAGTCGGCGCAGGCGGCGAGATCCCGAAGCGTCAGACGCCGGATGGGGAGAGGAGAGAGGGAGTCAGTCGGCACGCAGGTCAGGCTGTATGAAAGGCGCCCTCGCCGTCCACCTGTTTCCCGTGAGAAGCAGGAGCTTTTGGCCATGTCGTGGCCAAGCGCATAGCGGGTGGGCAAGTTGTGGGACGTTTCACGTGAAACGAGGGCTGAAACCGAGCGAATTCAATCCCGTGTGAACGGGATAAAGGTGACCGCAGTTTAAGGGCATGGGGAGATCGAAGACCCGTATACGCGGTTATGCGAAGGGGGTGCCCTGGCGCGATGGGACGCTGCGGGAGTGCGCAGACCGACTGAAAGATGTTCGAGGCGAGGCAGACCATGGACGCTCCGACCACCCCGTCGGGCGACAGCGGTATTACGGGCGCCGGGGGCGGCGGCTGGTTCACGCCGTCCGGTCAGCCGGCGGAGGACGCCGCGCAGACCGGCCGATTCCTCGTCCCGGCCCGGGCCGGAAGCGGGTCAGCGGACGCCCTGCTCATCCGCCGGACCATGACCGAGGTGACCCCGATCGCCGACCAGGTCACCTCGTACTTCTACGCGATGCTCTTCGTCCGTCACCCTGATCTGCGGGCACTGTTCCCGGCGGCGATGGACATGCAGCGGGATCGGCTGTTCCGGGCCCTGCTCAGCGCGGCCGAGCACATGGACGACACCGAGGCCCTCGTCGCCCAACTGCAGAGCCTCGGCCGCGGTCACCGTAAGTACGGCACCAGGGCCGAGCACTACCCGGCCGTCGGTGAATGCCTCATCGGTGCGCTGAGCAGGTACGCCTCCGGCTGGAACGCGGAGACCGAGGCGGCCTGGATCCGGGCGTACACGACGATCTCGCAGATCATGATCGACAGCGCGGCGGCGGACGAGCGGCGCGCGCCGGCCTGGTGGCACGCCGAGATCGTGGCGCACGAACTCAGGACCTCGGACGTGGCGGTCGTGACCGTCCGCCCCGACCAGCCGTACCCGTTCCTCGCCGGGCAGTACACGAGCCTGGAGACGCCGTGGTGGCCAAGGATCTGGCGGCACTACTCCTTCGCCTCGACGCCGCGTTCCGACGGCCTGCTGACGTTCCATGTGAAGGCCGTCCCCACGGGCTGGGTCTCGACCGCCCTGGTGCACCGTGCCAGCCGCGGTGACGTCATCCGTCTGGGACCGCCGGCCGGTTCGATGACCGTCGACCACACCACCGACAGCGGGCTGCTCTGTCTGGGCGGCGGCACCGGCATCGCGCCCATCAAGGCCCTGGTCGAGGACGTGGCCGAGCACGGCGAACGTCGGACGGTCGAGGTGTTCTACGGCGCCCGTACCGGCCACGACCTGTACGACATCGAGACGATGCTCAGGCTCCAGCAGTCCCATCCCTGGCTTTCGGTCCGTGCGATCGTCGACCGGCAGACGCGGCTCCAGCTCCCGGACGCCATACGCGAGCACGGGCCGTGGAACGGGTACGACGCCTACCTGTCGGGCCCACCCGGCATGATCCGCAGCAGCGTGGACGCCCTGAGGTACGCCGGCATCCCGTCGGAGCGCATACGGCACGACTCGGTGGAGGACCTCGTAGCCGCGTGGGACTGACCCGCCGCCGGTGTCAGCCGAGGTCCGGTGCGTGCATGGCGCGTACGCCCTCGATGTTTCCGTCGAGGTAGTGCCGCAGGGACAACGGCACGAGATGCACCGAGGCGATCCCGACGCGGGTGAACGGGATCCGAACGATCTCGTACTCGCCGGCGGGCTCGTCCACTTCGGGGCCGTGCCGCAGGGATGTGTCCATGGACTCCAGATGGCAGACGAAGAAGTGTTGCACCTTCACGCCGGTCGCGCCGCCGTCCTCGCCGATGTGCTCCACGGTGTCCACGAAGCAGGGCACCACATCGGTGATCTTGGCGCCGAGCTCCTCGTACACCTCGCGGTGCAGGGCGTCGACGACGGTCGAGTCCTCGGGTTCGACGCCGCCACCGGGGGTGACCCAGTAGGGATCGACACCGGGCTTGGTGCGCTTGATCAGGATCAGATTGTCGCCGTCCAGCAGAACGGCACGGGCGGTGCGCTTGACCACGGGTCGGACGGTCATGGGTGAAATGTGGCCCGGCTGGTTCCACGTGAAACATCGCGGGGCGTGACCGGCCGGGATCGTCCTGTGACGGCTGGAAAAGTGCAGGTCAGCACCAGTCGGTCGCGGCGCGCAGCAGCCATTCGTGAGCCCGCGCGATATGCGGCATCGCGAGTGTGCCGGTGCGCACCACCAGGAAGTAGGTCCGCAGCGGAGGCACCGCGGGTTCGTGCAGGGCGACGATCTCGCCGCGCTCCAAGGCGCAGCGGCACAGATAGCGGGGTAGGACCGCGAGCCCCGCGCCCGCGACGGCGCAGGCGAGGACCGCGCGCAGATCGGGAACGATGACGGTGCCCGAGGCGCCGGGGCGGGAGTCGAAGACTGAGGCCCAGTAACGGGAGACGAAGGGCAGTGATTCGTGGACCTCGATCACCGGGACGTCCTCCAGGGCCGGGGCACCCTTGAGATCCGGCTTGTCGGAGCCGATCTGCTCGGCCCGCTGCGGGGTGGCGACGAGGACGTGCTCCTCGTCGCACAGTGCAGTCGCCGTCAGCAGGGCGCCGCGCGGACGGGCCGTGCTGATGGCCAGATCGTGATGCCCGGCGGCCAGCCCTTCCAGGGTTTCGTCGGCGTTGCCGAAGGAGGCGCGCAGGGCGAAGCCCTGGCCTTCCTCACCGGTCAGCGCCGTGAGGGCGGGCAGCGCCCGCTCGGCGGTGAACTCGGGGGGACCGGCGAGATGCAGCGTCCGTAAGGACGACTCGTCGTCGACGCCGGTCTCGGCGATCTCCACCAGGGCGTCCAGATGCGGGGCCGCCTTGTGCGCGAGCTCGTCCCCGATGCTCGTCGGAGTGACGCCACGGGCCTGCCGTAAGAACAGAGGGCGGCCCAGTTGCCGCTCCAGCGTGCGGATCTGTGAGGTCACGGCCGGTTGCGACAGGCCGAGCAGGGCGGCGGCGCGAGTGAAGGAGCCGGCCCGGTGCACGGTCACGAAAGTGCGCAGCAAGGCCAGATCCATCGTTCGCCCTCCCCAGTTCCCTGCCCTTCTCCCGGCCCCCAGGCAGGGCCCAACTATAAATAAGTCGATAGGTCTCTGTCGCTACTGTGATTGGACACTGACACAGAGTCAACTAGCCTTGGTCGCGCGGTTCTTCGCGCGCAGGACCGAGGACGGTCCGAGCCACGAGGGGGGAGGCTCGGACCGTCCGTTGTACGTAGCCGGGCACCGCCCGGGGATCACTGAAACGGGCTCCGACGTGGCTCCGACGATCGCTGAAACAGGCTCCGACGAGGTCATCGCGCCGACTCGTCCAGCGCGCGGAACACATCGGCCACCAGGTCCTCGGGATCCTCGGCGCCAACGGAGAAGCGGATGAAGCCCTCCGGCACCGCGTCCCCGCCCCAGCGGCCCCGCCGTTCGGCCGTGGACCGCACCCCGCCGAAGCTCGTCGCGTCGTCCACGAGCTGCAGCGCGTCCAGAAAACGCTCGGCACGCGCGCGCGTGGGCAGCGTGAAGGACACCACGCACCCATGGCGGCGCATCTGCTGAGAGGCGATCTTGTGCGAGGGGTCGTCGGGCAGCCCCGGATACCGCAGCCCGGTCACCTCGGGTCGCGCCCGCAGCGCCTCCGCAAGCGTGAGCGCCGTCGCGCACTGCCGGTCGACCCGCAGCTGGAGGGTGGCGATCGAACGGTGCGCGAGCCAGGCCTCCATGGGCCCCGGAATCGCGCCTACGATCTTGCGCCAGCGGCGCACGGCGGCCATGGTCTCGGCGTCGCGGCCGACGACGTAGCCGAGCAGGACGTCCCCGTGCCCGGTGAGCTGCTTGGTGCCACTGGCCACGGCGAAGTCCGCGCCGAGCTCCAGCGGGCGCTGCCCCAGCGGTGTGGCGAGCGTGTTGTCGACGGCGACGAGCGCGCCACGCGCGTGTGCCGCCTCGGCGAGGCGGCGGACGTCGCACACGTCGAGCCCGGGATTCGAGGGCGTCTCGAGCCACAGCAGCTTGGCGCCGTCGAGGACATCGAGCTGGGCGTCCTGACCGGTCGGCGCCGTGCGCACCTCGATGCCGTACGCCTCCAGCTGCGCGCGCACCAGAGGCAGTGCCTGGTAGCCGTCGCTGGGCAGCACGACCGCGTCCCCGGCGCGCAATTGGGAGAACAGCACGGACGAGATGGCGGCCATGCCGGACGCGAAGGCGAGCGTCTGCACGCCGTCCTGCCCGGGCGCCTCCAGCTCGCCGATCGCCCGCTCCAGCAGCGTCCAGGTGGGGTTCTCGTCGCGGCCGTAGGTGTATGGGCCGCCGACCTCGCCCGGCAGGTGGAAGTGGGCGGCGAACACCGGTCCGGGCAGGGTCGGTTCGTTCTTGACCGCTTCGGGCAGGCCCGCCCGCACCGCGCGCGTGCCGTCACCGTCGCCCGAAGGCCTGCCCGTAGCGGAGTCACTCATGCCGCCCGTCCCTCCACGTGCTCGCGTACCGCGGCGAGGAGGCCCTCGCTCGCTGCTTCCACCATCTCAAGGCACTCCTCGAACCCGTCCAGGCCCCCGTAGTACGGGTCCGGTACGTCGAGGTCGTCGCCGGCCGCCGGGTCGTAGGAGCGCAGCAGCCGCACCTTGGCCGCGTCCTCCTGGGTGGGCGCGAGGCGGCGCAGTGCCTTGAGGTGGCCGGAGTCGAGGGCGACGACGAGGTCGAGGCGCGCGAACCACGAGGGCTCGAACCGGCGCGCCCTGTGGCCGGTCTCGTAGCCGCTCTCCTCAAGGACGGAGACGGTGCGCGGGTCGGCGCCGTCGCCCTCGTGCCAGCCGCCGGTGCCGGCGCTGTCGACCTCGACCCGGCCGTCGAGCCCGGCCTCCGCGACGCGGGCGCGGAACACGGACTCGGCCATCGGGGAGCGGCAGATGTTGCCCGTGCAGACGAAGCAGACGCGGTAGCTCATCGCGGTCTCAGTCCTCGTCGGGCAATATGACGTGCAGCGCCCACGCGACGATGGAGATGATCAGGCCGCCCAGCACCGCGGTCCAGAAGCCCTCGACGTGGAAACTCAGGTCGAACTTGCCGGCCAGCCACGACGTGAGCAGCAGCATCAGGGCGTTGACGACCAGGGTGAACAGCCCCAGGGTCAGGATCATCAGCGGCAGGCTCAGGAGCTTCACAAGATGCTTGACCAGGAAATTCACAAAGCCGAAGATCAACGCGACGATGATCAGGGTGGCGGCCTTCTTGCCCGTGCTGTCACCGGTCAGGGTGATCTTGTCGAGCAGCCATACGGCGACCGCCAGGGCGCCCGCGTTGGCGATCGTCTTGACTACGAAATTCTTCATGTGTCTGATCGTGGCAGACGAGATCGGTTACGAGCAGTGGTGCGAGGGCGGCAACAGCGATGAAGGCATTCCGGCTGGACGAACTTGAGGCGGAACGTGCCGCCAACGAGGGCGCCTACCTGCAGTTTCTTCGTGAGCGGAACATGTCCGTCGGGCTGTACGCACTCAACGCCGGCGAACATGATCCACAGAAGCCGCACAACCAGGACGAGGTCTACTTCGTTGTGAGCGGCCGTGCCTCGATCTCCGTCGGCCTGGAGACCACCGAGGTGGCGCGCGGCAGCGTGGTGTACGTGCCGGCCGGCGTCTCCCACAAGTTCCACCACATCAGCGAGGACCTGCGGGTCCTCGTGATGTTCTCTCCGCCCGAAAGCTGAGGCGGCCTCTCGGGGTTCCCTAGGGGTTCAGTCAGGGGAGGACAAGGGATGCGAGGCCCCCGCCGGCACCCCTGCCGGCCCTAGCATCGAGTGCAGGACATCAACGGTGCCCTGCACAGCAGCCGGGCGGAGAGGTAAGGACTGAGGGCAATGGGAGAGATTTTCGGCGGACTGCCGTGGTGGGTGAAGTGGGTCGCGGTGCCGGTCATCGCCCTGGTCGTGTTCGGCGGGCTGATAGCCAGCGTGGTCGGCTTCGTCATCGGGCTGCTCTTCAAGCTGCTGGTCTTCGTGGCACTGGTCGGCGGACTGATCTACGTCGTGCGGAAGTTCATGTCGAGCTCGTCGTCACGAAGCGACTGGTGAGACCCCTGGGACACCGGTGACCGGTAACGGGAATCACCGGTTCCCTCGCGCGAGGGAAGTTTTCCGGACAGGCGGTCTCAAGGCGGCGACCGGCTATTAGAGTCCGGAAATCGACGCGGGGAAGACCCCGCGAGCGGCGTACCTTCCCACCCGTGTTCCCCGGCACGGGCTGCCCCCTCGCGCTACGGGAGTAATCCTTGGTCACGGCAGACACCGCCCTCACGGACCCCCACGCACCTCCGGCTCCACTCCCGCGACACCGCATCAGGCCTCCCGAACAGCCGGGGCCCTCGACGCAGGACCGCGCCACGGCGCCGCCTTCCCGGTCGCGTCCGACGCCGCCACCGTCACCGCCGCCACCGACGCCCTCGCGTCCGGCCTCACCTCCGCCGTCGCGCCCGACGGTGCCCCCGGCCGAGCCGTCCGCCGACGGCCCTTCCGCCCCCTCGCAGTGCGCCGAAGGCTCTTCCACCCCGTCGCAGTCCGCGACGCTCATCGGATCCGTCCAGCGCGCGATGCGCCTGCTGGAGTGCGTCGCCGGGCACGAGAACGGCGCTCCCGCCAAACAGCTGGCCCGCGAGACGGGGCTGGCGCTGCCCACGGCGTACCACCTGCTGCGCACCCTGGTCCACGAGGGCTACCTGTGCCGGGACAAGGGCCTGTTCTTCCTCGGTGACGCGGCCGTACGGCTGAGCAGCGACGCCGCCCAGCAGAAACGTCGCAGCACGATCGCCGACGCGCTCGCCCGCTGGCGGGATGCGATCGGTGTGCCCGTGTACTACGCGGTGTACCAGGAGGGCGAGATCGAGGTCATGTGCGTCTCCGACACCCCGGGCAATCCGGCGGTCGAGGAGTGGGCCGACTTCCGAGAGACCGCGCACGCGCATGCGATCGGGCAGTGCCTGCTCTCGCAGCTGGACGAGGCGGCCCGCCGCGACCACCTCGACCGCTATCCCGTGCAGTCCATCACCCCGTACACGGTGCGTGACAACCAAGCGCTGCTGAGGCGACTCGAACGGGCGACTCGGCTGGAACCGGTGACTGAGCGGCAGGAGTACGCGCTGGGGACGGTCTGCGCGGCGATCCCGATCACCGTGGGCACCGCGGCCGCGACGATGGCCATCTCCTTGCCTGCTCACCAGGCTGATCGGCTGGTGTCCGCGGTCGAGCAACTGCAGCGCGAGATCGGGCAGCTGCTGGGGTCACTGGCGCTCTCTATCAGTATCTGAAAACTCACTCCTTGTGATCTGCTGTGTACTTTCAGCAAGATGCCACCAGCGTCTGGGGACGATTCCCAGCCGTTCGGCTTCACAAGACGGGGTAGGCGATGCGCGAGTCCGTACAGGCAGAGGTCATGATGAGCTTTCTCGTGTCCGAGGAGCTCTCGTTCCGCATTCCTGTGGAACTGCGGTACGAGACCTCTGATCCGTATGCCGTACGGCTGACCTTCCACTTGCCCGGTGATGCTCCGGTGACCTGGGCGTTCGGCCGTGAGCTGCTCATCGACGGGGTGGGCCGGCCGTGCGGGGAGGGGGATGTGCGGGTCTCACCCGTCGAACCCGACTCGCTGACCGAGGTCCTGATCCGTCTTCAGGTGGGGTGTGACCAGGCGCTGTTCCGCTCGTCCACGGTGCCGTTGATCGCCTTCCTCGACCGCACCGACAAGCTCGTGCCGCTCGGCCAGGAGGGCTCGCTCGCGGACTTCGACGCCCATCTCGACGAGGCGCTGGACCGGATTCTGGCGGAGGAGCAGAGCGCGGGCTGACGGGCTGGCGGCGGGAACGGGCCGTAACGCTTCTGCGTGCGGCGGAGGGTTGCAGGAACGCTTCTTCGTGGGTGCGCCCACGCCAGGCGCGGCCGCCGCCGGCTCAGTGCTTGCGGCGCCGGCCTCTCCCCGATCGGGCCGCAGCGGGCGCTGCGGCGCCCGGCACCCTCCCCACGGCCGGCTCCGCCCCCGGACGGTCGGCCGCGACCACCAGCGCCGCGAGCAGCGTTGTGACCGGGACCGAGGCGACGAGGCCGATCGAGCCCACCAGCGTGCGCACGATCTCCTCCGCCACCAGCTCGCTGTTGGCGACCGTCCCCACGCCGCTCTGTGCGATGGAGAAGAGCAGCAGCAACGGCAGTGCGGCGCCCGCGTAGGCGAGGACGAGGGTGTTGACGACGGACGCGATGTGGTCCCGGCCGATGCGGATGCCGGCCCGGTACAGCCCTCGCCAGCCCATCGAGGGGTTGGCCTCGTGCAGCTCCCAGACCGCCGAGGTCTGGGTGACCGTCACATCGTCGAGGACGCCGAGCGAGCCGATGATGACGCCCGCGAGCAGCAGGCCGCTCATGTCGATCGACGGATACAGGCCGTGGATGAGGCCGGTGCTGTCGTCCGTGTTGCCGGTGAGCGCGGCCCAGCCGATGAACCCGGAGCCGAGCACACCGATCAGCACGAGCGAGAGCAGCGTGCCGAGCACCGCCACGGATGTACGGGCGGACAGGCCGTGGCACATGTAGAGGGCGAGCAGCATGATGGCGCTCGACCCGATCACCGCCACGAGCAGCGGGTTCGAGCCCTGGAGGATCGCGGGCAGGATGAAGAAGGTCAGCACCATGAAGCTGACGGCCAGCGCGACCAGCGCCATGAGACCGCGCATCCGGCCCACCACCACGACGGCGAGCGCGAAGATGCCGGCGAGCAGCGCCATGGGGAACCGGCGGTTCACATCGGTGACCGAGTACTGCAGGGCCTTGGGGGCGGAAGGCTCGTAGGCAGCCACGACCTTCTCGCCCCCGTGCAACTGCCGCGGCTGGTCCGGCTGCACGATCTCGGTGAACGTACGGCCCTTGTCCTTGCCGGTGTCGACGCGGATCGTCGCCTTCTTGCAGGTGCCCTTCTCCTGCTGCTGGCCGGAGGAGCCGGCGGTGCCGGAGGCGTCGCCGGCCGGGGCCTGGCCGGAGGCGTTCGCCGACTTGCAGCTCACGTCCACGACCTTGGTGACCGTCGCCTGCTGCGTCTGCCGGTCGAAGCCCACGCCGGTGCGCTGGTGGGCCGGGGCACCGCCGGGCCACAGCACCACGAGCCCGACCACCACGGCCGCGGTGAACGGGATGAGGACCGCCGCGATGACCTTGCGCAGGTGCTTGGAGACGGGCGCCGCCGGACCGTGGCTGTGCGAGTGACCGTGGCCGCCACCATGACCGCGGCCGGCATCGGAGCCGGGGCCATGGCCGGGCTCAGCATGGTGCTCGTGCCCACCACCAGGGCCGGCACCGGCATAAGCGCCGGGACCGCCGCCAGGACCAGCACCGGCAGAAGGACCGTCTCCATGGCCGCCGTGGGAGCCGTGCCCATGAGGCGGCTCCGGGGATGGATAGGGGTGCTGGCGTGTCGTGGTCACCGCCCGATCATCGCAAGAACGCCGGGGCCCCCTGTTCAGCTCGCCGGAATTGACGCTAGCGTGGAGGCACCTTTGCACACGCGGGAGCTCGGAGCACCGGGCTGAGAGGGCGCTGACCTCCGTCCCTGCGATGTTTCACGTGGAACATCACCGAAGTCGGGTGATGTTCCCCACGAGACGTCGACAGACGGATATCGCTGCGTCGACCGCCGAACCTGTTACCGGGTAATGCCGGCGTAGGGAGTAGGTCTCATGACCAACAAGGACGCACGCACGCCTGCCTCCAACCAGGACGAACTGCCCCTTCAGGGCGAACAGTCCGGTGAGCAGTCCGCGGAGGCCGGGAAGTCCATCGGCTGGCACAAGGCGTATGTCGAGGGCTCGCGCCCCGATCTGCGGGTGCCGGTCCGTCAGGTGCACCTCACCAACGGGCAGTCGGTCACGCTGTACGACACATCCGGCCCGTACACCGATCCGTCCACCCCAACCGACGTCCGCAGGGGGCTCCCCCCGCTGCGGGAGAACTGGATCGTCGCCCGCGGCGACACCGAGGAGTACGCGGGCCGCCCCGTCCGCCCGGAGGACGACGGCATCAAGCACACCTCGCCGCGCGGCGGGCTGCGCAACCTCGACGCGGTCTTTCCCGGACGTCCACGCCAGCCGCGGCGCGGACGCGAGGGTACGGCGGTGACCCAGCTCGCGTACGCGCGCCAGGGTGAGATCACGCCCGAGATGGAGTTCGTGGCACTGCGGGAGAACGTGGCGCCCGAGGTGGTCCGCGAAGAGATCGCGGCGGGCCGCGCGGTGCTGCCGGCCAACGTCAACCACCCGGAGATCGAGCCGATGATCATAGGCAAGCGGTTCCTGGTGAAGGTCAACGCCAACATCGGCAACTCCGCGGTGACGTCCTCCATCGAGGAGGAGGTCGAGAAGATGACCTGGGCGACCCGCTGGGGCGCCGACACGGTCATGGACCTCTCCACCGGCCGCAACATCCACACGACCCGTGAATGGGTGCTGCGCAACTCCCCCGTGCCCATCGGCACGGTGCCGCTCTACCAGGCCCTGGAGAAGGTCGACGGCCGGGCCGAGGAGCTCACTTGGGAGATCTACAGGGACACCGTCATCGAGCAGGCCGAGCAGGGCGTGGACTACATGACGGTCCACGCGGGCGTCCGTCTGCCGTACGTCCCGCTCACCGCGAACCGCAAGACCGGCATCGTCTCGCGCGGCGGCTCGATCATGGCCGCGTGGTGCCTCGCGCACCACAAGGAGTCGTTCCTGTACGAGAACTTCGAGGAGCTCTGCGAGATCCTCGCCGCCTACGACGTCACGTACTCGCTGGGCGACGGCCTACGGCCGGGTTCGATCGCGGACGCCAACGACGAGGCGCAGTTCGCCGAGTTGCGCACGCTCGGGGAACTCAACACGATCGCCAAGCGTTTCAACGTACAGACCATGATCGAGGGCCCGGGACACGTCCCGATGCACAAGATCAAGGAGAACATCGACCTTCAGCAGGAGATCTGCGATGAAGCTCCGTTCTATACGCTCGGCCCGCTGACCACGGACGTCGCGCCGGCGTACGACCACATCACCTCCGGTATCGGTGCCGCGATGATCGCCTGGTGGGGCACGGCCATGCTCTGCTACGTGACGCCCAAGGAGCACCTGGGCCTGCCCAACCGTGACGACGTCAAGACCGGCGTCATCACCTACAAGATCGCCGCCCATGCGGCCGACCTCGCCAAGGGGCACCCCGGCGCCCAGGATTGGGACGACGCGCTGTCCGACGCCCGCTTCGAGTTCCGGTGGGAGGACCAGTTCAACCTCGCTCTGGACCCGGACACGGCACGGGAGTTCCACGACGAGACCCTCCCGGCCGAGCCGGCCAAGACCGCCCACTTCTGCTCGATGTGCGGGCCGAAGTTCTGCTCGATGAAGATCAGCCACAGCATCACGGAGCGGTTCGGTGGTGCGGCGGCAGAGGGGGCGTCACCGGAGGAGGTCGCGGACGGGATGCTGCAGAAGTCGAAGGAGTTCGCGGCGAGCGGGAACCGGGTGTATCTGCCGATCGCCGATTGACGACGGACCCGGGAAGTGCGCCGGAGCTCTGCGAGGCAGGCTCCGGCGCCTGCGGGCAGTCGAGTTCGACGGACCTGTGACACGTATGCGGCAGTTCCGTTCCCGGTGGGGGCGTTGGGCGGGACAATGGCACCGGGCCCACATCCCCGGCTGGATCGTCCCTTGGCGGTTTGAGGCAAGGGGCGGAGGAGGAATGCGCGATGGCGCAGTGGGAGCGGGACGAACGACTCGCGAAAGCCTTCCTGGAGCTGGCCGACACCCTGGTGGAGGACTTCCACCTGGTCGATTTCCTGCATGTGCTGACCGATCACATGCTCGCGTTGCTGGACGTGACGGCGATCGGGGTCATCATGGTCGACGCCCAGAGGCGGTTGGTGGACGTGACCGCGTCCACCGACACCGCACACCAACTGGATGAGAACCAGGTCGAGTTCGACGAGGGCCCCGCCAAGGACTGCTGCAGCCAGCATGTACAGGTCGGCCCGGTGGACCTGAACGACCCCGCCACCGCCGAACGCTGGCCACGCTTCACCAAAGCAGCCCGCACGGCCGGATTCGCCGTCGTGGCCGCCATGCCGCTGCGCCTGCGCGAGGAGGTGATCGGCGCGGTGAACATCTTCCACGGCCGTCCTGCCGGCCTTCACCCGGCGAGTCTGCGCCTGGGACAGGCCCTCGCGGACGCGGCGACCATCGGCATCCTGCACCAGCGCCTGTCCCAGGACCAGGCCGAACGGGTCGGGCAACTGCACATCGCGCTCAACAGCCGGATCATCATCGAACAGGCAAAAGGCGCCCTCGGGGCCCGCCTGAACATCCCACCCGAGACCGCCTTCGAGCGCCTGCGCGCCCATGCCCGCAACAACCGGACGTCATTGACCCACCTGTGCCAACTCGTCGTCGAGGGCGGCGTGTCCGCCGGGACGTTCGCCGCAACCCAGGACCGGACGCGCCGCCCGTGACGCTGATTTCATGCCGTTCTGCTGCCCGCGCCACCAGCGCCCCACCGCACTCAGCCAAGGAGTACCCGCGGTGCCCGCAGATGCCCCCGACATCCCCGGCCTCGTGGCCGCCGCCACCCAGGCCGGCCACGGTCTGACCGCACTCGACCCCAGTTCGTGCGCGGTCACACTCGGCCTCGACAGCCTCACCATCTGCCTGATCGACCACGCCGGCCTCGAACTCGTCTGGTACGACCCGGCGGACACCGCGGGGGTGGCCTTCGAAGACTTGCAGTACACCCTCGGCGAGGGCCCCACCGTGGACGCCGCCCGCACCGGTGAACCCGTACTCGTCCCCGACCTGTACACCGTGCCCGAACGCCGATGGCCCGCCCTGCTGGCCGCCACCCACCGGAAATCCCCACACGCCGCTTACGCCGTTCCCCTGAATCTGGGTGCGGCCCGGCTGGGCGTTCTCACCGGCCACCGCGACACGACCCGCTCGCTGACCCGCCCTCAGATGAGCCAACTCCTCGCGCTCGCCGAAGGCGCCACCACGATCCTCACCACACCTCACGGCATCCACGACATGAGCAGCAGCAACCCGCTGCCCCTGCACCGAGCCCTCATCCACCAGGCAACCGGCGCCCTGACCGTCATGCTCGACATCCCCCTCGACCAGGCCCTCGCGCGCCTGCGCGCCTACGCCTTCACCCACAACCTTCCTCTCCTGGACGTCGCAGACGACGTCGTTCACCACCGGGCCGACCTGAACGGTCCACCGGGCTGACGAACCGGGAGGCGACCGAGGCGGACAGGACGGAGAGGCCGAAGGAGTTCGCGGCCGCGGGGAACAGGGTGTGTCTGCCGATCGCGGACCGACGAACTCGGTTCGGTGGACGGGGCGTTCGGCTTGCGCTCCCCCGGCCGGCCCCGACGGGTCGCTCCGTTGTGGAGGGCGCAAGCCGGTGGTCACTCCGGCTGGTGTTCCGGGCCTCCGAAGTCCGGGCTGGTGTAGTCCGGGCTCGAGAAGCTCGGGCGCGGGCCGGTGGAGCCCTCGTCCGGGCTGCTGAAGCCGGGGCGGCCGTAGCCCAGATTCGGCATACGGCTGGTCGGCGTCCGCGGTGTGGTGCTGTGCAGTGCCGCCGCGGCGCCCGGGTCGGCGAGTGCCTCCCTGAGGAACGGCATGACGCCGCGCTCCAGAAGTGCCTCGCGCCAGGCTTCCCTGGCCAGGGCCACGTCCCCGCCCGGTTCACCGTACGGCCCGGTCTCGAGCGACGGCCGGTTGCGCAGAGCGGTGAGCAGCAGGCCGACGGCGGCGACCAGGATCGCGGCCGCGGTCAGGGCGCCGAACACCCAGCCGGCGGTGATCATGGTCCTGCCGAACCCCTGTTTGGGGGCGAACGACTTGATGACGTAGCCGACGACCAGGAAGATCACCGCTGCTGTTCCGGCAAGGACGGGCGTGAGGACGGCGGCGACGGCGCCCGCGCCGGCCGTCTCGGCGGCCTCGCCGAGGGTGGTGGCGAGCCCCATCGTCGCCGGGCCCGGCTCCGCGGAGCCGGATTCGCCGGTGGACGAGGGGGTGGACGGCGCCGGCTGGCGCAGTTCCTCGCGAACCTTCACGTAGTGCTGGTACTCGGTCGCCGCGGCCGCCGTGATGAGTGCGGAGGCGTTGAGCGCCATGGTGCGCAGCTGTTCGGCGTTGAGCCGCTGTCCGACAGCGGCCAGTTCCGGGCGGTGTGGGGCGGAGCGCAGCGCCTCGTCGAGGACCCGCTCGTACTCCTGGCGGTCCTCGCTCAGCAGGTGCTGCGGAACGCTGTTCATGTGCATCCCCCGATGCTCCGTAGGGCTTGGGGCTCGCATGCCAACGAGCCGTCGGGCAGAAACGGAGGGGAGCCTGCTACGGATAAGCCGATGGTAGAGCGGTCACGGCACGTGGTGACAGGGGGTTTCCAGAAATTGGGCTCTGGCCTGCACCGTTCGTCGTGATTCCTCCCGACGGGGGTCGCCTGCCCTGTGAACGTTCAGATATCCAGAGGAAGTTGTTGCACGAGTAGCTTTCCGGCCATGGTCACTCCGCCGTCCATCGCGATGGCCAGACCGCCGGCGTAGACGTGCGGTCCCTCGACCACCGGCCCCGCGCTGTCGTCGCCCTCCTCGGACCCGACCTCGCCCAGCAGGTACGGAATGGGGCTGTGGCCGTGAACGATCCGTGTGCCGCCGTACGTATCCAGCAGGGAACGGACGGCGTCTGCACCACCTTCGTCGCGGAAGGAGAACCGCTTGGTGAGCTTGCGGAACAGATCCCAGCACTCGTCGGCGTCGTTGCGCGTGAGCGTCTCGCGGACGGTGTCGTTGACCGCCTCGATCGAGTCGCCGTAGTCGAGATAGGCCGTGGTGTCCGAGTGGACGAGGAGATAGCCGTCGACGGACTCCATGGCGTCCAGGCGGGCCATCCACTGCAGATGGTGGTCCTGGAGGCGGTCCATGTCCGTCTTCTGGCCGCCGTTGAGCAGCCAGGCGGCCTGGAAAGTGGCCGTGCCCGCACCGGAGTTGACGGGGGTGTCGCCGAACCGCTTGGCGCCGAGCAGCAGCAGCTCGTGGTTGCCCATGAGCGCCTTGCAGTAGCCTCCTGCCGCCGCCGCCTCCGCCGACAGGCGCATCACGAGCTCGATGACGCCGATGCCGTCGGGACCGCGGTCGGTGAAGTCGCCGAGGAACCACAGCCGTGAGGTGCCGGCGCACCACTGCCCCGCGGCGTCGACGAGGCCCTGCTCCCGCAGGGCTGCGAGCAGCTCGTCCAGATAGCCGTGCACGTCGCCGACGACGTAGAGCGGGCCGGCGCCGTCCGTCTCCTCCGGGGCGGCCAGGGAGGCGGGGGCGACGGGCACCTGGAGCGTGTCGCCGCGGTTGATGACAGGCAGGTCGCGCTCGGTCGGCGTGTACCCCTCCGGGAGCGCGCTCTCCTCGGGCGGGACGACATCACCGGGATGTGCGTTGTGGCCGTACGGACCGGTCTCGTGGACATACGCCGGTACCCGGAAGTCGCGCAACGTCGCCGTCCGTTCCGCTTCGGGTCCCTGACCGGCCCCCTGAGTCATCAGACCCCTCCACCATCGCGCCGCATCTGCACCGCTTCGGACTGCCTGGTCGCAGCGGCCCGCGGTGTCGTGGGCCCATCATAGGAATGCCGATCGCGCCATGTGATGACCCAGGGGTGGTGAATCGGAGTAAGAGTCCAGTTCACCGCGGCTTTCGCCCCGATTGGGCAGGGCTTGGACCGCAGGCTGACGGCTTCTGCTCTACTCCTCCTCGGGCGACCGCGGCGCACTGACCGTCGTCCGCGGCGGGCGCCGCTGTGACGAGGTGCGCACGATCAGCTCCGTCGGTATCACCTGCTCGACCGGTTGATCCTCATCGACCCCCTCGATCGCGTCGATGAGGAGCTGCACCACCGCCGTGCCGATGCGCCGCGGCTTCAGCGAGAGCGTGGTGATCGGCGGCTCGGTGTTGGCGTACACGGTGGATTCGCTGCAGCAGACCAGAAGCAGGTCCTCCGGTACGCGCAGGCCGTAGCGGCGGGCCGCGGCGAGCAGGTCGGTGCCGTTCGGGTCGAACAGGCCGTAGACGGCGTCGGGCCGGTCCGGGCGGGCGAGCAGCCGGTCTGCGGCGACGGCGCCCGCACACGGGTCGTGCGCCGGGTAGGCCTCGTACACCGGGTCCTGCCCGACGCGTTCGCACCAGCGCAGGTAGGCCGTCGTCGACAGACGCGTGTACGTGTCCGTCGTCGTCCCGGTCAGCAGGCCGATGCGGCGGGCGCCGGCGGCGGCCAGGTGGTCGAGGATGCCGAGGACGGCTGCCTCGTGGTCGTTGTCGACCCACGCGGTGACCGGGAGCGAGCCGGCCGGGCGGCCGTCGGAGACGACCGGTAAACCCTGCCGGACCAGCTCGCTGACGACCGGGTCCTGGTCGGAGGGGTCGATGACGACCGTGCCGTCCAGCGCGACGTTCGACCACACGTCGTGGCGCGAGGTCGCGGGCAGGATGACCAGCGCGTATCCGCGGGCCAGGGCGGCCGACGTGGCGGCGCGCGCCATCTCGGCGAAGTACGCGAACTCGGTGAAGGTGAAAGGTTCATCCCCGTACGTCGTCACGGTCAGGCCGATGAGGCCCGACTTGCCGGTACGGAGGGTTCGGGCCGCTGCCGACGGGCGGTAGCCCAGCCGGTCTGCGACCTCGCGGACATGGCGTCGGGTGGCATCTGGGAGCCGGCCCTTGCCGTTGAGGGCGTCGGAGACGGTCGTGATGGAGACTCCGGCGGCGGCGGCAACGTCCCTGATGCCCGCCCGGCCCGGCCGGCTGCCTCGGCGTGAGGTTTCCGCGCGGCTCACCTGGTGCTTCCCTGCTGCTGTCATGGCGAGCCGATAGTAGGGCTCATGCAGTGGGGTAGGGCGGACGCATATGCACGCGTTGACAGGCACGTTTCTGCAAGGTCATCTCACGTCAACTGCCTTTGAAAACAAGTCAGTTGAACGATCCAATGGCACTACGTGACTCGTCTGTACGCATGGGCCTGCCAAGCCGCGGATGTCTCGAAGAGGTCTCAACTCACCTGTACGGGGGATGCGCACCACGGCGTGAGCCACCGGCGCGTAGATATATGTGAGAGCGCCCCTCGATTCGTCTGCCTAAGGGTGGTGTTGCCCCTGATGCGGCTGTGACGGAGGAGGTCTGGCCCAGCTGTACGCGCGGGCGCCGAATCCTCATAAGGTAAGCAGTATTGAAAGCCGGTGGTGGTCATGAGGAGGACTGCGGTGAGCGAGACGAGCCCCAAGCTGCGCGCCGAGCTGGAGGGTATCCCCACCTACAAGCCGGGCAAGCCTGCCGCGGCCGGTGGGCCGGTGGCCTACAAGCTGTCCTCCAACGAGAACCCCTATCCGCCGCTGCCCGGTGTGATGGAGACGGTGACGGCCGCGGTCTCCTCCTTCAACCGCTACCCGGACATGGCCTGCTCGGGCCTGATGAGCGAGCTCTCCGATCGTTTCGGGGTACCCCTCTCCCACCTGGCCACCGGCACCGGCTCGGTCGGCGTCGCCCAGCAGCTGATCCAGGCCACCAGCGGCCCCGGCGACGAGGTCATCTACGCCTGGCGGTCCTTCGAGGCGTACCCGATCATCACGCAGATCAGCGGCGCGAGGTCGGTGCAGGTGCCGCTGACCCCGGGCGATGTGCACGACCTGGACGCGATGGCGGACGCGATCACCGACCGGACGCGCCTGATCTTCGTCTGCAACCCCAACAACCCGACCGGCACGGTCGTGCGGCGGGAGGAGCTGGAGCGGTTCCTCGACCGGGTGCCGAGCGACGTGCTGGTGGTGCTGGACGAGGCGTACCGCGAGTTCATCCGCGACCCCGAGGTGCCCGACGGTGTGGAGCTCTACCGCCGGCGGCCGAACGTCTGCGTGCTGCGGACGTTCTCCAAGGCGTACGGCCTCGCGGGACTGCGGGTCGGCTTCGCCATCGCCCATGAGCCGGTGGCGGCGGCGCTGCGCAAGACGGCGGTGCCGTTCGGGGTGAGCCAGGTCGCGCAGGAGGCGGCCATCGCCTCCCTGCGGGCCGAGGACGAACTGCTCGGCCGGGTGGGCTCCCTGGTGTGCGAGCGCAACCGCGTGGTCGACGCGCTGCGCGCCCAGGGCTGGACGGTGCCCGAGACCCAGGCCAACTTCGTGTGGCTGCGGCTGGGGGAGCACACGGTGGCGTTCGCCCAGGCGTGCGAGCAGCACGGCGTGGTGGTCCGGCCGTTCACCGGCGAGGGTGTGCGGGTGACGGTCGGCGAGACCGAGGCGAACGACATCTTCCTGAAGGTGGCGGAAGCGTTCCGCAGGGAGCTCTGAGACTCGGCGACCGGCCTCAGCCGGCCACGAGTTCCACGCGTACGGGGTCGCCGTCGCGGACCGTGGCGAGGAGGCGGGGGTCGCCGTCGAGGCGGCCCAGGACATTGCAGGCACTCGCGAGGCGGCATTCGTCGCCCCGCGAGATCGGTGTGGGCCCGTAGGGGAGGGCGAGCGCGTCGCCGTCGGTCCAGAAGGCGACGGTGCCCGCCTCCACGACCTCCTGGGCCGTCGTTTCACGTGGAACACGGACGCCCGTGTCGAAGTAGACCTCCTCGCCCCAGGTACGGGCGGTGGAGGCCATGGGGAGTGCCGTGCCCAGGGACCGGGCGGTCGGGGTGTCGTCGAGAGTCGCGGTGAGGTGGCCGGCGGGCCACGATATCCGTATCTGCACGGCATGAGATTCAACAAGATGTTGAAGTTACTGCCAAGGGGTTGACGTGACGGACAAGACAGGACCCCCCTGCGTTCGGCCGAAAATCCGTGCGTCATAATTGCTTGTGAATGTGAACGCTTTCACAAGCGTAATGTAAGGAGCGGCGACGTGGACCTGGCTCTGGCGCCGGAGACCCTGGCGCGATGGCAGTTCGGCATCACCACCGTCTACCACTTTCTGTTCGTCCCCCTGACGATCTCCCTGGCCGCTCTGACGGCCGGGCTGCAGACCGCCTGGGTGCGCACGGAGAAGGAGAAGTACCTCAGGGCGACCAAGTTCTGGGGCAAGCTCTTCCTGATCAACATCGCGATGGGTGTGGTCACCGGCATCGTGCAGGAGTTCCAGTTCGGCATGAACTGGTCCGACTACTCGCGCTTCGTCGGTGACATCTTCGGTGCCCCGCTCGCCTTCGAGGCGCTGATCGCGTTCTTCTTCGAGTCGACCTTCATCGGCCTGTGGATCTTCGGCTGGGACAAGCTGCCGAAGCGGATCCACCTGGCCTGCATCTGGATGGTCTCGATCGGCACGGTCCTGTCGGCGTACTTCATCCTCGCGGCCAACTCCTGGATGCAGCATCCCGTCGGCTACAGGATCAACAAGGCCAGAGGGCGTGCCGAACTCACCGACTTCTGGCAGGTGCTGACCCAGAACACCGCGCTCGCCCAGGCGTTCCACACGCTCGCGGCGTGCTTCCTGACCGGCGGCGCGTTCATGGTCGGCATCGCGGCCTTCCACCTGTTCCGCAAGAAGCACGTCCCGGTGATGAAGACCTCGCTGCGGCTGGGCCTGATCACCGTCGTCATCGCCGGCCTGCTCACCGCGATCAGCGGTGACACGCTCGGCAAGGTCATGTTCAAGCAGCAGCCGATGAAGATGGCGGCTGCCGAGGCCCTGTGGGACGGCCAGGAGTCCGCGCCGTTCTCGGTCTTCGCATACGGCGACGTGAGCAAGGGCCACAACACCGTCGAGCTGTCCGTCCCCGGCGTGCTGTCCTTCCTCGCCGACGACAACTTCAACTCGTACGTCCCCGGCATCAACGACACCAACAAGGCCGAGCAGAAGAAGTACGGCCCGGGCGACTACCGGCCCATCATCCCGGTGACCTTCTGGGCGTTCCGCTGGATGATCGGCTTCGGCATGACGTCCTTCGCCATCGGCCTGGCCGGCCTCTGGCTGACCCGCAAGAAGTTCATGCTGCCGCAGCACCTGCGGGTCGGCGAGGACGAGGTGCCGCATCTGGTCCTGTTCCGCAACAAGGCCCTGAGCCCCAAGCTCAGCAGGCTCTACTGGCTGGTGACCATCTGGACCCTGGGCTTCCCGCTGATCGCCAACTCGTGGGGCTGGATCTTCACCGAGATGGGCCGCCAGCCGTGGGTCGTCTACGGCGTCCTGCAGACCCGGCACGCGGTCTCCCCCGGTGTCTCCCAGGCCGAAGTGCTCACCTCGATGCTGACCTTCACCGCGCTGTACGCCGTCCTCGCCGTCGTCGAGGTCAAGCTGCTGGTGAAGTACGTCAAGGCGGGCCCGCCCGAGCTCACCGAGGCCGACCTCAACCCGCCCACGAAGATCGGCGGCGACACCCGTGACGCCGACAAGCCGATGGCCTTCTCGTACTAGGCCGAGGGAGATCGAGTCATGGAACTGCACGACGTCTGGTTCGTCCTGATCGCCGTCCTGTGGACCGGCTACTTCTTCCTGGAGGGCTTCGACTTCGGGGTCGGCGTGCTCACCAGGCTGCTGGCCCGGAACCGGGCCGAGAGGCGGGTGCTGATCAACACGATCGGCCCGGTCTGGGACGGCAACGAGGTGTGGCTGCTCACGGCGGGCGGCGCCACCTTCGCCGCCTTCCCCGACTGGTACGCCACGCTCTTCTCCGGCTTCTACCTGCCCCTGCTGGTCATCCTGGTCTGCCTGATCGTGCGGGGCGTCGCCTTCGAGTACCGCGCCAAGCGGCCCGAGGAGAACTGGCAGCGCAACTGGGAGACCGCGATCTTCTGGACCTCGCTGATCCCGGCGTTCCTGTGGGGCGTCGCCTTCGGCAACATCGTGCGCGGCGTGAAGATCGACAGGAACTTCGAGTACGTCGGGAACCTCTGGGACCTGCTCAACCCGTACGCCCTGCTCGGTGGAGTGGTGACCTTGTCGCTGTTCACCTTCCACGGGGCGGTCTTCACCGCGCTCAAGACGGTCGGGGACATCCGGGAGCGGGCGCGCAGCACGGCCCTGTACGTCGGCCTCGTGACGGCCGTGGCGGCGCTGGTCTTCCTGCTGTGGACCCAGATCGACAAGGGGAACGGCAGGAGCCTGGTGGCCATGACGGTGGCGGTGGCCGCGCTCGTGGCGGCGCTGGTGGCCAACCAGCGAGGCCGGGAGGGCTGGTCGTTCGCACTGTCCGGCGTGACCATCGTGGCCGCGGTCGCGATGCTCTTCCTGACGCTGTTCCCGAACGTCATGCCGTCGTCGCTCAACGAGCAGTGGAGTCTCACCGTCACCAACGCCTCGTCGAGCCCGTACACCCTGAAGATCATGACCTGGTGTGCCGGTATCGCCACCCCGATCGTCCTGCTCTACCAGGGGTGGACCTACTGGGTGTTCCGCAAGCGCATCGGAACGCAGCACATCGCTGAGACCATGCACTGAGGTGTGTTTCACGTGAAACCGATCGATCCGCGACTGCTCCGGTACGCCCGCGCCACCCGCCTGTTCATGGTGGCGGTCGTCTGCCTGGGTGCTGTCGGAGCGGGCCTGGTCATCGCGCAGGCGATGCTCATCGCCGAGGTGGTGGTGGGCGCGTTCCAGCACCGGATGACGGTGTCCGGACTCGGCACGCCCCTGCTGCTGCTGGCCGCCGTCGCCTGCGGCCGTGCGCTGGTCTCCTGGCTGACCGAGCTCGCCGCCCACCGGGCGAGCGCGGCGGTGAAGTCGGAGCTGCGCGGCCGGCTGCTGGAGCGGGCGGTCGCGCTCGGTCCCGGGTGGCTGGGCGGGCAGCGGACGGGCTCCCTGGTCGCCCTGGCCACCCGGGGAGTCGACGCCCTCGACGACTACTTCTCGCGCTACCTGCCGCAGCTGGGGCTCGCGGTGGTCGTGCCGGTCGCGGTGCTGGCCCGGGTCGTCACCGAGGACTGGGTGTCGGCGGCGATCATCGTCGCCACCCTGCCGCTCATCCCGGTCTTCATGATGCTGATCGGCTGGGCCACGCAGTCCCGGATGGACCGTCAGTGGCGGATGCTGTCCCGGCTGTCCGGGCACTTCCTGGACGTCGTCGCGGGACTGCCGACGCTGAAGGTGTTCGGGCGGGCCAAGGCGCAGGCCGAGTCGATCCGCCGTATCACCGGCGAATACCGGCAGGCGACGATGCGCACGCTGCGGATCGCCTTCATCTCGTCCTTCGCGCTGGAGCTGCTGTCCACGCTGTCCGTGGCCCTGGTGGCCGTGACGATCGGCATGCGGCTCGTGCACGGGGAGATGGACCTGTACGTCGGCCTGGTCGTCCTCGTCCTCGCGCCGGAGGCGTATCTGCCGCTGCGCCAGGTCGGGGCGCAGTACCACGCGGCGGCCGAGGGGCTCGCCGCGGCCGAGGAGATCTTCACCGTCCTGGAGACGCCCGTGCCGGCGTCGGGCACGACGGACGTGCCGGCGGGCGCCATCGCCTTCGAGGGTGTGAGGGTCCGGTATCCCGGGCGGTCCGAGGACGCGGTGTCGGAGGTCTCCTTCACCGTCGAGCCCGGGGAGACGGTCGCCCTCGTCGGCCCGAGCGGCGTCGGCAAGTCGACGCTGCTGAACGTCCTGCTGGGCTTTGTGCGGCCGACCGAGGGGCGGGTGCGGATCGGGGGAGTCGATCTCTGCGAGGCCGACCTGGAGCGGTGGCGCTCGCGGATCGCCTGGGTGCCGCAGCGGCCCCACCTGTTCGCCGGGACCGTCGCCGAGAACGTACGCCTCGCGCGTCCCGACGCCGACGACACCGCCGTACGGCGGGCGCTGGCGGACGCCGGAGCGCTGGAGTTCGTTCAGGCGCTGCCCGACGGCGCGGACACCCTGCTCGGCGAGGACGGTGTTGGGATCTCCGCCGGGCAGCGGCAGCGGCTCGCGCTGGCCCGGGCGTTCCTCGCGGACCGGCCCGTGCTGCTGCTCGACGAGCCGACGGCCGCGCTGGACGGCGCCACCGAGGCGGAGGTCGTGGAGGCGGTACGGCGGCTGTCGGCGGGGCGCACGGTCCTGCTGGTGGTGCACCGGCCCGCCCTGCTCGGACCGGCGGACCGCGTGGTGCGCCTGACCGCTCCGGCCGGTCCCGCGCCCGTGGAGCGCCGGCTGCCGGAGACGCGCCCGGCCACACAGGAGACGTACGAGAGCTCGGCACCGCTCGAGCCGGGAGCCGCCGCGTCCGCCGTGAGCAGGGCCGGTGTGCTGGCCCGCGTCCGTGCCATGTCCGGCCCCCGGCGCGGCCGGCTCGCTCTCGCCCTGCTGCTCGGCAGCCTCGCGCTGGGCAGTGCCGTCGGGCTCATGGCCACCTCCGGGTGGCTCATCTCGCGGGCCTCGCAGCAGCCGCCCGTGCTGTATCTGATGGTGGCCGTCACGGCGACGCGCGCCTTCGGCATCGGGCGGGCCGTCTTCCGGTACGCCGAGCGGCTCGTGTCGCACGACGCGGTGCTGCGCATGCTCGCCGACACCAGGGTCGCCGTCTACCGGCGCCTGGAGCGGCTGGCCCCCGCCGGGCTGCGCCGCACCCGGCGGGGCGACCTGCTCTCGCGCCTGGTCGCCGACGTGGACGCCCTGCAGGACTACTGGCTGCGCTGGCTGCTGCCGGCCGGCTCCGCGGCGATCGTGTCCGCCGCGGCCGTGGCCTTCACGGCGTGGCTGCTGCCCGAGGCCGGTCTGGCGCTCGCCGCCGGTCTGGTGGCGGCCGGAGTCGGCGTCCCGCTGGTCACCGGCGCCGTGGCCCGGCGCGCCGACCGCAGGCTGGCCCCCGCCCGTGGGGCACTGGCGACGCGTGTGACCGATCTGCTCACCGGCACCGCGGAGTTGACGGTCGCCGGCGCCCTGCCCGCCCGCAGCGCCGAGGCCCGGCGCGCGGACGGCACGCTCACCCGGATCGCCTCGCGCGCCGCCACCGCCACCGCGCTCGGCGACGGACTCACCTCGCTGCTCTCCGGTCTGACCGTCACCGCCGCCGCTCTCGTGGGCGCCCAGGCGGTCGCCGCGGGGCGGCTGGACGGCGTGACGATGGCCGTCGTCGTCCTCACCCCGCTGGCCGCCTTCGAGGCCGTCATGGGGCTCCCTCTCGCCGCGCAGTACCGGCAGCGGGTGCGCAGGAGCGCGGAGCGCGTGTACGAGGTCCTGGACGCGCCCGAGCCCGTACGGGAGCCCGAGCGGCCCCGGCAGGCGCCCGCCTCGCCCTTCCCGGTGGCCCTCAAGGGCCTGACCGCCCGGCACGAGGGACAGAAGCGCGACGCGCTCGACGGCCTTGACCTGACCCTCGGCCAGGGGCGCCGGATCGCCGTGGTCGGGGCGTCCGGCGCCGGCAAGACGACGCTGGCGCAGGTGCTGCTGCGCTTCCTGGACGCGAGCACGGGTTCCTACACGCTGGCCGGCGTGGACGCGTACGCGCTCGACGGCGACGTCGTACGACGGTTCGTCGGGCTGTGCGCGCAGGATGCGCACCTCTTCGACAGCTCGGTGCGCGAGAACCTGCTGCTGGCCAAGAAGGACGCCACCGAGGACGAGCTGCGTGACGCGCTCGGGCGGGCCCGGCTGCTGGAGTGGGCCGACCGCCTGCCCGACGGCCTCGACACGCTGGTCGGCGAGCACGGGGCCAAGCTGTCGGGCGGGCAGCGGCAGCGGCTGGCGCTGGCCCGCGCGCTGCTCGCCGACTTCCCGGTCCTCGTCCTCGACGAGCCCGCCGAACACCTCGACCTGCCGACGGCCGACGCCCTCACCGCCGACCTTCTGGCGGCGACCGAGGGCCGTACGACCCTGCTCATCACGCACCGGCTGGCCGGCCTGACGGCGGTCGACGAGGTCGTCGTCCTGGACGAAGGGCGTGTGGTGCAGCGCGGGTCGTATGCCGAACTGGCCGCCGTTCCAGGGCCGTTGCGGCGGATGGCGGAGCGGGAGGCGGAGGCGGAGTCGCTGCTCACGGCGGCGTAGCGGCGGCGCGTACCGTCACGCACCACCGCTCCCGACTTTCTGCAGCAAACGGGACTTATTACGCTCGGGACATGCCCGTCGCACCGCCCCCCGGCCCCGACGTACCGCTCCCCGGCCCCGAGCAGCCGGCCCCAGGACTCCGGGCCGACCCGGACGCCCGCGTGCCCCGGCTGCTGGAGGCCATGCGGACCGTCGGCCGCGGGCTGGAGCTGCACTCCACGCTGGAGCGGATCTGCGAGACCGCGGCCGCCCTGACCGGCGCCCGGTACGCGGCCATCGGCGTCGTCGACGAACGCGGGGACGGCCTCGCCGACTTCGTCCACCAGGGCGTCGACGAGGCGACCGCCCGCAGGATCGGGCGGCTGCCCGACGGGCACGGGGGGCTGCTCGGCGCGCTCATCCGCGATCCTGAGCCGGTCCGGCTCGCAGATCTGACGGCGGACCCGCGCTCCCGGGGCTTTCCCGCGCACCACCCGCCGATGCGCACTTTCCTCGGTCTGCCGATCCGGGTGCAGGGCGAGGTCTTCGGGAACCTGTATCTGGCGGAGAAGCACGGCGGCGAGCCGTTCGACGACGAGGACCTCGACATGGTCCGGGTGCTCGCCACCGAGGCCGGTATCGCCGTCGGCAACGCCCGGCTGTACGAGGCGGCCCAGCAGCGGGAGCGCTGGATCGACGGGTCGGTCGCCGTCACCACCGCCCTGCTGTCCGGCGGCGACGCCGACGACGCCCTCCAGGTCGTCGCCGAACAGGCCCGCCGGCTGTCCGGGGCCGCGGCCGGGATCGTGCTGCTGCCCGCCGACGAGGGCGGTCTCGAGATCGTCGCCGTGGCCGCCGACCGGCCGTCGGGCCTGCTCGGCACGGTCGTCCCGCCGGAGAGCGAGGTCGTCGCCGAACTCCTCGCCGGACAGGCCGTGTTCACCGACGACGCGGCCACCGACCGGCGCATGGCCGCCGGGCTCACCCGTCGCTACGGGCCCGCCATGATGCTGCCCCTGCACAGCGACGGCCGGGTGCTCGGGAGTCTCGTCATGCCACGCGCGCCGGGGGAGCACGCCTTCACCGAGGCGGAGCGCACCCTCGCGGTCCAGTTCGCCGCGCAGGCCGCGCTCGCGCTGAAGATGGCCGAGACGCAGCGCGACCGGGAACGGCTCGCGGTGTTCGAGGACCGCGACCGCATCGCCCGTGACCTGCACGACCTGGTGATCCAGCGGCTGTTCGCCACCGGGATGCTGCTGGAGAACGCGCAGCGCGGTTCGGTCGTGCCCGAGGTGCGGGACGGGGTCGGCAAGGCCGTCGGCGAACTCGACGTCACCATCCAGGAGATCCGGAGCGCGATCTTCGCCCTCCAGCAGGGGCCCGCCGAGGTGCCCTCCGGGCTGCGCACGCGCGTGCTCCGGGAGATCGGCATGGCCGCCGTACCGCTCGGCTTCCGGCCCTCGCACCGCCTCGTCGGCCCGGTCGACACTCTGGTCGGCGACCTGACCGGCAAGAACCTCGTCGCCGCCCTGCGCGAGGCGCTCTCCAACGCCTTCCGGCACGCGGGCGCCTCACGGATCGACGTCGTCGTCGACGCGACCGTGACCCTCCCGGACGGCCGCCCCGGCGTACGCCTGAGCGTCGCGGACGACGGCGTCGGCATCCCCGAGGGCGGCCGGCGCAGCGGCCTGAGCAACCTGAAGCGGCGTGCGGAGGCCCTGGGCGGCGACAGCAGCCACGGTCCGGGGCTCGGCGAGAACGGCGGCGGTACGACGGTGGTGTGGCAGGCGCCGCACTGAACCGCCCGCGGCAGGAGCCCCGTTGGACCGGGAGGCGCTACGGCCGCCCGGCGAGCATCCGCTCGATCACGACCGCCACACCGTCGTCGTTGTTGGCGACCGTGCGGCCGGAGGCCGCGGCGACGACGTCCGGGTGCGCGTTGCCCATCGCGAACGACCGGCCCGCCCAGGTGAGCATCTCGACGTCGTTCGGCATGTCCCCGAAGGCGACGACCTCCTCGTGCGAGATGCCGCGCTCGGCGCAGCACAGCGCCAGCGTGCTGGCCTTGGAGACGCCGGGGCCGCTGATCTCCAGCAGGGCGCTGGGGCTGGAGCGGGTGACACTGGCCCGCTCGCCGATGGCGAGCCGGGCGGTGGTGAGGAAGGCGTCCGGGTCGAGGGACGGGTGGTAGGCGAGGATCTTCAGCACCGGCTCGGCGCCGCCGGGGCCGTCCGGCGCCAGCAGTTCCTCGGCCGGCGCGAGGTGGTCCGGCAGCTCCATGTGCAGCTTCGGATACTCCGGCTCCTGGTGGAAGCCGTAGGTCTGCTCCACCGCGTACATCGTGCCGGGTGCCGCGTCGCGCAGCAGCCGTACGGCGTCCAGCGCGTTGTCCCGGGCCAGCTCGCGCACCTTCACGAACCGGTGGGCACCGGGGCCGCCGTGCAGGTCGACCACGGCCGCGCCGTTGCCGCAGATCGCCAGGCCGTGGCCGTGCACGTGGTCGCTGACGACGTCCATCCAGCGGGCCGGGCGGCCGGTGACGAAGAAGACCTCGATGCCCGCCTGTTCGGCGGCCGCGAGCGCGGCGACCGTGCGCGGGGAGACCGACTTGTCGTCCCGCAGGAGCGTGCCGTCGAGATCGGTGGCTATGAGTCGCGGCGGGACGGCGGGGGCCGCGGTCTCGGGCTGTCGAGTCGCTGAGGTCACCGGTTCATTCTCCCGCATATGCCTGCACGGCCGTGCGGGACTCCGCACATCTGAGTGGTTACCGTCCTCTCCAGCACCGTCACCCTCCGTCGACCCAGCCGAGCTGCGCCGGGGCCTCCATGGCGATCTGCTCGAAGACCTTCTGGTCGGCGGCGAAGTGGGTGCCGGGGACGGGCCAGTGGATCACGATCTCGGTGAAGCCCAGCTCGCGGTGGCGGCCCGCGAAGTCCACGAACGCGTCGAGCGACTCCAGCGGGCGGGCGCGGTCGGGGGTGAACCCGGTGAGCAGGATCTTGTCCATTTCGGCCACGTTCCGGCCGATCGCTGCGCAGGCGTCGGCCAGTTTCGCGACCTGTCCGCGAATGGCTTGAATCGACTGTTCAGAAGTGCCGTTCTCGTACAGCTTCGGGTCGCCGGTGGTCACCCACGCCTGTCCGTGGCGTGCGGCGAGCCGCAGTCCGCGCGGCCCGGTGGCGGCCACCGCGAAGGGCAGCCGGGGCCGCTGCACGCAGCCCGGGATGTTCTGCGCGCCGTGCGCCGAGTAGAAGTCGCCTTCGTAGGAGACGGTGTCCTCGGTGAGCAGCCGGTCGAGCAGCGGTACGAACTCCGCGAACCGGTCGGCCCGCTCCCGCGGGGTCCAGGGCTCCTGGCCGAGCGCGGTGGAGTCGAAGCCGGTGCCGCCCGCGCCGATGCCGAGGGTGACGCGGCCGCCGGAGATGTCGTCGAGGGAGATCAGTTCCTTGGCGAGGGTCACCGGGTGCCTGAAGTTCGGCGAGGTCACCAGGGTGCCCAGGCGCAGTTGCTCGGTGGCGGCCGCGGCGGCGGTCAGGGTCGGCACGGCGCCGAACCAGGGCCCGTCGCGGAACGGCACGCGCCAGGACAGGTGGTCGTAGGTGTAGGCGGTGTGGAATCCGAGCTGCTCGGCCCGCAGCCATGCCGAACGGCCGCCTTCGCGCCAGCGGCGGTACGGGAGGATCACGGTGCTCAGACGCAGACTCATGCGTTCGAGCCTACGGGCCCGTACCGACGGCGGACGAAACGGTCACCGTACGCGTGCGCTCGGCCACGCACCGAGGCCGCGTCAGTGCGCCTCGGGAAAGCGCAGGTAGCGCGGGGGTACGGCCTGCGTCAGCCACACGCCGTTCGCGCTGACGTGGAAGACGTGCCCGTCGCGGTGCATCGCGCCGGCGTCGACCGGCAGGACCACCGGCCGGCCGCGGCGGGCGCCGACGCGGGTGGCCGTCTCGCGGTCGGGCGAGAGGTGCACGTCGTGGCGGTTCATGGGGCGCAGCCCCTCGGTGCGGATCGCGTCCAGGTTGCCGGCCACGGTGCCGTGGTAGAGGTACGCGGGCGGGGTCGCCGGGGGCAGCCCGAGGTCGACCTCGACGCTGTGGCCCTGGCTGGCGCGGATCCTGGTGCCGTCGACCGCGAAGCGCTTCTTGTCGTTCTCGGCGACGACGTGGTCCAGCTCGTCGCGGGTGAAGCGGAAGCCGTGGGCGGCGGCCGCCGCCATCAGCTCGTCGATCTCGACCCAGCCGGCCTCGTCAAGGGTGAGCCCGATCCGCTCGGGCTGGTGGCGCAGGTGTTTCGAGAGGTACTTCGACACCTTCACGGTGCGTCTTTCGTCCATCCGCTCAGCATGACGGGAGAGACGCGGATCACGCAGATTATTTTCGCCGCAGAGGTTTGATCCACAACCAACTGTAGTTATCCACAGGCTAGTTGGCGGATCTGTGGACAACTCCCCGACATGTCAGCCCTGTTCGTCAAGATCGTCTGGGGGCCCTCCCCTTGACGTGAGCGCGTCCAACGCCCGTGCCCGCACCTCCCGTTCAGCCGCCAGCGTCACGAACTCCGCCGCACTCCCCGCCCCAACCAGGCTCTCCACCGCCCGCATTGTCTCCTCCGGCAACGACACGGAGCGTGACACCGGACGGGCCTCCTCCGGACCGTCCTCCCCCAGCTGCTGACGCAGCTGACGCACCGCCAGCGCCCGCATGGCCCGCGCCAGTTCCGCGTCCACCGTCTGCTGCGCGAGCGGTCGCAGGCGGCGTACGAGTGAGGCCGCTTCCGTCGCGTCCGCGTCGGTCGGGCGGTGCGGTCCGTCGAGGTAGCGGGCGAAGACGTGCTCGGTGGTGAACTCCAGGAAACGGGCGGCGATGTGCTCGACCTGGACCCTCAACTCCCGCAGATGGGCGGATATCGCGGACAGCGGTACGCCCGCCGCGTGCAACTCCACTGCCACGGCGAGCTCTTGGGGGCTCGGCACGAGGAAGGAGCCGTCGTCGCCCGGGACGGGTTCCAGCACGCCGAGTTCGACGGCCTCGGCGACGGCCGCGTCGTCGGGGGAGCCGCCGAAGCGCTCGTCGAGGTCGGCACGGGAGATCCGTACCGCCTCCTCGTCGGTCCACGGCCGGTCGATCTCGGCGACCAGACCGAGCACCCCGCCCAGGCCGCGGCCCGCGTCCCACGCCTCCAGGAGCTCCTTGATGGAGGCCAGCGTGTAGCCGCGGTCCAGGAGTTCGGCGATCTGGCGCAGCCGGGCCAGGTGCGCGTCTGAGTAGAGGTTGGCGCGGCCGCTGCGCTCGGGCCGGGGGAGCAGACCGCGGTCCTGGTAGGCGCGGATGGTGCGGACCGAGGCGCCGCTGACGTGCGCCAGGTCCTCGATGCGGTACGGCGTCCGCATGCCCGTTTCCTCCTTCCCCAGGTCCGGCTATGTCCCGTTCTCAGGTCTCACTGCGCACCGGCCGCAGGTCTGGCCACGTCCCGGCCGCGCGTGACCCGGCCGGCGCGCTCACAGCGGTGGTTCCATCCGGGCGATCGCCCGCAGCGCGCGCGGGGCGAACCGGGACATGAGGTGGGCGCCCCGGGCCTCCGGGGTGACCGGCACGACGGCGTCGTTGCGCACGACCGCGCGCAGGATGGCGTCGGCGACCTTCTCCGGCGGGTAGTTCCTGAGGCCGTACAGGCGCGCCGTCCTCTTCTGGCGCCGTTTCTCCTCGTCGGCGTCCACGCCCGCGAAGCGTGCGGTGGAGGTGATGTTGGTGTTGACGAAGCCGGGGCAGATCGCGCTCACGCCTATCCCCTGGCTTGCCAGTTCCGCGCGCAGGCACTCGCTGAGCATCAGCACGGCCGCCTTGGAGGTGCTGTAGGCGGGCAGCGCCTTGGAGGGCTGATACGCCGCCGCCGAGGCGGTGTTGACGATGTGGCCGCCCTGTCCGCGCTCGGCCATCTGCTTCCCGAACAGGTGGCAGCCGTGGATCACGCCCCACAGGTTGACGTCGAGGACCTTCTTCCAGTCCTCGGGGGTGGTGTCGAAGAAGGAACCACCCAGTCCGATACCGGCGTTGTTCACCAGGACGTCCACCACGCCGTACTCGGCGGCGACCTTGTCGGCGAGTTTCTCCATGGCCTGCTCGTCGGAGACGTCGACGGTCTCCGCCCATGCCTCGGGGGCGCCGACCAGGCGGGACAGCTCGGCGGTGCGGACGGCGGCCTCGGCGTCCCGGTCGACGGCCACCACGCGCGCGCCCGCCTCGGCGAAGGCGAACGCCGTGGCCCGTCCGATGCCGCTGCCCGCGCCGGTGACCAGGACGAGCTGCCCGCCGAAGCGTTCGGCGTACTTGCCGGTGGGCTGCGCCGTCTCGGGCCTGCCGCCTTCGACGGAGGTGATGAACTCGGTGATCCAGGAGGACAGTTGGTCGGGACGCGTGCGCGGGACCCAGTGCTTGGCCGGCAGCGTGCGGCGGGTCAGCTGCGGAACCCAGTGCTCCAGATCGTCGTAGAGGCGCTCCGACAGGAACGCGTCCCCGAGGGGCGTGATGAGCTGCACGGGCGCGTGTGCGTAAGCGTCGGTGCGGGGCCTGCGCAGCCGGGGGCGCACGTTGTCGCGGTACAGCCAGGCGCCGTGGGCCGCGTCCGAGGGCAGCGAGGCGGTCGGGTAGTCGCCGGCGGGGATCTTCTCCACCCGGCGCAGGATGCCGGGCCAGCGCTTGCCCAGGGGGCCGCGCCAGGCCAGTTCGGGCAGCACGGGCGTGTGCAGCAGATACACGTACCAGGACTTGGCGCCCTGGCCGAGGAGCTGGCCGATCCGGCCCGGGGTGGGCCGCTTCAGCCGCTGGTTGATCCAGTGGCCGAAGTGGTCGAGGGACGGTCCGGACATGGAGGTGAAGGAGGCGATGCGCCCCTCGGTGCGCCGGACGGTGACGAACTCCCAGGACTGCACCGAGCCCCAGTCGTGCC
This sequence comes from Streptomyces sp. NPDC050534, assembly GCF_044457745.1. NCBI lineage: Bacteria > Bacillati > Actinomycetota > Actinomycetes > Kitasatosporales > Streptomycetaceae > Streptomyces > Streptomyces sp. NPDC050534. The sequence goes on from NZ_JBITHF010000008.1 coordinate 485,202, forward strand.
CGACCACGTGCACCGGCCGGCCGGGGCTGACCGCGTCGGTCACGGCCAGGAAGTCGTCGGTCAGCTTCTCCAGGGTGAAGCCGCCGCGCAGCGGCTTCGGCGCCGTCGACCGGCCGTGTCCCCGGACGTCGTACAGCACGACGTGGAAGCGCTCCGCGAGCCGGGTGGCGACCTCCGACCACACCTCCATGCTGTCCGGGTAGCCGTGGACGAGGACGACCGTCGGCTGTGCGGCGTCTCCCAGTTCGGCCACCTGCAGCTCGACGCCGCCGGTCCGGATCCGGCGCTCCCGTGCGCCCGTCAGCAACGTCACTTGTCCTCCGCCCAGCGCCGCACGTGCGGCAGATCGTCGTCCAGCCAGAAGGCGCTCTCCTCGGGGTCCTGGGAGTCGGTGACGACCAGGATCTCCTCGAACTTCGCGCCCGTGCCCCGGAATCCGAGGTGGGGTTCGACCGCCCACAGGCCCGGCTGCGGCGGGTGGTCGGAGAAGCGGTAGGGCGACCACAGCGGGGACCAGCCGTCGCGGTGGCCGTGCAGCGCGTCGGAGGCGAGCCCCTTCAGGGACTGCGTGCCGAACCCGAACAGGTGCGGCGACCAGCGGCGCTCCTTCACCCGGTCCACCTTGTGCGCGATCACGCCGAAGGGATACGCGCGGTGCCGGTTGGCGTAGCCCTGGCGGACCATGAGGCGGTCGACGTCCTCGTAGATCGTGCGCAGCGGGCGCCGCTCGCGCACCTCGCGAAGGATCAGCTCGCGGTGCGCCTCCAGGTCGGCCATGAGCCGGTCCTGCACGGGGTTGATGCCGAGCGATCCCGAGTAGCCGATGTCGGCCGTGAAGCCGTCGTACACCGGGGCCATGTCGAGGATGAACGGCATCCCCGGCTCCAGCCGCCGGTCGGTGGGGAAGAACTGGAGCGGGATGCGGAAGTTCACGAAGGCCGTGCGGTCGCCGAACCAGGCGAAGGGCAGATGGAACCAGTCCCGCACGCCCCGCTCGCGCAGCCACTCCCGCTGCATGCGGGCCGCCTTGCGCTCGGTCACTCCGGGCTGGAGCTGCGCGGCGACCGCCTCCGCGCACTCGTAGGCGAGGCGCTGCACCCGCCTGAACCCCGCGAGCCGCGCGGAGAGTTCACCTGCCACTGCCGTCGTCATGCCACCGCCCAACCTCGCCCGTGCCGACTGCGGTACGCGTCCGTAACTTGACACTGATGAATGTGACAGTTGTTAGAGGTCGCGTCAATAGGAGGGTCGGGGCTGTGGAAAACCGCGTGGCCGGGGCGGCGGACCACGCTCCGTAACTCTCAGGTAGGGGGCACCCCTACGGACCCGTACATCTGGAGTCTGAGGCCAAGACAGCTCTGCGGTCTGACGACCGGCGTGGTGCGCGTCACTATCGTCGTGGACGTGACTGTGATCGCGACTGAAAGCCTGAGCAAGCGGTTCCCCCGGGTGACCGCGCTTGACCGGCTCTCCGTCGACGTCGGGGCCGGTGTGACCGGCCTCGTCGGAGCAAACGGAGCCGGCAAGTCCACGTTGATCAAGATCCTGCTGGGTCTGTCCCCCGCCTCCGAGGGCCGCGCAGAAGTGCTCGGCCTCGACGTCGCGACCAAGGGCGCCGCCATCCGGGAGCGGGTCGGCTACATGCCCGAGCACGACTGCCTGCCGCCGGACGTCTCGGCGACCGAGTTCGTCGTCCACATGGCACGCATGTCCGGCCTGCCGCCCACGGCCGCGCGCGAGCGCACCGCGGACACGCTGCGCCACGTCGGTCTGTACGAGGAGCGCTACCGCCCGATCGGCGGCTACTCGACCGGCATGAAGCAGCGCGTCAAGCTCGCGCAGGCCCTGGTGCACGACCCGCAGCTGGTCTTCCTGGACGAGCCGACCAACGGCCTCGACCCGGTCGGCCGCGACGAGATGCTCGGCCTCATCCGCCGTATCCACACCGACTTCGGCATCTCGGTCCTGGTCACCTCGCACCTGCTGGGCGAGCTGGAGCGCACCTGCGACCACGTGGTGATCATCGACGGCGGCAAGCTGCTGCGGTCCAGCTCCACCACGGACTTCACCCAGACCACCACGACGCTGGCGATCGAGGTCACCGACACCGACGACCACCCGGACGGCACGCGCGCGGTGCGCGAGGTGCTGCACGCGCGCGGGGTGGAGGTCCTCGACGGCAGCAACGGCCTGCCGGGCGCCGGACACATCCTGCTGCTCACCGCGCAGGGCGAGGAGACCTACGACCTCGTGCGCGACGTCGTCGCCGACCTCGGCCTGGGCCTCGTGCGCATGGAACAGCGCAGGCACCACATCTCGGAGGTCTTCCACGCGGACGCCGAGGACCGGGACGTGACGAAGGAGGCGGCTGTCCATGGCAGTTGAGCAGCCCATGCAGACGGCGGCCGGTGCGCCGGGCGACCAGACCCGCATCCACAACATCGGCTACCGCAACTACGACGGCCCCCGCCTCGGCCGCTCCTACGCCACCCGCTCGCTCTACTCGCAGTCCCTGCGCGGCGCCTACGGCCTCGGACGCTCCATCAAGTCCAAGGTGCTGCCGATGCTGCTGTTCGTGGTGATGTGCGTGCCCGCCGCCATCATGGTGGCCGTCACGGTCGCCACGAAGCTCAAGGACCTGCCGGTCGAGTACACGCGCTACGCGGTCATCATGCAGGCCGTCATCAGCCTGTTCCTCGCCTCGCAGGCACCGCAGTCCGTCTCGCGCGACCTGCGCTTCAAGACCGTGCCGCTGTACTTCTCGCGGCCGATCGAGACCGCCGACTACGTGCGGGCGAAGTACGCGGCCCTGGCCTCCGCGATGTTCGTCCTCACCGCGGCCCCCCTGCTCGTGCTCTACGTGGGCGCCCTGCTGGCCAAGCTCGACTTCGCCGACCAGACGAAGGGTTTCGCACAGGGACTGGTCTCCGTGGCTCTGCTCTCACTGCTCTTCGCCGGCATCGGCCTGGTCATCGCCTCGGTGACCCCGCGCCGCGGCTTCGGCATCGCGGCCGTCATCGCCGTCATGACCATCTCCTACGGCGCGGTCTCCACGCTCCAGGCGATCGCGGACGCGCAGAACAGCTCGGGGGCCATCCCCTGGATCGGCCTGTTCTCACCGATCACGCTGGTCGACGGTGTGCAGACCGCGTTCCTGGGCGCGAAGTCGGCCTTCCCCGGTGAGGTCGGCCCCAGCAGCGGCCAGGGCGTCGTCTACGTCCTCGTCGTCCTCGGCCTCATCGCCGCCAGTTACGGCCTCCTGATGCGCCGCTACCGAAAGGTCGGACTGTGACCACGCTCAGCATCGACCACGTCTCCCGCTGGTTCGGCAACGTGGTCGCCGTCAACGACATCACCATGACCATCGGCCCCGGCGTCACCGGCCTGCTGGGTCCCAACGGCGCCGGAAAGTCCACCCTCATCAACATGATGGGCGGCTTCCTGGCCCCCTCCACCGGCACCGTCACCCTCGACGGCCAGCAGGTGTGGCGCACCGAGGCGATCTACAAGCACATCGGCATCGTCCCCGAGCGCGAGGCGATGTACGACTTCCTCACCGGGCGCGAATTCGTCATGGCCAACGCCGAGTTGCACGGTCTCGGCGCCAAGGCCGCCCAGCGGGCCCTCGCCACGGTCGAGATGGAGTACGCGCAGGACCGCAAGATCTCCACGTACTCCAAGGGCATGCGCCAGCGCGTGAAGATGGCGTCCGCCCTGGTGCACGACCCCTCGCTGCTGCTGCTGGACGAGCCCTTCAACGGCATGGACCCGCGCCAGCGCATGCAGCTGATGGACCTGCTGCGGCGCATGGGCGACGAGGGCCGCACGGTGCTGTTCTCGTCGCACATCCTCGAAGAGGTCGAGCAACTCGCCTGGCACATCGAGGTCGTCGTCGCCGGACGGCACGCGGCGAGCGGCGACTTCCGCAAGATCCGCCGCCTGATGACCGACCGGCCGCACCGCTACCTGGTGCGTTCCAGCGACGACCGCGCCCTCGCGGCCGCGCTGATCGCCGACCCGTCGACGTCCGGCATCGAAGTCGACCTGGCCGAGGGCGCGTTGCGCGTCCAGGCCGTCGACTTCGGCCGCTTCACGGCGCTGCTGCCGCGGGTGGCCAGGGACAACGGCATCCGGCTGCTCACGGTCTCGCCGTCCGACGAGTCCCTCGAGTCCGTGTTCTCGTATCTGGTCGCGGCGTAGGAGGCCGAAGATGTACGACCCCACAGTCGCCCGGCTCACGTATCGGGCTCTGCTCGGCCGCCGCCGGGCCCTCATCCTGGGGGCGCTGCCCCTGCTGCTGATCGCGATCTCCGTCGTCGTGCGCGCCCTGGCGGGCGCCGACGACCAGACGGCCTCCGACCTGCTGGGCGGGCTCGCACTCGCCACCATGGTGCCGATCATCGGCGTCATCGCCGGCACGGGCGCGATCGGGCCGGAGATCGACGACGGCTCGGTGGTGTACCTCCTGTCCAAGCCGCTGAAGCGGCCGACGATCATCTTCACCAAGCTGATCGTGGCGATCGCGGTCACGATGGTGTTCTCGGCGCTGCCCACGCTCGTCGCGGGCTTCATCCTGAACGGCAACGGCCAGCAGATCGCCGTGGCCTACACGGTGGCCGCCCTCGTCTCGTCCATCACCTACGCGGCACTCTTCCTGCTGCTCGGCACGGTCTCCCGGCACGCCGTGGTCTTCGGGCTCGTCTACGCGCTGGTCTGGGAGGCCCTGTTCGGCTCCCTGGTGCCCGGTGCGCGCACGCTGAGCGTCCAGCAGTGGTCGCTGGCCGTCGCCCACAAGGTGGCCGGCGGGGACCTGGTGACCTCGGACGTCGGGCTGACGACGGCGACGGTGCTGCTGATCGTGGTGACCGTGCTGGCCACCTGGTACGCGGGCCAGAAGCTGCGGTCGCTGACGCTCGCCGGGGAGGAGTGACGGCGCTTGTCCCGACGGTGCCCTGCCTTGACGGGGCATCGTCTTGACGGAGGCTTCACCTCTGTCCGGGCACACTGGGCAAAACGGGACGGACGGTCAGGAGGCGCGGGAATGGCAGACGACTGGGACGACCTGGTCCTGGACGAGGACTTCATACGGTCCGCCGACACCTCCGAGCCGTCTGCCCGCGCCCGCATGCTCGCCGCGCGCTGGCGTGACGAGGGACCGGAGCCGCAGCCGTGGCGCTCCGACGAGCCGCCCGCGGGGTGGTTCTTCAGCAAGGGCCGGCGCCGCAAGTGGCGGCGCCGCTAGCCCGGCCGTACGTCCGATTTATTCGGTGGCGTCCAACTCGCCGGACAGGCACAGTGGTTGTGTCCACGACGCCGGACGGTGAGCCCGGCGCCACTTTCTGGGAGAGGAGCCGGACGATGTCCATGCACGACAGTACGTCCCGCTCCCTTCAGGGCAGCCCGCGGCGGGTTCCGGTGTAGTTACCCCACCGTGGAGCCCGCTCCGCATCCGGAGCTGCCCGGGGCGGCCGCTTCGAGCACGCGGCGCGCTGCGCCTGCGTGGGCCGCCTTCCCCCGTCGCCCCCTTGGCCAGGGGGCATCCTCCGCTGGGACGGCTGACCGGTCGCGGGCCGGGAGCCGTCCCAGCGGCACGACTGCCGGTTGCTACGGCAGCAACCGCTCCAGCACCAGGGCGATCCCGTCCTCCTCGTTGGAGGACGTCATCTCCTGTGCCACCGCCTTGAGTTGCTCGTGGGCGTTGGCCATGGCCACGCCGTGGGACGCCCAGGCGAACATGGGGATGTCGTTCGGCATGTCGCCGAAGGCGATCGTGCCGGCCGCCTTCAGGCCGAGCCGGCGCGCCGCCAGTGACAGGCCGGTCGCCTTCGACAGGCCCAGCGGCAGCAGTTCGACGATGCCCTCGCCCGCCATCGCGACCGTGACGAAGCCGCCGGCGGCCCGGTGGGCGGCCTCCGCGAGCTCGTCGTCGGTCAGGTCCGGGTGCTGTATGTAGATCTTGTTCAGCGGGGCCGCCCAGAGGTCGGACGCGTCCGTGAAGGGTGTGGACGGGAGCGCGCCGGTGACCGCGTAGCCAGGGCCGACCAGCACCTCGCCCGACAGGCCGTCACGGCTCGCCGCGAGATGCAGCGGCCCGACCTCCGCCTCGATCTTGGCCAGTGCCACGCCCGCCAGCTGCCGGTCCAGGGTCACGGACGTCAGCAGGCGGTGCGCCCCGGCGTCGTAGACCTGGGCGCCCTGGCCGCAGACCGCGAGGCCCTGGTAGCCGAGGTCGTCGAGGATGTGCCGGGTCCAGGGGACCGCGCGGCCGGTGACGACGATGTGCGCGGCGCCCGCCGCGGTGGCCGCGGCGAGCGCTTCACGGGTGCGCGGGGAGACCGACTCGTCGGAGCGCAGGAGCGTTCCGTCGAGGTCGGTCGCGATCAGCTGGTACGGGAAACCCCCGGCGGGTGACGGCTCGCTCACTTGGCGACCGGTTCCAGGACCTCCCGGCCGCCGAGGAACGGACGCAGCACCTTGGGCACGTACACCGAACCGTCGGCCTGCTGGTGGTTCTCGAGGATCGCCACGATCGTGCGCGGTACGGCGCACAGCGTGCCGTTCAGCGTCGCGAGCGGCTTGACCTGCTTGCCGTCACGGACGCGGATGGACAGGCGCCGGGACTGGAACTCGGTGCAGTCCGAGGTCGAGGTCAGCTCGCGGTACTTGCGCTGGGTCGGGATCCACGCCTCGCAGTCGAACTTGCGGGCGGCCGAGGAGCCGAGGTCGCCGGTGGCCACGTCGATGACGCGGAACGGCAGCTCAAGCGACGTCAGCCACTGCTTCTCCCAGCCCAGCAGGCGCTGGTGCTCCGCCTCCGAGTCCTCGGGGGCGACGTAGGAGAACATCTCCACCTTGTCGAACTGGTGGACGCGGAAGATGCCCCGGGTGTCCTTGCCGTGCGAGCCGGCCTCGCGGCGGAAGCAGGGCGAGAAGCCGGCGTAGCGCAGGGGCAGCTTGTCGGCGTCCAGGATCTCGTCCATGTGGTAAGCGGCGAGGGGGACCTCGGAGGTGCCGACGAGGTAGAGGTCGTCCTTGTCGAGGTGGTAGACGTCCTGGGCCGCCTGGCCGAGGAAGCCCGTGCCCGCCATCGACTGGGGGCGGACCAGGGCGGGCGTCAGCATCGGCGTGAAGCCGGCCGCCGTCGCCTGGGCGATCGCCGCGTTGACGAGGGCGAGCTCCAGCAGGGCGCCGACACCGGTGAGGAAGTAGAAACGGGAGCCGGAGACCTTCGCGCCGCGCTCGACGTCGATCGCGCCGAGGAGCGTGCCGAGCTCCAGGTGGTCCTTGGGCTCGAAGCCCTCGGCACCGAAGTCGCGGATCGTGCCGTGCGTCTCGAGGGTGACGAAGTCCTCCTCGCCACCGACCGGCACGTCCGGGTGGACGAGGTTGCCGAGCCGGAGCAGCAGCTCCTGGGTCTCGGCGTCGGCCGCGTCGCGCTCGGCGTCGGCGGCCTTGACGTCGGCGGCGAGCTGGCCGGCCTTCTTCAGCAGCTCGGCCTTCTCGTCGCCGGATGCCTTGGGGATGAGCTTGCCGAGCTGCTTCTGCTCGGCGCGCAGCTCGTCGAAGCGGACGCCGGACGACCTGCGCCGCTCGTCGGCAGACAGGAGAGCGTCGACGAGCGCGACGTCCTCTCCACGGGCGCGCTGGGACGCGCGCACACGGTCGGGGTCCTCACGGAGCAGGCGAAGGTCAATCACGCGGTCAAGGCTACCGGTGCGGGGATACGGCCCACGACACGTCATTGCCGGGAGTCGTGAATTGCGGCTTACGTTCTGTCATGAGCGAATTGCGCACAGTGTCAACAAAAAGTGTCTCACTCCCTGGACGGGGAGGGGTGGTCAGCGCCGGGTTGACTCGATTTCCTTGTGCGGAGCGGGACTTGGGGGGTCGTTTGTCCACAGCGATCCACAACCCTCGAAAAGTTATCCACAGGGTGTGCGGGGGGTCTGTGGATTTCGGAATTGATCACTCCGAAACCGTCGCGTCACCGTGCGGATTCCCCGCGCAAACCAGCTTTTACCACCACTTTCGGTGGAAAGCAGTCGCCCCAAAGGATTGCCTATAGGAAACGAGTGGACGAACGGTGACATGCGCCCGAGTGGACGCCGCGGAGGCCCGTAGGGCGATTTGTCGACTGACTGACGCCTCGCTGTCGACTTGTCCCCAGGTCGAGAAGCTCGCCTGTGGATAACTCCTGTGGACAACGAAAATCTGCAGGTAGGACTGGCGAGCACGTGGGCGCGACTGGCTAGAAACGGCCGTCCTGGCAGCGGGCCACCCAGTCCGCCGCCGCCACGAACTCCCGGTCGGAGGTCCCCTTCCGCGGGGCGCTCACGTCCTCGACGCCGAGGTCCGCACGCGGGTACGAACCGAGGAACCGCACCTCCAGGCAGATCCGCTTCAGCCCCATCAGGGCCTCGGCCACCCGGCGGTCGGAGATGTGGCCCTCGGCGTCGATGCAGAAGCAGTAGTTGCCGATGCCGGCGCCGGTGGGCCGGGACTGCAGCAGCATCAGGTTGATGCCGCGGGTGGCGAACTCGCCGAGCAGGTCGCGCAGACCGCCGGGGTGGTCGTCGCGCTGCCACAGCACGACGGAGGTCTTGTCGGCGCCGGTCGGCGCCGCGGGCCGGGCGGGCCTGCCGACCAGCACGAAGCGGGTCTGCGCGTTCTCGGCGTCGTGGATCCCGGTCTCCAGCGCCTGAAGGCCGTACAGCGCGGCGGCGAACTCGCCCGCGAAGGCGGCGTCGTACTGGCCCTCCTGGACCAGGCGGGCGGCGTCCGCGTTCGAGGCGGCCGACTCCCAGTGGGCATCCGGGAGGTTGTTCCTGAGCCAGTTGCGCACCTGCGGCTGGGCGGCCGGGTGCGCGGAGACCGTCTTGATGTCGGAGAGCTGGGTGCCCGGCCTCACCAGCAGCGCGAAGGTGATCGACAGCAGCACCTCGCGGTAGATCATCAGCGGTGCGCCCGCGACCAGTTCGTCGAGCGTGGTGGTGATGCCGCCCTCGACGGAGTTCTCGATCGGCACGAAGGCGGCCTCGGCCTCGCCGACGCGGACCGCGTCCAGCGCGGACTGGACGGACACGTAGGGGATCAGCTCCCGGGTGGCCGTCTCGGGAAGGGTGCGCAGGGCGGCTTCGGTGAAGGTGCCCTCGGGACCGAGATACGCGTAGCTCGCTGGCATGCCTTCACCCTAATGGCCTCACGGGGACGCGGCTCACACGTCTCACCCAGGCCCCTCGGGCGGGTGAATCCGGGGGGTTCCTCATCCCTCCAGCAGCCGCTGCCCCACGTACTCCCCCTGCGCCGTCCCGCCCGGCACCGCGAACAGACCGCTCGCCTCGTGGCGGATGTACTTCGACAGGGCGTCGCCGCGGTCGAGCTTGCGCTGGAGGGGGACGAAGCCGCGCAGCGGGTCGGCCTGCCAGCAGACGAAGAGCAGTCCCGCGTCGGGCACCCCGTCCGCGTCGATGCCGTCGTGGTATGAGAACGGGCGACGCAGGATCGCCGAACCGCCGTTCTGGTCGGGGCGGGTGATGCGCGCGTGGGCGTTGATGGGGACGGCGTACTCGCCCTTGGCGTCGGTCTTGTCGAGGTTCATCGCGGTGGTCTCGGAGCCGCCGGACAGGGGCGCCCCGTCGGCCTTGCGGCGCCCGATGACGTTCTCCTGGGCCTCGAGCGTCAGCCCCTCCCAGTCGTCGAGGAGCATGCGGATGCGGCGTACGACGGCGTAGGAGCCGTTCGCCATCCAGGACGGGTCGGCCGAGCCGGACGCGGGCACGAAGATCCGCTTGTCGAAGTCGGAGTCGGCCGGCTTCGGATTGCGTGTGCCGTCGATCTGGCCCATCAGGTTGCGTGCCGTCATGGGGTGGGCGGTGGCGCCCGGTGTGCGGTTGAAGCCGTTCATCTGCCAGCGCACCCGGGCGGCGCTCCCCGCGTCCTTCTGGATCGCGCGCAGCGCGTGGAAGGCCACGAGGGCGTCGTCGGCGCCGATCTGGACCCACAGATCGCCGTTGCTGCGGGCCTTGTCGAGGTGGTCGGAGGAGAAGTCGGGCAGCGGGTCGAGGGAGGCCGGGCGCCGCTTCTCCAGGCCGGTGCGGGAGAAGAAGCTGTGCCCGAAACCGAAGGTGATCGTCAGCGACGACGGCCCCGCGTCCCGGGCCACGCCCGTGTCGCCCTGCGCCGCGGGCTCGCCCGCCATCAGCCGCTCGGCCGTGGCCGACCAGCGGCGCAGCAGCGCGGCCGCCTCCCGGCGGCCCGCGCCCGCCGCCAGGTCGAAGGCGACGAGGTGGCCCTTGGCCTGGAGGCCCTCGGTGATGCCGGGCTGATGTTTCCCGTGAAACATCGCCCGGCCGGAGCCGACGGAGGTCAGCGGGGTGGCCGCGGAGGGCGCGGCCGCGTATCCCACGGCGCCGCCGGCCGCGCCGAGGACGATCCCGGTGGCGCCGGCGGTGCCGAGCAGGGTGCGCCGCGAGACGCCCCGCGCGGCGGGGGCCCCGGGCGGGGCACCCGTGTCCACGGGGGCGGGGGCCTGCGGGGTGGACTGGTCAGCCATGGTGCGGTTCAGCCGATCTGCGCGTTCTTGGAGACGGTCACCTGGTCGATGTCGGAGCTGCGCACGGTCACGGCGACCTTCCAGTCGCCGGCCATGGGGATCTGCACGTTGGTCGCCGTCCAGTGTCCGGTGGTGACGCGGTCGGGGGTGATGGGCAGCGGCCCGATCTTCTTGGCCTCGAGCGTGAGGGCGAGCTTCACCTCGGGGACGTCGAAGGCGCGGCCGTTGGGCCGGGTGACGTAGACGTGCAGCTCGTTGCCGCCCACGCGCGCGGGGTCGAAGTCCACCGACACGACGCCCTTGCCGTCCGTGCCGCCCGTGTCGAACGGCATCGTCAGCGTCAGAGCGCCGGACGACGCGTCGGACGAGGAGGACGACGAGGAGGACGACGAGGAGGACGAGGAGGACGACGAGGCGGTGGCCGCCTTGGCGTCCTGCTCAGTGCGGCCCGGCTCCGTCTGCGTCAGCACGGTGGTGACGGCGAGCAGCGCGACGGCGACACCCGCCTCGGCGAGCACCGAGCGCCGCAGCCCGAAGCGGTGCGGGTCCGCGTCGCGCAGCCGCTTCTTCTCCGCGGTGGCCACGGCGGCCTGCTGGCGGGCGAGCTGGGCGGCGCGCTCGGGGTCGCCGGACGCCTCGGAACCGCCTGCGGCGGTCTCCTCACCCTCAGCGGAGCCGTTGGCCGTGGTGTCCTCGGCCGTGGTGTCCTCGGCCGTGGTGGAGGCGGTGCCGACGTGCGCCTTCTCCCGCTGACGTGTCTCGGCGGGCGCCGTGTCCGCCAGCTGAGCCGTCCAGCGCCGGGACATCCAGGCGATGCCGACCAGCACGCACACCAGGCCGATCTTGACGAGCAGCAGCTGGCCGTACGACGTGTCGGTGAAGGCCGACCAGGAGCCGAGCTGGCGCCACGACTGGTAGATGCCGGTCGCGACGAGCGCGAGGACGCTGCCGAAGGCGACCTGGGAGAAGCGCCGTACCGCGCCGGACTCGATCGGGGTCGGCGAGCGGTACAGCGCGACCAGGAGTGCGCACAGTCCGCCCAGCCAGGCCGCGACAGCCAGCAGATGGACGACGTCGACCGGCATGGCGATGCCGGGCTGGAGCCCGGTGGAGGCGTGCTCGGCCATGGCCCAGCTCGCCGCGAGACCGGCCGACACGACGAACCCGCCGATCGCGAGCCCGAAGGTCAGATCCCGCTTCTCCTCGTCCTCCCGCTTGTCATAGGCACCGAAGAGCACGGCGATGAAGAGTGCCGCCGCGGCGAGCAGCAGCAGCCGGGACACCAGTGCCGCGCCCGTCTTGGTCTGCAGCACCTGCCCGAGCAGCCCCAGGTCGAAGATGTCGCCGGCTTTCCCGGAACTGGTGTAGGAGCCGCGCAGGAGCAGAAGCAGCAGGGTCGCGGCGGTGAGCGACAGCCATCCGGAGACGACGAGCCGCTGCAGCGGCCGTACCCCCGAACCGCGCTGCCAGCAGGCGAGGACGAAGGCGGCGCCGCCGACCATGACGATGAAGCCGGCGTACGACATGTAGCGGCCGAAGCCGTACAGCCAGCCGACCACCCCGCCGCCGACCTCCTGGCCGACCACCTTGACCGAGGTCGTGGACGGGGCGCCGATGGAGAAGGTGAAGGCGCCCGCGACGGGGTGGCTGTCCGCGGACACGACCTGCCAGGACACCGTGTAGGTGCCGTCGGGCAGGCCGCTCTTGAGCTGCACGGCGTACGAGGTGCCGCTGACGTTGGACGGCTTCGCGGCGTCGACGCGCTTGCCCTTGGGGTCGAGCACGCGCAGCGAGTCGTCGGACGTGGCGACCTTCTCGGAGAAGGTCAGCGTGACCTGGCTGGGCGCCTTGTCGACCACCACCCCCTGCGCGGGGTCGCTGCCGGTCAGCGCGGCGTGCGCGGAGGCCGGCCCGGCACCGGCGAGGAGGACGCCGATGACGGTCAGGCACAGCAGCACCAGGGTCCGCATTCGGCGCGGGGTGATGGTCTGCGTCACGGTGGTCCCTCCCTCAGTGTCCGTTCGCGGGGTTGTACGTGGCGGACTTCACCGGCATCTCAACCTTGATCGGACCGGAGTCGGCGAAGTGGAGCTCGACCGTCACCTTCTCGCCCTGCTTCGGCTTCCGCTTCAGGTTCTCGAACATCAGGTGGTTGCCGCCGCTCTTGAAGACGAGCCGGCCGTGGGCGGGGACGTCGAGCGACGTTACCTCCTCCATGGACTGCCCCACCGTCCGGTGGACGGTGACGCTGCCCGCGGCGTCGCTGGTGACGGAGGTCAGTTCGTCCTTCGCGCCGCCCTCGTTGGCGATCGTGAGGAAGCCCGCGGCCATGTCGGAGACCGGCTGCGGCATGTACGAGGAGCTGACGGACAGGTCGGCCTTCGCGTCGCCGGAGCCGGAGCCGGAGCCAGAGCCGGAGCCGCCGCAGGCCGCCAGGGCCAGGGCTCCGGCTATCACCGTGGCGGGCACGGCGAGGTGCCTCACGGGTTCTCCCCCTTGATGATCTTGGGGAGGTCCTTGGTGTAGTCGTCGACGGTGGCCTTGTCGTCGTAGAGGAGGTAACCCCCGTTCGTCTTCGGGGAGAACGCCATGACCTGGGTGCCGTGCACCGAGACGGTCTTGCCGGTCTTCTTGTCCTTGTGCGTCGGCTCGATGGAGATGCCCAGGGTGCGGGCGCCGGCCTGGATGGTGGCGAAGTCGCCGGTCAGGCCCACGAACTGCGGGTCGATGCCCTTGAGCCACTTGCCGAGCTCGGACGGGGTGTCGCGGCCCGGGTCGGTGGTGACGAACACGACCCGGAGCTTGTCCTGTTCGGCCTTGGGCAGCGCCTTCTTCGCCACCGCGACGTTGTTCATCGTCAGCGGGCAGATGTCGGGGCAGTGGGTGTAGCCGAAGTAGATCAGCGTCGGGCGGCCGGCCGTCTCCTTGCGGAAGTCGTACTTCTTGCCCTGGGTGTCGGTCAGGACCATGTCCGGCTTCTCGAAGGGCTTGTCGAGGATGTACGCGGCCTTCTGCGAGGTGTCCTCGGAGACCACCGACACGGGCGACTTGCCGTCGTCACCGCTGCCGCAGGCGGAGAGGGTCAGGGAGGCGGCGGCGAGCAGCGCGGCCGCGGCGAACGTCTTCTTGCGCATAGAAAAATGTCCCAGATGTGAGAGCTCCGGTGTGCACCGGGGGCCGTGCTCGGGCACGCGCCCCCGGACACACCGACGGACGGGCCTCAGGCGTCGCTGCGGCGACGGCCGGCGAGTACGCCGTACGCCACGCCCAGCGCGCCGACGACGATGCCCACGACGCCCAGCACGCGCGCGGTGGTGTCACTGCCGTCGGAGCCCGCGGAGGTGTCGGCGGCCGTGTTCTCGGCGTTCTTGGAGTTGTCGGACGCGTCCTCGGCGGTCGAACCGTGCGCGTGGCCGTCCTCGGCGGCGGACAGGGTGAGCACCGGGGCCGGGTTCTCCGGCTCCTCCTGGCCCTTCTGCTGCACCTCGATCCAGCGGACGACCTCCTTGTCGGAGTACGTCTGCAGCGCCTTGAAGGCGAGCTGGTCGGTGTCCTCGGGCAGGGTGCCGACGGAGACCGGGAACTTCTGGAAGAAGCCGGGCCCGACGCCGCCGTCCTTGGCCGTCCAGGTGATCTTGGAGACGGCCTCGTCGATCTTCTCGCCGTGCATCTCGATCGGCTTGGCCAGCTTGGACTTGGTGACCTTGATGTCCCAGCCGTCCATCGGCTGCGGCATGGCGGAGGCCAGCGGGTGGTCGGAGGGGAAGGTGACCTCGAGCCTGGTGGTCGAGGCGTCGTCGCGCTCGTTGGGGACCTTGAAGTCGATGACCGCGTAACCGCCCTTGGCGGCCGTGCCCTCGGGCTGCACGCTGACGTGCGCGAAGGCGGGCGAGGACAGGACGACGACGGCCGAGGCGGCGAGGGCGCCGGTGGCGGCGAGGCGGGAAGCCTTCATGAACGGATGCACTCCACTTCGAGATTCGAGTGAGGTTCGGTGACGAGGGCGCGCGGCGCGGATGCACGGGCACGCGCGTGTGCCGCACGACGGCGGCCCCTCTCCCGGTCTCGGCGGAGTGGCGGTGTCGTCGTGTCAGGCGGCGAGGGCGAGTGCGGCGGCCGGCGGGCCGCGCCTGATCACCGTGTGCTGAAGTGCGGTGGTACGGGGCTTGGATGGCGCGAGCAGGGCGGTGCGCGGCGGGTGCGGGCCCGTCCCGGGCACGGCCGGGAGCCCGGCACGCAGGGCGCGCACCAGCGCGAGCGCCCCGCGCAGGGAGCGTACGAGCGCGCCCTCGGCGACCGCTTGGGCCGACAGCGCGGACAGTTCGGTGAGCCGCAGCAGGGCCAGGTCCCCGCGGCGCAGCAGCCAGCCGGCGGCGATCGCCGCGAGCACGTGGGCGAGCAGCATCGGCAGGGACGGCAGCAGCGAGGCCAGGGAGCCGGAGGTGGACAGGGCGTCCGCCGGGTGGTGCATGGAGCCCGTGCCCGTACCCATGCCCGTGGCGGTGTCCGGGGACAGGCGGGCGTCGGCGAGGATCCTGCGGGCCTGGGCGGGGCTGATCGCCGCGGCGGTGGTGCCGCAGACGAGGCGCGCCGCGCGCTCGACGAGGGTGGCGTCGGCCGTCGTGTGCGTCGCCATGGACGGCATCGAGGACATCGACGGCATCGACGGCATCGACGGCATCGAGGCCATGGAGGATGCCGATGCCGCGGCTGCCGTGTGCTGCCCCAGGCCGAACAGCGTGTGCAGCACGGTCTGTCCGGCCGCGAGCAGCGTCACGATGCCGGGGAGCGAGCGGGCGCGTCCGGCGAGCGGCACCACGGCCAGGACGGTCGCCAGGAATCCCGCGCCCAGCGTCCACAGCGGGACCGTGGCGCAGGAGGCGAGGGTGTGGCCTCCCGCGGCCAGCACGACGCAGACCGCGGCGAACACCGAGGCCCTGAACATCCGGAGACCTTTTCCGGAGCGCGCCGCGCGCTGGTGGGGGGCAGTCATGGCGGGCCAATCATCGCACTGGCGCCAAGGGCGCCGTACGGCAGGTCCGCAAGGTTCACGTAGAGGCCGGAAGGTCACTTTCTGGCACGGGCCGCCCGCACATACACCGATTCCGTTCGGGACGCATCGCCCATATGGGCTGCATCACGTCAACTCTGTGCTTACACCGGTGTACTCACGGCAATAAGAAACAGTATGTCGAGCCGCTGCCTGGAGGCTGGAGCATGAGCATCTGGTGGTCACTCCACTTGCGGCGGGAAGCTGCGAGCGTTCCGCTCGCCAGACGGCTGCTGCTCGGCACGATGGAGTCGGCGGGCGTCGACCCCGACATCTCCTACGACCTCTCCGTGGCCCTCAGCGAGGCCTGCGCGAACGCCGTCGAGCACGGTGGGGGAACGGTGCCCTCGGAGGCGTACCGGGTCACCGCCTACCTCGACGGCGAGAAGTGCCGCATCGAGGTCACCGACTCGGGACCGGGCTTCACCCCCTCCCCGGCCCCCCGCCCCGTCCGCGCCGACTCCGAGCACGGACGGGGCCTCTGTCTGATCCGCGAACTCGCCGACCACGTCCAGATCGCCGTCAAGCCCGGCCGCGACGGCACGATCGTCAGCTTCGACAAGATCCTCAAGTGGCGGGACGACGCACCGCTCATGGCGGTGTGAGGCGCACCGTCGTGCCGGAGGTGCCGTCGTGGGCGGCGTCGTAGGGCCCGAACGCCGAATCCCCGTGGTACGTGACGACCGGCGGTCCCGGGGTCCCGTGCGGTGTCGCCAGGGAGGCGGTCCAGGGGAGGGGCAGGGAGAGGTCCGTCACCGTCCACGGGCGGGCCGCGGCGGGGTGTTCGCCCGCCTCGACGCGGACCGGGCCGGGGGTGGCCGGGAAGGTCTCCAGGAGCGACAGGTCTGACGTGATGCCCGTGCCCACCGCCTTGAGTACGGCTTCCTTGCGGGTCCAGCAGCGGAGATAGGCGGCGTCGCGGGTGGGGCCGGCGGGCACGCCGGCCAGGTGTTCCGCCTCGGAGGGGGTCAGCGTCGACACGGTCAACGTTCCCGTCGGGAGCGGGCGTTGCTCCTCCACGTCCACGCCCACCGGGCCCTCGCAGACCGCCAGCGCCGCGCAGCCCGTGGTGTGGGAGAGGCTGATCCGCGGGGCGCCGCCGGGGTGCAGGACGACGGGCGGGCCTTGGTCCGGGGCGCCGCAGCAGGGACAGGGGGCGCGGCCCAGGAGGATCCGGCGGGGCGGGACGCCGAGCAGTTCGCCCAGGATGCGGCGGGCACGCGCGCGCGTGACGACGACGGACGCCTTCGCGCGCGTGCTGCGGGTGCGGTCGACGCGGTCCCGCTCGGCGGGGCTCAGCAGCGCCAGATCGGCGGGCGTGTACGTGAGCGGCAGTCGCCACCACCACACCCGTGCCGGGGACGCGGGAAACACCTGGGACATGTGAACCCACCGTAGGCGTGCCCGCGCGGTTCCCGGCCGCGCTGTCAGCAACCGGTCATACGGCCGCCCTCGTGGCAACTTCCTGCAGAAATGTTTGCCTCCTTTCCGGGGCCCCGGTTAAAGGGAATATCCCGGTTAATTGTGAACGCCCATGGATGCTGGCTCCGCCGTCTCGCCGCTGGCTAATGTCGGACTCACCGAATCGGTCGGCGAAATATCCATGAGAAGGGCTTCACATGTCTGACGAAAGCAAGCAGCAGCAGCTCGACGAAATTCGCGAGATTGTCGCCGAGGTGCTCGAGCTGGAGCCGGAGGAGATCACCGAGACCAGCCTGTTCGTCGAGGACCACGAGGCGGACTCGCTGCGGGCGATCGAGATCCTGGCCCGTCTCGAGAAGAAGTACAAGGTCGAGATCCCGCAGTCGGAACTGCCGAAGATGGTCAACCTGACCGAGGTGCACCGGATACTCGGCCAGCACGCCGGCTGGCAGGACTGACCGTATGCGACGGGTAGTCATCACGGGACTCGGACCCGTGTCGAGCATCGGTATTGGGGCGTCCGCCTATGACGAGGCGCTGCGTTCGGGCGTGAACGGAGTTTCTCCTATCGCCTGTTTCGACTCGACTGGCTTTCCCTACTTCATGGCCGGTGAAGTGCACGAATTCCGGCCGACGGAATTGGTGCGGCGACTGTCCGTCGACGAATGGGGCCGCACCAGTCTTTTCGCGGCCTCCGCGGCCCGCCTCGCGGTGGCGGACGCCGGGATCGACGAGGAGGAACTGGCCGCCTCCCGCGCCGGGTCGAGCATGGGCACGACCGGCGGCGAGTCGCAGGTGCTGGAGCGCCTGACGGGCGACGCGCTGGACAAGGGCGTCCACCGGCTCGACGCCGGCCTGGTCCGCCAGGTCTCCAGCGCCCGCCTCTCGCAGGCGGTGAACCGGGAGCTCGGCCTGACCGGCGAGGCCGTCACGCTCTCCACCGCCTGCTCCGCCAGCAACTACGCGCTCGGCTACGCCTACGACCTGATCAGGACGGGCGAGGCCGACTACATGATCGCGGGCGGCGCGGACTCCGTCGGCCGCTGGTCGCACGCCGGCTTCTACCGGCTGGGCGCGCTCACCGAGAAGGCGTGCTCGCCCTTCGACAAGAACCGGGCCGGGATCATCACCGGCGAGGGCGGCGCCGCCCTGTTCCTGGAGAGCCTCGACTCGGCCCTCGCCCGCGGCGCCCGCATCCACGCCGAGGTGCTCGGCTACGGCGTCAACTGCGACGCCAACCACATGGTCGCGCCGCTGCGGGAGTCCATCGCCGCCTGTATGCGCCTCGCCCACCGCAACGCGGGCGTCGAGGCGAAGGACGTGGACTACATCTGCGCGCACGGCACCGGCACGCCGGCCAACGACCAGGTGGAGGCCGGGGCGGTGGTCGACGTCTTCGGCGAGAACCCGCCGCCGATCAGCTCCACCAAGTCGATGCTCGGCCACACCATGGGCGCCGCGAGCGGGCTCGGCGCGATCGCGTCGGTGCTCGGCATCACCGGGTCGTTCCTGCCGCCCACGATCAACTACAGCACCCCCGACCCCGAGATGCCCCTGATCGACCCCGTACCGAACGAGGCGCGCCACGCCGACGTGGCGATCGCCCAGGTCAACGGGTTCGCGTTCGGCGGCAACAACGCCATCGTCATGCTCGGGAGGTACTCATGACGGCGACAGCCGCACAGCTGTCCGCCCCCGCCCCGTCCACAGCCCCGCTCGCCCTCGCGGTCACCGGGTTCGGTGTGCTCTCCGGCGCCGGGACCGGCATCGAGGCACTCGCGGGCGCGCTCGCCGCCGGGCACTCGCCCGCGGTGGACGTCTCCGGGATGTTCGAGGACCCGCTGCCGCGCCGGCAGGCCCACGCGCTGGTGGACTTCAGTGTCCGCGACCACCTCGGTCGCAAGGGCACGTCCTTCTTCGACCGCAGCACCTCGCTCGCCATGGTCGCCTGCAAGGAGGCGCTAGCCGACACGGATCTGGAGGTCGGCGACGGCAACCGGGACCGTATCGGCATCACCCTCGGCACCACCGCGGGCAGTGTCAAGTCCACCAGCGACTACAGCCGCGACACCTTCGTCCAGGAGCGGCCGTACCTGGTCAACCCGCTGCTCTTCCCTAACGCCGTGATGAACTGCGCGGCCGGGCAGGGCGCGATCCGTTACGGCCTCAAGGGCGTGAACGCCACCATCGCGGGCGGGCCCCTGGCGATGCTCAACGTGCTGCGCTACACCCGCAACCTGATCGGCTGCGGCTACGCGGACGCGCTGCTGGCGGGCTCCGTCGAGGAGTTCAGCCCGCAGTCGGCCTGGGCGGTGCACTACGCCCGGCGCACCGACGGCGGGCACCTCGCCCCCGGCGAGGGCGCGGCGGTGTTCGTGGTGGAGAGCGCGGCCGCCGTCCGCGCGGCCGGGCGCCGCCCGGACGCGGAGATCCTCGCGGTGGAGACCGGCGTCTACGACCCGCCGGGAACCGAGAGGTTCGTCGAGGGACTCACGTCCTGCCTGGCCCGCGCCCTGGAACGGGCCGGCGTACGGGCGGACGAGGTGAGCGCCGTGGCCACCGCGGCGAGCGGGATGCCCCGCTTCGACGAGGCCGAGGAGGCCGCCGTCACCGCCGTCCTCGGGGCCGGTCCCGAGCGGCTGCGGGTCAAGGAGGTGACGGGCGAGGCGTTCAGCGCGTCCGGCGCCTTCCAGCTCGCCGCGCTGCTGGCCCGCCACCGCACGCAGCCCGCGCGCGACGGCGAGCTGTCCGTGATCACCACCGTGGGCGCGGACGGCGCCGCCGGTGCCGCGGTCGTCAGGGGGTGGAGCCGTGCCGACGGCGATCACGGGTAGCGCGATGATCAGCTGCCTGGGCGACCTCGACGCGACCTTCGGGGCCCTGCTGGAGGGCCGCAGCGGCGTGGGGCCGCTGCGGTGCGGCGACCCGGAGAAGCTCAACGTCCGCAACGGCTACCCGATCACCGAGGCGGACGGCGCCCGGGAGGACACCCCCCGCCTCGCCGCCCGGTGGCTCGCCCGCACCGTCGCCGGCGCTCTCGCCGACGCCGGTGTCGATCCGGCGCGGCGGCGCGTCGCCGTCGTCGTGGGCACCGGGCTGCGGGAGCTGCGCGCGGTCGAGCAGTGGCACGCCGACGAGGCCGGACTGCGCCTCGCCCAGCTGCACTTCGCCGACGCCGTGCGATCCGTCGCGCCGGACGTCACCGAGGTGCACACCCTCGCCAACGCCTGTGCGGCCTCCGGCTACGCACTGGCGCTCGCCGCCGACCTGCTCGAACTCGGCGAGGCCGACGCGGTCGTGGCGGCCGGCTGCGACACCATGACCGAGAGCATGCTCGCCATGATCGGCCGGGTCGGCACGGCCACGTCCGACATGGTCCGCCCGTTCGACGCGGACCGCGACGGTGTGCTGCTCGGCGAGGGCGCGGTCGCCGTCGTACTCGAGAAGGCGGAGGAACTCCCGGCGGGCAAGCGCCCGTCGGCGCTGCTGCGGGGCGTCGGGCTCGGCTGCGACGCACACCACGAGACCGCGCCCGACCGGGCCGGCATCGTCGCCACCATCCGGGACGCGCACGAACGTGCCGGGGTGACGGCGGACGAGATCGGACTCGTCCTCGCCCACGGCACCTCGACCGCCCTCAACGACCCGACGGAAGCGGGCGCGCTGCTGGAGGCGTTCGGCTCCGACGGGCCCCTCGTCACCGGCATCAAGGGCGCCGTCGGGCACACCTCCGGCGGTGCGGCCCTGATGAGCCTGCTGGTGGCGGTGGCCGCG
Organism: Streptomyces sp. NPDC050534; assembly: GCF_044457745.1. Lineage (NCBI taxonomy): Bacteria > Bacillati > Actinomycetota > Actinomycetes > Kitasatosporales > Streptomycetaceae > Streptomyces > Streptomyces sp. NPDC050534. The sequence goes on from NZ_JBITHF010000008.1 coordinate 506,000, forward strand.
ATGGATGCCGGCCTGGTGCCGGCCGTCGTCGGTCTGCGTACGCCGATCGCCGAGGCGGAGAAGCTGAGGCTGGTGTGCGGGGAGCCGGTGCCGACCGGCACCCGGCTTGCGCAGGTGAACGCCTTCGGATTCGGCGGGGTCAACGCCGTCATGATCGTGGAGGCCGTTCGATGACCGCCTTTCCCCGCACCCTCGACCTGGCCGGCTGGTCCGTCCACGTCCCCGGGCTGTCCGCGGCCGACCTGCCCGGCTCACCCGAGAACCCCGCCTGCGCACCCGGGGACGCCAAGGAGGTGCTCGGCCGCAAGGGGCTGCTCGGCAAGGAGCCGTCCACCCGGCTCGCCCTCTGCGCCGTCCACCGTGCCCTCGGACTGCCGCCCGGCCTGCTTCAGGAACCTCTGCCGTACGCCCCCGGCACGGCGGTCGTCGTCGCCTCCAACCTCGGCAACGTCGAGACGGTCTGCTCGGTCCTGACCGACGTGCGCGGCCGCGGCGGCTCCGCGGTCAGCCCGATGGACGCGCCCAACGCCTCCAGCAACGTCATCGCCAGCACCCTCGCCATCCGCTACGGCTTCACGGGACCCAACCTCGCGGTGTGCAGCGGCGCCACGGCCGGGCTCGACGCGCTGTCGCTGGCCCGGCGCCTCATCCTCGCGGGCCGCGCGCCGCGCGCGGTCGTCGTCGGCGTCGAGCCGGCCGATCCGGTCGCCGTCCGGCTGGCCGCCCTGCGTGCGCAGGGGCCCGCCCCGCTCGCCGCCGGGGCCGGCTGCCTGCTGCTCGGCGAGCCGGGCGCCTGGCCCGGCACGACCGGGGTGCGGCTCGGCGCCGTACGGCGCACGACCGGGCCGGTGGAGCGAACCGGTCCGGAACCGGGCGACTTCTACGGAGCCGCCGGCGTCATCCGCACCGCCGTCGCCGCCGCCCGCGGCGAGGCGTGCACCGTCGGCTGCGGCGACGCCGAGGACGGCTGGGCCGCCGTGGACCTGACCGTCGTGGAAGAGGCGACGGGGGTCCCGGCATGAGCTGGACCAAGGTGGCCGAGGGCGACACCGGTCTCGAGGTGTGGCGCGGACCCGGTACCGGACCGGCGCTGGTCGCCGCGCACGGCATCGAGGACTCCTGGCGGTGCTGGCAGGAGCTCACCGAGCGGCTGCCCGGCCACACCCCGTACGCGCTCCAACTGCCCTGGCACGGCGGCAACTCCTACGAGTGGCGGCCGAAGGGATCGCCCGGCGAGTGGCTGGCCCGGGCGCTCGACCTGGTGCCCGAGCGGCCCGTCACGCTGCTCGGCCACTCCTTCGGCGCCAACGCCATCCTGGAGCACCTGGCCACCGGCCCGGTCGATCCGGAGCTGAAGGCGGTCGTCCTCGCCGCCCCGTTCTACCGGCCCGCCGACTTCCCGCTCACCGAGCAGCTGCGCATGCGCTCGCTCGCCGCGCTGCGCAAGGTGATCGTCGAGGGGCTGCGCCTGAACCTGGGCCGCCGTCACGACGCGCTCGACCCGGAGGTGCGCCGCCTGATGGTGCAGAAGCTCCTGGAGCGTGCCGTGCCGGGCGGATTCCCCGTGTTCTACGAGGAGTTCGCGCGCTCCGGGCTCCTCGACCTGACCGGGATCACCGTGCCGACCCTCGTCGTCGCCGGCACCCGGGACGAATCGCTCACCCCGATGCGGGCCGCCGCCCTCGACCGGGACATGCCCGCCGCGACGGTGCGGCTGCTCCCGGCGCTGGGCCACTTCTGCCATGTCGCACAGGCCGGGCGGACGAGCCGCGAGGCCGCCGCGTTCCTGGCCCGTACCTCTCAAGGAGATCCACCCATGCCCGAACTGCTCGACGGCGAGCCCACCAGTTACGTGGGTCAGCCGCGCTACGAAGGCGCCAACATCCGTACCTGGATCGGCTTCAAGCACTTCATGTACCTCGTGGAGGAGTCGGTCCTGCAGTACTTCGCCGACCGCGGCGTGGACGCCAGGACGCTGTACCACACCTACGGTCTCGGCCTGGAGATCGTCGACTCGTCCGTGCAGCTGCCGGTGGCCCTGGAGGTCGGCGAGCAGGTGTACGCCACCGTCGTCTCCGGCAGGGCGAAGCCCGGTCAGGGCGCGCCGTTCACGGTGACCCTGACGGTGGAGCGCGACGGGCAGACCGTCTCCGTGCTCAAGGGCAAGGTGCGGGCCGCCCTCGTCACGGTCAAGGACGGCTCGGGCAGCGAGCCCGTCCCGGCCTTCCTGGAGCCGTACGTCGTCCCCGAGGTGGCCGCCCTGAACAACGCGGCCGCCGGCAGCCTGCCGATCGCCGAGGGCCAGGCGGTCGCCGACGTCCTCGCGCCCGAGGGCTCCGGCGCCTACCTGTGGGACTGGCGGGCTCCCTACTTCTACTGCCACTTCTCCGACCGCCTTCAGCACTCGGCGTACACCCGCACCCTGGAGGAGGTCGTCGACCGCTTCCTGCACGACCGCGGCCTCGCGATCGGGAAGCTGCTCGAGGAGCGCGGCTGGATCCCGGTGGTCTCCCGGGCCCGGGTGCAGATGCTGTCCGACGTCTTCATGGAGGAGACCGTCCACACCGTCTTCCGGGTGGACGAGATCCTGCGCGACACCATGTACACGGCCCGGATGGACTGCTACGTCCGCCGCGGCGACCGCCTGGAGCGCGCCGCCACCGCGACGATCATGCACGGCTACGCCATCAGCCGCGGCGAGCAGGCCGGCTCCGTCGCCGTCCTCGACGACAAGACGCAGGCCGCCCTCCTCGGGGGTGCCGCATGAGCCCGCGCAGGCCGCCCCGGCTGTACTTCTCCCTGCGCAGCCCCTTCAGCTGGATGGCGCTGCGCCGCCTGGAGGAGCGGCTGCCGAACGCCCGGGAGCTCATCGAGTTCGTCCCGTTCTCCGAGCCGGACGCCGAAAGCGCCGCCGCGCTGGAGGCCGCGGGCGGTGAGTTCCACTACGTGGCCATGTCCAAGGCCAAGCACCTCTACATCCTCAACGACACCAAGCGGCTGGCCGCCAAGTACGGCTACGCCATGAAGTGGCCCATCGACAAGGGCGACGAGTGGTGGGACCTGCCGCACCTGGCCTGGTTCAAGGCCGGCGAACTCGGCGTGGAACGCGCCTACTACGACGCGGTGATGGCGGCCCGCTGGGAGCGCGGCGAGAACATCTGCGACCCGGAGATCCTGCGCCGGGTCTGCGACGAGGCCGGTCTCGACGGCGCGCTCCTGGTCGCCGCGCCGGACGAGGAGCACATCCGCAAGCAGGGCCTGGAGGCCCTCATGCGGATCTACGAGGACGACATCTTCGGCGTCCCGTACTTCCGCCTCGGCCGGCACCGCTTCTGGGGCCTGGACCGGCTCGACGACTTCCTGGACGCGCTCGAAGGGACCCTCGCCCCGGCGGCGGACGACCCCCTGGCCGGCGTCCCCCGCGAACTGCGCGAGCGCACCGGCTCGATGGACCACGACACCGCGGGCGGCTGCGGCTGACCGCCGCCGACTCGAAGAAGGGAGCAGGAACATGACCGAACGTCAGGTAGCCCTCGTCACCGGCGGGTCCCGCGGCATCGGACGGGCCGTGGCCGTACGGCTCGCCGCCGACGGGTACGACATCGCCTTCTGCTACCGCAGCGGCGCCGACGCGGCCGCGGAGACCGAGAAGCTGGTGCGCGACGCCGGGGCCCAGGTCCACCACGCGCCCTGCGACGTCGCCGACTTCGACGCCGTGCAGGAGTTCGTGAGCGAGACCGGCAAGCGGCTCGGACCCGTCGCCGCGCTGGTCAACTCGGCGGGCGTCGTACGGGACAACCCGATGGTGCTGATGCCGGTCGAGGACTGGCACACCGTCATCGACACCAACCTCACCGGCACCTTCAACTTCTGCCGCTCGGTGGGCTTCGGCTTCATGAAGCGCAAGCGGGGCGTCATCGTCAACATGTCGTCCATCGCCGGGGTCTACGGCCACGCCACGCAGAGCAACTACGCCGCGTCCAAGGCCGGCATCCAGGGCATGAGCGCCTCGCTCGCCAAGGAGGTCGCGCCCTACGGCATCCGCGTCAACGTCGTCGCGCCCGGCTTCATCGAGACCGACATGACCGACCGGCTGCCCGAGAAGGTGCGCACGGAGGCCCTGAAGTCGATCCCGCTGCGGCGGTACGGCGGCGCGGACGAGGTCGCCGACCTGGTCTCCTTCCTGGTCTCCGACCGGGCCGCGTACATCACGGGCGAGATCGTCCAGATCGACGGCGGAGTGGCGCTGTGAGCGGAGCGGGCCCGGTCGTGGTGACCGGGCCCCGCCCGCGGGCCACCTCGGTGGACCCGGCCCACACGGTGACGGTGCACTCGCCCACCGAGGTGTCCGTGAGCCGGCTCGTCTCGGCCGACGACCCCTATCTGGAGGGCCACTACCCGGAGTTCACCGTCTATCCGGGCGCCTTCATCGTCGAGTCCGTCTACCAGGCGGTGCTCCATCTGCTCTGGCACACCCGCGGCGCGGACGCCTGGGCGCGGCCCGTCTCGGTCGACTCGGTGCGCTTCACCGGCGCGCTGGCCCCGGGCGACACCCTCGACGTGCGCTGCGCGTGCGTGGAGAGGGCCCCGGACGAGATCGAGGCGACGGCCGTGTGCACCACAGCCGGCAACAAGGCCGCCCAGGTGCGCATGACCTTCGCGGTCACACCGCGCGGGCCGGAAGGCGGCACGCATGCTTGAGTACGCCGACATCCGCGGCCTGATCCCGCACGCCCACCCGATGCTCCTGGTCGACCGGGTGACGGAGATCCAGCCGTACGACCGCATCGTCACCGTCAAGAACGTGACGGGCAGCGAGCCCTGCTACAAGGGCCTGGCACCGGGCGCACCGCACCGCGCCTTCGCCTATCCGCCGTCCCTGCTGATGGAGTCCTGGGGCCAGGGCGCCGCGATCCTGTGGATGCGGCGGGTCAGGGACAAGGAGGGCGAGCGGGCCGGAGCGCCGATCCTCGCCGCGGCCCGCAACATGCGCTTCCTGCGCGAGGTGTTCCCCGGCGACACCCTGCGCCACGTCGTCCGCGTCGACCAGTACTCCGGCAGCAGCGTCATCATGAGCGGCGAGTCCTACGTCGGCGACGAGCGGGTGGCCGAGATCGGCTACGCCATCGCGGTCCTGCGCCCGGCCGACGAACTGACCTGGGGCGCCGCCTGATGTCCCCGCCCGACGTGGTCGTCACGGGCCTGGGAGTCGTCTCGCCGCTGGGGCACGACGTGCGCTCCTTCTGGCACGGATTGCTGCGCGGCGAGGTCCCGGCCCGGCCGCTCACCTTCCCGGGGGCGGCGATACCGGGTGCGGTCGCCTATCTGGTGCGGGAGGCGCCGGGGTGCGAACCGGGCCCGGACACCGCCCGGCTGGGCAGGTCCAGCGCCTTCGCGCTCGCCGCCGCCCGGGACGCGCTCGGCGACGCCGGGCTCGGTGCCTCCGGGACCGGCGACCTCACGGACGTCGGCCTGTGCGTGGCCACCGGCAACGGCGACAGCGACCTCCAGGAGGCCCGCCGCGACGGACGCCGGGAGGCGACCGGTCTCGACTGGTACCCGTACGGCACCGCCGGACTGCTCTCGCACCGGCTCGGTCTGCACGGCCCGGGGCTGACCGTCTCCACGGCGTGCGCGGCCGGCGCCTACGCGGTCGCCGTCGCAGCGGAGATGATCGCCGAGGGCGAGGCGGACGTCGTCCTGGCCGGCGGCACCGAAGCGGTCTCGCGGCCGGCCGTCGGGGCGTTCCTGCGGCTGGGCGCCGGTGACCGCGAGCACTGCCGGCCCTTCGACGCCGACCGCGCGGGCACCGTCTACGGAGAGGGAGCCGCGTTCCTGGTCCTGGAGTCCGCCGAGCACGCGGCGGCGCGCGGCAGGGCGCCGTACGCGCGCGTGCTCAGTTCGGGCTGGAGCTGCGACGCCTTCCACGTCACGGCCCCTGACCCGGAGGGCACCCAGTCCCTGCGCGCCGTCCACGACGCCCTCGACCGGGGCCGTATCGCCCCCGACGGCGTCGGTGCCGTCCTCGCGCACGGCACCGGCACGCCCGCCAACGACGCCGTGGAGAGCCGGGTCACCGCGCGGCTGCTCGGCGACCGCACCCCCGACGTCCCGGTGACCGCCGTCAAGGCGTCCCTCGGGCACAGCGGAGGAGCGGCCGGGGCGTTCGCCTGCCTGACGGCGGCCCTGGTGGTCCGGCACGGTCTCGTGCCGCCCGTCGGCACCCTGCGCCGCCTGGACCCGGCCTGCTCGCTCAGGGTCGTGCACGACGCACCCGAGCCGCCGGTGGCCAAAACGGTCCTGGTCAACGCCTATGCCTTCGGCGGCAACAACATCTCCGTCGCCATCGGCGCACCGGGGGAGGAGAGCCCATGAGGGCCAAGGGGAGCGCACAGGTCGCGGTCACGGGCATCGGGCCCGTGAGCCGGCTGGGCATCGGCGCCAAGGAACTGGCCGCCGCGCCGACCGTCGCGGGGGCGGCCGGCCCGGCCAAGGGCGCGCCGGAGATCAGGGAGCTGGACAACTTCCATCCGGCGGAGTTCCTCGGCCGCCGCGGCTGGCGTCTGCTGCCGCGGGCGACCCGGATGGCGCTGGCCGCCGCCCGGCTGGCCCTGCCGGGCCAGGACGACCTCGGTGCGCCTCCCCCCGAGCGCACCGGGGTCGTCATCGGCACCAACTTCGCCGTCGACGAGGTCGTGGACCGCATCGACCGCACCCTCCTCGCGGAGGGCGTCTCGGGCATCAGCCCGGTCGAGTGCCCCAACTTCGCCGTCAACGTCCCGGTCAGCCAGGTCTCGCTGACGTACGGCCTGAAAGCCTTCAACGTCACGCTCGTCGACCTGTTCACCGCCGGCTGCACCTCCCTGCTGCTCGGCGCCCGTGCCCTGCGCACGGGCCGCGCCGACGCGGTCCTCACCGGCGCGGTCGAGGGGCTTCCGCCGGACGGCGCCGGGCAGTTGTGCGGCCCCGAGGCCGACGAGGGCAGCGCCTGTCTGCTGCACCTGGAGCCGGCCGACGCGGCACGGGACCGCGGCGCCCTGGTCCACGGCCTGCTGACCGGTGGCGCGCACCGCATGCTGCCGGCCGAACCGGCCGCGGCCTCGCGCGTGTCGGAGTCCGTCCTGAACCGCCTCGGCGACCGGCCCCTCACCGCCGTACGCCTGCACGTCCCTCTCGGCGAGCACGCCGCGCACGCCACGGAGGCCGTCGAGGGCTGGGCCGCCCGGCGTGAGGTCCCGGACGGCGTGACGGTGATCCGCGGCGGCGCGCAGGCCGGCGCCACGGGTGTCCTCGCCCTGGCCCAGTACCTGGCGCGTCCGGCGGGCCGGCCGCCCTACGGGGACGTCGCGTTCGTGACCCTCGGCCCGCAGGGCCACCTGGTCGCGCTGCGCGTCTCGCGGGACGGGGGCACGTCATGAGCGGACCCGTCAACGAGTCGACCCTCTTCGGCGAGGAAGTCGCCGTCCACCGCTTCGCCTCCCCGCCCGCCGCCGCGTTCGTGCACGGCCTGGAGGACGCCTGGGACTGCTGGAACCAGCTCGCCGGGCGCCTCGCCGTGCGGCTGCGGGGTTACCCCCTGGACCTGCCCTGGCGCACCGGCGGCAGCTACCGCTGGCGCAGCCGCGGCGCCGCCGCGCAGTGGGTGGAGGCGGGCATCGGCCTGGTGCCCGACCCGGTCTCCGTCGTCGTGGCGCACTCCTTCGGCGCCAACGCGGTGCTCCAGTGGCTGGCCGCCGGCGCCCGCCCGAAGCTGGACGCGCTGGTCCTGCTGTCGCCGTTCTACTGGCCGCCGTCGCAGCGCCCCGACTGGCAGGCCTTCGACGGGTTCCGCGAGGACTTCGCCACCGTGATGACGATGGGGCTGCGCACCCGGCTCGGGGCGCGGGCGCAGACCATGGACCCCGACGTCTTCAACGCGATGGCGCGCAAGATGCTCGACGGGATGGGGCCGCAGGCCTTCATCGCCCTGTTCGACCAGTACAGCGCTGCCACCGGGCTCGCGCTGCAGGACATCGACATCCCCACGCTTATCGTCGGCTCTCCCCACGACCTCGGACTCGCCGGCGAGCGGGCCGAGGCGCTCAAGGCCGACCTGCCCGTGGCCGAACTGCACCTGGATCCGCGGCTGTCGCACTTCAGCCACGTGGACCAGCCCGACGAAGTGGCCCGGCTGATCCTCCAGTTCCTGGACCGTGCCGCGGCCACCTCACCCGGCCACGCCCCCACCACCCAACCGCTGCAAAGGAGTTGACCCGCCGTGCCTACGCATGCAGGACAACGGGCGCACGACACTCGCAGGCCGGGCAAACCGGCCCTGACGATGGTCGCCGCCCTGCTCGGCCTCTTCATCGCCCTGCTCGACGTCACCGTCGTCACCGTCGCGCTGCCCACCATGGGCTCCGACCTGCACGCCTCCTTCTCCGACCTGGAGTGGGTGGCCAACGCCTACATGCTGGCCCTCGCGGTCTTCATCGTGACCGCGGGCCGCCTCGGCGACCTGTACGGGCAGCGCCGGATCTACACCGGCGGCGTCCTGGTCTTCCTGGCCGGCTCGCTGATCTGCGGCGGTGCCGGGAAGTACGGCCTGTTCGGCCTCTCGCACATCACCACGCTGCACGCCGGCCGGGTGGTGCAGGGCGTCGGCGGCGCTGTGATCATGCCGCTGACGCTCGCCATCATCTACTCCTCGTTCGAGGGGAAGCTGCGCAAGCTCGGCATCATGCTGTGGGGCGCGGTCGGCGGTCTCGCCACCGCGCTCGGCCCGCTGATCGGCGGCGTCCTGGTCGACCATGCCGGCTGGGAGTGGATCTTCCTGGTCAACCTGCCCATCGGCGCGGTCGTGATCGCCGCCGCCACCGGCATCCGCGAACCCGTCCGCGCCCCCGGCGCCGGACGCGCCTCGCTCGACGTGGGTGGCCTGGTCACCGTCAGCGGTTCTCTGTTCTGCCTCAACCTCGCGCTCATCAACGGCCATTCCTGGGGCTGGACCTCGGGCCGCGAGATCGGCCTGTTCGCCGGCGCGGTCGTCCTCCTGTCGGCCTTCCTCGCCGTGGAGGCCCGCTCGGCGGCGCCGATCATGAACCTGTCCTGGTTCCGCCGCCCGTCCTTCGGCGGCAGCGTCTTCGCCGGTTTCCTGCTGGGCGCCGGGATGTTCTCGGTGATGTTCTACCTCTCGATCTACCTCCAGAACGGTCTCGGCATGAGCGCGCTGGAGACCGGCGTACGGCTGCTGCCCCTGACCCTGATGCTCATCCTCGGGGCCCCGCTCGGCGGGCGGCTCGCCGCCAAGCTGGGGGTGCGGGCCGCGATGGCCGTGGCCTTCGGCCTGATGGCGGTCGGCATCGCCCTGTACGCGCTGGTCGACCCGGCGGGCGACGCCGGCTCGTGGACGCGCCTGCTGCCCGGCCTGCTGATCACCGGCCTGACCCTGGGCATCCTCATGCCGCTGTCCTCGGAGCTGACGGTCGCCGCCGGACCCCAGGACCAGATCGGCGTGGCCGCGAGCGCGGGCACGATGTTCCGCCAGGTCGGCAACTCGGTGGGCGTCGCGATCATGGGCGTCCTGATGACCTCGCAGGCCGACGACGCAGCCGCCGAGATCAAGCGGCAGGCCGCGGGGGGCGCCCTCACGCCCGGGCGGATCGCCGCGATCCAGCAGCGGGCCGTCACCGAGGGCCTCCAGCACGGCGTGTGGTTCGCCGCCGCGGTGACGGCCGCCGCCGTGGTCGTCGTCCTGCTCCTCGTCCGCAACCTGCCACAGGCCGCGCAGCCGCAGCCGGCCGCGGCACCGGCACCTGACGCACATCAGCTGACACACCCCAACTGACACATCCCGGCGAACAAGAAAGGCGGGGATCCCATGACCGGCACGACGACCGCGTTCGTCTTCCCGGGTCAGGGCTCGCAGCGGGTCGGCATGGGACGCCACCTGCTCGCCCGGCGGCCCGATCTGCTGCGCACCTACTACCAGGAGGCCGACGACATCCTCGGCATCCCCCTGTCCACGCTGTGCTGGGAGGGACCGGCGAGCGCCCTGCGCGACACCGCGATCACCCAGCCGGCCGTCTTCCTGACCAGCCTCGCCACCCTGGACGTGCTGCGCGCCGAGGGCCTGGAACCGGACGCCGTCGCGGGCCACAGCCTCGGCGAGTACACCGCCCTCGTCGCCGCGGACGCCCTCGACTGGCGCGACGCGCTGCGTCTGGTGCGCCACCGGGGCCGTCTCATGGCAGGCGTCAACGAGCGGATACCGGGCGGCATGGCCGCCGTCCTCGGCCTGGACCTCGCTGTCGTGGAGGCCCTGTGCGCCCGCGTCAGCGCCGAACTCGGCGCGGACGGCGGTGTGGTGGAGGTCGCCAACGACAACGAGCCGCGCCAGGTCGTCGTCTCCGGCCGGCGCACCGCCGTGGAGCGCCTGCGCACCGAGGCCGACGCGGCGGGCGCGGTCCGCGTGATCGGCCTGGACGTCGGAGCGCCCTTCCACTCCAGCCTGATGGCGGACATCGAGGCGGAGTTCGCGGCCGAACTCGACCGCGTCGCCCTGCGCGCCCCCCGCGTCCCGCTGGTCTCCACCGTCACCGCCGACCACGTCACCACCGCGGACGAGGTCGCCGTGTGCCTGCGCCGCCAGCTCGCCGGCCGGGTCCGCTGGACCGAGGCCGTGCGCACGCTCACCCGCAGCGGCGTCGCCGCCTTCGTCGAGGTGGGGCCCGGCAAGGTGCTCGGCGGACTGAGTCGCCGTATCGCACGCGAGGCCGAGGTCCACGGCACCGACGACGAGCGCGCCCTCTCCAAGACCCTGGCCCGCTTCGGCGCCGCACCGGCGGAGGTGGTCGCATGAGCGCGACCGAGACCGGCGTCCTCACCGAACGCCTGGCGGAACTGCGTGAGTTGAAGGGCTCGTTGCGTGCCGGCCCCGACCCCGCGGCGACCGAGCGCCAGCACGCCAAGGGCAAGCTCACCGCCCACGAACGCATCGAACTGCTGCTGGACGACGGCTCGTTCACCGAGATCGAGCCGCTGCGCCGGCACCGCGCCACCGGCTTCGGCCTGGAACAGCGCCGGCCGCACTCCGACGGGGTGATCACGGGCTGGGGCACGGTCCACGGCCGCACCGTCTTCGTCTACGCCCATGACTTCCGCATCTTCGGCGGCGCCCTCGGCGAGGCGCACGCCGAGAAGATCCACAAGGTCATGGACCTGGCCGAGCGGACGGGCGCCCCGCTGGTCTCGCTCAACGACGGGGCGGGCGCCCGTATCCAGGAGGGCGTCACCGCGCTCGCCGGCTACGGCGGCATCTTCCGCCGCAACACCCGCTGTTCCGGGGCGATCCCGCAGATCAGCGTGATGCTCGGCCCGTGCGCGGGCGGCGCGGCCTACTCGCCGGCCCTGACGGACTTCGTGTTCATGGTGCGCGGCACCTCGCAGATGTTCATCACCGGGCCCGACGTCGTCCAGACGGTCACCGGCGAACAGGTCACGCAGGACGGCCTCGGCGGAGCCGACGTCCACGCGAGCACCTCCGGCGTCGCCGCCTTCGTCCACGACGACGAGGAGCACTGCCTGGAGGAGGTCCGCTACCTGCTGTCCCTGCTGCCTTCCAACAACCGTGAGCTCGCTCCCGAGTTGGCGTGCGACGACCCGGCGGACCGCTCCACCGAGTCCCTCGTCGACCTCGTGCCCCTGGACCCCGGACGCTCGTACGACATGCGCGCGGTCATCGAGGAAGTCGTCGACCACGGCGAGTACTTCGAGGTCAGCGAGAGCTGGGCGACCAACGTCCTGTGCGTCCTCGCCCGGCTCGGCGGACGCGTCGTCGGCATCGTCGCCAACCAGCCCGCCAGCCTCGCCGGGGTCCTCGACATCGAGGCGTCCGAGAAGGCCGCCCGCTTCGTGCAGTTCTGCGACGCGTTCAACATCCCGCTGGTGACCCTGGTGGACGTGCCCGGCTTCCTGCCGGGCGTCGGCCAGGAGCACGACGGCATCATCCGCCGCGGCGCGAAGCTGCTGTACGCCTACTGCAACGCGACGGTTCCGCGGATCTCCCTGATCCTGCGCAAGGCCTACGGCGGCGCCTACATCGTCATGGACTCCCGCTCCATCGGCGCCGACGTCTCGCTCGCCTGGCCGTCCAACGAGATCGCGGTGATGGGCGCGGAGGGCGCGGCCAACGTCATCTTCCGGCGCGAGATCGCCGCCTCGGACGACCCCGAGACGGTGCGCGCACAGCGGATCAAGGAGTACCGGAGCGAGCTGATGAGCCCGTACTACGCCGCCGAACGCGGCCTGGTCGACGACGTCATCGACCCGGCCGAGACCCGCTCGGCACTCATCGGTGCGCTGGAGATGCTGCGCACCAAACACGTCGACCTGCCGTCGCGCAAGCACGGCAACCCTCCGGTGTGATGCCCATGTCCGACCAGCCGTCCTTCACGATCGTGCGCGGCAGCGCCGACCCCGAGGACCTCGCGGCCCTCGTCGGCGTCCTGCTCGCCGCCCACCACAGCACCTCGGCGCCCCCGGACGTACGTCCGCGCAGGGCGAGCTGGGACCGAGGCCCTCTCGGCTCCCGCCTCCCGGCCGGCTCCTGGAGGTCCCGACCATGATCCGCAAGGTGCTCATCGCCAACCGTGGCGAAATCGCTGTCCGTGTGGCCCGGGCCTGCCGGGACGCCGGGATCGCGAGCGTGGCCGTCTACGCGGA
>NZ_JBITHF010000009.1:0-486614 GCF_044457745.1 Streptomyces sp. NPDC050534
TGGCCGGCGCGCAGCAGGCGGCTGGGGCTGGTGGCGGCCACCCGCAGCGAACGGCGCACCGGTGCGGTGCGGGGGCTGCCGTCCCAGTGGCAGCCCCCTCTGGGCGATCCTCCTCGTGGGACTCGGCGGCGGCCTGCTCGGCGGCACAGGTGCCTACTTCGGCGCGCGGCGCTCCGCACGCTCGCTCCGCCAAAGCGCCGAAGAGGCCCTGAAGCACGAACGGACCCGCCTGCTCAACGAACGCTTTAGCACCGCAGCCGAACTCCTCGGCCACGGTGAAGCAGCCTGTCGCCTCGCCGGCGTCCACGCCATGGCCGGACTCGCCGACGACTGGACCGAACGCCGACAAACCTGCATCGGTGTCCTCTGCGCCTACCTCCGCATGCCTTACCCACCCAAACCCGACGAGACTGCACCATCCGAACAGCACCTCGCCTGGCAAGCCAACCGCGAAATCCGCCACACCGTCATCCGAACCATCCGAGACCACCTCACATCGTCCCTCACCCCGCCCGAAGCATCCTGGAACAAATACCACCTCGACCTCACTGGCACCGTCTTCGATGGCGGGGACTTCACCGGCGCTAAGTTCAGTGGTGGCACCTTGAGCTTCGCCCGCGCGCAGTTCGCGGGTGGCGAGGTGAAATTCCGCGACGCCGAGTTCTCCGGCGGCGAGGTGAAATTCCGCGACGCCGAGTTCTCCGGCGGCGAGGTGAACTTCGACGCGGCCAAGTTCTCCGGCGGCGAGGTGAACTTCCGTGGTGCCCACTGGACAACGCCCCCGACCTTCGACAATGGCGTGTTGGCAGCACCACCGGCCGGTCTCCTCCCACCCCGGCCGCAGGGCGATCCGGACACGACTGCATGACCCCAGCCGCGCGAGCAACCCGCCTCCGAATAACGTTGTGGTCGCCAAGTCAGCCGACCAGAAGCAGCCTCGCCGCCCCCGGTATCGACCCGTTGAACCCCACTGATCTGCCACCCTCCGTCACTCGCATCAGATGCGAGAAAACCGCATCCAATGCGAGTCGCCGGAAGGGCGCAGGCCAGCCCCCTGGACCGGTGCTGTCCACGCGTTGCCAGCCGCTATCGTGAGCACCAGCGCAGTAGCCCAATTCCCCGGTCAGACCGGGTGATTGACGCCCTGGACGGCGACGATGCGCATACCGTCGCGAGTTCGCATCAGATGCAATTGGCGGCGCTTGGAACATCGGAACGAAAACCGGCGCTTGCACTCTCCGTGACGGTCACCACAGATGATGGCCCGTTATCCGTGGGACGACTTCAGACGGGCCCGGTCGGCGATGTTCCTCAACCCCCTCGTCACGTGCCTTCCCACGAAATTGGCCTGGTGTGACGCCAAGTCGACATGCGTACGCGGGACTCTCGCCGAAGCTGGCACAGCGGCAACGGGCTTGGCGGGCTGCGGACTTACACGCGAGTTACCAAAAATTCATGCCGCCAGGGGAGACGACGAAGACAACCGCAGCCCGCTCGCGGAGGAGGTGGCGGCACGCGGCGACGACCAAGAACTGCAGTGTGTATGACCCCATTTCTGCACTCGATTACGCAGAGTAATGAAGCCAATCACGCGACAGCTCACTAGTGTCCGTGACGAACAGCAAGAGGCCCGCTCACCGAGGACTTTACCGGAACGCGGCGAGCGGGCTCCCTCACAGGGCCTGGATTAGGAGGTCCCAACCCATGGTGACCCTGTTGACTCTCATTGTCGTAGCCGCCCTCGCCGGTTGCGCAATCTACCTGGCACAGAAGGACGAGAAACTTGGCACGGCGATCCTGGTCGGCGTCGGCGTCGCGGCGCTGCTGATACAGCTCTTGGGGGTGAACCCAGCCCGCGTCGAGCAGGGCACCCCCGGGCAGGCCCCGGCCACTACCCAGACGAGCCCGCCTCCGCCCGTGAGCCCGTCCGTATCCGTGGCCAGCGGGCGGTGAGCGTGCGGCCGCCGGTCAGCCGCGTGCTGGTCCCTGACGGGCTCCTCGTCGACGTCGGCCGACCGGTGCCGGCCCAGGAACTGTCGAGCCGTATTTCCGTCAGAACAGCGGGAGCGTCTCGACGGCGGCCGCGGTGGTCGCGTCCTCGGGAAGTTCTTCCTGTACGGCGACGGCGGCGGCGGGCACGTGAGCCATGGAGCTGGGGCACAGCACCAGGGCCCGGGGCGTGCGCTTGTGGTCGTGCACGCTGAGCATGCCGATCGTTCTGGTGGGCACGGCCGCCACGGTGTCGTCACACGCGGGGCACTGCACGAGCGGGTATCTCGCCATGCCTCCAGTGTCGTACGGACCACTGACACCCCGTAGGCCGATCACTCGTGGCCCTCTCGGCGGCGGGCCCGCTTCTCGGCGCAGATCGCCCGGGAGAACCCGGAGCTGCTGGCCTACTCGCAGACAGCCTGACCTGCGACGAGCCGCCGCCGTAGGTGTACGCGGCGGCTCAGGGCTGCAACTTGAATCCCTGACTCTGTAAGTGCGGGAGTACCGGGCTCTGGCATCCTGCTGAGGGGCGTACCACTGCCAGTCCGCCCGGATTCGCTCTGCATCCGGGCCCGCATCGCCTACGGCCAGATCGCCCGCTCCGGCTGGGCGGCGGGGACTGCCGCAGTCTGCGTGGGCTCCTGTACGGGAGCGGGCTTGTGCTCCTGCTCGTAGAGGACGCCGGAAACGATGAGCAGCAATTCGACCAGCAAGAAGAAGGCGCCGGCGCGATACCACCAACCACAGAAATCCAGGTGGCGACCGTTCTGATCCTTTGCTGCTGTGTTCATGCCTCTGATCGCGGCTGCCTTGATGTTGAGCGTCCCGTGGCCCTGCGTGCAGCAGTCGAGCATCTCTACTGCCGGGGCCCCGTGCATCCAGTTGACGGGGGTCGGCTGGAGGACGCGCCAGACACAAATCGCCAGGAGCAAGAGATTCCCCATGAGGGCCCACATGCACCAGGATGGCAGGGTCAGGCCCTTGCTCGAATCTGCGCTGAACAGTCCGATGCTGGTGGCGAAGGTGGCGAGTGCTGCTGCGACCGCGAGCAAGGCTGACGCTCGCTTCCGGAGGTCCTCAAGCCGGGCTCGCTGTTCGGTCAGCCGGTCGACCGCCGCCGTGTAGGCCGCATCCACGACCTTGCAGCAGTTGTCGTAGTCGTGGCTTTCTTCCCTGTTTTCCTCGCCGCTCCCCTCGACCGTCACTGTGGAGTTCCCTCCATCGCGCTTGGGCCAAAGAATCCAGAATCGTCGGTTCGGCAGGCGCCGCTCGGGATGGTTGCCGCGCAGCCGGCGTTGGTCAGTTTCCGGCCTAGTCATGCTCGGACCTCCAGCCTGGACAACATGAAGCTAAGGCGGTCCTGGCAGGTCAGCCACTGCGCATTACTCCACTTGCCGGGGCGGTGCATGGTTGTTGCCGGTTCAGCGCGAGCACAAGGTGCGGACTCCGGGTTCGCTCACGGGTGCGGCGCGACCGTAGGAGTTCTGGACTCCGCAAGTACGGACCTTCCGCAGTCCGGTCCCAGGTTCAGCTGGGCCGGTCGGGGCCGGGTCCGAGGAGGCACCTGGTTGCACGCCGGGCCGACTGGCGCCCGGCGTCGACGAGCCGGGGCAGCTAGTCGGCGGCCCGGTCGGCGACGGTGCCCGACCGTGGGACGCCGGTGTCCGGTGGGAGGGGGTGGGACTGAGGTCCGGTGCCCAGCGGGCGGAGGGTGGTGCACAAGGCCTCATCCTGGCAGGTCGGGGCGGGGCGGCTGGCCTATTCGGCGGCCGCGGTGCACGTGCCCTGCCCCCGGTGGTAGAGCGCGCACACGCAGCGGCAGCCGCCGGGCCCGGTGCTGCTCCCAGGTGAACAGACACGTCTTGGTCAGGTAGAGCACGGGGCGCACGGGTTCAGGTTCGCCGACCATGCCGGAGACGGTAGCGGTGCGGCCCGCCGAGGTGTGCGCGTTGGGCGCAGCTCACCCGCGGACTCCGGGATTCTGTGAGTCCGGGATTCCCGTACTCGCCGATGGCGCTGCTGCGGCGGCGCGCGCACGCCGTACGGTGTCGGCATGCCCACCGACGACGCCCTGCCCCCGGTCCGGTGACCTTGCCGGACGAGCAGAAAGTGGACGGCCGCCTGCACGAGCGGCGCCAGTGGCCGCTGGGGGGCTGGATGTACCGGGTGGGCCTGTCGATGTGGGTCAACGACGGGCCGTCGGAGAGCGTCGAGCCGCGCGAGTAGGGGTGCCGTTAACGAACGGTGCACCAAGTGCCATGTAGCTCAGGGTGATGAACTGCGGGCCGATATCGGAACGGTGTCCGAACGCTGCCGGTTCGGCCGCGTGGCTGTCCTTGAGCCGAGACTGCTGCACGGACTGCTAGAGATCTTTAACGGCTGGGGTTACGGGGGTTGAAGGTCGAGTCCGGTCCTGGCCGTGAGGCCCTCGATGAGATCGGGCCGGTACTGCATCCGTTTCAGCCGCGTCTTCACCAGAACGGTGAGCTGGTCGAGGTTGTGTTTGGTGAGGTTGGCCAGCGATCTCTTCACGTGCGACCACACCCCCTCGACCGGGTTGAACTCGGGAGCGTACGGCGGCAACTGGTAGACGGTGAGCCATAATCGGGCGGCGATCAACTGCTGCATGGTGCGGCTGACGTGCGTGTTCAGGTTGTCCCACACCAGCACGATCGGCCCGCCGAGCTGTTGGTGTGCGCCGTCCAGCAGGCGGGCGGTACTCGGTCTCGGTGAAGCCCTTGCGCCGGCCCTTGGCGGGACCGCGGTCCAGGTGGATGCGGTAGATCAGCCGTGACCGCTGGTCGGCTTTGGTGCAGATCAGCGCAGCCATCGAGACGCGTTTGGTGCCTTGGGCGGTGACCTTCACGACCGGGGTGTGACCGCGGCGGCCCCACGAGCGGCCCTTGGGCGGCCTCAGGCCCTGACCTGCCTCGTCTTCGAAGCAGAGCCAGGCGCCCAGGTCCGCCGCCCTCTTTTTATGACGGGCCACTGCTCGTCCTTCCACGCAGTGATCTTCGACTCGTCCCGCCCGGTGGCCTGGCGGGCCGGGACCTGCACGCTCCAGCCGATGCGATGCAGCAGCAGGTCGAGCCCGGCCAGGGTGTACTCGACACCGAACCGGCGGTGCACGATCTCGGCGATCCTCGCCAGCGTCCAGCACTGGTCGCCAAAACCCCATGCGGCCGGACCGGCTTCCAACACCGCCTCCAAAACACGCAGTTGACGGGCGCTGAGCTTGCAGCGGGCGCCGCCCGGCCCCTTGGAGACCAGGGCCTGCCGGCCGCCCGACGCCAGGGCCCGACGCCAGCGGTTCGCCGACATCCGCGTCACCCTGAACCGCCGGGCCACCTCCCGGTCACTGGCTCCCGCCTCGATCAAGTCAGCTGCCGCGAGACGAACTTGCTCACGGCGAACCCGTTCCTCGGCCGTCAGCCCACCGCCATCGGGATACCTCACCCCTCCGGCATAGCGCGGCCCACACCAACCGTCACGACCCGACGTAACCTCCACCATTAAAGATCTCTAGATGCGTGGGTGCAGTCGGGCGGACATGGCTCATGGCGGCTCACCGACGTGCGAGCCGCCATGGCCGTCGTTGTTCGACGTGGCGCCGCGCGCAGGACTACTGGCCACTGCCTCCGGTGTACGTCGCGATCAGCTTGCCGAGCAGCTTGCCCAGAACGCTGTCGCTGAGCGCCTTCTTGTGGACCTTGAACCGCCACTTCCCGGCGGTGGTGCGCTCCAATTCCAGGTCGGTTTGCAGAGCCAGCACCACCAGCGCGCCCACCCCAACCGTCACTGGGTCGAACCGTGACGAGGCGCTGATGCCCTGCCGTGTCATCGCGATCGCCCGCTCCATCACCGGGGCCGCGTCGAGCCTCTCGGCGACCAGATAGCCCAGGGTGTCCCGCGCTAGTGCGCCTGGGGTCACTGCTCCGTCGGCCGCGACGATGCTCGGCCCGGTCGTCCCCTCGACCTCGACGGGTTCCCCGGCGGCCTCGCGGATCTGGGCGTCCAGCTGCCGTGCACGGGCCAGGTCGGGCAGGCGTCGGTCTCGGTCCAGGACCAGGGCGAGCACGGCGATCGCCTGCTCGTCGGTGAGTGAGTCAACCTCGGACACGTGCATCTAGGCCCTCCTATGCGGGAGTTCAGGGGCTGCAACGGGAACTGAATCAAGGGGGAGAAGGCGGGCCGCAACGGCTCAGTCTGCCAGCGCCGACAGCGCTGCATCGATCAGAGGTCACTCTCGTCGGGAGAGTCGCCGTTGTTGACAGTGGCCCAGAGCGTGGGGTCGACCGGGTCGGAGTCGTCCAATGCGGCCAGGGTCCGCGCCAGGATCGCGGTGTCGATTTCGTCCAGGCCCGCGGCCAGCGCGGCCCGGTCGCGGTCCCCGGCCCGTACCCGCCGCATGACGGCGGTCAGATCGGCCCAGTCGCTGGTCTTCGCGCATTCGTCCAGGGCTTTGTCCAAGAACGCGGCTGCTTGCTGGTGTTGGGCGCCCTCGGCGCCGCCCGGTGCGCCGTTCTTGTTTCTGGGACTGTCGACGGTGGCGACCAAAGCGGATATGACCGGCTCCCAGGCCCGCAGATGCCGAGGCACGTTGAGGACCTGCTCGGCTGGTATGGCGCGAGCCAAGGCCAGCACCTCGTCCATCGCGGCCTGCTCATCCTGTGCGCGACGGGGAAGCTGAGCCGCCAGGGCGGCCAGGTAGACCCCGTCTATCTGGTCCACGATCGCGCAGACCTGCCCGAACGTGGCGGGCGGTGGTGGTGCGTCGGACACGCGCAGCAGTCTTGCGATGGCGGAGACCCGTCCGTGTAACAGGCCGGAGTTGGTCTGGTATGCGATGACGGCGGCGGCAAGTCGGTGCGCCCATACGAGTTCGGTCTGATGGGGGTATCCGTTGAGGTAGTTGGCCAAGTTGTGGTGAGTGATTCCGATATGAGCGATATCCCCGGTCGTGTATGTCAGGCGCAGGGCGTCACGTTGCAGGGAGAGTGACGCTTCACCGTGACCCAGGCTGTATTCGATGTCGGCCAAGGCGCCGAGGTCCTTGGCAAGGCCGGAGATGTCGTGGTTGGCCTCGTCGACGTCTCGGCACCACAGCAGCAGAGCACGGGCTTTGTCCAGTTGGCCGAGGGCCCGTAGGGCGCCGTAGTCATTGAATGCGGCTTGGGCCGTTCTATATTCGGTGGCGCCTCGCTCCTTCTTGACGCGCAAGTTTTCGGCGTTGAGGTCCAGGGCCCTTTGCCACTCCTCCAGTTCGCTGGCTGCGGCGCGGCCGACGTCGAGGATAGTCTCGCGGATGTTCCACGGCTCGGCGGTCTCGGCTTGGTCGGGCGGGTCTGGCAGGGTGGCCATGTGGGTCCGAATGCGGTCGACGGCTTCCAGAACATGACGGCTAGCCCCCTGCAGCAGGTGGATCTGCAGCCGCCGGCTCTCAACCGACAGTTGGGTCCATGGCCCATATCCGGCGGCGCGAATGTCTTCGTGCATCTGATCGAGCAGGGTGAGTGCTTCCTCGTACCGGCCCATTTCCCGACACCAGTTGGCCAGTTCACCCGCGATGACCGAAGCGGCTTTGTGGTCGCCGCGTTGGTGGACCTGGTCGAGGAGACGACGCAGCTCGAGTACGGCATCGGTGGGCCGCAGTCGGCCCAGGGCACGGGCGTGGGTGAATCCACACCGGACCTCCAGGTTCGGGCTCGTTCCGGTTGTGGCTTCGACGGCAGCCTGCAGGAACGGCAGCAGCGCGGCCGCGGTATCTGGCGACGTGTCACGGATCAGCACTTCGCCCAGAACGCCGACGAGGGTGGTCCAGTCTCTCTGGCGAGCCAGGTACGGAGCTGCGGCCTTGGCAGCGTGCAGGATCAGCTCCCCCATTCCCTCCCGCTCTCGCTCCAGCCCCCCTGCGAGAGTGGCCAGCCAGAGCTGAGCGGTGTGGGTGTCGATCAGGTTGGTGATGGCGGGTGGGGTGTGGCTGCGGGCGGTTTCGGCGACCCCAGGATGGATCCGATACCGGGCCACCTCGTTCATGCTGGGGTTGGTGTCGACGGCGACCAGAGCTTGCTCCAGCAAAGGCCCCACCGCCACGTCGATGGGCGGGGCCGGGTCGGGATGCCCCAGCTCCGGCCACAAGAGCGGCCACAACTTCTCGACGACGATCGAGGTCCGGTCGTCGTCCTCCAGCCCAGCCAACAGCGTGAATAAGACCCCCGATGCAGCCGGCAGCCGCTGAGCGGTGGCCCGGGTCCAGGTGGCCAACACCTGGTAGTAATCCTGATCACTGCCCTGGGGTTGGCCGGTGTCCAGGAAATCCTGCAGCCGGACGCCGCGGGTCAGCCAGGTGGTATCGATCTCGTCCAGCCGGGCCGCCAACGCCACCGGGTCGGCAGCCTGCCCGTCGGCCAGTTCGATCAGCTTCGGGTGCCCCTGCACCACCGCCAGGACGCGAGCGGCCAAGCTGCGCCCGGACCGCGGGTCGTGACTGCCCCCAGTGGGGGTGTCGATCAGGGGCTTGAGGTTGGGCCACTCGCGGGCCAGAAGTACCGACTCCTGCAACGCCAGCGCGTGCACCGGCTCGGTCCGCATTCCCGCTGGCAGGCTGGCGGGGCAGGTCCGAGAGGTGAGGATTACCCGGGACAGGCCGTTCGGGACCGTGACCGCCTCGATGAGCAGCCGCCACCGCTCGTCCCGCCATTTCCCATCGCTGGTGAGCAGGGACTCCAGGTTGTCCAACACCAGCAGCACTCGGTTCCGTTCGAGGAACTCGGTCAGCGTGGGCAAGAACGCCTTCAGTTGGGGAAGGCTGTCGGCCAGGTGCAGCAGTTGCAGACCGGGGATCTGTGCCTCCAAGTCTGCCGCCAGGGTAGTGAAGGCCGCCGCGATGTCCTGATCCTGCTGTGGGGCCTGGTGCCAGACCAGTACACGGAAGGTGTCCTGATGGGCGTAGGCCAACTCCACCGCACAGGCGGTCTTGCCCGCCCCGGCCATCCCGTGGAACAGCACCCCTGCCACCTTCGAGCGCGGGGCCAGGGCGGTGGAGGCCCGGGTCATCGGCCCGACCCGGCCCACGAACCGGGCAGGCTGGCCTGGGAACCTCGCCAGCTTTTCCCGCTCGGCTTGGAACACCAGCGGCTCGCCCACAGGGGCGACCAACTCCAGGCCCAGCGCCCGATTCCCAAACAGCGCCGGGGTGGCCGCCGACAACGCCGGTACTCCTGCCGTCGGTTGCAGGGGGATCACTCGGGTCGAGGTCAGGGTCAGCCCAAGCGCCCGATCGACCGGCTGGCCCTTGCCCAGAACCAGGTCGTAGAACCGCTCCGCCAGTCCGATCGCGAAGTCGTCCACAACCGGGTAACGCATCGCCAACACCGCGGCATCGACCCGGTCCGCCAACAAAGTGGCCAGCACCGACAACCCCGCGTCGTCAGATTGCCAGGGATTTTCCCAGGAACCATGGATGGGACGACTCGGTGGCGTGGAACCGGTCGGACCATGTCCAGGGACACCCCAACTGCGCCCCGCACCGTCCCCCGAAGGCGTCCCGTCCGAGCCCCGCCCCAGCTCGCCACCCTCAGGGAGCATCAGGCCGAGAAGACGCAGATGATCCTCAGCGGTCAGCGCCGCCGACTCGCACGCCGACAAGGTGATCAGTTTCAGACGGTCACCCGCCGCGCCGATCAGATCGACCAGTTCGTCCGCCTCGATCACATCACGTCGGCCGGTGTCGTCCTCGAGCACTAGCCCTGCGGGCAGGCCGTGCCCGGACATGTGCAGGAGATCCCACCCCTCCGCTTCGAGCAGGGCCTCCTCCAGCCGGTGCCGGGTGGCACCGTACTGCAACACCCGTAACTCCACTGCCCGGTTGTTCACCTCCGCGATGTCGTTCACCAACCGAGCCAGGGCATACCGCTCGCGGCGCAGATTCAACGCCGTGGTGTCCTCCGGCAGGCTGAACGCCGCTAACATCCGCAGCTTCTCCCCCACGGGGCGCTTCATCGTCGGTGGCCGTCCAAGCGGATCAGTCACAAACGTCACCCTCGACTCCGCCAGCGTCCGACCGTGCACCTGGGCGGCCTGCCACGGCCGATACGCCAGCATCTGCGCCGGCCCCGGCGGCACCACCAGGTGCACCGGTCCCGGACGCCGTGCCAGCTCCCGCGCCACACTTCGGCCGAGTGCCCACTCCGTGATCCACTCCCCGACGTCGCTCAGCAGTTCGGCCTCGTGCTCCAACCGCCGGTCGATCGCGGCCCGCCACCGCAGGAACCACTCCAGGTCCGTGAAACCCTCCCACCCCGGCGCGTCCCGCCCGCCCGGCGCATCCAGATCCACCTCGTGATCCGCCAGGAACTCACCCCCCGATCCCGACAGCAGCCACCGCCACCGCGACGGACTCGTCCAGTCCTTGACCTCCAGCCGCAGGGCCTGCCAGCCCTTGGCCCCCGATGGCAGCATGTGCCGCCTCCCCTCACCCTGGCGCGCCCGACATCAGACAGCGGACGGTTCGGTACTTCGTACTGTCTTGAGGCAATCCGTCCGTGGGCAAGGAGCGCTTCCCGGGCGCGCCAAACCAGTGGGCTGCCAGCGAAGTTGGCACAGCCCGTCCAGACATCGCAGTCCAGTCCGCATTTCCAACCAAACCTGCCGAGAACCGAACTTCATGTATACAGGCAAGCGTTAGTCACGGGACAGGTTTTCAAGAGGATCTCGCGGCAGACAGGAGACCCCTCACGTGCTCATGTGCCCCCGCAAGCAACGACCAACAGCGGCGCCACTCAGCACTGGGCTACCGCACCCCGATCGAGTACGAACTACTCTCCGAACAAGACACCATCCACGCTGCCAGTCAGCCACCGCAGCTGGAACCCAAACCGTGGGGCAGGTCAACCTGTCACCCGAACCTGCACCAGACCCACGTCCAAGAGCGCGGCTACGGCGTCCCGCCGAGCGAGGAGAGCCGTCGCGCACGCACTGTATGCCTGCCGACGGGCCCTCTGTTCCTCCGTGTCCGTCTGTGCCCGGCTGGTGATCCTTGCCGAGCCCAGGGTGCCAGCCGCTCCGGCGACCGTGCCAAGAAGCGTGCCGCCGATGCCAGCGAGGCCGAGCAAAGTCGTTGAATCCACTGGGCCATTGTCGGGGGCGACGAAGGCCTCCGGCGGTCCCGCGGAGGCGCTGACCAATCAGTGACCTGCGCGCTGGAGACTGACGGCTCCACCAGACGTGACTGCCAGCCCCTCGTCACCACGGCCATGGCTGCCTGCTCGCTCGGCATCAAGCCTGACAGCTTCCGCACCTGGGCACGTTAGGCAGCGCGTACAAGATGAGCCAGCAGATTTACAGCGGGCTCCGCCCGCACCGTCTCACCAGGGAGTTCCCTCAAAGCGTGGTCAGTGGGGGACATCTGGGGGAAACCGACCGACAGCGCTCAGCCCTTCGTGCTGGAGCACAGCCTCGTACCCCCAGCCCGCCCTGATACTGGACTTGGGGATGTAGGCCGCCACGCTGTACCTCTTCCCCTCCTCGTCGACTCCGTCATCCTGAGGGCCGGACAAGGCTCATCATCTACGCGACGTCGGGCCGTGTCATCAGTGGCGACCGCACATGCAACTCCAGGCTGGGGCCGGTCAAGGGCACGGTGCTCCATGTCGCCACCGCGGTCCTCGCCTCGGCGTCGACGACCAACCGAACGTGGTGCGGGGTGGTGACGACGTGGAGATCAGCGACGAACGTGCTGCCCTGCCAGGCACCGGCCGCGACGACAGGTCGGCCGAGCGGGGAGCTTTCCTGCCAGTCGCCCTGCCCGACCTCGACGTCGAAGAGCGACACGAACCGTACGGTCCATCCGCCGTCGGCGGGATCGATGATCACCGTCGTTCCGTCGGGCAGGGCCGAGCCTTCGGCGGAGGCGTCGAGTGTCCCGCTGGCCGAACGCCCCGGGTCGGCCGAACCTGACACCAGCGCCATTGACAGCCGCCGCAGCCGATCGGCGAGGATCTCGTCGTCGCGGGTGCTTCACGCGTGGTCCAGGCCGGGCAGCAGGCACTCCCACAAGGGGTCGAGGACTTCCTCCTCCTGCGTTACGGCGCCAGTGACCGCGACCACGAGATCGCATGACGGGACGACCACGCACAGCTGTGCCGCCGCGGAGGGCACCCATGCGTGGGTGGCCCGGCCTGCCCAGAACGGGCGTCGGCTGCCCGGTCCGAATCGCCATGGTGATCACTGGGGTCGTTCGCCGGCCCGCTCGCCAGATCCCCGCGTCGGCAGTGAGAGCCGGCTTCCTCGGCCTGGACGTCGGCAAGGGCGAACACCATGCCACCGCCGTCACCCCGACCTGGAAGAAGGTTTCGAAAAGCAGCTGCCCAAACAGCGAGCCCGAACTCCGCGAAGTCTTCGGCAAGTTGAAGGCCAATCACCGCACCGTCCTCGTCATCGTCGGCCAGCCCGCCGCGATCGGCGCCCTGCCGATCGCGGTCGCGAAGGACATGGGCTGCGCGGTGGCCTATCTTCCGCGTCTGACGACGCGGCGGATCGCTGATCTCTATCCCGGCGAGGCCAGATCTCCAACCGGCTGCGCGGCCTGCTCAACCCGGCCGTGCTCACACTGCTCGACCAGTTCGGCTCCCCGGCCCAGATCCGCAAGGCCGGACGCCGCCGGTTGATCTCACTGTTGCGGTCGAAGGCGCCGCGGATGGCCGAGCGTTTGGGCGATGACATCTTCACCGCACTCGACGAGCAGACCGTCGTCGTTCCCGGCACGGACGCCGCCGCTCTGATCGTTCCCAGCCTGGCCAACTGGCTGCAGGCAGTGCTCGACCAGCGCAAATTCCTCGCGGCCAGGATCGAGGAACTGCTGGAGAACCACCCTCTCTCCAAGGTCCTGACGTCCATCCCCGTCATCGGCGTCAGGACCGGAGCCCGCGTCCTCATCGACGTCGGCGACGGCACCGCTTTCCCGTCCGCCGCCCACCTCGCCGCCTACGCCGGTCCCGCCCCGGCGACCAGAAACTCCGGGTCCTCCATCCGCGGCGAACAGCCCTCCCGCCGAGGCAACAAGCAGCTCAAGCGAGCCTTCTTCCTGTCCGCGTTCGCGGCCCTGGCCGACTCAGTCTCGCGGGCCTACGACGACGAGAAGATCGCTCAGGGAAAGCACCACGCCCAAGCCCTCCTCTGCCTCGCGCGACGACGAGCCGACGTGCTCTTCGCGATGCTCCGCGACGGCACCTTCTACGACCCACAACCAAGCCTTACGGGTTGACGAAACCCATAGGAGCACCCCCCAGATGCACACGCGCTGAGTCCAGGTAGCACCACTCGTCCGCCAACGCTGAGGCTCGGCAAGGCCGCTGACCGGCCGGGACTGCGGCGGCGTTCTGGATGCGGGTGCGGACGGGCACGACTTTCTGTCCTCGCCCGCCCCCGACTGGGAGGCGGGCGAGGACATCCGCTAAAGCGGGCTTCATGCCAGGCCGTTGACCAACCCGGCGAACAGGGAGGGCTGGCGCGCGGCGGTGGGGACGATCAGGCGGGTGAGTCGGGGGTGGGCGCGGAGGCGTACCAGTGTGTCGGTGAGGAGTCGGTGGCGGCGTGAGGTCCGGCGCCAGGCGTGTTCATAGTCCTGGGGTTGGTCCTCTCGGATGCAGCGGACGAGCTGGGCGGCACCGGCCAGGGCGACGGAGATGCCTTCGCCGGTGAGTGCGTCGATGTATCCGGCGGCATCGCCCACCAGGAGGACTCGGCCGGCCACCCGGCCGCGGACCCGTTGCCGCAGCGGTCCTGCGCCGCGGACGGCTGAGGAGGTGTGCGTGGCCAGGCGGGCGGCCAGGGAAGGAAAGCCGGCGAGTTGTACGTCGAAGGGTGCCCGCTCGCTGGTGAGGATGGCCACGCCGAGCAGCTCGGGCCCCAGCGGGGTGACGTAGGCCTCGGCTCGCGTGGACCAGTGGACCTCGACGTGGTCGGTCCAGGGCGCGATCGTGAAGTGTCTGCGCAGCCCGTAACGGGGTGGGCGCGGATCGGGCAGGTCCAGGCCGAGATGGCGGCGGACGGGCGAATGCAGGCCGTCGGCGGCTGCGAGGTATCGGGCCGTCAGCCCGGCTGCGCCGACGCTGCCGGCGTCCTGACGGACCGTGACTGCGTCGACCTTGACCGGGTGCACGGGGACGCCCAGCTCCGCCACCCGCCGGGCCAGTGCCGCGTGCAGGTCCGTACGCCGCACGCCCAGGCCGGGTCCGTGGCGGAAGCCCGCCTCGGCGTGGTGCCGGGCGTCGGCGGCGGCGTCGAGGTAGCGGATGCCGCGCAGAGGTTGCCCGGGCGGGGCGATGCCCAGTTCGGCGAGGGCTCGCACCGCGCCCGGCATCAGGCCTTCGCCGCAGGCCTTGTCGACCGGCGTCGGCCGGGGCTCGGCCACGGCCACGTCGAGTCCGGCGCGGGCGGCGTGGATCGCGGTGGCGAGTCCGGCCGGCCCGCCGCCGACGATCAGCAGGTCGAGCATGGCGGGGTCGCGGGGGCCGGAGGTGGGGCGGACCGAGCCAGTGCCGTGTTCTCGCAGCGGAGCCGGACGGTCAGGAGGGGCAGGTTGAGCAGAGTGAAGCCGGTCGCGGTCAGCCATGCTCCGTGGACCAGCGGCAGGGCGAGTCCCTCCACGACCACGGCAAGGTAGTTGGGGTGGCGCAGCAGCCGGTAGGGACCGGCGCTGACCAGCGGCAGGCCGGGTACGACGATGACGCGGGTGTTCCATCGCGGTCCGAGGGTGTTGATGCACCACCAGCGCAGCGCCTGTGCCCCGAGCGTGAGGGCCAGCATCGGCCAACCGAGCAGCGGCTGGAAGGGCCGCGGGGCGAGCTGGGTCTCGGCGAGGCAGCCGACCAGCAGTGCGGTGTGCAGGGCGACCATCGCCGGGTAGTGACCGTCCCCGTACGCCACGCCGCCGTGCGCGCGGCTCCAGGAGGCGTTGCGGCGCGCGACGACGAGCTCGGCGACCCGCTCGGCGGCCACCAGCAGGATCAGCACGGTGTAGCTGGTCATCTGTCACCTACCACCGCAGGAGTACGAGTTCGGAACTGAAGCCCGGCCCGAGCGCCAGCAGCAGGCCGGGGCTGCCGACCGGGGGCGGGCGCAGGGCGAGGGTGTCGCGCAGGATGTGCAGCACGGAGGCGGAGGAGAGGTTGCCGACCTCGGCGAGGGAGCGCCAGGTCAATTCCAGCGAGTCGGGCCCGAGGCCGAGTGTGTCCTGGAGCGCCTCCAGGACCTTGGGGCCGCCGGGGTGACAGACCCAGCCGGTGATGTCGTCCGGCTTGAGGTCGTATGTGGCCAGGAACGAGCGCACCTCTTCGCCCAGGTGGAGCCGGACCAGTTCCGGCAGTTCGGCGCCGAGAACGATCGTGAAGCCGCTGTCGCCGATGTCCCAGCCGAGGGCGTCCTCGGTGCCCGGGTACAGGCGGCTGCGGGTGGCCACCACCTGAGGTCCGGCGTACTCCTGGAGGCGGGGATGGTCCCGGCCGACGGCGACCAGCGCGGCGGCACCGTCGCCGAAGAGGGCACCGGCCACCATGTTCTGCGCGGAGGTGTCACCGCGCTGCAGGGTGAGGGAGCACAGCTCGATGGAGAGCAACACCGCGACCTGGTCCGGGTGGCCCTGCAGATAGTCGTGGACCCTGGCCAGCCCGGCGGCGCCGGCCGCGCAGCCCAGGCCGAAGACCGGCACGCGCTTGACGTCCGGGCGAAGCCCCATGCGCCCGGCCAGCCGGGCCTCCAGGGACGGAGCCGCGATCCCGGTGACCGAGGTCGCGAAGACGAGGTCCACTTCGTGCGGGGCGAGCCCGGCGTCGTCCAGGGCGGCTCGCAGTGCCTCCTCGCCGAGCCGCAGGCCTTCCTCGATGAACAGGTCGTTGGCCTGGCCGAAGCCGTCCAGCAGGGCGTACCGCTCCAGCGGCAGGGTGAGGTGGCGGGTGTGGACACAGGCTGTGGCGTGCAGCCGGTCCAGCACGCCACGGTCCCGCTCGGGGGCGGTAGCTCCGGGAAGGCGCATCACTGCGAGCGCATCGGTGATCTCGCGCTGGTGGTAGCGGTGAGCCGGCAGCGCTCCGTGGACGGCGGCGATACGCGTCATCCGGCAAGAATACGGACGATCATCAAATAATCCTTACAAGGCGCATATCACCGGCATTTCGTGAGCGTGGGAGCAGACGGAGCGGTCCGGCCGCGCCTAGCATTCGGGGCGTGCACAGCGTCGAAACCTCGGCAACCCCGGCCACCGCGGTGCCTCGCCACTGGAGAACCGGGCGCGCGATCGGCCTCCTGCAGGCTGCGCACCCCGCGCCCTCGGCGGCCGTGACCGCGGTGGTCACCGCGCTGGCCGCCGCATCCGGGCGGGGCGGCGCCGGTACGGTGCTGATCGCGGCGGCGGTGCTGACCGGGCAGCTGTCGGTGGGCTGGAGCAACGACCTGATCGACGTCGACCGGGACGTGGCCGCCACGCGCCACGACAAGCCCCTGGCGACCGGAGCGGTCTCGGCGCGGGCGGTGACGATCGCGGCGGGCTGCGCCCTCGTGGCCTGTGTGCCGCTCTCTCTCGCGAACGGGTGGCAGGCAGGCGGCACACATCTGATCGGTGTGGCTGCGGCCTGGGGCTACAACCTAGGCGTCAAGAGCACCGTCTGGTCGTGGCTGCCGTACGCGGTCGCCTTCGGGCTGCTGCCCGCGTTCGTCACCCTCTCCCTGCCGGGTGGCCCATGGCCGCACTGGTGGGCGTCGGCCGGCGCCGCGCTGCTGGGAGTGGGCGCCCACGCCGCGAACGTCCTGCCGGACATCGACGACGACCTCGCGGTGAACATCCGCGGCCTGCCCCAACGCGCCGGCCTCCGCGGCGCGCGGACGCTGGCAGCATCGGCGCTCGCTGCCGGCTCGGCCGTGCTGGTCCTGGGCCCGGCGGGACCCGTCGGCATGCCCGAACGAGCCGGGCTCGCCGCGACCTGCGCGCTCTCGCTCACCGTCGCCCTCTGGCCGGCCGGGCGGAGCCGGACCCCCTTCCTCCTGTGTCTGGGCCTGGCCGCCTCCGATGTCGCCCTCCTGCTCCTGAGCGGCGCGCACCTCGCGTGACGAGGCATCATTTCGATCGCGCACCGATGAGCGCCGGGACCGCCCCACTTCCACGGGAGTTCGTGCGCAGGCGGCGGGCCAGGAGTAGCCCCGCGGCGGCGGTGAGCATCGCTGCCGCCTCGGCGACGGCGGACGCGGTCTTCTCCGGATACCAGGTGGGTTCGTACATGTTGGGCAGCGGCCCGACCGAGCCGACGTCGACGTACCGGTAGAGCAGCACGGCGGCGAGGCCGGCCGCAGCCACCAGCAGCGCGTAAACCCACACGAGGGGCCTGGTGCCGAAGATGACCACCAACAGGGCCGCCAGGGCCGCGGCACCGGCCTCGATGCGGAACAGATCGCCCTGGCTGATCGTCTTGGTGACCGGGTCGTAGGTCGCGGCGAGGTCGGCGTGCACGTAGGCGTCCACCGCCAGACCGGCGGCGGTGAGCAGGCGAAGCACCCACAGGCTGGCGCTCAGGGCGAGTATCCGCCGTGTCTGGGACGGTACGCGTGGTGCGGGTCCCTTGGCTTTCATGGGGCGCCTCCTTGAGTCCGTCGCCCTTCTTCAGGTGGTACGTATCAGGACACTTCTCAGTTCATCCGTAATGCTGACTCTTTGAGTAGATCTTGCTCACCGGGGCCGGAGCTCGACGAGGAGTCGGCCAGAGCTGGTGACGACGTCCATGCGGGCGATGTCGCGCACACCGAGCGAGGACGATCCCGGGACACTGACCGCGGCGGCGTAGCCGGACGTCCAGCTGGCCGCCGTCTCGGTGTGGCCGTCACGGGCGTGTACCACCAGTCGACAGACGGCCGGGGGCAGTCCTGACAGGCGAAGCCGGATCGACGCACCCGTCGCGCCCGGGGCGAGCGCAGCGGAGGCGGTCACGTGTGTGGCCGGGTCGGTGGCGGAGACCGTGACCGCCGACGGGACTGCAGGCGGTTGACTGCTCTGCATGCTCAGAGATACGCCGACACCCGTGACGGCGGCCGCGGCTGCGAGCACGCCGGCGATCAGGGCCCGGCGGCCCCTTGCGCGCCGTACGACGCGGGACACTGCCTGAGCCGTGTCGACCGACTCGGGCGCCGCGCCCGGGGCGGTCGGTGTCGGACCGGCCTGCGCCATCTGCAGCGGCTCCTCGAAGGGCACATCCTGCAGCAGCCCGACCAGCGGCGCGAGCTCCATCAGTTCGGCGCGGCACTCCGCGCAGCGGACCATGTGCCGCTCCATGGCCGAGCACTCCGCCGGCTCGAGCACCCCCAGCAGGTAGGCACCGAGAGCAAGGCTCTCGCGACACGCCATCGCATCGTCACCCCACCTCCGTCCCCCCTGCCGACTGAACAGGCGCCTACATACGGAAGGTCGCTATAACCCGATATACGCGCATCGAGCACCCCACGTTCATCCGCCGCACCGAGGGTCGCCTTCACGCTCGACTTGAAGGTGGTGCCGTACACGACGGAGCGGTGACCCCGAAAGCCGGAATCACCGCTCCCTCCGGCTGCCGGAGTCAGTCGCAGTCGCGCACCCGGACCATAGGGCTTCCAAGACCTTGCCGCCGCGCGGGGCCGGCTGCTGCTGCTCGTGATCGCTCATGCCTCCGGAGACCACGGATTCACCTGTGGACAGAGCTTGCCGGCCGCCGTACCGTGCCGGGGCCTTTGGGGACGGATGGCGGAAAGATTGATCACAGAGGGGGCGGCGTGTACGCGACGTTGTCCGGTCGAGCATGGTTGGGCGCCACGCGAGACCGCTAAGGAGGCATCAAAAGCCTGTCAGGAACACATACTTGACCTTGCGGGAAGATCTCGCGGACGTCCTGATGGGGAGCGACAAGGTGAGCGGTAGGGGCCAGGGGCTGGGCAAGGTCGAGGTCAAGCTCAAGTGGGATCCGAGTCCCTTCGGGGAATCGGCCCGGCATCTCGACATCATTGCCGCGACCTACTCGGTGGACGATCCCTACGGGAGGCCGGTGTACGTCGTGCACACCGAGAGCCGGTCGCCGGACGGCACGATCAACATGAGCCGACACAGTGAGACCGGCATGGGCTTTGGATTCGTCGAGGTGATGAGCCTGGAGTTCGACCGGCTGTCGTCCGCCTACGGACGAGTGGTGGTGGGCGTGGCCATCCACCAGAACGGCGGCCATCGTACGTTCGGCGACATCGCCAACGCCGGAGTTCTCGTCGTCGAAGGCTACCGGCAGCTGCTGACAGACGACTTCTCTCAGGTCGCCGATTCGACGGCCGCGACGATCGGTGAGTTCACCCGAGGCGCATCCGGAGCATGGGAACTGCGCGAGTTGGTCAAAGGGTTCGACAGCGACCCCGTCCACTTCACCGCCGAGATGGGCAGCATCCGGCATTGATCTCAGCCCGCTGGCCCTTCTGCTCGCTCCGCGCGATCCGTTTCCCCCTGCCGTCCCGGTAGATCGCAGTGGCTGCGGACCAGCAGCGGCACCCAGGTCCAGATCGCCGCCATCCGACACCGCAGCCGGCAAGCCTCGGTCTACAACCTCACCATCGACGGTCTGCACACCTATTACGTGGTAGCGGCCGAGCAGACCTCGTACACAATGCGGAACCCGGCTGCGGGCCCCACCTCGTTCCAGGACTGAGGAACATCCGTGGCGGCCAACAATGCCCTTCTGGACGAGTTCGCTCGTGGTGCAGGCGCGATCACGTTCCAGGACCCCATGTCCAAGGTCCCCGTCGGAGGTGTCATGACCGAGCCCATGGTCAAAGACATGATCGACCTCGTTGTCAGCCGCGGCGGCCGTATGACTTTCAACATGCACGGCATCGCAAAGGTCGATGAAATGCTGACCGTCGGAGACAGTTACGTCGCCACCCGTGTGACGGCGATGGAGCAGCGTTATTGCTGCGGAAACGAGGCCGCCCGGGCCATCACAACCTTCGTGAACGGAGCAGCGTTGTGCTGACCGACCGACTCCAACGATTCAGAAGCAGCGTGGGCGCGCATGCTGCAGGAGTTCGAACCACCGCACTCCGACTCGGATCCCTACACGCCGACGATGTGGATCCTGCTGCAGGCAGCTCACCAGCACCCGCTGCTGCGCAGACTGTATCCGGAACTCTCGGCCACCATGCTCACCTTCTCCCAACGGACGACTTCGACCTGCGTGAGGGCTTGGCGCACCCGCGGGAAATGTCCGGAGAATCGGCACACTCCGCGGGAGTCCCCTTGCTAGGGCAGGAAGAGGGGAAGGTGCACCTGGTGGCCCCCTCCCCCGTTCCCGAGCACCTCTCCTCGCTGCAGCACGGGTATGCGAGCATCTGCAGGGTGTTGGACGAGCGTAATGAGGAGTTGGCGGGTGCGGGTGTTTTCGGGGCCCTGGGGTGAGCTTCGTGTGTTCGCGAACGAGGCACTTCCGTTGGCTGCGCGTCACATCTCCGAGGTCCCCGCGCGGTTCGGCGCCAGGTTCAGACCGGCACTACTGTGTGTCCCCCTGGGGCGGGCGAGGCCGGATGTTCCTTACGTAGCGGTGTGGCCCAACGAAGGCACCCTGCCTGACCTTTCTGAGGACGCCGTGGCAGCATCGGACGATCTTGCGGGCGTGGTGCTCGCCGGACTCGCGGACCACAGGTGCTTTGCGTGTGACGCCGACTTCGAGGTGATCCACCCCGAGCTGGCGATCCCGGTCCTGGGACGCAATCTTTCTCGGCACCGCATCGTGAGCGGGTGCCCGGCCTGTGGCAGCGACTTTGGAAAGTCCCGGATCGACGGCCTCGCCCTCCTGCCTTTGCCCTGGCGAACGCCAGCTGTTGCGTTCGCCCCGCCGATGGGCTCACACCGCGTAAGTGCCGACGATCAGGGGTTGCCACCCGTCAGGAAGGGCGAGGCGCCAGTGCTCGCTGCTCGGCGGGCCCGGTCACTGGGTGAGGTCGGTAGCCGGCTTCCAGTCGTGCAATGTGTTCCACGGTGAGCGTGATGTCGACTGCGGCGACGGCGTCCTGGAGGTGGTTGAGCTTGGTGGCACCGATCAGCGGCGCGCTGACGCCGGGCTTGTTCAGCAGCCAGGCAATGGCCAGTTGCGCCGGAGGCACGCCGAGTTCGTGAGCAAGGGTGTGCAGGGTGTCGACGATGTCAAGGTCGGCTTCGGTGTAGAGCTGCTCGACGAGGGGGTCGGTACTGCTGCGGGTGGTGGGGTGCGTTTCGGCGCGGGTCCGGCCTGTGACGAGCAGGCCTCGGGCCAGGGGGCTGTAGGGCAGGAGGCCGACGCCTTGGTCGCGGCAGAAGGGGATCATCTCGCGTTCTTCTTCGCGGTAGAGCAGGTTGTAGTGGTTCTGCATGGAGATGAACTGGCTGCTTCGGTTGAGGGCGGCGATGTGCTGGGCTTTGGCGAACTGCCAGGCGTACATGCTCGATGCGCCGATGTAGCGCACTTTCCCGGCCCGGATGACCGCGTCGAGGGCGGCCATCGTCTCCTCGATGGGGGTGTCGTAGTCCCACCGGTGGATCTGATAGAGGTCGATGTGGTCGGTGCCCAGCCGTCGCAGGGACGCATCGACGGAGGCGAGGATGTGTTTGCGCGACAGCCCGCGGTCGGAGGGCTTGTCGCTCATCGGGTAGTAGACCTTGGTGGCCAGGACGTAATCGTCGCGATCGTCGAAGCATTCGGCCAGCAGCCGTCCGGTGACCTCCTCACTGGCGCCGCGATCGTAGATGTCTGCGGTGTCGAAGAGGGTCACTCCGCAGGTGACGGCGTGCTGGACGATGGGTCGGGCCTGGTCGGCGGTCAGATGCCAGGCGCGGCGGGAGAGATTGCCGTAGCTCATCATGCCCAGCCCGATCCGGGAGACGGTCAGGCCGGATGTTCCCAGGCGGGCGTACTGCATGCCGTGCCTCCTCTCAGCTGTGCGGGCTGGTGGACACAAACAGCGGGGTGACCGAGAGCGTCAGGTGTGCCATGGTGCCATCGCACTCGATTCGTTGGCGTGCGCCGTAGGCGTCGACGGCGTGGGCGGTGGGGTGGGGCCACGGCCAGTGCACAGGAGTTGGGGGCTGGTCCTCGCCGGTGAAGACGTCCCCGCCCGTCCACAGCACGTGCACCGGGTCGTGTCCCTCGCGCTGCACCTCGAAGGCGAACACCGGCTGTCCGTCGTGGCCATGGCCGGCATCGAGACGGTGGACCGCGGTGGCGCCGTGGAGATGGTCGGCGAGCAACGCGAAGGTGTGTGCGGCCGGCCGGTGACGGGTCAGCTGCCGGCCTTCGTAGTCCATGAGCGCGAGCTTGCCGAAGAGGAAGCCCATGAGGTTGAAACGGTCGCTGTAGTTGGGGATTTCCGGTGCGAGGTTCCAGCACGCGGTTCTGGTCAGTCCCTCAGCGAGGGCGAGGATGTTACGCGTGACGATCTGGCGCTGGTTGATGCGGTCCCGCTTGGCCGCCAGTTCGGGCGGACAGTCCTCCAGGAACATCTGAAGCTGCGGCGGAAGCTGGGGCGCCTGAGCGTAGAGGGCGCGCATCGTCCGGCGGTCCGGCGGCTCGGCGGCTTCCTCCTCACCCGCCGCGGCGGAGTGTGTATCGGCGCTGTCGGCGGTGAAGGCCGCCATCATCGTCTGCTCCAGCGCCTGCTGGGCTTCGGGGAACTCGAAGAGGGTCGGCCCGTTGTACTCGCCGGCCACCACGGGCCGCTCGTAGTCGTGGCGGCGCATCATCGCGCGTACCTGTGCCACCTGGTCCGGAATCGCGTGCGGGGCGCCGTAGAGGTGGACGGAGAACAGGTCGAAGGCGTCCTGTCCGTGGGCGAGGACATGGTCGAAGAACTCCCGGGCGGCGCTGCCGTCTTCGCTTGCCAGGACGTCGTAACCGCAACCGCCCAGTACCACCGCGGCCGCCGGGTCGCCGGCGCGCACGGCCTGGTGGAAGACGGTCAGCTGCTCGACATACTCCGCGGCGGTGCCCGCCCACAGCAGGCCGGTGTTGCTGGGCTCGTTGTTGCACTGCCAGTACTCCACGCGTCCTTGGCAGCGGTCCACCAGTTGCCTTACGAACCGCCCGTACTGGTCGACGTTCTTGGCCGGGGAGGAGGGCAGGAAGCCGGTGGGCTGCCGGGTGGCCCATGGGGAGCTGGAGCAGACCGTCACCCAGGTCTCGGCAGCTGGGTCGAGCTGGTCGAGGAGCGCGTCGACGACCGTCCAGTCGAAGCGGCCCGGTTCCGGCTCGACCTGTCCCCAGTAGACGTAGACACGCACCAGGGCGCCGCCTAGCTTGCGGCTCTCGGGCACGAAGCTGTCGGGCTCGCCGAACATGCCGTAGGTGATGCCACGGACGATGCCCAGCCGGATCCCGGCCGGGCTCTTTGGTGTGCCCGTCTTGTGGCTCGCCTGCAGGTTCATCGCTTTCCTCATTGCTCCCACCCACCTTACGTATATGTCATATACTCTAGCTGGAGACTATATACTCAAGGAGTGAAGGAGACTCCGGACAGCCCGCTGCCACCCCTGATCTGGACTCAGCCCGCCCCCCGGCGCCGCAACAGCCCCCTGGAGAGGGACGACATCGTGCGTGCCGCCATCGCGCTCGCCGACGAGGGCGGCACGGACGCGCTCACCATGGCTGCCGTAGCGCGGCGACTCGGCTCCTACACACCCATGGCCCTCTACCGCTACGTACTCAGCAAGGACGGCCTGGTCGATCTCATGCTCGACCGCGTCACCGGTGAGATCCCGCTGCCAAAAGAGCCCGGCGCCGACTGGTGCGCCGACCTGCGCCAGGTGGCGCTCGACAGCTGGAGCATGGTCAAACGCCACCTGTGGTACGCACAGTTGGCCCCCACACGCCCCCCGCTGGGCCCGCACATGATGCGCCGCACCGAGTACCTGCTCCAGGTCCTCATCCGCCAGGGCGCCACCGTCGCAGACGCCATGACCTACGTGGCGCTCCTGGACCGGCACATCTTCGGCAGCGCGCAGCAGGAGGCTGAAGAACTAGCAATGCGGCGCCGCTACGGACTGCACACACCCGAGCAGCTGACCGAAGCGATCACAGCGGCACGCGACCTGGCCGCACAGAGCGGACGCCACCCAGCGCTGACCGCGTGGATGAATACCCCCTCCGGGGCCACCATGGACGAGCAATTCACCCTGAGCCTCGGCTTCATCATCGACGGCATCCGCAGCCGCCTCGCCGGTCAGGACCGAACCACCACCGCATGATGATCAACGCCGCTGGCGACTCAGCGTGCCGCACCGGACCTACCCCGGGCGCGCCGCGACTCCCCCGTGCGCAGCCCCGCATTGCGGCCGGAGGAAAACGCCACCGCTGACACCTGAACTGCATATACTCCGGCAGGTCGTCGGCAGGCCGGGACGCCCACATCCGCCTGGCCAACTCGCGCACCGCCAGACCGACACCGCACGAGGGCAGAGTCCTCGCCACCGGCGAGGCATTCAGCCGCCCTGCCCACCACAAGGTCGGCACAAAACCGCGCCGAACTGGCTGAAGACAAGGTTAGGCGCGCAGCAGTGAGGCGTGGATGCGGGCGATGCCCCGCAGCACCTCGTCACGGTTCTTGGCCTGCTGCATCCATGCGGGCAGGCGCGCCACCACGGTCATCCTTCGGCCACGGTCGTGCCAGGGAATCCCTTCACGCAGCGGTGCCTGCACGAACCGTCTGATCAGGTCCAGGTGTTCCAGGTTGTAGGCCCACACCCACCCGTGCCGGGTCTCGGTCTGCAGCCAGAGATGCACATCGAAGTACGGGTCTGTAGCTGGCGCGTACCGGTCCCGATGCAAGGCCACACCGCCGCGGCTCCAGTCCTTCGCCATTCCGCAGCTCCGACAAACGAGACGCCTCGGTGCGAAGAGGCCCTGGTCGTGTACCCCGGACGGGTCTGGTGCTGCACCGACGTGCGCGACCTTCCCGCAGCCGGGACAGCGCACGAGAACCGAGGTGAGGAAGTCGTATTTCGTGCTCCGGGGATCCCGGAACCGGTGGTGCGTGGAGATCGAACTCATTGGACCAGTATGCGAGCCACGCACCCAAGGCTCCTACGGGTTAAGTCTCAAGCTCAGCCGACCAAAGTGCCCTGGTGAAAGTACATCCGCCAGCCTGTTTCCGTCAGACGCCACAGAGAGCTTCGCCGTACCTGGCGACCCTGGTTATCGGCGAAGTACGTCAGGTGAACGACACCAGGAGCAACCACGACGCGGATGAGTTCGCGGATGCGCTTGTCCCAGGTGCGGTCTGCGTGGCCGCCGGCGAGCTCGGTCAGAATCCGGCTGGTCTTGGCGAAGCGGGCGTTGGCGCCCTGGCGGACGGCCTGGTGGCCGAGGGCCTGGGCGACGTGTGTCTTCCCGACGCCGACGGGGCCGAACAGAATGACGGACTCGCCGGAGTGGAGCCAGCGCAGGGCCGCGAGGTCACGGATCTGGGCTGCGGGCAGCTTCGGTGAGGCGTTGAAGTCGAAGCCCTCCAATGTGGCCTGTTGCTCGAACTTCGCTCTGCGCAGGCGCCGTTCGAGGGCGACGGACTCGCGGCGGGTGATCTCGTCCCGGCAGAGGACCTGGAGGAAGTCGAGGTGTCCGAGTTCGCCTTTCTGAGCCTGGGTGAGGCGGGCGTCGAGCGTTTCGAGCATCCCGGACAGCCGCAGGGTCTTGAGCGAGTCGCGCAGGGTGGTGGTCGTCACGCTCATCGCAGGGCCTCCTCGGCGTCACCGCGGTCCTGGTCGTCGTGGACATCACTGGGCGACTGGGTGGAGACGGTGGCGGCGAACAGCCCCTCGGGGCCGTGCAGGAAGGCCGCGGCGCCGGCGTCGCCGGCTCAGGCTCCGGATCGGTCTCGGTCCCGGTCCCGGTCCCGGCGACCAGGATCCCCTTGACGGTGCGGTAGGTCGGGTCGCCGACCGTGATCGCCTTTCTGCATGCGGCTTCCAGCCGGGAGTCGCCGTACTTCTTCCGCAGTCCGCGGACTCCCTGGGCCGCGCGCAGCCGGTAGAGAGCGTTGACTTCCAGCAGCTGGTCGATGACCTCCCGGCAGGCATCGCCGACCTGCGAGGCTTGGCCGCGGCACCAGATCGGCGTTCTCATCTGGAAGGCGATCTTCTCGGGCGGGTAGTCGTTCTTGTCGGCGCGTTTGCCCTGTTCCAGGGCGGCGTGGGTCTTGACCAGCGTGTCCTCGTTGAAGATCTGGACCATGGTGGTGGTGGAGCGGACTTCAACCCGGCGGCCGATGAGTTTCCAGGGAACCGAGTAGAGAGTGCGGCCGACCTTGGCGTGAATGTCCGGCCCCACCAAGGCAGTTGACCATCTCGCCAGCACGAACGGCGCCTCGGGCAGCGGGAGGAGGGCCTTGGCCTCCACCGCCTCGAACACCGGCAGCGGCTTCGCGCCGCCCAGCGGCCGGCACTGCCGCTGGCCTGCGACGTTCGTTGCCCAGAGCAGGGCCTCGGCCTGCATGTGTTCGAGCGAGGTGAACTGACGCCCGCTCCAGAACGAGTCGCGGACATAGGGCATGGGCCGCTCCACTCTGGGCTTGTCCTTCGACTTCGATGCGCGGGCCGGGTCCACCAACGTCCCGTAGTAGGAGGCGAGTTCGGCGTACGACTTGTTGATCTGCGGGTCGTAGAGGTCCGGCTTGTCCACCCCGGTCTTCAGGTTGTCCGGGACCAGGCGCCGTGGGACACCGCCGAAGAAGCGGAAGGCTTCGGCATGCGCGAGGGTCCAGGCGCGCTGGTCCATGTGGACCACCGGGCGGACGAACATGTGCCGCGAGGCGGGAAGCACCATCACGAACGCCCAGATCCGGTGGCGTTTACCGGTAGTTGGGTTGTTCCACTGTCCCAGGAAGCCGTAGTCGATCTGGGCTTCCGAGCCCGGCTCGACGTCGTCCCGACACCGTGACCTTCGAGCGGACCGCCTCGTCGGGCAGGTTCTCGTGGACCCAGCGGCGGAACGTCGAGAAGGACACCTTCAACTTGCCCTCGTCCCGCAGCCGTTGATGGATCGTGGTGACCGTCGTGGTGTCCAGCAGGGACTTGACATAGTCGCGGTGCGGTTCGATCTCTGCCCACCTGACCTGGTTCAGCTTCCGGCTGGCCAGCTCCGGGAACCAGCTCTTGAGCAGCTTGGCTCAGTCCGCCTCGCTCATGCGCGGCCCGCCCGGGGTGATCCCGGCCCCCTCGGCCGGCGCCAGGTACTTCCTGACCGTCTTGCGGTCCACCCCCAGCGAGGCGGACACCTGGCTCCTCGAGCGGCCCGCGTCCCAGTGCACGTAGATCTCGACGACGTCGACCACGGTGAACGTTCTCCTTGCCATCCGGTGTGTCCGTCGACCTCTCGGTTCGCAGGTCGAGGGACCGCGACGTCTCCGAGAGGGCCAGGACCCTCAACCCGGCACCGGCATGCCCATGGGGAACCCGACGGATTCGCAAGGAAGACCTAATAGTTCATCAAACAACCTGAAACAGGGAATATTGGAAACGGTCCAAGTGGCCCTGGGACCGGCAACAGCAGTTGAGCATCGTGAGCCGTCAGGCAGACGGCAGGGCCGCCTGCGGCCTGCTCGCTGCCCCGGCAACCGTGCGATGCAAGGGGACCGCGAACGCAACGACGAACAGGCAGAAGAGAGTGATGGGCAACAGCCAGAGGAGCTGTGCAGGGTCATCCCGCAGCCAGTGCCGGTTGCCCCACCAGTTCGCGCTGACGTCCATCACCATCACGGCATTTGCCAGCCAGATTCCTTCCCGCCGCACAAGCCCCACCAGCACGGCGGCCAGCGGATCGAGAATCACCAAGCTGACGAAGAACACCTGTAGAGGGACCTGAGGCCACGACGCATAGGCGTGGATGCCGCCACGGACCAGATCTGCGATGTGAGAACCCGTGCCCTCAGTGAGGCCGATCAAGTACACCGCGAGAACCCATCTCGCCCACAACGGCTGTGCGCCCCACCGTTTTCGCAGCTCAAACCCCACCGTGTCAGCCTAGACGAGCGCCCGGGCCTCTGCGGAAGAGACGGCAGCGTCGGCGTGATCAGGGGTTCCCAAGACGGTTTCTCACGCCCGTTCGAGCCCGGTCAGCAGCACCATCGATGGTCAGCACCCCGGTGGGGAGCTGTGACCACGAGGGTGGGGAATTACCTGACGCTGATCATGCAGATCGTGGGGAATTTTCTGACCGCTGACACCAAATACACGTGCCAGCGCACGACATCAGCTCGTGCACCTGTTCCCGGACGGCGATCGCGTACAGCGTCGGGGTCATCGTGCGGCCGGTGCGCACCAGGATCTGATCCCCGGTCGTGCGCCGGATCCGGCCCAGGCTGCGACTCATCGCGGGGGCGGTGACGTGCAGGCGTGCGGCCCCCCGGACACACTTCCCTCCTCCAGCAGCGCGTCGAGCGCGGCCAACAGATTCAAATCCAATTGCATGTGAGTAATCCTAGCCGTGCTTTACATGCATTTGAAGTTAATCATGGGGCTGTATACCTTCGAAACCAGAGCGCCGAACAGAGCGCACAGTTCGGCCCGACGGCCTCATCACCTGCTACTCACAAGGGAGTTCACCATGCCCGAAACGCTTCAGACCACAGACGTCGCCGCCTCCGATGCCGACCTGCTCGACCAGACCGCGATCGCCGTGCGCGCGGCCGGCTCCGCGCTGCGCGAGCGCTTCGGCGAGGTGGTCCGCTACCACAGCCGCGACGAACTGATGCGCGC
Organism: Streptomyces sp. NPDC050534; assembly: GCF_044457745.1. Classification (NCBI taxonomy): domain Bacteria; kingdom Bacillati; phylum Actinomycetota; class Actinomycetes; order Kitasatosporales; family Streptomycetaceae; genus Streptomyces; species Streptomyces sp. NPDC050534. The sequence goes on from NZ_JBITHF010000009.1 coordinate 28,760, forward strand.
GCTCGCCGTCAACGACGACACCGCCCTCGACATCCTGCGCCCCCGCCTCACGCCCCTGCGCCCGGACGCCGGGTGGGTGGAGGACGAGCTGGACGGCGGGGCCCTGCCTCCCGGCGAATGGTGGGTCGTGGACCCGGCCGAAGGCAACGTCAACCACCTGCACGCCCTGCCGGAGTGGGCGGTGACCGCCACCCTCGTGCGTGAGAACCAGCCGGTGCTCACCGCGGTCCACCTGCCGTTGACCGGCGAGACCTATACCGCACTCACCGGCGCGGGAGCCCACCTCGACGGCCGACCGCTGCACATCTCCCGGACTGCGGACCTCGGCCTGAGCATCGTGGCCACCAGCCAGGCCCGGCCCGACGAGGACGAGAAGGTCGTGCGGCGCGTCGGCACCTCGATCACCGCGATGCTCTTCGACGCGCTCGTCGTGCGCACCGCCGTGCCCGCGACCCTGCACCTGACCAACGTGGCCGCTGGCCGCATCGACGCCTTCTGGCAGTTCGCCGGCGCCCGCGCGGACCTGCTGCCCGGGGCGCTGCTCGTCACCGAGGCCGGCGGACAGATCTCCGACGCCCAGGGCCGCCCCTGGACCCCGCAGAGCGAGAGCTTCCTGGCCGCCGCGCCCGGCGTCCACGCCCAGGCCGTCGCCACGCTCTCACGCTGACCCGCGCACCACAACCTGCCCGTTCGGAAGGACCACATCATCATGACCACGATCGCAGTTCTCGGAAACGGCCGCGTCGGCGGCAACCTGGCCACAGCCCTCACCCGGGCCGGGCATGAGGTGACCGTGGCGGACCGCGCGCCGGGCACCGCCGGCGACGCCGCCCGGACAGCCCGGATCGTCATCAACGCCACCCCGGGAGCAGGCTCGCTGGAGCGGCTAGCCGCCCTGCGCGAGGAACTGAACGGCAAGATCCTCGTCGACGTCTCCAACGCCACCGCCGACGGACCGGACGGACTGCCCGCCGACCTGATCTACCCCGGCTCAAGCCTCGCCGAGCAACTCCAGGAAGCGCTCCCCGAAACCCGCGTCGTCAAGACCCTCAACACCATGCTCTTCCCGGTGATGACCGCGCCGGCCACGCTCACCCAGACACCAACCGCGTTCCTCTCCGGCGACGACCCGCAGGCCAAGCAGACCGTCCGTGAACTGCTCAGCGACCTCGGCTGGCAACCGGAGTGGATCACCGACCTCGGCGGGATCCACACGGCCCGCGCCACGGAGGCCACGATACTGTTCGTACCGCACGTGATCCGGTCCAGCGGATTCGCGCCCTTCGCGATCTCGATCGCCCGCTGATCCGCACACAATGCACCGCCCCCGGCGGGCCCACATCCACAACAGATACGACAGCGCAGCCAGCGCCAGCGATTCAGGGCCGCACAGCGACCCGTGGCCACACTTACCTGGGGCCGTCGGCCCCGCAGCGAGGAATCGGCCCATCGCATGGCGGACGCGCTTGCGGAACTGGTCGCGAATCGGCCCGCCGACACCCGCGGCGGGCAGACCCCACCGGCCTCACACTCGCCGGTCCAAGTGCGCGTGCGTGCGCACCGCCACGTCCTCCACCCCGAAGGGGCAAAAGCCCGCCGTAGCCGGCACGGCGAAGAGCAGCGGCACGAAGGCCGAGACGAAGCCTGCGAAGAAGGTCGTCACCTTCAAGGTGTGGGGTACCGCCCCCGCCGGCGCGCTCGGTGGCCTGGACATCAACTACGGGTCCGACTCCGACACCCGTAAAGGCACCTTCAAGAACGGCAAGTTCGAGGCCACCCTGCCTCTCAACAAGGACGCGCTCTACTACAACGTGAACGCGCAGCTGCAGGGTTCTGGGGACATCAACTGCTCTGTCACCGTCGACGGCCACACTAAGAAGGGCCACGCTGCGGGCGGTTACAACATCTGTGATGCTCAGCTGAGTTCAGGCCTGCTCGGCGGCTGGGACTGACGCGACACCGCTCCGTGGCCCGCCCGCCCCCGCCGGCGGGGCCACGCGCCGCTTCTCACCGCGCATATCCCAGGCAGAAACCGTTGCGGCGCACCGCCCTTGTCCTCACAGCCCTGATAGCCCTCGGCGCTGTCACCGGTTGCTCCAGCGACAGAAGGGCCGCCGCCACGCCGGCCCCCGCCACAACCACCACCACAAACAGCAGTGAGCCGGAGCACACGATCGACGACTGCGAGGCTCTCCTCGAGGAGAACTACAACGCCGACAACGTCCACGACGCGTCCGACGAGCCAGCGCGCCAAGGCCTCAGCGAGAGCGAGTACACCGACGCTGTCGGCGAAGTGCTCGCTGGACACAAGGACGAGATCCTGGACGACGCCGCCGACCAGGTCCTCTACGACGAAGCATGGGACTCGCTCGACGCAGACACCCAGCAGAGCATCTGCGACACCATGGACGAAGAAGGCACCGAGCCCGTAGCAGGTCTCCTCGACGTCACCGTCACGCCCCCCGGTCGACACCGCCGAGATGGCGCGTACCTGTACAACAACAAGTGCTGAGACCCGGAGCCCGTGGCACCACCAACGGCCGCCGAACAGCCGTAGCACCGGCCGTTCAGGCTCTGGCTGGGGTCGGCCCATGTCCCCGCACCCGTCGTCCAGCGTCCCGCAGGCGCGCGCATCGCTCGCGGCACGCCTGCTGGAGATCCGTCTGGACGCCGGGATCACCAAGCGTGAACCGGCCGCACGCACCTGTTGACACGAGTCCAAGAGCAGGAGCATCGAGACCGCCCGCACGCCGCCGTCCCACGCGGATATCCGGGCATCCCCGCTGATCCCTCTGCGCCTGGTCCCGTGCCCTGACGGCGGCGGAACAGCAAGGTCCGAAGCGTGGAGGAAAGCAGAGACGGCCTGGAATAGGCCGAGATGCAGTGCCCGGACTGGACGAACGCCGGACGCTCCTCTATGCGGAGCCCCACGCGTGCCATGTGCGCCTTTGCCTCGCTCTCGAAGAAGGAAACGAGGACCACTCCCCGATTCGTGCTACGGTCGCGACTTCAAAACGGGGGATGGTCCCCACTTCTTTCCAGGAGCCGCCGATGCACACGCAGCGCCCTACCGTCCAACTCGCCGAGCTCACCGACGACTTCACCGCCGACCCCTACTCCGCCTTCACCTCGCTGCGCTCCCACGGCTCCGTCCACCACGTGCGTTTCCCCACCGGGGACGAGTCATGGCTGGTGGTCGGGCACGAGGAAGTGCGTGTCGCGTTCGCCGACTCCAGGCTGCGCAATGACGTACGGCACTCTGCCGACTTCGAGGACGACGGGCTGTACTCCGTGGGCCGCAGCATGCTCCAGGTCGACCCGCCCGATCACACCCGGCTGCGGACGCTGGTGGCCCGCGAGTTCACCGCCCGCCGCGTCCAGGCGCTGCGGCCCCGCGTTGAGGAGGCGGCCGGTGTGCTTCTGGACGCCGTGGCCGCCGACGGCCGTGCCGACCTTGTGGCCGCATACGCCTATCCGTTGCCGCTCACCATCATCTGCGAGCTGCTCGGCGTGCCGGACGTGGACCGGGATGCCTTCCGGGCGTGGTCCACGAAGGTCGTCGCCCTCGACGACGCGGTGCAGTCAGCCCGCGCCAGCCAGGAGATGGCCGCGTACCTCGCGGGGCTGGCGGAGGAGAAGCGGCGGTTTCGGGACGCCGCGGACAGCGATCTGCTGCACGCCCTGGTCCGCACCCACGACGGAGACGGCGGCGACCGGCTCAGCCCGGAGGAACTGCTCGGAATGGCCTTCCTGCTGCTCGTCGCAGGGCACGAGACCACCGTCAACCTCATCGCCAACGCCGTCCACCTGCTGCTCGGCCACCCCGGGAAGCTCGCCGCCCTCCGTACCGACCCCGAGTTGCTCAAGGGCGCCGTGGAGGAGACGCTCCGCTTCGAGTCGCCCGCACCAGCGGGCACCTACCGCTACGCCGCTGAACCGATCACTCTCGGCGGCGCCCGGATCCCGGCGGGCGCACGTGTCGTGCTCTCTATCGCCGCCGCGAACCGCGACCCCGCGCGCTTCCCTGCCCCCGACCGGTTCGACATCCGCCGTGATCCGACCGCGACCCGTGCTCACCTCGCCTTCGGGTACGGCCTGCACCACTGCCTGGGCGCCCCGCTGGCACGGCTGGAGGCGACCCTGGCCCTGCGTATCCTGCTGGACCGTTTCCCCTGCCTGGCCTTCGACGGTGACGGCACACCGCGATGGCGCCCCAGTCTCATGCGGAGCCTGCGAGAGCTGCCGGTGCGCTGGTAGACACGGCCCCCGCCGCCGAGTGCGAACGCCGATCTGTACACCGAGCATCGCTTTCGGCGCTGGTGGGCCTCATGCCCACAGGGACTGCGCAGAGGGAGGATTCCTGCTTGCTCGATCGTCGGTAGCATCCGTACCAGGGAGCGCTCTGCGATACGGGGGTGAGACCATCAGGAAGGAGACACGATGGGCGGCCAAGCGCCGACGGGGCGCCGCGACGCGCTGCGCAACCGGAAGCTGCTGACACAGACGGCCCGTGAGGTATTCGCCGAACAGGGATTGGACGCTCCGCTCGACGTCATCGCTCGGCGCGCGGGTATCGGCAACGCGACCCTCTATCGCCACTTTCCGACCCGCGCCGCGCTCGTGGACGAGGTCTTCCGGGATGCTCTCACGGAGACCATGGCCGCCGGCACACAAGCACGCACTGCCGAGGACGCCTGGACAGGGCTGACGCGATACCTGCACACCGTGTTCGCCACGCTTGCCGCAGACCGCGGCACCAACGACCTCATGACCACGAGCCTGGAAAGCGTGACCTCTCTGGACGCCATCCACGCCCATAACCGCGAGACCATCGCGGACCTGCTCCGCCGCGGTCAGGAGCAGGGCACCGTCCGTCCGAATCTCACCACCGAGGACGTCCTCGTCGCCCTGGCGGCGCTGGGCCGAGTCGTGCCTGCACTGAGCACCGTCGCCCCCGACGCATGGACCCGCCCGCTTGCCTTGCTTCTCGACGGTTTCCGCGCCAATCCGGCCGCGTCCGCCCTGCCCGTGCCGCCCCTGACCTCCGCCCAGCTCGGCACCGTGCTCCACGTGCTCGGCCCGCACCGGCGGCGTTGAAAGAGCCGCGCGGTAGATCGTCCCCCTCACCTCCCGGAAGCGGCTTGCCCCGTACGACGACAGCGGCGCGTTCGGCATCACCAGCCAGCCCCCACGGCCGACTCGGCACTCCTTGCACCGGCCACTCGAGGCGATGGCACGGGTCGCCCGGAGCAGGCATGGCACCCTCAGCGGCAATCACGTCGGCACGGCGGCCGCACCCAGCGAGGCAGCCGCCGTTCCTGCAGATGAGCCACGCGCGTGCTGGAACGCCCCCTCATGAGTCATTCTCCTGAAGAGGTCACACTGTGGCCGATCCCCATCCGGGGCGGCCACGGGACAACTCACGCTGTCGCGCGCCCTCCAACAAGATGGTGCTAATGAACCCTCATGCCCGCATAGCCACCGCCAACTTGGACGCCCGAGCCAATGAGTTCAGTGCATCACACCACGCCGCCTTTCAATTCTGGTTCCTGCCATTCCAGAAGGCCGTCGACTGGCTGTGACGTTGTTCAGCGGCCCCGGCATGTCGGCTCCAAACGGCCCCGGTTGGTGAAGGGCTGGTCCACGACGATGGCCCGGCCGCCGCCAAGGACAGTGTGGCTGGGAGTCTGTCCTACCGCCTGGCCGACGGCAGCGCGCAGCTCGTCGCGGCCCGCGGCCTTGACGCGGCGACCGCCACAGCCCCCTGATGTCCCAGTCGTGGCTGCTCAACGTGATGCCCCGCGTGCCAAAGGGGTGAGAGCCCGGCCGGAATCCGTCACCAATCCCTGCTTCCGGGAACAGTGCACACGGCCCTAGGAGGGCCGAGGCCCTGCGGCGCGGCGCAGCCGGTTGGCGATCGCCAGTCCTAGCCCCTCCTCCATCGGCAGAGACGCGACGATGAGGTCGCAGCCCCGCTGGTCGAACTCGCGCAGGATCCCGAACAGCCCGTGCGCGTAGGCGGCCACCGAAGGAGGGACCGCCACCACAGCGTGCGCCTTCACCGCAGCGCCGGCGATGGAGGTGGGAAGAAGGACACCCACCTGGTGCCCCAACTCCTGCGCCTGTTCCGCTTCGATGACGACCTTCTCCGGTTCGACGAGGACGACCCGAGCGCGCGGCGCGTAGTGCGACGGGTGCTGGCCCGGCACCCGGACACGGCTCGCGGAGGACACCGCGATCGAGTACCCCAGCACCGCTTCGAGGTCTTCACGCGTCACCCCGCCCGGCCGCAGGATGCTCGGGATCTCACCCGTGGCGTCGACGATGGTCGACTCGACGCCGACCGTGCAGGCGCCACCGTCCAGCACGAACTCGACGGCATCACCAAGCTCCGCCCGGACGTGGTCCGCTGTGGTGGGGCTGACCGAGCCGAAGCGGTTGGCGGACGGAGCTGTGACACCGCCGCCGAAGGCCGACAGCAGCGCGTGGGCGACGGGGTGGTCAGGCACGCGCATGGCCACCGTCTGAAGGCCGCCGGTTGCTTCGAGGGGCACCCGTCGGCCGCGCCGCAGGACCAGCGTGAGCGGCCCGGGCCAGAAGTGCTCGGCCAGTAGACGCGCCGTCGTGGGCACCTCCTCGACCCAGTCATCCAGCTGTTTCGCGTCACCGATGTGGACGATCAGCGGGTGGGAGGGCGGGCGCCCCTTGACCTGGAAGATGCGCGCGACCGCAGCAGGGTCCTCTGCGTTGGCGCCCAGACCGTAGACGGTCTCGGTCGGCAGAGCCACCAGACCCCCGGCGCGCAGCACCTCGGCCGCCTTCTCAATGTCACTGGTCGTTACCGTCACCTTCGCAATCCTAGGCACCCGCTGCAGCCGCAGAGGTGCAGCCGCTGCCTTCATCGCCGTCCAGGAGGCAGAACGGCACGTCTACCGCCGCTGGCAACAGTTAAAGGCGTCCTCCCCCCCCCCCCACCGAATCACCACGCGACAGGCCGTCATGGGCGCCCGCGCCCGCAGCCGCTGTCACCGCCGTCGCATCCCCTACGTCCAGCGCAGGCGAGCCGCTCCGGGCCGACCGCGGCGGCTTCGAGTGCATGGCCACGACGTCCGAGGCCGCCTTCCTGCCGGTTCGCTGCACGGGACACGGCACGGATCGCCGTCGGGAGATACGAAACAGGACTCAGGCCAGCCCCGATCGTGGGGAAGAGCATCATCGGCGTTGACGCGGCCGTGCCGTTCCACCACGACGGCTCGCGCCTCGTGCCCGCCAGGCGGGCGGCGCAGCCACTTGGGCGAGCCGCTTGGCCAGCAGTTCGGAGGAGGCGGGGTTCTGTCCGGTGTAGAGATTGCGGTCGACTCTCGCCTACAAGTACTACTACCACCCGTGAGCTGAGCAGGACCGGTTGGTGTGTGGCCATGTTCGGGTCAGGGTGGCGTCGTTCAGGCAAAGCGTCTGTCTTGATGCCGGTTCAGGCCCCTGACGCGGCTGGCTGAGTGGGCAGCTATCGGCTCCGGAGTGACCGTGGAAGCGCGAACCAGGGCAGCACGCTGTTGTCGAATCGGGTCATGGCGCTGATGCGGTGGTCGGCGAGGGTGAGGACGTAGAGGCCGGTCCCGTGGCTGATGCCGTTGGGTGCGCGCAGATACGCTCCGAACGCCGGCTGACCGTTGGCTCGCGTCGGTACCAGGTCGAACCTCCGGCCAGCACGGAAGATGCTGGCGCAGAAGCGGGCGGCGAGGTCTTTGCCCTCGTACTCGAAGGGCACTGGCGGCATCGAGACGAAGACGTCGTCGGTGAGAAGATCCACCAGCGCGTCGAGATCGGCGGACTCCCACGCGCGGACGAACTTCGCCACTAGCGCGTCCTCGGAGGCTGAGCCGGGGGCGGGAGGTTGGCGGTGGGCGGCTGGCGGCTGGCGGCGTTGCAGGGCGGCGCGGGCTCGTTTGAGGGCGCTGTTGACCGAGTCGACGGTCGAGTCGAGCATGTCGGCCACCTCGCTGGCGTGGAATCCGAGGACGTCACGCAGGACGAGAACGGCGAGTTGGCGAGGCGGCAGCACCTGCAGAGCGGTGACGAACGCCAGGGAGACCGATTCGGTCTGCTCGTAGCGGGCTTCCGGCCCGAGCGGCGCGTCGATCACGGCTGTGAGCAGGGTGTCGGGATACGGCTGCAGCCAGATGACGTCGCCGAGCCGGGTCGGCTCGGGCGGTTCGACATGGGGCACGTTCCACTCCTTGGCCTGGCGCCGGCTCGCCGAGCGACGCGCGTTGAGGCACCGGTTGGTGGCGATCCGGTACAGCCAGGTGCGCATCGAGGCGCGCTGCTCGAACCCCTCGATGCCTTGCCAGGCGGCCAGCAGCGTGTCCTGCAGGGCATCCTCGGCGTCCTGCAACGATCCGAGCATCCGGTAGCAGTGCACCTGCAACTCCGCACGGTACGGCTGGACCAATGCGCGGAACGCGTCACCGTCGCCGGCCCGCGCCTTCGACATCAGATCGCCGGTCGGCATCCTCGTGTCACCCTCTCCCTCACCACACGGCACTTCTCTCGGGTATGGACACCGGCTGACCGGCGAACTGGGCGGCCGACGCGCGCCCAGTTCTGCCGATGCCGCGGTGTCTACATCAGTGGTAGCCCGACCACCCGAACATGGGAGCACCGACATGGGAACGATCGTCGTCTTCGAGAACGTCTCCCTCGACGGAGTCACTCAGGACCCGACCGGCGAGGAGGGCTTCAGCCGTCGCGACTGGCGCGCCGCGCTCGCCCCGACCGACCGCGAGGCATGGGACAAGCTCATCCTCGAGGACGCGCTGGGCGCGCAGGTCCTACTGCTGGGGCGACGCAGCTACGAGTTCTTCGCCGCACGGTACCCATCGCGCACCGGCCAGCTGGCGGACAGGATGAACAGCCTGCCCAAATACGTCGCCTCCACCACGCTCGCAGATCTCCGCTGGAACAACTCGACGGTGCTCGATGGTGACATCGTGGATGTGGTTGCGAGGCTGAAACACACGATCAGCGGCGAGATCCGCGTCTACGCCAGCTCCCAGCTCGTGCACACGCTGATCGAGCACGACCTCGTCGATGAACTGCGGCTGACGATTTTTCCGCTCGTGATGGGCGCGGGTAACCGCCTCTTCGACCAGTCCGGCACCCCAAAACCCCTGCGCCTTGTCGGCTCCCGCACCGTCGGTGACAGCCTTGCCTACCTCACCTACCGGGCAGGGTGACGTCGTTGAAGGTTCTGTCCGGTTTGATCACCTGATGCTGAGGGTGACCAGCGGCGTGCGGAGCCTCGGCCGTGCTTGCGCAGGCCGGCGGCGATGTTGTCGCAGCCGGTCAGGCCGAGAGCGCCCATGGCCAGGTTCCGCAGTGCCGCCATCGCCCGTGGCGCCGGCCGCCGATGGGCGCTGCCAACTCATCCACGCTCCTCCCGCCAGGGCATCAGCGATCCGCGCCAGCGCCTCGCTCTCCTCAGTGTCCGTGTCCGCCGGCCGCAGCGTCCTTCTTGACCATCAGCGGCAGCAACTTCTTGTGGACCGGGCCTGGTAGGTCAGCTGGGCGCAGCGGCGCTCTCACGTTTGTGAGAGTTCCACCCTCGAGGCCCGTCTGATCTGCCGGCTTGCCGTCGACGCGGCCGCGACGATTGCCAGGCGGGTCGCCAGTGCAGCGAAGGTCGGCACCGCGCCCGGGGGTTGCAGAGAATGCCGCCGAGGAGGGCGCCCAAGGAGACGGTGCACCAGCCGATCATTCGGGAGACTCCGTAGACGCGGCCCTGGAGGTGGTCGGGGTCAAGGCGTAACGGTAGGCGGCATTGGTCGTCTGGAAGATCGGGCCCGTCAGGGCGCCGACGTGTAGACCGCGCCCAGCACGAACACGCTCGGGCCAGGGCGAGTGCCACCATCTGCAACCCACCAGACATGGGTAGGATCACGCCGCACGCCGAGCAGATGGTTCGAGCCACGCCGCGCACGACACAGACGAAAACATCGGGGGCGCACGGGATGAGTACGCACGGCAATGGTCAGTGGGGTCCGACGGGCGGACCCGGATACGGCCCCGGTGGACAGCCGGGCCCAGGTCCCGGCCCTCAGCCTTACCCCGGAGGCGGACCCCACCCGTACCCCGGTGGTCCCGGCGTGGGGCCCTACCCGCCGCAGCCCGCCCCCGTGCCGCCGCAGGGATTTCCGGGACATCCGCAGGGCTGGGGCCCGTACCCGTCACCGCCGCACGGCGGTGGCCCGCAGCCGCCGTTCCCGCGACCGCCCCGGCCGCCGCTGACGCGCGGGCAGCGGATCCTCAAGTGCGTCTACAACCCGTTCTACGCCGCCCAGCGGGCCTTCCGCCCCTCGCGCCCGGACGCCGTCGAGGACCTGACGGTGCGCAAGATCCAGATGTGGCGGACCGGGCTCGGTGCCGCTGCCTGGCTCGTGCTGGTCATGTCGTACAAGCCGGTCGACACCGCCAAGGGTGCCGACGCCGTCGCGAGCGACAAGTTCGACCAGAGCTGGACCAGCACACTCTTCCTCGTGTGCGCTTTCCCGTTCGTGATCGCCCTGTTCGCCTTCGCTGCGCAGGGCGCGCTGCGCCGGCTCTACCTGCGGCGATCCCTGAAGCCCTTCGGGGCGGTGGCGGCTCTGATGGGGTCCATGGCAACGTTCCCCCTCGCCGTCGCGCCCGACTCGGCGACCACTGGCTTCCGTGACGCCATCGGGATTCCCGGCATGGTCGTCCTCATCGCCCTTTGCACATGGTCGCTGGGATTCGCCCTGTACGGGATTGCGCTCTGCCTCAACTACGTGTTTCGCACCGCCGACATCCACGAAGTGCTGCCGCCGGTTCTCGCCACTGTGCTGGCGTGGGTGATGGCCGCCCTCGACATGATCAACAACGCGAACGCCGAGGTTCCCGTCCTTGCCCGGATCGTGTTTCTGCTCGGCGCTCCGGTGTCGGTGACGGTGTTGTCGTGCTGGGAGCTGTACCGGCTGCGGAAGTACCACAATCTGTCCGTGCGACAGGCCCTCGGCCGCTAGTGACCTGCGCCAGTAGTTGATCGTCAGTAGTGGTGTGACTTCTGCTGCTGGTGCGTCAGCTCCCCGTCGGGGCCCGAGGTTGGAACCGCTGCTCTTGTCGGATGACGAGCGGGCGGTGCTGGAAAGATGGACGCGGCGCACCGCGCACACCCGGACACGACGTTGGCGGGGGGATCCGAACGGTGATCGTCTGAGGCCGGTGACAGATCAGCCAGGGCACCCGAAGACGTCGACGGCGCACACCGCCACAAGCAGGGTCACGCCGCATACCCATCTTGGATGCGGTCAGCGACGTCCTGGGCACCGAGCATCCCCGCGCCGCACGGGCACGACGCATGACGCCGCGGTCAGGCGGCTGTTTTCGGTGTTGGGAGAAGCCAGCGTGCGAGCAGGCGACGTCCCGGTGTCTGGGAGGTGTCTGTTCCGATAGGCAGCGCGTCAGCGAGGGCGGGATGGCTGAGGCGGAAGGCACCGCCGACGGGCACAAGGATCCCGATGCATACCGCAGCGATGAGGACCTGCAGGAAGCCGCGGTGGCTGTAGTCGACAGCCCGACCTATCAGGACGTGCGGATCTCCTGCCAGTGGGTCCTGGAATTGGTCGCGGATTGCCTGATCTCCCCGGTGCAAGTGGCCCCAGGTTGCGGTGATCTCCTGCTCGTACACTTCCTTCTGCGTGATCCAGGCCAGCGGTGAGATGGGATGGGAGCGGTGGAGATAGTGCCGGATTCCGACGCTGGGTGCGAGGCCGAGTAGCACGCCTTCGATGAAGGTGACCGTGCCGAGTGCGGGCGACAACGTCAAGGCCCCGGTGAGGAGCGCCGCTGCGGCGGACCAGGGCAGGACAAGCCGCCATGCCCAGCGCGCGTCGTCGGCGAGCATCGTGGGAGCGGAGTCGCAGTGGATGTCGTCGACCGGGCGTGTCGTGGCGTATTGGACAGCGAGGCCGACCATCTCCCAGGAACCGCGCCCCACTGGTGCGAGCGATCACGCTCACGATGATCCTCAGCTCGTTCACCGTGGCGGTGGCACCGCATTCTTCCGAAATGCGCACCGCCCGGCAAGGCCGGACGGCCGCCCTCTCCAGGTGCGACGGGCTGCAATTGAGCGATCAAGGAGCCTGGGGCTGGGACAGCGCAAGCCGGTGGCCGTTTCGTCGCCGTCCGGGCCGCGGCGCGCCGCCGCCTGGAACACAGGCAGAGCGAGCACATCAGGATGTCGATCATGATCAGCATCAGGCCTGTCTGCTCGCCGAGGCCGGCACCAGCGCGGAGATTGCCGACCGGCTCCTTGGCATTCCCCGCCGGCCCGCACTCTCACCAGGGGTTCGCTTGGGACCGCAGGCGAGAGCCGATGCGCATGGTGAGTGCTGACGGCTGTCCGTCCGGCCACGGACGGATGCACCCCCGCCCGGCGTGCTGTGCATACGCCACTCAGGCAAGGTGCCGGGGCATGTGCGCCTGGCGGTCGGGTAGGCGCAGACCGACATGCCGCCCCGTGAGCGGCGACAACAACGAAAGAGCTCCACCAATGGTCATCCCGCTTAGGAAGCAGGCGGTGGATGAGCAGGGCAGGGACCGCTGTGCCGCGGTGCGTTACACCGCGGTCTGGGCCCCTGGTGCCGTACGTCCCAGGGACGTACGGCGGGACCTGCGCGCCGTCCTGATACATGCCGCGCGCCACGATCGCGCGCGCCTCCCGGCGTCGTTGATGTTGGACGCCGAACTCGTCGTCAGCGAACTGGTCACCAACGCCGTGCGGCATGCTCCCGGCCTCGGCGCGATGTCCCTGCAGGTAACCCTCACGCATCTGGCGATCACCATGTACGACACATCGTCCGCCCTGCCACGGCCCCAGCCCCCTGACCGCCACCGCGTCGGGGGACACGGCCTTCACCTTGTTCACCAAATCAGTGACAAGGTCGTCGTGACGTCCGGCCCAGCGGGGAAGCAGATCACTGCCTACCTGCCGCTGCTCCCCGAACACCCCACCCACGACGCCAACGCACCAGTCCTGCCGCTCCCACCCGCTGGCTTCCCCACCCGCCCGGCGAAGACGTCAGGACGCACAGGACTGCACTGATGAGCAGTGTGTGAGTCGAGCACCCTGTTGGTCGAAGTTCCGGAGTGCTGGCCTTTTCACGAGGCGTCTTTTCTGTGTGGTGGGACGAACCGGCCAGTCCTTCCCACCACACAGCTACGAGTACGGGAGGTCGTCACCGATCGGCCGTCAGCCGTGGCCGGGCCGGTCAGGATGCAGCGGCTACCGCGTCAAGGCTGCGGGCCACCACCAGTTCGGCGCTGCCCGCTGCGAAGCGGTAGCACATGCCCCCTTCGACGGCCTGGTCGGCAGCATCGTGCTGCTCCGTCGTCCCGGCGGTCTGGGCCGCCAGCACACTGGGCGTCACCCGCTCGACGACGTAGCGGACGTATCCGCACAGCAATGCCGTCCCCCCGTGCGGCGCATGCCGCGCCGACCAGGCCGCACACGTCGTGACCGACATCACCACCAGCGAACAGCCCAGCACCTCCCACGCCGTTCGCCACCGGAGTTGACGCGGCCGCAGCGTTCACCGCGACGGCTCGTTAACGGCGTGACAGGACGCATGCACGTGTCCAGCCGCCGGTATCTGCCCTGTGCCCGGCGGCGGGCCGGACCGCGCCTTCCCTCCGGTGGATTGGGCGGTGAGAGCGGCCCCCAAGGACCCGAGCCATGGACCCCCGGGCCCCTTCTCCCCCGCGGACACATGGGAGCGGGATGCGTCTGAGGAACTCCCGCGTCGCTCCGACGTCGGTCGCAGGCCGGTGGTGAGAACGCGAGCCTGTCCCCCTGGAGGGTGCCGCACCACATCACCTGCGGCCAGCGGTGAGTTCAGTGACGAAACGCGCCCTGGCAGCACGGAGGCATGACGGATCACAGACGGCGGGAACCGGAGCACCCGGGAAATTCTCTGTACCGACTATCGCCTCACCCCCACCCGGCCATGAGGTCACGCGGGCGACAACGACCGGTCAACAGGAATGAATGCGGAGCCGGCAGTCCGCCCCAGGTCCCGCCCTCATGCGTCACTCACCCCCGGCACCTTGGTAGGCCAGGAGCCGGGGACCGGCGCGGGGTACGGTAGCGGCATCCCGCGATGGAGGCAGGTAATGGCTGTGGAGTGGCGTGAATACGCCGAACAGATGGCGGTGCTCGCGCGCAAACTGCTGGAGCAGGACTCGGTGCAGGCGACGCTCGACGAGATCGCCGCGGCGGCCGTCGACCTGATCCAGGGCTGCGAAGCGGCCGGAATCCTGGCGGTACGCAAGGGCCGCGCCGTCACCCTCGCCGCCCACGGCGACATGGTCTCCGAATCCGACCGGCTCCAGGGCGAACTGGGGGAAGGCCCCTGCTTCGACCTCGCCCGCCGCAAGGACGGCGCACGCTCCTACCGCATCGCCGACATGACCCGCCCCCAGGAAAACTGGGAGCGCTTCGCCGCGGGCGCCCGCAAGCTGGGCATCGGCAGCATGGCCGGGGTCCTGCTCTACACCGACAACGACGACTTCGGCGCCCTGAACCTGTACGCGAGCCGCCCCGGCGCCTTCGGTGAGGAGATCGAGACCGCCGGCTGGCTGCTCGCCTCGCACGCCGCCGTCGCCCTGGCCGACGCCCGCACCATCGACCAGCTCCAGCACGGCATGGAGACCCGGCACGCCATCGGCCAGGCCATGGGCATCCTCATGGAACGCCACGGCTTGAGCGAGGACGACGCCTTCGACGTCATGCGCCGCATCTCCCAGCACCACAACATCAAACTGCGCGACGTCGCCCGGCGCGTCCGCCCCGAACCCACCGACCCAGCCTGAACACCCCTCCTGCCCGCGCTCGAGAACGCACAGCCGGCGGGAGCGCCAGGCCAAGCGCGATGCACCTGCGGGCCTTGGGGACGCCGTCATCAGCGCGTCCCCCTGGTCACCCGACCTCCGCGACACACCACGAACAGATCGCCCCGACACCGCCGGACGGGGGCGGGGCATGGACTGTTGACGCCGCGAACACGGGAGCACACCGCTCGCACCGCAGGGGCCTGGCAGAGGAATGACCGCGCTCGTCAGCCGCGCGGGGCCTCAGGGCGATGCTCGGCAAGGCCCGTCTCGCCGTGCGTGACCATCCCGGACGGTGACACACCGCGTCCCAGCACCGTAGTCCACCTCAGGGGTGCCAGATGCCCTGCCAAGCCGGATGCAGTTCGAGGGGCAGCGCGAGGGCCTTCATGACCTGAAACGCGACGATGGACTCCCGCGGCCAGCACACTCCCGCTTCCGGCTCTCGCCTGATGCGCTGCCGGCAGCGCTGCACGATCCGCCGGTAGATGGCGATTCGGCTGCGGATCTGTCGGGGAACAGGCATGCGCAGGGGCCAACGGGCCCGTTCTGCCGAGCCGGGCAGTCCAGCTCGTGCAAGAGGACGCTGTCGCGTTCCTTTTCCTCCCAGCGTTCCTTGAGGAACCTGGCCAGGTCGGCGACGGCATGCATGACCTTGCGCCTGCCCTGTCTCAAGCAGCCGCCGACGAGAGTGCGCCAGCGGACGAGACGGTAGCCGGTGACCATCTGCTCTGGCATCCGGCCCTGAGCGGGATGGGGAAACGTTTTCCGGGCAACTCCTGACGTTACTCGCGGGGACATCCGGCACGCTGAAGCGTGTCCGACGACGCGGGCGGCGGCCAGAGGCGCTCCGGCACCCACCCCGGCGCGGTGCGAACCGGGCCGCAAGAGCCGCGGTCCCTGATCCTTGGAGCCTCCTCCCGTCCGAGATCGTCAACAAGCCTTGGCCGTCAACACAGTCACATCCGAAAGGAGTTGGACGTTACGAGCGTCCACAACAGCGTCGCAGTGATGCTGTTGTGGATGGCTGCGTCCGCTTCCGCCAGGTTCTCGTGCGGTACTTCGGGTCACCGGACCGCGTGCAGGGCCAGACGCCTGGAAGGCGGGGCGGCGGTCGCAGTGTCCCGCCCGGCCCAGGCAACGACGGAGGACGGCGATCCCTGCGACAGTGGCTCAGGCGCCTTCATCTTCCGTTGATCACCGACCCGCCGGGTGCCGTACGGATGGTGCCGGTGCCCAAGCGGCTCCGGGCACCGCAGATGCGGGCACCCGGCCGAACAGTAGCGGCCGGGTATCGGTGGCCGGCGGCGGCCCTGGGGGATGGGCATCCGTTTTGTCGGGAGTGCTTCACGACCGTGTCCAGGCTCCTGCTCAAGCCCCGAAGCTCACTCGGCATCAGTGTCGCCCTTGGCTGACACGGCTGCGTGAATGGACTCCAGCGCGTCGAGCACGACCGCGTTGCGGTACCAGCTCAGCCAGGCGCCGACTTGCGTACCGAGCGCCTGCAGTGCGAACAGCACCTCCGCGTCGAACTCACCGATGACGCTGGCGTGGTGGGAGGAGACCACGCCCATGACGGCTCCGTGAAGCCCTACCAGAGGAACACTGTGACAGGCGCGGCTTCCCGCCCCGAGGATCACAGCCCGCGCCGTGTCGTTGAACAGGTCCGAGACCGCGATGTCGTGGACGGTGACCTGCCGGATCTGATCCGCCGCGTGCGAGCAGGACGTGGCCTTGCCTCCCATCTCCACGAAGGCGAAGTACTCGGTGAACTGCGGGCCGAGCCCGAAGTGCTGCTCCAGGCGCAGGAAGCCGTTCTCGGCAAGCTGCACGTTCGCCATCGTGGTCTGGGTGACCTGCATGACGCGGTGCATCGCCGCCTTCAGCACCCCGCTTTGCCCCACCACTCTCGATCTCCGTGTCCCAAGGTCAGGCAGGGGTGGCGCAGGCACGCGCGGGCGGGGCGGCACCCACCGCGCGGCGCCGATGTCGGGAGGAGGCAGGTGCACCGCCACGTCGGCGAGCGTGTGCAACTTGATGTTGAACTGCTGGGACGCCCTGCGAAGGAGCCCGAACGCCTCCTTCGGTGAGCCAAGACCGTACCGGCTCATCAGCAAGCCCTCTGCACGGGCCACGCTCTCCCTGGCCAGGCGTTTGTTGCGTTCCTCGACAACAGACGAGTCTGTGTCCGCCGGAAAAGACGGCAAGGGGGCTGGGGACGACGCCTCGACGTCGTCCAAAGGCACATCGGCCACAGGGCGGGGTCCTTCACCTGGGAAAGCACGACACAACCGCGCGGAAGTGAGGGCACACGGGACCACCGAGGGCCCACACTCCGCGGGCGTGCCTGCTTCCCAAGCACGGAGACACCCTACAGGTCATTTCATTTGGCTAATCCCGCAGCAGCAGGTGAAGAGGCTGCACGGGCAGCAGACGGCAGGAAGTGATCACTCCCACGCCTTCAGGCGCGGGCCCTAGGACGTCAACCGATGGGCGAGGGGAGCGTGCGGTTGCGGATCTGGTCGCCGGGCAGGGTTGGATCATCGCGATGGATGACGCGAGCAACACTCCGCAGGGCCCGGTCCCAGCACGTCAACGCCCCCCTTTGGCCGCGCGGGCACTGACGGAGCCGATGGCATAACGCGACCATCCCGCTTCGCCCAGCTCACCGAGCTTGTCGAGCATCGCAGCCCACACACCGGCCTGCGACCACTCGGTGAAACGCCGGAACGCCGTCACACCAGACGGCCCGAAGACAGACGGCAGTTGATTCCAGGTGCAGTGAGACGCTGCCACGAACATGATGGCCGCCAGCACTTCCCGGTCACCGTAGGCGCGACGGCGCCCTCCGCCCTGCGGACGCTCCGGCGCTGCCGGGACGACCTGCTGGAACAATTCCCACAGGTCCTCCGGCACCAACCGCTCGACAAGCTCGCTCGCCATACACGCAGCATCCCCTGGAGGCAGGCCAAACGAAATAGTACGTGGCGAGTACAGCAAGGCCGCTGCCGAACCGGCCGCCACCCAGCCGCCGACACACGGTGCGTTCACAGCGGCTTCAACCGAGCCTCGCCGAACAGCAGGCCCAAGGCCACCTCGTGAAGATCACGATTTGATCGGTTCCTCGCGCAGCAGGTCAGGTCTTGCGTCAGCAAGGGCGAAGGGCCCGCTTGAGGCCCTCCAAGAGGACGGGCTCGATCCGGTGGACGCGAAGGCGGTCATCCTACTCGAGAACCCTCGTGTTGTTGTCCAGGCCGGTCCGGCGCCGGACCGCGCGCACGCTGGTCGGCACCCCGTCGATCTTCCCCTTTGGGATCGGCGTGACGGGGTGAGCGATGAAGTGCTCGCGGAAGTCGTCGTAAGTGGCAGTGCCGCCCACCACGACCAGCCAGCGCAGCACCGCCAAGGCGCCGGGCCGGACGGCCGCGATGGTGTCGAACAGCAGCCGGCCCGCCCAGCCCTCCCACAACTCCGCGCCACTGAGGGATTCCCGGCCCGGCCGCCGCTCGTGCGCGGGGGCGTCGGGCCAAACTGACTGCCACGGCGGCGGGGTTGAGCCCGTAGGCGGCCTGCACGGTCGCGATCGCCTGAGGTCACGGAGGGAGCGGAGGAGGGCAGCAAAGAGCGATATTGAACTCACGCCAGTGACCTGCGCTGCCGTCGCCGAGCCGGGCCAACTATCACTGCCGCTCGCAACCATGAGGCATAGAATCAAGCTGCGCGCGCTCGATGCGTTGCGGGGAGATGTAGCCGGAATCGACGACATGCTCGGAAGGCAGCAACTGCCGTTCGGCGAGCTCGTCGTGGATGGTGTCGGTCATCTCGATGTCCTGGACGGTGGAGATGGTGGTGGCGACATGGACCACCAGTTCGGGGCGGTCTTCGGCGCAGGTTTCCGTGAGATGGGTCCGGTAGCCGCTCCAGGTAGTGTCCCGTTTGACGCAGTAGTGCGCGTCGGTGTCGTAGGGAGAGTCGAACCGCAGCGCGGCGGGCGGCAGCGCGTGGCCATCCGCCAGCGCAGTAAGCCGTCCGCATCCCAGTAGGAGTGTTGGACCCAGACCTGACGCAGGATCTCGACCTGTGGCAGCAGCCGCAGGTGGGGCGGGGCGCCAGCGGCCCAGGCCGCGGTGAGGATCTTCTGGCCGTCTTGGCCGCACTCCTCGGCCCGTGTGGCCACGGCCGCCTTCCCACCCGGCAGTTTGCCGATCTCCACTCTGCGTGCGTACCGCCTGGCCCACTCCGGCCCGATCAGCGTCGCCAGCCAGGCGGGGGCGGCCTCGGCCAGCTTCTCCAGGGCGGCGCGCAGCGTCCCTCCGGCCAACTCCAGGCGGCTGAGGGTCGCACCGCGGCCAGCACATCGGTGGCGTCCGTGCGTTGCCGTCCCCCGGCCTTGAGCAGGCCGGCCTGCCTCGGCCGATCCAGCATCAGCTGCATCAACCGGTCGGCGGCGCCGTCCTGTTCGGCCAGCCGGGCCCCACTCTCACCTGGCACTGAATGATCGAACCCCGGATCCTCCAACTCAAGCCCCAGGGCGTACTTCCAGTCGATCCGGGTGCGGACCGCGTCCGCCGCTGCCCGGTCGGACAGGTTCTCCGCGAACTGCAGCACCGACACCAGCGCGAGCTGCCCCGGCGACAATCCCGGCCTGCCGTCATCCGGGTACGGACCGGCGAACTCCTCGTCCTCGAACAGGACATCCAGCCGGTCCCGGATAAGCATGGCCGGGGTGCCCTTGGGACACGCCGCCCGCGCCGTTTGCACCGTCCGCGCCGGGATCCGCTGGTGACTCTCCGGCCGCAGCGACACCGCGACCACCTCCACCGACGACACCCCCGCACACTCCCAGCCAAGCACCCCACACAGCCAGCCGTCAGCGGCTTACCAACATCACCAACAGAGTCACGGCATTGCACCTAGAGTGGCGAACTCCGTTCCCGTCCGGGTTGGAATGGGCGTACGCGTTGACAGGGAGAGTGCCGGGGCGGGCTCTCAGCCTCGTACGGGACGCGCTCGAGGAGGCAGCTCCGCTCGGCCTGCCGGTGCCCGTGTGGGTGCTCGAGGTGGCCGCCGACCTCGGGGACGAGGACGCCGCCGCCCAACTGATCGAGCACGGTGCCCAGTTGCGGGCCGCTGGGAAGAGCCTGCCCGCGGGCGTCACCGAACGCGGCCCGCGTGTCTCGCAAGACACAGTGAGTGTGACCCCGGTGACCTGGCTACCCGGCGAGACGCCCGGGCGGTCTTCGCCACACAGATGGACGTCGTCGCCCGGCGGCTGGGAGAAACGGACGACCTCGACGCGTTCGCTGCGCAGTTCCGGTCGTCTGTCATAGCCCACGGACACCTGCTGAACTACGAGGAGGCCCGTGCACTGCGCGGGCATCTGACCGCCCGATCACAGGCGTTGCGCACGGCGCTCGCGACGACATCACCCTGAGCACGCCCGCCCCCTCCACGATCTCCTCCCCCAATCACGGCCCCCGGCCATGTCGCCGCCGGTGGGCGCGTGTGTGACCCCATTGGGCCTGCCGGAGTGCGGGGCACGGGGGGTCTTCGCAGCATGGCGTCTGAGCCCCCAACCAGACGGTGACGAATTCGATCGGTGCCGGCGGGCTGTCACCGGCACCGATGCGGAAGGACGACATGCCCATACGCAACCGCAGCACGGCTGCCGCAGCTGCCATGTTCCTGGCCGGCCTGACGGTGCTGAGCGCGCCTCCGGCCCACGGCACGTCCGGCATGGCCGTCACCCGCCACAAGCCCCCGGCGAGGGCGGGCGGCACCCCGTTCATCAGCCGCCCACAGCCCGGCCTGTCGCCGGGGCGGACGGCCGGTGAGTCGCTGCCTGCACGCTCGACGGCCGGCACGCACACCGTCGCCTCCGGGAACACGTTGTGGGACATCGCCCGGCAGGCCCTCGGCAACGCACTGCGGTGGGACAGCGTCTACTCGCTCAATCAGCAGAGCATCGAGGATGAGGCCCGGCGGCACGGGTACGCCTCCAGTGACCGGGGCCACTGGATCTTTCCGGGCACCGTGCTCACCCTGCCTCAGACACCGGCGGCACAGACGCAGCCGTCGTCGCGCTTCGAGCCTGCCCCCTGCCCGACCACTTACGGAGAGCTGAAGGACACCCGCTGCGGCTTCCTCGTCGTACCGGAAAACCGGGCCCATCCCTCTGCGCGGACCCTTCGCCTGGCCGTTGCGCTCGTCCGCTCGGCATCACCGAGGCCGCACCCCGATCCGATCGTGTTCTTCACCGGCGGGCCCGGCGCGGACGCCCTCGGGAACATATCGGAACTCACCGAGGCCGGACTGAACCGCGACCGTAATTTGGTCGTCCTGTCCCAGCGCGGAACGTATTCGTCCCAGCGGCCGCTGACCTGTCCCGAGATCGACCGGTTCTACGGGGAGCGCGTCAGCCTCCTCTACGACGCGCCCTCCACCGGAGACCAATACGTTCAGGCGGCGGCCCGGTGCCGCGAGCGCCTGACAGCCCAGGGAGTCGATCCGGCTGCCTACAACACCAGCGAGAACGCCGCCGACGTGGCGGATCTGCGCAGGGCCCTGGGAATCCGGGAGTGGAACGTCCTGTCGCACTCCTACGGGACACAGCTGGCGCTGACTTATATGCGCATGTTCCCCGAAGGGGTCCGTTCCGTGGCCGTCGACGGCGTCGTACCGCCGTCCGTGGCAACGGCCGGGTGGACGTGGAGCAGCATGAGGGCGTCGTTCGACAACATCGTGAGCGCCTGCGCGACCCAGCCCGCATGCCGGCAGCGCCACCCGGACATCGGTGCCACCTTCCTGCGCATGGTGCGTCAATTGGAGGCTCATCCGGTCACCACACACGTGACGGTGCCGCAGGTCGGGACGGTGAAGGTGGTCCTCGACGGCGGGGCGCTGCTGAACTGGATGGTTCGCGCCAGTCACGCCCCCGACACCTTCCCCGTGGGCGTGGACGAGTTGGCCCACGGCCGGCCCGAGCGCATCGCCGAGCAGTGGGCGGCCGCCTGGCTCCCCGGCTCGCAGGGGATGTTCGCCCACGGGTTCTCGCTGAGCGTGTGGTGCAGCGAATGGGTTCCGTTCGAGACCCCCGCCGAACAGCTCGCCAAGGGGCGGCGAGCCTTTCCCGAGCTCCCCCGCTCGGTCTTGGCCCAGGCGCCGCAGCTGCCGTTCCTCCGTCAGGCATGTCAGGCCTGGGACGTTCCGAAGGCACCCGACTCCGTTCGTGCGGTCACTCGGAGCAGCATCCCCACCCTTGCCATGTCCGGAAGCTTCGACGCCCAGACGGGTGCTCAGTGGGGGCGCTACGTGGCCCGGACGCTTTCCCGCTCCACGGTGGTCACCCTGGCCGGTGTCGCCCACGGGACGTTCGACACTCCGTGCGGGGCAAAGGTGATCACCTCCTTCTTCGACGACCCCGAGGGCCCGGACACCCGGTGCGTGAGCTCCGTGAAACCGGCGCCGTTCGTCACCGACGGTGGGGGAACCGGAACCCGTGAATGACGATCTGCTGTCGGCCGGCTCCGACACCGTGCGCTCTACGCCGTCTGGACTTCCCGGCCCCGCGCGGTGGTCTCGCCGTGGCCTTCTGAGCGCTGCGGCAGCGGTGGGCTGCGCGAGCGTCTCGCCGGGGACGGCAGCGACGGCGGGCGCGTCCCCGAGATCCGCTGTGGGCCGGCTCCAGACGCAGCAGGTCGGCGCGCGCGTCGGCGAGGTCGAAGGCCCGGCTGAGGCCCTCTACGAGGGCCGGTTCGATCCGGTAGACACGCACCCGGTCGTCCAGCTCGAGCACGTCGGTCCGGTTGTCCGGGCCGACCCGGCGCCGGATGCGCCCATACGAACAGCTCCCCGTCCAGCACGGCCGCGTCCGGCAGCTTCGCTGGCGCGGCCACGATCTTCGTGGTCACGGCGCCGGACAGGCGCAGTAGGTCGAAGGCGACGAATCCGGGAAGGCCGGCGCCATTTCGGTGCCGCGGCGCGAGCGCAGCATGACGCGGCCGGCGTCGATGGAGCACGTGCAGGAACGATGCTGACCGCCCCCACAACCACGCCGGGATGGGCTGCCGAGCCGAAGTGGGACGGCTTCCGCACCCAGTCGGGGGCGCGGGACCGGCCGCTATCCGGTGCGGGCCGTAGAGCCGCACAGGCGTGGCCAGGCTGTGCGCTGCGGCAACGCAGAATCGCGCCCTCCAGGCCCGCACTCACCTTGCGACGCTGGAGCCGTGGCCTGCTAGAGCGGAGGCAGCTTCTGGCGGCGTGTTCTGTAGAGGTTTCTTGGCTGCCGAGGCAGGTAACCCTGGCGGTACCCTCTGCTCACTGACCCGCCGAAGACAAACAAGGCCATTCCGAGAAGGAAGGCCCCGGGCATGAGGCTCGGAAGCCAGATCAGCCCGACGCCAAATACGACCACACCAAGGGGCTCGGTCAAGACCCACAACGGTCCTCCGGAAAACAACGCGTCCCAGGTCGCCAACGCCACACCCACAGCGAAGGCGCCGATCATCAGGACCGGAATGCCATCTGCCGTCAGTTGCAGTGCTTCCATCAGCCCCGCCCCCCGAAAGATGCGGCCCCAACCCGCATCGATACGACAGAAGGCTACAGCAGCGCCCCTGCTAACAGCGGCTAACAGAACGGGCGTCGAGGACTGCGTCTACAGGTGGCCCGGCTTGCCGTCGGCGACGACCCGTGCCAGGGATCGCTCCAGCAGTTCCAGGAACTGCCGCAGGGCATCGGCCACCTTCTCGAGTTCCGGTTCGTCCAGCGACGCCGTCCGCGTCCGGTAGACCGTCCCATCAGAGCCAGCGACATAGGACAGGCCGCCGCCATTCGAGCCAATGACCGGGCCACCGGCCCTCTGGTCCACGTCGACAGCGACAACTCCATTCTCCTGGATCCCCAGCAGGACGTCACGTGCCGGGTCGAGGAAGTAGCCGTTGCCGACGTCTGCCCAAGTGGCGTCGCCGATGCTGTCGCAGAAGGTGACCAAGTCAGCTGGAACGAGGCTCACTTGGGCGAGCGTGCGAGCCACGGCTTGATCGTCGCGGTTGGCCGGTCGCGCCACGTTGGCGCCCGGGGGAAAGCCATGCCGACGCTCGAACTCGCCTGTCATTGCCGTCAGGGTCCCCAGACTCTGTCGGTCCAGGTGGCCAGCCAAGCGGCCGAAAGCGAAGGGGCACGGGTCTGGTGCAGGTTCGGGTGACAGGTTCGGTCACGCGGCCTGGAGGGCCGGTGTGGTCATGACGGTCTCGAATTCGACGGGTGTGAGGCGGCCGAGTGCGGCTTGTCTGCGGCGCCGGGGGTAGGTCCCCTCGATCCAGGTCACGATCGCGATCCGCAGTTCCTCGCAGGTGGCCCACGCCCGGGCAGCACGAGGGAACTGCGGTTCCACGACCAGTGGCCCCGCACCACCTGTCACGGCAGGATCGCGATGGAACTCGACCAGTTCAGGCCAAGGCGGTCTTGCGAGGCCATGTGAAGGAACTGGAAGCCTTCCAGTTCGCGTGCCCGGCGCAGTGGTCCGACGTCCAAGGGGCGCAGCCCCGCGGAGGTGACGAGAGCGGAGACGGTCTCCTTCGCCGTGTCCTCGTCTCCGGCGATGAAGACGTCCAGTGCCCGGCCGGCCACCTCTCCGATGGCGAGCGGCCCGGCGAACGTGGTGTTGAAGGCTTTGACCACTCGGGCCTCCGGAGCGGCGGCGGCGATTTGCTCGGCAGCAGAGGTGCCAGGAGGCACGGTGAGTGAGTCGAAGGTGGTGAAGTCGACTGGATTGGAGATGTCTACGACGACCTTTCCCGCCAGGGCATCGGCCCAGGCGGCGGCAACGTCGCATCCGGCCGGGTAGGGCAGGGCAAGCACCACGATGTCGGAATCAGCCACAGCTTCGGCGTCGACCGCTGTGACATCCGCTCCAGAGACCGCCTGGCTCAAGGCGGTGGCGAGCTCGTCCGCCGTGGCTCGCTTGTGATCGTACAGGCGAAGGGTGTGCCCGCCCGCCAGCGCCCGGGTACCGATGCCGCGGCCCATGCTCCCGGCACCGATGATGGTAACAATCATGCGTAGCTCCGTACCTTGTGGTGAGCCGAGTGGACCTTGCGCGTTTCATGCAGTCTCATGTGCCCTTCCACCGTCACACCCTCTGACGGCCTCTGCCACCGAAATGCCAGGGCAACAACGACACCTGCGAACGCATCTCGCGCATGCTGACGGCGTGGTCGGTCTGGTCGCCCTGACCGGCGCACTGAAGGGCAAGAAGACTGCCTCGCTTCTAAGGTCCCGCTACCGCCTGTGCCACACGCGGCCGACTTCGACGTTATCCCTTGAATCGGGTCGCAGTGGGGGATCAGAAGCGGACGGCGGGGTGGCTGGGCGCACGGGTCGTGTTCGTTAGCGGACGGGCCGCTGCCGTGGGGTGACTGGGCCTTGGACAGGTCTCGACTGCGTGCACACAACCCGTCTTCACCGATGCTGACGGTTCCGCGCGCGCCAACTTGACGCGCCGAACTCGTTGGCGAGGCGACGCGGCGACGAGGCCCAGGCGGCCATTGAGCTCGACAAGATCGTCAATATGGCTCTGGTACACCGCCTCGCCGAGAATGGCCGTCGCGTCATTGATCAAGCCGACCGGGGACGGAGCCAGGGCGTACTTGGCCGCTTTGAGACATCCCTTTGTGAACGCGCTGCTGTTGCGTGTCGCCTGCTGAGTCAGGGTGAACGCCTGGCTGATGGGGTCGGCTGCGGGAAAACTCACGACGGTGTGTACGTCGAAGGCGGCGGTGGCGAGTTGTTCTCCGAAGCCACGCGAGAGTGTGGAGACGTGCCGGGAACGGAAGGTGGATCGCACGTCATCGATCGCAAGATCGCACGCGGTGAGTTTTGCCGCCAGTTTCAGCATGAGACCGAGGCGTTCTCGGGCGTTTTCCGACAAAGCCCGCCGCGGCCGGTGGTCCCGCTCTTCACCGGTGACGGCGGCCCTCAGGTCCGCCAGGCACTCGTCAGCCTCCCGTGCCCGCCGCTCAAGGTCCTCACGCGGTCCGTCGACGCAGTGCCGTGCTGCTTTGGCTGCCTGCCGCAAATGATGTGCTGCCCTGATCACTTCGCGACGGGACGCCACGGCCGCCCGAATGGTTGGTGCGCCTTCCCCGAATTCCGCCATGGCACCGCCCCGTTCGGTATGGCTGGTTACCTTTTCGTACCCACCCAACCGGCCAGTAACTCCTCGGCGCAGTCTCACCGTTTCCAGGCCCGGCCCTGTCCAGCACGGGCCGCCGCCTACCACACCACGCTGCTTGATCCCTTACGCAGCAAAACCCGTCTAGGGCACGCGGCCTGTGCGTTCCGGGTGCTTCGGGCAGATCAATCAGCCGCCGCTCTTGCGGCGGAACGACCGCCGGCCGGCAACCGGGCCGTTCGCAGCGCGGACCTTTGCCCCCTCCGGATTCGCGGCAGACTCGGCGCCATCCGTCTGGACACCGCGCTTGCGGGCCAGGGCTTCCCGGAACTTGCGCTTGAGGTCATCGTTGCCGACCTCGTCGGGGGTGAGTGCGTCCGACTCTGCGTCGGCCGGCTCCGAATTGTGTGGCGATGCAGACTCCGCGGTCATGACGGCCTCCTGGGTCCGGGACGAGAAGCACAGCCTGTCACACCAGACTCAACCCACCGCCCAGCCGGGCCTCGGCTCGCCACCATCGTCATCGCGACAGCCACAGGGATCCGCTCCGAACGTCGCCGCCGACGCGAACGCCGAGCAGCCCGGCACCGTCCTCGTTCCCGTGCACCGCGATCGCCCTCCGCCCGCTGAACGGAGGGCCGGCCCGTTGCCACCGGGGAAACGGGCGGGCCGAGCGCCCGCGGTGCCACAGCCTTGCACGCCGCGTCTGGGCTGCCCATAACGTGCCCCGTCCGTGCCGAGTCGGACGTCATGAGTCAACGACGTATGTCTTCTCCCCCCCATCATCGGCGGCGCGTCGGCGGGCCCCTCGATGTAGGGGCTGCGCCAGATCACCCGGTGCTCCCGGCGGCTGGGATACCACTGCCTCACGTTGTGCATCCGCACCGGCCACCGGTGGTAGTACACCCGCTTGGCATCCCCTGCAGAATCCGACGGCCGGGCAGAGGGTGCCGTGGGTCGGACAACACGCACATCGGGATCCGCCGGCAGCGACACCCCCGAACGCGTCGCCTCGATGCTGCGGGACAGGCTCGACGGCCCCGTCATCCACGACCACCTCAGCATCGGGCCCACCTGCTACGCCCTCGTCCCCCGCGGACCCCACATCGCCTCGCCGGGCACCAACGACACCCCCCTACTCGGCCCCGGCGTCCCCGCCCTCGAACGCACCACCCCACCCGGCACCTTCTGGATCACCAACGCCCCGCCACCGCAACGACCTGTGCCAACACAACACCGTCCAGCGCCTGATCAACGACGGTCGCCGTGAACTTCGCGCAGCCGACAGGCCAACCGGAACGACGACACCAACACCCCGCCACCTGAGACCCCTTGACCACCCGGCCGCCGGCGCGCCCTGACAGCCCCCGTCCCTGCCGGACGCCGCCCCATCCAAGACGCCCCCGACTTGGACAGGGCCCCGGCAGGGACGGGACTCCATCACACCGGCGCCGCGGACATCAATCCCGTCAGCCGACCCGTATCGGATTGCGCGCCACCCAGCCAGCGAGCAATAGCCAGCGGGCAATCCTGAGGAATCTTCCTGCACGGGAGCGCTCTTGCCCTTCATCCTGAGGGCTCACCGACGGCACGAGTGGGGGGACACCGTGGCACTGCAGCTACGCATGCCCGGCACCACCCGTGAGGGCGGCACGTACCCGACGCTGCACGAGGACATCGCGAGCGGGGACCTCCTCGTGCCGGGCCACACCGTCACCGACCGTGAGGACGTGGCGCAGCTGCAGCACGTCCTCAACGGCGAGTTGTTCGTGCGGGTCCCGCGCGCGCTGCCGGCCCGCCTCACCCCCAAGGAGTAGACCGCGTGCCGCAGTTCATCGACGACGCCACCTTCGACACCTACTTCACCACCTTCGAGCACACCGCGTGGCGCCTGGAGACCCGTCGCGGCTACGCATCCGACCGCGCCGGCGCGAAGTACCGCCGCTACGTCGAGACACAGCAGATGGCCGACGACCCCGGCCGCCCGTGGTGCGTCAACGTCCGGGCGCAGACCGCACAGGGCAAACGGATCGAGCGCGTACGGATCGTCGACGACCCGCCCACCCGCGAGCAGCGCTACCTGCTGGCCGGAGCCGCCGTCAACAACGAGGCCGGCGAGGACATCCGCAACCTGTGGCGCGCCCAGGCCGACCAGCTCGGGCTGCCGGCCGTGGACTTCTGGCTGTTCGACGCCCGGCGCGCCCTCATCCTGCACTTCACCGACACCGACGACTACCTGGGCGCCGAACTCGTCGAGGACCCGGCACGCATCGTGCAGTTCTGCCAGATCAGGGACGCCGCCTGGCACCACGCGATGCGGCGCGAGGACTTCGTGGCACAGATAGCTTCGGATGGGTGAGCGGCGGCTGCCGGCAGACCCGCCAAGCGGTGCGCGGCTGCGTGAGCTGCGCACCGAAACCGGCCTGAACGGCAACGAGTTCGCCGAGCGGCTCGGCTGGCAGCGCTCGAAGATCGAGCCGGCCAGAGAACGGCAAGCAGAATGCCACCGACGCGGACCCCGAGGCATGGGCCTACGCTGCCGAGCGGCCGGACGAGCCTGCGCAGCTCCGGCGCAGCCTCGAGACGGCGTACCGCAGTGGGCGCCGGCAGCTCGGCGCCGGCACCGCAGCGTGCAGGTGCTGCTGCCGGGTCTACCACGTATGGGGTGGGCCGCTCATGGCTCTGCCCGTCATCCGCCGGATGGAACTCACGGGTGCATGACGATCTTTCCCACATGCTCCCTGCGGGAGAGTTCTTCCTGGGCCTGAGCGGCCTGGTCCAGTGGGAAGGTCGCCGCGATGACGGGCTGGACCTCTGCCCGACGAGCCAGGTCCATGAGGAGGTCGAAGTGTGTGGGCGTGTGCATCGCGGATCCGATGACCTGGGCGTTGTGCAGGTAGAGGCGGCGCACGTCAAAGGTCACGTCGTAGCCACCCAGTGCGCCGGCGATGACCCACCGGCCCCCTTCGCGCAGCAGCGGCAGCCCCTCGCTGACCAGTTCACCGGCCACGACGTCGAGCGCGACGTCGATGCCCTGCGGGGCGGCGGTGCGGAATTGCTCGGCGACGTCTCCTGCGCGGTCGATGACTTCGTGCGCGCCTGCTTCGCGCACCGCATCGATCTTGGGTCCGCTGCTGATGGCGAGCACCCTTGCGCCGCGCGCACGGGCGATCTGCACCAGCGCGAGGCCGACCCCGCCGGACGCCCCCGAGACCAGGGCGGTTTCCCCCTTCTGCAGCCGGCCTCGCTCGATCATGCCCAGCGCCGTGCCGTAGGCGGTCGGCAACGTCGCGAGCTGGTCGTCCGTGAGCGGCGATTCCGTCACGTCGTGTACACGCTCTACCGGCGCCGTCACGTACTCGGCGTATCCCCCGTCGCGTTCACTGCCCATGAGGCCCACCGGGTGGGCGTCCGGCCCCTCGGTGTCGTAGATCGCGGGGTCGACGACCACTCGGCGTGCGACGAGGCTCTCCTCCGCTGCGGTCCCGACGGCCACGACACGGCCGGCCACGTCGGCGCCCTGGATACGCGGGAAGTCGATCGGGCCGCGCCAGCCCGACGTCGCCTTCGGGTCTCCCGGACGGCCGTAGGCGCCCTGCCGAGTCCACAGGTCGGTGTTGTTCAGCGCTACTGCGCTGACCTGGACCAGTACCTCTCCCGCCCGCGGGGCAGGGACGGCGACCTCCGTCAGTTCAAGAGCCTCCGGCCCTCCATGCCCTGTGATTCGCACCGCTCGCATGGACTGGGACGCACTCATCGCTTGAACCTCCTCGCAGGTATACTGATCTGTGAACATCTCTCACCGTACACCGATCAGTGAAGGGGCCCGCAGTGACGGAAGCGCGGCCTATGACGCCAGCCGGCCGCCGCATCGTGGCGGCCGCAGAGGAGTTGTTCTACCACCGCGGAATCACAGCGGTCGGCGTGGATCTGATCGCTGAGCGCTCAGGGGTGACCAAGCGGACCCTGTACAACCAGTTCGGTTCGAAAGACCGCCTCGTGGCGACTTATCTCACGGGCCGCGACCAGCGATGGCGCTCCCTCGTCCGTGCCGCTGTCGACGCCAGCAGCACTCCCGCCGAGGCCGTCACCGCCCCCTTCGAGGCACTGCGGACCTGGAGCGAAACCAACACCCGCGGATGCGCCTTCATCAACGCACTCGCCGAGATCCCGGACCCCTCGCATCCCGCACACCGCATCGCCGCGAACCAGAAGCTCTGGCTGCTGAACCTGTTCAAGGAACTCGCCACCACGGCGGGCTGCTCGCACCCGGCCGCCCTCGCCACCCAACTCCTCGTGCTGCACGAGGGCGCTGTCGCCACGCAACCCCTCCCGCTCGACAGCCTTCCGGGGAGCACCGACCTGGCACGAGCCCTGGTTCAAGCCGGGACATCGCCCCGCCACTAGAGCGTTTTCGGCAAGGTGCTGCCGTTCGGCCACCCTGGGCGGCGCCCGGCGCCTGCGATCGCAGGACGGAGGATCGCACCGCCTGCGGAGCAGGCGGTGGGTTCAGCCGGCCAACTGTTGGAGCCATTCACGCAGCAGCGCCGTCTCGGTGTCTCGCAGAGGTACCCCTGCGCCCGCAGCCGGGGGCCCGGTGGTGAGCGCGGTTTGAAGTGCGGCATCGAGGGCGAGTGCGCGCGCGGCCAGGTCCGACCCGGATGAGGCGGGCGAGTCGGTGGTGAGGGAGGCGATGACGGTGTCCCGCAGCCGTGCCGACGTGGCCAGGTCCCGCTCCGAGGACTCTTCGCCGATCAGCGCCAGCGTGGCACCCGTCGTCGCCGCGTGGATGACGCGGGTCGCCTGCTCCACCGGAACCCGAAGGCGCCCGGCGTCGGCCGCCCGGCCCAGCAGTCTCACCAGCAGGGCGTGCGCCTCGTCCGCGGCCGGGGGCCGCCGCCCGGGCTGCACGGTGCCGTACATGAGCATGTAGAACGCGGGGTGCCGCAGTCCGAAGTCGACGTGCAGGTCCCAGCCGCGGTAGAGGTCGGCCACCGGGTCGTCGGGGGTCAGCGCCAGTGCCTCCCGTTTCTCGGCCAGGTACATCTCGAACCCGTAGGCGGCCAGCTCGGCCAGGAGTCCGTCCTTGTCGTCGAACATCCGGTAGAGCGCGGGGGCCGTGACGCCCGCGGCCGCGGCGACCGCGCGCGTGGAGACGGCCTCGCTGCCACCCTTCTCCAAAAGCTCGGCGGCCACCTGCAGCACCCGGCGCCGCGCGGCGCGTCGTCCCTCGTTCATGGAACAACGATATCTGAATTTCCGTATCGCCGCCTTATCGGTGCTACGGTTCAAAGCGGAACGCCGATCCAGGCCGATGGTGACTGGCGCCGGCCCGCGACACCCGGGCACGCGCCGCACCCGGCCGGGGCCGCCGGTCCGCCACGCGTCGAGCAGTGCGGCCGACAGCCGCGGCGGGCGGCTCATGTCCGCCGGCACCACCACCGAACACGCCGCCATCGCGGCAGGAGAGGAACCACCATGTCCGATACCTCGATCGTCATCGCGTCGCATTCCGGCTACGGCCACACCGCGCAGATCGCCACGGCCGTGGCCGACGGCGCACGCTCGATCGCCGCAACGCACGTCCACCGCGTGGACGTCGCCTCCCTCAGCGACGCCGACTGGGAACTGATGGACGCCGCGGACGCCATCATCTTCGGCACCCCCACCTACATGGGCACCGCGTCGGGGGCGTTCCACGCCTTCGCCGAGGCCAGCAGCAAGCGGTGGATGACCCGCGCCTGGAGCGACAAGCTCGCGGCGGGATTCACCAACTCCGGCTCCATGAGCGGCGACAAGCTGCACACCCTGCAATACCTCTCACTCCTGGCGGCCCAGCACGGAATGCTCTGGGTCAGCCTGAACCTCCTGCCGGGCTGGAACACCACCACCTCCAGCCCCCAGGACGACAACCGCCTCGGCTTCTACCTCGGCGCCGGCGCACAGAGCTTCAACGACACCCCCGCGGTCCACGACGCAGACCTGAACACCGCCCGCCACCTCGGCCGGCGCGTCGCCGAGCACACCCGCATCCACCGCGCCGGGCTGACCGCCGCAACGCACTGACACCACGGCCCGCCCAAAATCACCGTCCAGCCTCTTCCAGAGGAGCGCACAACACCTCTGGCCCACCTGCCTGCTCACCGCCGCCCTCACCGGCACCACTCTGCCCCCTGGCCCACGCCCGGGCCGCCCACCGCACCATCACGGCACCGACCGCTACGGCGACGGAGCCGAACGACGAACCGCACGCCCGCCGACCCACCCGCAGGGGGCGGAGCGGCAGCCCGCCCGGCCGGCGCACGCCCCACGGCGGCCAAGCAGGTTGCGTGGCATCGAGCCGCCCACCCCATGCCGGTGCCGGTCTCCCCCTGCGGGTGAGGACGAAGGCTGGTCTCCTCCCGCGGATCGGCGGGACGGTCGCCCGTGAACGCCCAGAGATGATCCCCCCGCAGCCTGGCCACGGCGGGGAGCCGGCAGCCCGACCGGCGTTGCTCGGCCACAGCGCGCCGCATGACGGTCAAAGCGCCTTCGGTCAGGGAGCGGTGGCAGCAAGGTGGTGCCCGCCCGCGATGCCGCCGGCCGCCTGGTGCGGTGTACAACCGGCCCTGCCCCGCACCCGGTTCACGGTACGTCAACAGGCCGCGCAGTGCGGCCGGATGGCACGCCGGCGGACCCAGACCCAGATCACCACCAGACAGACGACCGTGAGGTGCGGGCACTGCTCCGATCGCGCCACCAGCGACAGGATGATGTCCTCGTACATGCCGGGCCTCTTTCGTCGATGCTCGGTGGCGGGCCCCGGTCATGTGCGGACATGGGGATCCGGGGCCTGCCACGGAAAGTGCCCCAAGCGTCGGCGGCGTTGTGCCCCTGCGTCACCCTCCCCAGAACGGCAACTACCCCGAAGAATCGATCCGTTGCCGAACGTCATCCACCCCAAGCAGACCCAACTGCGGTTGTTTGCCGCATCTTTGACCCCGTCGAGCAATGCTGCGACGACGCAACGTCATCTGCCTGCCAACCGGGTTGGCCACCCAGGCAGGCCAACCCGGTTGGCGTTTCGGCGACAGTGGGTGAACGTTCGGGGACAGTCAGCCGTCGCGCTCCAGGCGGCGCAGCGTCTCCCGGCTCCACCCCGACAACCCCGTCAGCACCGACTGCGGGATCCCCGCGGCCGACGCCTCGGTGACCGCCGCGCGCAGCAGCCGGCGGGCATCGCGCAGCCGACGCTCGGCGTCCGCGCGCAGCGCGGCCGCCCGCCGCACCCGCTGCTCCATCAGCTCCCGCAGCCCGAACACGACCGGCCGCGCAGCCCGTTGCGGGGAACGCACCACCACCCGCACCGCCGCCGCCCCGGCGGCGGTGACCTCCTCAAGACTGCGGCCACGCTGCACGAGATAGGCCTGGAAGGCGTCCACCGCCAAATCGATCGGGGCGCCCCCCGACCCCCATTCGGGGCTGATCTTCTGCACCCGCCATTCCCGCCCCTCCTGCAGCTGCACCTCCATCCGGTAATAGCCCGCACCCGGCCCCGCACCAGCCATTTCCCACCCCCCTTTCCGCAGGCAACCTCGCCGAGCCGCCCTCCGCCCCGGTCTCAGTCCGCCTCACGCATCACTGCGCCGGATACGGGACCAACAAACGCGGGCGGCGGCGGGCGGCCGCGCCATCGGGCCGCGCCGCACGGCCCCGTCACTCAACCGCCGCACCTGGGCCGAAGGACGGGCGGGGCGAGGTGCCAGGGCCCGGCGAAGGGGGCGAGCCCTCACCCATCGACGCCGTCGTGCCCACACTGCCCGCCACCGGTCACCGGGTGGGCGGCCCGGCCCGGGTCGTCGAGCGCTCACGGGATCGGCTCCGAGGCACCTTGCCCCGCGCCACGGCACCGGCGGCGTGCCTCAGTTCACATGCCCGCAGGCGCCGACAGGGGAACAGACACGGACTGTTCACCGTTCATCTATACGTGGCTGCGGAGGGGACAGTGTCCCCGGGCCTCACCTATAGCCCATGGGGACGATCGTCCGGCTGAAGCCCCATGGAGCCTTCCGCCGAGAGGCGACCGCCCTCCGCCAGCCACCACCTCACGGCCCCGGCTGGCCTCCCCCGTCCAGCCGGGGCTTCTCCGTGCACGAACGCGGCGCCCCCGTTTCTCCTGACCAAAGAGACAGGGCCACAAGTCCGTTGCCAGCGCGCATGATGGGAGCTCCAACAGGTCGAAGGCGACCGGAATGATCACCAGGCGGTGCGCGCGGGCCGCGTGGTGTCAACTCCCGTAAGGCGGAGCCGTCGCACGGGAGTTGACACGGCGTCGGCGTTCGACCTACGTTCGTGGTGTGTAGCCGCTTGGCTGCATGTTTTCGGGGGGCGGGCTTCATCGCGCATGCGATGGGAGCCGGGGAATCAACCCCAGGAGACATGTGGCGTCAAGCGGCTTGTCGCATATCCGGGGCCCGTATTCCTCGCGGCCCGCCCTTCCTGGAACGGGAAGGAGCGGCGGTGTCGTCGCAGGCCGAGCCACCACAAGACCATCCTGCCGTGCCGGATGCCGACCTCGAACCCCCGGCGGAGCACGATCACCGCACCCTCGACCTGATCGCGCTCGTGTGCATCCTGGCCGCCTGCACGGCGATCTGCCTGTCCGCCGGCACCGGAGCCCTGCATGCGGTGATCGGCGGGGCCGGCATCCTCTTCGCCGCCTGGCGCACACCACCACGCACCAGGCGACAGCCGCGATCAGTTCCGGCCCGACGCCGGCCACCGCGCCGCCCCGGAACATGACGATCCTGACGCGTTGATGCTCCTATTGCTGGTCAAGCGGTTTGGAGTCAGGTGCGGCAGGTGTGGGCGAGGTCGTCGAGTCGGCGGGTTCCGCGTTCGATGTCGGAGATTCTGGTGGGCCAGACACCGAGGTGTCGTGCGCCGGTGAGGGTGATGTTCTTGGACTGCCGCAGGGGGCGGAGATCCGCGACCTCGGGAACGGTGACCGTGGAGCGTTGTCCCGGGCTACGGCCACATCGGCCGCGACCACCGCGCACAGCGCGGCAGTGGCTGCGCGTGTCGTGGCCTCCGGCCCGCCGTCCCGTCCAGCCCGCCGCTGCTGTTGGGGCGACCGGCGATGACCCGGCGACCGGCCCGGCGCCGGCGGGCACGGCGCCAACGGCCGCCCGACGCAGGCCGGTTGACGGCTCTGGCGGCGACCGCCGTGGCCATCACCTTGGCCACGTGGGCGGCTGCCCGGCTGGCCGCCCACGCATCGGTGCTCATCGCAGATGTGGCGCTCACCGCCGCGGCCGGGACGGGCTGGGCTGGGCCTGCCGGCATCATCGCCAGGCCCGGCGGCGGGCGGTGCAGGACCAGGACCTGCGCTACACCCTGCCCCGACTGGACGCCCTGCACCACGACGAGTCCGAGCCCGCCGTGACGGCTGCCGGGATGCGGTGCGGGTCGGCGGCAGCGGTGACCTCGGGGCCGACGTGAGGGCCACCGCCCCCTTTCGGCGGCGCTGGGTCATCCAGTGCAAACACCGCCGCCACGGCGGCGCCGGAAGCCCGGTCGGCACCCGGGATCTGCACATCCTCAACGGCACCGCCCGCCCCGTCCACGGCGCCGACATCGCCGTCCTGATCACCAACGGCCGCTTCACCGCCCCCGCCCGCGCCTTCGCGGCTCAGCAGCGGCTGCATGTGGTCGACCGGCGTCTCCTCGCCGCCCGGGCCGCCGGCCCCCGCCCCCTGTGGCACCACCTGGGCGCCCCTGCCCCACACACCCGCTGAACACCCGGCCCGCCGCCCCGCCTGCCGGAGTACAGCGCCCCGCCCGGCCGCACCCCGGGGGCGGGGGTGCCTCTTTCGGGCGACGACCCCGGCGGGCGGCGGGTGTGGTGCGGCGGAGAACGGTGCGGCGGGTGATGGCGGCGTGGCACGGGTGCCGTCGTGAGGGTGGGGAGGGCGACGCGGCCGGGTGGGCAACTGGGTTGAAGGCAGGCTCAGTTGGGGGTGTCCGGCGACAGGTGAGCGGGGCGGGCAGGTGAACTCATTTGCCCCACAGGGTGCGGGAGTTGCCCGTGGTCCCGCCCGTTGGCGTCGCCGCAGGGCCGACCCTTGCCTGGAGGCGGACTGTCATGGAGAATTTTGCCATATGGCATTCCATCATGTGATTGAAGGTAACCGTGTCAGCCGCTAGCACGCACAGGGCCGTGTATCTGTTCAGCACCTGGTTCAGTGCCACGCTGTGTGCTGTCGGGCTCCACTTGGTCTGGCTTCACTCTGTTCGGCCACATGGTGGCACGGGTGGTTCAGCCAGGGGGCAGGATGCCTCGGGGCCCGGTAGCCTGACGCGCGGCCGTGCCCCCGGCCCGCGGCTGCGGGCACGGCCGCGCCGGCGTGCGGACTGGAAAGGGATGCTGTGATCTTGTCTGAAAACCCGATGTTCCTGCGGCAGCGGTTGCGGGACCGCCTCAAGAAGGCCCGGGAGGCTGCGGAACTGACCCAGCAGGAGGTCGCCGACACCTTCGGCTGGTCCCCGTCGAAGGTCATCCGGATCGAGAACGGGAAGATCGGGGTCAGCGTCACCGACACGATGGCGCTGGCCTCCCGCTACCGCATCGCCGCCGAGGAGCAGCAGGAACTCGTCGACCTGGCCCGGGCGGCCCGCCAGCCCTCCTGGTACGCGCCTTACAAAGAGGTCATGACGCCGGCGCTGGAGGCGTACATCGCCTACGAGGAGTCGGCCACGATCGTACGCAACTACGAGCGCAACGTCGTGCCCGGGCTGCTGCAGACCGAGGAATACGCCCGCGCCCTGCTGCAGTCCCTTCAGGAGGACGACAGCGTGGACACCAGCGGAACCAGCCAGCGGCACCTGGAACTGCGGGTCGACCTGCGCATGAAACGCCAAAAGGCGCTGGAGACGCCGGACGCGCAGTTCTTCTTCATCCTCGACGAGGCGGTCCTGCGCCGCGTGGTGGGCAGCGAGACGGTCATGCGCCAGCAGCACGAGACCCTGCTACGCCTCAGCGACCTGCCCAACGTGACCATTTTGTATGTGCCGTTCACGGCGGGGCCCTATCCGCTCTTCCGCAGCCCCTACCAGCTCTTCCAGTTCGGCCCCAGTGACGACGACCTCGTCGCCTACCTGGAAAGCCCCAGCGGTGAGGCACTGCTGAGCGAGCGGGCCTCCCTCGGCGACCGCAAGGAACCGGCCGACTACCTGGACGCCTTCTGGGCCGTGGAGAAGAGGCTGGCGAAGCCGATCACCCGCGAGGTGCTGCTCGGCCCGGAAGACTAACGACCGTGCCAGGGAAGGGAGGAATCCGTCTGCAGAGCCTTAACGAAACGGCTCCACGCACCGGCCGCAAATTCCGCCACGGGCGGTGATGACTGTTTCGAGTCGCGAACCCGTACCACGCCACGCCACGCGACCTCGACGCAGGCACCTTGCTCACTGTAGGAGCTCTTCTTCCAGTGATCTGCAGGGCGAATCACTGCACCTCCCCCATTCCCCGTCAACGGCACAGGGAAGTATGAATGACCGCCCCGCCCCCGACAAGGCGGAAATCCAGGCACATTATCCGCCACACAAGAAAGCAGCAGAAAGGCTCAGATAACGCCACGAAAAGTGCCATATGCGCATTCAGGCTTTATGGCCTGAGTGTGGGCAGCAAAAAGGGAGCCCATGGCCTAGCCGGCAAGCATCCGGCCGCGGGCTCCCCCAGGCGAAGCGTCCCGACCTGATCGACAAGGACACCCCACGCATGAAGTCTAGCGATTCCTCCACTCACGTCATCCGCGCCACCGCGCGAAAACATTGGCAGACTTGGGGCCGCACCACCGCACACCACGTCCTGCAGGGCGCCGGCACCGCCGCCGGTGCCACCCTCGTCTCCTTCATAGTCTGGTGGGCCCAACACGGCTAGAGCCAAACTCGGCCCCACCCAGCCAACCCCCCACCCCATCGAGCGCCTGCCCCCGCCAGGCGCTCACCCATCCGGGTCACACCCGGCCACCCCACCCAGCCTCCCCCCACTCCGGCCCCCCGCACAGGGCGCACACCCGGCCCACAAAAGCAGCCCGCACCCAGCCACACCCGAACCCCGGCACGGAGCCGGGAATCCGCACGCCCCCGCCCACCCGCCATGCCCACACGCGCCCCACCCCTGCACCACCACCGCGGTGCAGCACCGCGCACGAGGAAGGTCAAGATCTTCAGGCGCACACACTCTCCACGCCCCAGGGGCCGGCGACGCCCGCGAGGGCCGATGCCCGACGCCCTCCGACACCAGCCCCCCCCGCCCGTCCCGGAGCTCGGCCACGGTCCGGCCTGGCTCGTGCCCCGCGAATCCCTCCCGCCGGGCGCATGCCCCCCCAGGCCGAACATTGGCCCCGCCTTTCCCGGCAGCGCTTCGAAGAAGCTGCGCCCCCCTGCCGGTAGGGGCGGGTTCCGGGGTTCGTTGCGCGCGCCCATCCGCCGTGCTTGGCTCACCCGATGAACCTTCTGCTGACGGCGAGCGGCCTGCGCAACGAGACACTGCGGGGTGCGCTGCGGGACATGCTGGGCAAGCCATTCGGATCGGCGAACGTCGTCTACGTGCCCACGGCATCCCTCGCCGAGCCCGGCGACCACAGCTGGTTCGTCGAGCACATGAACCGGCTGCACGGCCTCGGCTGGCGCCAGTTCGACATCCTGGAACTGAACGGCCTGCCCCGCCAGATGGTCCTCGACCGCCTCCTTGACGCCGACGTCATCTACGTCGAGGGCGGCAACCACTACCACCTCGCCCGCAGCATCACCGGCAACCACCTGGCCGACGGCCTCCTGAACGCGCTCAAGGACCGGGTCTATGTGGGGGTCAGCGCCGGATCAATGATCTTCAGCCGTCATCTCACCGCACACTCCGCCGACGTCATCGGGGACGCCGCGGACCTCCACGCGCTCGGCGCGAGATCCGTGGAGCCGCCGTTCGGCCTCTTCGACTGGTATCTCAAACCCCACCTGTACTCCCCCGACTTCCCCGAACGCGACGACGCCTGGGCCGACCGCATCACCGCACGCGCCGACTTCCCGATCTACTTCATCGACGACGACACCGCCCTCCGCGTCACAGACGGCACGGTCGACGTCATCACCGAAGGCCGATGGCGATTCCACCCCTGAGCCCCGCGCGACGCGGAAGCCCCGGACACAGCAGTGCCGCGCCCCACGACGCACCGGCCCGGCCCGGCACCAACGTCGCCCGCCGCCCGGCGCCTTGACATCGAAGCCCATCGCGCCGCGGCCGCACCGTCCCGCCGGCGGCCGGCCCCACCCGCCGTGCCACGCAATGCCGTGACACGAAAACCCGGTGTCACGTACCGCCTGCCCAGGTGAACGCAAGGCCGACCACCAGACACGCCGGTGATCTTGACCGCCACGAAGATCACAACCGACTGCGACCTCCGCGAAGCACGCCCCCGTGCGCTGCACCCGCACCCTGAACACCGCCGCGGCCACGCTCGCCACGCACACCCGCAGGGTGATCGTGTCGCCGGGCGCGGCCGGGGTGGCGGGTGCCTGGGGTGCGGCGCAGGCGGGAGTGGGGGACCGCGACGCCCCCGCCAGCCCGCCCGTGCAACACGAGAGCCGCACCGGCTACCGCCGGAAGAAGTTCCGGCACCGGATCGACGCCGACCGCGACGGCCGCACCACGCGCCTAGGTGCTGCCCCAGAAGGCGGTCACTTCGTCGACCGTGAACACGGCCCATGAGCGCGGACCCAGCCGCAGCACGGTGTCGAAGCCCAGCCGTGCCGCCTGCGCGATGACCTGGCCGACCGTCGGATCCCCGGCCGCCGCCCAGCGCACCACCTCCGGATCTTCACGCCGCCGGGCAGGGCAGGTGCCGGCCGCCGTCGTAGGGCGTGCGGGGTGAACGGCCAGGTTCTTGGGGCACACCTGCAGCTCACGGAGCCCTGGCACCGCACCCCAGGGCCGGTCCCCGGGGACCGGGGTGAGGTCACAGCAAGCGGTCGACCAGCCCGTCGACGTAGTCCGGGGCGAGCGGGACCATGCCGAACAGGACGCGGATATACATCGGGGCCAGGAGGTGGTCCAACACGTCGAACGCATCGAGTGCCTGCTCGCCACGGTCGCGGGCGCGATCGAGCATGGACTGCAGTTGCCGGGTGCGTTCGGCGCGGAGGTCCGCGCCGGCCTGCATGCCCTGCTGACCGCTGCTCGACAGGACGAAGGCCAGGTGCAGCACCGCTGGTCCGTCGGGGCCGGTGATCTCGCGGGCCACCTGGGCCGCGTACGTGCGCAGGTCGCCGGCCAGGCTCCCGGTGTCGGGCATCGGCGACTGCGCGTTGAGGCGGGTGAGTGCCACGTCGGTGAGCAGGGTTTCCAGGCTGCCCCACCGCCGGTAGATGCTGCTGTCGGCCACGCCCGCGCGGGCGGCGACCTCGCCGACGGTGAAGTTGCCGTATCCGCGCTCGCTGATCAGGGCGGTGACGGCCTGGTGCACCTGCGCGCCGACGCGGGCGCTGCGCCCGCCGGGCCGCCGGACTCGCTGTTCCTCGTTCACGCCCCCACCTTAACGCAGTCGGTACTTGCGTTTGTGGTGCGAGTCCCTTTACTGTCCCCTAACGCAGCTCTCGACTGCTTTACGGGGTTGAGGGGGTATCGCCCTCCACGGCGACCGTGGTCGGGCTCAACGAACGATCGAGGGGGATTTTGTGGCTGCATCGCATGCGACCGCAGGCGGTCGAGCACATCGGGCCGTACTGCTCACGCTGACCTGCCTGGGCCAGTTCATGGTCCTGCTCGACAACACGATCGTGGGAGCGGCGCTGCCCGATATGCAGCACCGGCTGCGCACGCAGCTGACCGGTCTGCAGTGGATCGTCGACGCGTACGTCCTGCTGGTCGCCATGCTGCTGCTGTCCGGCGGCATCTTCGCCGACCGGTTCGGCCGCAAGCGGGTGTACCTGAGCGGCGTTGCGGTGTTCACCGCAGCGTCGGTGCTGTGCAGCCTCGCGCCCTCGCTCGGCTGGCTGGTCGCCGGCCGGGTGCTGCAGGGCATCGGGGCCGCGGCCCTGAGCCCTGCCTCCCTCGCCCTGCTCGCCGCCGCCCACCCGGTGCCGCACGAACGCGTCAAGGCGATCGGGCTGTGGGCCGGATTCAGCGGAATCGGTCTGGCCGCGGGCCCCGTGGCCGGCGGCGTGCTGACCGAAATGTTCGGCTGGCCCGCCATCTTCCTCGTCAATCTGCCCATCGGCGTCCTCCTGCTGCTGACCGGCGTGCGCCACCTCAGCGAGTCCCGCAATCCGAGCGCCCCCGCGATCGACATCCCGGGCACCGTGCTGTCCGTCCTGTCGGTGGGGGCATTGACCTACGCCCTGATCGAGGGGGGCGCCCGCGGCTGGACCTCACCACTCATCCTGGGCAGCTTCACCGCCGCGGTGATCCTCCTCGCCGCCTTCGTCGCCGTCGAGGCGCACCGACCGGCCCCGATGCTGCCGCTGCGGCTGTTCCGGCAGCGGCTGTTCACCGTGTCCAACACCGCCATGGTCGTGGTCGGGTTCGCGCTCATGGGCTCGTCGTTCTTCTTCTCCCAGTTCTTCGTGTACGTCCAGGGCAGCACGATCCTGCGCGCCGGCCTGCAGACCCTGCCGCTAACCCTGGCCATGGTGATCGTCAGCCCGTACGCGGGCCGGCTCGCCGCCCGGCGCGGCTTCCGCCTCGTGGTCACCACCGGCCTGGCCCTGGCCGGCCTGGGACTGCTGGCGCTCGGCACGGTGCACGCCGACACCGGATACCCCAACGTGTGGTGGCGGCTGGCCGTCACCGGCACCGGCTTCGCCCTGACCATGTCCCCCCTGACCGCAGCCGCCATCCAGGCAGTCAGCCCGCAGCAAGGCGGCCTCGCCTCAGGCATCAGCAGCACCACCCGGCAGATCGGCGCGGTGCTCGGCGTGGCGGCACTCGGAGCCGTCGTCCGCACCAACCAATCCGGCGGATCCTCCCTCGAGACCGGCCTGAACAGCGCCTTCACCGCGGCCGGCGCCATCACACTGGCCACCGCCGCCCTCACCGGCCTGTGGCTGACGCGGTCCCAGCCCACAAAAGCCTCCCCGGCCCCGCGACGTTCCACCGATCCAGACGCGGACACCACCTCGAACCAGGCACCCACCAACAGCCGATGATCACATCAACCCGCCACCCCGCCCTCACCGCACGCCACCAGCGAACCCGGACCACGCTGGTCTCCGAGCGGCCCCCGCACAGTGCGGCACGACGCCGATCCACCCCGCCCACATGGCGGAGCCGGGCCCGGCCGTCGTCGAGACTGCGGCGGGCGACGATCAGACAGCCCTCGCCTGCAGCAGCTACGCGCCGCCCGCTACGCCATCACTCCCCGCCGAGCACTCCAGCCACCACCCCGGCGCCCGGCCGCGCTGCCTCCTCGACCCGCACCCGCACCCGCACCCCCGAGGCGTGACCTCGTGCCGCATCCACCGCGCACGGGACCGGCGTTGACCCGGGTTCGCGCCCGCGGAACCTTCAGGTACGCGCCCAGGCCTGGCCGGCAGGGGCAGCACCGTCGCCCGTGCCGCCCGCCCAGAGCAAGGGCCTCGGTGACCGCGGCGCCCGGCCGATCCGTTCCGTGCGCCGCCAGCGCTCGGCTGCCGGCCGGCATGCGCCGGGCCGCCGCCCCCGCGGCCTCACATCCGGGATCTGAGCACGTCGACCTCGCAGCCCGGAGCGAACGGGTCGAAACCATGCCCGGCCAGCCAGCGCACCACCAGCAGACTGCGCAGCGACCACCACCCGCGGATCACATCGACATCGACGTCGCTGCCATAGCCGGCGATCACGTCGCCGAGGTGCTCCTCGTGTCCGAGCGTCAAGATCGCGAGGTCGAACAGGGCATCCCCGTGCCCCGCCTCGGACCAGTCGATGATGCCGGTGACCTCGTCGCCGTCGTCGACGAACACGTGAGCGATCTGCAGATCGCCGTGCGTGAACACCGCAGTCCACGGCCGCAGCGCGGCCTCGGCGACCTGCCGGTTGCGGGCGACCAAATCCGCGGGCAGGACACCCTTCGTCACCAGCCACCCGCACTCGACGTCCAGATCTGCCGCCACCTCCGCAACGCCCCGGCCGGCCCGGCCCCGCAGCGGTGGCAGCGGCGCGTCATGTAACGCCCGGACGGCGGCCCCCGCCGCGGCCCACGCCGCCGGCGACGCGGTCGACGGCTCCCCGAGCCGGCCCAGCGCCCTCCCGCCGACCGCAGCCAGCGCCAGCACGGGGGGCCTGCGCCACAACACCCGCGGAGTCGGCACCGGCGCCAAGGCCATCGCCTCCACCTCGACATCGATACGCGCCTGATCGGCATCCACCTTCAAGAACACGTCACCGACACGCAGCGTCACACGCTCGCCATGGGCGACAACCACCTCGACCTCATCCATGGGCGACCACTATCCCGGGGCCGATCGTCGACGTCGCCGCGTTTATCGCCTGCAACTGCGCGGGGCCCCACCCCCGCCCCCGGTCGCTGCGCCAGCGCTTCAACTGCCCGCACGGCGCAGCGGGTTCACCTCGCGATCTGCGGCAAACAGGCCGCACCGCGACACACGGATCCCTACCCATTGCCCGGGAATCGGCGGCGTTCTTCCCTGCCCGGGCTGAGGAGACGTGAACCCTGGGACCCTGCTGCTCGGCGCCGCGGGCGGCGCAGTGCGCGGGATCGTGCACGCCAACGGCTGCATGACCGTATGGCTCGGCTACAGACGTCAGCACCGGCTCTTGGCCGATCCCCCGCCAGAAGGACCTCCCGCTTCGGCGCCTTCTACGACATCAGCGGCGACTCCATAGCGGCCGCGGTGCACACCCTGCTGGGCGCCGGCGTGGCAGTGCTCCTGGACACCTCCGGCCAAGTCAGCGGCGGCTTCGCGGTATTGGCCATGGCCGCGGTGGGCCCGCCGCGCCGGTCCTTAAGAGTCCCCTTGCCGGTGTTCCGGCATGGCGTCGCAGCGTCCTTGTCGAGTCTGGGGCACCTCGTCGAGGAGCCCGCGAACGCCGAAGCCCGGCTGCGTGAACGCCCGGGCGGGGTGGTGCTGCTGACCCTGCACTCCGCGGAGGACCTGGACCGGCTGACCGCTCCGTGCCGCCTACGGCCCCGCCCGCTCGTCGTTGCGCTGGCGTCCACCGACGACCGCTCCCAGGGCGTGCGGGCGGCCCGGTCGGTGGTGGCGCGCGAGGCGACGAACTCGGCGTTGCAGCGGGCAGTTGCCGCGCCCCTCGACGGCGAGGCAGTGATGCTGGACCTTTCGGCAAGCTATCGGGGACGTTCTTCACGCTCACGCGACGCGATCCCTCGTAGACGACAGCTTTCATGAGTCTTCCGTCGGC
The DNA here is from genome assembly GCF_044457745.1 of Streptomyces sp. NPDC050534. Taxonomy (NCBI): domain Bacteria; kingdom Bacillati; phylum Actinomycetota; class Actinomycetes; order Kitasatosporales; family Streptomycetaceae; genus Streptomyces; species Streptomyces sp. NPDC050534. The sequence continues at coordinate 73,228 of NZ_JBITHF010000009.1, forward strand.
GTGTCAGAGCAGCGCGGGACGAGACGGACCCTCGAAATGACCTTCCGAGTCAGCGCCGTTGTGAAGGCAAGGGGGTGTGATTTTCCTGGCCAGGCGACCAGCCGCGCTCAAACCGCGGTCGCGAACCCCGAGCACCTGCGGCGCGACCCGGTGGCCGGGTGGTCTCGCGCACCAGCGCGGTGCGCGAGTACGCCGGCTTTACGGCAACCGCGGGACACGACCTGCCGCGGCAGTCCCGCAGCCCGGCGTGAGCGGTCGCGTGTGGCAAGAATGAGCCCATGCACATTGTGATCGCGGGTGGCCACGGAAAGATCGCGCGCCGGCTGACCCGGCTGCTCTCGGCGCGCGGCGACAACGTCACAGGGCTGATCCGCAACCCAGACCACGCCAACGACCTGCGCGCGGACGGCGCGGAACCGGTGGAGTGCGATCTGGAGCACGCCTCGGTGGACGAGGTGGCCGGCCACCTTGGCGGCGCCGACGCTGCACTGTTCGCCGCGGGCGCCGGACCGGGCAGCGGCGCGGCCCGCAAGCAGACGGTGGACCGGAACGCGGCCGTCCTCCTCGCCGACGCGGCCGAGCGCGCCGGGATGCGCCGCTTCCTGATGATCTCCGCGATGGGCGTGGACAGCCCGCCGCCGCCCGGCACCGACCCGGTGTTTGCCGCCTACCTGAAGGCCAAGGGCGAGGCGGACGCCGACATCGCCTCCCGTCCGGGACTGGACTGGACGATTCTGCGCCCGGGGATGCTGACCGACGACCCCGGTAGCGGCCGCGTCACGCTCGCCAAGCACACCGACCGCGGCCAGGTGCCGCGCGATGACGTGGCTGCGGTGCTCGCCGCCCTGCTCCACGAGCCCAGGACCGCCGGGCGCATCCTCGAGCTGATCAGCGGGTCCACCCCGGTCGAGGAGGCGGTGCGCGCCGTGGTCGGCGGCTGACGCCGCACTCCGCCCTCGCCCGGGTGCGGGTAATGACTCACACCCGGGCGCTTTAAAAGGCGCAGCGCAGGGAGGCCGACACGGTGTTCCGCAAGCCGAGGGACATCGCCGCGCCGAGCGGTACACCCTTCGAGCACCGGTCGATCGGCTACGCCTCATTCTCCCTGTGTGAGGGACCAACGCCGGACAGCGTCGGTGCCGACGGCCTGGCGACGGCCTGGCGACGGCCAATGGTGCGGGCGCTGTCGGGCCGCGGATCGCCTCTCTGGACGACGCGACGCCGGATTGCCGTTCGCACGGTGAGGCCGCAGACGTTCCATCACGGCCTGAGAGGGGAGGATAGACGTGAGCGACGAAGGAGGCCCGTCATGAAATCCGGAGCCCCTGATTACGACGCCTGGTACTCGCGCACACCCTCGCAGGCCGAGGGCGAGCGGGACGAGACGGGCGAGCGTACCGCAACGGAACAGCACCCGGACGTCCCTCGGAGTGAGCCATCCCAGGCGGAGGGCGAGCGGGACGACGATGCCTAGCGCCACTGGACGACCCGTCGCCGGGGGCCGGGTGAGGGTGCGCTCTCTCCGGCGCTGTCACCGGTTCCCGGCCCGCCTGCCGTCCAGCAGTCCGTGCAGGTGCGCGGCGGCGTTCTCGATGTCCGCGTATTTCTGCTGTCCGGCGCGTACCTCGGCGGAGAGCACACCGCAGCGGTGGACACGATCGAAATCGCCGTAGGGGAACTTGTACCGGCCCTTGGTCTCCTCTCCCATCTCGTCGTCGATGCCCAGGTACCACCTGGCGTACTCGGCGAATCCATGCTCCTCGAGGTAGGCATTCTCGTCCGCTGCCGAAGGCCGGTGCTCGCTCCACTCGTCCCGGTCGTCCAGGACGATCCGGCCCTCTTCCGTCAGTTTCTTTGCGTGGTTGAACGCCATCGCGTTCCGTTTCACGGTCATGCCGTTCACCGCCCCATCGACGGTCGTGTTCAGATGTCGGCTGCTGCAGACCGGATGTCCTGCCGCGCCTGCCCCATCAGCTCGTCCAAGTCGCCGACCTCAGGAGCGAGTTCCCGCGCGCGCGGCGCGATCTGCTGCAGCCATGCCGCAGTGGCCAGGGCCAGTTCGACGGCCTCCCGGGTCCGCTCCTCGCCGAGCAGTTTCTCGACCTTGAAGGCAATGCTCGCGAGCGTGTCGTCATCGGTGGCAGGCACCAGGTAGGACTCCAGGCCCGGCGGATACGGTGTCCGCTCCCGGTACTCACGCATCGCGGTCACGACCGCGGGCACCGCGCTGTACCGGTCGAGGAGGCCCATGAAGACGTACAGGCGGGCCACCAGCCGTGGCAGGCCGGGGTGCCGATCCAGCCAGGCCATCAGCTCACGCTGATCACCGACGTGGTCCATGATCTGCGACATCGCCTCCGCGACCCGGTTGGGCCAGGTCCAGTGGAAGGGCAGCAGCCGCGCCACCTGATGGGCGAGCGCCGCCTCGCCCTCCGCGTCCAGCGTGCCGGCGACGAACTCGGCGACCTGCCTGTGGTCCAGTCCGTAGTCGGCCGGCGCCGCCCGGTCCTGTGAGCTCTGCGACGAGTCGTGGCGCAGACGCAACAGCTGTGTGCCGATCTTGCTCAATGTCCGGTTCCGCATTGTTCCTCCCAGCTCGCGATGTGTTCTTCATCGTCCGGAGCGGCCGAACGGCCAGCTCCTGCTCGGATCCATGCGACCGCCCTACCACCCCCGCAGCCCGCCGGACCGCAGCGAACGCAGCAGACCTCCCAGCGTGGTCCGGTCGCGTCGGCGCCGGGCTTCCGGGCGGTCCTCGGTGTGCGAGGCGCGCAGGCGTCTGAGTTCGTTCATGAGTCGTAGGTCGGCGAAGGTCCGGCACAGGGAACGCGGGCCGACGGCGCAGGGCTCTACGGCGTCCAGACCGCTGCGCAGGACCAGCCTGCCGCCGGGTGCCGGACGTCCCCGCGGATTCAGGCGCAGGCTCTCCACGGCCCTGGCCAGGGCCGCGTCCACATCGGCGGTCTGGTGATCCAGTCGCCGCGCGGCCGTGCGGTCGTCGGCGATCCGCAGGAGCAGCAGCCGCCGCCGTGCCGCGAGATCCCCGGTCGCCACTCCGACAGGCCCCAAGTAGACGGGCTACAACCGGGTTGAGCAGGACGCCCACGGTCACGCATACAAGGGTTTCGATGACGCGCCCGAGCGCCTCGGTCCGCTGCCCGACCACGCCGAGGACGAGCATGTCCGTGACCGCGACCTCCTCCCCCCCCCAGGAGGCCAGATGCAGCAGCTGGCCGAGCGGGAGGCAGACCAGGACGAGCAGTCCGAGGCCAGGTCAGTCAAATGGCGTCCGTGAAGCCGACGGCGATCAGCACGCCGGCGATGCGCCGGATGCGGAGAGTCAAGGTCGCATACAGCGTGGGCGCCACCTTGCGCTGGCGCTGCGAGCACGATTGCGGGGCGCATGGCACCAAGCGGTATCCGAGCGCCGAGGACGCGGAGCGTTATGCGCAGGCGTTCGACCACGAGGACTCCGAGGACCTCGGGCGACGGGCACCGTTGGTGTAGCTCTTCCCCTTGCGCCTGTTCCGTGCTGTGCGGGTGGCACGGGCCAGCAGAGCTGGTTCGGCACCCGATGACAGATCCCCTGCACCTTGAGACGTTGTCCTGTGCAACGGAATTCATCGCGTCACCTCGATCTCTGGTCAAACGGTGCACAAGGTGACGGCATTTTCCATTTTATGGCATTTTGCGCGCGGCTCGGTGGACATTCCGCTGTTGGTATCTCCTTTCGTCCGTCCAGTACAAGAGGCGAAGCCGCCATTTGATCCTGCAGGCGGAAGCGCCCGGACGAAATACTCGACACTGTGAACACACGACACAACACGCGTCCGTTGCTTCCGCACGTCGTCGGCACGGTGACGGCGCGGTCCGTGCCCTGACGCACGGACCAACCGCTGACGACCGAAGGACTGCGCGCCCCCTGCGGCACGAGCAGACCCGGGCGGCGAAGCGTGGGGCTCCGGTCCTGTGCCCGACGCCCGAATCCAGGGGAGATCACATGCCCGGCGATATCGAACGTGCCGCCCTGCGCGCCGCGGCTCAGGCCACCCAGCAGATCCTGGCGAACGCCGCCGAGCGGGCCGAGCAGCAGTACCCGCAGGACCCGTACGCCCAGCGCGTCGCCGAGGTCGGGATGCTCACCGGTGCGTTGAGGGTCCTGCTGGACGCGGTGCGCCCCTTTACCGAGGAAGGTGAAGAGGGCGGGCAGTGACCGGCGCTTTCGGCACCGGCCGCGAGGTCCGCGTCGGCATTTCGATCGCCGTTTGGGGCCGTGCATGCGCGATACCTGTGATGGGTTGCAGGATTGGAGGCGTCATAGAAAGCGACGAGTTCGTCCGGCTCGTCAGCTGGCGGGCCCACGTGCCCGAGGAGCGATATCCGCCACAAGCTGGAACGCAGCATCGACGCGCGCGACCCTGCGCCCCGAACGCGGCTGACTGGTGCTCAGCCCCTCGCGCCGTCGTCAGGAGCGCGCGAGCCGGGCCGCGAGATAGGGCGCGGTGGCGCTGCGGCGGACCCTCGCCACCTTGACCGGCGGACCCGCCGCGACCACCCGCCCGCCCGCGTCGCCACCGCCCGGCCCGAGGTCGATGACCCAGTCGGCGGTGGCGATCGTGTCCAGGTCGTGCTCGACGAGGACGACCGTGTTGCCGGCGTCGACGAGCCGGTGCAGCTGTCGCAGCAGCAGCGCGATGTCCGAGGGGTGCAGCCCCGCCGTCGGCTCGTCGAGCAGGTAGAGCGCGTGCCCGCGGCGGGCTCGCTGCAGTTCGGTGGCCAGTTTGATGCGTTGCGCCTCACCCCCGCTGAGTTCCGTCGCGGGCTGGCCCAGCCGCAGGTAGCCCAGTCCCACCTCGCGCAACGTCTCCAGGCTGCGGGAGGCGGCCGGGACGGCGGACAGGAACTTGGCGGCGGCGTCGACGGACAGCCCCAGCACTTCCGCGATGTTCTTGCCGCGGTAGGTGACGTCCAGCGTTTCGGCGTTGTACCGGGCACCCTGGCAGGTCGGGCACGGTGCGTAGGTGCCGGGCAGGAACAGCAGTTCGACCGCGACGAATCCTTCGCCCTGGCAGGTCTCGCACCGCCCTTCGGGCACGTTGAAGGAGAATCGCCCGGCCGAGTAGCCGCGCGCCCTGGCCTCGTCCGTCGCCGCGTACAGCTTGCGCACCGCGTCGAACAGTCCCGTGTACGTGGCCAGGTTGGACCGGGGAGTTCGGCCGATGGGCCGTTGGTCGACCCGGACCAGCCGGTCGAACGACTCGACCCCCGACGCGTCCTGGACGTCGACCTCCAGCTGCGCCTCGTCGGGCTCCTCGGGTACGAGTCCGAGGTGGCCGCGGACGACCTCGGCGAGCACCTGCGTCACCAGCGTCGACTTTCCGGAACCGGACACGCCCGTCACCGCGGTCAGTACGCAGAGCGGTACGTCGACGGACACGTCGCGCAGATTGTGGCGGGAGACGCCGCTCAGGTGCAGCCAGCCGTGCGGTGCGCGCGGGCGGTGATCGAGCGGCTGGGCGCGCCCGAACAGGTACTGGCTCGTAGCCGACTCCCCGACCCGCTCAAGACCGGCGACCGGGCCGCTGTACAGCACGCGTCCGCCGCCCTCACCCGCGCCGGGGCCGATGTCGACCACCCAGTCCGCCCGCCGTACGACGTCCATGTCGTGCTCCACGACGAACAGCGAGTTGCCCGCCGCCTTGAGACGGTCCAGCACGTCCAGCAGCGGTTCCGCGTCAGCCGGGTGCAGGCCCGCGGAGGGTTCGTCGAGGACGTAGACGACGCCGAACAACCCCGAGCGCAGCTGGGTGGCGATCCGCAGGCGCTGCGCCTCGCCGGGCGACAGGGTCGTCGAGCGGCGCCCGAGGCTGAGATATCCGAGGCCCAGGTCGAGCAGTACGTCGACCCGCGCGACCAGATCGCCGCAGATCCGGACCGCGACCTCGGTCGTCTCCCCGGATCGGGCGGTCGACGTGGTGGCGTCGGCCTCGGACCGCCCCGCGACGGGCCGCAGCAGCGCCACGACCTCGGTGAGCGGCATCGCGTTGATCTCGGCGATGGAACGTCCGGCGAAGGTCACGGCGAGCGCCTCGGGCCGCAGTCCGCTGCCGTGACACTGGGGGCAGGGCACACTCCTGACGAACCGGAGCGCCCGTTCGCGCATCCTCTCGCTCTTGGAGTCGGCGAGGACGTGCATGACGTGCTTGCGGGCGCTCCAGAACTTGCCCTGGTAGCCGTAGTCGACGCGGTCCTCCTCCGGTTCGATGTACACGGAGGGCTGCTCGTCCGTGTACAGCAGCCAGTCCCGGTCCTTCTTCCTGAGCCTGCGCCACGGTCGGTCGATGTCGATCCCCAGGCCGCTCACGACACTGCGCAGGTTGGCGCCCTGCCAGGCGCCCGGCCAGGCGGCGATCGCCCCCTCGCGGATGCTCAGCGTGGGGTCCGGGACGAGCAGGTCCTCGGCGACGTCGTGCACGACGCCCAGTCCGTGGCACTCCGGGCAGGCGCCGGCCGCGGTGTTGGGTGAGAACGACTCGGCTTCCAGTCGTGCGGCCCGGGGCGGATAGGTGCCGGCGCGGGAGTACAGCATGCGCAGCAGATTGGACAGCGTGCTGATGGTGCCGACCGTCGAGCGTGAGCTGGGCGACCCGCGCCGCTGCTGCAGGGCCACGGCCGGTGGCAGGCCGGTGATTTCCTGCACGTGTGGTGCGCCGACCTGTTGCAACAGCCTTCGGGCGTACGGCGCTACGGACTCGAAGTAGCGACGCTGGGCCTCCGCGTAGAGCGTGCCGAACGCGAGCGAGGACTTGCCCGAACCGGAGACGCCGGTGAAGGCGACCATCGCGTCCCGCGGAACGTCGACATCGATGTTCCGCAGGTTGTTCTCACTGGCGCCCCGGACATGCACGAAGGGGTCGGTCGCGTCCTTGTTCACCGTTCCTGATTACCTGATCGCGCCGGGAACCGCGCGACAGGCGCCGTCACCGGGCCTCGCTCACACGAGCGTCCCGAGTGTCCCGGATCCATTTTCGATACACGGCCTTACCGGCCCTGACAAAAGCGAGTTCATCATGTGACTGTCGGCTTGATCGCTCGTTGATGAGGGCATGGGGAAGCGCCAGTCGCGGCCGTGGATCGTGTCAGACGAACTGTGGTCGCTGATCAGGCGGTGGCACGCCGTGAGGGCAGCGCCACACGCCGGGAGCGGGAGCAGGACCAGATGGGCGCGACGTTCGCGACGGTGCTGATCGCGTGCGCCAGCCGTCACAATGAGGGCATGGCAGCCGATGCACACTCCCCTGCATTCAGGACAGATCGGGCCGCGGCGGAGGCGGAAGACCTCGCGCTGTATCGGCAGAAATTCCAGCACCGTCTGCCTGCCTCCCTGAATGAGTTGCAGGGCCCGACCCAGGGCCTGGTGCAACTGCCGCTTCACGTGGCGTGGTCCGGGATGACGTCCTATGACCTCGACCAGCCCCGCCAGCGCATGGGCCTATACCGCACCGTCCTGCACGAGGGCCTGCGCGAGGACCTCACCCGCCTCAATCAGGACCTGCTGCTACAGCTGTGGCCGACGCTGCGCAGCCTGGTCGGCCGCAGCGTGTGGGAGGACGCCTTCCCCGCCCTCGCGGCCCGTGGCCGGGCGGCCGCGTGACGGACATGCCGGAGCTGCACGCACGGCTCCTGGCCGATGTCCTCGCTCTCGGCTCTCCCTATCCCCTTGTCCTGACCGGCGGCTACGCCGTCCGCGCCCACCGTCTGGTCAGTCGGCCCAGCCAGGATCTCGATGTCGCCACCGAGAATCCGGCCTCCATGGCCGACATCGCCACCGCACTCACCACAGGCCTGCAGTCGCGCGGCTGACAGGTCCAGGCCCTGGAGACGGCCCCGCTGTCCGCCCGGTTCACCGTGACCGACCCAGCCACGGGCCAGGACTGCGAAGTGGACATCCTCAAGGAGATCTTCTGGCGTCCCATCACCGACAGCCCCTACGGGCCCGTCCTCGCGGAGGAAGACGTGATCGGGACGAAGGTACGCGCCCTGGGTGACCAGGGTGCGCCCCGAGACCTCATCGACGTGTTCGCCGCCTCCCGCCGCTGGAGCACGGCCGATCTCGAAGAATTCGGCCGTCGGCACGCCCGCGGACGCTTAACGAGAAGACCTGCAGGCCAATCTGGCGGGCACCGAGTGGATCGACGACGAGGCATTCGCCGCCTACGGCCTGGACGAGTCCACCATCACCGGGCTCCGCGCCTGGGCCGTGGAATGGGCCGACGACCTGGCCGGCCGACTCCTGGAAGAAGCCTCCGAGCCCGACATCGACTGACGCTCGCGGCGCCAGGAGGCGGGGGTGCGTGCTGTCATCCCTCGGCTCCGGAGTTCGCCACAGGGATGTCCGTTGCAGGGCAGACCGCAAGGTAGTCGACCTCGCCGATCCGGGCACGTTCCAACTGCTTTGCGACGCCGACCAGGTGGCGGTCAGACCCTGCCCACCCGCACGACGCCAGGTCCGCATGCACCAGATCACGGGCTGACAGCTTCAACACAACGTTGATCATCTTCAGTACCTCCGGCGAGCCAGCATCCATGCCGATCGCACAGGGCGCAAAGCCGTTTCCTCTACCCACACTCCTGGCTCACGGGCCACCGCTGATCAAGCAATCAGACGAACGCTGCTACTGAAAGCGAACGAAGCCAGCCGCGAGAGGCCACCGCGAATGGCCAGCAGTTGAGATGATCTTGCTGAGTCTGGTGTGATCACGGCGTCGGAGCCGTCCTGGATAGCCCCGTTCACCGGGATGAGCCCACGACGCCTCGGGAAGTTGGTGACCGCGCTGCGCCGCGAGGGTGCGGACGCGGTGCGTAAGGGGCGGCCGTGGGGGCTGCCGCTGGGGGACCGGGTACTGCTGGTCGCGGCGTACTGGCGGACGAACTTGACGATGCCCCAGTTTGCCCCGCTGTTCGGAGTCTCGAAATCGGCGGCCGACCGGATCATCGACCAACTCGGCCCGCGGGGGCGCCCCCGTCCCGCTGCGACCTGTCGTCCTACGGTGCGATAAGGCATCCTCATGCCCATGCGAACGGGGGCTGCACAGGGCAACGGCGGTAGCGGGCGCGGACGTTACAAAGCATGAGCCCTGATTGCGGGAGCTGTGGCGGCCGTCGGGCTGATCTTCACGAAGTCGGCTCACTGGGGCGGCGGAGCGAGCGCTGAACACCTGCTGGGGATCGCCAGCACAGCTGTGGGCCTCGTCGTCGGTGTGGCGTCGCTGTGCATCTCGTGGCTCGGCTACCGCGCCGACCGGCGCGAACAATCGGACAGCCGCGGTCTGTTGGCCATAACCGACGAACTGGCGCCGTCAATGCGCAACCAGTGGCAGGCTGAGGCGAGAGTGCGGCGCCTCGACGAACCGCACGCACTGCCGGTCCCCTGGCGGCCCGCCCCTGCTGACCCGGCAGAACCCTGGGACATCCTCATCCGCACGTCCACCGGGGCACCCGCAGACCGGACCCCTATGCCGCCGGCCTGGGCTGGCGGTCCCGAGAGCCTGGCCGGCAGCGACGCCGAAATCGGCGATGTCTTCAATGCCCGCGCACCGAGCAGACGACGCACACGCCGGGCTGGTCGGGTATGCCTGCCCTCCGCCGGACCCGTCCCATGGAACCGCGGAGGCACCCGGCACACTCTGCGTGTTGTAGACCCTTCGACACAAGGATGCGCCACACATGATCACGCTCACCAAGGAAAGCGGCCCGGCAGACCTGGACGGAGTGACCCACCTGTCCATCGGCGTTTCCTGGGATCCCACCGCCGGCAGTAGCGGCGGAGTGCTGGGCAAGCTGCGCCGCAAGTCCGGCACCGACCTTGACCTGATCGCCGTCGCTCTGCAGGGCGGGGACCCGGTGCGCCTCGCGGGCCTTGACTCGCTCGACCCGATGGGCAACGGCTCGTTGGTCCACAGCGGCGACAACCAGACCGGGCACGGCGACGGAGACGACGAAACGGTGACCGTCGAGTTCGCCCGGATCCCGCCCAACATCACCTCGATCGTGTTCGTAGCCGCCGCGTACAAGAAGGGCAGCTCCTTCCAGAAGGCACGCAACATCAGCTTCAAGGTCTACGACGCGACCGGAGGCAGCTCCCAGCAGGTGGCCGACATCTGGCCGAGCCTGCTCAGCCAGGACAACGGCTGCGCCGTGGCCAAGGCGGTCCGGACCGGGAGCAGCTGGAAACTCGAAGTGATCAACACGACGGGCAAGATCAAGCAGGGTGACGAGCATGCCCTGATGCGTTTCGCCGTCAGCAAGTAGTACGTCACTCAGGCCCGGAGCGTCACGAGGGTGCGCCCGCTGAGCCCAGGGCGCCCTGGCCGGGGTGACGCCGCTGTCCGCGAGGGCCAGGCGGGCCGGCGGGCCCGGGAAGGGGCGGCGCACCCGCACGGTACGCCGCACCCCCGAGCCGCCGCGCCGCTCAGCCGGGCCGGTCAGTTCAGGCGTGCTGAACCGGCCTGGCCGGTGTGGCGGAACGGCGGGGTCAGAGACCGCAGGGCCTCAGTGGCGTACCTTCACCTTGCTCAGCGCGGCCACACCGATGGCGGCGAGGGCGATCTGGATGAGCCACTCGATCCAGTCGATGCCCTTGGTATCGGCGACATTCAGGCCGGCGGCTACGGCGGTGCCGATGAGCGCGGCGACGATACCGATCAGGATCGTCCACAGGATGCCGATGCGCTGCCGGCCGGGGACCACGAGCCGGCCCAGGACACCTATCACGATGCCGATGATGATCGCACTGAACAAGCCTGCGATATGCATGAGTTCCCTCACCCGATGAGTAGTTGGTGGCTCACGGCTGCCCGCCGCAGACGGCTGTACGCCAACCCTTTGGCCATCGCCTCGAACGGTGTGCGACTCCAGGACTACGAGACCCGCGGCCACTGCAGGTGCCGGACTGCGTGTGGGCAGACGGCGAGACTTCAAATTCAAGGGATACAGGGCGAATCCTGGCCCATTGCTCCCCGACGTTGCCGCTGCCTTCAAGCGAGTGCTGACCACCACCGGCGGAGGAATCGGTACGCCGCTTGAGGCATGCGCGATCCGCGAGAGCGGATGCCCTCGCCTGCGCGATCAGCGATAGGCCTGCAGATCGGCCTGTGGGGCGGCTGCACGTGACGCAACTCTTCACGGGCCGGGGTGACGCAAAAGATCGGGGGCCCCTCCCCTGTCAAGGTGGGCACGCGGTTATTGATCACGTGGCGAGCATGAAGTCCCGCGGCACCCACTCGCGCTGGATGCCACAGGACTCCCTTCGGAAACGGATCAAGGTCGGAAGCGGTGTCTACATCGCGGCGGCCGTCAGCCTCCCACCCGAGCAGCCCGGGTGCGCCAGGAGCAGGGCCTGGCGGCCGGCAGTCAGTCGCCGCACTCGTGTGTGGATCTCCCGGCGGTGACCGGCACTTTGGCGCGCAGCTTCACCACGTTGCAGAGCCGCCCAACTGACGGACTACGCCGCCAGGTTGGCATGACCTCACCGTCGAAACCCATAGAGTCCAGCCGATATCGGTGCAGCAGGGACGCGAGACACGACATCACCGGAGGCCCGCACCCGTAGTGCCCTCGCAGACCGTTGACGGCTCGTCGTTGGCTGCCTACCGTCCAAGCGCAGCGATGCCGAACAAAGTTCGAAATATCGATCGAAAGAAGGTCCAGATGGACGGCATGGAAAGGTCACGGCGGTCGCTGTCCGCGCTCGGGCTGCCGGAGCGGGACCTCGGGGAACTGCCCGACTCGGACAAGCGCTTCCCGGACGGCGGGCAGTACCGGGTGGAGATTCCGTCGGTCGAGGGCCCAGGGCCGTTCCAGGCGGTGATGGACGAGGCCGAGCGGCACGGGATCCGGCTACACCGCATCAGCCAGGGCAGCGGCATGATGCTCCTCGCCGACTCGGAGATCGAGCAGATGGTGGCACTCGGCCGCGAACACGACGTGGAGGTCTGCCTCTTCGTCGGACCACGCGGCGGCTGGGACATCGGCATCCAGGCCGCGTCCGCCGCGGGTGGCGGTGCGGCGGCGGTGCTGCGCGGCGCCGACCAGCTCGCATACGGGGTCGAGGACGTCATCCGGGGCTGCGACCTCGGCGTGCGCAGCGTGCTCGTGGCCGACATCGGCCAGCTGTGGGTCCTCGGTCGCATGCGGCAGGCCGGCGACCTGCCGCCGGACCTGGGGATCAAGGCGTCGATATCGATGCCGACGGCCAATCCCGCGGCGGCACGGGTCCTTGAGGACCTCGGGGTCACCACGATCAACCTGCCGATCGATCTCACCCTCGCCCAGATGGCGGCGATCCGGAGCGCGGTCGACGTACCTCTGGACGTCTATGTGGAGAGCGCCGACGAATTCGGCGGCGTGGTCCGGTACTACGAGATACCGGCCCTCGTGCGCGTGGCGGCTCCTGTCCACCTCAAGTTCACGGTACGGAACGCGCCGTCGCTGTATCCCTCCGGAGCGCACCTTGCCGACGTGGCCGTGGCGACCGCACGCGAGCGCGTACGGCGGGCGGCGATCGGTCTTTCCGTGCTCCGCCGGCACTATCCGGAGGCCAAGGCCAGCCCCTGACCGATGACGGCGTAGGCGCCGAAGTGGGTAGGGCGGGGCAAGCGATCTACGTACAAATCTTGGCGAAACCGTAGCCCGCTCAGGGCCTTGACGACCTATCAGGCCAGTTCTACGTTCAGCCCCACCAAACATGCCGAACGCCGTTCGAAATATCGGGCAGCATGGGCCGAGCGCGCCGGAGTGATCATGAAGAAGATCGATCCGCAGGTGGAAGAGGCCGTCGACACGCTCAGCCTGAACGGGCTGGCCAGGCGACGGCTGCTGAGCGGCGCCGGAATGGTGAGCGCCTCGGCTGCGGCGGCGGCCTTGTTGTCCGCCTGCTCAGCCGGCAACAAGAGCAACGACAACAAGTCGGGCGACGGTGTCGGCGACTTCCCGAAGACACCGAAGTGGAGGTTCGTGTTCGTCAATCACGTCACGACGAACCCGTTCTTCACTCCGACGCAATACGGCGCGGCGGACGCCTGCGCGCTCCTGAACGCCTCGTTCCAGTGGACCGGTTCGAAGGACTCGAGCGTCCCGGAAATGGTCAGTGCCATGAGCTCGGCCGTCTCCGCGAAGGCCGACGGCATCGCGATAGCGGTCGTCGACAAGAACGCCTTCACGTCGCCCGTCGACAAAGCCCTGAACGCCGGAATCCCGACCCTCTCGTACAACGCGGACGGGGCGAAAGGGGATCCGGGGACGAGCCGGCTCTGTTACGTCGGGCAGGACCTCTACCAGTCCGGGGTCGAGCTGGGCCGCCGCATCTCCACGCTGATGCCTTCCGGCGGGGACGCGGTCGGGTTCATCGCCACCCCGGGCGCACTCAACATCCAGCCGCGCATCGACGGGGCCACCGACGCCATCAAGGCATCCGGCAAGTCGATCAACTTCAAGTCGGTCGCCAGCGGCGCGGAGCTTCCTCAGGAGCTGTCGACCATCGACGCGTATGTCAGCGGACACAAAGGCCTCAAGGGCCTGTTCGCGGTCGACGCCGGCTCGACGGAGAGCGTCGGCAAGGTCGTGAAGAAGTACGGCCTCAAGAAGAAGGGCGTGGTCGCGGGCGGCTTCGACCTGAACCCGAACACCCTCACCGCGATCAAAGCGGGTGACCTCGACTTCACCATCGACCAACAACCTTATCTGCAGGGCTTTTTGAGCGTGCTCTACCTGTGGATGTACAAGCTGTCCGGCGGACTGGTGATCCCGAGTGTCACCGACACCGGCCTGCTCTTCGTGACCAAGGACAACGTCGACCCCTATCTGCAGACCACGACCCGCTACGAGGGCTCCAGCACGAAGCAGCAGCTGGTCAAGCGCTCCGGCGCCATCGCACACGCATGAGCGAGCGGACCGTGCAGGACGCGACCGGCGCGAAGACCACCACGGCCGGCACCCCGCCGGCGAGGCGGCACGGCCCGCTGCGCCTGGCCTTCGAGGCGTTCGTCATCCGCCGCGAGGCGACCATCTTCATCGTCGCGGTGGGCCTGCTGCTGTACTTCTGGTCCAACAACTCGGACTTCCTGGCCCGCAACAACCTGGTCAACCTCTCCCAGCAGACGGCACCGTACGCGATCATCGCGGCGGGCATGGTGCTGCTGCTGGTCAGCGGGGAGATCGATCTGTCGGTGGGCGCCGTCTTCGCGCTGTCGCCGTTCCTGATGCACTACATGATCGACTACTACGGCACGTACCCGATCGTCGCGATCATCGGCTCGATACTGGCCGGCGCCGTCATCGGTCTCGTCAACGGCTTCGTGGTGGTCGTGCTCAAGGTGCCGTCGTTCGTCGCCACGCTCGGCATGCTCTTCCTGATCCTGGGCATCATGCTGACCACGTCGCACGCGTACCCGGCGCAGATCCCCGAGGCGGCACACGGGGTGCGTGGCTGGTTCGGGCAGTCGGACTGGTCGGAACTGATCTGGTGCCTGATCATCATCGCGTACTTCCACGTGGTACTCACTCGTTCGCGCTGGGGCCTGTACACCATCGCCACCGGCGGCAACCCGCTCGGCGCGAGCGAGGCCGGCATCAGGACCGGCCGCATCAAGTTCGGCAACTTCATGGCCACCAGCGCCCTCGGGGCCTTCGCCGGCATCCTCGAGGCCTTCCGCGTCGACTCGATCGACCCGACCGCTGCGGGTGCGGATGGCGCCTCCCCGATGTTCACCGCCGTCTCCGCCGCGGTCATCGGCGGTACGGCGCTGGCCGGCGGCTCGGGGACGGTCGTCGGAGCGCTGCTCGGCGCGCTCGTCCTCGCGGAACTGCGCAACGGGTTCAACCTCATCGGCATCAACGCCAACCCGTTCAACATCATCCTCGGTGCGGCGATCATCCTCTCCATGGTGCTCAACGTGTACCTGACCAGACTGCGAAGGGCAGGCCGCCGATGAGCGCGATGACCGGGCCGACGCCGACACCGGCGCTCTCCGTGGAGCACGTGGCCAAGGGCTTCGGCGCGGTCACCGCGCTGCGGGATGTGAACCTGCGCCTGAACAAGGGGGAGGTGCTCGCCCTTGTCGGTGACAACGGTGCTGGAAAGTCAACCCTGTTGAAGATCCTCTGCGGCTTCCACCGGCCCGACGCCGGCCGCATCCTCCTGAGCGGCGAGGAGGTGACGCTCAAGTCGGTCGACCATGCCCGCTCGCTCGGCATCGACGCGGTGTACCAGGACCTGGCGCTGGTGAACGAGCTGACGGTCTATCACAACATGTTCCTGAACCGGGAGATGATCCACCGCATCCGGCTGCTGCACAACCGCGCGATGCGCAAGATCGCCCAGGAGCACCTGGCCGAGATGGGGGTGAACATCCCGTCGGTCGACGTCGAGGTCGCCAAGCTCTCCGGCGGCCAGCGCCAGGCCATCGCCGTGGCCCGCTCGGTCTATTCCGAGGCCAGGATCCTCCTTCTCGACGAGCCCCTGGCCGCGATGGGCGCCAAGGAAGGCGCGCTCATCCTCGACCTGGTCAACGACCTCAAGGCCCGCGGCGAGGTCTCCGTCATCATCATCGCCCACAACTACGCCCAGGTCTTCGAGGTCTGCGACCGGGTCAACCTGCTTCAGCACGGCGAAATCACCTTCGACAAGCGCACGTCGCAAACGTCGGTGGCCGAGCTGACCGACCTGGTGGTCGAGGAGTACCGGAGGTCACGGACCCAATAGGCGCCTTCGGGCACAGCCACCCCGCGGCAAGTGCGCCTCAGGACTGACGGGGAACTGGCGGCCACCGAGCCAGGACCCCGGCATCCTTCGCGGTCAACCGCTGCGGGATCGATGGAGACTTGGGCCCCTACCGAGTTGTGCGGAGTCGGGACAAGCGAAGGAAACCTCAAGGCAACCCTGCCGCAGAGTCGTTGCTTACTCACTGAGCCGCACAGAGGCGATGGCAGAGCCGACCTGCCGCCGCACCCCCCATGAGCGGGGCGATGACGAGCACCAAGCCCAAAACTCCAGCGAAAGCGACTGCAAACACGTTCGATGAGTGGACATCGGGATCGCTGAAGACCGTGAGGTCGAGACTCCAAAGGCACGGCCCCGCAGCGCAACACGTTGCCAGTAGCCCCCAGGCGCGAGCCCGCCCGAGGAGCGCCCCCAACAACAAAGACGGTACAAATCCGCAGATCAGCATGCTCAGGAAGGAGCTAACACCCGTCATGTCCAGGATGCCCACGGTCTCTGGCAGCCACGGACTGACAGCAACCGCCGTCGCCCACAGCAGGCACATGGGCAGGAGCCCCGCGGATCCTCCTGCAGTCGTCGCCCACTGACGCGCCGGCTCGTGGTTCATGTGGTTCATCGTCGCCCCCCTCAGAGCAGTTGAGTCCGATGCTCTCATCAAATTTGAACACGTTCAACTATCGACGCCTACGTCCCTCCGCCCTGCGGCGACACCCTCGACATCCGCCCCTCCATGCTTTGGCACGATCACGTTCGCCGAACATGCGAGGCCCGCAGAACTCAGCCATGGATGCGGGATGAAGACGCTTGGAGCTGAGATGTCCCACCAGCGGTCGTCACGCACTGAATCCGAGTGGGGCGCGTGTCCGGGCGGCACCCGAGCGCGCCGCTGGTCCCGGGAGGGGCTGACAACAGCCGGCCGGCCGCCGACAGCGAGCACGGCCTCGGCGAAGAGCGAGTCCGTGCCCCTGGCGAGACAGGAGATCCCGACCGGTTCCCCGCCGGGGGCGTAGCGCCGCAGCAGTTGGTCCGGGGCGGTGCGCACCGCGGCGGAGGTCTTTGCCGTCAGGTCGATGTGCCC
This sequence comes from Streptomyces sp. NPDC050534, assembly GCF_044457745.1. Lineage (NCBI taxonomy): Bacteria > Bacillati > Actinomycetota > Actinomycetes > Kitasatosporales > Streptomycetaceae > Streptomyces > Streptomyces sp. NPDC050534. The sequence goes on from NZ_JBITHF010000009.1 coordinate 90,084, forward strand.
GGTCACCGCGTTGGCCGGCATGGAGCGCCCCGCGCGCATCAGACGTGGTGACGCTCGCCTTCGTCGAGGCCAGAGCGGTTTCTCGAACGGAATGTGCGGCGGTAGGTGTCGGGAGGCACGCCGACTGTGCGGTTGAAGTGCCGGCGCAGCGTCGTGGCGGTGCCCATGCCGGTGGCCGCTGCGATGGTGTCGATGCTTTCGTCGGTGATCTCCAGCAGCTCTTGGGCGCGGCGGATTCGTTGGGTCAGCAGCCATTGCAAGGGGGTGGTGCCGGTCGCGACCTTGAAGTGGCGGCCGAGGTTGCGCGAGCTCATCCGCACCTGGCGGGCCAGGTCCTCAACGGTCAGCGGCTGGTCCAGCCGTTCGAGCACCCAGGGGAACAGTTGGGCGAGGGGGTGGTGGTTCGGGGCGGGGACCGGGGTGGTGACGAACTGGGCCTGTCCGCCGTCCCGTTGTGGTGGCACGACCAGGCGGCGGGCGACCGCGTTGGCGATCGACGAGCCGTGGTCGAGGCGGACGAGGTGCAGGCACAGGTCCATGGCGGCGGCTTTGCCTGCGGAGGTGAGCACGCTGCCGTTGTCCACGTAAAGGACGTCCGGGTCCACCTCGACCTGTGGGTAGCGGGCGGCCAGGGCTTGGGTGTGCGCCCAATGTGTGGTCGCCCGGCGCCCGTCGAGCAGGCCGGCGGCGGCCAGTACGAAGGCCCCCGTGCACAGGGAGACCACGCGTGCCCCTGCCTCGTGGGCGGCGCGCACCGCGTCGACGAGGTCGGCGGGCGGGGCCTCGTCGACGTCGGCCAAGGCCGGAACGATCACGGTGTCGGCCTGCGGGAGCCGGTCGAAGCCGTGGTCGGGTTCGAGCAGGAACCGGCCGGCCCGCACCGGGCCTGGCCCGCAGACGACGACGCCGTACCAAGGGCCCGCCACTCCGGCCGGGGCAGCGTCGAAGACCTCGTACGCCAGGGCCAGCTCGAAGTGGAGCATCCCGTCGGTAACGGCCAGCGCGACAGTGTCCATGTCCGGAATTGTATGGGGCGTGGCGTTCCAGACACTCGTGTGGGGCCAGCCGTCCTGTCAGGGTGATCGCGACGGGTCTGAGCGGATCACTCGAAAAGGAAACATCCATGACGGCGGGTCTCAAGGTCGCGGTGTACGGCGCGTACGGGCACACCGGGCGCTTTGTGGTGGCAGAGCTGCTGGATCGCGGGTTCGTCCCGGTTCTCTCCGGCCGCGACGCCGACAAGTTGAAGGTGCTGGCGGAGTTGGAATCCGGAGTGGACGCCCGCCCGGCGTCGGTCACCGACCCGGTCTCCCTCGACCGCGCACTGGCCGGCGCTGCGGCCGTGATCAACTGCGCCGGCCCCTTCGCCACGACGGCGGCCCCCGTGATCGAGGCGGCACTGCGCGCCGGTATCCCCTATGTGGATGTGGCGGCCGAGATCGAGGCCAACGTCGATACGTTCACCAACTTCACGGACCGTGCCCGCGCCTCGAAGACGGTGATCGTCCCCGCCATGGCCTTCTACGGCGGCCTCGGCGATCTGCTGGCCACCGCTGCCATGGGCGACTGGACGGCGGCCGACGAGGCGCACATCGCGTACGGGCTGAGCGGTTGGCACCCCACCGCAGGCACACGTAGCGCGGGAGCGGTCTCCCGTGAGCGGCGGGACGGCCGAAGCGTTCGCTACCGGAATGGCCGCCTGCAGTACCACCAGGACGACCTGCCGTCCGTGCAGTGGCCCTTCCCCGAACCGCTGGGCTCCCGCGCTGTCATCGGGGATTTCACGATGGCCGACGTCGTCACGCTTCCCAGCCACCTGACCATCCCCGAAGTACGCACCTACATGTCTCTCGAGGCAGCCAGGGACATGGCGGCCTCGGACACACCGGAACCCGCCGCAGTCGACGAGCGCGGGCGGTCCGCGCAGACCTTCCTCGCCGATGTGATCGTGCGCTCCGGCAGCAGCGAACGGCGCGCCGTGGCGAGGGGGCAGGACATCTACGCCGTCACGGCGCCGCTCGTTGTGGAAGCGGTTGACCGCATCCTCACGGGACGGACCAGAACGGTCGGTGTCGCTTCCGCCGGTGCGATCTTCGACGCGCCCGACTTCCTCCGTGCGCTGTCCCCGCACATTGCCGTGGAGCTGTGCCGGTAGCAGGCAGGCCGTTCTTCCGGCAGGCCAGGCCTCGGCTCGGGCGCCCTTCTCGCTTGATCAATTCACTGTGCCTTGCCCGGCAGCTTCCGTAGGGTTTCTGCATGACGGATGAGAGCGAGCGGGCCGTGCAGGCGGCCATCGATGGGGAGATGCGGCTTCTCGATCCCGAGGTTCGCGCTTCACCGGACCGGGTCCTGGAGCTCTTGGACCCGGACTGGACCGAGATCGGGGCTTCTGGGCGCCGGTGGGATATGACGTCAGTGCTCACGGTGACGAGCAGCGGCTCGGTATCCGCGGAGTCTCCGGTCAAGGTCAGTGAGATGTCCGGAGTCGTCCTTGCTCCTGGGGTCGTTCATCTCACGTACTTCGCCGACAACCAAGGCCGTCGGGCATGGCGGAGCTCGTTGTGGCGTCTGACGGAGACGGGCTGGCGGATGTATTTCCATCAGGGCACTTTGACCGCTTGAGCGAGTGAACCCACCGCCCGCAGGGGCGGCGATAGCCCAGCCGACCGAGGCATCGTCTTCACCAAGGCGGGCGCATTGCCAAGTCGCCCGCCCGTGGCGCTTCGCGCGCCACTACCCCAGGTCGGGCCCGCGTGTGCAGTGCAGCTTGCGGGTCCCGTTGCCGGCGCGTTTGGCGGGAGATGACGGACGATCAGTGGCGCCACGGCACGATCGACTTCCCCTTGAACCGCACCGACCCTGATGGGGCGACAGGTCTGTTCCGACTAATGCCGTCACGACGGGCACGCCGTCCTCGTCGGTGAACGCAGCCTCCTCGACCAAGGGCTTGAAGACGTCCGGAACATCGTCGATCACTGCCGGCCTGGGCTTTCCGTCGTGGCCATATGGGCTCATCGGCGATTCGTGGCCGAAGCCGCGGACATAGACCCCGGCCGCCGAGAACACGATGGAATACTCGTCTCCCGACCCGTTGCGCATCGAGGCCATTTCCTCGCCTTCAGCCCAAGTGGCGTTGAAGGGGTAGTACCGGCTTTCCCAGTCCGGGCTCAGGATCGCGTCGAGCATCGCAAGCGAGCGGCACAGGTCCCGCAGCTCGGCGATGGTGGGAAGCCGTCTGGCTACGTCATAGACAGTCACGGGCTCATCCAACCGGATCCCTCTGACACCAGCCCCGCCCCCTGCCAGACGTCACGGTCAGTGGCAGCTCCAGAGCCGGACGGGTCTACACGCGGTAGTTGAATAGGCGCCCGCGGCCACCAGTACCGGGGCCGCAGAGCCCCGTGGGTTCACGGAAACCGATGTCTCGTCCGTGCGAAGCCAAGGATCCACCGGCGTGCTTCAGGTCAGTGGATCCGTGGGTTCGGGGGTAGCACGACGATGCTGAGTGAGCCGAAGAGCCTCGGCCACAACGTCGGCGTCGACCTGTGCCGGTGTCCTGTCGCCGTACTCGAGGATGTCGTACTCGTCGTCCAGGTTGGCGAGTCGTTCGGCCAGGGGCAGTTCGTGGCCGAAGCGCTGGTGGATCCGGAAAACCAGGTCGCGTGGCGTCAACTCGCCGGCCAGCATTCGTGCGGCGAGTGCTCGTGCGGCGGCTTCCTGTCCGGCAAGGCTGCCCACTGGGTAGAAGGTGAGGCCCAGTTCGTCGAGTGCTTGGGGAAGGAGATCGGGGACGTCGTAGTTCGCCTCTGCGCGTGTGCACGCGGCCAGCATCCGCAGGGCGGGACTGTCGAGGCCGGCGACGAGCGCATCACAGGCCGCAGTGACGACATCGGTTGCACAGATCTCGCCCATGCTCCGGAGGACGGCATGGTCCTGTAGGGCGAGTGCTGCTGCTTCGGTCGACATCACACGTCCATGATTCCCTTCATGGTGCGCCGCGGTCGAGCCGGTTTCATCGAAGGTGCGTTCAGCGGCTTGTTCCAGCAGGGCTCGTGCGGAGTCCGCGAAGCACATCGAACCGATGGTCTACTGCCCGGGGCCGGCCCGCCACCGGGGGTGATCCAGACACCCAGCATCGCGGTCGCCAGGACGGTGGTCACTGACGTTTCTCGACAACACCCGGTGCGGGACCGCGAAGCCGAGCCCTGCGCGGCGCTGCGCGGCGCGCTGACATGGATGCCCTCGGCATGCGCTGGTAGCGCGATTGGTAAGACATAGCGTCTACGGCATCGCCCCCTCCGCAAGGAGGAGGCCATGCCTTGATCCTCCTGGGTTCCCAGTGCCAGATCGATCCCGTGGCCGATCTGCGGCAGCAACACCCGGCCATAGCCTCGGGATGCGAACCGGCCATACGTGAACTGTGGGTGAGCTGTTCGCGTACCCGGGACGCCAGCACGATGGTGCGGCAAGCGGCACGACGTGCACTCCAAAGCCGACCGCCCTGAACGGCAGTCCTAGTGACCGACGAGAGGCTCGGCTCGAGCTCCAGCAGCCGAACTCCTGGCCCATCATCGATCAAGGAGTACCAATGCACCTACGCAAGCGAGCAGTTGCCGCCGTGTTCGTGGCCACCGCAGCCTTCACCACCCTCGCCCCCCAGGCCATGGCCGCCCCCATGCCCTGGGAAACCAGCAAGACGCCCACCATCACCCACCACACCACTCCCACGCCAGCCAGCGACCATGGCACTCTCACCGTCCGGTGCGGGTCCCCCTGCTACCAATAGGCGGCCGCTGGGGCCTACGAGCCCGGAGCCCGGGAAATCGGCAATGTCCGCCCTGCGGCGGCCGGCGAGCTGCCCGGTCAGGTACCGCAGAGTGCGACTGGACAGGTCGATCGACGACGGGCAAACAAGGACGCAAAGCTCCTGGCATTACGGGTGATCTTGGTTGAGAACCCGTCTACCAGGAGCTTCGCCGCTTCGCTGAACCGTCCAACTGTGCCGAGGCCCGATAGTTGTCACCGGCGGAGCCGAAAGGGCTGGCAGAAGGGCCGGGCCGAAGCAGCCTGGTTGTCACCTGGAAGGCAGGCTACTTGTCACAGACGCCCGGTGCCTTTCGATCCCTCACCTCGTGGTCCGCCGGCGGCTCGGGCTCGACGGCCGTAGCGAGATAGCGTGACGGCGCTGGTCACGAGGAAGTGCATGCGCCATCTCCCCGGGGCGGCGCGAACCGGAAGCGCGTCACCAGGGCACCTCTCCCTCGTCGTCGAAGAAGCGGCCCGTGGGCCCGTCGGCCGATACGGTGGCCAGCCGGATCGCGGCGGCTGCGCCCTGCTGGGGGGTGCGCACTCCCCGGAAGCCGTTGAGGTCGGTCGCCGTGAAGCCGGGGCAGACGGCGTTGATCAGGATGTGGGTGTCGGCCAGTTCCTTGGCGTACTGCACGGTGACGGCGTTGAGGAACGTCTTCGACGGAGCGTAGGCGATGGCGATGGGGCCCGTCTCGGCTCCAGGCGTGGTCTGGAGTGTGAGGGAGCCGACGCTGCTGGAGACGTTCACAATCCGCGGCGACGGCGAGCGGCGCAGCAGAGGAAGCAGGGCGTTGGTGACGCGGATGACGCCGATCACGTTGGTCTCCACGGCCGCCCGTACCCGGTTCACGTCGACCGTGGTGGGCTCCTGCGGTCCGCCGCCGGTGATCCCCGCATTGTTGACGAGCGCGTCGAGCCGCCCGGCCCGCTCCTCCATCAGCCGAGCCGCCGCTGTCACGCTGGCGTCGTCGGTCACATCCAGCGGCACGCCGAACGCGTCGGCTCCGGCCGCGCGCAGCTTGTCCACAGCGGCCTCGCGCCGCTGCTCGTTCCGCGCGCCGATTCCGACGGACCAGCCGAGGGCGCCGAGCCCGGCGGCGATCTCGTACCCGATGCCCTTGTTGGCCCCGGTCACCAGCGCGACCTTGTGGTGGTTCACGGTGTTCGTCTCACTCATGACATCGATACTTCTCCCCCGCCGGGCAGGGCGTCCAAGACCGACTGGGTGGCCGGCGATACCGCCCGGGTATTGCTCCTGGCCGTCCCGGTTAGGCTGGCGGGGTGGAGACACGTGAGCTGCGGTACTTCGTCGCGGTCGCCGAAGAGCTGCACTTCGGCCGGGCCGCGCAGCGGCTCGGGATCGCCCAACCCCCGCTGTCGCGGGCGATCGGCGCGCTCGAACGGCGCCTGGGCACCCTCCTGCTGGAGCGCGGCAGCCGGGGTGTCGCCCTGACCGGGGCAGGGGCGGTGCTGCTGCGGGAGGCGCGGGCGGCGCTGGACGCCGTCGAGGCCGCCGAACGGCGCACCCGCCGGGCCGCCCTCGCGGCGACCGGCCGCCCCGCCGTGGTCCTGGCCGCGAAGGCGGGCGCCTCCGGTGAACTGCTGGCGAAACTCCTCGACGCCTACGCCGCCGAGCCCGGCGCCGTCGCCGTGGACGTCGTGCTGTGCGGGCCGGGCGAGCAGGCACGGTTGCTGCACGACGGCCGGGCCGACGTAGCCCTGCTGCATCGGCCATTCGACGACACGGCCGGCTTCGACACCGAGGACCTGCACTCCGAGGGGCAGGTCGCGATCCTCCCGGCGGGCCACCCTCTCAGCGCCCGCCCCCACGTGCGGCTCGCCGAGGTCACCGAGCTTCCCGACCTGCCCCTGCCCCGCTGGCCTCGCCCTGACGGCACCTTCCCGGACGGCCCCGGACCGCAGGTACGCGACCACACGCAACTCACCCAGCTCATCGCCCTCGGCCGCGCCTGCGCGGTCGTGCCGGAGTCGGGCCGCACCGGCCTGCGCGAGGACCTCACCGCCGTACCGGTCCCCGACGCCCCCCACGTCACCACGGTCATCGCCTGGCCCCCACACAGCCGCTCCACGGCGGTCGCGGGGCTGGTCCGCGCCGCCACTGCCCTGTGACCGACGGCGGTGAACGCCGGGACACCGTGCTGGATTTCGGGGACGGCGTCCGGTCTGCCATCAGCTCCCGACACATCGTGCGGTACGAGGTGACTGGCCTGCACCGGCGTTGCCGGAACCAGGCCCCTGGCACAGCCAGACTCCGACGCGAAGTGACAACAAGCCTGCCGTGGTGACACCTATCGCGCCTCGGCTCACAACACGCGGGCACATCGGCAGGTTGGAAAGGACGCAATAACGTCGCGGATAGACGATCACGGTCATCATCCCGGGACGCATACACGCGGCTCTCAAGGCCGCTCTGGCACCGGAGAACGAACGCCCAACCAGACCCCTGGTCGAGCATCACAATCCGGCCGGGGACGGGCAATTGGATGAGGGACAAGCTCTGCGACCGTCCTCAGGCGCGAGGGCGGTCAGTGGTGCCGAACGCCGTCGTGCCGCAGCTGGTGGCAGCCAGGAACTCGGCGTCGAGGATCACGCTCAGTCCGTGCATACTGGCGATCACGAGTACGGATCGGTTCGATCGTGACAAATCCCTGTCCGTGTAGCCCGTTGAAGCCGGCACGCGGGATGGCTGTCACGCGACAGGAGGACTACTGAATGGCTCATGACGGCAACGGCCAAGGTGATTACGCGAATTCGGATCCTGCATCACCGGGTGAGCCGCGCCTGCGGCACATGACCGCCTCGACGCCGACGGCTCGAACTCAGAACCTGCGCGTGCTCGAGGGCCGCTTCGTTCTCCAGCGGGTGTCCGACATCCACGCGGTCGCCGCCGATTCCAACCTGCTCGCACTCGTGCTCGGTCCGGACGGGGGCGCGGCGATGCTCCGCGACGACACGGCCGGAGACGGATGGGCAGCGCTGTGGAACGGCGATGACGCGCACGACCCGGAAGCGACGGGGATGCTCAGCGCCATCGTCGCCCCGCTCGCCGCCGGCGAACTCCCGGTCTGGACCGCCGCGAGCTACGACGGCGACCTCGTGCTCGTCCCGGCCGACCAGCTTGACGAAGCCGTAGCCGTACTGCGCCGAGCCGGCCACCAGGTGGCCGTGTAACTGAGCCGCGGCAGAAGAAGCGTTGAAGCCATCACGCAGCGGCCACGTACCAACCAACGGTCTGAGCCTCTATCACGAGGTGCAGGAGAACTCGGCCCCCGCTTAACGGACGCGAGCGACTACGACAACACGTGCTCTGGGATCTCGTTGATCGGTTTGGCAACGGCCCGGAGTCGCCGGGCCAGCAGGCCCGCCATCACCGCCCCGCCATGTCAGGTGGCAGCCGGATCGGCTCTGCGACGGCACTGCGCGACGGTGCGTCGCACGGTGCGGTCGCAGCGGCCTGCGCGAACGAGCGGACCAGCGGATTCGTGTCGCCTTCGTTCCCAGGACCCCGCCGTCCTCGCCAAGCTGCGCAGCCTCGAGGTCGGCCAGACCCCGCCCGGCGGCTGGTCCGCATACCTGCGACCCGCCGGCCGGACCAAGAGCACCGCAGGAAGACCCATCTAAGAAGCCGCCTCTCTTGGTGTCGTGGAGCCGTCAAGGGCGCGTGGAAAAGCTTGTCGATCACCTCGTTCCAGATGAGTTGTGGGAGCTGCTTCGGCGGGTGGTCCCTCCGACGGTCGTGCATCGGCCCCCGGGGGGCGGGCGACTGTGAGGTGTTGGCGGCGAGCGTGTTCTTTGCCGCTTCTGGCTGCACCTGGCGTCGGCTCCCACCGGTTTTCGGCGCGCGCTGGCAGACGGTCTACCGCCGGTTTACACAATGGAGCCGGGAGCGGGTGTGGGCTCGGTTGTACCGCGTCGTCCTGGACGAACTCGGCGCCCGAGGCGAGTTGGACTGGTCGCTGTGCGCCATCGACTCGGTGAGCATCCGTGCCCTCAAAGGGCGCCATTGACGGGACCGAACGCGGCAAGAACGGGTCGAAGATTCATCTGATCTGCGAACGCAACGGCCTGTCGATCTCGGTCGCCATCTCCGGTGCCAACCTGCACGACAGCCAGGCCCTGGATCCCTTGGTGCCGGCCATTCCACACGTTCGCTTCCGTAGCGGACCGCGCCGCCGTCGGCCCGCCGAACGGGACGGCGACAAGGACTACGACCGACTACGCCCACCTGTGGAGTGGCTGCGGGCACGTGGCATCGTCCCGAGAATCGCTCGCCGCGGGGTGGAGAGTCCGTCTCGCCTGGGTCGTCACCGCTGGGTGCTCAAGCGGACGATGTCATGGTTGCCGGGGTGTCGCCGGCCGTCCCGGCGCTACGAGCGCAAGTCCGTGCACTTCATGGGCTTCGTGGGGATCGCGGTGATGTTCATCTGCCTCCGGCGCCTGGGTGTCACCCCCGGCCGGTAGCGTCTGTCAGGTGACCGATGATGTCGTTGTCTGGAACCGGCTCGCCACCTTGCTGCCGGGGACCGAGGCCCAGGAGATCAAGGACTGCTGGGACATCGGCGAGCAGGAAGCGGGACTTGGCCTGCTCGTCTCCGGGCTCCTCGCCCACCAGGTGCCGGTCAGTGAAACGGTCAGAGCAGAGATCTCTGTGCTTGCTGAGGTCTGGGGCGAGAGGGAGTCGCTCACTCCCCGGATCCTTCAATGCCGTGGCGACGACACGCCGGCCCAGCTGAAGCTGATCGAACACGCCGACGACATCGTCAACGAATCGGCGGGCGGGGCCGACCCGGACGCGGCCAACCTCCTGGTGCCGTGGATCGCCTGCACGAGATGCGGCCATGCCCTGATGCGAGTCCACACCCGAGAATGCTGGGGAGATCTCTCCTGCCTCGCCGCGAACTACGTGATCACGTCGCCGGAGCGCGACGCCGTCCTGCGGATGTTCCCCGCTGGCTCCGCCAGGGCAGCCTTCGCGACCCTCCTGGCTGAGTGCGCAGTGCCGACGAGCGATCGCTGATTCGGGAAGGCATACCGCCAAGAAAGACACGCCGTCTAAACGCAATGCCGTCGGCATCGCCTTTAGCCCGCCACGTCGAAAACACTGCGTAAGGACATCCGGGCTCTTGCCGCCGACAGCTGCCCGTACCGGCGGCGCGCGATCGACACACTCGCGGCTGGACGGAAGCCACTACCTTCCAGCAGAACAGACATCCCCGCCGACCTTCACGTGCACACCGCGGGCTTCACCGAGGACCCGCCCTTCTGAGGCCAACCTCGAGACGTGATCATTCTTGAGTGCCCTCGGCCTGGTGGCGAGTGGGGTGATTGCGCACCTTGCGCCAGCGTGAGCGGGTCTGTTCGACGATGCTGTCCCACTGGCGGCGCACCTCGTCCTGGGACGGGCGTTTACCCTGCCGGATCCGAATGAGCTCGTCTCGTACCTCCCGCCCCAGCGCTGCCGAGGCGACGATGACGAGCATGGCGCCGAAGAGGGTCGTGGCCATGCCGAAGACCGCACCTGCAGCGCCGTAGCGCGAGGCGTAGGAAGTGAACAATCGCGGGAGGTACACCGTCGCGACCACCGAATAAGCCGCCGTCAGGACGGCCGCGGAGACCGCGAAGGGGAGCAGGACCGGCCAGGCAAGGCGCTTCGCGGAGAGGATCCAGCCGCTCCAGGTGAGAAAGGCGGTGGACACCGGGACCTCGCACACCGCGGCCGCCAAGCCCAGGTTTCCCCCGCCCAAGGCGACGTAGATCCAGCCGATCACGGCCGAATACAAGGTGAGCATGCAGATCCACCACAAGCCGTTGCGGGTGTTGCGTACGCTGAGCGGCTTGAGTTCCCAGGCCTGCTCGATCAGGCGCTGCATGGCCCGGGAGAAGCTCAGCACCGAGATCGCCAGGAACATCATCCCGAAGACACCGATGCTGGCGCTCGTGGATCCGGCGGAGAACACCGATCTGACGGCGTCGGCGCCCGCACCGGTGAGGCCGTAGCGGTTGATGATCCGGTCCGCGGACTCCTCCCCGAACACGGCGCCGCTCAGCACCGCAAGCGGGATCGACGCGGTCAGTGCACCTGAGGCCAGAGCCATCGAGCGGTCGAAACCCGCGATCTTCTGGAACCGGTTGATGACACGCAGCACAAAGTCAGGACGCAGCCAGAATGTCAGCGTTCTGATGAGGCGCTCACGATTGATTCCCGGCGTCCTGTCCTCCGCTGATTCAGGACCAATTATGGCGAACCGAGCCTAAGCGACGGCCGCCTGCGGAGCGAGGGGCGACACAGGAATGGTGAGAAACCAACCATGGTGTCAGCAGCGCGACACGTTCGGAGGCGGGCTCTGCGGCATCGTCGCAGAGCTGCGCGGCACGGTCACCATGCCGCGCGGGGCCCCGCACCCTGCTGCTGGGGGGCGGCCGAGAGCGTCGCGTGAGCCCCGAGGGCGGGTGCATCGGCTATTCGCGTGCGCATGCGCCGTGCCCTCTTACGTCAACGACAGGGGCGCCACTCGCGGCCTAGCTAGTTGCGCGGTGCCAGGGAGCGTAGGACGCAGAACTCGTTGCCCTCAGGGTCGGCCATGACCTCCCAGTTCCGGTCCGCACCTTGGCCCACGTCCGTCCTGGTGGCGCCCAGGCCGAGCAATCTGGTCACCTCGTCCTCGGTGCCGGCGTCGACCGGGCTGACGTCGAGGTGAAGCCGGTTCTTCACGGTCTTGCCCTCGGGCACCTGGACGAACAGCACAGTGGGCGGCATCTGCCGGGCTCGGACCTCCTCGACGGTCGGCACCCAGGAGCCGATCTCGACCTTGCCCTCGCTGCGGTCGATCACCTTGAAGTCCAGGACCTGGCACCAGAAGGCCGCGAGTCGCTCCGGATCGTGGCAGTCGACGGCCAACTCGGTGAACCTGCTTGTCATGACTCTCCCCGGTAGTGCGGACCGGCTCAGCGTATGGGCCCGCGCCGCCCTCGTCCTGCTCGGGCTCGAACACGGCCGCTCCACCTGAACGAAAATCACGAACTGTCCCGTGCCGTCACAGTGACGCGACTGCCACAGCCGTGAACACGGCGCCTGTACGTGCGCCGCGCCCTGCGTTCCCTGCCCTCGATCGGGGGCCTTGATGGCCGCCATGGCCACCTTTCCACTGGCCGTGGCACCGAACCTGGTCACCAAGGGATTCAGGGACGTCATCGGCGTGCCCGGCAAATTCGTCCCTGGGGGTGGTGTGTCTGTAGTCGCTCGGGTTTGCCCTCTACGGCATCGGGCTGGCGCTCGTGCATGTCGTGCGCACCGCTGACACCCATGACCTTGTGCCGCCGGTCCTTGCCATCGCCCAGTCCTGGGAGCCGGCGCTGCTCGATGTGATCACCGGCGTCTACTCCGGGGTCCCGATGCTCGCCCCAGTGGTGGTCATGATGGGCGCGCCCGTGACGGTAACTGCCCGGTCCTGCTGGGAGACGCACCGGCTGCGCCACCGGCACGGCCTGAGTCTGCGTCAGGCGCTGCGCCCGTAAGGCCCGTAGGGCTTTCGCGCCTCTCATCGGTCCTGACGCGCTCGGTGCCCCAGCGAGCAGGCCAAGGCAGTCGGCGACGGTCCCGTTGAGCCGTCCCGGCCGTCAAATCCGGGCGGGCAGAAGCCGGTTCGTGCTTGGGCTTGTCAGTGACGACGGTGCCGGTCTTCCGCATGACGGTGCCCGGCGGGCCAGTCTGCGCAGCGCCTCCGAGTGGCCGCGCACCCAGGCAGGTCCCGCGCAGGGCTTTGGTGACGGGCACGCCAGCCCAGGCTCAGCCGTCCACGCGGGCGCGCGCCAGCGTGCGCCGGGGGGGGTCCGACCGCGGTGCGCGGTGCCCGGCCGGGCTCGGGGGAGTTTCATGGCGCGCCGGGGAGCCTGCGGTCTTTGCCCGGTTCTGCGCGGATCCACCAGTTCTACGCATAATGGCGGTCGGTGTGACTGGCTCTCCCGGGCAACCACGGAGGCGGCGAGAGCCCGCCGTTCGGCAAGGAGGCGCGTTTCTATGACGACCACCGTCGACGAGATCGCAGACGGTATCTACCGGCTGTCGACCTGGGTGCCCGACATCGCACCCCCGGCCGGATTCACCTTCAACCAGTTTCTTGTCGACGGTGAGGAGCCGCTGCTCTTCCACACCGGCCCGCGCGCCATGTTCCCCCTGGTGTCGGAGGCCGTCGCGCGCGTTGTGCCGCTCGACCGGCTGCGCTGGATCACGTTCGGGCACGTCGAGGCGGACGAATGCGGGTCGATGAACGAGTGGCTGGCCGCCGCGCCGCGCTCCGAGGTCGCCCACGGAGCGGTCGGCTGCCTGGTGTCGATCAACGATCTCGCCGACCGGCCGCCCCGGGCCCTGGCGGACGGGGAAGTGATCGACATCGGCGGCAAGCGGCTCAGGCACATCGACACCCCGCACGTGCCCCACGCCTGGGAGGCCAGGCTGCTGTACGAGGAGAACACCCGGACCCTCCTGTGCGGCGATCTGTTCACCCACGTGGGCAACGGACCCGCGCTCCTCGCACACGACATCGTCGAGCCGGCCATGGACGCCGAGGCGATGTTCCGCGCCACCTCCCTGGCCCCGGACACCGGCACGGTGATGCGCCGCCTCGCCGACCTCGAACCCGCCACACTGGCCCTGATGCACGGCTCCTCGTTCAACGGCGACTGCCCCACCGCGTTGCGCGACCTCGCGACCGCATACGAGACGCAGTACCTGGCCCGGCCCTGACTCTCCGCGTCTCCCGTGGCCAGCCCCCGCGGTCGGCCCGACGGCCGGCCCCGACGGCCGGCCCCTGCGGTGGCCGCCCCTGCGGCCGGCGAGCGCAGCGGTGGGCGTCAGCTCAGTCCGCTGCGGTGCTGCTGCTGCTGCTGCTGCTGCCAAGAGGCAAACGCCTCCTGCGCCGGCGTTGAGCCCTTCGGGCTGAGGCGAGTCCCCTTGCCGGGGGCGCGGCGGCCGCACGCTCCGCCTGCTCGCTGCGGCCATGGGCAACGAGCCGAACCCGAACGCAGGCGTGAAACGCCCCGCTCCCCTGTCCGGCGCGACATCGGTGGGCAGCGGCCGTGCTCGCCTTCGGCCCCGCCGGCGCCGTCCCGATCGGCCACGCTCGCCTCCTCGCACCGCAACGGGACCCGGAGCGGAGCTTGAGATTCGCCGTCCGGCTCCGGCACCGTGCTCGCTCCCCTCGGCGACGCGCCTCCTTCGGTCGGGTACCGGCCAAAAGGGCGTGAGGCCGTTGACAGGCCACCCGATGGATTCATAGCTTTTCAAATCATCGGTGTTGCCGATGATTTAGAAACTTGATCATTGAGATTCGGGGGAAAGATGAAGGAACGAACGACCCAGGCGCCGCAGCAGGTTCCGGACGTCGGGGCAGTCGGCGCCGAGGCGGCGGGGGGCGGACGGGGATGGACGCTGGCCGTCGTGTGCGTGGCCACGTTCATGCTGCTGCTCGACCTGACCGTGGTGAACGTCGCGCTGCCGGACATCCGGCAGGCCTTCGACGCGAGTTTCACCTCGCTGCAATGGGTGCTCGACGCCTACGCGTTGGGGCTCGCCGCGGTGCTCCTGACGGCCGGGTCGCTGGCCGACAGGCTGGGCCGCAAGCGCGTGTTCAACGTCGGCTTCGTCGTCTTCCTGCTGGCCTCGCTCGCCTGCGGTCTGGCCGGCGACGCCGTCACCCTCTCCGTTTCCCGCGGTGTCCAGGGCCTGGGCGGCGCCGTCCTGTTCGCCGTCGGTCCGGCACTGATCGGCCAGGAGTACCGGGGCAAGGATCGCGGCAAGGCGTTCGGCGTCTTCGGGGGTGTGGTCGGTCTGTCCATCGCTTTCGGGCCGCTGATCGGCGGCGCGCTCACCGACGGGCTCGGCTGGCGCTGGATCTTCCTGGTCAACGTCCCCGTCGGGGTGGTCGCCCTGGCCATCAGCCTGCTGCGGATGCGTGAATGGCGCCAGGAGGCGCAGACCGCTCTCGACTGGTGGGGGCTTGTTCTCTTCTCCGGCGCGCTGAGCCTGCTCGTGCTGGGACTGCTGCGCGGCGAGACCGAAGGATGGGGCAGCGCGCCCATCGTCGCCATGTTCGCTGCCGCCGTCGTGCTGCTCGTGGTGTTCACCGTGGTCGAGCGACAGCGTGGCGAACAGGCCATGCTGCAGCTGTCGTTGTTCCGGAACGTCACGTTCAACGGGGTCTCGGCCGTCACGCTGCTGTGCGCGGCCGCCACCATGTCCGCGATCTTCCTCCTGGTCTCCTACGTGCAGAACGTGCTGGCGTTCTCGCCCTGGGAGACCGGCCTGCGTTTCCTTCCGCTGACCCTGACTCTGTTCGTGGCCGCGGCTGTTGCCGGTTCGCTGACGACCCGGGTACCGCAACGGCTGCTCATGGGGGTCTCGCTCACGCTCATCGCGGTCGGGTTGGCCCTCGTCGCGCTCACCGGCCCCGACACGCCCTGGACCGCGCTGCTGCCGAGCATGTTCGGGATCGGCATGGGCATGGGCCTGTTCAATCCCTCCCGCGCCTCGCTGTCCATCGCCGTCGTGGAACCGTCCAAGGCGGGCATGGCCTCGGGCATCAGTGAGACCTTCCAGCAGGTGGGCGTCGCCATCGGCATCGCCGGTTTCGGCGCCGTGTTCCACAGCCGCGTCACGGACCTGTTCGTGGGCTCCGAGGCAGGGCGTCAACTGGGCCCGGCCGCCCACGGGTTCGGGGAGGCGGTCGCGGCGGGCGGCGGAACCGAAGCGCTGCGCCACGCGCCCCGGCAGCTGGTCCCGGCCCTCGACCAGGCGGCACGCACCGCCTTCGTGGACGGTCTGACCGACGTCATGCTGGTCTGCGCCGCCGTCGCGGCCGTCGGCGCCTTCGTGGGATTCGCCTTCGTACGCACCAGGGACCTTCATGACAGTGCGCGCGTGGAGAACCAGGAGAGCGCACACGTGGATAACCGCGACAGTGCGCCCACGAATGCGCAGTCGGGCCCGGGCGGCGTCACCGCGCCCACCCGCGACCACGAGTACCCCGGCAACGCCGCCGGGCCCGTCGCACCCGCCATGGACCTCGGCAAGGAACCGGCCACCAAGCCGCGCTGAGGGGGGCAGTGGCCGGGCAGCCGCGTCGGGGGGCGCGGCTGCCCGGCCTTGGAGGCCGACGGACACGGCAAGTACCCTGGAAAGAACCGACGATCGGCACAGGTGACACTCGGCACGGCCAACGGTTGCACGGCACGGCCACCGCAAGCGACAAGGGGAGCGCCCCGCATGACACAGGCGACGCCCAGCCCGGCAGAACCCGCCGGACTCGACCTGCCCCTCGTCCGCAGAACCGGATACCTGCTGCACAAGGCCGGCGTGCTCCTGATGGAGGACGCGGAACAAGCTCTGGCGGCGCAGGGCATGCGCCTGCGCTACTTCTACGTCCTCGCGGCCCTGGAAAGCGGACTCAGCCTGTCCCAGCAGGACTTGAGCCGTCTGCTCAATCTGGACCCGACCACGATGGTCGCGCTGGTCGACGAGATGGAGGGCGCGGGGCACGTCGAGCGTCGCCGCAACCCCTCGGACCGACGGCGGTACATCCTGAGCCTGACCGACGGCGGCCGCGAGGCTCTCGAGCGCGCCGGGCACGCCGTCGACCGGGTGGAGCGGGAGTTCCTGGCCGCGGTACCCGAGGCCGACCGCGAGCGGCTGCGGACGCTGCTCGGCGAGCTGCTCGCCGATCGCTGGCCGCGTGTGATCGCCTGCGAGTGATCGCCTGCGAGTGATCCGTTTTCCCTCTTTCCCCGTGCGCGGATTTCAACTTTCCACTTTGCTGGAATTTGAAAATCCGCGCGCGGGGATTTTTTTGCGGAATTTATCGATCCACTCCCTGATACACCTTTTCGCGGAATTGTGGAGAGCATCACAAGCGCCCTCGAGCCCCTACTTTGCCCCAACTCGACCGTGTTAGCGTCTTCCTGTCCAGAGCCGACCGCTTCAGGACGGCTCCGGTACAGGGCGTCACGCCCGCAACACGGGGAAAGGTATACGGGGGAATGAGCACGGATTTAATCTACGGATCTTTTGACAGCTGCCTCGGTCCGGGCACCACTCGCTTCTTCGGGAGCGGGTACAAGCGCGTCGTCCAGGACCTCAAAGACATCACCACCGACGGCTCGGACCAGCCGGGGGCGCTCGTCACCGCACGGGGCACCCTGACGTATCCGCGGGACTGGTCCCGCAAGTCCGGCGCCCGCGAGCTGCGGCCTCATCTGAGCAGCATCGACGCACTCGTCCTGGCCGTCACGCTGGCCGAGGTGCATCTGGGCCGGGCCTTCGCACTCACCGCCGCACAGCAGCGCCGCACCTGGCTGCGGCAGGCCGACGTCCGCGCGGGCAGCTCTCCGCACGAGGACCTCGCCGACTTCCCGGTCGAGGGCCGGCTCCTGGCCTGTGAGGGACCGGAGTTGGGCGGTACGGCTCCCACCAGCACGACGTTCGGCTGCCGGGTCGGCGGGCTGCGGGTGCGCTGCACGCTCGTGCACGAACGCGGCGGCCCAGCCGCGGGCCCGGCGGCGTTCGCCGACGCCTCGCAGGCGCTGGGCCCGGCCGGGGCCCGGCACTACGGCGAGGGCTACAAGAACCGTGACCAGTACGCGGAGCTCGTTCACGTCGACCTCGAACGGCAGCGCATCCAGGGCCGGCAACGCGTCGTCGCCACGGGGCCGGGCACCGAGGCGCACGGGGCGGAAGCCGCCTACGGGCCCTCCGTCTCACCCGTCGACGCGCTCGTGGGCGTGGCCCAGCTGGCCCAGGCCCTGCTCTACGCGCAGGACGGACTGGCCCGGGGCAGCAGCGACACGCTCTGGATGCGGCGCTTCGTCATCGACACGCGGACACCGGTACGGCCTCTGGGCCGCGAGTTCGCCACCACCGTCCGCACCGCCGGCGGCCGGCTCCTCACCATGGACGGCCAGACCTGGCGCACCGCGGACCTGGCCGTCGACGACTTCTCGGGCTTCAGCGGCCGCTGTTCACTCGCACACCGACTGCCCACCGCCGCTTGAAGACAAGCACCACGCCCGCCGAGCAGCCCTTTTCGACGCCACGGCCGATCACGCCGCTCCACCATTCCGTCGTCATGGGCACGGCATTCGGGAATCGGCCGAAGCACGGAAACAAGACACCGTCGACCGGTCGATGAGCGCTCGGCATTCACAGAAATTGCAGCAGCACGGGGGATGAAATCACGCATGCGTTTTTCACCGACGTTACGCTTCGGGGACGTGCTCGTCGTACTCGAAGGACCGGCTCGAGTGCTCTGGAAGGAGCCGACACCGCAACCCGGTACGAGGCACTGGACACCCACCGGAATCTGGCCGGACGAAAATCAATTGGCGATGGTGCGCGAGCACATCGAAAGGGAACGACCGCTGCTCGTTCTGCTCGACGAGGCCCACAGCCGCGTGCCGATGCTGCAGCAGGAGCTGCAGGCCGCGCCCTGGCATCTGCTCAACTCCCTTACGGCCACCGGCTCCGGCAAGGTGACGGACGACGAGGTCGTCGAGTTGCAACTGCCCTTCCTGGACTGGCTGCCCGACGCTCACCGGAACCGTGCCGCCCGCTTCCTCAAGGAGAGCGACGCGACCCTGTCCCGTACACCGGTGGCGCTGCTGCCTCCCCTGATGACCGAGAAGACGTACGACGGGGTGCCACCGAGTCCCCGTTTCGCCCGGCGCCTGCTGCCGAACGCGCTGACCGCCGGGCGACTCGCCGCGGCCGTCGAGCACCTCTTCGGCGACGGGCGCAAGCCATGCGCAGCCGCGGGTTGCGAGAGCGGGGCCGGCCGATGAGGGACAGCGAGAACGAACTCCGCCGCGACGTCGACACGAGCGACGCCGAACCGTATCCCGGCCTCCTGGACACGTCCTGCCCGGTGCCCAGCCAAGGAGAGATCGGCTCACTGATCGCCGTGACGGCCGCCGCGAATCTCGCGCTCGCCCACCGGCGGAACGCCCGTCACCGTCTCCCGCGTCGCGGAGACGGCCCCGCCGAGCAGAGGGGTCACTGATGGGACGCTCGGTCCTGGTCACCGGGGGCAACCGCGGCATCGGCCTCGCCGTCGCCCGCGCCCTCGCCGACAACGGCGACCGCGTCGCTGTCACGCACCGCCACACCCAGCCTCCTGCCGGGCTGTTCGCCGTGCGTGCCGAAATGACCGACACGGACAGCATCGACACCGCGTTCCAGAAGGTGGAGGCCGAGCACGGGCCGGTCGAGGTGCTCGTCGTGAATGCGGGAATCACCCGCGACACCCTGTTCCTGCGCATGGGCGAACAGGACTTCACCGACGTCGTCGACGTGAACCTCCACGGTGCTTTCCGCACCGTGCGGCGCGCGGTGCGCGGCATGGTGCGGGCCCGCTGGGGCCGGATCGTCCTGATGTCGTCGATGACGTACGCGTACGGCGCGCCGGGACAGGTCAACTACGGCGCGGCCAAGGCCGGAATGCTCGGCATGGCCCGCTCCCTCGCCTGGGAACTGGGCCCCCGCAACATCACAGTGAACGTCGTCGCGCCCGGCCTGATCGATACGGACATGAGCCGCGAGATCACCGACCGCCGACGCGAACACCTGCTGTCCATCACGCCGTTGGGTCACTCCGGGCAGGTGGAGGACGTCGCCGCCGCAGTGCGGTACCTGACGGGCGACTCGGGCCGCTACGTCACCGGAGCCGTCCTGCCCGTCAGCGGCGGCCTGGGCCTGGGCGGATGACACCGGACCGTCCGACAGCCCGGGGGCGAAGACCCACCGGCCCGCCCGCGCCACCGGCCCCACGGCCACGGCAACCCGACATCACCGGTTCCACCGACTTCGACGACGAGAAGAGAACGCCCCATGAGTGACACAAGCACTCCCGCAGTCCAGACCGCCGCGGCGTCCGCGCCCCCCGCCCCGGAACGCGGCCTCCACCTGGCCATCTCGGGCACGTACTCCAGCGGCAAGAGCACCACGACCGAGGCTTTGTCGATCGCCACCGGCATTCCGCGCACCCACGCCATGACCGCCCGCGAGATCCTGATGGACCTCGTCCCGGGCAAACAGCTCCAGGAACTGAACGCCTCGGAGCTGACGATGCTCGGACTGCGACGGCTGGAGGAACGCATCCACCACGAGGCGGGGACGGGACCGTTCATCTCGGACGGATCCGTGATCCACGAGTGGATCTACGGCGAGGCGCGGATGCGGGTCGGCATCAACCCCGGTGCCGGCCTGCTCGCCAAGGCGGCCAAGAACATCGCCGGGCTGCCGGTGAAGCGGTTCTACCGCCAGTACATGGACGCCTACGGGGCCATCGCCAAGGGCCGCGCCAAGCGGATCTACGACGCCTACGTCCATCTGCCTGTCGAGTTCACCATGAAGGCCGACGGCCACCGGCCGGTGTCCGAGAAGTTCCGGAAACTGTCCGACGACCTTCTGATCGACACGCTCGAAGAGCTGCAGATCCCGTACCACGTGGTGGGCGGCAGCGTCCGCGAACGTGTGGAAAAGATCATCGAGATCTTCGATCTGCCGCTGGTGATGCCGCTCGACGAAGCCATCGACCAGGCCGGCGTCCGGGTGCGCAAGTCCATCGAGGTCGTGGAGGAGGACGCCCGGTTCCATGAAGCGCAACGCACCAAGTCCCTTCGCCGACGCATCGGTTACGCAATGCGCTTCTGATCCACCCCAACGGCCCTCCCTCAACCGCCCTCCCCCACCGGGGCCCGTCGACTCCAGCGCCTCTGAAGGTTGTTGAGTCTGCGCCGCCGGCGCGGGGGCCTGCTCGAACACGCCGCGCGGCCGGCCCGCGCGGGCCGACGACCCACCATGGCGGAGACGCCCCGGTGTGTGCCGCACTCCCCCTCAGGCATGGCGGCGTGCGGCACACACCGCATGCGCGGGCCCCGCAGCACACCTTGAGGACGACGCAGCGGGGCCCGGTTCGCGGGTGCCCCGGCACGCCGTCGCCAGGCCGGGCCGACCGGGTGACACGCCGCCCCGTGAGTCCCGCCCGTCCACGGCAGGCGAGGGGTGCTTCCTGCGGGTGCTTTGATGCCGGATCGCTACAGGTGGTGCCATGCATGCCCGGTGCCGGGCGGGGGACTCGGGGGGCAAGCCGGGCCGGCGGCTTGCCCTAGGGGGCCGGCCCGGCCAGGTTCCCCAGGTTCGGACTATGAGCCCGGGGAGCCGCACCCTCATGGGCCAGGGCAGATTGCCGTACTCGCAAAGGTGCCGGGCGACCGCGCGCAGCTTGATGTTCCCTTCCCGCCAAAAACGGCGCGGCACGTCGAGGGCCTGCTCCTCGGTGAGGCGGCGCGTGCCCATGAGGATGCCCACGGCCTTGCCGATCACGTGCCGGGGGCGACGACGTCTTGCATCTGGGCGTGGGGGCCTCGGGGCGCAGCGGGCCGGCGCTGCCGCTCGGCGGTGAGGGTGCCGATGCGGCAGACCCCGTCGCCCTCCTGGGTCCGGGCGGCATCGAAACACGCTCCGCGGCCCAGCCGCTTCCGCAACGGGCCGCTGTCGACAACCAGTTGGCCGGCCGGGGGGCGAGGGTCTGCACCCTGCCGTCGCGGAGCACCAGGATGCCGACCGCGCTGCATCCCCTGGAACGCCTCACCGCCTCACCGCTCGGCGACCCGGCTGGCGCAGGGCGTCAGCGACCGTCTCCCGGGCCGGAAGATCTCGCGCCACCGACGCCGTCTGCCGCGCGAACCGGCACCGCTCCGTGCCCCTCTGCGGCCGGCTGCGCTGCCGCCGTTCAGGTCAGCCGTCGTGCTCCGCGGTGACCGCCGCGGGATGCCCGGCCTCGTGACTCACCAGCACCGACAGCAGCTCCGCGACGGTGGCCGGGGCATCGGCGGGATGGCGCAGGACCCGGTCGGGGGCGATCCGGTAGACGTTCGAGCGGCCCTCCCGGACATGGGTGAGGTACCCGCCCTCCTCCAGGTCCGCGATGATCTTCTGCACGGCCCGCTCGGTGAGCCGGCAGCGGGCGGCGATGTCGCGGACGCGGGTGGTGCGGTCCTCGGCGATGGCCGCCAGCACCCGGGAGTGATTGGTCAGAAAGGTCCAGCCTGCATGCGGTTCCGGCGCTCGATCCATCCCCCCACCATACGGCCCCTGATTCACGCATTCAAAAGGACGTACTGC
This sequence comes from Streptomyces sp. NPDC050534, assembly GCF_044457745.1. Lineage (NCBI taxonomy): Bacteria > Bacillati > Actinomycetota > Actinomycetes > Kitasatosporales > Streptomycetaceae > Streptomyces > Streptomyces sp. NPDC050534. Next base: position 112,084 of record NZ_JBITHF010000009.1, read on the forward strand.
ATTTCATGTGTTTGTTGACGTGAACGGACAGTGGGGTGATCCTGGAGACAGCCAACCAGACCACTGCGCCGGGAGCACCCATGTTTCCTCTTACGGCTGCCTCCCCCGGGGAGGGACCCTGCTCCGACTGCGGCGCCGCGCTGCGGCAGCCGACGGCACCGGCGGCCGTACCGGCACCGGTCACCTTCAGCGTCGGTACAGTCGGCGACCGGCTGGTGGTCGTCGTCTGCGGCGAACTCGACCTGGAGAGCAACTTGATCCTGCAGCAGACGCTGGGCGAGGCACTGGCCCGCACCACCGGCGGCCTGGAACTGGACCTCTCAGGCGTCGGATTCTGCGACTGCTCCGCCCTCAACGTCCTGCTCCACATGCACCACCGCGCCCACACCACGGCCAAGTCCTTCATCGTGCGCGCCACCAGCCCGGCCGTTCACCGCCTGCTCACCCTCACCGGCACCCTCCCCCTGTTCACGCAAGGGCGGACGGAACCGGGCGGACAGCCGGCCACCCCTCCCCCGCCGGCCGCGCACCACGCCACCGGCCAAGGGGCCCGCGCCGGCCTGCCCGCAGCACGCGAGGTGTGCGAGCCCTCCCCGACCGGGCACACAGGTCCGGCCGGCCACCACCTCGCCGTGGAGAATGCGCAGCTGCGCCGGGCACTGCACACACGCGCGCCGGTCGACCTGGCCCGGGGCATGCTCATGGCCTCCTTCCACCTGAACGCCGAGCAGGCCCGGCAGGTCCTCGTGACCGCCTCCCAGCACAGCAACACCAAACTGCGCGAGATAGCGGACACCCTGCTGCAGAGCGCCGACAGCCACACACCCGTGCCCGAGCCCCTCGCCGGCCACCTGGCCGGCGCCGTACGCCTGCACACCGACCCGGCAAGCTGACACCAGCCGCCCGAGGCGCACCAGGCGGGACGAGCGGCAAGCGCCTGGCCGCGCCAGAAGACCGCTCGCGCCCAGCTCGACAGCGGGGAGCGGCATGCCGACCGGAAGGGCAGTTACCGGGGCGGGTGCCCGCCAGAGCCGTCAGGGCCGTCCGGGCCGTCGGTCAGGGCGATGCGGGCGCTGATCCGCTTGCCGACCGGCTCCCGCTGCATCTCGAAGCCCTGGGCGATGGCCATCACGATCTCCAGGCCGTGCTGGCCCACCCGGTCGGCGTTGACGGCCCGGGCCTGCGGCAGCACCGGATCGGTGTCCCACACCACGATCTCCACCGCCCCGTCCGCGATGCGAAGGTCCATCAGCAGCGGACCGGGCGCGTACTTGCAGGCGTTGGTGACCAGCTCGCTGACCACCAGCTGGGTCAGGTCCAGGGCACGCTGCGAGACGGGTACGGCATGCACCGTCCGCGCATGCTGGAGAAAGTCCGCGGCCAGATGGCGGGCCCGGGCGATGCAGGTGCCGTCCCCCTCCAGCGCCACGGAGAACCGCACGGCCCGGCCGCCCGGCACGATGCCGTCTTCCCCCGCCGGACCTCGTTCCATCACAGCCGCCATTCACTCCCCCACGTCGCCTGGCACATACCCCCACTTTCGCTGATCACGCGCTGCCCTGCTGTCGCATCCGCCACACCACAAACCCGCTCATACCCCGCGGAGCAGCCGTGCGGACCGGGGACCGGTTGTGCCAGGATCACCGGCATGGCTCAGGCAGAAACGACAGGCGGCCAACCCGCCGCCCAGGCCGGCACGTTGTCCGTGGCGGTCACCACCACCGACGGCAACCGTGTGGTGACACCCGCCGGAGAGATCGACCACGAGAGCGGCGACTCGCTTCGCCGCGCCCTGGATGCCTCCGACGGCGCCCACCCCCGCATCGTGGTCGACCTCCACCAGGTCACCTTCATGGACTCCACGGGCATCAACATCCTCATCAACGCCCACCACACCCTCAGCGAGGCCGGTGGTCGGCTGCGCCTGGCCGCACCCACCACCGCCGTCCGGCGCACCCTGCAGATCGTCGGCGTCGACGCCGTCATCGACTGCCACACCACCCTCCACGACGCCCTCACCCGCTGACCGAACGGCACCGCGGGCGCCGCTCACGGGCCCCTGCGGCGGCCGCGCGAATCCCCTCACACCCCGTCCCTGTGCGGGCGCGCCCGTCGCCGACGGCCGTCAGAGCCGTCCCACCCGCAGCATCCTGCGCGACCGCCTGCCCGTTGACGCCCCACCGCCACGCACGAAGGACCAGGAAACCGACCACGCCCCGGGCCATGACAACGCGGGTCCGCCGCCTGCAGCAACGCTTCACACCGCACACCGCACGAAACGTCACCGGTCACGGGATGCCGCACAGCCCCTCTCACACCGCCAAGCCCCAGGCGTCGTTGAGGCGCTCGCCGATGCTCTACCGTCCGGGGCCGGCCCGCCACCGGGGACGATCCACACCCCCCGGCACAAGACCGCCGCCGTGCACACCACACGCGAAGGACCCGCCGCCAAGTCCCAGGCCCAGGCCCAGGCCCAGCGCACCAAGCAGGGTGCGCCCGTCCTCAACACCGCCCGGAAATCGCCGCATCCCCCCTGAGACGAGCCGGCCGACCCTGCAACCAAGCGAGTTCGTGCAGCGCCGCCGTCTGCCGCCGGGCCCGCGTCAGGCGAGCCGGGCCAGGGCCGCCTCGGCGGAGCTTCCCGGTGCCGCCTGGTAGACGATGATCACCTGCTGCTCGGCGCCGCCCACGGTCAGTGCCTGGCGCCGCAGGGACAGCTCCCCGACGACCGGATGCATGAAGCGTTTGAGCTCGTCGCGGGAGGGCTGCGCATCGTGCCGCGCCCACAGGCGGCGAAAGTCCGCATCCGCCTCCAACTCGGCGACGAGCAGCGCCGTGCGCGGATCGCGCGGGTCGGCCTCGGCGCGCAGGGCCGCGGCGGTCTGCGCGGCGATCTCGGGCCAGTTCGGGAACAGTTGACGGGCCCCGGGGTCCAGGAACATGTCCCGGGCCAGGTTGTGCCCGGGTTCATACATCGGGGCCAGGGCGCGGGCCCGCTTGTTCGCGGCCAGCACGTCGAACCGCCGGTTGCGCACATACGCCGCGGCGTCCACCCAGGCGTCGAGCAACCGATGCACGTCCGGGCTGACCTCGCTCTCCAAAGGCGCTACGGGATCCGGGGCGGCGAGCGCCGACAGGTGCGCCGCGGCGTCGGCGTCCAACTCCAGCGCCCGCGCGAGCGCCCGCAGCACCTGCGGTGACGGATGCCGGTCCACGCCCTGTTCCAGCCGGGTCAGGTACGGCTCGCTGATCCCGGCCAGTTGGGCCAGCTCCTCCCGGCGCAGCCCCGCAACCCGGCGCCGGCCCGGGCCGGCCAGGCCCGCCGCGGGCGCCACCCGCCCCCGGCGGGCTTTGAGGAACTCCCCCAGCACGTTGTCGGCCGCCATGGCCGCAGGGTAACCCCGGCGGGGTTCTGGCTGCAGGCCGGCGACTCGCGCAGGGTCGAGGCATGAAGAAGACCTGGTTCATCACCGGCGCGTCCCGCGGCTTCGGCAGGATCTGGGCGGAGGCCGCGCTCGCCCGCGGCGACCGCGTCGCCGCCACGGCCCGCCGCCCCGAGTCCCTGCAGCCCCTCCTCGACACCTACGGCGACAGCATCCTCGCGCTCCGCCTCGACGTCACCGACCGGGTGGCGGTCACCGCCGCCGTGCAAAAGGCCGTGGACGCCTTCGGCCACCTCGACGTCGTCGTCAACAACGCCGGCTACGGCCTCTTCGGCATGATCGAGGAGAGCACCGAGGAGCAGGCCCGCGCCCAGCTCGACACCAATCTGCTCGGCCCCCTGTGGGTGGTGCAGGCCGCGCTGCCCTTCCTGCGGGCCCGCGGCAGCGGGCACATCCTGCAGGTGTCCAGCATCGGCGGGCTCGCCGCCTTCCCCACGCTCGGCCTCTACAACGCCTCCAAGTGGGCCCTCGAAGGGATGAGCGAAGCCCTCGCCCAGGAAGTCGGCCCGCTGGGCATCCACGTCACGATCGTCGAACCCGGCCCCTACGGCACCGACTGGTCCGGCACCTCCGCGGTGCACACCGACCCCATCGCGGCGTACGAGCCGATCCGCGCGGCACGCCGGGCCGGCGCCGCCGCCCGCGCACCACACGATCCCCAGGCCACGGCCGACGTCATCCTGGAACTGGCCGACACCGACGAACCACCCATGCGGCTCTTCCTCGGCGACTACCCCTACCCCGTCGTCGAGGCCGCCTACCGACAGCGCCTGGACACCTGGAACGCGTGGCGCCCCCTCGCCACGAAGGCGTGATCGACGGCCGGTGCGGTCAGGCGTCGCCGACGCCGGCCGGTTCCGCCTCACCGAGCATGGCGAGGGTCAGCACGTCGCCGCCGATGCCCCAGCCGCCGTCGGCGACCTCTTCGATCAGAACCATGGTGTTGTCGCGGGCACGCTCGCCGTAGATCTCGACGTACAGCTCGGTGGTGCGGGTGACGATCTCCTCCTTCTGCTTCACGGTGAGGGTCTTCTCGGGGACTTTGAAGTTCGCGAAAGGCATGGCCGGTCGTTCCTTTTCTCAGTAGGACGGGGCAATAGAAGCCACGGAGGAGGGGGTTGCCTGCGGGCGAGCAGGATGCCGGTGCGGCTTCGCTTCCTACGATGCGGCGCCGCCCGCGCGCGTACCAGGGGATGTCATCCCCAGGGTCGGCGGCGCCCCCGCAGACCGATCTCCCGCAGACTGGGAGGCATGGGCTCCCCGAAATACACCGAACTCGGCGCCTTCCTGCGCTCGCGCCGCGAGCGCATCCGCCCCGAGGACGTCGGCCTCGTCGCCGGCCCGCGCCGCCGGGTACCGGGGCTGCGACGCGACGAGGTGGCGCAGCTCGCGGGTGCCTCGGTCGACTACTACAACGAGATCGAGCGGGGCGCGGGATCGCAGCCTTCGCAGCAGATGCTCGCCGCCCTGGCGCGGGCGCTGCGGCTCACGTCGGATGAGCGCGACTACCTCTACCGCCTGGCCGACCGCCCCGTGCCGGCCCACGGCGGCCCCCACTCGCACGTGCACCCCGGGATGACGGACCTGCTCACCCGGCTGACGTCGACCCCGGCGCAGGTCATCACCGACCTGCACGTCACGCTCGTACAAAACCCCCTCGCCGTCGCCCTGCTCGGCGACCAGTCAGCCTTCCGCGGTCACCACGCGAGCCTTGTCTACCGCTGGTTCACCGACCCCGCCGCGCGCCGCCTCTACCCCGAAGCCGATCACGACACGCAATCCCGCACGTTCGTCGCCGACCTGCGGGCCGCCGCGGCACGCCGCGACGCGAAAGACCTCCAGGCCCGCACCCTGATCGCCGACCTGAACACCCGCTCACCCGAATTCGCCGCCCTGTGGGAGCAGCACGAGGTCGCGGTCCGCCGGGGCGACCGCAAACGCATCAACCACCCCACACTCGGGCTGCTGGAGGTCAACTGCCTCACCCTCTTCAGCGAGGACGGCCGCCAGCGCCTGCTCTGGTTCACCCCCGCGCCGGGCACCGACAGCGCCGACAAACTGGAACTGCTCGCCGTCATCGGAACCCAGCTCTCCGACACCCCGCCCTGACCAACACGGCCACCGCAGAATCGAGTGGGAACCCGGAAACCCAGTCCCGCCCGTTACGAGTACACGTGCCATGCCTTCATGGCCGGCAGCCGGACCGCCGCGTTGCAGATTTCGCCGACACCCGTACACCGCACACCCTGCCCCTGATCGCCCCGGCCACAAATCCACTTGCCGGGGAACGTTTTGACGCGGTGCTGCCTCCTGGCATGCCGAAGCGGGTCCGCTGAAGACCCGCCGAAGGCGAGAGGTGTTTTTCATGGCATCGAGGACAACCCCGGTCACGGCCGCCGTCGACAGGCCACTTCCGCACGCCGAAGGGGCGAAGCACAACTGGCTGGAGGTGCGCGGCATCCGGCTGCACATCGCCGAGTACGGGACCGGGGCGCCGGTCCTGCTGCTGCACGGCTTCCCGCAGCACTGGTTCGCCTGGCACCAGGTCGCCACCCTGTCGGCCGCCGGACACCGGCTGATCTGCCCTGATCTTCGGGGCTTCGGTTGGTCGGAGCAGACCCGGCGCGGCTACGACGTCGACGGCTTGTCCGACGACCTGCTCGCGCTGCTGGACGTACTCGGGCTTGAGCGCGTGTACCTGGTCGGGCACGACTGGGGTGCCCACGTCGGCTTCCGGCTGTGTCTGCGGGCACCGGAGCGGTTCGGTGGTTATCTGGCGCTCAACATGGCGCACCCGTGGGCCCGGCAGCGGGCCATCCTGCCGAACCTGTGGCGGCAGTGGTACACCGCCTTCATCGAGTATCCGGTGATCGGCCGGGCCGTGCTGCGCCGCTGGCCGGCGTTCACGCGTTTCCTGCTGCGTCACCAGGTCGCCGACCCATCGGTCTGGCAGGCCGACGAGCTCGCGGAGTTCAGCGCCGCGGCCCAGACCGGCGCGCATGCCGGGCAGGCCATGTTCTGGCAGTACGTGGTCCGGGAGATCCCGGCGCTGCTGCGCGGCAAGTGGCGCGGGCAGCAACTGACCGTCCCGACCGTGCTGCTGGGAGGTGAGCGGGACAACGTGTTCCCGCCGTCCATGCTGGCAGGAGGCGAGAGCCACGCGGACGATCTCACCGTACGGATCGTGCCGGGCGTCGGACACTTTCTGCTCCAGGAGAGTCCCCAGGCGGTCGCCGGGGCGATGAGAGAACTGTTCGCCACGGGTCGTTGAACGACTACGGGAACGACCACAGGAACGTCTACGGGCGCACAGCAGCCCGCAGTTCGACTTTCCGGATGAAAGCCCGGCTGCGGTGGGCCCCGAGCGCGTACACCCACTGAACCGGCCGCAGGGCGGCGGGACGCGCCGCGCCGAGCATGGCGAAGCGCGTCCCGTCGCCCTCCGGTACGGCGGCCATCCCCCCCACCACGAGTCGCGACTGCATCAGGCACCAGCCGGGAGCCAGCCGCACCTCGAAGGCGCTGCGGCTGCCCAGCGGGCCCACCGCCACCGCGCGCTTGCGATCGGCGTCGCCGGGCGGCACGCGGAACTCACGCAACAGAGGCACAAGATGTGGCAGCTCGCCTGCCAGATCCGAGGCGACCGCCCATACCTTGTCGTACGGCAGCTCCAGGCACTCCTCCGCGTACAACGTGGTGTGCAGGCCCGCGGCCAGCAGCCGCAGCCGGGTCACGGCGTCAACGCTCATTGCTGCCATGCCTTCCGGAACGCCGAACGGGCGCGGTGCAGCCGGGACTTGACCGTGCCCGGCGCAATACCGAGTATTTCGGCCGCAGTTCGTTCATCAAGGTCCTCCAGCTCACGCAGGACGAGCACGGCGCGATGATGTACGGGCATCCGAGCAAGCACGTCCCGTACCTGTGCCGACAGTTCGCCGTCACCGAGGCCGACGAGACCCCGCAAGCGGGCGACTTCGTCGGGATCGACGGCCCGCTCGGCAGCGGTTCGCCGCGCCACCCGCACCGCCTCGCGCACGGTGACGGTGCGTACCCAGCCGTAGAACGCCTGCGGATCGCGCAGTCGCCGCATCCCGACGAAGACCGCGGTGAGCGCCTCCTGGACCGCATCCTCACTGTCCGACAGCGCGATCGGCCGGCACAGCCGGTTCACATACGGCGTCACCGCCGTCAGCACCTCGTCCATCGCCAGCGCGTCGCCTGCCCGCGCCGCCCGCACCAGCGCGGCCACGGCCTCCCACGGCGGCTGAGGTACTCCTGCTGAGCCGTCCATCACCGCGGACACTACAGCTTCGAGGATGAACGCAGGACACGTGGACGTCCGCGCCGGCAGGACTTCCGAAGGCGGCGACGGCGATGAGCCAGGCCGCTCACACGCCTTCGCATCCACCCACCATCCAGCCTCACTTGGCGCGTTGTCCGACACGGAGGACGCTCAGGTAACGGCGTGATGCTCGGTCGCCCATTCGCGTGCGGATGCGCTCGGCGATGGCGTCGAGCAGGGGCTCACGGACGTCGCGGTCGAGCCTCCGGTACAGCGACAGCGAACGAAGGTGATCGGCAAAGCCGTTCCCGTCGAACCACTGAACGGTGGGATACCAGCGCACGGTCGTCGGGCCGAACTGTCCTCCGGGATCGTCGACCAGGCCCCAGCCCTCGTCGGTGGCGCGCACATCGTCCTCCAGCGGAGGATGCCCCCAGGCGGGGTTCCCAGGGCAGAACTGCTCGTGGAGATCGGCGGTCTCGGCGTAGACCTCCGGCTCTCCCGGTCGGCGGACAACGACGTTGCCGAGCAGCGCCGCCCAGCCTGCGGGACGGAGCACGTCGTGCGCTCGCTGCCAGCCAATCGACGGGTCGACCCAGTGCCAGGACGACGCCGCCACGAGTACGTCGAAGTGCCGACCGCGGTCGTCCCACTCCTCAAACGTCGACGCCTCGACTTCGACGTTGCGGAAGGCGGCGAGCCGCCGGCGAGCGAGTGCGGCCATGTCTGCGCCCGGCTCGATGGCGGTCACCGCGCATCCGAGCGCTGCCAGCGAGCGCGTCGCCTGACCGGTACCGCAGCCCACCTCCACCACCGACGACCCTTCGTCCGTGCCCGTGATGGCGCCAAGGTCCGCGAACAGCTCGTCGGGGTATCCCGGGCGGACACGGTCGTAGAGCTCCGGCACCTCGTTGAACACTCGGCCGAGGTCGTGTCGATTCAGGGGCATCTTCGGATCGTCGGTCACGAACGCACAAGCTATGGGGCTCGACCACGAAGACGCCACTGGGTTCTCCGGCGGCAGCTGACGCGCCGACGACGGCAGTTCTGACGCCGGCGGTTCTGACACCGATAGCTCGGAGAAACTTGCGTCAGATGCTCGCTCCTTCGACTTGACCCGGCCCAACTCCGCCGGCTCGATCAGGGTCACGTGCGGCATGCGGCCGTGGACCTTCGCATTCCCACGGCGCGCGGTGATCGATGAACCTCAACCAGGATCGAGAACAAGTTCAACGAAGCGCGCATCAAACGCCCTTCAGAACACGATCGAGTGCCGCCCGGCCCGCAGGTCCCCAGTTCGGCTTGCCGCCGGGAAGGCCCCGATCTCCGTTCTGCCCCATGAGCATCAGGAAGAGGCTCTTCATCGCGGCCAGCCCGCGGGCGCGCCGGATCGCTGCCTCGTCGGCATGCGCGTACCTGTCGAAGAACCGTGAGGCCGTGCCCGCGGGTAGCAGCACCCATGCGGCGGCGAGGTCCCACGCCGGGTCGCCGGCGAACATGTCGCCGAAGTCGACGATGCCCGAGAGCGTTCCGTCCGAGACGACGACGTTCGCGGGATGGAGGTCGCCATGAACCCATACCGGCGGGCCCTCCCACGCGTCGGCTGCAGCGGCGTCGTCCCAGACGGCCCGGACCTCGGCAGCGATGTCGTCGGGGGCAACGGCCCGGAAGAAGTTCTCGAAGCCGTCCGTGCAGTTCCTGGGATGCGCACCGCGGTCCCTGGCGATCGGCGCCTCGGCGGGCGCCTCCACGTGGAGCGCCCGGAGGAAGCCCGCCAACGTGTCGGACGCGTGAGCGCCGCGGCTGATCGAGCTGTGGTCCAGCGGCTCGCCGGGAACCCACGTCATCACGGTCCAGTGCTTGGGGAAGCGCTCGGACGGTTCACCGAACCGCACGGGGAGCGGCACCGGGAGCGGCAGGCGCGGAGCCAGCACGGGGAGCCACCGCCGCTCCTTGAGCTGGAGCTCCGGGGTCGGGTCCATGCGCTGCATACGCACGGCCAACTCGTCCCCGAGACGCCACATTTGGTTGCCCCAGCCTCCCGCCACCTCGCGGATGGCCAGCCCTGCAAGGTCTGGATGTTGCTCCAGCAGCAGGTCGCGCACCAGGTCTGCGGTGATCTCGATCTCGGTGTCGGTCATGCGAAGTCACAGTACCGAGCGGCAGAGGGGGGGCGGCTCTCGCCCTCCGGAACAAATGGCTGCGATGCCTCTGGCATCACCGATCCGGCCTGGATCACTTCTTCACGGAGTACGAATGCGCGCCAGCTCCGGCCAGGGCGCCACCGTCCACGATCAGGTATTCGTCGCGGATCGGCCGACCGGCCAGCCATGACTCCAGGATCTCCCGCGTGCCCGCCGCATAGCGGGCCTGAGCGGACAGCGACGACCCGGAGATGTGCGGGGTCATGCCGTGGTGCGGCATGGACCGCCAGGGGTGATCGGCGGGGGCGGGTGGCGGAACGCCGCCAGGCCCGCGGCCACACCGGCCCCAACTGGCTCTTCTTCGGCCAGCAATGCCCTATCAGGCATCCGGCCACCTCGACCTCGCCTTCGCAGACGGGGGCCGTGCGTGCGCATGCGGTCCTGGACGTAGATCTCGTTGTGCTGGTCGCGGGAGAGCGATGGCTCCAGGACGGCGCCCACTGCTACGGGCGCATGGCCAAAGACGTCGACCAAGACGTAAGGAGATCATCGCCACCCACGGCAACATGGACGCCGGGGTATTGTCCGGACCTTCTGTTACGTCTCCGCAGGCGAGAAGGGCCTTCCTCAGCGTGGCGGCACCTGACGTTCTCGGGGGACGCCTGGGGGAAGGAGCGTCTCCGGATGACCGCCTGCCCGAGTCGCGTCAGCCAGGCGCTCGGGGCGCGGTTGAAGTCTCAGGGTTTGTCGGGGCTGATCGCCTTGGCTACCTCGCTCAGGTCGTTGTTCAACTGGTGATCGCGCCCGGGCAGCCGGTGCACCTGCGCCTGCGCAATCACGCCGGCGTAGAGGTCGGCATGCGCCGGCAGGGCGGTCTCGTCCTCGAGCCCGTGGAACACATGCACCCGCACGCCGGGCGGCAGCCTCGCGCCGAGGTCGCCGGACAGCTCGAACTCCTCGCCCGGCCAGCCGCCTTGGCCGACGAAGGGGGCGGCGATCAGCACGATCGCCGCAAGCCTGCACGCCGGCGGCTGCTCGGCGAGTGTCTGGATGAGGATCGTCCCGCCCACCGAATGGCCGGCCAGGACCGCGCCGTCGTCCAGATCCGCCATCTCGCGCCGGATTGCCGGGCTCCACCGGGTGTAACTCGGGTCGCCCTCGTCGGGCATACGCGGGTAACGGACCTCATACTTCTCCCCGAGCTCCCGGCTCAGGCTGTCGACCAGCTTGTCGTCCCATTCGTCGTGCGCGCCCGCGCCGCCGCCCTGGATGAACAAGATCTGCTGAATCCCCGTCATGGCGATCGTCCTTCGCACCCGCGTAACGACCCTGTCTGCTACCCGCTGCCGGCCGGCGTCACCCCCGGCGAACAGGGATACGGCCGGTCGAGCTTCACGACAGCCTCGCCACGTCCAGCCCAGGAACCCAGTCAACACCTACGCGGATATCCAAGGGACCGGATTCGGGGGCGAGTCTGGTGTGGGTCATCGGGAATCTCACACCGAACGCGAAGTCGTCAGCGCCCGCGAGCCCATGAAATCGGGTCCGTACATAGCCCACGAGGCTGCGTACAGGAGTGAGTGTCCTGTCTCGGTGAAGGCTGGGACAGTCTCCGGCTTCTCTGGCCCCGGGCCAGCAGGGATTGCTGGTCATAAGGTGCTCACGCTGCACGGTAGGAGGGATTGGAGCCGGCCGACGCCACTGGCGCTGATGGTGCCGTACGACCGCGCCCTCGACATCGTTGTCGAAGACGCGGCCTGCAGAGGTCGCGGCCTACGGAATGCGGCAAGCCCCGAGGGAACAGCGCGCGCCCAAGTGTGCGGTCGCCTTACGGCGTGTAGACGGCGTCACTGCCGTACAACTCCCGGGTGAACGCGGAGACATCGGAGCTGCGATCGGCGCCGTCGAGGTTGTACGTCAGGTAGACGCCGTACCCTTCGCTGACGGTGCGGCGGGCGAGGTCGGCTGCCGTGCTCTGCGAGGTCCGGCCGATCTCGACGGCCGCCGGCGACAGCTTCGCCTTGGGCAGTGCGATGCCGGGGACCTGCCAGGTGCCGTAGTACGGGTTCCAGGCGTAGTCGAACTTGGACGAGACGTCGACGCCGCCGTAGGAGAGGCGGGAGGCGGCCGGGCCGATGTTGTACAGGCTGATGATCTTGTCCGGCATGTTCGCGCGCAGCGCCGTCACCAGCTGCACGAACGAACTGTCGTTGGGCTGGCCGGTGCCGTTGTTGCCGTACTCGGCGTACTCGTCGTCGAAGTCGACACCATCGAGTCCGTATGTGGCCACGGTGTCCGACAGTTGGGTGGCGAACGCAGAAGCCGCCTGCTGGGACGGGAAGTTGGCGAAGCCGGCGCCCTGATGGTTGCCGAGCACGGACAGGACGACCTTGATGCCCTTCTGCTGCAACGGCCGTATCTCCGTGGCGGCGTTGTCGAGGACGCGCTGCACGTTCTCGTTGAAGTACAGGTACGCCGCCTTCGTACCCGTGTCGTAGTTGATGTTCGCTGCGAAGATCACGGCGACGTCGAAGACGTTGCCGCCGCCGTTGGCGAGGGTGTACTTGCCGACGTTCTGCATGCTGTTGTTGTTCACCTCGATGTACGCCACCGAGGTCGGCCCCTGTTTCGCAGGAGCGGGTGCCGCTGCCGCGCCGGTCGTCGCGGTCGTACCGAAAGCGAGGGCCGCGACGGCCGAGAGCGCGCACGCGGCCGTCCGCACTCTGCTCCGTACCAGAGTTAACATCGTTGATCGGTCTCCCATCGCATGGGTCGGCGCCCGACCTGTTTCGAAAGCGCCGAGTGAGCCCTCCGAGTTTTCCGCTCCCGTGACCGAATCCCGAGAACCGTGCGCGAACTCTTCACGACTCCCACCAACGGCGCGCCGCGAGCCGGTCCTTGGGCAGACGGGCGCGCTCGCCGGCCCCTGCGGTGCGTCTCAACATCTAAGCGGCAACATGCTCGCCGGGCAGCACGGTGTGCCGAGTATGGGCCCCACGGCCGCCGTAGCCACCCATCCTCGACCACGCACCAGGCCAGACGCAGTCTGCTGGTCGGCGTCAGCGGGCGTTACGGTGGCAGATGAGGGCCTCCTGGGCTCGGCGGAGGACGTCGCAATCCCCACCGAAACCAGAAGGCCCTCGCCCATGCAAGGTCTCCGCGCCGTCACCAACGTGCCCGAACAGCACAGCAGGCGCCTACTCACGCCAGTTGCTGCGGCCATGCCCGTCGAACGCCGTCCAGCCGGACGCGATGGTCCTCGATCCAACCCTCGGCCGGCTCAAGCAGGACCTGCGCAGTCGTCATGGCCCCCTGACGGTCTGCGACAGAGACGCGGACCTGTCCTGGGTGCAAGTCCGGCGAAGCAACTTCAACGTGCAACTCGGTCGCTCGTTTGTCCTTCCTCCAAGAGGCGTTCTCGCCTCGGGTGAGCGCGTCCAGGACCGCCTCCCACACCGTGAGGTCCTGCGGGAAGATCCAGGTCCGCTGGGTCCCTTTGAGGGACTTGGTGTCCACGACGAACTCACCCACCAGCACCTGCGCGTCTCCTACGGCATCGCGGACCGTCGACCGGCCAGTCACGGGCCCTCTTCCATGTCTGCTCCAGCCCCCTAGACGTGCGCCGGCACTTTAGCCCACCGCCCCGGGACTGCCTCAGCACAGTTTGACGGGTTGTCAGACAGTCCCGTAGCCGGCCGGGGTGAACACATCGCTGCAGTCGTATCCCGATGACATCGGGTTGCCCTTGAAGACGTTGCCGCACTACCGGTGGATGAGGCCCAGCACGTGGGCCGCGCGCTCCGCGTCGAGGCGGCCGTCCCGCAGCAGCGCGGCCACCAACCGCTGATCCGTGTGGCTCAGTACGGAATCCGCCGATACACGTGCCATGAAGGCAAGTTTCGCCCATTCACTCGCCGCGCTGAGCCCATCTCGCGGCCCTCGCCCCCAGCATGGATGGCATCCACTTCGCCCCTTCCCTGACGCGCGCCAGCGTCGGCGGACTCGCGCTACGGGAGGAGCACCCGATGATCCTCGACCCGCATCTGGTTCCCCGGCCTGATCGACTGACCGTCGGTACCTCCAGAGCCGCCAACGGCGGCCCTGGAGGGGCCTGTCGGATTCGCACTCACACAGGAGTCAGGATGAAGATCTCTCGGCTGGCCCCAGCAACCACTGCAACCATTGTCGTTGCCACCATTGCTGCTACGCCGGCAGTCGCCGCGGTGAACCAGTACCAGGACCGCATCGCGGCGGTCACCCCCGCCAACTGGCACACCGACGACGTACTGGCCGCCACTCCGGCGAACTTCCACAACGACGGCACTACGGCCGTCTCACCGTCCAACTGTTTCCCGAACACCCCCGACAACTGGATATGCAACGTCTGAAACCGGCACTGAAGGCGTTGCGTACAGCCTTCCTGGTCACCGGCTTGCTTCGCCTCGGGAGCGCGGTGTCAGTCCGGATTCAGAGGCGTCGTCGTTGGTTACAACCATCCCCCGCGTTCACCCCGGTCGACGACGTCGCGCGCCAGCCCGGGCCGCTCCTCACATCACACTAGGCCGCCGGATACGGCAGGCATCAGGGAGAAGCCATGATCCGACGCACCATGTCCCTTACGGCCGCGGCGGGAGCCGCTGCGGCCGTCATCGCGATGGCCGGACCGGCCTCAGCAGCACCCGCCGCAGGAACGCCGGGCCGCATCGGGTATGCCGTAGTCCCGGCACCAGGCTGCCAGATCCTCCAAGAGATCGAAGTGCAGGCAGACGGGCACGAATACATGAGATGGGAGACCAACCCCAGCTCCGCAGGCTGCTCCGTCTCCTTGAGGGACAACGGTGCCGGAAAAGCGAGTTGGACCATACCGGACAGCCGCCACTACGTAAGCACCTGGTACTACGACGGGCCGGGCCACTCTGAGCAAATCTGCGCAGTCTCGACGCGCCGCACCAGACCAGTTACGGGCTGCGGCTCGCTCAACTGAAACATACGCCCGTCAGAGATCCGGTACTGATTCGCGTCTCATGCCCCCTCAGAACGGGGCCGCCGCGCGGCAAGTGAAGTCCTGGGCCAGCAGACCGTGACCTGTTGCCCCGCAACCTTTTGTGAACGCGGGGCAACAGGCCGTCTGGGTACGGCGCCTCGTCAGTGCGGAAGATCCGTCACCCCATAACCCGCTTTCCGTCGCTGTCCCGTTATTAGTTCGAGATGCCGACAACGCCCGGCCAGCGTCTTGGACACCGGCGGGTCCGGTATCGCCGACGTGCCCACGGGTTGAGGGCCCCTGCGAAGACGTCGCGCGCAGAGGGCATCAGATCTCTCGCTCCGGCGGGGAGTACGGACTGGAGCGAAACTCGGCAACCGTTGCGTCGGCGCCCTCGTTCACCCTGACCGGATCTTGGCAATGCCGAAGTCAGCGAGCTTCGGAACTCCGTCCCGTGTGAGCAGCACATTGCTGGGTTTGAGATCCTGCGGCTGGCACAACGCCAGGACCTCTTCCATCGACAACGCCCTCACGGGGCCGTCGCCGCACGCTTCTGCGGGGTAGCTCCGTTCCTCCTTCTCCACACATGCCCTTGACCTACGCCCACGGGAGTACGCGTCATGACGACTCTCGGTGGATGATCTCGGTTCCGGACAGGGGGATGCTGTGGGCAGGGGCGATGAGCGCTGTGTCTTGCTCGCCGCCTCCGCCTCCGCCTCCGCCTCATCCGTGACCGTGCCGGCCGTCTGGGTTGCCGGCCAGTAACAGAACGGGACCTCGCGTGGATGCCGACCCCCAGGCCGGGCCGACCGAACCGGCATCGGCGGATTCCGACGCCGGACCGCGCACACCCCCACTGCGCCGCCCGCGGCCCAGGCGGTGGTTGCGACGCGTGGCGCTGATCTGCTCCGTCCTGCTGATGGTCGTCACCACGGCATCCTTGACCTACAACGCGTTCACCGCAGGTCGTGCCCAGCCCCCCAAAGGGCTGCGCTACGTGCAGGCGGCCGATATCCGCACCCGATACCGGACGTGGGGCACGAGCGGCTCGCCCGTCGTCCTCGTCCATGGTGCCTTCGAGCAGGTCGACACCTGGTCACGCCTCGCACCGCTGCTCGCCCGCGATCACCGGGTCTACGCGCTGGACCTGACGGGAGACGGCTACAGCGAACGCCGCGGCCCCTACACCGTCGATCACTTCACCCGGCAGCTCTTGGGCTTCCTCCAGGCCATGCACCTCGGCGGGCCGGGCGAGCGCCCCCTGCTGGTGGGTCACTCCAGCGGAGCCGCGGTCGTCGCGGACGCGGCCCTGCGCGCTCCGGAACGGATCGGGAGCGTGATGCTGCTCGACGGAGACGCCCTGAACACCGGCGCTGGTCCACCCCCGGTCCTCAAGTACGTGCTGATCGATCCGTACCGCACCAGCCTGCTGCGCCTTGGTCTCGGCGTCGACGGGCTGATCCGCTCCGTGTACGACGCCCAGTGCGGGCCGGCCTGCCCGCCCCTGAACGCCGCGGGTGTGGATCAGTGGCGTCGACCACTGCAGGTTCCCGGCGCCGAGGCCGCACTGTGGAGCATGCTCGGCGAGGGCGTACCCGGCCTCCCCGCCAACCAGGTGGCCCAGCTCGCCGCCCTGCACATCCCCAAGTCAGTCGTGTTCGGCGCCCAGGACGACGTGTTCAGCAAACAGACCCCGCAGCAAACCGCCCGACGCATCGGCGCACCACCCCCCACCCTCATCCCCGGCGCCCGCCACCTGACCATGATCTCCAGCCCTCGACAGGTCGCGGCAGCCGTGGAAGCCGTAGCACGCGTCTCCTGATCGACCGCCTACAGCCGTCCCACACGCCGTTCGGCGCTCAGACTCGATGCGGGTCGCGTCCCCTGTTTCAGCGGCGCCCCACGTACTCGTCGTCGGAGGGATCTGCCCCGTGGAGTTCATGAACCTGCCGGAGCACTGCGCGGGCCATTCTGACGGCGATGGCTCCCTCGCGGGCGGTGTTCTACCGGCGGACCGCCGAGATCAGTCCGCCGGGCCGTTCCTCGCGCTGCGGCGGGGTGCTGATCGGGCGGCCATAGGCGGCAGCGCGCTCGCGCAGGGTGTGGCTGTCGGCCTGCCAGCCGTGCCCGGCCAGCCAGCCCACCGGGTCGTCGGGCATCTCCGAGACCCACATGGACGCCGCCGATCCCGGCGCGGCGTCCGCGGCGAAGCGCTCGATCACGCCGCGCGAGCCCAACGTCAGCCCCATCCGACTGCCGGCCGCCGACTGCGCGCTGATCCGGGCCAGCAGCAGCTCCACCGCGTCCTCGGGCAGATAGATCAGCAGTCCTTCGGCGATCCACGCCGTCGGCTCGGCCGGGTCGTGCCCTGCGGCGGCAAGCGCGCCCGGCCAGTCCTCACGCAGATCCACCGGGACGGTGATCCGCTCGCAGCGTGCGACGGCCCGCTCCTGGCGCAGCACCGAAGCCTTGAAGTCCAGTGGCGCGGCGGTGTCGACCTCGAACAGCCGGGTGCCTTCGGGCCAGTTGATCCGGAAAGCCCGGCTGTCCATGCCGGCGCCGAGCAGCACGACCTGCCGGACCCCGGACGCGGAGGCCTCCTGCAACAGGTCGTCGAGGAACTTCGTCCTGATGACGATGGAGAACGCAACGGCCAGTCGGCGGCGTCGCGCGGCCTCGTCCCCGGGCAGCGGCGGCGAGGAGGGCCACAGGCCGCCGGCGGCGGCGAAGGCCTGTGCCAGTGGGTCGCGGAACAGCGCGCTCTCCCGCTCGGTCTCCAGCGCCCGCACCCTGGCCACCCCCACCGCAGTGGCCCACACTCCCGACGGCTGCACCCGCTCCTGCTCATCAGTCACCGCGCCAGCCTAGATGATCGATTCCAAGGGGCGGGGGCTCTGACGAGTGGAGTGCGGTTCATGCGCGGCCGGCCGGTCATGCGAGACAAGTGAATAGCTGAGGCAGCAGACCCTCGCTGACCTGAGATGCCTCAACTTGGCTGCGGCGAAGTTCCCCTGGGGCGTTCACTCTCGGGTCAGCGTGCTGCCGTCCGCAGGCGAAGAATGCCAGAGCCGCACCCGGCAGGAGGCTTGCTGCATTGCCGAGCCAGAGGAACGACCCACCCTCAGGCCCCCTTCGCCTCATCCATGGCTCGGGGCCGTCCGGGCGACGGTCGCCCGGACGGCCCCGTGAGCGCAGGGCACTCAGCCGTTGGCACCGGCGGGGGCCGTGGTGGTGGTGAACCCCTCCTTCTTGTTGGCGTTGCGGGCGAACTCGTTGGTGAACGTCTTGCCGAGGTCCACCGACGAGGTCACGCTCCCGACCAACTGCTCTGTGGCCAGCGCGGTCTTGGGGCCGCCGGCCGGCATGATGCCGTCCGGCAGGAACTGGCCCTTGTCCTCGGTCAGCGCCTTGACGTAGTCGGCCTTGGTGACCAGTTGGTTCTGCACGAAGGACGCGGGCAGCTTGTCGGCGATGTCGGCCGCGCTGTGCGTGTTGATCCAGTGCATGGTGGCCACGAGCGCGTCGACGACCTTCTGCACCGCCTCCTTGTGCGAGTTCACCCAGTCGGTGCGGGCAAGGACGCTCGCGCCCGGGAACGCGCCGCCCAGCGCGGACTTGGTGCCGTCGGTGGTGGCGAGGTCGATCGCGGAGGTGCCGACGCCCTTCTTCTCCATCGCGGCGACCGTCGGCTGCGTCGTCATGACGCAGTCGGCCTTTCCGTTCTGCAGCGCGGCGACGGCCGTGGAGCCCGCCCCGACCGCGAGCCGGTGGTACTGCCCGGCCTTGACGCCCTTCTTCGCTGCCATGAACTGGGTGAGGGTGTCGGTGCCCGAACCCAGGTCGGTCACGCCGAGGGTCTTGCCCTTGAAGTCGGCGGCCGTTTTCACGCCGCTCTTCGAGGTGCACATCTCCCGCTCACCCGGCGCGCCGGACAACTGGACGATGTCCTCGACCGACTTGCCTTTCGCCTGGAACTCGATCGTGTGGTTGTACCAGGCGCCCGCCATGTCCACCTGGCCGGAGGCCATGGCCTCCTCGGCGCCGACCCCGCCGTTCTGCTCGGTGCTCAGCTCGACCTTGACGCCGTACTTCTTGTAGAAGCCGAGGTTCTGGGCGAGTTGGTAGGGCAGGTAGATCTGCTTGTCGATGCCGCCGACCATGAGCTTGACCGTCGGTGTGCCGCCGGAGCCGCCGGAACCCGATGACACGGAACTTCCGGAGTTGCCGGAACACGCGGTGGCGGCGCCGAGAGCGAGGACGGTGATGATCGATGCGGTGAGGGTTCTCTTGAGCATGGCGGGGCCTGCACCTTTCGGGAGTTCGGGAAGTTGGTGGTGAGGGGGAGGCGGGAGTCAGAGGGTGTTCGCCTCGGAGGGGGCCGGCGGTCGCCAGGCGAGCAGCCGGTGTTCGAGCTTGCCGATCAGCCACTCCGCGCCGAGCACGATCACCGCGATGACGAGCATCGTGGCGAACACGCCGTTGGGGTCGAAGTTGTTCTGCGCGGTCTTGATGACCAGGCCCAGTCCGCTCTGTGCCCCGAGCACCTCGCCGACGAGCGCACCGACGATGGCGAACCCGAAGGCGCTGTGCAGGCTGGCGATGATCCAGGTCAGCGCGGAGGGCACGATGACGTGCCGGGTGATCTGCATCCGGGAGGCGCCGAGCACCCGGACGTTGGCGAGGACGTTGCGGTCGACCTCGCGCACACCCTGGAAGGCGTTGAAGAAGACGATGAAGAACACCAGCACCGCGGCGAGCAGGATCTTCGGGGTCACGCCGATGCCGAAGGCCACGATGAAGATCGAGCCGAGGACGATGCGCGGGATCGCGTTGACCATCTTGATGTAGGGGCCGAGCACGTCGGACAGATAGCGGCTCTGTCCGAGCGCGACGCCGAAGACGATGCCGGCGAGGGAGCCCACGACGAAGCCGACCAGCGCCTCCTGGATGGTGGTCCAGATGTTGGAGTAGAAGGAGCCGAACTGGGTGCCGTGCTGGAAGAGATCGATCAGCCGCTGCCAGATGCCCGAGGGCTGCCCGAAGAAGAACGGGTCGACGATGCCCCAGGTGGTGAACGCCTGCCAGCCGCCGATCACGAAGACCGCAAGGCCGACACGGCCCGCCCACAGGCGCACCAGGCGGCGCCGGACGGCACGCCGCGCGGCGCTGGTGGCGGGGCTTTTGCCGCTGTCGGAGACGGGGACGACGGAAACGGTGGGCGTCGTACTCATTCCTTGCCTCCTGCGGTGAGTGCGTAGGCGCGCTCCACCTCTTCGCGCAGCGTGTCCCAGATCTGGTGCTGGATCTCGATGAAGCGGGGCTGGAAGCGGATCTCCTGGACCGAGCCGCGCGGGCGGGGCAGGTCGATGTCGAAGACCGCCTTGACGGAGCCGGGGCCGGAGGTCATGACGACCACCCGGTCGGCGAGCGCCACCGCTTCGTCCAGGTCGTGGGTGATGAAGACGACGGAGGGGCGGATCTGCTCCCACAGGGTCAGCAGTTCGGTCGACATGATCGCCTTGGTCTGCACGTCCAGGGCGCCGAACGGCTCGTCCATGATCAGGATCTTGGGTTCGTTGATCAGGGCCGCGGCCATCGCCACGCGCTTGCGCATGCCGCCGGACAGCTGGTGCGGGTAGCGGTCCTCGAATCCGGCGAGGCCGACCCGGCGCAGCCAGTCTCGCGCCGATGCCTGGGCCTGCTGCTTGGGCACCCTGCGGAAGACGGGGCCCATCAGCACGTTGCCGAGGACGGTCTTCCAGGGCAGCAGGGCGTCGCTCTGGAACATGAAGCTGACGCCGTCGGTGATGCCGTCCACCTCACGGCCGCCGACCTTGACGGAGCCCTCGGTGGGCCGGTCGAGGCCGGACACCATGCTCAGGGTCGTCGACTTGCCGCAGCCGGTGGGACCCACCACGGCGCAGAACTGGCCCGGCTCCACGGTGAACGACACGCCTTGCAGCGCCGTGAACACCTCACCGGCCGGGGTCAGGAATCGCTTGGTGAGCCCGGAGATCTCGATGCGCGCGCTGTCGCTGCCGGTCCGGCCGGCGTTCGGGCTCGTCGCGACATCGTTTCGCGAAGCCATAGGGGCTGTCTCCTTCCGTCCTCGGAGGTCGAGGAAGGCAGACGCTAGAGGCAGCCGGGTGTGACGTCGCTGTTTCCGAGCTATCTCGCGATAGTTGCGTAAAGCGCGCTTCTGCTCGTTTTGCTCACTGGACGGAGGGTGGGCAGCGGCCCGGCTCTGAGGCACAATCGCGCCACCCAGGCACCCCGACCCAGGCCGTGCCGGCACGTCGCACCACCGGAACGAAGAGGAACCCGTGACACCCATCCGTTTGCGGACAGGCCGCGGCGGAAAGCGGAGGCTTTCCACGCGGATCCTCGCCAACCAGCTGCTCATCCTCGCGCTCACCGGCCTGATCGGCTTCATCCTGTTCGCCTTCGCGCAGCGCGCCGAACTCGACCGCTCCTACGAGCAGCGGGCCCTGGCGATCTCCCGAACCACGGCCGCCGACCCGCAGATCAAGCAGGCCATGGAGCACGAGGGCCGCGGCGATGTGGTGCAGAACGTCGCCGAACGGATCCGCCGGGCGTCCAGGGCGTCGTACGTGGTCGTGATCGACCTGCACGGCGTCCGGCACTCGCATCCCATCCCGGCCCTGATCGGCGAACCGGTGGCCGAGCCGATCGTGGTCAAGGACGGCCGCGCGCACGTCGGCACCGACCAGGGCGCGACCGGCCGGTCCGCCAACGCCAAGGCCCCTCTGTACGGGCCCTCCGGCGCTCTGGCCGGCGAGGTGTCGGTGGGCATGCCGGAACGCGACGTGCTCGGCGAGCTGTGGCGCGAACTGCCCACCTTCGCGCTGTACGCCACGATCGCCACCGCGATCGGCGCGGCGGCGGCCTCGCTACTGGCACGGCGGCTGAAGCGGACCACGTTCGGCCTGGAACTCGAGGAGATCGCCGGTCTGCTGCAGGACCGCGAGGCGATGCTGCACGGCATCCGCGAAGGCGTGGTCGCCTTCGCCCCCGACGGCAGGATCACCCTCGTCAACGACGAGGCCCGGCAACTGCTCGGCTTCGGCAACGCGCTGGGCCGCCGGCTGGAGGAGGTGATGCCCGACGGCCGGCTGCGCCACGCGCTGGACGGCACCCTGACCGGCACCGACGTCAGCGTACTGACCGACGACCACTGTCTCGTCGTCAACCGCATGCCGGTCACCCTGCACGGCCGTGAGCTGGGCGCCGTGGTCACCGTACGCGACCGCACCGAGCTGATCGGCCTGCTGCGCGAACTGGACTCCGTGCGCGGACTGACCGACGCGCTGCGGGCCCAGCAGCACGAGTTCACCAACCGGATGCACACACTGGCCGGCCTGCTGGACATCGGCGAGCACGCGTCGGCGTACGAGTACGCCATCGAGACCGCCCGTTCCGGGCAGGCCCTGACCGAGGCCGTGCGCCGGCACATCGGAAACCCGCTGCTGGTCGGGCTCATCGTGGCCAAGACCACCGTCGCCGCCGAACGCGGGGTGCGCATCGTCCTCACCGACGACTCCGCGCTCGGCGACGACCCACCGCACCTGCGCCGGCTCCTGACCATCGTCGGCAACCTGCTCGACAACGCCATCGACGCGACCGCCGAGGCACCGCCCTGCGACGACGCCCGCCAGATCCGGCTGACACTCGTGGAGAGCGACGAGTTGATCTTCGTACGTGTCGCGGACAGCGGCCCGGGCATCGCCCCGGGCTCCTCCCAGTCGATCTTCGAGGACGGCTGGTCCACCCGCCCCGAGCGGGACACCGCGCGCCGCGGCCTGGGGCTGGCCCTGGTGCACCGGTTGGTGCAGCGGGACGGCGGCACCATCACGGTCAGCGAAGGCCCGGGAGCGGTGTTCACGGTCGTACTGCCACATCCCGATACGGCGCCGGCACCACAGGATGCGCTGATCACGACGGCTTTGCCGATGGTGGGTGACCGCTGATGATCCGGATCCTCGTGGTGGACGACGACTTCCGGGTCGGGCAGATCCACAGCGACTACGCGCGCCGGGTCCCGGGTTTCGAGGTGGTCGGCGAAGCGGCGAGCGTGGCCCAGGCGCTGACCGCCGTCCGCACGCTGCAGCCGGACCTGCTGCTGCTGGACATCTTCCTGCCCGACGGCAGCGGACTCGACGTCCTGCGCAGGCTCAGCCAGGACCAGGGCGACAGCCGCCCCGACGCCCTCGTGATCACCGCGGATCACGACATCTCTTCCGTCCGCGCCGCGATGAAACTCGGCGCGGTCGGCTACCTGGTGAAGCCTTTCGGCTCCGCCGACCTCGCCGAACGGCTCGACGCCTACCGCCACCTCCGCGAGCGCGTGGACGCGCTCAGCCGGACCGCCACGGCCGACCAGGCGGACGTGGACGCCCTGTTCAGCGCGGCCCGCCCACCCGCCGTCCCCCGCATCCCGGCCAAGGGCCACTCCGCGCCCACGCTCAGCGCGATCCATCAGGCCCTGCGCTCCGCGCGCAGCGCCCTGTCTGCCGCCGAGGCCGCCGAGGCGACCGGCGTCTCCCGCGCCACGGCCCAGCGGTACCTGTCCTACCTGGTCAAGGAAGGCATGGTCCGCCTGGAACTGCGCTACGGCACCAACGGTCGCCCCGAGCACCGCTACCGCGTCGGTCGCTGAATCCGGCCGGGACCACTTCCCAGCGCCGACGCGGAGCCTCATTCATAGCCGGCCCAGCCGGCCCAGCCCGGACGCTGATTCCACGCTTCACGACTCGTCAGCGTGCGTCGATCAGTTGACCTAGTCGTTCACCGACGGCGACGGCGACACAGTCGTCATCGAGGGGGTGGGGGCGCCGGAACTCGGTTCGGCCGAGCCGCCGTTCGCGACGGGTGGCGGCGAGGAACTCGTTGCCGCCGTACTCGGCGCGGCCGAGGGGGCGTCCGTGACGGGTGATGAGGCGCTCGGGGTCACGGACGGGGATGCGCCGTTCGTGGGGCCGCTGGACGGGGGTGGCGTCCGGCCGAGCCGTGTGAGCACCGCGTCGACGACCAGGCCGTTGCCGTCGGTCGTGAGGATGACCGGGTCACCGACGTGCAGGAGCCGATCGCAGCCGAGGTTGGTGAACGTCTGGTTCGCACGTGCGGCCAGGAAGCCGAAGAGGTTGGGTGCCGTCCCCGGGTCCGGCGAGGGCGCGGTCTTGAGAAGGGCCTTGTCCCTGAAGACCCGCTGGACTCCGGCGCCGTCGCCGAAGAGGGTCCTGCAGAACGCCGCTCCGTTCCCGTCGCTGCCCGCACCGACCCGGGGCATGTCGACGCCCGCGCGATAAGCGTTCGTCTTGCGGACGCTGGTGCGGCCGTCGACGAGCGTCATCGGGTCGTTCTGCGGGACCAGCGCGATCGGGGCCCGCTGGCGCGCCGCGGCGGACAACTCGTCCAGCGGCAGGGCCGAGGAAGACAGGTTGTCGCTGGACTGGTTGGGCACGGTGAACGGCTTGCAGCCCAGGGCCGGGTCGATGAAGTGGGTCAGCAGCAGGTTGTCGCTGCCGTTGGTGAGAACCTTGGGCTGCGCGCCGGCCGACGGCCCGGCCTTGCCGCCGTGCCGGTGATGACCGTAGCGGGGGGTGTCCACGCGCACGCCGTTGCGCAGGGACGCCCTGCTCGCGGCGTTGTCCTGGGCGATACGGCCGTTGGCGTCGGCGAGGTACCGGGTGACCACGTTGTCGCTTCCGTCCTGGTCCACGACGGAGAAGTCCCGCGTGGTCGGACAGGGCGAGCCGTCCTTGGCGGTGCCCAGTGCCGGGATTTTGAGGTGCTTCTTGGCCGTCCCGGTCTTGGCGGCGCGGAAGAGGGCAGGTGCGTTGCAGTACGCGAACTGGCCGAAGACCGATCCCGGCACACCGTTGACACACTTGCCCTGCGCCAGGCTGTCGTAGTGCCCGCTCGACTTCAGCCTGAGCTCGGCGCTGTTGAAGCCGAACCATATGCCGACCGTCGAGCCCGTCGGCACCTTGGGGCGGACGGTAGGGGCGGCAGGTCTCGTCCCCTTGTCGATCACCAGCGGGTCGTACACGCTGAGGCGGCCGTCCTTGGTCAGAATCGCCGCTTCGACGAACGCCGCCTGGTCGGGATTGGCCTCATGGCAAGGCCCCTTCGCGGGGTCGGTCGCGACGAGTTTGTAGGGCGTGGCCAGTCCCCGGGCGGAGAGAGGGTGTTCGGGAACCACCAGGGTGCAGTTCGGATCGGGCGTGGCGGCCTGTGCGGCTCCGCCGCCGTTTCCCTGTCCGCGATCATGGTGTCGGGCGCCCGCCGCGAACACCGATCCGGCGACGACGGCCAGGATCACCGGCCCGCCGATCACTGCGAACGACCACTTCGACCGCCTACGGCGGGCATGATCTCCCCGTCCACCGTGCGGTGCCTGCGTCGAGTTCTTCCGAGGCACTGGTTTTGCTCCTCACTGTGCTTCCCTCCCGGTGGGGCGGCCCACGTTGGGCCGGACGCGCGTTGGTCATCGCGCTGCTCAGCCCGCTCACCGGAGGGGTACATCTCCGCTCCATCCGACACGGTGGGCTCACGCGGCCCACGTACCGGATTCGGCGTCCAGCGACGTTAACAGCGCCCGCCTGGACACCACACAGCGCTTTGCCAACGAAACGAATGCTCCGCAAGGCGGCAAAGGAGTCCCCCGCCGGCACAGAGGAACCGCTGAGCACCAGGGCTCAGTTGTTCGGACGGGAAGCCGTAGCCGGCGAGCACGGCGGAAGACCGTGAGAAAAATTGCGATAGCGACACTGAATGGTCACGGAAAGGTCAAGCTGCCTGGGTGCACCCGGGGAAACCGGTCCCTGGAACATTGCACGCAGCGCTGGCACATTGCACGCTGAGCGAGCCGACGTGGCGTCAACTGGCCCTGTTCGCAGGGGCGGCGGCAGGACAGGATGGGCGTGAAGCCCCGCCGCCGGACGGTGCACCGGTATCCCGGACGCCGACGCCCCGGTAACTCCGGCGACGAGAACGAAAGCAGGCGGATGACTCACGCGGACACCACGCATACCGCGCCCACCGCGACCACCCCGATCGATCTCGCCGCCCTGGGCGAGGACTTCACCCGCGATCCGTACCCCGTCTACGCGCGGTTGCGGTCCCGCGGCCCGGTGCACCGGATCCGGATGCCCGGAGGGGCGGAGGCGTGGCTGGTCGTCGGCTACGAGGCCGCGCGGGCGGCCCTGGCCGACCCACGGCTGTCGAAGGACTGGGACCTGGCATCGCCCGCGCTGGGCATGACCACGGTCGCCGCAGGCCGGCACATGCTCTCCTCCGACCCGCCCCACCACACCCGGCTGCGCAGGCTGGTCGCCAAGGAGTTCACCCCCCGCCGGGTGCAGGACCTGGAGCCATGGGTGCGCCGGATCACCCACCGGCTGCTGGACGCCATGCTGGCCTCCCCGGACGGGAGGGCCGACCTCGTGCGCACCCTGTCGGTTCCGCTGCCGATGTCGGTGATCTGCGAACTCCTCGGAGTGCCGGCGCTGGACCGCGACGACTTCGCGGCGGCGTCGAACACCGCCCTGGCCTCCCCCGACCCCGCCGAGCAGCGCGAAGCGGCGAGGACCACGTCCCGCTTCATCGGCCAACTGCTGGCGGACAAGAAGCAGCGCCCGGGCGATGACCTGCTCAGCGCGCTGATCCGTACCTCGGACGAGGAGGGGGACCGCCTCACCGCCGACGAACTGACCGGCACCGTCTGGCTGCTGATGGTGGCCGGATTCGAGACCACCGCGAACCTGATTTCGAACGGCGTGCTCGCGCTGCTGAGCCATCCCGACCAGCTGGCCTTGCTCCGAGCCGACCCCTCGCTGATGGAGAACGCGGTCGAGGAGATGCTCCGCTACGACGGCCCGGTCGAGACGCCGACGTACCGGTTCACCACCGAAGCCGTCGACATCGCCGGCACCACCATTCCCGGTGGCGGACAGCTCGTCCTGGCCGCCATCGCCGACGCCGACCGCGATCCGGCGCGCTTCCCCGACCCGGACCGATTCGACATCCGCAGGACCGCCCACGGGCACGTCGCCTTCGGCCATGGCATCCACTACTGCCTGGGGGCTCCGCTTGCCCGCCTGGAGGCACGCGTCGCGATCGGCGCCCTGCTCGAACGCTGCCCTGATCTCGCCCTCGATGCCCACCCGGCGGCTCTGACGTGGCGGGGCGGCGTGCTCATCCGGGGGCCACTCCACCTGCCCGTGCGATATCGCTGACGCCCGGTTCCTCACCCGCGGTTCCGGTCCGCCACCGCCGGAGAACGGATCAACTGCTTCCGGGCCGGCGAGAGTACGACCTCGGCCACGTACAGGGCCCACGCGAAGAGCGCCAGAAGCAGATCCGGCCGATTGAAGCCGTCGGCGGGCTTGCGGAGGCTGAGGACCCTCGTGACAAATCAGGTTGAGGTAGGCCAAGGCGCCCGCGTGCCGTGCGTGAGGTCACCATGGCAGCATCCGGGGTGCGCGAGTCCGCGCGTCGCCGCAGCGGTACGGTGTGCGGCAGTCGATCGCGCGTTCTGCGGTCGCTGACCGATCAGGGGGTTCCATGAAGCACCGCCGCCCGCGCCCACGCAGCAGAGCGATCGCCAGAGCGGTCGGTTCGGCGGGTGCGCTGGCCGTCACGCTGGGTGTGGGGATGACCCCGGCGATGGCCGCCGGGAAGACGTCGGACAGGCCTACGGCCACCGGGTTCTCTCCCGACGATCCCGAACCGAACACGAACTGGGCGCCCGAGAACGACGAGGGGCCGCTGGCCCAGAAGTCAGTGCACCCTGAGGCGTTCGCGGCTGGCCGCACGGCCGCGTCCCCTCTGCAGCTCAACATGCCCGCGCCGACCGGGCCGTACAGCGTGGGCATGGTCGGCCTGCACCTCGTCGACTCGTCCCGTACGGATCCGTATGTGGGCGGCAAGCGCGAGGTGATGGTGTCGCTCTGGTATCCGGCCACCTCCACGTCGGGGCACTATCAGGCGCCGTGGCAGCCGTCGATCTCCGGGGCCCATTTCCTCGCCTCGCGCGGGCTCTCCCCGCAGCAGGTGACCCTGCCGAGGACCGCGGGCCATGTCCTCGCCCCGGTGAAGACCTCGCTCGGCAAGCTGCCCGTCCTGCTGTACTCGACCGGGCTGCACTCGGACCGCTCCATGGGCACCGCGCTCGCCCAGGATCTCGCCAGCCGCGGCTACCTCGTCGTCACCGTGGACCACACCCACGACGCCAACGAGGTGCAGTTCCCCGGCAGCCGGCTCGAGGTCAACAGGATGCCGTCGGGCACGCACTCCTCCGACACGCTCAAGGTGCGCGCGGCCGACATCAAGTTCGTCATCAACGCCCTCGGCAAGATCAGCAGTGGCGGCAATCCGGACGCCGGCCACGCGACGCTCCCCGCCGGGCTGGCGCAGTCGGTGGACACGTCCCGTATCGGGATGTTCGGCTGGTCCCTGGGCGGCGCGGCGGTCGACACCGCCATGCAGCTCGACAAGCGCATCGATGCCGGTGCCAACCTGGACGGCCAGTTCTTCGGGACGGCGCCGAGCAAGGACCTGGACCGTCCCTTCATGCTCTTCAGCTCGGGCAGCCACAACCGCAACAACGACGGTTCGTGGCGCACGCTGTGGTCGCATCTGAAGGGGTACCGGGTCGACGTCCAGCTCCATGGCGCGGCGCATCTGTCGTTCAGCGACCAGGAGTGGATGGTGCCGCAGGAGGCGGGCCTGCTCGGGCTCTCCAAGGCTCAGCTCCAGCAGCAGTACGGCACGATCGACCCGAACCGGGCGGTCCAGGTCCAGCGTGTCTACCTCGCCGCCTTCTTCGACCAGGAGCTGCGTCACAAGCACAGCACCCTGCTCGACGGGCCCGCCGACAAGTACCCGGAGATCTCGTTCGTCCGTTGACCGGACAAACAGACCGGAGAAACCGGCCGGACAGCTGCTCGGACGCCGGAAGGGACGGGCCCGTACGCGGGCCCGGTCCTCGGCGTGTCGACGGTCCGGGCCGGTCACGCATGCCCCGGCGCCCAGGGGGTCCCGTTAACTTGTACGACACGTGGGGCGAACACGTGATGGTTATGTGACAGTCGGGGGCTAGGATGTTCGTTCCATCGAACATTCGGGCGCTCGGCGCCAGTTGAGGAAGGATCCCCTCCCCTGCCCTCCGCACCCCGGGCGCCGCGCCGACACCGCAACCGTCGCCGCGCCGATATGCCGATGCTTGGCGGGGTGCGCCCGCCTATAGCCTCACTTGTCGTACTCCTCCTCGTGGTCGCCGCCCTGACCGTGATCGGCATCGACGGCGTCCGCGCCGGAGCCATCCCGCAGGCCGTGCTGAACGGGGAGCAGCAGATCGCCGCGGACACCGCGCAGTCGCTGCGCACCGCGATCGACGCCGAGGCGAGCACCGTACGCCGCACGGCGAGCGCGTACTCGGCGACGAGTACATCGACCCCCGCGACCACGCTCAAGGCGCTGACCTCTGCCAGGAAGGCGGTCCTCGGCGGTGCGCTGCTCGACCGGCGCACCGGCAAACTGCTGGCGGCCGGCGGCCGGACGGTGCCGCTGGCCGGGGTCAACGCCAGAACGGCAGCCGGGCACGGGGCCGTCCCGCCCCGGCTGGTGACCTCCGGCGGCCCACCGCAACTGCTCTACTTCGCCAGGGTCACCCTGCCCGCGCAGCAGGAGGACCCCGACCAGGACCAGTACCAGGCCCCGAACCGGCCCGAGCGGCAGTGGCTGCTGGTGGTCACCGAGACGCTCCCCACCCTCACGGCGTACGGCGACGGACGCACCGCCGAGGTCCTGGACCAGACCGGCACGGCGCTCGCCACCGCGGTCCATGGCAAGGCGTCGCCGGCTGCCTCCGGCGGCGGTCTGCCCGCGAAGGCGGCCCGCGCGGCGCACGGATCCGGGAGTGACACCGACGCCTCCGGAAGCCTGCTGGGCGCCAGCAATGGCAGCCGGCGCACCGTGGCCGGCTGGGCCCAGGTCGCCTCGGCGACCGGTCCGGGCGACACCGACGGCCTCGGCCTGGTGGTGCTCACCTCCCATGCGACACCGGCCACGACCACCGCCGCCGACTACTCGCGCTTCGCGCTCGAGGCCGCCGGAGCACTGGCCGCACTCGCGCTGCTGCTCGGGCTGGCGCTGTACTTCTCCGTGCAGCAG
Organism: Streptomyces sp. NPDC050534; assembly: GCF_044457745.1. Classification (NCBI taxonomy): domain Bacteria; kingdom Bacillati; phylum Actinomycetota; class Actinomycetes; order Kitasatosporales; family Streptomycetaceae; genus Streptomyces; species Streptomyces sp. NPDC050534. The sequence continues at coordinate 142,132 of NZ_JBITHF010000009.1, forward strand.
CCACTGCTGCGGCTGTTCCTGTCCGCCGGCCGTCTGGCCCGGGGTGCGGCCCAGGACTGGCCGACCGCCTCGGCGGAGCTGTCCCGGCCGGTTCCGGTGCACGGCTTCGGGGAACTGGCCCGGATCGGGCGGGCGCTGGACTCACTGCGCCGGCAACTGCTCGGCGAGAGCGGCCCGCAGGATTTCCCGGCCCGGCGTGGGCCGGGCTACCGGGCACTGGCCGTGATCGGCGTGCTGGTGGTCGGCTGCTGGGCGGCGCCGATGGTCTTCCTGCTGAACCGGGCGGACACCGTGAGCGCGGTTCCGTCCCCGGTCCTGGCCGACCAGCAGGCGCGCGCCGAGATCGCGTCGGGCCGCATCCGCCAGTCCCTCGACCACTCGTACACCGACCTGAGCGCCGCGGCCTCGAGCCTGCCGGGCAAGAGCCGGGCCGCCCAGACCGCGGTGCTGCGGCAGTCCCTCGCCGACCACAAGCAGTACCGCTCGCTGTATCTCCTGGACCGCTCTGGCGGCATCACGCTGAGGGTGGGCGGCACCCCGCTGCGTACCCTCGTCCACGTGCCCGAGGGCGGCGGGATCACCACCGTCAACACCTCGGGCCGGATCCCGGCGATCGCCGCCTACGCCCAGGTCCAGGCCGTCAAGGGCAAGACCAAGGCGGCCGGGGTGGTGCTGTTCGGCGAGATCGACGTGAAGGCGCTCAATTCCATCCTGCCCAGGCCGAAGCTGGGCAGCGTGTGGGTGACGGACGGCCATGAGAAGGTGCTGGCGGCAAGCGTGGGCTACCGCGCCTTCCAGTCACTGCCCGATTCCGGCCTGACCCGTCTGGCCCGGTCCACCCAGAGCGCCCCGGGGACCGCGGGCACCGCGACCTCCGCGGTGCACCTCACGTCGTCCGGCCCCTCGGTCGACGCCGCCGCGCCGCTGGCGCAGAGCGGCCCGACGGCACGCCTGGGCTGGCACGTGGTGACCGCGGAGCCCGCGGCAGCGCTCCAGATCCCCGCGGTGCAGGCCGAACAGCGCACCATGCTCGCCGGCATCCTTGGCCTCGCCGTCGGTGCGGCCTGCCTGGGCTGGCTGCACGTCGTGGTGATCCGGCCGCTGCGCGCGGTCGCCGTACTCGTCGAGCGGCTCGCCGGCGGAGACCGCCGTACCGTGCTGCATCCGGTCAACCACGACGAGATCGGCTCGGTCACGCGCAGCCTGGAGCTGATCCGCCAGGCCCTGGCGGAACGCGACCGGGCGGCCAGATCCAGTCACGCCGTCGGGCCCTCCCGGTCCCTGCGTGAGAACACCCTCCAGCGGTAGAAGGACGGAATCGGCGTGCTTTTTCTCTATGTCATCGTCCTGATGTGCTGCACCGGGTTGTGGATCGCCGGAATCGTGGAGCAGCGACGGCACTTCGCCTCGCTGGAGCAGATACCGACGCGGGTGCTGGTCAACGGCATCCGCGGCAAGAGTTCGATCACCCGGCTGTGCGCGGGCGCGCTGCGCGGCGGCGGCCTGGTCACGGTGGCCAAGACCACCGGCACCGCGGCCCGGTTCATCCATCCGGATGCCACCGAGGAACCGGTGTACCGCAAGTTCGGTATCTCCAACATCGTCGAGCAGATCGGCATCGTGCGGCGGGCGGCGACCTACCGGCCGGACGCGCTGGTGATCGAGTGCATGGCGGTGATGCCCGCGCTGCAGGAGACCAATCAGGAGAAGCTGATCCGTTCCACGATCGGCGTGCTGTGCAATGTCCGCGAGGACCATCTGGAGGAGATGGGGCCGACGTTGGACGACGTCGCCCGCTCGCTCTCCCGCTCGATGCCGGTGGGAGGGGTGTGCGTGACGGCGGAGAAGGATCGGCTGCACATCCTCCAGGAGGAGGCCGACAAGCGGAACTGCCGGCTGATCGCTGTCGATCCCGAGTCGGTGAGCGACGCCGAACTGCGCGGCTTCAGCTGGTTCACCTTCAAGGAGAACGTGGCGATCGCGCTCGCCGTCGCCGAACTGCTCGGCGTGGAGCGGCAGACCGCGATGCAGGGCATGTGGGACGCGCCGCCCGACCCGGGCGTGCTCTCGGTGGAGCGCTACGTCACCCCCGAGGGCAAGAAGCTGCGGTTCGCCAACGTCTTCGCGGCCAACGATCCCGAGTCGACGCTGATGAACGTGAAGCAGCTGGAGGATCTGGGCGCGATCAGACGGCCGATCAACGTGGTCATCAACTGCCGCCCGGACCGGGTGGAGCGCAACGGCCAGATGGGCGCCATCATCCCCGACCTCGCCGCCGAGACGGTGTTCCTGATCGGCCATCCGACCAAAAGCGCCCGCGATGCGATCCCTGCCGGCTTCACCGGGCGCGTCGTGGACCTCGGGGGCGATCGCCGGGACCCCGAGGAGCTGACCGCGGCGATGCTCGCGGAACTCGGCCCGGCCTCCTCGCTGGTGGCGATCGGCAACATCCACGGTCAGGGCGAGCTGTTCCTCGAATGCCTCGCCGAGCTGCCCCTGGACGAGTCCGAGGACCTGCTCGACGCCGTTCTCGACGGCGACGGCCTGGACCAGGAGACCATGCAGATCGCCATACCCCGGCCGCGGGTCTCGGTGGCCCGGCCGCCCGAGCCGGAGCCCTACAGCTGGGTGGCACCGCTGGAGACACCGACGTACGCCTTCCGCATCCCCGAACAGCGCGACCTCGCCCGCCGGTTCGCCGCCCGCCATGGCCGGTCCGACGAGCAGAGCTCCGCAGACGACCCGCACCACTCCCCCGACCGGCACCACTCCTACGATCCGCCCCAGTCCACGAGGAACCAGTGATCCCCGCCAACCTCACCGCACAGACCGCCGCACTCGGGATCGCCCTCGGGCTGGTCTTCTCGCTCGTCTGCTACCTGACCACCAACCTCTCCCCCGGGGGGATGATCACCCCTGGCTGGATCGCCCTCACCCTCGTCACCGACGTGCGGATGGCCGGGCTGATGGTCGGGGTGGCCGCGCTCTCGTACTTCACGACCAAGCTGATGCAGCGCACGGTGATTCTCTACGGCAAGCGGCTGTTCGCCGCCGTGGTGCTGTGCGCGGTACTGATGCAGACCACCGTGATGCTCGCCCTCAGTCACGAGTTCCCACTGCTGTACACGTCACAGACCCTTGGCTTCATCGTCCCCGGCCTGGTCTCCTACCAGATGGTCCGGCAGCCGCTGGCGGCCACGGTCATCTCGACCACGGCGGTGACGCTGGCCACCTACGTGGTGCTGGTCTCCGGTCTGTTGATGGGCGCCCTGCCCACCGCCTGACCAGTCCACCGCCCCTTCACCTCACACACTTGCAGGAGGATCGCCATGCACTCCCAACCCGCCGGCAGAGGCAGCCGCCCGACGCGCCGCGCCGTGCTCGGGACGATCGCGGGCGTCGCGGCCGCCGGGGTGGTGGGCGGTTACGCCTGGGACCACCGCGGGCACGGCAGCGACAACGGCGAAGCTACGGCCGCCGACGGAGCGGGCAGCGGCTCGAGCGCCCAGGACACCGGGGGCCACACCTTCGAGCGTCTGTCCGCCCCCGCCCGCACCGTGGTCCGCGCCGCCGACGGCGGCACGCTCGCCACGTTCACCGACGGTGCCCGTACGGCCGTCCTCACCGGGCCCACCCGCCACTTCAGCGAGCCGCGGACCACCGAGGCCAAGGTGACCACGGACGCCTGGGTGCGGGTGCTGCCGCACGAATGGCAGCGCGGCATGGAGAAGTCCGCCTCGTTCAAGACCTGGTTCCGCAAGGCACTCGGCGACACCAGCCCGGACGTCTTCGCGGTGGCGTTCCAATACAGCAGCGCGGGGGCGCCCGACAAGCACAACGCCGCCGGCGTGCGCTACGCGGGCACCGCGCACTTCGGCCCGCGCAACGCCGCGGTCAACAACCCGCTGGACTTCGCCTACCACGACGAACAGTCCGACTTCTACGACTATCTGGGCACGCCCTGGACCTTCCCGGACGGCACACGCGTGCAGCCGGACCAGGCCCGGTACGGCGACGCCGACTGCTCCGGCTTCCAACGGCTGGTGTGGGGCTACCGGATGGGCATTCCCCTGCACAGCACCAACACCAAGGGCCCCGGCCTGCCGCGCCGCGCGTACGCCATCGCCGCCGACGGTCCCGGCCGCCTCGTGATCCCCCACACCGGCAAGCAGCAGGCCACCGACCTGAGCGTCCTGCAACCCGGCGATCTGGTCTTCTTCGCCATCATCAAGGACCGGCCGGACTTCATCGACCACTGCGGCATGTACATGGGCCTCGACGACCAGGGCCGGCACCGCTTCTACTCCAGCCGCTCCGCAGCCAACGGCCCGACCATGGGCGACATGTCGGGCCACGCGCTGCTCGACGGCACCGACTTCTACGCCCGCGGCTTCCGGGCGGCCCGCCGCCTGTGATCCCGCCGCCTGTGCACCGCCGCCTGACCTGACCTGCTGATCCGAGGACCCCCGCCATGACCGCCATCCCCGCCGCCCGGCCCACCGGAGCGCACCGAGGCCGCCGGACGGCCGGCCGCCGCTCCGACCTGCCGGAAGACGCCCCGCGCTGGGAGCGCCCGGCGCTCGCCGCGGTGCTGGTCGTCGCCACCGTGCTGTACTCCTGGGGCATCGGGCACGCCGCTGTCCACCCCTTCTACGGTGCGGCGATACGGTCGATGGCCTGCAGCTGGCGCGCCTTCTTCTTCGGCGGGCTCGACGCGGGCGGGTCGATCAGCATCGACAAGCTGCCCGGCGCGTTCTGGCCCGACGCCGTCTCCGTCTGGCTCTTCGGTCCGCACACCTGGGCAGCCGCGCTTCCGCAGGTCGTCGAGGGCGTGATCACCGTATGGCTGTTGCACCGGATCGTACGGGCCTGGGCCGGTCCCTTCGCCGCGCTGATCGCCGCGCTGACGCTCACCCTCACCCCGGTGACCGTGGCGCTCAACCGCGCCACCATCCCGGACACCGCGCTCACCCTGCTCCTCGTGGCGGCTGCCGGGGCGCTGCAGAAAGCGGTGCGCACCGAGCGGCTGCTGCCGCTGATCACCTGCGGTGTCTGGGTCGGCCTCGCCTTCCAGGCGAAGATGCTGCAGGCGTGGCTGGTGCTGCCGGTCTTCGCCGCGGTCTACCAACTCGCGGCACCCGGAACCCGGCTGAACAGGGCCCTGCGTGTCCTGCTGGCCGGAGCGGTCTCCCTGGCGGTCTCCTGCTCCTGGGCGCTGATCGCCTGGGCGACACCGGCCGGGAGCCGCCCGTACCTCGACGGCACGTCCAACAACGATCCGTTCACCCTGGTCTTCGGCTACAACGGCCTGAGCCGCTTCAGCAGCGACTCGACCGCGTTCGGCGCCGTCGCGGGCACCGCCGCCAGCCGCACCACCGGCAACACCGGCTGGGACATGCTGATCAACGACACGGTCGGCCCGCAGGTCGCCTGGTTCCTGCCGCTCGCCGTGCTCGCCACGGTCCTGGGCGTTCTCTGGCGCGCCGGGCAACCGCGAACCGACCTGCCGCGCGCGGGATTTGTGCTGTGGGGTGGCTGGCTCGCCGTGCACACCCTGGTGTTCAGCGCCTCCAACGGCAACCACGCCTACTACACGGCCGTCATCGCCCCGGCCCTCGCCGCACTGGCCGGCGGCGGGCTCGCGCTCTTCCGGTCGGAGTACGAGGCGAAGTACGAGCCGAAGCTGGAGGCGGCGTACGAACCGGAGGCGGAGCATGAGGCGGCCGCCCGGCGGCACCTGGCGCTACCGGCGGCGATCGTACTGACGGCGGCGTGGGCGCTGGTGCTCGACTGGCCGACCCGATTCGTCTCCTGGCTGCTGCCGGTCGCGGTGATGCTCGCGCTGTGCGGCGTGGTCGGCCTGTGGAGCCGCGGGCCGCGGACCTCCCCGCGGATGGCCCACGCCGCCCTCGCCGCCGGGATCGCGGCGACCCTGGTCGTACCGGCCGGTTGGGCCGTCTCCGGCCTCAACCCGCTCTACGCGGGTGCCGCCACCTCGCCGATGGCCGGTCCGGTGGGCAAGTCGTACTACGAGCATCCCCGCCACGCTCCGCGCAGGAGAGGGCTCGACCATCCCAACGCCCGCGACACCGCCCTGCTCGACTACCTCACCACGCACCGCCACGGCGAGAAGTATCTGCTCGCCACCCAGGCCGCCTACACCGCCGAGCCCCTGCTGCGCGCGAAGTCCGAGCCCATCCTCGTCATGGGCGGCTTCACCGGCAGCACCCCCTTCCCCACCACCCAGCAGCTGAGCAGCTTCATCGCCACCGACCAGCTGCGCTATGCGCTGCTCACCGCCCAGCGCCCCACCACTCCCGCCACCGCATGGGTGAAGTCCAAGTGCACCCGCATCCGGCCCACCGCCTACGGCCGCCGCACCGACGGCAGCTTCACGCTCTACGACTGCAACCCGCAGCGGTGAGGCGACTCCCCCGAAGCCAGGGACAGTGGTCGACGGCCGAGTGCCGACTGCCCAACACAGCTACCGCGCCGCCCGCAAGGCTCCACCGAGACCGGCTCCCTGATCGACGACATCGTTCGCGAGGGCGCGAGCGCCGGGGGCGCTACGCTGCTGTGCCGTGCAGGAGACGCGTCTCGACACTGCTCGGATCCGGGCGGCTCGCCGGGTGATCGACCCGGTCTTTCTCGACACTCCGCTGTACCGCTGCGATGCGCTGGAGTCCGACCTCGGGTGCACGGTGAGCATCAAGCTCGAGACGGCGAACCCGGTCCGCAGCTTCAAGGCCCGCGGCACCGAGGTGGTCGCGAGCCTGCTCGCCGACCATGGCCCGCGAGCCGTGGTGTGCGCCAGCGCGGGCAACCTTGGCCAGGCCCTTGCTTGGTCCGGTCGCGGCCGGGGGCTCGACGTCACCGTCGTGGCATCCCGCTTTGCGACTGTGGCCAAGCTTGATCGCATCCGTGCGTTGGAGGCCAGGCTGGAACTGGTGGACGGCGACCACGAGTTGGCTCGCGAGCGGGCGGCGGCCATCGCGCGGCACGACGGCATCCGGCTGCTCGAAGACAGCCTGGACATCGAGACCTGCGAGGGCGCGGCGACCATCGGCCTGGAACTGGTGGACAGCGCGCCGTCGTTCGACACCGTCCTCATTGCCCTCGGCGGCGGGGCGCTGGCCACCGGCGTGGGTCACGTGGTGAAAACCTTGGCACCCGAAGTCGAGGTGATCTGCGTCCAGCCGCTGGGCGCACCGGCGATGACACGATCGTGGCGCCAACGACGTGTCGTCACCACCGACTCGACCAACACCATCGCTGACGGCGTCGCCGGCCGGCGTCCCATCCCGGCCGTCCTGGACGACCTGCTCCTGGTCGCTGACGACGCCGTCCTGGTTCGGGAGGCGTCGATCATCGCAGGCATGCGTATGCTCCTCGACCGCGCCGGCCTCGTCGTCGAACCATCGGCCGCGCTCGGCATCGCGGCAGTCCTCGAAGACCGTGACCGCTTCGTCGGCCGACACGTGGCCACCATCGTGTGCGGCAGCAACGTCGACGTAGACGCCTATCACCGCTGGGTCGGTGCGGCTTCCGTCCACAGTTGGCGATAATGCGTGCTACCTGCCAGTGCCCATCACTTGGGGGGTCTTGTGAGTCTGAGTCCGCGCGAGGTATTTCTACGCCTTGTTCATGGGGTCGCCGACGGGAACTCAAACGAGTTGCCGGACCTGTATGGCGAAGTCACCGATGTTCGCCATCCGATGGCGACGCCGGAATCCAAGCCGTTGACCAGTCGGCGTGCCCTCCAGGGGCACTTCACGGTGCCGCCGGAAGTCCGGGAGTCCTTGCCGAAGAGACGGGTCGCCGATGTCGTCGTTCACGAGACCACCGATCCTGAAGTGATCGTCGCCGAGTTCGCCTACGAGTTCACGTTGCCGGACGACTCCATGGCCAAGGTGCCCTGTGTCTTCGTCATGCGCGTCCGGGACGGTCAGATCATTGAGTCACGCGACTACATCGACCCGATCCGTACGTACTCGGCACGCGGGGAGCTGGACCAACTCATCACGTTGTTGCGCGCGAATCGTTCCTGACGGCTCGTCACACGACCTTGGTTGCACGGCGGTCCAGGCGGTCCATCCATTGTTGGGGAGTCAACGCGGAGGGCTCGGACGTCGTCCGTAGTAGGGCCTCACCGTGCTGGCAAGTTTGCGCTGAATTGACCGCAGCGTCCTGATCGTGGCCTCGTCGGTGAACCTGCTTGACCAGTGCCGCGTGCTGGATCTTGCCCTCGGTGAAGATGCGCCACTCAAGGCAGTGGATTGGGCACGAACTCTCCTGGCAACAGAGATCGTCTTTGTCAGCGATCTTGCTGGCATCCTGAGCGTCCGCAAACCCCATGCCGACGGCGAGGGGGTCACTGCACCGAGCTGGCCCGCCCCATTCGAGGAGGGAACGCCGAAGCAGTTCGACCTCGTGCTCCGCCAAGAGTTCGCTCGCCCGCACCAAGTCTTGTGGCAACAGCTCGCCCCTCCCGTATGAGCCGAAGAATGATCACGCTACCTCTTCTTCAGGCCTCTCCAGCGGATAAGGCCGCAGGCGTGCGCCGAGATGAGAGAGGAGGCCTGCTCACGTCATGCGCCACAGGTGGTCGTCGGTGCCGTTGTCGTCGAACTGGACCACCTGCGCGCTGTTCTGAGTCGACATCCCGTCCACGCCCAGGACCTTGCCGCTATGCCGGTTGCGGACCAGGAACCAGCCGTCGCCCTTGTCGATCAGAGTCCACAGGTGGTCGTCGGTCCCGTTGTCCTCGTACTGGACGACGTGCGCGCTGTTCTGGGTCGACATCCCATCGACGCCCAGGACCTTGCCGCTCTGGCCGTTGCGCACCAAGTACCAGCCGTCTCCCCTGTCGATCAGTTGCCACGCATGGTCCCCTGTTCCGGTGTTGTCGAACTGCACGACGCTCGCGCTGTTCGCCGTGGACATCCCGTCGACGGCCAGCACCTTTCCGCTGTGCTTGTTGAGGATGCGCCGGTAGGGCGCCTCCGGCAGCCACGTCCTGCCGTTCGGGGATGCTGTCGGGAACGAGGTGATCCTTAGCCGGGCCGCGCCCATCGGGACGAGCGTGACGTGCTCCACGGCGCCCGTGGCCCGCGCCGGGTTCTGCTGGAGCGGGGCGATCACGTGCTCGTCGTCGGCGATCCACTCCGGGACGCGCCGCGCCTGGGCGGTGAGCGTGAGCGGGGTGGCATCGTGGGTGAAGGGATTTGCGGCGACGGGACCTTCGGCCCGGGTCAATGCAAAGGTCGTGTCCGGTACCAGGCCGTAGTTCCACGGTGTCGTGGCGTGCACCTCGTACTCGGGGAAGGTGTCGTCGCCGGCGTAGCGGACGTACTGCTCGCCGATGCGCAGTGCGTAGGTCAGCGGCCCGTGGGTCACGCTGACGGCGTCGTGGTTGGCGGGCCAGGTTCGGACGGCGGTGCGTTGGGGGAGGGTGAGGGTGACACGGTCGCCGTCCTTCCAGGTCCGCTCCACGCGGACGAACGCGGGTCCGCCCTGTGCCGGGACCGGCTGCCCGTTGACGCGCAGCTGAGGGCCTGTGCACCAGCCCGGCACACGCAGGAGCAGCGGGAACGAGACCGGTCGCGGCGTGGACAGGGTCAGCGTGACGGTCTCGTCGAACGGGTAGTCCGTGTCCTCGGTGATGGTGATCGTGGTACCGGAGGCGACGGTGGCGCGGACGCTGCTCGGCGCGTACATCGCGGCCGCGAGTCCGCCGTCCGGGGTGGCCAGCCACAACTCCTCACTGAAGTACGGCCATCCCATTCCGTAGTTGTGGGGGCAACAGCGGTACTGGTCGACACCGGGCTGGTAGGACTGCATGGCGAAGCCGTTCTGGAACTGCCCCTGGGTCTTGCGGACGTCGTCCAGGTCCACGCTGTTGGCGCTGGTGACGTAGTGCACGCTCTTTCCGTCGGGATCCAGAGCGGCGGGCAGCATGTTGAACGCCAGGTCCTCGCAGCGGTCCGCCCATACGGGGTCGCCGGTGATCCGGGTCAGCAGCTCGTGGCTGGCCATGAACTCGACGATGCCGCAGGTCTCGAATCCCTGCCGAGGGTCTCCGAAGCCGGGTCTGATGTTCTCGTCTCCGGCGATCCCGCCCCCGGGGAACTGGCCGTACCCGCCCAGGACTTGGTCATAGGTCTGGTAGGTGGCCCGGGTCAGGTCCGCGGAGCCGGTGCGCTGGGCGTACTGCGCCGGTTCGCGGAAGCCTTGTGCGATGTTGACGTTGTGCGCCGTGGGCAGGGGGCCGGTCCAGTCGGCGCCCCAAGCGTGCATCTTGTCGACGAGGTCGAGCAGAAACGCCTCCTCCGTGCGGCGGTACAGCCACACGGCGACATCCATGCCGTCGCCCCAGCGCAGCGAGACCCAGCTCGTATCGAAGGCGCCCCTCACCTGGGCGTTCATGAAGCGAAGGAACCGGACGAGGAAGGGCACGATCCGCGGATCACCCGTGTGTTCCTCATAGGTACGCAGCGCCTGGAGCAGCGGCAGGAAGGGCCAGAAGTCGGGGCCGCCGTTCAGAGAGCTGCGCAGGGCCCGAGGTCCGAAGAAGCCGTCGCCCTGCTGCGTGGCGAGGACCGCGTCGATCCAGCGGCGGGCCTGGTCAAGGGCGGCGGTGTCGCCGGTGGCGATGGCGAGAGGGACGTACCCCCGCAGCCAGTACGGGAGTTCCTCCCAGCCGTCATGGTCGGGGCGCGCCCAGCCGCTGGTCGTGACGTCGAGGAAATGGGAGCGCGCGGCGTAGCGGCCGCACAAGCCCTCAAGCTGCAGACGCAGTTGGCCGGCGAGCCAGCCGCGGGCGGTGACGCTCCCGGACGGCAGCCGGATCAGGGCATCGGCAGCGAGGCCGCTCGCCGCGGCAGCAGGCGCCGCCGGGAGTGCGGCGCCGACGGCGAGGCATCCGGTTTGCAGGAAGTGGCGTCGGGCGAGGGGCATACGGCTTCTCCTGTGGGGGGTCTCCTAGGGGGGCATGATCTGGCTGCCGGGCGCTGGCGTGGAGGGGTTGCCCGTCAGCGGGGCGGCGGTCGGCCCTGCCGTCGGCCGGCAATCGACGCTCCTGGGGAGGGGCCCACCGAGGCCATCGTGGGTTCACGCGCAGTGGGCCGGCTTCGCGCCGCTGCCCGTACCGGAGCCGACAACGTTGTCGTACACCCAGGGAGGCGTCGCCCGAGATGCCTGATGCGCACGAATCCTCCTTGGCCGAGGAAGGGTGGTGGCTCACCGTGTTCGCTCTGTACAACGTTGTAAGGAACGGCAGTTGGCATGACAGCACGACTTCCGGGCCCTGTCCAGGGACATGACAAACCGGGTGAGCGGGACACCCGTCGAGGCATGCGCGGGCAGTCGGTGGCGAGTGTCGACCTGCGAACATCATGGACAGCTGTCCATGTATTGTGGACAGCTGTCCATGAAGCTCGATGACGGAGATGCCTCGATGGAGACGACTGCCAATGTGCTGGTCGGACTGGTGGCCGCGCTGCACGCGTACTTCCTGGTCCTGGAGATGTTTCTGTGGGAGAGGCCGCCGGGCCGCAAGCTCTCCGGCTTTGATGCGGCCCTGGCTCGTGACACCGCCCGTCTCGCCGCGAATCAGGGCCTCTACAACGGATTCCTGGCCGCCGGGTTGATCTGGGCTCTGGCCGCCGGGGATCCGACCGGGTTCCAGGCCCGGGTCTTCTTCCTCGTCTGCGTGCTCGTCGCCGGTCTTTATGGCGGGCTCACCACAAACCGGCGGATCCTCGCAGCCCAGGCCCTGCCCGGGGCCCTGGCGCTCACCGCCGTTCTGCTTGCCAGGTGACCGCCGTGCAAGCAGATCCCCGCACGGCGCGGACGCGGGCCAAGCTGGGCCGAGCACTGCTGGAGGAGTGCGCTCACCGCCCGCTGGCGGAGGTCAGCGTCGCTGCTCTGGTGCGTCGGGCGGGAGTCGGCCGCGCCACGTTCTACCTCCACTACGCCGACCTGGAGGCGCTCGCCGTCGACGTCTGCGCCGATATCGTCCGTGAAGCCGTGGACGCCCTGCACGCGTGGCGCGGCACACCCGATCCCGAGACCCCTCCACCCGCCCTGCTTGAGTTCTTCGACCGTCTCGCTTCACATGCCGAGCTCTACCGGGAGCTGTTGAGCCCCGGCGGCAGCGGTCCTCTCGGCCAAGTACTCCACCAGGATCTGCGCGCCCGCAGCCGCACCGAGCGCGCCCTGGCCGGTGCGCCCGAACCCGACCTGGTCGCCTCGGCCGTGGCCGCGACCTTCGCCGGGGTTCTCGCCGACTGGCTGCACGGCCTCATCGAGGCCACTCCCGCCGAGATTGCGGACCGGGTCTGGCGCCTGCTCGTCAATCTGCACCGCGCCCGCCTGCCCTGACGAACCATCCCCGCCAGGTCACAGCTCCATTAACGTTCCTTCACATCACCTCCACACAACGGATGATGCTCCCCCAGCACCCGAACATCCCTGGGGGGAGACCATGTTCAAACGAGACCCGGAACAGGCCGCACAGCGCCAGACGCAGCATGACGAGCAGCGTCGCGAACGCGAGGAGTGGGCGGCCAGACAGAAGGCCGAGACAGAGGCCCTGACCGCCTGGCGCACCACCCACCCGGCCGAGAAGACCCTCAACGCCGCCTGCATGCTGCGCCCCTGGCCGGGCTCCAAGTTCGGTGAAACCCCACGGGGACCCATCCTCGGCGGTCACGCCGAGCTCGTTGACGCCGGCGCCCACAAGGCCTGGACGGCGGCCCGTCTCGTCGGAGGCGTCGCCACCGAAGGCGCCCCCCTCGCCGCCGGCCGGAAGGACAAGGGCGCTGCCGTCATCAACGTCACGTTCGGCAACGGGTCCGCGCACACCTACGACGTCACCCCGGAGAACACCACGCTGCGCATGGCCGACCAGTACGTCACCGCCTTCAACGCGCTCGCCACCCAACTCGCCAACGAGGCCGCACAGCAATAGACGTGGCGGCAGCACCACGAGCCGGGCCACCCCTGCCGGCGTGCAAGGTGGCCGTCCGCTGCTCGCGCTTGGGAGGGTGCGCTCAGCACCAGCCTCCGCCGAGGTTGGCGAATGCCTTCCAGGCGGCCCGGGTCTTGGTTCCGGCGACGCCGTCGATGCCGCCGGTGTCGTAGCCGATCGCGACGAGGAAGCGCTGGAGGCCGCGGATGGTGTTGGGGCCGACGTCGCCGTCCACGGTTCCGGCGTTGTATCCGCGGTCGTTGAGGAAACGCTGCCAGGCCTTCCAGCTGTTGGTGCCGAGTTGGCCGTCGATCGTGCCGGGGTTGTACTTCCCGACGGGTACGGCGTCGCGGACGTAGCACTGAACGCTCTTGCCCTCGGCGGTGTTCAGTCCGAGGTTGTTGACTGCCTGGATGGTGACGGTCCGGGTGGCAGCCTGCTGGGCGGGAGCGGCGGTGGCTGCCGTCGCTCCGGCGAGGGTGCCGATGCCAAGTGCGGCCGCGGTGAGGGTTCCTAGCAGGGTTTTCGTGAGCCTGGTCAGGGCCATGTGTGAGTTCCCCGGTGGGTGAGTGGAAGTGAAGGGGGCAGGTGGAGCACTACCGGATTCGCGCATCCGCTCGGTGAGCGTCTTGCGTTTGAATCTGGTGGTGGAGGGAGCGACTCAGAAGGCGCTTTCACGTCAAACAGAACACTCAACTGCCCATGCGCACAGTGGAGTTGTCGTGCATCCATCCGGCCATGTGATCCACCCGCGGGGGGCACTTGGGCAGAGCGACTGGTAACTCCGGGAGCACGGCAGAGCGGCCCGCGTCAGACGCCGCTGCTGTCGAGCAATCCGCGGGCCAGGGCGGTGGCCAAGTGCAGTACGTACTTGCCGTCGCGGCGGCTGATGATCAGGCCTCCGTCGCGTAGTACGCCGATCTGGTAGCTGGCGCTGGGTGGGGCGATGCCGAGGGACTGGGCGACCTCTGTGGTGGTGCGGCCGCTGTGCCGGGCCACGTCCATGAGGACGGCGCTTCGCGTGCGTCCCAGGAGCCGTTCGAGCCGCTCGTCGCTCGCGCGGACGAGGCCGAGCGGGGGTTTCGCCACCGGGTAGACCAGCACGGGGTCGAGGCTCGAGTCCGCGAGCGAGGTCGGCCTGCGCCAGCAGAAGTAGGACGGCACGAGCAGCAGCCCGCGCCCTTCCAGATGGAGATCGCGTTCGCAGGGGTAGTCCACCTCGAGCACGGGAGCGCGCCAGCGGGCCCAGGGGCGTAGTCCGTCGAGGAGCGCGCCCGTGCCGCCTTCGAGGAGATCGTGCGAGCGCAGTGCGACATCGTTTCCCACCGCCGATTGCACATGCGCCCAGTGGGGCGCGAGCAGAGCACGGAAGGACGATTCGAGAGCCGTGACGAGGGAGTTGGTGAATGCTCCGGCCGACACGCCGGGGCGGGTGACCCAGCCGGGCACCGAACGGACCTCGGCGAACAGGCGTAGATCGTTCAGCAGTCGTTCGCGTGGCGTGGCGTGAACCTGGTCCAGGGCCGCGGACAGACCCTGGCCCATCACAGGGGGCGTGAGAAAGTCCGGAATGTAGCCGGTGGTGGGGATGAGGGCCTGCGTGAACCGCACGGCGAAGCCGGTCCGTTCATCGCTGAGGAGCCGTTCGGAGATCGATCTTCGCCAGCGGCCGAAGACGAGTGGTCCTTGACCGGTGCTCAGTCGGCAGACGGCGCAGACGAGTTCCCATAAGGGGTCCGGTTGCTGGGCTATGCGGATGCGTTCCATGTCGTGCGCGGTGAAGTGGATACGAAGCATCGAGTCGGTCACTCACAATGCGGTGGGGGGGTTGGCACGCCCGCTGCCGGGCCGTTGAGGTAGACGAGCGACTACTGCACAAGGTTGCCGACACGGAAATGCCGCGGCGCAAATGCGCCGCGGCGGTGGCTCCTGGTGTCCCGTTGCGTCAGTCGAGTCCTAGAACGGTGCGCACAGGCCCGGATTGGCGTCGCAGGAGCGGAGGTTGGGGTCCCAGCTGGTGTTGGAGCTGGAGAAGTACACCTCCGGCACCCAGCCCCAGTTGCCGTTGTCCGCCTCGGTGAAGGCCCAGGCGTTGTTGCAGTAGCTGCCGGAACAGAACTGCGAGCTCAGCGTGTCGCCGCGGAACCAGTTGATGTTGGCGCTGTTGACGGTGCCCACGAGGGTGCTGGACCCGGGCGACGAACGCACCCCGATGCTGCCGCCCCACAGACGGCAGTAGTTCACGTCGCCGGCGCCGTGGTGGGCCCCGGCCGAGATGTAGGAGTAGGTGACGTTGCAGGCCGTGTCGTACTGCGCGCCGGACGGGGCGGCGGAGGCCGGGGCGGCGGTGACGCCCAGGGCCGTGGCGACGGCCGCCGCCATGACGGCGAACGCCGCGGCCGACGACTTCACTGTGTTCCTCACTGGTGTCTCCTCGTGTTCATGGTCGGTCCCGCGGCCGGTGGCGCGCCGCGGGTGGTACGGGTGGACGTCTCAGCCGCGCAGGGCGAGCGTTCCCGGGCCCTGCCCGAGCGTCAGGTTGCGGCGTCCTATCCGCTCGGCGAGCCGTGCGAGGCGGTCGTCGGAGGGAGGGACGTCGATCTGGAAGTGCGCCTCGTAAGGGGTGTTGAAGGTGCCGCCCCAACGCACCACGCCCGCACAGTCGGCAACGATGTCGGCGATGGCCGCGCGCTGCGCGGGAAAGAGCGAGCCCGTCACGCCCGGCGGATGGGCGCCCGGACGGATGGCGACGGCGGTACCGGAGGCGTAGTTGGTCCAGAAGCCGGTCAGGCCCCGGGGCGCCTTGAAGCCCTGGACGTCGTCCGGTTCGAGTGCTGCGATCTCGTAGTGGTAGCGGCTGATCACATGGACGAGCACGGCGGAGGCGGCACCGAGCCGCGTCGCGACGGTGGCGCCGGTGCCCGGTATGGCTCTGGTCCATACGGCGCCTCCGATGTCGGCGCCCTTCTCCATGGGCCAGCCGTTCGCGCTGTTGCTGCCGGTGCGCGGATGGCCCCGGGAGGGCCGGCTGTCCGCGAGAGCCGGCCTCGACGGGCCGGGCGAGTTCGCCGCCGCGGCGGCGGTGGCGAGTGCGGGCACTGCCGCTGCGGCGCAGGCGACTCCGGTGGCCGTGCGCAGCAGCACGCGCCGGGTCGGGGCAGGGCTGGGTAGGGACATGGCGTGGCTCCGGGAGAGTGGGAAATACGTGAGGGGGCGCGGTCAGTCGCGGAAGAGGCTGTTGTACTTCTCGAAGACGGCGTAGAGACCGATCATCGCGGTCCCGTAGCGCACGGCACCCGCGCCGGTTCCGTTGTACCGGCCCATGATCCCTCGGCTGTCGTCGTCGCTGCTCGTGACGGAGGGACGCGCGACGCCGATGAGGGCGGCTCCCTGGACGAGGACGGCCGGAATGGTGCTGACGTTGTAGACGTCGTCGTCGTGGAGGTTGTGCCACATGGTGGAGAGGTCGTCGGGGTTGTCGGCGTTCATGATGCGGCCGGTGATGATGCCCGCGTCCACGCAGTAGTTGCGGGCGGCGATGCCGGTGTGCGCCCGGATCTGGCCGAGGCCGGTGCTGCTCTCGTCACTGAGGCCGGCCTCCACCGCGTCGTCCGCGGCCTTGTCGGCGATGTTGTAGGCCCTGATCTCCCACAGCAGCGGGCACTGGATGAGGGCCTTGCGCATGCCGTAGGTGCGCGAGAGGGAGGTGATCAGCCAGTCGAGGTCCATCACCGCCTGGAACGACTGGGTGGTGGTGCGGGTGCTGTAGGCCATGGTGCCCTCACCACCCTGCTCGGGCACTCCCATGGCGTTGACGAAGTAGTTCTGCACGTCGGCCAGCAGCGCGTCCCGGAAGAACGTGTCGAAGCGGCCGTCCAGATGGCTGTCGTCGTCCTCCTCCAGGAAGCTGCTCTGGCCCTCGTCACGGCCGGAGGCGATGTCGTTGTCGATGGAGATCGCGCCGTCACCGCTGCCCGCGGAGATCGTGGCGATCTGGTCGAACGACCAGTCGGCGGGATGGGGGTAGCCGAGGTTTCCCGAGAAGCCCGTCGACATGTCGCACAGGAAGCTTGCCGACGTCAGTCCCTCCGCCGCGACCCTGCTGCACACGTTGCGCGGGGCGTAGATGCCGATGCGGTACTCGGGCCCGTACTCGTCGACCGTGGCCTTGATGCCGCGGAAGTGGGGCAGGACGCTGTCGGTCACCTCGTAGTCGAGGGCGTCGAAGTCGACGGCGAAATAGATGCGGGTGCCGGCTTTGAAGCCGTAGTGGCGGGCACGCTCGATCGCGGCATGGGCGTCGGCGATGCCCTGTTCACGACGGAAATACGCCGCCTCGCCGCCGTAGGTCTGGTAGATCGGGAAGACGTTGAGGCCGTGCGCGGCGATGACCTTCAACTCGCCGGGCTGGAGCTGCTTGTTGAGGGTGCTGCCCGGAACGTTGGAGAGGTAGCGGCCGACGTAACGGTATCCGGCCGTGTACAGAGCCGCGGCGCGGGCAGGGGTGAGTTCGGTGACGGTGTCGCAGGCGGTGCCGACCCGGGTGTTGTCACCCGTGGACACCAACAGGGAGGCCCAGGTGGGGAAGTCGCCCTGACCGTTCACGGCGAGCCGTACGAAGCTCTGGAAGTCCCGCACCCTGGAGGCGAGGTCGGCGTCGAAGGCGGTGGTGAAGGAGACTCCCGGTCTCCGGTTGAAGAGCATCGCCGCGCTGAACAGGCCGACCCAGGTGCCGGTGGAGCCCTGGGCCACGGTGTGCTCGCGCAGTCCCTGTTTCGTGGCGGGGCCGAGCGCGCCGGTGGCTACGTCGTCGCTCATGCCGATCTCGTACTGGATGGCGTAGATGAGCGCCTTCTGCACGTCCCTGGAGAAGTTGCCGTCGCAGGGGATCACGAAGAAGTCCCGGCGGGCGATGTAGCGGCTGTTGAGCCATTGCTCGACGCTGCGTATGGCGTCCGTGCCGCCCTCGACCAGCACGTACGCGTCCATGGTCAGCAGGGCCTTGAAGACCTTGGGGGTCAGGCTGTCCCCCGGGTAGGCGCCGTCGACGCCCATGTTCCGCTTGAGGGTGGTGACGGACGCCGAGACGCGCTCCGTGTAGTCGCCGTTGATCTGGTCGCCGTCGTATCCCTTGCAGTACAGGGCGGACTGCACGATCCGGTAGATGTTGCCGTTGCGGGTGTTGGCGTCGATGACCGGGAAACGGGACTGCAGGGCTGCCAGAGTCGCCGGTCCGAAACTGTCGGCCAGGGTGGTCATGCCCAGCTCGTGCTGGAGCGCCCGGGTGAGGGCGAACATGACCGTCCAGCTGGTCTTGCCGTTGACCTCCACCTTCGGAATGCCGTCGACGTTGTAGCTGTTGATGAATCTCTGGGCCTGCTCCACCATCTCGTCGGCCACGGCCGGCTCTCCCCCTGCACCGGGCTCGGTCGGTTGACCGGTGCGCCGACAGCCTCCGCGACGAGCGGCGCGCCCGCAATCAATTCGAACAGGGCCTAAGCGTCGGCCAGTTCGTCTGGCATGCGGGTGCGCAGCGGGCCGCTTGCGCGGGACATCGACGTGGAAGGACTGCGACGAAACGATCTCGAGCTCGGTCGCCGGTCATCGAGTGCCAGGTCGCCGAGCCGGGTTCACCGATTGGCGGCCAGCACTGCCGCGAGACCTTCTTGCAGATCTTTGACGAAATACTCGGGGACCTCCAGCGACGGGAAATGTCCCCCGCTTTCGGGCGACCTCCATCGGGCGATCTGCCGGTACCGCTCCTGTGCCCAGGGGCGCGGACATTTCTCGATGTCGCGGGGATACATACTGATTGCTGACGGGACGTCGACCCGGAGTTCGGGATCGAGCGAGTTGTGGCTTTCGTAGTAAATGCGGGCCGCCGATGCGCCGGTCCGCGTCAGCCAATACAGAGTGACGTCGTCAAGAATGCGGTCTCTGGAAATCGTCTCGAACGGGCTGTCTTCGGTGTCCGACCACTCGGCGAACTTGTCGAGGATCCAGGCCAGAAGCCCGACCGGTGAGTCGACGAGGGAGTAGCCGATGGTCTGCGGTCGGGTCGCCTGCTGCTTCGCGTACGCCGCTCGTTGGCGCCAGAAATCGCGGGTCTCCTCGGCCCACTTGCGCTCGGTCGCCGTCAGCCCGTCCTTTGTCAGGCCGGGCGGGCCCTCCGCGAACGTGGTGTGGATGCCGAGAACGTGTGCCGGAAACCTGCCGCCGAGAACCGTGGTGATATTGCCTCCCCAGTCGCCGCCGTGGGCTGCGAACTTGGCGTAGCCGAGCCTTCCCATCAGTTCCACCCATGCGGCCGCGATCTTTTCGGTTCCCCACCCGGTGGTGGCCGGCTTGTCGCTGTAACCGAATCCGGGAAGCGACGGGGCCACGACGTGGAACGCCGGCGCGTCGGCATCCTTGGGATCTGCCAGCTCGCCCACTACATCGACGAACTCGGCGATGCTGCCCGGCCAACCGTGCGTCATGATCAGAGGAGTGGCGTCCGCCCGCGCGGATCGGCGGTGCAGGAAGTGGATTCCCAGACCATCAATGGTCGTGCGGAACTGGCCGATCCGGTTGAGGCGCGCTTCGAACGACCGCCAGTTGTACCCGGTGCGCCAGTAGTTCACGACCTCGACGAGGTCGGCGAGAGGTACGCCCTGCCCCCATCGGCGAGGGCCGGGCGCGGCGCGATGGACCGTCTCGGCCTCCGGTAGTCGCGCCGCGGCCAGGCGCGCGCGCAGATCGTCGAGGTCAGCGTCAGTTGCGTGGGCTTCAAATGCTTGCACGTCGCTGGTCGGACGGGGCATGAGACCTCCTGGCCGTCGCGGAACCGGCCCCCACCCGTCGCGAACCGGCTAAGACGGTTCTAGCAGGCCTCCGACTCACGCCGCAACCGGCTAAGGTGGTTCCATGCGTGCTGGATTCCCTGACTTCCGCCTCGGTACCGTGCTGGCGACGAGCTTCACGGGGACGCTGTCGGAACGTCATGGCGACGCTGTGGAGCGCATTCCCACGCCGCAGCGACTCGTCGACTGGCTGGCAGTGAGCGGCCTCGCCGTGGACTCCTGCACTGCTGCCCAGCTCGACCTCGCCCGGGTACTGAGGGAGTCGATTCACGCCGCCGCGACGGCGGCCGCGATCCAGGACGCTCTCCCTGCATCTGCTGTCCAGGTCATCAACGACTGCAGCGCTCAGGGTCGGGCCGCAGCGATCCTGACGGCCGAGGGCAAGCGGCAATGGCGGCTCAGCTCGGCTACCTGCGTGGAAGATGCCCTCAGCGTGATCGCCGCCGACGCGATCAGCATCATCGCAGGCGAACGAGACGGAAAATTGGCCTTGTGCGCATCACCAACCTGCCGAGCCGCCTTCTTCGACACCAGCCAAAGTCGCACCCGCAAGTGGTGCGACATGAACACGTGCGGGAATCGTCAGAAGAAGGCGCGCTTCAATGCCAACCAGCGCAAGAACTCCACAACATCGGAGTGATCGTCGCCTCGGTACATCGAAGTAAGGCCCACGCCTCCGACACATCTGTGGCATTGGGTGCGTTCAGCATCCGACCAGGACGGCCGCCTGCCCGTCGTCGCTGCGAGCGTCGGTAAGGGAGGTCAGTTCGCGCGCCCCCTGTCCTCCAGATACCGGGTGTGCGACTCCTGCCGCCGCGCTTCCGTCTCCCGCAGCGCCACAGCCAACCGCTCCCCCTCCTCCTGGAGCAGGGTCAGTTGTCGTTCCAGGTGTCGTTCCGGTGGTTCGGAGCCCGGGGTCATCCGGG
This sequence comes from Streptomyces sp. NPDC050534, assembly GCF_044457745.1. Lineage (NCBI taxonomy): Bacteria > Bacillati > Actinomycetota > Actinomycetes > Kitasatosporales > Streptomycetaceae > Streptomyces > Streptomyces sp. NPDC050534. Next base: position 162,870 of record NZ_JBITHF010000009.1, read on the forward strand.
TCCACCAACGGGTGCGTACGAAGCTGTCGACGGCCTCGGGGATGTCCTGCCGTACGGCCCGCGAGAGCGTGTGTACGCCCTCCGGGTCCTGGGCCAGGACCTCGGAGACCCAACCGGGGGCCAGCAACGCGGCCAGCAGGTCCGTCAGTTCGGTAAGGCGGCCCGCGGAGGCCGGCGGCAGGTCGACCTCCGCCAGGTATTCGCCCAGCTTCGCGAAGTCGCCGCGCAGTTCGTCCAGTTGGGCCGAGGGGTCTGGGAAGTCCGGCAGCGGGGGCCGCTCCGGCGGGGCGATCAACGCGCCCGCGCCGTACAGTCCGGCCACCACGACGGGCCAGTACGGTCCGGCCACCCCCGTGAAGGTGAGCCCGAGCCCGAGGAGCCCGCATGCGCTGCCCGCGATGTTCTTGCGGGACTCCAGGTATCTACTGATAGCCACGGATCTCCTCGAAGGCGCCGTCCAGCGAACCCTGTTGGGCGTCGAAAAGGCGGCCGCCGGACAGTTCGGCGATGTGTGCCAGCTCCCGCCGGTCGGAGTCGCCGAAGAGGATCGGGAAGACGGGGATCTCCTTCTGATCACTGCCGAGCGAGCGGTGGAAGGCGTCGAACTCACCGGCCTTCGCACCGGTGGTGTTCTCGCCGTCGGTCATCAGCACGATCGACGTGAACGTGTCGCGGTCGGCGCGGAGTTGCTCGTACGCCGTCTCCAGCGAGGTGTAGATCGCGGTGTCGCCGTCGGCGGAGAGCCCCTTGGTGTCGGCGCGGATGGCGTCGAGCCCGGCCTTCGGGTCCGCCGGTTCGACCACGTGCGTCCGTACGCTCTTCACGTGCGACGCGAACGGCATCAGCGTCACCTCCTCGCGGTCGCGGAAGTCCCCGGTGAGGCCGGTGAGTGCCTTCTTGAGCCGGTCGAGGCGGTCGCCCCGCATCGAGCCCGAGGTGTCGAGGACGTAGACCGTCCGGGAGGGGCGGCGCAGCTTGTTCTCGTACGAGTCGAGCAGGCCGTCGGCGACGGAAAGGCTGCCGGGAAAGGGGAGTTCGCGGCGCCGCGTGGTGTCGAGGCCGGCTGCCGGCGGCACCGACGGGATCACCGGGCGGCGGTGCGTGCGAGCGGTTATCTCCTTCTGGATCTTCGGTGTGCGCAGGGCCTCGGTCAGGCGGCGGACGTCCTCGCGGGTCGCGGCGGGTGTGCCGGCGAGGGAGGAGAGCGGGTAGTCGGCGGTGACCACGCCGTCCTTGGGGCGGATCACGGTCAGGCCCGGGATGCCCTTGAGGACGGACTCGTAGTTGAGGAGCGCGTCGACGTTCCCGCGCCGTTTGTACGCCGTCGCCAGCCAGCCCGACGAACCCGACGTCAGCTGTTGCCCCTTGAAGAACTCCTTCAGCCGGGGCGTGGCCTTCGCGACGTCCGCGTCGGTGAGCGCGGACTGGGCGCCGGAGAGCGCGGAGGCAACCGAAACGAGCGTGGCGAAACCGGAGTTGGAGCGGGCGGGGTCGGTCATGCCGTACGTCAGTTTCCCGTCCTGTACGGCCTTCTCGACCTGGGACCAGGTGACGTCGTCCGGCTTCCAGCCGAGGGCGTGCGCGGTGGCCGTCCTGATCCCCACGGCGACCGGGCTCGACATGATCGGTGTCTCGGAGAGGATCGTCTTCGCGGCTGTGGGGCGCAGTCGGAGGTAGTCGTCCGAGGAGAGCCACACGGCGTCGAAGGTCCCGGCCGCTTTCCCTGATGCCAGCAGATTCACGGCGTCGAGAGTGCCCATGTAGGTGGGTCGGACCGTGATGCCGGTGTCCTTGCGGACCTGGTGGAGCACCGGTGCCATGTCGGCGAGTTCGCTGGAGGCGAGGACGCGGAGGGTGCCGGGTTCGGGGGTGGTGGCGGGGTCGGCCTTCTTGGCCGTACTGCAGGCGGTCAGCAGGGCGGCTGCAGAGGCGACGACAGCCAGGGTGCGTCTCACGCGGGCCCCCCTTCCAGCGCGCCCCGCGACCGGCTGCGGTCCAAGTACGCGCTGGCGCTTTGCAGTTCGGCCGTCAGGTTCTCCACGGTCGTCGCCATCGCCTCGGTCGCCTGGACCTTGTAGGTGTCGATCGCGTCGAGGGTGCGATAGATCTGCCGGAACGCGGACCGCAGGGTCTCGGCGCCCACGGCCGGGTCGGCGGCGATCCGCTGGATCTCACCGCTTTGGGTGACGAGCATCTCGGCGTTGCCCCTGATGAGGTCCTCGGTCGTGCCGCGCAGGGCGTTGACCTGCTCCACGACCTTCTTCTGGTTGTCGAGCGCGGAGGCCAGCATCACGGAGATCCGCAGCGCGGACACGGTCGTGGTCGCCGCCCGGTCGACGCCCTTGATCAGTTCGTCGTTGTTGCGGCGCACGACGTCCATGGCGAGGTAGCCCTGGGCGCACACGGCGAGTTGGGTGAGCAGGTCCTGGTGCTTCTGCCGGACGGGGAAGAGCACGTCGGCGCGGAGCGAGTCGGCCGCCTGGGGGTCCGCGGTGCCGGCGATGTGCTGCTCGACGGCCGTGTCCAGGGCCTCGGTCAGCACAACGTACTCCTGCAGCTTGCCCATGGTCTCCCACAGGCGCACCCGTTCGGTCCGCAATGCGGCGTTGTCGCGCCGCAGTTCGTCCTGACCGCCGCGCAGCGAGCCGACGATCTTGTTCAACGTGCCCTGTGCGGAGGCGTACTTGGCGACGTGGTCGCGCAGCTTGTTCCCGCCGGGCAGCCGGGAGAGGAACTTGCGTCCCTTGCCGACGGGCAGCTCTCGCGGATCCAGGTCCTCGACGACCCGCCGCAGTTCGACGAGCGAGCCCGCGACCTGCGACTGGGCGTCCCCGCCCTTGCTCGGCAGACTGCGCACGGTCCGTTCCAGCATCCGATTGGACTGCGCGGCCGCGGTGCGCATCTCACCGGCGCCGAGTGCGGTGACCTCGCCGACCTTGCCGGCGAACTCGGGCGAGCGGGCGTCGAGGGCGGCGAGACCGGCGACGTACGCGGAGGCCTTCTCCGCCATGTCCGTACGGACGCTGTCGTCGACGGGAACGAGCCCGCCCGCCTTCTCCCGTGGGACGGCCGCGACGGCCTCGGGCGGGGTGAGCGTGAAGACGTCGTCTCCGCTCAGGGTGTTCTGATGACTGTTCTGACTGGTGTTGAAGCTGGTCATGCCGTTCCCCCGTTCATCCGCGCGCCCGGCGCGCCAACTCGTGCAGCACCGCAGAGGTGGGCACGGGCGCTTGCCGGACGCCGGTCAGTTCCTGCTTGAGATAGGTGGTGTCCGAGGCGAACTCGCCGGCCTCGCCCTGCGGCCGAAAACCGTGCCGGACGGCGAGCCGCCGCAACTCCCCGTCCGTGGACAGGAGTTCGGCGAGCGCCTGCCCCCTGTCCGTCAGAGGTACGACGGTGTGGTCGCTGTTGACCGTGGTGTCCGGGTAGAGCACGACCAGGTCGTCAGGCTGCTGCCCGCCCGCGAGAAGCGAGGCGACCTGCGACTCGTAGACCCAGACCAGCGGATTGCCGGCGCCGCTGACGAAATCCCGGAACACCGCGTCCGAACTGGACTGCTGGGCACCCTGCACGGTGACGAGCTTCTTCAGCAGCGGATCGGTGCGGTCGAGACCCCCCTTGTCGGCCACCACCCGTCCGCCGTTCGCCACGTAGGAGGCGGCGGCCAGATAGAGGGCACCGGAGTTGGAGGACTCCGGATCGGTGCTGGAGATGAAGAGAGTCCCGCTCAACTCGCCGTACTTGTCCGCCCCCTTGAGCTGCTGCCAGGTGCGGTCATGCCGGGCGGCGTCGAGGTAGGCGGCCATCTTCAGGGTGCCGCGGTGCCCTTTGTCGATGGTCGCCAGGCCGTTCGCCGTGAGCACCTGGGCGGCGCTGCGGTGGGCCACGACGACGAGGGGCGAGTAGAAAGGCCTGGGAAGCGTCCCGTGCACCTTGTACCGCTTCGCCAGCTCTACGGCGGGCGCCTGGCTGGACGGGAACGTGAGGTCGTACCCCTTGAGGTCGAGCCCCTCCATGGCCCAGGACCCGGAGGTCTCGGCCTTCACGGTGTAGCCCTTGGTGGCGAGGGCCTTCACCACATCCGGATCGGCGAAGTACTCGGCCTTCTCCGATCCGATCACCATCCGCACGGTCTTCGTTGCCGTGCCCTTGTCCCCGTCATACCGGCCTGCGACGACAGCGGCCACCACGCCACCGATCAGCAGCACCGCAAGGACGATCCCTGCAATTCGTTTCACGCCACGGAGAGTGCTCGCGGAACTCAACATTCCCCGCTGCGGGGCATGAACGGCAGGTGTCACCCCGGTCCCGGTACGACACGGGATCCGCGAGGCCGTTCACGGGGCGCGGGGCTTCGGCGTCGCCGCGCGCATGTGCATCTCCTCTGATCTGCGGTGTGGATCGCCGCCGCAGGGCCTGCTGGCCGGCGTAATCAGGTCACACCTCGTCGGTGGCGAACAGTTCGAGATGCCCGCACTTGGGGCAGCGGTAAGCCTCTATCCGCCGGCGGGGCCCATCCGTTTGGCACCGCCGAAGATGTCCCGCTCCAACGCGCCGTCGATCCAGCGCGCGTACCCGCGCGCGTGCTCACCGGCATCCTCGATGAAGCCCTCCGCCAGACCGGCGGTACCGCAGTGCGTGCACGTCAGGTTGGTCGCCGTTCCCGGCGTCACTCCCGTTCTGTGGCCCCAGCATGGCGCACAAGCGATGCCATTCTGAGCCATCTTCCATCAAGCCGTTTCGAAAGGAGACCCACCGCCCGGCGAATCCGAGCGGAAAGGCAGGTCAACAGGTCCCCCTCCGGGGACGGCCTGGTTGCGCGTCACGGTGGAGCCGGATCAGGAACCGCGGCAGCGTGCATGGTTGTTGGCGGTTCGGCCTGCCCATTTGCGCCCCCCGCCCCCACCACGGAGCCACAAGCGACATCCGCGGCGCCGATAAGGGCTACGCATGGCACCTTATGTGTGCCATAGTGGTGCCATCGAGAGGGAGCGATCACAAAGGGGCGGGTCATGGAGACAGCACAGAGCCAGCAGGCGGCACCCGGTGCCGTCATGGCCTTCGTCCGCTTCGTGCTCTTCGGCGGCGGCGTGGGGCTCGCCTCAAGCTTCGCCGTGGCGGCCGCCGCCGCCTGGATGCCCTGGGTCCTGGCCAACGCCGTGATCACCGTGGTGTCCACCGTCCTCGCCACCGAGCTGCACGCCCGCTTCACGTTCGGAGCGGGCGGGCACGCGACCTGGCGCCAGCATGCGCAGTCGGCCGGCTCTGCGGCGGCCGCGTATGCGGTGACCTGCATAGCGATGTTCGCCCTGCAGCTGCTGGTGGCCGCGCCCGGTGCGGTCCTTGCACAGGTCGTCTACCTCAGTGCCTCCGCTCTCGCCGGTGTCGCCCGGTTCGCGGTGCTGCGCGTCGTGGTCTTCGCCCGCAGCCGCACGCAGGCCTCGGCCCCCGCCCCCGTCTCCGCCGCTGCCACTGCCGGTGGCCGGACCGTGTCCGTGGCCCACGCCGCGGCGCCGGCCCGCCCCACCGCGCTCTGCCCCGCAGCCTGACGTTCGAAAGCCGTCAAGGAACCTCGTGCCGCCGCTGGTCACATGGTCTCGGCCGGAGTTCTGCTCATGCCGGCGTGCCCCGCGTGCCTTTTGACCGGCCGCGGGGCGTCAGCCGTCCTCATCCAGCGTGAGCTGGCGGTGGTGGAAGTCGAAGTGCCGGGTGGGGTAGCGGTAGATGTCCGCCAGCGTCATGAAGTCCTGGAAGAAGGGATCCCAGCGCTCGGGGTAGTGCATGCCACGGGCGAGAGCGGACTCGGGCTCGGCTGCGAGCTTGCGGCGCAGGGAGTCGATGACACGGTCGAACTTGGCGCCCATCCGCTGCGGTCCGTAGATCTTCGCGGCGCCGACCGGGCCGAGGTAGTTGACGACGTCGAACGGGGCCGTCGCGGCGTTCAGCAGCCGGGCGAATTGCCTGCCGACACGGTCGGGAAGGCGTCCGAAGACGCGCACCAGGACGAGCAGCCTCAGGACGATCATGTAGCCGAAGAGCATGTGCCACAGCAACTGCCTGTTGGTCCAGCGGGTGCCGTCGGCGCCCCGGGCGAGGTCGGTTTCGGTGGCCCCGTCGAGGAGTTGGTGGAAGGTGTTCCGAGCACGGTCGTAGTCGTCGTAGACCGACTGCCGGTCCATCGGATGCGCGTTCGCCATGGTCTTCTGCTCTCGCCGCGGGCCGGGATTGGTCCCGGGCCATCGATGATGCCCGCCTCATGGGGCAGCACCAAGTGGTACGACAGGCAGGCAGAGGATCAGCGGCACGGGTGCCGGGCAGACAGTGGGAGCTGTTGCGGCCCGTCATCCGCGCCGACCTGCGCAGCAGCGAGACTTGGTGTACGCCGCCGCTCACCGCGCCGGTGCCGCTGTCGGTGTCGGTGTCGGTGTTCGGCGGCATGCGCGACCACGACACTTCACACGGCCCGAACACGTCGCCTCATTCCCCAGGGCGGCCCGGGACAGAGGCGTCGACCTTGAGGTCTTCCGCTACCCGGGCACAGGCCCCTTCCACACCGACCGCGACCTTCCCGACCAAGACCCGGCTGAGGCCGAACTGACCTGGCGCCGGGTGCTGGACTTCCTCGGCGGAGACACCTCACGTTGCTGGGCCGTCAAGTGGAGATGCACCTGCCGGAGTTGCGTGAGCGCGCGGGCTCGTCGTCCCCGCGTGAGCACGACACGAACGGCCGTGGCCCCTGCCGCGGCCGTCTCGGAGTGGGAGGGGTCGCGGCAGGGGCCGGGCCGGCGGGCAGGCGCCCGCACGGTTCATCGCGCCTACTTGGGGCCGGTGTTGAACTTCGCGGCCGACCAGAAGTAGCCGAGGACGGCGAGGCCGGCGCACCAGGCGAGGGCGAGCCAGCCGTTGTGGCCGATCGCGGTGCCCAGAAGGAGGCCTCGCAGGGTCTCGATGGCGGGCGTGAAGGGCTGGTACTCGGCGATCGGCTGGAACCAGCCCGGCATGGAGTGCAGCGGGACGAAGGTGCTGGAGATCAGCGGCAGGAAGATCAGCGGCATCGCGTTGTTGCTGGCGGCCTCCGCGCTCGGGCTCACCAGGCCCATCCCGACCGCGATCCAGGTCAGGGCCAGCGCGAACAGCGTGATCAGCCCGAAGGCCGCCAGCCATTCCAGGACGGTGGCGTCGGTGGAGCGGAAGCCGATCGCCACGGCGACCGCGCCGACCAGGACCACGCTCAGCACGCACTGCAGCACGCTGCCGACGACATGCCCGATGATCACCGAGCCGCGGTGGATCGCCATGGTGCGGAAGCGGGCGATGATGCCCTCGGTCATGTCGTTGGAGACGGAGACCGCGGTACCGATCGTGGTGGAGCCGACGGTCATCAGCAGCAGGCCCGGCACCAGGTAGGCGACGTAGTCGGAGCGGCTGGCGCCGCCGCCCAGGCCCGCGCTCATCGCGTTGCCGAAGATGTACACGAAGAGCAGCAGCAACATGACGGGCGTCAGCAGCAGGTTCAGCGTCAGGGACGGGTAGCGGCGGGCGTGCAGCAGGTTGCGGCGCAGCATCGTGGACGAGTCGCGCACGGCGAGGGGCAGGGAGCTCATCGCAGGGCCTCCTTGGCCTGGTGGGGCTGACCGGCGTTTTCCGCCTGGCCTTGTGCGGTGGTGGTGCTGTCGGTCAGGGCGAAGAACACGTCGTCGAGGTCGGGGGTGTGCACGGTCAGTTCGTCCGCCTCGATGCCGGCCGCCTCCAGCCAGTCGAGGATGGAACGCAGTTCGCGCTGGCTGCCGTCGCTGGGCAGTTGCAGGGCGAGCGCCTCGTCGTCGCGGGCGGCCTCGCCCAGCGCGGTGGCGGCGGAGCGGTAGGCGGCCGGGTCGGTGAAGCGCAGCCGTACGTGCCCGCCCGGGATCATCCGCTTCAGCTCCTCGGCGCTGCCCTCGGCGGCGATCCTGCCGTCGTGCAGGACCGCGATACGGTCGGCGAGTTGGTCGGCCTCGTCCAGGTACTGCGTGGTGAGGAAGACGGTGACGCCACCCGTGACCAGCTCGCGGATGATGCCCCACATGGTGTGCCGGGACCGGGGGTCCAGGCCGGTGGTCGGCTCGTCGAGGAAGATGATCCGCGGGTCTCCGACCAGGGTCATGGCGATGTCGAGGCGGCGCTTCATGCCGCCGGAGTAGGTGGCGGCGGGCTTCTTCGCGGCCTCGGTGAGGTCGAAGCGCTCCAGCAGCTCGGCCGCCACCCGCCGCCCCTCGCGGCGGGAGAGATGGTGCAGGTCCGCCATGAGGAGCATGTTCTCCTCGCCGGTGATCAGGCCGTCGACGGCGGAGAACTGCCCGGTGACGCCGATCGCGGCGCGTACGGCCTGCGGGTCGGCGGCGAGGTCGTGGCCGCCGACGCGGACCGGGCCGGAGTCGTCGTCGGCGCAGATGAGGGTGGACAGGATCTGCACGGTGGTGGTCTTGCCGGCACCGTTCGGGCCGAGCAGCGCGAACACGGAGCCGGCCGGGATGTGCAGGTCGATGCCGTCGAGGACCCTCTTGTCGCCGTAGGACTTGCGCAGGTCGGTGACGGAGATGGCGGCGGGCGGCTGCGGGCGGCCGCCCTCCTGGTTGGACGTGAGCATGACAGAGAAGGGCATGGTGGTTTCCCTTTCGAAGGGTGGGGCGATCTGGGTGAACGCTCGAGACGAGGGGAAAGTGGGGCGCTGGCTGCTGCGCGTGCGGAGGGCAAGGTGAAGGGTCAGGGGCTGGGCGGCGAGGGGCCGAGGGCTTGAGCCTGGGCCTGGGCCCGAGCCGGGGGGCAAGGTCGAATGTCGGGGCCTGGCACGACGGCCACCGGCCGGGGGCCCGGTCGGGTGGCTCTGAAGCCGGGCGGCCGGCACTGGAGTTGAGCCGGAGACCCAGGAGCCGGGCGGCCGGCACGGAAGTCGGAGCCAGGAATCCGGAAGCCGGTCCGAGAGACACCCGGGGAGCGTCGGGACAACCTGCCCCGAAGCCGCGGCAGATGACAGATGGCAGAGCGCCAGGAAGCGAACTGGCCGAAGCCGACGGGCGCGAGGCTCAAGGGGCCGCGCGACCGGCCCTGGAGTTAGGACGAGTGGCCAGGCCCCAGGACGCGAACTGGCGGGCCAGGGCCAACGGACGAGTGACTGTGGCCGGGGATGACATGGCCGCCAAGACCGACGGGCGCGTGGCCGTCGGCCGAGGCCGGGGCTCAGGCCTTGGCGCGGCGGACGTCGATGTTGCCGTACCGGGTGCGGGCGCGGATGTTGACGGTCTCCTCACTTGCGTCCGGGCTCTGCGACGCGGTGAGCGTGTTGCGCACCTGGCCGGAGCCCGCGCTGACGTCGAGCCAGGCGGCGGTGCCCTCGCGGACTCCGACCTCGATGGCGCCGTAGGAGGTCTCCAACTGCACGGTGCCACGGGCGACTTCGGCGACGCGCAAGGTGCCGTGGGCGGTTGTGGCGGTGACCGAGCTCTCGGCGCGCGCGATGTCGATGTCGCCGTTGGCGCCGCTCACCCGCAGCTCGCCGATCGCGGCGGCGACGGTCGTGGTGCCGTGCGAGTTCTTCAGCACGGCCGGCCCGTCGACGAGGCCGACGCGCATGCTGCCGGAGCTGGTGGTGATCTCGGCCATGCCCTCGACGCGGTCGACGGTGATCGAGCCGTGCGAGGCGGTCAGCTGCAGCGGGCCGGTGACATCGAGGCGGACGTCGCCGGAGGAGGTCTTCACGCGGACCTCGCCGAGCCGGCCCTCGCCGAGCACCTGGGCCCAGGCGCCGGTCATGTCGATGCGCGAGCCGACGGGCAGCTCGACACTCACGTCGACGGTGCCGGTGCGCCCCAACAGGTAGCGCTGCTTGGGGGTGCGCAAGGTCAACGCCCCGCCTGCGTACGTGACTTCGGTCTGCTCGGCGGTGCGGACGTCCTGGTCCTTCTTCGGATCGCGGGGCCGCACCTCGACGACGGTGTCGGCGCGGTCGCTCGCGGTGAACTGGATGGAACCGGCCTCCACGCGGGCGGTGACCGAGATGGGTTCGGGAGTGTCGAAAACAGGCATGGCTGTACCGTCCTCATGGGTCCTTGGGGCGTCCCCGCAGGTGGGACGTGGTGTGGATGACGTGGTCGTGCGGGCGGGGCGCGGCTAGCGCACCCAGCCCGTGAAGCTCTGCCCGACGGTCTGGGTCTTCTCCGTCGTACGCGGCCTACTGCCTCCGTCGACCGCGGCCGACACGGCGCGCACCAGCCAGGCGTTGAGCGACAGGCCCTCACGGCCCGCCGCCTCCTCGGCGCGCGCCTTGAGGTTGGCCGGCAGGCGCAGGTTGACGCGTGCTGTGCCGCTGTCGTCCCCGTCGGCGGGCAGCGGGGCGCTCAGCATTTCAGCGGGCTCCGGCTGCTGTGCGGCGCTGCCACTGTCGGCGGGCGGCGGCGTCACCACGAAGTCGGGGTCGAGGCCGCGCAGCCGCACGTCCACCGAACCGGGGGCGAGGTCTCGGGTGATCTCGTCCATCGCGGCGGAGAGCACGTTGAGCAGGGTCAGACGGGTCGCCGACTCCAGCGGGGCGGTGAGCCGCTCGGCCAGCTCGCGGGCGTCCTCCCCGCCGGCCTCGGCGGCCACCGCGAGTTCGCGGCGGAGGGTGTCGACATACGGCGTGAGATCCATGACGCCATCATTGCACCACGATGGCACCATGCGCAAGCACCTATGGTGCCATAGCGCAGCCAATCCCCCCGATGGCCGCTCCACCTGCAAAAACACGAGCCCCGTGAACCGAAGCACCCTGTCGCCATGCCTTCCGGGGCCGTGACGAGGGCGGGGAATGGCACCACGTGGCGCCGTGCGACGCCATCGACGACGAAGGAGAAGTCGGGGTAGCGCCATCTGGGGCGATCCGACGTCGGCACGGCCGGCTCCGCATGGTGCGCCAGCAGGGCGAGCACCTCACGCGGCTTGGGTGCGATGCACGCGAAGGGCTTCCCCTGACTCGCGACTGACTCGCGAGCGTGCCGAGCACATCGATCTCCATGCCCTCTCCCCCACCTAAGGGCTGCCGCCCGCGTGCATCGCTGCCACCCGAGTAAAAAACAGCACGCGCGGTATGTCAATGCCGTACTGGCCACCCTGTTTACACCCACCACGAAGCCGGAACAGGCGCGAGATGAGGCAGGAAATCCCACCATTCCCGAACAAAGAACGCCCATGCGTCGGACCGGAGTTCAACGACAGGCGTTCACTTGCCCAATGCACGAGAAGACCTCATGGACGGTTTCGCTCGCCCGAGAAGACTTCCGTGCCGCCACCCGGTGACTCCCGGACGAGGATCGGACTTCTCGTGATCGGCGCCGTGCGGCAGCATCGGGAAGGTCGCACATGTCCCCGGCCTGCCAGGCATTTCCCGGGCCGCCGCCCGATTCCCTTCCGCACGTTCCCATGTAATATACGAACTGGACGGTTTTTTCTGACCCTTCAGAAACAGACCGGCCAGAATGAGGCTGGCACACGAGACCGGTACGACGCGACCGGCCGTACGCCGGCGGCGCACCGGACGGAGTGACCCCATGCCCATGCAGGACCGTGCGATCCGCACCCGCCGCAAGATCCTCTCAGCGGCCGCCGAAGTCTTCGAAACCCGCGGTTACCAGTCCGCCACCATCAGCGAGGTCCTCAAGGCCGCCGGTGTCACCAAAGGCGCCCTCTACTTCCACTTCCAGTCCAAGGAAGAGCTCGCCCAGGGTGTGCTCCACGCTCAGGAGCAAGGCATCACCCTCCCCCCACGCGCCAGCAAGATCCAAGAACTCGTCGACGTCGTCATGCTCCACGCCCATCGCCTGCAGACCGACCCCATGGTCCGTGCCGGCGTCCGCCTCTCCATGGACCAGACCTCACACGGCCTCGACCGCAAAGGCCCCTTCCGTATCTGGGCCGCCCTCGCCCGGGACCTCCTCGACGACGCCCGCACCCAGGGCGAACTCCTCCCCCACGTCAACACCGAGGACACCGCCGACGTCCTCACCGGCTCCTTCGCGGGCATCCAGTCCATGTCCCATGCCCTTACCGACTACAACGACCTCATGCAACGCGCCAGCATCCTCCTCCGTCACATCCTCCCCAGCGTCGTCAATCCCTCCCTCATCGCCCACCTCGACCTGACCCCCACCCGCGGCACCGCCGTCCATGCCGAAGTCCACGCCCAACTCGCCACCGACGCCGGCCACGACAACGACACCTGACGGTGAGTCAACCGGCAACCCCGGCTCGTCCACCGTCCCGCCAAGAACGCGGCGCTCAACGGCCGACATGAATGTGCCCCGCCCACAGGGATGGGCTGGCCGGGTAGCGGTCGCGCAGCGACCGTAGGGCCTGGTGCAGGGCGTGCGCCGACAGGTCCGTGCGTGGGGCGGTGTTGCCGCCCTGGGTCAGCTTCTCGTACGTCGTCCGTGCGATGTCCGCCGAGGTGGCGTCGTTGACCGGCCAGAGGGTGCCCACGACGCTGCGGTAGCCGGCGAGCTGGAACGCCCCCGTGATGTGCACCGCCTCATCAACCGTGTTGAGGTGGGTGAACGACGTGCTGCACGCCGAGAGGTAGGCGAGCTCCGCCCAGGGCAGTTCCATGGCCGAGATCTCTTCCACGGTCAGCGGCCGGGTGAGGTGGTCGTGCAGCACCAGCGTGCCGGCGGCGGGGCTCTCCCAGTAAGTGACGCCGTGGCAGGACAGGTGCGCGATGGCATGGGAGGGCAGCGCCCGGACGACGTTCTCGTACGTGGCCTGCGCGCCGGACAGGACCACCGCGTTCGGCAGGAGTTCGGCCAGAGCCGCCGCCTCCGCCGACGCACCCGGCAGCGAAGGAGCTCCCTCGGCGTGCGGCACCGCGACGACCAGCGCACCCGGCGTTCCGCCCGGGGCCGGCCTGGTCCGGTGTGCCAGGGCGCGCACGGTGGTGGTGTAGGAGGAGACGGCCCGGTCCATCACCGTCACCCCGCCGCCGTCGTGGTGTCCGGCGGCATGCAGCGGGAAGTAGGCCATCACCCCCACGGGGCACCACCAGATGCGGGGCGGGAGTCGCGTACCGTACGGGCCGGTGATACCCAGCGCGTCCAGCACGGGCGACGTGACCTTGTCCCACAGCCAGCGCAGCACGCCGTCCAGGTCGCGCTGGGCCTGCCGCCGCGCACGCAGAGACCTGGCGTCGGTGGCCGCGCGCAGGCCCCCGGCCAGCAGCCCGAGCGGGCCGCTCACGTCGGCCCGGGTCAGTCCGTTCAGCGGGACGACCTGCACCGGCCGTTCGCCGTCCGCCCGCAGGATGAGCGCGTCGCCGCGCTGCTCCCCCGCGTTCACTATCACCACGGGACCCTGCCCGGCGTACTGCCGCAGAGAGTCGACGGACGGCGGCAGCAGAAAGCCCTCCAGGCCGGCGAGGCCGCGGATCCGGCCCAGCAGCTCCTCCCAGGTTCCGTCGTGGGCACCGGCGTTGAGGTCGGCGCGCAGCCGCGTGAACTCGGCGTGCAGCTGCGGAGACCGGTGCCGCAGCTCTCGTAGATCACGGTCCTCGAGGGTGCGCCCCTGCAGGAGGCCGCGCGACAACTCGAGCAGTTCCACGGCTCGTTCCGGCCTGCCCAGCCCAACTGCCGCGGCAGCGGCGGCGGCCGGCAGTCCCTCGACGTTCCTGACCTCGGAGAGCCTGCCGGCGTAGGTCAACCAGTCCGGGGTGAGTCGCGGCAGGAGGGCGACGGCGCTCTCGTACGCGGACAGGGCGGCCCCGGCGTCGCCCAGGGCCGTCTCCATGGCACCCAGGTTGTGCAGGCTCCTGACGCGTATGTGCACCGGTCCGGCACTGGACGCGGCCTCGGCGAAGACGTCGCGGGCCAGGCGCCGCTGCCCGGTGCCGTCACCCCGGTCCGCCAGGTCACCCCGGTCCGCCAGGTTGCGCAGGGCGATGCCCAGGTGCCACAGGCGGTCACCGCGTTCCTGATGATCGCGTGGCGTAGCGGCGGCTACTTCCTGGAGCAATCGGAGCGCCTCCTGCAACGCCGTGGCGTCCGCGCCGTCCGCGTTCACGCCGCTGCCGTCCGCGTTCACGCCGCCGCCGTCCGGGCTGCTGCCGTACAACAGCACCTGCGCCAAGTTGAACTGGGCCTCTGTGCGCCCGTTGCCGGAGGCGGCGGCCACGGCGAGCCGGGCCGTCTCTTCCGCGTCCCGCAGCACGTGCTGCTCCCCGGTCATGATGTGCAGGGAGGTCAACGCCTGGACGATGTCGATGAGAGTCCCGCCGCCGTCCTCATCGGCCCGCCTCTGTGCTTCGAAGGTCGTCCGCATCAATTCGACGGCCTGGCGCATCAGGTCGGGGTCCCGCCGGTCCTCGGCGAGCATCCTGATGACGGATGCGGACAGGGCCCCGCGCAGGGTGAGTTCGGGATGGCGTCGGGACGTGGCCCGCACGCACTGATCGCACATCTCGACCGCCTCGTCCAGGAGTCGAGTGTCTCTGGTGCCGGCGTGCAGGGCCTTGAGCGCGCGGGCGAGATCGAACTGCGCCTGGGCACGATCGGCACCCCTCGCCTCCGAAACGGCGTCGCGTGCGATGCCGACGGCCTCGTGCAGCGGTTCGACATGTGCCGTGGCATCGGCCAGCAACCGCAGCGAGGTGACCAGAAGCGTCCGGAATCGGCCGCGCTCCTCACTGCGAGGCGGGGCGGCGGCGTAGCCCTCGTGTGCCACCTGCACGGCCTCGACCACCGCGTCGAGGTCCCCGCTCCGCTCGAAGTACGTGCCGAGCTGGAGGGCCAGGAAGAACCGGTACGGCCAGGGGATACTGCTGCCGTGCGGGGTCGCGGCCACGGCTTCGCGGAACGCGTGCACGGACTCGGCGGCCGCGTCGGGGGACGACGTGTCCGCCGTGGCCCAGAACAACGCCTCACCCAGACCGTAGAAGACTGCGCCGCGCATGCCGTGGCCCGGGGGCGCCAGCGCTACGCACCGCTGGAACAGCTCGGCCGCTGCCGCTCGATCCGCTTCCCGGTCGCTGCCGGACCGGAGCTGGGCACGTGTGGTGAACATTTTCGCCGCGCCGAGCAGCACCCGTAGGTCCTGCGGATCGGCGGCCGTCAGCTCCAGCAGCCCCTCCAGAACCCGGGACGGGTCGGTGTCCCCGTCGTCGAGGCGGGCGGCCGCGCGCAGCAGCCTGGTCCGCTTCCACTGCCCCAAAACACCCTCCCGCCACCGCGTCCGGCACACGCGCCCCTACCGTAGTGAGGTGCGCGGGGTCCCGTCGCCCCGTAGAGTCCCCAAGTCCCTTGCCGGGCAGGGGACAAGGCACTGGCCGGCGATACGGGGATCAGGAAGGCAGGGGCCACTCGGTGGACGAACTCGCAGAACGGCTCGGCCGGGTGTGCACCTTCATGGAGGAGGGCGAGCTGGAGGAGGCGGCCCGCGAGGCGGGCGCGCAGGATCTCGTCGCGGCGATCCTGGCGGCGCTGCGCGCGGGAGAGCCGGCGTCGCACCTCGCGCTGGAACGCTGGCTCGACAGCCTGGACGACCGGATGGCCGCGGCCGGGTTCGGCGTCGTGACCAGGGACACGAAAAGCTATCAACCCCTGCCCGGGGCCGGCGGCGGCCACCACGTGGCCCAACGGTGGAACTGCCCGGCCGCCCACCCCTGCGAGCGGGTGGCGAGCAGGGAACGGCGACCCGAAGCCCCGATGTGCGCGATGACGGATCGGCCCTTCGTCTACGGCCCGGCCCGGCTGTGAGCACCTTCCTCTTCGCCCTCGCCGGGAAGGCGGCCGAGAAGTGGCTCGTCCTGCTCGTTCTGCCGGGGGCGGGCTATCTCGCCTGCGTGGCGGCCGCCGTGGTCCTGGGGCACAGCTACGCACTGGACGTGGCCGCACTCCAGCGTTCCGTCGACCGGTTGGCCGCCCACCCGGGTGCCTCGAGCGCCGGCGTGATCCTGCTGGTGGCCGCCGGTGTGCTGGCGGCGGCAGCGCTGGCCGGCCTGTGCGCCAGGACGGCGGCCGTCGTCGTAGAACGTGCGTGGACCGCGCGCGGAGACCGGTGGCCCGCCCGCGTGCTCGTCCGGCGCAGGGTGCGGCGCTGGCGGCAGGCCGACGCGGCGTGCGAGGCGGCGGAGACCCGCTCCGACCTCGCCCGGGCCCTCGAGCGGCGCGACGCCATCGCGCTGCTGCGACCGCGACGACCCACCTGGATCGGCGACCGCTTCCACGCGGTCGACCAACGGGTCTACGACGCCTACGACGTGGACCTCGGCTCCGCGTGGCCCCGGCTCTGGCTGGTGGTGCCCGATGCCGTGCGCGCCGAACTCGTCACCGCCCGCGAGGCATACGGCGCCGCCTTCGGGCTCGCCGGGTGGGCCGCGCTCTACCTGGTCCTGGGCGCCTGGTGGTGGCCCGCGCTGCCGGCCGCCGCCGTCCTCGCGGCCACGGCTTGGGTGCGGGGCCGCGCGGCGACAGCGGTGCTGGCCGATCTCGTGGAGGCCACCGTCGACCTCCACGCCACCACCCTGGCCCAGGAACTCGGCCTGACCGGCGAACGGCCACCCCTCACCAGAGACATCGGCGCCGCGGTCACCGCCACCCTGCGCAAGGATCCGCCTCCGGTGCCGCCCAGCCCCGGCCCCTGACGGGCGTCGTCGGCCGTCGGCAAGGAGCACAAGTGACCGTGCAGCCCGACGACACCCAACGTCCCGGCCGTGACACAGTCCTCGACCAGGGCCGTTGGCCCTGATTTCGTTCGGCTACCTGCACCTCGGGCACGGGCCACGACCAACGGCACGCGCGCGTACGTGAGTTATCCGGAGATGGTGCTGAGGTCGACGCCGGTCAGATCGCAGCTGGCATCCCACAACTGCTCCGCGACGCCGGGGTCGGCGAGGTGCTTCCACACCGGTTCACGTCGGGGCTCGCCGCGCAGGCCGAAGACGCGCGGTCCCCACAGCTGGCCTCCGCTCACGGCCGGATCGAGCACCGCCCGGACCGCGGGCCATGCACCCGCGTGCTTGCCCTGGACGAGAAGGGCCGCAGGTGCCGCGCCCAGCCGCGCGCCGGTACTCCGCACATGAACCGGCGGCCGTGACGGGGTGAGGGAGTCCAGCGCGCCGCCGGGATGGACCACCACGCTCGCCACCGTGCTGCCGGCAGCCCGCAGGCGGCGGTCGAGTTCGACGCCGAAGTACATCTGCGCCAACTTGGAGCGACCGTAGGTGCGCTTGGGCTGGTAGTCCCTCCGGGACTGCAGGTCCTCCAGGTCGAGCCGCTCGGACTTTGCCGCGAAGCTGCCCATGGTCACAACGCGGGCCGCCGGCGCAGCCGACAGCAGCGGCATCAGCCGATGGGTCAAGGCGAAGTGCCCGAGGTGGTTCGTGCCGAACATGAGCTCGTGACCGTCCCCGGTCTCCTGGCGCGGTGGATCGTCCAGCGCCACGCCGGCGTTGTGAACCACGGCGTCAAGGCGCTCCACCTCCCGTTCCAGCGATTCCACCGCTTTCCTCAGCGACGAGAGGTCGGCCAGGTCCAGCCGTACGGCCCGCACCCGCGCACCGGACACACGCGCACGGATCGAGGCCGTGGCGACCTCGGCCCTGGCGGGATTCCGGCTGCCGAGCACGACGGTGGCTCCCGTTGCCGACAACTGCTCCGCGACGAAGTACCCGATGCCGGCGTTGCCGCCGGTGACCAAGAAGACGCGGCCGTCGGCGCCGGGGGGCCGTTGGACATTCCAGCGCGGGGTGGCGGGTGTGGACGACATGGCGAGGGGGCTCCCTTGCTGTTGAAGGCGGCTGCGGCCGCTCCCTTGGCAACGCGACAGCCACGCTTCCAGCGGCCACCGACACATCGCCTACGGATCACCGACAGCCCCACCGGACGGCCGACAACCCGCCGACACAGTGCCGGCACATCGCCGCACCACATCGCTGAGCATCACGTTTCCAACCGGAGGGCGCCGCACGCTCTTGCCAAGACAAATTCCATCGAGTCGCCCTGCTCACCGTCCGGCTGCGGACCAAGGTCAACGGCGGGCGCCGGCTCCGCTCCGCCGCCCTGGCCATGGTCTTCAAGCTCGTCGAGTCCGCCCAGCAGCGGTGGCGGGCCGTGACCTCAACGGTTCCTGAGTCTGTGCCGACGATTAGTGTTCGCCAGCATGCACGCGTCAGGAGGGGCAGTCATGGCTGAGGATCCGATCGACCTGATCCGGCTGGAGGGGGATGGCAACAGCGTCATCCTCCGGATCACCGGGAAGGAGCAGCGAAAGCGGCCCAACGAGGCCGATGTCTTGATCGGAGAGTTCGTGGTCGACACGCCGTTCGTCTGCGGCACCCTCAAGACCTGGCTCGTTCCCGAGGACCTGCGGCAGTGGCAGGTGGCCCTGGACTCGCTCGACGCGGGACAGGACATCGCGTGGCGCGAGGGAAAACGCGCCCCGTGTCTGTTCATCGAACTCGGCGAGAGCGACGACCGATGCCAGGTCACGATCAAGGACCGCTCAATGTCCCTGACGACGGTGACAGTCACCGTCCCACTGGCCGACGCCTGGTTCGATGCCGCGTACCAACGCCTGGACTCGGTCTGGGAGACCTGGCCCCTGACCGAAGACTGAACCACGGCCAACGAACGAGATCGCCGATCTCGTCGGGCCGGGGACTCGCCACGGGGTTGATCCACTGGCCTTGACCA
Source organism: Streptomyces sp. NPDC050534 (assembly GCF_044457745.1). Lineage (NCBI taxonomy): Bacteria > Bacillati > Actinomycetota > Actinomycetes > Kitasatosporales > Streptomycetaceae > Streptomyces > Streptomyces sp. NPDC050534. Next base: position 181,556 of record NZ_JBITHF010000009.1, read on the forward strand.
TTGCTGGCGGCGGCCTGGTGGAGACGTCTCCAGCGCAACCGGCAGAGCCCGCGTTCACGGCCGGCTCGTCAGGGTCGGGAGCTGGGGAGTCAGGGCTCGCGGTACATTCCGCTGCGGCAGCGGCCCACACGTCGCCGTGCCGTAGTCAACGCCACGGCGACGTGGGTGGAGCTGGCTCGATCCCGGGATTCCCCCCGGGGTCAGGCCGTGGGTCAGGCAGGCGTGATGTTCTCCGCCTGAGGACCCTTCTGCCCCTGGGTGATGTCGAACGTGACGGCCTGGCCCTCGGTCAGCTCACGAAAGCCGGAAGCGTTGATGTTGGAGTAGTGGGCGAAGACGTCCGGTCCGCCGCCGTCCTGAGCGATGAAGCCAAAACCCTTTTCGGCGTTGAACCACTTGACGGTTCCGCTGGCCATGCTGATGCCTCTCAATCGATGTCAGGAACCACTCTGCGCGGTCCCGGAGGTGATCGTCCTGGTTCCACACTGCACAGCAAAACGCCCGCGCCATAGCGCGGGCAGATACTGCGAACCACGACATCTGAGAGCGACGCTACACGGCAAATGTTGCCCTCGCCAGAGAACAACTACTGTGAGTCGCACGGGATGTCGCCGAGGACGTAGGCGGACGTGCGACCAGGTGGACCAGCGCGGCCCGGACATCGGCACCATCCGGGACATCACGGCACGCCGGCCGAAGACGCAGGCACCACCACCGCGACGGACGGCGCTCAGAACAACGGAATGTGGATCAATGCCCCAACCCGGCCCACAACACCGAACAGCACCCACGCGGTGCCGACTGGTCCCGGCGCGCTCACCTGTACCGCCCTCGTTCCGCGCGTTGCGCCGCGAACCGGGGAACCAGACGTGTCGCGGCGGCGACCAGGATCAGCAGGACGCTGACGGCCAGGGCTGTGACCACCGTGATCACATCCCTACGGCGTGCTGCTGGTCCCGGCCGCGTGACGCGAAGACGCCACCGCTCCCGTCCTTTCCGGTCTCCCGGCTTGCACAGCGGGCTGCCGTCATGAGCGCGGTCGCGGTCATCGGCGGGGCGGCGTCCGCGCTCGCGGCGGCCATCAGCCGGGCGGCCGAGGCGGCGCCGGTCTCGGGGGGAATCACCAGGAGGTTCCAGGGTCCCGTGGTGAAGGACAGCAGAAAGATTGCGTGCGGATCCAGCGCCGCCGTGAACCAACCGACCCTCACCACATGGCCGTTGACGAAGATCGTCGGCGGGAGGTTCGGCCAGGGGTGGGGGTTGACAGCCATTCGGGTGATCCGCCCCCACAGCGGATCCAGCACGTCTGCCAGCGCGCAGAGCTCGCTCGGCAGATCATGTGAACGAGGCCACCAGGCGCCGTCCAGTTCGGCGGACCCTCGGGAAGCACCCTCGGACTTCAGTGCGAGGCGCGCGGTCGGGGCGCTGAAGGGAACGGCCCGCAGCGGAGGAGGAGAGATGGTCGCGGACATCACGCGGAACCCGTCTCGGACCCCTGCGCCGGCACAGCCGTCCGGTGTCGTCGCTCACCAGGAACGGCACCGGCTTCGAAGCCGGTGTGCGAAGTGCTCCCGATGACCCCACGCTACTCCCCCGACGGGCCGAGCGGACCGTCCCGGACCCCGGCTGACTTCCTGGGCGGGCGGTCTCCACGGACCGGCTGGTCTCCAGCCGCCACCATGCCGGTTCTGCCGCGCGGGCGGCGTCCACGGTGAGGTCGAGGCGCGTCTCCCGTCGGCACCCGGGAGTTCGATGTCCCGGTGGAAGACGGGCCGGTTGTCTCACGCCAACCCGGTGCGTCACACGGCCCTCGGGGATGACCGCGTGCTGCCCGTCCATGGCCGACCGGGGAGTAGCGTGAAGCCAGGAAGTCACACCGTCCCCCCATTCCTGGCAGGCAGGCGAGTACGATGCCCGACTCCCACTCCCCGCATGTGACCAGGCTCCTGCCGGACGCCGTCCACAAGGCCGTGAAACCCGGGACGGCCGTCGTACGGCTGGAGACGACACCCGACCGCCAGGGAGTGCTCGACGGAGCATGGTGGCCACGCTCCCGTGACATCGCCGCCGAACTTCCCGCACTCGTCACCGCACTCACCGAGTACCTCGGGCCCATCACGCGCGTCGGCCTGGACACCGAAGCCTGGGAGGACCTGCCGACGCGGATGACCGTCGACGGCCGTGTCGTCCGCATCGACTCGTCTCCGGTCGGCGACGACACGGTCCTCATCACCCGGGGCTCGCAGGATCTCTTCTCCCTCCTCGTGGTCCCGCCACACGCGTCACCCGACGCGGCGCGCGCAGCCATGGCCGAAGCGATCCGCGCCGACAACGTCACGCAGGCCGCACAGATCCTCATCGACACCGGAAGCAGGGCCTGAGAAAGGGTCGGCCACGGAAACTCTCAGGCCGCTCCGGCGCCCGTGACGGCAGCCCTCAGGCCCGTCCGGCGCCGGTGCGCGGACGTCCGCAGTTCCGCGGTGTCGAAGCCACCCGCGATGATCAGCCGGAGCCGTCTACGGCGCAGCACGGCCCCCGCCGTACGAGCCGGCAGCCGACCCCCGGTTCGGCCGTACGCGGGATCCGGTCATGTACCGCAGGGCGTGGGGTTCGGGTCGCGGCCCAGACCGCGCAGCCCGGGGCCGGTGTCCGGCTCCGGCCGCACCACGGGTATCGAGTGAGGGGAGGTGGGACGGCAGGGCCGGTTGGCGGGAACAGGCCGGGGTGTGTCCCCACGGATGCACCCGGCGTGGTTCTCTGACGGACACGGGCTCCCCTCCCGCGAACCGTGAACTGCGAACCGTGACCGTGAACTGTGGGAAGGGGGTCGTGGACGTGCCGTGTCCGCAGTGGTCGCCCGTGGCCACCCGACCTGCTCGTCTCGGTACCGGTACGGGTATCCGCGTCGTGCGAAGAGGTCTCCGCCCATGCCCGCTCCCCTGCTGTCCTCGCTCACCGGCATGCTCATCGGTCCGGCCGACAGCCCCGCCGCCCGTCCGGTGCTGGCCACCTTGGGCCGGCTGACCACTCCGCTCGCGCCCGACGACTACCTCGGCCTGATCGACCCGCTGCTGTCCGCGCGCCACCCCGCCGGCCGTGTGACGGCCGTGCGGTCCGAGGGACCGCGGGCGGTCACCCTGGTGATCCGGCCAGGGAGGGGGTGGTCGGGTCACCGGGCCGGCCAGTACCTACCTGTCGGAGTCGAACTGGACGGCGTTCGGCACTGGCGGCCGTACTCACTGACCTGCCCACCGGGCGGCGGGCAGGACGGAGCCCTCACCATCACGGTCCAGGAGGAACCACGGGGCACGGTCTCCCCGCACCTGGTGCGTCACACGCCGCCGGGTGCGGTGCTGCGACTCGGGCCCGCGCAGGGGGAGTTCGTGCTGCCGCAGCCCCCACCCGCCCGCATGCTGATGGTGACGGCGGGCAGCGGCATCACGCCGGTGATGGGGATGCTGCGCACGCTCGCCCTCCGCTCACCGGCGCCCGGCGACGTCCTCCTGCTGCACAGCGCGCCCGGTCCCGAGGATTGTCTCTTCCGCGCCGAACTGGAGGACCTGGCAGCCCGGTTGCCGTGGCTGTGTCTCCAGGTGCGCCACACGCGCGAGGCCGGCCGGATCACCGCCCGACACATCATCGCGGCCTGCCCGGACTGGCGATCGCGTGAGACCTGGGCCTGCGGCCCGGCCGGGCTCCTCGACACGTTGGAGGAGCAGTGGGCCGCGGCCGGGGTGGCGGAGCGGTTGCACGTGGAGCGGTTCCGACTCGCTTCTTTGGACGCGCCGGACGCCGGCGCGCCCGGCGGGAGGGTGCGGTTCCGGCGCAGCGCCGTGGAGGCGCATGCGGCCGTGTCCACTCCCCTGCTGCACGTCGGTGAAGCGCTGGGGGTCGTGATGCCGTACGGCTGCCGCATGGGAATCTGCCACAGCTGCCTGGTCCCGCTCCTCGACGGCCGGATCCGCGATCTGCGCACCGGTGAACTGCACGGCGAACCGGGCGAGTTGATCCAGACCTGCGTCAACGGAGCCGCGGGTCCGCTCGTCCTCGACATCTAGGACTTCCCGAGGAGACCGCGCCATGACCGCAGCAACTACGTTGCCGAACCAGCAAGTTGACCTGAGCGACGAACTGGGCCGCGAACTCGACCGCATCCGGTCCGAGACCATCGCGGCGCGAGGTGCGACCGACGCCCGCTACATCCGCACCGTCCTCGCCGTGCAGCGCTCCCTGGAAGCGGGCGGCCGTCTCGCGCTCGCCGTCTCGCTCCTGCCACCGGCCTGGTGCGCGGGCACGGCCATGCTCACCGTGTCCAAGACGCTGGAGAACATGGAGCTGGGCCACAACATCCTGCACGGCCAGTGGGACTGGATGGGCGACCCGACGATCCACTCGACGACGTGGGAGTGGGACTTCCTCACCCCGGCCGACGCCTGGCAGCGGACCCACAACCACCTGCACCACACCTACACCAACGTCGTCGGACGCGACCGCGACCTCGGCTACACCATCCTGCGCATGAGCCCCGACCAGCCCTGGCATCCGGTCCACCTGCTCCAGCCGCTGTACGCGGCCCTGCTCGCGCCGGTCTTCGAGTGGGGCATCGCCCTCTACGACCTGGAGGCGGAAGCGGTCACGGACGGCCGCAAGAGTGTGCGTGCCTTGCTCGGCAGCATCACGGGCCTGGCCCGCAAGGCGTCGGCGCAGTCCGCAAAGGACTACCTCCTCTTCCCGCTCCTGGCCGGCCCCTCCGCCGTGCCCTGCCTCCTCGGCAATCTCACGGCGAACACCCTGCGCAACATCTGGGCCCACACTGTCATCTTCTGCGGTCACTTCCCGGACGACGTACAGACCTTCACCGAGGACCAGATCGAGGGCGAGACCCGAGGTCAGTGGTATCTCCGCCAGATCCAGGGCTCGGCGAACATCGAGGGCGGCCTCCTCTTCCACATCCTGAGCGGCAACCTCGGCCACCAGATCGAGCACCACCTCTTCCCCGACCTGCCCAGCAACCGCTACGCGGAGATCGCGCCCCGGGTACGGCAGATCTGCGCCCGATACGGTCTGCCCTACGTCACGGGGCCACTGCACAGGCAGTACGCGTCGATGTGGGGGCGCGTACTGCGCCACGCCCTGCCCTGGGGCTTCCGACGGTGAAAAGACCACGCCCCCAAGGGCGGACGACGGCGAGCACGGCGCATCCGCCGAGTGTATGTTCTTGCTGATATGTGCCGATTCACCATTCGGTGTTCAAGCTGACGCGACCACACGGCGCGGCGCCGAACTCGGGAGGATCCATCGCCGGAACCACGTCGGAGAGCGGCTCGGGGCCGGCGGCGCGCAGTCAGCCTCCGGAAGCCGATCTGCTGAGGACGATGCTGGGCAGGCCGGAGTACCGCAGGGCCCTGGTGTTCTGCGGGCTCATCGGCATTCCTGTGGCACTCATCGCCTTCTGGTTCCTCGTGGCGATCCACCAGCTGGAACAGCTGCTCTGGACGGACTGGCCCAAGGACCTGGGCTGGCAGCACGCACCCTGGTGGTGGGCGCTTCCCCTGTTCGCGGTGGCCGGGCTGGTCGTCGGCCTGGTGGTCACGCACCTACCGGGCCGGGGCGGTCACGTTCCAGCCGGCGGTCTGCACTCGGGCGGGATCACCAGGCAGGCTCTGCCGGGCGTCCTCATCGCCGCTCTGGTGGGCCTGCCCCTCGGTGTCGTGCTGGGTCCCGAGGCGCCGCTGATCGCGATGGGCGGCGGACTGGCGCTGCTCTTCGCGAACCTGGCCAGGGCGCCGGAGACCGATGCGAGCAAGGCCCTGCTCGGTGCGGCCGGGGCCGCCGCCGCCGTCTCCGCGCTCTTCGGAAACCCCGTCGTGGGTGCGGTTTTGCTGATGGAAGTGGCCGGGGTGGGCGGGCCGCAGCTGTTCGCGGTGATGCTGCCGGTCCTGCTGGCCAGCGGGGTGGGAGACCTGATCTTCACCGGGTTCGTCCACTGGACCGGCTACGAGACCGGGAGCCTGAACATCGGTCTGCCCAAACCGCCTCCCCTCGACGGGGCCGACGTGCTGTGGGCGCTCCTGCTGGCACCGGTCGTCGGCTTCGTCGTCCACTGGCTCTTCGTGGGCGGGCGCTATACCGCCCGCTTCGTGACGACCCGGACGGTGCGGAACACCACCCTGTGCGCGCTGGGGGCGGCCGCCTTCGTCACCCTCTACGCGGTGTCCACCGGGCGTTCGCCCGCCGACGCCGCCCTGTCCGGGGAGTCCGCCCTGGCCGACCTGGCGCAGAACCCGCACGCGTGGCCGGTGGGCGCCCTCGTGGCGGTGCTGGTCTTCAAGAGCCTCGCGTACACCCTGTGCCTGGGCAGCCTGCGCGGCGGCCCCGTCTTCCCTGCCCTGTTCCTGGGCGGGGCGGCCGGTGTGCTGCTGGCGCCGCTGCCCGGTCTCGGGCTGGTGCCGGCGATGGCGGTCGGAATGGCAGCCTCGGTGACGGCAGCCCTGCGGCTGCCCGTGAGCAGCGTGATCCTGGTCGTGCTCCTGTTGGGCAATGTGGACACCGTGGCCTTGGTGGTGCTGGCCGCCGTGACGTCCTTCGTCCTCGCCCAGGTGTTGCCGCAGGGCCCGGAGATCCCCGCGTTCGGCGAGCAGCCAAGCCGGTCGGGCACGGCGCCCGGGCCCACCACGGCTCGGCGGAACCCCCGCTCGGCGCCGCGGGACGACGGCTAGACCGGCGTCGCGCCGGCGGGCGGCGGCTCGTCTTCCGGCACGTCGACGGACGGCGTACCGAGGTGGCGGGCCGCCCACGGCTCCTTGGCGACGACCGCGCCGGTGGTGATGCACAGCGCCGCGACCACGCAGAGCGCGATCAACCAGGACAGCAGGGTGAAGACCGCGCCCAGCGAACCGTACTTCTCCAGGCTGTGGTTGAGGGCGCGGGGGACGTACAGCGGCACTGAGGCGGTGAGCACGCTCAGAGCCACGCCTGTCAGCAGCGCACCCGGCAGCAGCGGCAGCCACGGCACCCGGGCGGCCGGCAACAGGTGCTGCGACCACCACCACAGGCCGATCTCCGCGATCAGCAGCAGCGGGACGCCCAGCCACAGCCCGAGGCCGGTGCGCAGGCTCCCCTGCAGACCGATCATGACCAGCCACGCAGCGAGCCAGGCGATCCAGCGCCAGGCGGCCACCCGTGCGCTCGATCGGCAGGCCCCAGGCCCGTTCGCAGAGCCGTTGCATGGCGCGGCTGCAGAGCCATGGACAGTTGGGCGTTCGCGTCTCCGGACAGTCCGAAGGCGTCGTGCACCGATCTGGCGAACTGGTCGCGCAACTCGTGCGGGGCGATGGCGGCCACCACGAACAACAGAGGGACGGCCGTGAGGAGGTGCGTGATCAGCGGACACCAGGTCTCGCTCCGGGCCCGCAGTTGGCGCAGCCGGGAACTCGTCGAGAGCCTCCGCCTCCACCAGGGTGCCCGGCGTGACGGGCGGTCCGGGCGGTCGTCTCCGGCGCCTGTCCCTGGCTGCATGCTGTCAGCGTGCCGCCGCTGCCACCGCGCGGCTCGCGGTTGCCCCACGGTGTGAGGCAACCGGGTGAATACGTGCGAGCACTTCCGTCAGGACTCCCGCGGCACGACGCACAGCGCCCAGATGACGAAGCCGTACAGCGCGATCAGCGTGAGCGACCAGACGGGGTAGTACGGCACCGACAGGAAGTTGGCGATGACCAGCAGTCCGGCGATGCCGACTCCGGCGACCCGGGCCCACATGGCGCGCGAGAACAGGCCGGCGCCGACGCCCATGGCGATCACTCCGAGGACCAGCTGGATCCAGCCCCAGCTGGTGAGGTCGAACTGGAAGACGTAGTTCGGGGTGGACAAGTAGACATTGTCGTTGGCGATCGCCATGATGCCCCGAAAAAGGTCCAGGATTCCGGCGATGAACAACATGACTGCGGCGAACATCACCAGTCCGCCGGCCGCCGCCTCGGACGTTTCCGAGCGGTGGTGGCGCGTGATCGTTGTCATGGCCGACTCCTCACATCGTTGGTGGACGCAGCACCCATCACTGCAATTCCGAGCATGTGGGGTGATGCAGGGGGCGTGATCACCCGTGGCGGGTGAGGCTCGTGATTCCGATCGTTGGTGCGCTGAAAGCCCAGACGGGAGGGCTCGCACATGAGCAGCGAAGCCTGGACCGGCCTGGCGGTGGCGGGCGTCCTCTGCGCCTACGCGCTGGGATCACGGCGCCTGGCGTCGACACCGGTGTCGTCGGCGATGGTGTTCGTAGGCTGCGGAGTGCTCCTGGGGCCGGCCGCGCTCGACATCCTCGACCTCAAACGCGACACCGGGCCGATCCTCACGCTGCTCGAGGCGGCCCTGACCCTGGTGCTGTTCACCGATGCCATGGCCGTGGGCCCCAGGGACCTGCGGACGGGAGGTTTTCTGCCGGGCCGGCTGCTCGGCATCGGGCTGCCGTTGAGCATCGGAGCGGGCTGGCTCCTGGCGTGGCCGCTGCTGCCCGGGCTGACGGGCTGGGAACTCGCACTGGTCGGCGCGATCCTCGCTCCCACTGACGCGGCCCTCGGCAAGACGGCCATGACCAGTCCGCGAGTCCCCACCCTCGTCCGGCACGGACTCAACGTGGAGAGCGGCCTGAACGACGGCATGGCGCTGCCGTTCTTCGTGCTCTTCCTGGCCGGTATTCCGGGCACGTCCGCCGCCGCGGAGGGGACGGCCGGCGTCTTCTGGCGCGCGCTCGTGCTGAGCGCGACGCTGGGCCTCCTGGTCGGCACGGGCGGCGGCTGGCTGCTGCGGCGGGCGCAGGCGCGCGGATGGGTCTCGCGCGAGTGGGCGCAACTCTTCGTCCCGGCGGCCGCCGCGGCATCGTACGCACTCGGTGTCCTGGTGGACGGCAGCGGATTCATCGCCGCGTGGGTCGCCGGTTTCGCCTTCGGTCTCGCCCTGCGCCGGTTCGGGACCACCGACGCGGCCACCGGACCGCAGGAGGGACCCGACGGTGTCGCCGAGTTCACCGAGACCCTGGGCGGGCTCCTGGCCTCCGTCAGCCTGTTCGTCTTCGGCGCGGTACTGCTGGGGCCGGCGCTGGAGCACCTGAGCTGGCGGACCGTCGGTTACGCGGTCCTCAGTCTCACCGTCGTCCGGATGCTGCCGGTGGCGGTCGCGCTCGCCCGCAGCGGGCTTCGCCCGCCCACGGTGGCGTACATCGGATGGTTCGGGCCACGGGGGCTCGCGTCCGTGGTGCTCGGGCTGCTCGTCCTGGAGGAGCACGTACCCGGTACGGAGCTGCTGGAGCGGGCGGTCGCGGTCACCGTCGGCCTGAGCGTCCTCCTGCACGGTGTCTCGGCCGTTGCCCTCGCGGACAGGTACGGCCGCTGGCACGAGGAGACCACGGCCACGGGCAGGGAGCTGTGCGAGGGGACCCCCGTCTCCGTGCCCACCACCCGGCGCGGGACCGCCGTGCGATGACGCCGTACGCCGCTGCGGGGCGGGGGCGTACGGGGCCGGTGCTCCGTCACCCACCAAGGGTGAGGCAGGAGGGCCGTACGTTTCCCATGGTGAAAGTACAACCGGTCGGATTCGGGGCACCGAGGAGACGCGTCACGGCCGAGCCCTTCCAGGGCAGGATCGGATCGCGACATGGGCGTCCGCCACGCGAACTTCCGCACAACGGCACTGTGCTCACCGACCAGGAGGGAGCCGGAAGATGGCCGAGAAAACGATCGGGGCAGAGGGCGTCGGCGCCCCCGCCGAGGCGGATACCCCCGTGTTCGACACCCTTGTCCAGATGACGCTCAACGCGTTCGAGCGATCCGGTCTGGACCCCGAGACCTACCTGCTGACCCGCATCGCGGCGCTCGTCGCCATGGACGCCTCCCCCGCCTCGTATCTGCTCAACATCGGCACCGCAGAGGAGATCGGCGTGACCCCCGAGAGGATCAGGGGCACCCTCGTGGCCATCGCCCCCGTGGTCGGCAGCGCCCGCGTCGTGTCCGCCGCTCGCGGCATCGGAGAGGCCTTCGGGCTCCCGCTGCTGCCCGGCGGAGTGGAGGAGCAAGAAGGAGCGGTGACATGAATCTGGCCTACGACTACCCGGTCCTCGGAGCGTTCTGGACGGCCATGTGGATCTTCCTGTGGGTCCTGTGGATCGTGCTGCTCTTCCGGATCATCGGCGACATCTTCCGGGACGACACGCTCGGCGGAGGAGGCAAGACGGGGTGGCTCATCTTCGTGATCCTGCTCCCCTTCCTCGGCGTGTTCGTCTACGTCCTGGCACGCGGCAAGGGCATGGGCGATCGCGAGGCGCGGCATGCCCGAGCCCGGCAGCGGGCTTTCGACGACTACGTCCGCGAGACCGCCGGCACCGGTGCGGGGTCCGCAAGCGAGGCGGATCAACTCGCCAAGCTCTCCGAGGTCCGCTCCAGGGGTGACATCTCCGACGCCGAGTTCCAGCGGGCCAAGGAGAAGATCCTCCACTGAACGCGGGGTGAAGCCGCCGTGCCGGCCGCTCACAGCGGCTGGCACGGCTGTCTGTCGCGCCTCCTCAGCCGGACTCGGCCGGCAGTCTGCCGGCGCCGACGGCGTCGACGAGGGCCTGGTGGTCCTGCTCGTTCTGGTCGGCGTAGCGCTCGGCGAACGTCTCGAGGGCCCGGTCGAAGACGTCCCCGCCCCCCAGATACGCCGCGATGGCGATACGGTCGCCGGACCTGGCGTGGGCGCGGGCAAGCGTCGCACCGCACAGGGCGCCGAACGTACGCATGCCCCGCGGCACCATGTCCTCGGCCACGGGGACCCCTTTCCAGTCCCGCAACTGCCGTACGTAGAAGTCCCGCTGCCGGCCGTCGATCCCCTCGACGCGCTCCCAGCCCAGGAGGATGTCGCTGGTGGCCTGCATCAGCCGCTGCCCGGAGACGACCCGCTCGCCCTGTGTGGGATACGCGGTGCCTCCGACGTGGGCCGCCAGCACCGATTCGTCGGCTTCTTTGGCCTGCAGGAACAGGGGATCCTCGTCGTCCCGCCCCAGCAGGAGGACGATCCAGCAGCGGGTGCCCACGCTGCCGACGCCGACGACCTTGCGGGCCATGTCGGCCAGCCGGTACTGCTCCAGCAGGAAGCGCCGGTCCGACTGCAGCGTTTTGCCGTAGCGCTCGATCAGCCGCCTGATCTGCTGCTCCAGTTCGTCTCGCCGGTCGTCCGGCAGCAGGTCCTGCAGGGGCGTGACGAGCGGCGGATCAGGGGTGATGCGACGCTCGCCGTCGATGACACTGGTGAGCTTGGCGAAGGCCTGGAGGGTGTCGCGCGAACGCGCCTTGGCCACGGCCTGCCCCCAGCGATCCCGCTGCCGGGTGGACAGTTCCCCTCCGAACCGGGCCCGTACCCACTCCTCATCGAACTGGGCATACCAGACGGCCATGTTGCCAAGGCCCGCGAAAGCGCGCATGTTCTCGCGATAGGACCGAACGGTGGCCCGTACGATCGCGGCCCGCTCTGTGGTGCTGAAGCCGTTCAACCGGCCCGCGATGACGAGACTGGCGGCCAGCCGCTTGACGTCCCACTCCCAGGGCCCCGGCAGCGTCTCGTCGAAGTCGTTGATGTCGAACATGAGACGGCGCTCGGGCGACGCGAGCATCCGGAAGTTCAACATATGGGCATCGCCGCACAGTTGGGTCCGAAACCCCGTCCTCGGTGTGTCCGCGAGGTCCGATGCCATGATGGCGGCGGCTCCCCGGTAGAACCGGAACGGCGATTCGGACATCCTTCCGTAGCGGATCGGGACGAGGTCGGGCAGGCGCGACGCCGACTGCTTTTCGATGATCTCCAACGGGTCCGGCCGCTTCGGTCCTGGCGCGAACTCGGCATGACTGGAGCGGGGCACGGCTGCTCGTGCCGCCCTGCCGAGCGCGAGCCGCTCCTGCGGTGTGCGGTGCCGCAACTCGCGGCCGTCCAGATGGTTGTCGGTCATGACAGCGGCTCCAGAGGATGGTCGCCTCCGCGAACGACGGCGGCGACAGGCCGTCGGTGGTCGATCGACCGCTCCGTATCGCCTGCCGGCCCTCGACCGTGCTGCCGCGATCGCCGCGGTCCGGGCACCGCACTCAGTGCGTGCTCCGCCCTGACCTGGTGAACGCTCGCGCCGTCGCAGCGACAGCCCCCAGGCTTCCTCACTCAACGTATCCCCGAAGGGAGCACGCAGCGAGCCGAGTCAGTGAGCGGCCGCGGCACCGGTCCGGGAGCCGTCGGCCGGGGTGGAGCCGTCGTAGTCCAGGAATTCGCGGATGGCGAAGGCCACCAAGGTGATCACCACGGTCCACACCACGACGGCCGTGGTCGGGTAGGTCCAGGTGAACAGCACGATCGCCGCGACCACCAGGATGACCACCCCGATCCAGCGCTTGAAGCGGTGGACGAACCGCCCGACCGCGCCGAGACGAAGGCCCGCCGACGTCGTCACGTCGCGCAGCGCGCCGATACTCCTCCGGCAGCCGGTGCGCGTGGCGACGGCGATCCGGGACGGGCCGGCGAGGAAGGCTCCGGCGGCGGTGAACAGGGCGACCGCGGCGAGGGCACGTACACCGGCCCGCAGGAACTTGACGAGGGCGTCGTACACGGATCCCGCGGCTGCCTGGGAGGCGCCGGGCGGCAGATGATTGAGGTAGACGTCCCGGCCCACGGTGAGGCCGATGCCCAGGACCAGCATGGCTACGAACACCGCCAGCGCGGCCCCGATCAGTGCGTGCCGGCGATTGAACGCCACGTACACCCCCGCGGCCGCGATCAGGAGCGCGATGACGGGCAGCCAGCCGCCGAGGAGTTGCAGCACTCTCATATAGGTTCTGATCTTGCCGATGTCCTTGGACGCGAACACCACGAAGTTCGTGTGGACGGCCGGGATCTTCGCGGCGGGTGCGAAGCCGGCGTCGACGAGCCGGGTCTTGACGTCGGCGACGATCGGCCCGAGGTCGATGACAACCTGGTTGTTCTCCAGTTTGACCGCGCCGTTTGCCTGGCCCGTCAGGGCCTTGTCCAGCGCCGCGTGCGCCCTGCGGTTGGCGTTCACCCAGACCGTCTTGAAGGCGCTGCTGGTGACCACCCGCTCCACCGAGCTGCTGACGACCTGCTTGAGCCCGTTCTCGATCGGGCCCTGCAGGTTGCCCAGAAGCTTGGCCGTCTGCGGCGGAACCCCCTTCTGCGCGGCCGCGTCCGTCAGCTGCTTGACCAGCGCCTGCACGTCGACCTGCGCCAGTACGGCGTTGGTGACCCGTTTGGTGACCGCCTGCTGCACGTCGGGATCGCTCGCCAGCGGTCCGACGGTCGCGACGTAACGGTCCGTGTCCCGCACGATGCTGTTCGCCCACACCGCTACGACGGACAACAACGACAGCAGCGCGGCGAAAAGGATCAGCAGGACCGAGCCGAGCGAGCGGAACGGGTGATGCCGTGCCTGCCGGGGCGGCCCGGCGCTCTCCAGGGCATTGACCCGCTGCCGCAGCTGGGCCAGTTCGCCCCGCTCCTCGGCCGAGAGCTGTTCGTCGCCGCTGTCGCTCATGGTCACCAGCACACCGGTACCGGGCGGCGCGCGCGATCCAGGTGAACCAGGCGGGTGAACGGCCCACCCGGCGGCCGCTACTCCTGGCTGCGACTCGGGGCGCTGAGCGCCTCCCCTTCTTCTGCTCCCGGTTCTCCCGCCAATGGCCGATGGCCGATGAGGCATCACCCCGAGGCCGATACGTCTCGCCCCGCTGCTTCCGCAGCAACGTCTACCGATCCCGTCCCGGCGGCCCTGGGCGGCTGCCACGCGCCGTCCGGTGCGGCCATCTCCCGGCCGGTGGGCAGCGCCGCAGGTAGCCGCGCGTCCCAGGGCGCGACGAACGTCGTGGGAAGGGCCGGCGGGCGTTCCCGGCCGGCGTTGGCGATCACCACCGCGACGTACGGGAGCAACAGGCCCAGCACCAGCGCGGCCATGGCGATGTAACGCTCCACGTCCCACAGCACTATCGCGAGGACCACCGAGAGGGTACGGACGGACATCGCGATCACATAGCGCCGCTGCCGTGCCCGTACATCCTCGGCAAGTCCGGTCCGGGCGCCGGTGATCCGGAACACCTGACCCCTGCCACCGTGCTGTTCGTACATCGCATCCACCATCCGTCCGCATCGGACACCTGGTCCCGACCCTCCACGGAGGCCGGTGCGGTCACACCGACCTGAGGTCGGCTACCGAGACCTCACCAAAGAGACACGACAGGGGGCCTCGTTGTGACACTGCAGGCCGTATTCACCTCGCGGTTACAGGCCGCCGGCGCACGTGGATGGGCGAGTACTCCCTGGCGGTTCCGTCACGAACTCAACCGGACGGCCGGAGCGGGGACCGCATGCCGAGCCACTGCTCGGCGCCCCATGCCTCGAACCGCTCCACCTCGGTGAACCCCAACTTCGCCGCGAGGCGCATCGAGCCGACGTTGGCGGACTGGGTGGTGAGCACCACCGGCTCACCGGGAAGCGCGCCGGCGAGCCAGCCGAGCGCCGCCGTACACGCCTCTGCGGCATACCCGAATCCCCACGCCCGCGGCAGGAACAGGTAGCCGAGATCGGCCTTCCCCGCGGCAGCCGGACGACGGTGCCCCGTAGCTCTCCTGAGCAGGATCTGGCCGATCATCGACCCGTCGAGATCAACGACGAAACTCCCGGGCCACCGCTCGGGCACCTCAGGCGTCTCGCGCTCAAGCTCGTCACGCGGGCGGGGCCCGCCGAGGTAGGTATGCACCTCTGGCGAGGCGAGCAGCTCGATGAACGCCGCACGGTCCCGCGCCTCGGGCTCACGGAGCACGAGCCGCTCGGTTCTGATCGGCTCCGGCGGCCAGGCCACGGGTCCAAGATCTTCCATCCGCGCACGCTAACAGGTGGTCGGAGCAACCGAACCGGATGCGTTCAACTTCAAGGCCGGCGGACAGCCAGCGCTGCCGCGGTGGGGCGGCCCCCCGGGCAGGTGCAGCGGCGTGATCGGCCGCATACCTTGCACGTTCTTGACAGAACCGCGGGACTGGCTCGCCGGTCCGGGGCAAGGAGCGAGGGGTGAAACGCTTCGCGATCGTCGCCCTCATTCTGGCCACCGGCATGGTGGCGGCCGCAGCCGCGGTCGTCCTCTCGCCCTGGTGGTGCTCGGCCGCCGTACCGCTCGTCCTGCTGGGCCTGTTGGGTATGGCGGACCTGCTGCAGCGCAGGCATTCGGTACTGCGCAACTATCCCGTTCTGGGGCATGCCCGCTTCCTCATGGAACGCATCCGTCCTGAGCTGCAGCAGTACTTCATCGAGCGGAACTTCGATGGCCGTCCCTTCGACCGGGACGTGCGCAGCATCGTCTACGAGCGTGCGAAGGGCACCGACGCGGAGCAGCCGTACGGCACCGAACGGGACGTCTACCAGCCGGGTTACGAGTTCCTGGTTCCTTCGATGGCGCCCTGCCCGGTGCCCGAATCACCGCCGCGGGTGCGGATCGGCGGACCCGAGTGCCGCCTTCCCTACGACATGGCACTGCTCAACGTGTCGGCCATGAGCTTCGGTTCGCTGTCGGCCAACGCGATCCTCGCTCTCAACGGCGGTGCGGCAGCCGGGGGTTTCGCTCACGACACGGGTGAAGGCGGCCTGTCGGAGTACCACCTCAGGCCGGGCGGGGATCTGGTCTGGGAAATAGGCACCGGGTACTTCGGCTGCCGGACCGGGGACGGCGACTTCGACCCCGCCGAGTTCGCCGACAAGGCCGCGCACGACCACGTCAAGTGCGTGTCCCTGAAGCTTTCGCAGGGCGCCAAACCGGGCATCGGCGGGGTGCTGCCGGGCGCGAAGGTCAATGCCGAGATCGCGAAGGTACGGGATGTGCCCGAGGGGCAGACGGTGATCTCGCCGCCGTACCACAAGGTGTTCTCCACCCCGCGTGAACTCGTCCGCTTCATCGCCCGGATGCGGGAGCTGTCCGGTGGCAAGCCGACCGGATTCAAACTGTGCGTAGGTTCGCGCCGGCAGTTTCTCGCCGTGTGCAAGGCCATGCTGGCGGAGGGCACGGCCCCCGACTTCATCGTCGTCGACGGAGGCGAAGGCGGCACCGGGGCCGCGCCCCTGGAGTTCGCCGACCACGTGGGAACTCCACTGACCGAGGGACTGCACATCGTGCACAACTCCCTCGTCGGCGCGGGCCTGCGCGACCGGGTCAGAATCGGGGCGAGCGGCAAGATCGCCACGGGCACCGATCTGGTCAAACGCCTGGCGCAGGGCGCCGATTACGGCAACGCGGCGCGGGCGATGATGTTCGCCGTCGGCTGCATTCAGGCCCAGCGGTGCCACACGAACACCTGCCCCACCGGTGTGACGACGCAGGACCCCCGGCGCGCCCGCGCCCTGGACGTCCGCGACAAGACACCGCGTGTCCAACGTTTCCAGGAAGCGACCGTGGCCAGCGCCGTGCAGATCATGGCATCGATGGGCGTCACCGACCCCGCCGAGCTGCGCCCGCACATGCTCCGCCGACGCATCGATCCCTGCACCGAGCGCTCCTACGAAGAGCTGTACGAGTGGCTCGAGCCGGGGCAGTTGACCGCCGAGCCTCCCTCTTCCTGGGCGGCGGACTGGAAGGCCGCCGATCCCGACCGATTTACTGTTTGACCTGGAGGGATCACGTGGCGCACAGCGCTACACCCCCTCGGACGTAACCTCCTTGGATGGCGGGAGTGTCTGATCAACGGCCCTGGCTCACATTCGGTGGTAGCGAAGCGTGAGGTCATGCGAGGAGGACGCGGTGGGGTAGGGAGGCTGTCTTCGGCGTCCGCGCGGCCCCGGTTGATGTACCCGTGCAGGAGGTTGAGGCAGCCGGTGAGAGCGCGGGCCTCGATCTCTTCGACGAGGTGCCGGACGGGGACGGCGGGGCTTCGAGCCGGCGTTTGCGCAGGTGCTGGCAATAGGGATCGACCAGGCTGGCGCGGTATTTGGCAACGTGGGGTGCCGGCGTTCCAATGAGGTTTGTGCGCGGGGCCCGTCGTAAAGAAGCGCGTCCACCACGGTGGCCCAGCTCTGCTGTGCGGCTTCACCTCGCCCGGGGCGCCTTCGCACAGGTTGCGCCACAAATGCCAGCGATCAGCAACCTGCACCGCCTTACTGGCTCTAACACAAGCAGGTGATCATGTGACTGTCGGCTTGATCGCTCGTTGATGAGGGCATGGGGAAGCGTCAGTCGCGGCCGTGGATCGTGTCGGACGAACTGTGGTCGCTGATCGAGCCGTTGCTGCCCGAACCACCTCCCAAGCAGGTCGAGGGACGGCCGCGAGTACCCGACCGGCAGGCCCTGTGCGGGATCTTGTTCGTGCTGCACACCCGCATCCAGTGGGAGTACCTTCCGCAGGAGCTCGGCTTTGGTTCGGGTATGACGTGCTGGCGCCGCCTGGCGGCTTGGAACGAAGCTGGTGTCCGGGATCAGCTGCATCAGCTGCTGCTGAACAAGCTGCGCTCGAAGAACCAGCTGGACTGGTCTCGGGCGGTGATCGATTCCTCTCACGTCCGGGCCGCACGCAAGGGCCCAAAAGCGGACCCAGCCCGGCCGATCGCGCACACCCGGGCAGCAAACACCACGTCATCACCGACGGCCAGGGCATCCCGCTCGCAGTGTCGCTGACCGCCGGCAACCGCAACGACGTCACCCAACTCCTGCCCTTGCTGGACAAGATCCCGGCCGTGGCCGGCGTCGTCGGCCGGCCGCGCAGACGGCCCGACATGCTCTTCGCCGACCGCGGCTACGACCACGACAAGTACCGCCGGCTCCTGCGGCAGCGCGGCATCCGGCCGGCGATCGCCGAACGGGGCCAGCCGCACGGCACCGGCCTGGGCAGCTTCCGCTGGGTCATCGAGCGGACGATCTCCTGGCTGCACGGCTTCCGCCGCCTGCGCATCCGCTGGGAACGACGCGACGACATCCACGAAGCGTTCCTCGGACTCGCGGTCTGCCTGATCACCCACCGCCACGTCCGGAGGCTTTGTTAGGCCCACTAAGGCACGGCTCGGCGAATGGCCTCGGCATACGTTGCGGGGCCGTCACGGAACACGACCTCGACGCCCGGATGCTGAGGTCATCATCAGGCCGCCGAAGATCATCAGGACGCGGCGATGACCCACCAGCCACTCGCGATACCGGTCCTCTCCGAACTCCGTACCGCCGCACCCGAGGCGGCTCCGCTCACGTGACTCCCCATCGCCGGCTCCTTCGTGTCGTGCTGCCCCGCACAACGCGCGATCGCGTTCAGCCGGTCGGCCTGCTTCCAAAGTCGGACCACCGAGGGCACTCCGCACCTCAGGATGTCCGACCAGCCCTTGTGAGCGGTTCACAGTCCATTCGCACTGCACAGGACAGCGCAACGCCATCACGGCGCTTTCGACGGGAAGCAGCGCGCCATCTCCATCCGCCGGTTATGCGATCGGAAGGGCATCTCCGGTCGCGCTTTCGGCCAGACATCGATGGAGAGACGGGTCAGAAGCGCGAGCAAAGGCATCCGATGCGGTGGCGTCCGCGGCCTCGTTCCGAGTCGACGAGCGCGTCCGCGGGCTTATGAGGCAGCCCCCTGATCTCTCTCACGCCATGAGGAGGCTAGCTCAAGTAACTCCGCCAACCGGTCGACCTCCGGGGCGGGTCGGGGTCCGCGCTCCGGGGCGGCTGGAACGATACACGCATGGCACCCGGGACAAACACTGCCGAGAGTTCGGCAAAGGCTCGAACCGTGCTGCTGACGCTCGCGGCAGGTCAGTTCCTGATGGCGCTGGACAGCTCGGTCATGAACGTCTCGATCGCGACGGTGGCCGAAGACGTGGGCACCACGGTGACGGGTATCCAGGGCGCCATCACGGCCTACACCCTCGTGATGGCGATGTTCATGATCCCCGGCGGCAAGGTGGGGGCGCTGATCGGCCGCAAACGCGCGTTCCTGATCGGCTGCGTCATCTACGGCTGCGGCTCCCTCACCACGGCCCTGGCACCGAACCTGACCGTGCTGCTGATCGGCTGGTCGTTCCTCGAGGGAATCGGGGCGGCACTCATCCTGCCCGCGATCGTCGCGCTCGTGGCCGGCAACTTCGCCACTGAACGCCGCCCCGCCGCCTACGGTCTCGTCGCGGCCGCGGGGGCCGTGGCAATCGCGGTCGGGCCGCTCATCGGGGGTGTCGCGACAACATACTTCTCCTGGCGTTGGGTCTTCGCCGGAGAGGTCCTGGTGGTGCTCGGCATCCTCGTGCTCGGCCGCCGCATCGCAGACGCGCCGGTCGGTGAAGGCGCTCGCATCGATCTCGTCGGCGCCGTCCTGTCCGCGCTCGGGCTCGGGATCTTCGTCTACGGCGTGCTGCGCTCCGACGAATGGGGCTGGTTCCAGCCGAAGCCCGACGCGCCCTCGTGGCTCGGGATCTCGCTAGTCGTGTGGCTGATGCTGGCCGGTCTGCTGCTGGTCTGGCTCTTCCTCCGCTGGGAGGCCCGCATGGTGGAGCGGCACAGGGAGCCACTCGTCGACCCAGCCTTGCTGCAGAACAAGCAGCTCACCGGCGGCCTGACGATGTTCTTCTTCCAGTACCTCGTTCAGATGGGTGTCTTCTTCGTCGTACCGCTCTATCTGTCGGTCGCTCTGGGCCTGTCCGCACTCAAGACCGGTGCTCGCCTCCTACCGCTCTCCGTGACACTGCTGGCGGCCGCCATCCTGATCCCCCGCTACCTCCCGCACGTCTCGCCCCGGCGGGTGGTGCGGCTCGGGGTTCTCGCGTTGCTCGCGGGCGCGGTGGTCCTGATGGCCGCGCTCGACACTGATGCCAGTGCGGAGATCGTCACCATCCCCCTGCTGTTGATCGGGCTGGGCATGGGCGCTCTGGCGTCCCAGCTCGGATCGGTCACCGTGTCCGCGGTGCCAGAAGCACAGAGCGCGGAAGTCGGCGGCGTCCAGAACTCCGTCACCAACCTGGGTGCCTCGATCGGTACGGCCCTCGCCGGGTCGATCCTGATCGCCGCGATGACGACCTCCTTCCTCACCAGCGTTGAGGACAATCCGGCGATCCCGGCCGAGGTCAAGAGCCAGGCAACGGTCGAACTCCAAAGCGGCGTACCGTTCCTGTCGGACGCCGAGCTCAAGTCCGCGCTCGACGAAGCGGGCACGAGCGAGAAGGTGACTCAGGCGGCACTCGACGCGAACACCGAGGCCAGGATCGACGGTCTGCGCGCCGCAGTCGCCATCCTCGCCTTCGCCGCGCTCCTCGCCATGTTCTTCACCTCACGCATCCCTAAGACCCAGCCCGGTTCGACGAAGTCGTAGCTGCAGAGCGGCTGGATCCAGCCTGGGTAGCCCGGCGATGCGACCGGAGGCGGCGCGAGGAGGGCGAGCAGAATGACGACCAGCAGCAGGATGGTCAAGGCCTTGGAGTGGTTCCACAGGGCAAAGACCAGGGCCACGATCAGCAGGGCGGCCAGGGCGATCCACCGGTGGTACGCCTCGGCCCAGGTGCCCACCCGGCCGGTGCGGACCTGGTGGCCGTACGCCCACTGCGCCGCGGAGTCCGCGGTGCCCTCGGATGTGCCCGGATGGCGCGCGGCAGACGTACGAGGATGATCAGGCAAGCGCCGAGCACGAACGCCGTGCGCAGGCTGACCTACAGGAAGTGCAGGAGGGTGTCGAACACGGCCGCCGCGGCGGCTCCGACTGAACTCGGGGCGGCAGGTGGTCCAGGTAGTAGCAGCAGGCGATGACCGGGACGATGGCCGTAGGTTCTGTGCGCTGTCTATTCGCTTCGAAGGCCGCGGCGGCTCCGCCCGGACGCATGGCTCCGTGAGGCCGTCGCGCCGCTGCGGTAGCGGAAGGCTCGGAGCGTCAGCCGCGGGTTGAGTCACATGTTCTCGGGGTCCCGTCGGCGCCGGCCGGCCTCGACGGCCCTGACCACCACCCGGGCCGCGATCCCGACGAGCAGGATCCCGCCGACAATCTGGATGTGGAGCCGGCGTCTGCGGAAACACCGGTGTTCTGACGCGATTCGGGCATGGCGGTACTCCGGTCCGAGATGGGGTGAGGAAGTCAATGGGGCGCGATCCGTGCTGTGCGGCGCCCGCATCTCGAAGGTAGGACGAACATTAACTTCAAGTACATGTAAAGCACGGCTAGAGTTACTGCCATGCAATTGGACTTGAATCTACTCGCCGCGCTCGACGCTCTTCTGGAGGAAGGCAGCGTGGCCGGAGCGGCCGAGCGCCTGCACGTCACCGCGCCCGCGATGAGTCGAAGCCTCGGCCGGATCCGGCGCACGACGGGAGATCAGATCCTGGTCCGCACAGGGCGCACGATGACGCCGACGCCGTACGCGATCGCCGTCCGGGAACAGGTGCATGACCTGCTGCAGCAGGTCCAGGGCGTGCTGGCACCGAGCCGTGAACTCGACCTCGCGACGCTCGAGCGCACCTTCACCCTCCGCTGGCACGACGCACTCGTCGCCCTCAGCGGCCCCGCGCTGCTCGCGGCCGTGCGCCGCCAGGCGCCGGGCGTGCGTCTGCGCTTCATCGCGGAATCGAGCGTGGACACCCCCGAGCTGCGTCGCGGCGAGGTCGACCTGGCCGCGAACGCCGACCGCCCCACCGCACCCGAGATCCACGCCGACCGCGTCACCGAGACCCATCACGTCATCGTCGTGCGCCGGGGCCACCCCCTGACCCGCGTCAAGACCGTCACCGCCGCGCGGTACGCCGCCGCCGAACACATCACCGTCTCGCGGCGCGGAAGGCTCGGCAACGCCCTCGATGACGCGCTCTCACGACTCGGCCACACCCGACGCGTGGTGGCGACCGCGCCCACCGAAGGCGCCGCGTTCGAGTTCGTGCGTAATTCCGACCTCCTCGTCACAGTCCCCGAGTCCACGACGCGCTCGGCGGCCGCGCATCTCGGCCTGGTTCTGCTCCCCCTGCCCTTCGACCTGCCGCCGGCCTCCGTGTACCTGTCATGGCATCAGCGCTACGACACCGACCCCGCACACCTGTGGCTACGCGATCTGGCACGGTCCGCGCTGGCCGACCCGACGAATGGACGGGCTCTGGCCTCGCGTTGACCGCTTCCGGACTCGCACCTTCGCCTGGCTCCACCGTGCTCACCGCACGTCGGACCTACGGGTTTCGGAGTCACGCGCGGAAGGATCGAGCACGTAGTCGAGCCAGACCCGATCCCGGAGTTCCACGCCGTCGATGAGGAAGCCGGGCCGGTAACCGGTACGGGCGGTGAAGGCGTCCCGCTCGATGCTCCGCATACGGAATCCCTGCCGCTGGTAGAAGCCCAGGTTGCCGATGTCGGCTGCGGCGGTCGCGACCAGCAGACGTCGGCCGGATGCGCCGGCGACCAGTTCGACGGCCCGGGAGACCAGACGGCCGCCCACCCCGGTGCGCCTAAGGTCTTCCCGCACGGCCATGTTCTTGATCTCGAACGCGTCGGCCCGGTCCGTCGCCACCAGTTGCAGATGACCGACCACGTCCGCTCCCCGCACCGCGACGAGCACCCGTCCGTCCTCGATGTAGGAGGCGAGTTGAACCGGCGAGTCCTCGGCCAGTTCGAAGAGCGGCCTGATCCTTTCCCGTACGCCGTCGTACTCCACGACGCGCACATCGGACGCCGCCCTCCCGCCCGTCGGGACGTCCTTCACGAATACGGAACGTGTGTACAGAAGGTCGAATCCCCGGCGCTGTACGTTCTGCTGAGACCTGGAGCCCGGTTGTGTGGTCACGACGGCGATGTCGCAGCCGGCGGCGGCAGCGTCGGCGAGCCGGGCCGAGAGCAGGGCCGTCTGAACGCCGCGTCTGCGGTGCGCCGGGGCCGTCGCCGCGCCCGTCAGCTGGGCGATACCGCCCGCGATGTGCAGGCTGCCGCCTCCGGCCACGACGCCGTCGCGCAGCGCGACATAGTGCACCACACCGGCCGCGGCGAAGTCCCGCTCGGCATTGGCCAGCACCTCACGCGGAAAAGCCTCGTGCGAGGGCACGCCTTGGCCGTCGAGGTGGGCGAAACCGTCCGCGACGACGTCCAGCCACACATCGAACTCCTCGACGCGGCTGACTCGGACTTCGATGGCAGCCGGCGCCACCCCCTCGTGACCGTTTCGCAGGTCAAGTCCGAGCACGTTCTCGAACGACACCGGCCGGTATCCGCGATCCGTCAGCAGAGCACCGACCGCCGGGTCGGCCAGATTCGCCACTTCGGCCTGCACGGGAGCATGGCGATCGGCGAAGGCCCGTTCGATGTTGTCGAGCGTGGCCGTGTCGGGCAACGGGCCGAATCCAAGCCCCGCGATCTTGTTGAAGGGCGAGTCGTCCTCTGCGAACGTGGCCACTCCGCCGGCCACCTGTCTCACGAAAGCGGAGCCGTCGCCCCGCCGCTGCCGGCCGGCCTCGACGGCCGCGGCCATGAGCCGGCCCTCGGCCTGCTCGATGCGCTGCGCCAAGGCGACATCACAGAAGAGCGGCACATGATTCATCGACGATCGCACCCCGTCTCGCTGCTCATGGTCCGAGGCTAACCACAGCTCGGTGAGCTGGGGCGCGCACAATGCTTACGGTCTCGGGACCGGCCGGACCGCCCTCGCCTCCGGTGACGGGAGGGAAGGGACGGGGGGACGGGCAACTCGTACGCCAGTTGTCGCACGCGGTACGCAGTTTCAGCATGATCTAGCGCGGAGCCCCGGGCGTTCGCGCCCGGGAGGAAGCGCTTCTCGAGATGGGGGTGACCCGTACGGGTGCACGGGCCGTCCTGTTGGCGTCAGCCGGGATGCTTCTGGTTCCCGATGTACTCCTTGATGATCGCCAGCGGTGCGCCGCCGCAGGATGCGGCGAAGTAGGACGGGGACCAGAAGTGGTCGCCCCACAGGTACGTGCGGATGTGGCCGGGGAACTCCTGGCGGAGCCTGCGGGCGGAGACGCCCTTGAGGCTGCCGACGAGTCTGGAGATGGCGATCTTGGGCGGGTAGTGCACGAGCAGGTGGACGTGATCGCGTTCGCCGTTGAACTGCACCAGCTCGGTTTCGAAGTCGGCGCATACGGCCCGCATGATCTCTTCGCAGCGCGCAAGGATCTCGTCGGTGAACGGGCCGCGCCGGTACTTGGGGGTGAAGACCAAGTGGGCATGGAGGGTGTAGACGACCGTACGGCGCGGATGTTGGGGTTTGGCTCCCAGCGTGGTGACATAGATCAACTGTCGTACGATGCCCGGTATGAAGATCGTGACGCAGGTGAAGCTGATGCCGGAGGCCGACCAGGCCGCCGCGCTGTCGGCGACCCTGCGCACGGTCAACGATCTGGCATGCTGGGTATCCGACGTGGCGTTCGCCCACGGGGTGCCGCGTGAGTACGAGCTGCGCAAGCACACCTACCCGCGCCTGAAGGCCGAAGGGCTCGGGGCGCAGGCCGCCCAGCACACCATCAAGAAGGTGCGCGACGCCTACACCACCTTGAAGGCGAACATCCGGGCCGGGAATCTCGGCAAGGAGGGCTCCAAGCGCCGCTGCAAGGCGCAGTCCAAGCCGATCACGTTCCGGCCCGAGGCCGCGCAGCCGTATGACGACCGGTGTTTGAGCTGGCAGTACGACCAGCAGACCGTGTCGATCTGGACCACGTCCGGACGGCTCAAGCATGTCCGCTTCGTCTGCTCCGCCGGCGCGCTCAAGGTGCTCCAGCAGTACCGCAAGGGCGAGTCCGACCTGATCGAGCGTGACGGCGTCTTCTACCTGATCGCCACGTGCGAGGTTCCCGAGGCCGAGCCCTACGAGCCGGACCGCTTCCTCGGCGTGGACCTGGGCATCGTCAACATCGCCACCACATCCACCGGCTACCAGGCCGCCGGACGGCAGCTCAACCGGTACCGCAAGCGGCAGCGTGCCCTGCGGGCCAAGCTCCAGACCAAGCGCACCAAGTCCGCCAAGCGCCGGTTGAAGGAGCGCTCCCGTCGCGAGCAGCGGCACGTCAGGAACACCAACCACATCATCGCCAAGACGATCGTGACCGAGGCTGAACGCACCTCGGCCGGGATCTCCCTGGAAGAGCTCAAGGGAATCCGGCAAAGGGTACGGCTTCGCAAGCCCCAACGGGTCGCACTCCACTCCTGGGCCTTCGCCCAGCTCGGAGAATTCATCGTCTACAAGGCCAAGCGGGCGGGCGTGCCCCTGGTCTTCGTTGATCCCGCGTACACGTCGCAGACGTGCGCCGAGTGCGGTCACGTCGACAAGCGCAACCGTGTCGACCAGGGGCTTTTCATCTGCCGGGGGTGCGGGGTCGTTGCCCACGCCGACCGGAACGCTTCCCACGTCCTCGCCCGCAGGGGCGAGCACGCGTGGACTGCGGGGCGTGAGTCACGCGTCCCTGCCACCCCATAGGGGTGTCTAGACGGAGGAGCCCACCCAGCAGCCAGTTGGGCGCTACCTCCAAACCCGGTCCCTCAACGCCGGGCCATGTTGACTACTGCTGCTCGTACTGAAGGTTCTCCCAGCGCCCGGCGGCGATGTCATCGCGGGTGCCCACGATCAGGTTCAGGGTGAACAAGCTGTGATCGACGCCGTTTCCGGCTATCTGGGCCAGGAGAACAAGGCCGTCCTGGTCGGGCGGCACCTGCCACTGGTTGGAGAATCCGCCGATCTGCGCAACGGCGTTGGGCAGGGGCCCGTCCTGGACGCTGTTCACGACGGCTTCCACGAAGCGGTCCAGCACCTCATGGTGGTCCGTGCTGCCGTCGGCGAACTGCGCGGTCGCGGGCGCGCTGTACCAGTCGTGGTCGATGCTCAAACCGGGCAGGGGGTACAGCGTGCGCGGCTCGTAGGGCTCAGCCTCGTGGTCGTCCAGGTCCTTCGACGGCGGGTCGTCCGTGGTCGGGACACCAGGGGGGACATGGAGAACAGCCGAGTTCTCCGGCTCGTACTTGAAAGTGGTGAAGAACAACAGCTGCCCGTCCAGGGGCAGTTCGATGTCGATGGAGTCGCGCGGCAGGGCCGCGCAGTCGACGGTCAGCACGAAGGGCGCGCCGTTGGGCCATTCGACGCCCTCCGGGAGCGCGGGCAGTCCACCGGTCCGCCCGGCCGGGCGGACATCCGCCCGGCGTGTCTCAGGCAGGCCGTCGTACGTCACCAGGAAGACACACGGCCGCAGCAGCCCCGCCAGTTCCGCTGCCACGTCGGCGGGAACGCCATGCTCGCCGGCCAGTTTCGCGATGGCGTGCTCATCACTGAATGCCACACCTGTGATCGTGCCACGGGCCACTGACAACGAACGTCTCCTCGTCGGGGCGTTGCAGAGGCGGCAGCCGAACTCGGCGCCCCATTCCCGCCCGCGCGCCCGCCCACAACCCGTTGCGCGGCCAACTACGCTGGGCGCAACAGCAGTTGATCAACACGCTCGGTTAAAGCGGGCAACAACGCGGAACCGCTCAAGAACGACCGGGGTCGCGTCGTCCACCGTGAAACCAGGATCGCCGAGCGCTTGGCGCATCTCCTCGCTGTGCCAGAACTCCTCGTGGCCGGCCCGCCATTCGGCCACGGTCGTGTGACCCTCGCCTTCGTCCCGCGCATGGGTGATGTCGACATCCCCCAGCGGCACGACGCGCACGCCGGTCACCTCGATGACTGCCACCGCACGGTCGTCCGAGCCGACCACCACCGAACGCCGGCCGACGGACGGCAACGGCTCCCCCTCGCGCTCGTACTCCGTCAGCAGTCCGGTGGTCGCGGTCTTGGACACGTCGAGGATCGCAGCAACCAGCCGGTCGCGCAGCGGACCCGGGAAGGCGAATTCAGCCTTCGGCAGCAACGTGGGATCCATGCCCGGACCAGGTGCGACGCTCATACGACGACCCTAACGCCGGCGCATGCCACGACCGACCTGGTGGACCGCACAACAGTCCAGGGGCACCGCCTACGGTTCGACGATGTGGCGTAGATAGGCGTACGGGTCGGCAAGATAGCGGCGCCAGTGATCAACGATGCCGAGTTCCCGCCAGGCAACCCTCCGCATGCCGTGCTCCCCCACCTCGACGATGTCCGCGCCCGGCAGGGCGGTCAGCAAAGGAGAGTGCGTGGCACAGATGACCTGGCCGCCTTCCTTGGCCAGCCGGTCGAGGTGCCCGATCAGCTCGAGGCAGGACGAGAAGGAGAGCGCCGCCTCCGGCTCGTCGAGAACGTAGAGCCCGGTGTGCAGGAACTTCCCGCGAAACGCCGCGAGGAAGCCCTCACCATGGCTGACCGAATCCGGCGAGAAACCCTCCCTGCCCAGGGCGTCCAGCGCGGTCTCGGCGCGCAGGAAGAACCCCTTGCGGGCCGACCAGCTGGTGAGCATCCGGCGCCCGCGTGAGGTCGCGTCGAACCTCATCCGCTCGCCGAGCGCGGACTTGCCGCGCGAGGAGGCGTAGCGCCAGTCGTGGGAGCCGCCGTAGGAATCCAGGCCGAACCCCTCGGCCAGAGCCTCGACCAGGGTCGACTTCCCCGAGCCGTTCTCACCGACGAGGAAGGTTACCGGCGCGGTGAAGCGCAGCCCTTCGCCGAGCAGTTGACGCACGCAGGGCACCGACCACGGCCAGGTGTCCTCGTCGTATGAGGAGAGATGGACATACGCCCGTTCGACGATCACTCGACCAGTGTCACCCGGGACGCGCTCTGGACTCGCTGCGCGCGCTGACGGCGCGGGAAGCAAGGGCCGCATGCGCCGAACCTCTCGCCGACGCAGGCGGATTTCGCGCCCCAAGTGCTTCGGATGTCAGGCCAGGCCCGCGGCGAGGGCGCGGCGGACGGCGTCAGCGCGGTCTCGGATGTCGGCTTTGGCGAACAGGTTGTTGATGTGTGTCTTGACTGTGGCCTCGCTGATGAAGAGCTGCTGGGCGATGGCCCGGTTCGGCAGACCTTGGCCGATGAGGGTGAGCACTTCACGTTCGCGGGGGGTGAGGTCTGCGGGCAACGCCTGTCCGGGCGCCGGCGGGCGGGTGCGCACGGTGGCCAGCAGACGGTCCTGGACCTCACGGTCGAGGACGGACTGTCCCGCGGCGGCGGCCCGGATCGCGCGGAGGATGTCCTGGCGTCCCGCGTTCTTCGTCAGATAGCCGCGGGCGCCGGCGCTCAGGGCGGCCAGGATCGAGTCGTCGTCGGCGAAGGTGGTGAGTACCACCACGGCGGTGTCCGGATGCTCCTCGCTCAGCCGGCGCGTCGTCTCGATGCCGTCCATCACGGGCATGCGCAGGTCCATCAGGACGACGTCCACCGCTGCGGCGGCGACGGCGGCCAGGACCTCGCTCCCGTCCGCCGCGGCGGCGACGACCTCGATGTCCTCGGACATGCCGAGCACGGCGGCCAAGGGCTCGCGGACGGCAGCCTGGTCGTCGGCGACGATCACCTTCAACTGCTGCGGTTTCTCTGTCGGTTCACTCATCCCGGGATCACTGCCTCCACCTGCCAGCCGCCGCGGTCCGGTCCCTCGGTGACAGGGCCGGCGGTGAGTGTGCCGCCCAGCAGGGCGACCCGTTCGCGCATTCCTATCAGGCCCATTCCGCTGCCGACGCCCGCGGTCACCTCGCGGATCGCGGGAGTGTTACGCACCCTCAGCGTCGTTGACGCGTCATCGAAGGCCAGCTCCACCCTGACGCCGCCGCCCGGAGCATGGCGGGCGGCGTTGGTCAGCGCTTCCTGCGCGATCCGCAGCAGGTTCTGGGTGACCCGCGTGGGCAGTTCGCGCACGGTTCCGGTGACCGTGAGGGCGTCACGGTGACCCGAGGATTCGGCCATAGCCGTCAGGCTCTCGAGAAGCGGGAGGGCGTCCTCGCGCAGCGCGTGCACGGTCCACTGGGCCTGCTTCAGGCTCTCTTTGACCATGCTGTGCGCCTTGCTGTTCGCCTCGCGGACCTTCTCCAGATCTCCGGTGTCGATCAAGGCGTCCGCCAGTTCCAGCTGCATGTTGATCCCGGCCAGCGAGTGCGCCAGCACGTCGTGGACGTCTCTGGCGATACGGCTGCGCTCGGTGAGCACGGCGGCCTGGGCCTCCGCGCGGGCGGCCCGCTCGGACGACTCGGCGGACTGGATCATCGCCTCCACTGCGCGCTGCCTGCTGCGGCTGAGGATTCCCGCCACGACCGGGATGCCGGTGGTCAGGCCCAGTGTCCAGGTGAGCTGATCGTGGCCGGGACCGAGACGGAAGTACAGGACCGCACCGCACAACAGGCTGCACAGGGCCGCGAGGGAAAGGGCCTGCTTGAGCGGGAGCCGGTAGCCGACGTGGCCGACCAGGAAGTACGCGAACAGGTAGACAGGGCCGCTGCGGCCGACACCGATCAGGGCTGCGGCCGCCGCGACGCCGCCGGTCAGCCAGACAAGGGCGGCGCGGGGCGGGAGCCTGACCTCGGACAGATGCCGGGCCATCAGGGCGACGGAGTTGACCGCGAGCAGGACGACCACTGCCAGGCCGCGGCCCTCCACTCCCAGCGGCCGGACGGTCGCGAAGGTGATGGCGATGATGCCCAGGGTGATGGCGCCGTGCAGACGGGGGTCCTGGCGGGGCACGCCCCTCGGGCCGGACCCCGTTTCCGGGGGCGGGCCGAGGGCGGTGACACTCTCGGATGCGGACACGGCGCGACCATAGCCCACGGTCAGGCGGTGCGGTCGAATGCCGTCACGGGGCGCGGGCCCGCGGGGAGTTGGTCCTCGCGGACGACCATGCGGCTCCGGATGAAGATCGTGGCCAGGCGGGTGATCACCTCGGTGAGCGCCATGAGCACGAACGCGGCCACCCAGGCGTCGCCGGTGGTGATGTGGTGGGTCAGGCTGAAGCGGGCCACGTCGTCGGCGCCGCCGTGGTCGACCCACACCTGGAAGACCATGCGCGCGCCCATGCCGAGCACCCACAGGAGGGCGGAGACGGCGCCCGCCTTGATCAGGAGGTGTCCGCCTGCCGCTCGGATCCTGGTGAAGATGCCGCCGGCGATGCCGAGCGCCGCCCCGGCGGCGACCAGGGCGCCGATCAGCACCGGGTCGTTGCCTGCGGTGGGCACGCTGTGCAGGTAGTGCGAGGCCACGAAGGCCACGATCCCCAGCGGAATCAGGTAGGACTTGAGGTCCAGTCGGGCTTCCCGCAGTTGCCGGAAGACGATGAGGACGAGGGCGATGTCGGTGATCCAGTCGGTCGTGGTCATGTCTCCATCGTGCTGACACGAGGTCTCGCACACCTGGACCCATGGGTGGAGGTACAGGTGGAGATCAGCGAGCGCCCGTCTACGACCGCCGACAGCCCGCCGCTCAACCGTGCGTCCCCCGCGAGCCCACCACTCGCATGGCCCACCCGAGGCTGTGCAGGAAGCTCTCCTCGACCTGATCATCGGGGATGCCATGCCCTACGTGGTCCGCGCCGGGCACCTCCATCACTTCGACCGGCGCTCCTGCCGTCTCCAGGTTCGCGGCCCGCCCGTGTCGTCGAGCCACCTGCAGCTCTTTGCCGTCCTCGACGTGGACGGCACACAACTGCGGTCCGTACCCCGCTCGGCCGCCCAACTGCCCGTCTTCTACAACGGAAAGGACCACCGCTACCGCGGTTACGTCGACCAGAGCGCCCTGCCACGCCACGCCTTCGGCCACGGGCTGTCGTACACGAGTGTCGAGTAGGGACCTCCACGCCTGTCGAGCCGCCAAGTCGGCGCCGACGCACCGGATCTGACGTGCCGGGTCACCGTCCGCAACACGGGGTCGCGGCCGGCGCATGAAACGGTCCAGCTCTACGTCCGCCGTCTGTCGGGCGGCACGTCCTGGCCGCGCGTCCGTGAACTGCGCGGCTTCGCCCGCCTCGACATCGCTCCCGGCGGTGAGGTGGAGGCGGTGTTCGCGATTGACCACGACACGCTGGCCTCCGTCGACCGGGACCTCTGCCGCACGGTGGAACCCGGGGAGATCGAAGTGGAGGCAGGCCCGGCATCCGACCGAACTCAGGGGGCACGACTGGAGATCACGGCTCCCGTTGGGCAGAGGGGTTGACGGCTCTGCGGTGGCCGCCTACTGGTAGCAGGGGTTTCCGCACAGAATGGTGACCGTGCCGCTGCCGCCGGCCGGTGTGGCAGCGCTGTCGTGGGTGGTGACCGTGGGCGTCCTGCTGGTCTCCCACGGCATCGGGGCCGCCATCGCCGGTGCGCCGAGGGCGCCGAACGCGGCCGCTGCCACGAATGCCACGGCGATCGCGCGCTTGCGCAGACTCATCTCTTCTCCTCCTTGGTCATGGCCGTTTCCTGCTCCATCGTGCGGGCGTGCCGGCTGGGCGAACAGCTCACGAACCGTTCATCCATGGCCGGTTCGGCCAAAGCGGGCTGGTTCCGGGCATGATGCCCGGAACCAGCCCGCGGGTGGCTAGGGCCGTGCCTCAGTGGCCGTAGCCGTAGGCGAACAGGTGGCCCGTACCCGTGGAGCCTGTCACCGGAAGGGTGATCGACGCGATCTGCTTGGAGGCGTCGAGGGCGACCTTCGTGGCGAAGACGTAGGTCTTGACGCCGTCCCGGCTTCCGCTCGCGGTGTTGCGGTAGGCCGTGGTGACAGCGGTCGTGTCATCCGGAAGCGGCTTGCTCCCTCCTCCGTTGAGTGTCCAGTCCGAGAAGCCCACCGTGGCCTTGGTGGTGGTGCCGTCGGTGTAGGTGACGGTGAGCGTGCCCGAGACCCCGCTGCCGTCGGTCGGTGCGTTGGCCGCCGCGCCCAGCAGGCCCAGCGACGCACCGGAGGTGCCGGCCGGCATGGGGATGGTCTGGCCGGCCATCTCCAGGTTGTCGGGCTGACCGGAGGTCACTGTCGGCCAGGTGTAGGAGATGCCGTCGGCCGTGATGGTGGAGCCGCTCGTGACGCCTGCCGTCGACAGCGCGTTCTGCGAGTACGCCCAGCCGCCGCCGTCGAACCCGGACGAGAAGCCGGCGCCGTCAGGGAAGATGCCCTCGTTGGTGTCGTACGGCCACAGCGCACCGGCCTTGGCCACGGCCACGCGGAGGGTCGCACTGCCCAGTGCCGCGCCGGTCGAGTGGTCGGTCAGGGCGAAGGTGGCCGGGAAGGTTCCTTCGTTCGAGCCCGCCGTCACATGGACCTTCGTCTCGGCGCTGCCCGAGGCGGCCACGGTCAGTGAGCCGGACGCCGTGTCGAGCGTGACGCCGTCGGGTGCGGTCGCCTTCCAGTCGGCCGTGACGGACTTGCTGCCGAGGTTGGTCAGCTTCAGCGTGGCGTCACCGGACGCGCCCGGCTCGAGGACCAGGCCGTCGCTGGTGGGACCGGTCGCGGCCAGTACCCGGTCACCGCCCGTGGTGTCCGACGGCGGCGCCGCGGACGGGCCGGACGCCCAGGAGGTGTTGGGCTGGGTGCCGAGCGTGAAGTCGAGCGTGCCCGCGCCCGCGAACTGCTGGTACGTCAGCCAGGAGGTCTTCCACGCCTTGCCCTTGACGTCGAGCGACTGCACGTACGGCGCGTCGGGCGCGGCCTGCGGCGCCTTGATCTGCACCGCCTTGCCGCTGCCGAGGGTCACCTTGGCCACCGGGAACGCCGGGCTGCCGAGCACCAGGGTGTCCGCGCCGGGGGTCTCGGGATACATGCCGAGCTCGGACCAGACGTACCAGGAACTCATCGCGCCGAGGTCGTCGTTGCCGAAGGAGCCGACCGGGGCGTTGAAGTACAGCTTCTGCTGGGCGTCACGTACGGCCGCCTGGGTCTTCCACGGCTCGCCCGTGTAGGCGTACTCCCAAGGGATCTCGACGCTGGGCTCGTTGCTCAGGTCCGCATCGGTGCCGCCGGGGTGGGCAACGTTGTCCAGCAGGCTGTCCAGGTAGGACGAGTACGCCTTCGTGCCGCCCCGTGCCTGGATCAGCTGCCGCAGGTTGAAGGGGACCATCGGCGTGTACTGGGCCGACGTGCCCTCCACGAAACCGTTGGAGGTGCCCGGGGTGAAACCGCCCGCGAACTGGCCGTTCTTGTTCTTGCCCTGCATGTAGCCGGTCTGCGGGTTGAAGACGTTCATCCAGTCCTGAGCGCGGGTGGCGAACTTCGTGTAGACGGACGTCTTGCCCAGCGACTTGGCGAACGCGGCGATGGCGTAGTCCGCGGAGTCGTACTCCAACTGCGTGGAGACCGGGCCGTAGAAGTTGCAGCAGCCGTAGTCGTTCTCGTCCAGCGGGAGGTAGCCCTTGGCGTCCCGCACCGACTCGCCGGGGCGGTCGTTGTTCGGGACGGTGGCCTCGTGCTGCAGGGCGGCGAGCGCCTTGCTCGTGTCGAAGCCGCGGGCACCGAAGGCGTACGCGTCGGCGATGATGCCGGCGGCCGGGTCACCGACCATCACGTAGCTCTCGCCGTTGTTCGAGGCCCACTTGGGCAGCAGACCCGTCTGGTCGTACCCGTTGAGCATCGAGGTGACGACGTCGCTGGTGACCTTGGGCTCGACCATCGCCATCAGCTGGGTCTGGGAGCGGTAGGTGTCCCAGCCCGAGTAGTTGGCGTACTGGGCCTGTTGCCCCTTGGCCAGCTTGTGGACCTGGTTGTCCATGCCCATGTACTTGCCGTCGGCGTCCGAGAAGACGTTGGGGTGCAGCAGCGCGTGGTAGAGGGCGGTGTAGAACTGCACCTGCTGGTCCGTGGAGCCGCCGCCGACCTGGACCTTCTTCAGTACCGCGTTCCAGGCGTCGTGGTTGGCCTGGGCGACGGCGTCGAGGTTCCAGTTCTTGATCTCGCGGGAGAGGTTGAGCGCGGCGCCCGTGTCGGTCGTGTACGAGACGCCGACCTTCGCGCGCACCGTCGTGTTGGAGGAGGTGTCGAAGGTCAGGTACATCCCGTTGGCGCCGGTCGTGGGCGGTTCGGCCGCACTGCTCGCCGCGTTGTTGCCGGCGGACGTCCGGGGTGTGCTGCCGGCGCTCGGTGCCGGGGACGGGCTGCCGGTGTGCGTGCCACCGCTGGTGCCGTGCACGGTCGGGGACGGCGCCGCGGGAACGGTGAAGTGCTTCTCCTTCAGCGGTGCCGACGGGTGCGTCTGCAGGTTCTGCCGTACCTTGCCCGCCTTCAGCGAGGTCGCGCTCGGGTTGATCGTGCCGCCGACCCAGGTGCCGCTCGTGGTGAACGGCTGGTCGAACTTGATGTCGAAGTGCAGCGTGTACCTGTTGCTCGCGCCGCAGAAGTGACCGCTGTCGACCGAGCCGCTGATCTCCTTCTTGTTCACCACCTGGACACGGGTGCCGTCCACTTGCGTGGCGCCACCGCTGAGCTTGAACAGCAGGTTCGCCTGCTGCCCCGCGGGGAAGGTGAAGGCGCCCAGGCCGGCGCGGGTGGTGTCGGTCAGCCGGGTCGTGACGCCGTTGGCGTCGGTCACCTTGTAGGAGCCGATGCCCGCCTTCTCGTCGTCGTGGCTGAAGCCGACGGACGTGCTGCCGAGGCTGCCGGACAGCGCGCCCGTGACCGGCAGGATGGGCAGGTCTCCCGCGACGCCGCAGCCGGGGCCCGAGACGTGGGTGAGGCTGAAGCCGGAGAGTTTCTTGTCGTCGTACTCGTAACCGCCGCCCGAGGGGCGGTCGGGCGTCGTGTCGGGACCCCACTGCACCATGCCGGCCGGCATGTCGGGGCCGGGGAAGGTGTCCACCGCGCCGGACGTCCCGATGAGAGGGTTGACCAGGGACGCGGGGTCCCCGACAAGCGCCGGCGCCGCGGCGCTCGCGGCATGCGCGCCTCCGATCGCGGGGAGCGGAAGCACGACGATGCCCAGGACGGACACCACGGCCAGGCGCCGGCGGAATCTTTTGCGGTTACGTGGCTCAGCTGAACGTCGGGGTCTGACCATCTGTTGCCTCCGCAGCGTTTCCCACTTCGCACATGAGGAGCCGGCGTGCCGAAAAGGGCGCACGCCGACGACAGGCAACAGTGCCGGTCACCCGAACCACCTGACAACGTTGCCATGCACGAGAGTTGAGTGAAACGCCTGAGCTTGCGGCATGTCAACGAGGCCAACAGAACTTTCTGAGAACGGAGTTCACAGGCGCGCGGTCTGAACGCTGCCGTTCACCTGGATGCGCGAGCCCGGAGGCGCAGGCGGGAGTTGGGACTCAAGTGTGGTTCCGCTCATAGGATGTGACGCATAGTCGCCCGGGACGTCATCGGGCATGAGCTCGCCCGCCGCAAACCGCAACGTGGTCGGTTCCACGTCTCCCGGGCGCCCGAATGGATGGCCAACTCCCGCAATAGCGTGGACACATCTACGACGATGGTGTGCCCGCCCCCGCGCCGAGGCGGGCCGTGTGATGCGTCGGCCCGCCTCGTGTGTGGCCGTGCTGGACGACCTTGTCGGCGTCGGAACCACTCCGCTCCGCACGCCGCCAAGCCGTTCAGGCCGCCTGCCGGGTCACGCTCGCACGGTCGGCGACGTCCTTGCGCGTGATCGACAGGTACACCACCAGGCCGAGGATGACCGCAAGGAACAGCACGCTGGTGACGACGGTGCCGAAGCCGAGGCCGCCGTCGCCGGTCGGCTGGGAGAGGTAGTCGCCGATCGAGGCGCCGAGGGGGCGGGTGAGGATGTAGGCGATCCAGAAGCTCCACACCGCGTCCAGGCCGAGGGCGAAGTGGGCGACCCCCACGGCCGCGATGGCCAGGGCGAAGAGGATGGCCGACAGCCAGTAGCCGAGGTCCATCCGCTCGGAGACCAGGTCACCGGCCGCGGTGCCCAGGGCGAAGGTGAACAGGACCGCGAGCCAGTAGAAGGACTCCCTGCTCCGGGTGTCGATGCTGTGGATGGACAGGGTTCGCTCCCGCCGGTACCAGACGACGAACACGACGGCGAGGACGACCGCGAACACCGTTGTGCTGGTCTCCAGCGGCACCCCCATGTTGTCGGTCAGGTTGTCGCTGATCAGGGTGCCGACGACGCTGATCAGGGCGACGGCCAGCCAGTACACGCCCGCCCGGTAGGTCGCGGTGCGGAACTGGACCACCAGCACGACCGCCAGCAGGGCGCTCATCAGCACCGAGACGCCGGTCAGGCCGAGACCGGCCTTCTCGTTGAGCAGGTCGGCCGCAGTCTCGCCGACCGTCGTGCACAGGACCTTGATGATCCAGAAGTAGACGGTGACTTCGGGCACCTTGTTCCAGCCCAGGCGGCGTGCGTGGCGCACGGGGCCATTCGCGTCCAGTGAGGCTTCCGGTGTGTCGGACAGTTCGTAGGTCATGAGGCACGACCGTGCCAGCGGTTACCTGAACGCTTCCTGACTACGCACGGGTGATCACCTTCCCCACAGGTCCCGTCCCGCTCACCCGCACGGCGGCCCCGGCCTGTTACTCACTTTCGGGTGAACACCCTCATCGAGGTGGGGTGGCGGAAGCCGGCGCACAGACGCGGCGCACCAGTATTGCCAAGGAATATGCGCCTGACACTTCGTCAACACAGAACATTCAGCCATTAAATGGGCAATACATCCGAGAGTCACAGAAACCTGTGAGATCTGCAATACCCTTCGCAATTCCCCCATACACCCGGTGCACAAGTTGCACGATGCGGTTGTGCGGCCGACCGGCCTCACGCTCAGCACAACGCACCCCACCCGCCTGCGTTTTCGATGCCGCTCCGGGCTGGGGTGTGCGCTCCTCATGAAGGAGGACCTAGTGTCCGCTGCTTCTTCCGTCCGTCGTATGACCGCGGCCGCCGCCATCGCCGCCGGCATCGTGGGCGCGGTCGCGCTGCCGGCCACAGCCGCCGACCACGACCACGACCACGGCCGCCGGCACGCCGAGGTCGTCATCAGCGACGTGCAGCACGTCTCCCCCGACCGGGAAACCCGCTCCAACCGCTCCCTGAACAGGGAGTGGGTGGAGATCACCAACAACTCCCGCCGGACGGTGAACCTCGACGGCTGGACCCTCGCGGACAGGGAGGGCCACACCTACACCTTCCACCACTACCGCCTGGACGGCCGCTCCACCGTCCGCGTGCACACCGGCATGGGCCGCGACACCAGGACCGACCTCTACCAGGACCGGCGCATGTACGTGTGGGACCGCTTCGCCGACACCGCGACCCTGCGCAACGACCATGGGCGCTTCGTCGACGACGCCTCCTGGGGCCGCCACCACCGCGACGAAGACCGCGGCGAACACCGGGGCGACCACCGCGACGGAGACCGCGGCGAACACCGGGGCGACCACCGCGACGGAGACCGTGACGGACACCGCGACGGAGACCGCGACGGAGACCGCCACTGACGATCCGGTAGACGGCGCCGCTCACTGAACCGACGCCGCCAGGTGGGCCACCTCCCGGGGTGGCCCACCTCTTCGCATGCGTGCGCACCCGACTCCGCCCGCGGCGGTTCAGGGCTGTGCCGGAAGCCGCAGATTGCGGTCGCGGACGCAGTCATCGCCTCCCACGCTCGGCGCCCTCAACAGCCCTCCGTCCGGCTCCCGTTCGCACGTGCCGACGGGGCCGCGTATTCATACCGACGCGAGAGGAGCCGGGCGGTCGGATGCGGAGTACCGTCGAGGGACGTCACTTCTGAACGTCGGCTGCCGAGTGACCCTCGGGAGCAGGAAAGGCCATGGGCCGGCCGCCCCAGCAGGTGCGGTGGCCGCCGCCGACGCGAGGAACGAGGCTCCCCTCCCCTCTTCCTCGCGCACGGTCCTCCGCGCCTGCGAGACGCGGGAGTATCCACCGTCAACGCGCCCGGAGGACCGGGGTTGGAGCCGCCGTGTCGGCGCGGCGGCTCCAACCAAGCCCGTAGAACGGCACGGGCACAGGCCCCCGTGCCGCCTTACGTCACCTGCGCCTGGTGGCAGGCTTCGACGGCTCGGCGCCCGAGGCGCGCACCGTGGTGTGGCCCGGCTTGTGGAGGTGCCGCGGCACGACGTCCTGGGGGAAGGTCAGCTGCTGGTTCATCCACTTCAGGGTGGCCGGCATCTCCCGTACCCAGGTCGGGAAGTTGTGGCTGCCCTGGTTGGGCAGGATCGAGACGACACGCATGGGTGCTTTGACGGCCTTGATGAAGGCCAGGGTCTGGGTGTATCCCCGCTCACCGTGCTTGCTGTCGGCGACCAGGACGGAGACCTGGGGCACGGGAAGGTGCTTGAGCCGCCACATGAGGTCGTGCCCGTTGACCCGGTTCACGCGGCCCAGCCCGCTGCCGAAGAGATTGCCGGTCGTCGGGTCGTCCTTGACCTTGTAGTCGGGCGAAAGGGCACCGGCCGTCGTGTACACGTGGGGATTGCGCATCGTCAGCTGCAGGGCACAGCTGCCGCCGGAGGAGTAGCCCATGACACCCCAGGAACTGGCGTCGTGCCCCACCCTGTAGACGGACTTCAGGGCTTGCGGGAGGTCCTTCGCCAGGAAGGTCTCGGTCTGCGGTCCGCCCGGGACGTTCACACACTCGGTGTCACGCGGCGGAGCGATCGTCGGCCGGATCATCACCATGATGGTCGGCTGCATCTGGCCGCTCTTCTGCAGCTCTCCGGCGGTCTGTGACACCCGCAGGTACTGCGCAAGGTTGAAGATGCTGCCCGGGTAGCCGCTGAGCGCGACGATCACCGGGAAGCGCTGCCTGTGGTACGCCTTCTGGAAGTACTGCGGCGGCAGGTAGACGTAGGCCGGGTCGACGACACCCGTGCGGCGGCCGATGACCTTCACCGACTCGACCCGCCCGTTCACCGCTGCGGGGCCGGTGGGCAGCCCGCTGACCTTGCTCAACCGCCCGTCGCCGGAGGGCTGCACCAATGCCCCCTTCACGGAGACGCCGGTCAGTGACCCGTCGCCGTTGTTCCCGGCCGCCTGTGTGACACCGACGGGAGCGGTGTCGACGTTGCCGAAGAGCTCGCCCCACGAGCCGAAGAACTGGTACGACGAGTTCAGCCAGCAGGCGAAGGCGGCGATGATCGCCACCTGGGTCACTCCGACGGCCGCCAGCCGTCCGAGCACCTGCCACAGACCCTGCTTGGCAAGCCGTGGCCAGAGCCAGACCAACAGCGCCACACAAATGACGGACACCGCCGCCATCACGTACACGGTCGTCTCGCTGGTCAAGCCCATGCCACTCAATCCCCGGTTTCCTTGCCCGTGGTCTTTCCGACACCCAGGAGGAGGGCTACGGGCCCTTCCACGTTCCCCAAGAAACGCTAATGGGACAAAGACCTCGGCCCTTCCGTGTGTCATCGGAAGGGCCCGTCCTGCACCTGAGCAGCTGTCAGTCGACGCGGAGGGTCCTGCGGTATGTGACGCAGTCCTCATACAAGGGGAGCAGTCCCTGTGCCTCCGCGTCGGCCAGCGTCGGGGCCTGTTCGTCCTTCGGGGACAACAGGGGGTCGATGCCGGCCGGCCACTCGATGGCGAGGTCCGGGTCCAGCGGGTTAATACCGTGCTCACGCTCGGGGGCGTAACCCTCGGTACAGAGGTAGACGACCGTCGCGTCGTCCGTCAGGGCGAAGAAGGCGTGGCCGAGGCCCTCGGACAGGTAGACGGCGTGGTGGGTCTGGTCGTCGAGGCGGACGGCCTCCCACCGCTTGTACGTCGGTGAACCGACGCGGATGTCGACGATGACGTCGATGACCGCGCCGAGCACGCACGTGACGTACTTGGCCTGGCTCGGCGGAACATCGGCGAAATGGATGCCGCGCAGGGTGCCACGCTTGGAGATGGAGCAGTTGGCCTGGGCCAGATTGAGGTTCTGGCCGGTCACCTCACGGAACTCGGCGCCGCGGAACCATTCGTGGAAGCTGCCGCGGTCGTCGGGGAAGACCTTGGGTTCCAGTACCCAAGCGCCCTCGATGCCCAGTGGTCGCACGTATTGATCCTTGCTCGCGTGGTGTCGGTTACTTCTTCAGAGCCCGGCGGAGTTTGCCGGCCGCGCGGCGCAGGAACGTCAGCCCCGCACGGCGCGAGGCGGGCCTGCGACGCCCGGGATCCTTGGCTGCCAGGTCGGCGGCCGCGGCAGCGAGATGCCTGACCGCTGCCCCACCACTCGCCGGGACGTCGAGGGCCAGCGGGAGTGCCACCGGCTCGCCGGCTCCGCTCGACGGCATGATCAGCTCCAGCCGCCACTGACCGTCGCCCAGCTCACCGAGCGGTAGACCGGCACGCAGCTCGGCGCCTCCGGTCAGGCGGGCGCTCACGGTGGCGGAGAGGTCGGCCGAACGGCCGGTGGCGACGTTCGTCAGCTTCAGGGTCGCCTCGCTCTCGCCCTGGATGTGGAGCGGAAGGGCGACGGTGAGACGGTCGGGGCCGGTGGCCACGGTGACGTCGGCAGGGGTGAGGCCGGCGAACTCGTACGAGATCCTGTCGGTCCTCTGGTCGACGTCGAGCGAGAGGTTGCCGTGCGGGTCGGTCCAGTACGGCAGGACCAGGCGGGCCGGCGAGCCGACGACGGCGGCGCGGCGTCCGCGGCCGGCCTCCTCGCTGCGCACGGAACCGAGGCGGGTGTCCTTGGTCCAGCCGCAGGCGGTGATGCGGACGAAGACGTCCCAGATACCCGCGTCCAGTGCGACGCCGTTGGCCGCCGTCAGCGGGTCGAGCCGTGCGGTGGCGCGCAAGATGTGCCGGAAGTATCCCTGCCGCCCCTTCACGGCGGCCTTCTCCCGGGTGAACTCGACAGGCTGGAAGAACTCCGCGGCCGACACGCGCTCACGCACGACGACGTCCACCTTGGACTTGGCCAGCGGGGCGGAGGTGTCCGCGCCGAGCTGGGCGATGGCGTCCAGGCTGGCCCGTGGCAAGGGCGGAACGAGCAGGTCCTTGTCGCCGTCGGCACGGAAGGTGATGGGCTCACCGCCCGACTTGTACTCGGCGGTGAGGCCGATCGTCAGCTTGCCGCCCTCCCAGCCGAGGCTTTCGAGGACGCCGGAGGCCTTGATCCCCGACTCCCACCGGGCGAACTCCTCGAGGTCGGCGAGCCGGTCGGCCACGATCAGGTCGGCGACGATCCGCTGCGTGGTCTGCAGACCGGCCGCGACTCCAGGTCCGAAGCGTTCGACGACCACCTTGTGGATCTCGTCGAACAGCTCCCGGCGGTAGTCGGCGGGCAGCTTGAGCAGCCGCTGCCCGCGCATCCTCTCGACCATCTCGTTGCGCAGCCAGCGGCGGAAGAGCCGGTCGCGCAAAGGGCCGGGCTCGGTGAGCTCCTCCACGACGTCGAGGGCTTCACGGAGGTTCTTGAAATAGCCGACCGGATCGAATCGCTGGAAGCCCGCGTTCGAGGCGTCGTCGCGCTTGACGTGGTAGTAGCACAGGTAGTCACTGAGAACGGCGACGTTCTCCGCCCGCAGGTATGCCTCGGTGACGAAGACGTGGTCCTCCAGACGGCGGCGCCCCTCCATGTAGCGGAGGTTGTGCTTGTCCAGGAACGCCTTGCGGAACATCTTGTGCGGGGTGAGGCTGTCGATCAGCGGGGCGTTCTCGACGTTCGCGTACGGGCGGTTCTTTCGGAACAGCTCCCGCGGCACCGGGCGGCCCTTGCCGACCATCTTGCCCACGATCACGTCGGCGTTGTGCTCCACGCCGTAGTTGTACATACGTTCAAGAGCTTCGTCGCCCAGCCAGTCGTCGTTGTCCACGAACTGGATGAACTCACCCTTGGCAGCCTCGATGCCGACGTTGCGGGGCTTGCCCGACCAACCCGAGGGCTCTTGGTGAACGACGTGCATGTGGGGGTGCTCGGCGGCGAGCCGGTCCAGCCGCTCGGGCGTCTCGTCGGTGGAGCCGTCGTCGACGAAGATCGCTTCGTACTCGTCGCCCGGCAGGCTCTGGCGCAGTAGAGAGGCGATGCAGTCCTCGATGTATGGGCCCGGGTTGTAGACCGGGATCACGACGCTCACCTTGATCGGCACGTGTCTTTTCCGTCTCCGTTGCTGAGTGACTTCGTGAGGGCCGTCTCGGCCCGCACGGGCTCGCGGGCATGGCCGCGGCCGACCGGGCGCCCTGCCGGCACGCCCGTGTCGTACAGGCGGGACAGGACCATGGACGGCCGCCACCGGATCTACTACGTCCTGTGCGGCTTAACCTACTACATGTCGTAGAGTGCGGCCATCGACGCACACCACCAAGGGCAGCAGCTCAAAGGCCCAGCTCCCCACCGAGGCGGACGGCGTCCCGAGCCGTGAAAGGCTCTCGAGATGGACCGTCGGCGCAGCGTTGTCAGTGCCGGCTGAGACCATCCGATCATGAGTAGAGGACCTTTTGACTGGCACACATTCTTAAGACGCTGGCAGGAGGAATGGGTTCCACGCGCGGGCGACCAATTGGACGGAGGGCGGACCGCCGCCACTCCGAGCAGGCCCGGGGCGGACGAGGCGGCGATCGCCGCGGCCGAGGAGCGGCTGGGGCGCCGGCTGCCGCCCTCCTACCGGGAGTTCCTGGCCGTGAGCGACGGGTGGCACGTCGACCAGATGGCCGGTGTCTATCAGCTCGGCGGTGCCGCGGACATCGACTGGTTCCGGGATCCATACGACCTGACCTCGCAGTACGAGGAGGATCTCGGCGACGACCCGTCCTACGAGGACGTCCTGCTGGCCGGGATGTGGCGGCGCGCGCTGCGACTGGAGACGGACTCCGACGCGTCGTACGCCCTGCTCGACCCGGGCGACAGCGACCAGGACGGCGAGTGGGCGCTCTACGTCTACAAGGCCTGGGGCGGTGAACTGCCCGACCGGTACCCGTCGTTCCGCGCGTACATGGAGGCCATGTACCGCGGCTTCCACGCCGACCGGGCGGCTCGAGCCGACTTCGTGAACGCGACCACGCGCGCCCAGGACGCCCATGTCGACGAGGCCCGCCTGCTGGCCCTGCGCGGACGGCACGAGGAGGCTCTGGCCCTGCTCGTGGAGGCAGCGTCCTACGGGCGGCCGGGCAGCGCCGCCCTGCTGAACCAGCTCCGGCAGCTGCCGGAGCCGCGTACCTCCCCGGGCTACGGCAATCTGGTGGCCGACTCGCGCTACCTGCCCGAGATTCTGCCCCTGGAGGCGTTGACGCCGGCTCGTGGCGGCTCAGGGAGGCCGGGCGAGGACGACCACTGGCTGGGGAT
The DNA here is from genome assembly GCF_044457745.1 of Streptomyces sp. NPDC050534. NCBI lineage: Bacteria > Bacillati > Actinomycetota > Actinomycetes > Kitasatosporales > Streptomycetaceae > Streptomyces > Streptomyces sp. NPDC050534. Next base: position 224,596 of record NZ_JBITHF010000009.1, read on the forward strand.
GATGGCCGCTCGCGGCGTCGATCGGAAGACCGCTGAGGCGGTGCTGGGCGCGATGCGCGGCGGCACCCATCGATACGCGCCCGAGGGTCCATGGGGCCAGGCCGTGGCCGAGGCACGGGAGTTGGCCCGTTGGGGAGGAAATGACGCCGCGTGGCGGGTCCTGCGGGACGCGCTTCCGCACTGGGAGGCTCCCGGGCCCTTGCTGATCGCGCCCATCGGCCTGCTCGCCGATCCGGTCCTGGGTCCGCTGATCACCCCCGAGCGTGGGCGGGAGATCCTCGCCACACCACGGGCCGGACATAAGGGAGTTGCTCCCGAACCGGTGCCCGATCTCGACCCGCCGGGGCTGGCCTGGCTCACGGAGCATGAGGCGAACCGGTGGGGGATCGACGGGTACCGCTGTGTCTGGGCCGAGGGGCTCGACCCCGCCTGCCTGCCCACCCTGATCGGCGAGGAAGGCGCGGAACTGAGCGCGCCCACCGATCCGCGCATGGCCTCCCGGCGGGCCCCCCAACCCCACGAGCGGGAGGGCGTGGAACTCTGGGAGGACCGCGCCGTGGTCGCCGCCGGGCGCACGGCCGAGAGGTGGGCCTTCGCCTTCGACGGCTACTCCCACCACCACCTGAACAACAGGCTGTTGTCCCCCGCACCCGCCGCCTCCTCCTCCGGACGCGCGGTGGTGGTCTGGCGCGAGCCGAGGTCCTCGTCCCCGCAGGGCCCCCCGGCCGCGTTCCACCTGTCGGTGGCCGAACAGGGCGTGGAGCTCTACGCGTTCACCGTGCAGGGCCGGGAGATCGACCGATCCGGCGCGATACCCGAAGCCCTCGACCCCGCACGGCTGTTCCGCCCAGGAGACACCGAACTGGACTGCGAAGTACGAGTGTTGCAGGCCCTGCACACCGAACTCGGCCTCTCACTCCCCCGCTTCGCCCTCACCAGAGGCAGACTCCCCACCTTCACCACCCGGTCCTGGACCCGGGCACCACGCGACGGCGAGGCGTTCGCCTACCTCGCCGTCGTACGGCGCAGGCCCTGAGCTCGGCAGGGCCCGCCCTCGCGCAGGGCCGTCTCAGTTGGGCAGTTCGACGTTCCACGTGCGGTTGCCCGCCGGGTCCGCGGTGATCGGCGCCGGCGCGTCCGGGTTCTGGGGGTCGAACACCGACTCCACACGGTGGACCATTTCGTCGCTGGTCCAGAACGGCTCGTTCTTGGTGAACCGGCCACCCAGCTTGCGACGGACCTTCCAGCGGAACCTGACCTCGTAGGAGGAGAGCCAGTAGCCGTTCGTCATCCTCATGTTGCCCGAGAACCCGGGGCTGTCGTGGAAGGAGATGCGATCGGCCGCGTTGACGATGGTTCCGTCCTCGGAGTTGTAGGGCGGGCGGAAGGGGCCGTCCACGACCCACGGGCGCTTGGACTTCTTGGGACGGTAGTTCACGGCGTCCGGAGCGATCTGACGGTTCTCGTCTGTGACCTCCTGCCAGAAGTCGTACGCGTCCTCCGCCGGCGTCGTCATCCCGTCCGCCCGCCGCAGCGTCGCCTCCTGCTCGAAGCCGATCTCCTGGTTGCCGGCCAGCGACTGCGTCCGGGGGCCGACGTAACGGGAGGTGAACTGAAGCGTGGGATTGCCGATCTCCTCCGGCTCCTCCGCCTTCTCCTTGCCCTTCACCGACGTCCCGGCCCTGCCGCTGCGCGTGGTCCTGGTCGCCTGCTGCTCCTTGTCGACCCGCTGCTGCTGATGCGGCGGGCTCTCGCCCCGCTCGATGCCGACGTCGTCCTGGGTCCGCTTCGAGCTCGTGGTTCGCGCAGCCCAGGGGATCTTCGCCGCCCCGCTGCCCTCCCCGACCACCCGGCTCACCGCCGTGTTGCCCGCGGTGCGCTGGAGGGCGATCGCCTGGGCAGGCGTCATCGAGCCGTGGCCCGGGGCGAAATGACGCTCGTGTGCGCCGTCCTCGGACGGCCGTATCCGGTACCCGGCGGCCTCGGTCTCCTCCCGCCCTTCACGCATACGCACAGCGGACACTCCCCTCGGTTCGGCGGCATACCTCCGCCCGGCGGCCCAGCAGCGCACCGGAACACAATCCACGCAACGCTAAACGGCCGAGGAACGGCACTTCAAGAACGCCCGTACATTCGGCGGGGCAACGGAAATTGCCGCCGAGGGCAACCGCGCCCCGCTCCTTCAGGCGGCGAGGACCGGAACGCGGGTGCCGCAGCCCCGGCCCTCGTCACACCTCAGCGGCAGACCCGCCCCCGTGGCTCGTGCGCAAGCGCTCCTCGGCGCGCTCGGTCAGGACAGGATCTCGACGTACCCGTCGGTTCCGTGCACGCGGATGCGCTGCCCGTCCCGGATCAGCCGGGTGGCCCGCTCCACGCCGACGACAGCAGGCAGACCGTACTCCCGGGCGATCACCGCGCCATGGGTCATCAGACCGCCAACCTCCGTCACCAGACCCGAGATTCCGACGAACAAGGGCGACCAGCTGGGATCGGTGAAGGACGTGACCAGAATGTCGCCCGCCTCCAGATCGGCCTCCGCCATGTCGAGGATGACGCGGGCCCTGCCCTCGACGGTCCCGGCCGAGACCGGCAGCCCGACCAGGGCACCGGCCGGTACGCCATCACGACGGTAGGCCCCGGTGACGGCCTCGCCGTCCGACGTGAGAACGCGCGGTGGTGTGAGCGCCTGGCACGAGCGGAACGCGTCTTTGCGCTGCTGGATGAGCTGTTCATCCACCTGGTTCGAGCGTACGGAGTCGTGGAACTCCTGGAACGTGAGGTAGAAGACGTCCTCCTTCTCGCGCAGCAGGTTGGCCTGCACGAGGCGTTCGGCCTCCTCCAACAGGGCCTGCTTGTAGACGAAGTAGCGGCTGACGATGCCGTACTTCGGGTATTCCCGGTACCCGATGAAGGTCCGGACCCGGTCGATCATCCGCTTGGCCTCATCGGCCTTCCGCTCCCCGTCCGGCAGGGCCCGCAGGCGTGACAACACGTCCTGTTCCTTCTGCTGCGCGGCCTGGCGCCCTTGCTCGAAGCGCCGCTGGGCCGCGCCCGGTTCGAAGTTCCTCACGTTGTCGAGGATCACCGGCACGAGCGAGCTGGGACGCTCGCGCCAACGCGGCCTGGTGATGTCGATCTCGCCGACGCAGCGCACACCGTACCGGTCGAGATATGCCTCGATGGCGTCGCGCGCTTCGGCCCCGCCCGCCACCTTCGCCAACTCGTCGAGGAAGCCCTCGTCCTCGACGCCCTGCAGGAAACCGACCACCTCCGGATGCGGGCGGATCACATCCGCGACGTCGAGCAGCGCCAGCCCCATCTCCGAGGTGACGTTGCCAGGGGCGGACAGGGTGAGCGTGTCAGCCGCGCTCTTCTCGCCGAGCCACTCCTGCAGGTTGTCGTTGAGCCACCACGTGGCCTCCATCCCCGCCATGATCGCCTGAATGTTCAGCGGATCGCCGAGCGCTCTCTTGTGCTCCTCGAATGCCTCCAGGAGGAAGTCGAACAGCGCCGGTCCGGTCTTCGTCCGGATGTCTCGCTGCAGCGTGGCGATGGCCGCCTGACTGCGCTCGATCAGCTCGGTGACGATGGCCGGATCGGTCTCGATCGGGGCGGGCGCACCACGGGCCTGCGGCCCGCCGGGACCCTCGTCCGGGAGCGACGGGACGAAGTCCTCGCGGTCGAGGACGGTCTCCAACGCGTCCCTGATCAGCGGGTCGCCTCTCCCGATGACGTCCAGCAGGGCGGCCCGGCTCGCGGGAGACGCCAGGCGCCGGGTGACGTCGACGAACAGCCTCCCGCCCGCCTCGTGCATCGGCACCATCGCCGTCAGCTGCCACATGGAGAGCCCGAGGGGCTTCATGGGGTCGGTCATCATCTGCTGATGGCCGACGGAGACGTAGACGTGATTCTCCTGGTCGCTGTCGGGGATGGGGAACAGCGTCGTGATCGGTCGGCTCTGAACGATGTGGAAGCCGCCGTCGACCAGGCACCATTCGATGTCCTGAGGCCGGCCGAAGTGCGCTTCGATCCGCCGCCCGAGCTGCACGAGCTGCACGACCTGCGCGTCTGTCAGTGCCGGGTGCTCCTGCCGCCGGGCGTCGACCGCCGTTTCCCGCGTGCCGCCGGCCGGTAGCGCCTCAACGGCAAGCTGTTTGGCGGCGATCGTCTTTTCGACGACCTCACCGTGTCGCACCGTGAAGACGTCCGGGGTCACCAGGCCGGAGACGAGGGCCTCGCCGAGCCCGAAGCCGGCGTCCACGGTGGCGACCGTCCGATTGCCCGTGACGGGGTCGGCCGTGAACAGGATGCCGGACGCCTGCGGGAAGACCATCTGCTGCACGACCACGGCCATATGGACCGCACGGTGGTCGATGCCGTTCCGCCGGCGGTAGATCACGGCCCGCTCGGTGAACAGCGAGGCCCAGCATCGGCTGACGTGCTGAAGGATCGCCGTCGGCCCCACGATGTTCAGGTACGTGTCCTGCTGGCCGGCGAAGGAGGCCGTCGGCAGGTCCTCCGCCGTGGCGCTGGATCGAACGGCGCAGGCGGTGTGTTCGTCGAGCCGAGAGAGCGCGCGAGTGATCGCGGCAGCGACATCGGCCGGAATGGCGACATCTTCGACGGCCGAGCGAATCTGCGCGCTGAGCCTGCGGACCGCCTCCCCGTCGTCCGGGTTCACGTTCGACAGCTCATCGATCCGGTCCTGGATGGACGGCGCTTCGGCCAAGATCCGACGGAAGGCGTCGGTGGTCACGCAAAATCCACCCGGCACCCGGATGCCGTCGATCCGGGACAGCGCGCCCAGCTGTGCGCCCTTGCCGCCGACGACCTCGACCTGCGTCTCGTCGACCTCTTCGAGATCCAGCACGTACCGCCCGTTCATCGCGACACCTCCGAGGCAGCCGTGTTCCGTTGTCCCGCATTGGCCGATCGAATTTCCGGCACCTTCAGCTCTGTCGCACTTCCTACCGCGCACGTTTTCATTTCCTGAGTGCGTCTCCCCGCGGCGTCGGGCGGCGCGCCGTTTCGCGCCTTCGTCCGGCATCCACGCAACCGCACTGCCCGTCCCACCGCAGGTTCGTCGTCACCGAGTCCCCCGTACGTCTCACGCACGTCGTGCCCTCATTCCCGCAGGTTGTGGCGTCGGTCGACGATTCTGCGCCGAGACCCGGGCCTTGCCGCAAGCCCCCCGGTGCGCTATACGTTGAAAAGGGCAAGGAGAGATCTCCTTGCCCTTTGTCGTTGCGATCCGCAGAAACCCGTGTTGACGGCCCGTCATCGGCCGCAGACGACCGGCCGTCGCTCCGCTCCGGCATATGGCCGCGACGCCGAAATCCGCGGCCCCTGAGCACTCATCCCTTTGCGGCCCCGCGAGGCCCGCCGTCCTTCGCCAGGACCGCGGTGGCCCGGCTCCGATGCGCCCGGAAACGGCGCAGGTACGAACGCGCCATGGGCCCCGGCGGGACGCCTCGGGCGAACGCCCGCATGTTGCGTTCGCCCGCGTTATAGCCCATGGCCAGCAACTCGTCGCGGGTGTAGCGGCGATGGTGCCGCTCGGGGAGGCTCCGGTCGAGGTCCTTCAAATACAAGGCCGCGGCTTGGATGGCGAAGGCGGGATCGTCGCGCAGGTCGTGCCACCGCTTGGGCAGGTCGTACGTGCGCCGGACCTGCTCGAACGTCGCACGATGCATGTTGGCCACGCCGAACGACGCCCCGGGCTTCCACCACTGCCACAGCCGTTCCAGCAGTGGGTGGTGCGGCTTGTACGCCTCGTTGTGCAGCACCGTCATCACGAGCAGGGGCGACACGCCGGCCGCCTCGGCGCTGCGCACCACGCACTCGGCGTATTCGGCCGGATCGTAGCGACCGGGCCGCAACGGCGGCGTCCGGACGTCATCACCACCCGGCCCGTCGGGCCCCGGCCGCGATACCGCCGTTGACGGATCAGCCATCTCCACCCACCGCTCCCCTGCCGACCGCCCTCGCCCGGACGGCGAACTCACCACGATGTAGTACTGCACGTGCCCAGGCGGCCCGACCTCATACCCGGCGTTCATCGCCTGCCGCCTGGACGGCGCAACAGCGTGGTCCCGCATCCCGGATGCCTGTCGCGGACGGGCTGCGGACTGGGCAAGATGGGTAGCAACGTCTTGTCGGACCGGTCGTGCCGGTGCTGGACGCCGTGGTGGAGGGGGCATGAGAACGAGCATGTGGCCGTGGTTCTGCGCATGGTTCCTCGTGGGCGCCCTGGCCTCGTTGGCACTGCTGACCGTGCTCACGGTCGGCGTCTTCCTGCTGCCCATCGCCCTCGTGGCGGCCGTCTTCCTCGCCACCCGGCGCGGCCGCAGGGCGGGGCTTGCGGGTCTGGTCTCCGGGTTCGGTGTGCCGCTGCTGTACGTGGCCTTCCTCAACCGCGGGGGCCCGGGGAACGTCTGCACCACGACGGCGACCGGTCAGTCGTGCGTGGACGAGTACAGTCCCTGGGGGTGGCTGGCCGCCGGGGTGGTGTTCCTCATCGCCGGGATCGTGCTCGGTATGGTTCTGCAGCGCAGGACGCCTCTCCGCTGACGCCACGCCGCCAGACAGGCGCAGAGACACACCCTCAACCACGCCACGTCAGAGCTGGTTGGCCGCGGGTGCGCTGCTGTCAGAGGTGCGAGGTGGCGGCCGGTCCTCGACCGGCGCCCACCCCATACCCCTGCGGCTGCCCAGGTCGCTGTCAGCCGCCCACGTACCAGCCGAATCCGCCGTTGTTGGCAGCGACGAGCAGGAGCACCAGCCACAGGACGACGTCGACGATGCCGAGGATGATGCCGGCCTTCGCCATTCCGGCGCCGTTCTTCACCGATGCCTGACGGCGGGCGACGGCACCGAAGATGACGGCCAAGGGGCCAAGGACTATGTTCAGGAAGAACAACCCGACGATGCCGCAGCACAGGCTGGCAATCGCCAGGCCGTTGGTACGCGATCCGGACGACGTGGCAGAGGAACCACCGTAACTCGCCATGGAATACTCCCAGTTGTCGGGGCACGGACCCAAGAGGCCGCGCGCTGCTCTCCTTTGACTTGTGTGTCCGAATGCCCCTTCATGGCGGTCCCATGTCCATGGGTCCACAGAACCTCGACCTTGCCCGTCCGTGTGTGCAGGATCTGCGCGCCCCGGCACGCGAGGTCAGCTGCGGTCGGGACGTTGAACACAGGTTCCCGGCACATATGTAGGGTCGCCTCGCCGCAGCGCCACGCTTCCCAAACGTAGAAATATCCATCATGGTGAATATGCCAAGGGCGCGCACTTCCCAGGCAAGGCCGGTCTTCCGGGAGCATAAGGACGACCACGCGCGCGAGGAAGCGCGAAGCAGGCCACGGAATGGCTGTCCGCTGCCGCAAATCCACCCTCAACTCACAAGCGGCAGAGGGACGTGGCGTTCACGCAGCCTCGTGCCCGCGACCGCGCGGGATCCGTTACGGCTCGCCCCCGACGCTCGACCTTCAGATCAACGTGCCGTCATACGGAGCAGGAGTGAGGTTTTCGGGTGCACCCCTACGGTCACGAGAACCAAGAGCTGGACGCCCTTGTCGCCGGCCGGATGAGCCTTGGTGAAGGCGGCTTGCACATGTGCGATGTTCAGATGCGATACAGCGCCCGTGATCCTCTGGTGGTCCGTCTGTCGGCGTCTCGCACGGACCCCTTCAACTCCGGCCTGTACTGCGGCTTGTGCGTGGTCTCGCGTGATCTGCTGCGCGCCGGGCTGAACGGCCCCGCCGGGATCTGCAAGGTGCACGTCGTGCCGGTGGCCTTGCCCGACCGGCGCCTGCAAGTCGCCATCCTGATCCGCGGCCAGGGGCAGGACCTGAAGGTGGTGCTCGACCATCAAGCGGTTCTGCTGTATTTGAAACGCACGTACGCGATTGTGCCGTTGGGGATGGAAACCGCAGGAATCGACATCGACCGGGAGATCGACCAACTCCTCGAGGACGACACCTGATTCAATAACACCTGGTTCCCCGACGCGACGCGTGCCGGCTCCACTCGCCCACGTCCGGTGGCACGGCGGATGTCACGACGCCACGTCCCGGGTCCGGTGGGTCGACACCGCCGCTTCATGACGTCCGTAGTCACGGCTTATGACCTTCAAATACCCTTCCGTGAGCCGAGGTTGACGCCGGTTCGCCCGGAGGAGGATCATCCACATTCGACGTGGCGAGGGCTTGTTCTCGCCGGGCCCGCAGCCGTGCGTGCACCGGCCGGCCCATCCCACTCATTTGATTCTCTTCAGCTTCGGGGACTATTTCATGACCACTAGACATGCCGGACACGCGGACGCGTCACGGCGCCGCCGCCGGGCTCTGCTGGCCGCGGGTGCCACACTGGTCGTCGCGGGGGCGATGGCCGTTCCGGTGACAGCACTGGCGACCGATGACACCGGTTCGGCGGCGACCGGACTGGAACAGGACTTCGCAACCGCCGCCACCCAGTACCACGTCCCGCGCCAGATACTGATGGCGGTGGCGTACCAGGAGTCCGCCTGGGACACCCATGCCGGGCAGCACAGCACGGACGGCGGCTACGGGCCGATGCACCTCACGGACGTCACCCCCGCCATGCTGGCCGGCGGCGACGCGGGCGCGGCGGGCCGCGGTGATCTGGCCACGATGGCCGCGGACCCGGCCCTGCACACCCTCCAGGCCGCCGCGAAACTCACCGGTCTGTCCGCCGAGGAGCTGCGTAGCGACCCGTCCGCCAACGTCCGCGGCGGCGCGGCGCTGATCGCCTCGTACCAGAAGAAGGCCACCGGCAGCACCTCCACCGAACCCGGCAACTGGTATGCGGCTGTGGCCCGATACAGCCAGTCCACTCAGCGCCAGGGTGCCGCGGCCTTCGCCGACCGGGTCTTCGCCACCCTGAAGAAGGGCGTCGACCGCACCACGCCGGACGGCACGCACCTGACACTGAAGGCCGACAGCGAAGTCCGCCCGGCCACCGGCCAGTTGGCCGCCCTGCGCCTGAAGTCCGCGGCGGCCACGGACGTCGAATGCCCCGCCACCGTCGACTGCTCCTTCGTCCCGGCGTCACCGTCCAACGGCCAGGTCTCCAACCGCCCCGCCGACGGCATCCGCATCGACACCATCGTCATCCACGACACGGAGAGCTCCTACGACGCCGCCATCTCCACCTTCCAGACGGCGGGCGGCAGCTCCGCGCACTACGTCATGCGCTCGTCCGACGGCGCGGTGACGCAGATGGTGCCCACGAAGGACCTCGCCTTCCACGCGGGCAACTACTCCACCAACATGCACTCGATCGGCATCGAGCACGAAGGCTACGCGGCGCACGGTGCCACCTGGTACACCGAGGCGCAGTACGAGGCCACGGCCGACCTGGTGAAGTACCTCGCCGACCGCTACGACATCCCGCTGGACCGCCAGCACATCATCGGCCACGACAACGTTGCCGGGCCCAAATCCTCACTCGTCGCGGGCATGCACTGGGACCCGGGCCCGTACTGGGACTGGAACCACTTCATGAACCTGCTCGGGGTGCACACCGGACCGCATGGAGTCGGTCCCGTCGGCTCCGCCGTCACCATCGCGCCCCGCTTCGACGACAACCAGCAGACGGTCCAGATCTGCCCCTCCGACGACCCCACCGGCGCCATCACCGCGTGCACCGAGACCACTCAGGCGTCCGACTTCGTCTACCTGCGCACCGCTCCCAGCGACACCGCCCCGCTCTTCGGGGACCAGGCGATCCACCCGGGCGCGGCCGGCACGGACCGGATCAACGACTGGGGCAGCACCGCCCAGGCGGGCCAGCAGTTCGTCGTGGCCGACCAGGACGGCGACTGGACCGCCATCTGGTACAGCGGCGCGAAGGTGTGGTTCCACAACCCGCACGGCTGCAACACGGCCCCGGCCCACGGCGTGCAGGTGATCAAGGCCGCCGGCATCTCCCCGGTGGCGGTCTACGGATCCAGCTACCCCGACGCCTCCGAATACCCGTCGGGCCTGTCCCCCTCGGCCCAGTCCCCGCTGAGCATGTACGACGTCCCGGCCGGCCAGGCCTACGTCGCCACCCGGCCCCCGGCCCTCACGGACGACTTCTTCCCCTCCAGCGGCACGGTCGTGACCGGCGCCAAGCCGATGTACACCATCCAGTACAACCACCGGGTCGTCCTGGTGTACGCCTCGGCGGTCACGGCCGAGGACATGTGACGGTCCACTGACCGCACACCGGCAACGGAGACCGGGGATCACGGAACGCGCCGGGCACATCAGTGCCCGGCGCGGATCTTCTTCGGACGGCGGTCACGGTGCGTGCTGCGCGACCTTCGGGGGCTCGGCGGTCAGCAGGGGGCGGAGCGCGCCGTGGTTCAGGGACGCGACCAGCGGCGTGCCCCAGCGGCGCAGCGCGAGGCTGGTGAGGTAGGCGATGGGCAGGGCGAGGATCACGGAGGCCAGGACGTCATGCGGGTAGTGGTCGCCGACGTAGACCCGGGAGAAGCCCTCTATCAGGCCGAACACCGCGGCGATGGCGCTCAGCCGGCGGTCCAGCAGGAACAGGGCGGCCACGGTGGCGGCGGCCACGGTGGCGTGCCCACTGGGCAGCGAGTAGTCGGAAGGCGCCGGACAGGCGTCGACCAGGTACGCGTGGGGCATCGACCGGCACGGCCGTGCCTCGGTCACGAGCTTCTTGACCACCTCGGCAGCGGCGAAGGCCACCACGACCGCGACCGGCGCGGCCAGAGCGACGGTCATCGCCTCGGTGCCGCGGCGACGGGCCTTCCACCACCCCATCACCATGAGCACTGCGAACACACCCAGGCCGAGGTTGGTCCACACCTCCATGGGGGTGTTCAGCCACTTGGTGTCGCGGGCGAAGTCGGTGATGGAGGTGAACAACGAGCCGTCCATACCGGACCCGTCGAAGGCCAGTTGCGCGGTGGCGGCCGCGGTCATGGGCATGTCCTTCCGTGTCGGCGAGGCGCCGCTGAACGACGCGGCGCCGCCGGCCGATCCCCACACCCGCGATGACATGCTGATGACTTCGTGGCAAACCGGAGGTGGCCGTCAGCCCAATCTACTACATGTAGTAGAAATGAGCTGACGGCCCCCCGCGCCTCCCGCAGGGGTTCACAGAACGCCGCTGCGGTGAATGGAGGTCCCGGAGCCGGTCAGTGGAACGCCGCTGCCGCCTCGCCGGGTTGCCACGACCTCCGCCGCGATCGACAACGCCGTCTCCTCCGGGGTACGGCCCCCGAGGTCGAGGCCGATCGGCGATCGCAGGCTGGCCAATGCGGCCTCCGTCACACCCGCTTCGCGCAGGCGCCTTAGACGGTCGACGTGGGTGCGCTGCGAGCCCATCGCGCCCACGAACGCCACCGGCAGCCGCAGCGCGACCTCCAGCAGGGGAATGTCGAACTTGGCGTCATGGGTGAGCACGCACAGCACGGTACGTGCGTCGGTCGTGGTACCCCGCAGGTAGCGGTGCGGCCAGTCGACGACGACGTCGTCGGCCTCCGGAAAGCGCGCCCGGGTGGTGAAGACGGGCCGCGCGTCGCACACGGTGACGTGGAAGCCGAGGAACTTGCCGGCCCGCACCAGCGCCGCGGCGAAGTCGACCGCGCCGAAGATGATCATCCGGGGTGGCGGCACGCTCGATTCGACCAGCACGGTGAGTCCACCGGGGCAGTTCGAACCGTCCTCCGACACCTCGAACGTACCGGTGCGGCCCGCATCGAGGGCGGCCTGTGCCTCGGCGGCGGCCGTGCGGTCGAGATCCGTGTGACCGCCGAGTGTGCCGTCGAACGAGCCGTCGGCATGCACGAGCAGGCCGGCGCCCAGGTAGGGTGCCGGGCCGCGCACGACGCGGGCGAGGGCGACCGCCTCGCCCTTGGCCGCGTGGTCCATGGCCATGCGCAGCAAGGTCCTGAGGGGTGCGCCCACGGGCAGCGGCGTGACGACGACGTCGAGGACCCCGCCGCAGGTCAGCCCGACGGCAAAGGCGTCCTCATCGCTGTAGCCGAATCGCTCGAGCACGCTCTGGCCGCTCTGGAGTGCCTGCTCACACAGGTCGTAGACCGCCCCCTCGACACAGCCGCCGGACACCGACCCGATGACCTCGCCCTCGTCGTCGACGGCGAGTGAGGCGCCGGGGCCGCGTGGAGCGCTGCCGCCGACGGCAACGACGGTGGCGACGGCCAGGTCGCGCTCCTGCCCGAGCCAGCGGTTCAGATCCGGTACGAGATCAAGCACCGTGACCGGCCGTCAGGACGCGATCCGGGCGGATGGGCAGACTGCGGTGCCGTACACCGGTCGCGTGCCAGACGGCGTTGGCGACGGCGGCCGCGGCACCGACGATCCCGATCTCGCCGATGCCCTTGATGCCGACGGGGTCCTCGGGATCGGGATCGTCCACCCAGCCGGCCTCGATGTGCGGGACGTCGGCGTGCGTGGCCACGTGATAACCCGCCAGGTCGGCACCGACCGGACCGCCGAAGTACCCGTCACGGGAGGCCTCTTCGTGCAGGGCCATGGAGATGCCCCAGATCATGCCGCCGGTGAACTGCCCACGCGCGGTGAGGGGGTTGACGATGCGGCCCGCGGCGAAGATGCCGAGCATGCGCCGCACCCGTACCTCGCCCGTTGCCGGGTCGACGGCGACCTCGGCGAACTGGGCGCCGAAGGAGTGGCGTTCCTTTCGGGCGAGGGCGGCGATGGCCTCGGTGGTGTCGGAGCGCACGGTGATGCCCTGCGCGGGGATCTCCATGCCGGGCACCAGCCGGTCGCGCAGTTCGCTCGCGGCCGCGGTGACCGCCCAGGACCAGGAGCGGGTGCCCATGGAACCGCCGGCGATCATCGCCGGTCCGAACGCGCTGTCGCCGATCCGCACCCGGATCCGTTCGGTCGGGACGTCAAGGGCGTCGGCGGCGACGAGAGTGAGCGCGGTGCGGGCGCCGGTGCCGATGTCCGCGGCGGCGATGCGGACGGTGAAGCTGCCATCGGCCTCGGCGGTGATCGTCGCGGTCGACGGAGCGGCGCCGGCCCCGAAGGACGCGCCTGCGGTACCCGTGCCCAGCAGCCAGCGCCCGTCGCGGCGCACGCCGGGCCGCGGATCGCGCTGGGCCCAGCCGAAGCGGCGGGCGCCTTCTTCGAAGCAGGCCCGCAGATTGCGGCTGGCGAACGGCAGGCCGGAGACCGGGCCCTTGTCCGGTTCGTTGCGCAGGCGCAGCTCGATGGGGTCGACGCCGCATTTCTCGGCGAGTTCGTCGAGCGCGGCCTCCAGGGCGAAGGACCCCGGTGCCTCGCCCGGGGCGCGCATCCAGGTGGGGCTCGGCACGTCGAGCCGTACGACCCTGTTCTCGGTGTGATGGGCATCCGCGTCGTACATCACCCGGGCGACGCCTGCGCTCGGTTCGACGAACTCGTACACGGTGGAGGTGCGGCTGAGGGAGCGGTGGTCCAGGGCGCGCAGGCGTCCGTCGGCGTCGGCGCCGAGGCGGACTCTTTGGATGGTGGGACTGCGGTGACCGGCCAGCGTGAACATCTGACGGCGCGTCAGGACTACGCGTACCGGGCGCTGCAGGACGGTGGCGGCCATGACGGCTGCCACCTGGTGGGCGCGGACCCCCTTGCTGCCGAAGCCACCGCCGACGTGTTCCGAACGCACCCGCACGGACGCCGGGTCGATGGCGAAGAGGTTCGCGAGCTCGCCGACGACCCAGGTGGCGCCCTGGTTGGAGTCGATCAGCTCCAGACGGCCGTCGTCCCAACGGGCCATGGCCGCATGCGGTTCCATCGGATGGTGGTGCTCTTCCGGAGTGGTGTACTCGGCGTCCAGCACGACCTCGGAGGCGGCGAGTTCAGCCTCCAGGTCCCCCTTGTCCGTGACGGCGGGCATGTGGCCGTCCACGGCGTACGCCCTCGTGTCCTCGCCGGTGAACTCGACGTCGTGCGGCTGCTGTTCATAGTGGACGACGAGGGCTTCCGCCGCCTCCCGCGCCTGTTCGGATGTCTCGGCGACGACCAGCGCCACCGGCCAACCCGCGTGCGGTACCCGGTCGTTCTGGAAGAGGGCGCACGTCGGATCGGGTCGTGTTCCCAGCAGGCCGACGAAGTCGGTCTCCAGCCGCGGGGCGTTGCCGTGGTGAAGGACGGCGAGCACGCCGGGCATCTCCAGGACGGGGCCGGTGACGATCTCCTGGACGCGGCCGCGGGCGACGGTGGACAGCACCAGCCAGCCGTGGGCGAGGTGGGCGAAGGGGACCTCCCCCGCGTAGCGGGCCGCCCCGGTGACCTTGTCCCGGCCTTCGACACGGACGTGCTCCCTGCCGACGGCGCGGATCGCCGCGGCGGTCACGGTGGTGGTCATCGGTTGGCCTCCTCGGCGAGTTCGCTCAGAACGGCCACCGTCAGGTTCCGCATCAAGGTCACCTTGTACTCGTTGTGTGCCAGCGGCCGGGCTGCGGCCAGTTCGGCGTCGGCGGCGGCCGCGAAGGCCTCCGCGTCGGCGCTCGCTCCGGTGAGGACTCGTTCGGCCGCGCGTGCCCGCCAGGGACGGGAGGCGACCGCTCCGTACGCGAGGCGGACGTCGTGCACCACACCGTCGCGGACGTCCAGCGCTGCCGCGACCGAGCCGATGGCGAAGGCGTAGGAGGCACGCTCGCGCACCTTGCGGTAGCGGGAGAGCGCGGCGACCGGGACCGGCGGCAGGCTGACGTGCGTGATCAACGCCCCTGGCGGCAGGGCTGTTTCGCGGTGCGGGGTCTCGCCTACGGGCAGATAGAACCATCCGATCGGCAACGCGTCCGGCCCGTCGGCGGTCTCGAAGTGCACCACACCGTCGAGGGCCGCCAGGGCGACGCCCATGTCCGAAGGGTGTACGGCCACGCAGTGTTCGGAGGCGCCCAGGACGGCGTGGTTTCGGTGCTCACCCCTGATGGCGGCGCAACCGCTGCCGGGGGCACGCTTGTTGCACGGTTTGGACAGGTCGGTGAAGTAGGCGCACCGCGTGCGCTGCAGGAGATTGCCGCCGACGGTGGCCATGTTGCGCAGCTGGCCGGAGGCTCCGGCCAGCACCGCCTGCGCGAGCATCGGGTATCGCCGTCGCACCTCGGGGTGGGCGGCGAGGTCGCTGTTGGTGACGGTCGCGCCGATGCGCAGTCCGCCGTCCGGTGCCGTCTCGATGCGGTCCAAGGGCAGTTCGCGTACGTCCACGAGCCGGGTGGGCCGCTCGACGCCGCTCTTCATCAAGTCGACCAGGTTGGTGCCACCGGCCAGGAAACGGGCTTCGGGATCGGCCTCGAGGAGCGCAATGGCGCCCGGCACGTCGGTGGCCTTCTGGTAGGCGAACTCCCTCATGCCGCCTGCTCCTTCGCGTTCGGCTCGGCGCCGGCCGGCGGCGCGGCGGGTGCTTCGGCGGCTTGGGCGACGGCTTCCACGATCGAGGCGTAGGCGGCGCACCGGCACAGGTTGCCGCTCATCCGCTCACGGATCTCGTCGACGGTGAGCGGCGGCGGTCCGGCCTCCGGTCGCACGTCGTCCGTCGCGGCGCTCGGCCACCCGGCGGCATGTTCCGCGAGCACTCCGATCGCCGAGCAGATCTGTCCCGGCGTGCAGTAGCCGCACTGGTAGCCGTCCCGCTCGAGGAAGGCCTGCTGGACGGGGTGCAGCCGCTCGCCGTCCGCCACGCCTTCGATGGTGGTGATGTCACGCCCCTCGGCCGCGACCGCGAACTGCAGACAGGCCACGGTGCGCCGGCCGTCGACCAGCACGGTGCAGGCACCGCACTGGCCCTGGTCGCAGCCCTTCTTGGTACCGGTCAGGTCGAGCCGCTCGCGCAGGGCGTCGAGGAGGGTGGTGCGGTGGTCGACGGGCAGTGTGAACTTCTCACCGTTGATGTGCAGGGTGATGACGCTGGACGTCGATAGGACCATGAGCCACTTCTTTCGCAGTTCTCTCGCAGCGGAGCAGAGCAAGGGCCGGGAGGGCCCGCTCGGGGTCACGCGTGCGCGGTCGAGTGACGGCACACGCGGGCTGCCGTACGGTCGCGGGCAGGACTATGGTGGAACACAATCGGACAACTGTCCGTTACACAGCAACGTAGCGGACGACTGTCCGCTTAGCAAGGACGGGTTTCGGTCGCCGGGCCCGCAAGGAGTGACGAGTGCGGCACAACAACAACCCACCCCTGCGCTCGGACGCGCAGCGCAACCGTGAGCGCATTCTCGACGTCGCCCTGGCCGAGCTGACGCGATGCCCGGACGTTCCCCTGAGCGCGATCGCCAAGAAGGCGGGCGTCGGGCAGGGCACGTTCTACCGCAACTTCCCCAACCGCGAGGCACTCGTCCTGGAGATCTACCGCCACGAGATGCAGCAGGTGGCCGACAACGCGGCCCAGCTCCTCGCACAGCTGCCACCGCAACAGGCCCTGCGCACCTGGATGGACCGGCTGGCCGAGTTCGCCATGACCAAGGCCGGCCTCGCCGACGCGATCCGCCTGGCCACCAGCGCTCCGGGCAGCCCTGCCAAACCCACCCACACACCCGTCACCGATGCGGCCGAACTCCTCCTTCGGGCCAACGAGGACGCGGGCACCATCCGCCCGGGGCTGACCCCCGAAGACTTCATGCTCGCCATCGCCGGCCTGTGGCAGATGACCCCGGCCGACGACTGGCGGCCACGCGCCACGCGCCTCCTCGACCTCGTGATGGACGGCATGACGGCCGGCGCCACACGCCCCTGAACACATCACCGACGACACGGGGTGGGTGCTCCGCAAGGCGGAGGGCGGGCCGTTCCAGCGGCGGAGCAGGGTGCGCCCGCAGGCTGACGTGGAGGGGGTGCGGACGCCGGAGCATGGGGACTCCGGCGGAGGGAGACGTGGTGGAGCGATGGGACCGGATCGGGCGTACGGCGGCGTACGGGGCGGCGGCGGCCCTCGTGCCGTATCTGGTGATCAAGGTGTCGTGGGTCGTCGGTTCGCTGCTGGGCCTGCTGCCCGTCGGGCGGGGGTTCAGCCTGGGCGGGTGGCTGGTGCTCAACACCGTCACGATCGGTATGGCCGCGGCCGGGATCACGCTGGCGCTGGCGCTGGTGCGGCCGTGGGGGATGCGGATTCCCGGCCGGCTGGTGGGATTCGTCGCCTGGGTCGGGTCCGGATTCCTGGTGTCGATCCTGCCGTTCGTGGTCTTCAGCGCGCTGTTCGACTCCGGGACGGGGACTTCGGGAGGCTCGGGGAGTCCGGGAGGCTCGGGAAGTGCGGCAGGTGACGCGGCGATGCCGGGCTGGGAAGCGGTGCTGCTGCAGTGCAGCTTCGTGGGAACCGGGATCGGGCTGGCCATCGCGCTGCCCGCCTACCTGTGGCGGCGCCGGCCGCACACGCTGTTCCGGCCGGAGCACCCCCGCGCCTCCTCGGGGTCCCTGTGGCCCGTCGTGACCGGCGCCGTGACCGGCCTGGTCTGGCTTTACTGGGCGGCCGGCGGCTCCCTGGGTATCGCGCACCGCGACGAACGGCCGGCCGACTGGCACGTCCTGGTCGGGGTCGGCGCGTGCTGGGCGCTCGCCGCGTCCGCCGCCGTACCGGCACTCCTCCGGTGCCGGTCGACCCGGCTGCCGTATCCGCTCCTGCTCGCCGTGGCGTGGCTGGGCTCGGGCTCGATGTTCGCGTGGAGCGGCTGGAGGCTGCCGGCCACGGTGTACGTGGCCCTGGCGCACCCGAGCGACGTCAGGTACCCGGAGAACGTCGCGGTCGCCGTGACACTGCACGTCACGGCCGTGTTGACGGGGGCGGGAATCATGCGGACCCTGGTGCGCGGCGGCCGCGAGCGGGCGGGCGTCCCCGGCAGCGCTCACCGGTCCGCCGAGCGGGTGGGCCGCCGCGCGTGAACCTGGCGGCCGAGGAGTGCTCGACGCCGCCTTACGTGTCGGGTGCCGATCGGGTGTCGCGCACGGCGTCGGGGGTACTCACCACCCAGGAACCATTGCACAGGGCAACACTGCAGAATAAGGCCGCCGGGACTCTCGAAGGGGTGTCGGCCGATGGCGACAATGGGACGCTCGACCGCGCGGCTGTGGAGATGGCGGAGCAATCCGCTGCGACGACGTGTCGACGTCGTGGAGGCGTGGATCATTCTCGCGGCATGGCTGTGCGCCATCGCGGGCGGTCTTGTCGCGGCCTGGGTGACGGGGAGCAGAGCCGACGAGGGCTACGACCGGATGCGCGCCGAACACCGGCCGGTCCCCGCGGTCGTCGTGAAACGAGCCAACTCCCAGCCCACCACGGGTCCGACGAGCAATCGGCGGGTACAGGCGACGGTGCGCTGGACCGGCGCCGACGGACACACGCACACCGGCACCACCCAGGTGAAGGCGGTCCTCTCCCCGGGCGACCGGATCAGGGTGTGGACCGACTCGCAGAACCACCTCACGGCCGAACCCCTGTCCCCCACGAATGCGATGTTCCAGTCCGCCATGGTGGGACTCACGGCCGCGGGTGGAGCGGGCGTGGTGGTGCTGATCGGCCTCCAGGGCGTGCAGGCGGGTCTGAGCCGACGCCGCATGCACCTGTGGGCCGACGACTGGGAGCGAGCCGACAGGCGGTGGGGCGGGACCATTGTGTGAGCCGTCCGCAAGATCCTTGGGGCGCGAGGGCCCGGGCAGGTCACTGCACGAACCTGTGCCGCCGGGCCGGCCCTGGACTAGGCTGTTGCAGACTGCAATAGCCGACGTGGATGCCGCGGCCGTACCGCCAAGCCCAGTCTCACGCCCGGCTGCGAACGAGCTGCGCCGAGGTCGGCCGCGGCACCGGCTGGAAGCCCGTTCAACTTGTCGCAACCCTCCAGCAGCGTTATGACGGGAGTAACCGCGCTTCGGCGTGGCGCACAACCGCACATCGGGAGGATCACATGGCCGTAGAGATCCAGCCCCTGCTCAAGCCCTCCCGGCTCAGGCGCCGGGGTGGGTTGTGGGGTGAGTGCCTGGCGGAGTTCCTCGGAACCTTCGTCCTGATCGCCTTTGGTTGCGGTGTGGTGGCGATGGCAGTCGCCGCCCTGCCAGGGTCGGGCCGCACATCCGGGCCGACGACGTTCTTCATCAGCGCCGGGGACTGGCTGCTGATCACCTGGGGCTGGGCGATGGCTGTCGTCTTCGGCGTGTACGTGGCCGGCGGCGTCAGCGGCGCACACATCAACCCCGCGGTGACGCTGGCGTTCGCCGTACGCCGCAAGTTCCCCTGGGTCAAGGTCGTGCCCTACTGGATCTCCCAACTGATCGGGGCATTCACCGGGGCCGCGCTCGTCTTCGGCGTCTACCACAACGCGATCAGCACCTTCGACCACGCCATGAAGGGCCCCAAGACCAACGGACACACCCTCGCCTCGTTCTCCATCTTCGGCACCTTCCCAGCGCCCTACTTCCACGGCGGCATCTGGGGACCGCTGATCGACCAAGTCGTCGGCACCGCCTTCCTGGTAATGCTCGTGGTCGCGCTCATCGACCTGCGCAACACCGCGGTGAAGGCGAACCTGGGCCCGTTGCTGATCGGCTTCGCCGTGGCGGCGATCGGCATGTCCTTCGGCGCGAACGCCGGATACGCCATCAACCCCGCGCGCGACTTCGGCCCACGTCTGTTCACCTGGGCCGCCGGCTGGCAGGACCTGGCCATGCCGGGCACCTTGTCCGGCGCCTTCAGCAACTACTTCTGGATACCCATCGTCGGACCACTGGTCGGCGGGGTGATCGGAGTGCTGGTGTACGACCTGTTCATCGGCGACGTCCTCCATATCCGCGCCCAGGAGGGCGAACTACCGGAACCCGGCCGCACTAGGCCGACAACAACGGCGGACGAGGAGTAACCACGCGGCCGACCGCCGAAAGGCGGCCCCGGCGAGTCTCCGACCGACCGCTCACTGCAGTGCCTGTCAGGGCCGGCCATGCCGCCGGCCCTGGCAGAGGCACGTGGTCAAGGACCCGCGTGGGCCGCAGGAGAAACGGCAGGCCGGCCGGAGTTGTTCTTCGACCTCCTCGCGGGCGCCGGCGTGGCACAGATCGCGCACCCGCCGCACGGACTGGGTCGCGTCCGGCGCCGCACCTGCCTGCCGGATGCGATCAGGTCGTGGCCGCCCAGCCCGGAATGGTCGGAAGGATCTTGTCCGCGATGCACAGGAGCACCGCGTCGTCCGGCACTCCGCCGTCGTCGCGCCACAACGTCACCTCGAAGGAGCCACCATGGTCCTCGGCGTCCTGAGCGATGACGAGAGCGCGAGCAGGGACACCCGGCCCGCTTTCGGAGTCTTTGCCGTCGAGGCGGAAGCGGATGCTGATGGTGCGGTCGGAGTAGAGCACGGCTTGACGGCCGAGGACCTGTCGCTGTTGTGCGCCGCCGCCGAGAAGGGCGGCCGTGTCCGTCGTAAGTGGCCGACAGCGACACGGTGTAGGTCGCGAACTCGACCTGGGCCGAGGGCGTGGCGACCTCCTTGCCGCCCGCGACCTTGAACGAACCGCCGCTGCCGCTCGCCGACTTGGCGCTCTCCTGCGGCGTACCCAGCAGCTCGGCGAGATCGCGGCGGTTGAGCGCCTCGCACAGTTGCGCCCCGGAGACGCGCGACGGCGCCTTGCTGCTCGCGGGGCTCGTGTCGGGCTCTCCGCCTGCGCACTTGGCAGGCCCGGAGCCCGTGGAGGAGGCCGAGTTCTGGCTCACAGCCCACAGGCCCAGGCTCACCGCCCCCACCAGCGCGAAGGCGGCAATGGCCTGCCCCCACGCGCCAACTCCCTTGCCGGGCGCACCGCCAGGGCCTTTGCCGGGCCCTTCGCCGACGCCCGTGTCATGCGCTTCGTCGACGCCCTTGACCGGCGCCGCATCGACGCCCTTGTCAGGCGCGTCGTTGTCGTCTGTCATGCCCCCACCCGACATGTTCCCCCCACACGTGCGGGGTGACCTTAGCCTCTGATCACCGAGGGGGACAAGGCAATTGGCCACCCGGCACACCGCGCGGCACGTGACCCCGGAATCAACGCTCGAATGTGGCGTGGCCTGGGCATAGGCTTCGCTCGGCACGGACACGTCGGGGGCGGAGTGTATGAAGTCTGAGGAAGCGCAGCGATGGGCGTCGTCGCTGGACGCTGTTGTGGTGTACGCGCAGGGTGCGCTCTGCACGAGGGTGGCCCGGGGCACCTTGCCGGCAAGCGGACGGGTGCGGGTGACGGGACTGCCCCGTTCGATGGACCCGGACTCCCTGCGCGCCAAAGTCGTCGGCGGCACAGGCGTCCGCGTCATCGAGGTGCGCGTGGAGGTGGACGCCGAGCCGTCCGGCACCGACGCGGCCGGCTCCTTGCGGCAGGAGATGGAACGGCTGCGTGACGTGTACGACGCGGCACAGGCGCGCCGTGACCGGCAACTGAGCAGGATCGCCGGAGTGGCGGAGCTGCGCCCGGTACCGCCGACCCGGAAGCGCGAGGACCCGCCCCGCCGCACGCCCGCCGACGCGTGGCTGCAACTCGCCGACTTCGTCGACGAGCGGCTACGTGGTCTGCACGGCCAACTCGTCGAGCTGGAGGAGGAGTTGAGCCGCGTCGAGCACGAGCTGTCGATGGCCACGGACCGCTGGGCCCGCGCCTCCACCGACGTACAGCCGGGGCAGGTGGCGACGACGGTCGGCGCGATGCTGACTCTCGACGGGTCCGGAGCCGTGGAACTGGAGCTGGAGTACGGGGTGCCGGGCGCCGTCTGGGTTCCGGCATACCGCCTCACACATCGTCAGGGCGACGACAGCGGGACCCTGGTGCTGCGTGCCTCGGTCGCCCAGCGCACCGGTGAGGACTGGGCCGGGGTGCGCATCGCCCTCGCCACCGCGGATCTGCGGCGCCGGACCGAACTGCCGAAGCTGCGCTCGATACGGGTCGGGCGCCGGCAGCCCGCCCTCGCGCCTTCCGGCTGGCGGGAGCCGCCAGCGGGGCTTGCCGACCTGTTCTCGGCGTACGACGCGGCGGGCCCCCGGCCTGCCGCGGGCGCAGGACCTGCTGCTGGCGCAGGACCTGGTGCGGGCGCAGGACCTGCTGCTGGCGCAGGACCTGCTGCTGGCGCAGGACCTGCTGCTGGCGCAGGGCCTGGTGCGGGCGCAGGACCCATGGCCGTAGCCGGGTCTGCGGGTGGTGCGGCCCTGCCGCCGCCGGCACCTGGCGGGTACGGCATGGCGCCCGCCGAGCCGTCCGGTTTCGCCACACCGGCGGCGGAGTTCGACGGCGCGATGCCGCACATGCCGCCGCCGACGCGTTCGGGACGGCCGGCGGGGGGCGGGTCCCCGGCCGCTGCCAAGCGCGCCGCTGCTCCCGCGGCCATGGCCCCCATGGTGCCTGCGGCTCCGGGCCAGGCGGCCCCGCCCCCCGCGCCGCCGGTCGAGGCGGGCCCGCCGCAGCCGAGCGGCACAGAGCTGGACTACGCCTCGCTCGTGCTGTCCGGCGCGGACGAGCCCGAGGGCCGTAGGGGCAGGCTGTTTCCGCACACGCCCTACGACCCGGTGGCAATCGAGTACCGTCGCCGCGCCGACGCGGTGTCCGCGCTGCCGCTGCCCGGTCACGCCGTACGGCCCCGGGAGTCGGCGGGGTCCTTCGACCACCGCTTCGACGCCGTCGCCCGCGCCGACATCCCGTCCGACGGCACTTGGCACACCGTCACCGTCACGGAGATCCCGGTCGGACTGCGCACCGAGTACCTGTGTGTGCCGTCCGAGGAGCAGACGGTCTACGCCACGCTCGTGCTCTCCAACGCCACCGGCCAGGCCCTCCTCGCCGGGCCGGTGGAGGTCACCGTGGACGACGACTTCCTGCTGACGGCCGCGCTGCCGACGCTCGCCCCCGGTGGTGTGCGCCGGATGGGGCTGGGACCGGCGGAGGGCATCAAGGTCACCCGCCGGACCAACCTGCGCGAGTCGACGGCCGGACTGCGCAACAACACCACCGTGCTGGCCCACCAGGTCCATGTGGAACTGGCCAACCGGCTCGCCAAGGCCGTCACCGTCGAGGTCCACGAACAGGTTCCGGTCACCTCCGAACCGGACGTCCGGATCGAGGAACGGGCCGACTGGACCACACCCGAGCAGGACAGCGGACCTGACCGCCACGCCCCGGGCACCCGCCTCTGGCGGGTGAACCTGCCCGCCGGCAGCACCGCCGCCCTCGACGGCGGCTACGAGATCCGCGTCCCGGCCGCCAAGGCCCTGGTCGGCGGCAACCGCAGGAGCTGACACCATGGCCACGGAAAACCAGCCGATCCCCCTGCCCGTGACAGCTGTCACCTGCCTGGAAGACCGCGCCCACATCGAGCGGAGCGCCGAGATCGACCTGACCGCCGGTGTTCAGCGGTTGCGCCTCGGGCCGATCAGCGCGCTCGCGGTCGACCGCACCCTCCATGCGGAACTGACGGGCGAGCAGCAGGCGACCGTCCTCGACTGCCGCATCGTCCGCACCTGGACACCGCGGGGCCCCCTGCCCTCCGCCGACGACTCCGCCCTTCGTCTGGAGATACGCGCCCTCGAGGAGGAACGCCTCTCCCTCAGCCACCGGCGCGACCGGCTGATCGCCCGCCTCGACCTGCTCGGCCGGCTCGCCACCGATCTGCTGCGCGACATCGCCGAAGGGACCGGCAACGGAGAGACGGACGAGCCCCGTTGGACCCGCGAACTGGACCGGATCGACTCCGAGCGTGACGCGTACGGCGAGCAACTACGCGCGGCCGAAGCGCGGTTGACGGCCCTCTCCGGTGAACTCATGGAGGCCCGGCAGGCGATCGAGCTCTCCGAGGAGCAGCCCGCCGAACTGATCGGCCATGTCGAGCTGACCGTGCAGGCCGCGGACGCCGGGCCGGTCCGGCTTCGCCTGACGCACCTCACCTCGTGCGCACTGTGGCGCCCCGCCTACCGGGCCGTACTCGACGAGGACGCGCTGACACTGGAAACCGACGCGATGGTCTGGCAGCGCACCGGCGAGGACTGGTCGGACGTACGCCTCACCTTGTCGACGGCCCGCTCGGCGCTGAGCACGGACCCGCCACGGCTGGCGGAGGACCGTCTCACCCTCAGGGACCGCTCCACCGCCGAGCGCCGCACCGTCGACGTGGAGCTGCGGGAGGAGGAGATCGCGAGCCTCGGCCCGGCCCCCGTGCTCGGCCTGCCCGGAGTGGACGACGGTGGCGAGGCGCGTGTGCTGCACTCCGCCGTGCCCGTCTCCGTCCCCACGGACGGCCGCGCCCACCGGGTGCCGCTCACCGCCGTCACCACCGTCGCGAGCAGCGAGTACGCCTCCTCCCCCGAACTGTCGCCGCTGGTCACCCAGGTGGTGCGGTTCGACAACACGTCCGGTCACGCGCTGCTCGCCGGGCCCGTGGACCTCGTCCGGGGCAGCGGGTTCACCGGCCGCGGCACGCTGGACTTCACCGCTCCGGGCGCCCCTGTCGAGCTCGCCTTCGGCAGCCACGACGACTACCGGGTGACCCGGCACGCCGAAGAGTCCCGGGACACCACGACACTGACCCAGCGAACCCTGATCACCCGCACGGTCCGCCTTCACCTCTCGCGCTTCTCGGCCCCCGGAGAACAGGGCGAGCAGCTCGTCGCCGTTCGGGAACGCATCCCGGTCTCCGAGGTCTCGGCGGTGGAGGTACGCCTGCGCAAGGAAGCCTGCGCACCGGAGCCCGACACGGTCGACGCCGACGGCATCGCCCGCTGGGCCCTGCGCCTGCCACCCGGCGGACAGCGCACGGTCACTCTGGTCTACGAGATCTCGGCGAGCGGCAAGGTCGCCGGCCTCTGAGCGTCCCCACCACCCCGAGCCGGGCGAGGGCCTCCGCACCGGTCTCGGGGGGTCACGGAGCGGAGGCCCTCGCTGGTACTTCCAGGGGGACCGGCCCTGCGGATGCACTCACTACGGCGACGTGGCCCTGCCAAGCAGGCCCGGAGCTGGTGTGATTTAAGGCCCGTTCAGGCGGTCGTGGAGGCTTGGCAGGCCGTTTTGCAGGTGCCGGCAGGAGGCGTTGGTGTGCAGTAGTCCCACATGAAGGTGACCGCGTCGCAAGGGCACGCATGCGGAGAAACTGTGGGACGAAGGGATGCCAGGTGGGAACGGTGGCGGATGTGCGGGTACGGCGCGGTACGCGCCTGCCGGCAGTGCTTGCACTGATGCTGGTTTCACTGTCGGGTTGCGGGATGCTGCCCAAGCCCTACCGGCCTCCAGGCGGCCTGTACGGCTCCGCGGGCGGCCGTACCTTCTACGTCAGCCCGCAGGGGGACGACAGCGCCGACGGTCTGCGTCCTGGCTCAGCGTGGCGCACCTTGCACCAGGCGGATCAGGTCCGCTACCGCCCCGGCGACAGACTGCTGTTGCAGGGCGGGGAGACGTTCAAGGGCTCGTTGCGACTGGGCAAGGGGGAGGCCGGCCGGCCCCGGCAGCCGGTGATCGTGAGCTCCTACGGGCGCGGCCGGGCCGTCGTCGTGCCGCGCAAGGGTCCGGCCATCGAGGTGGTGGACACCGCGGGTGTGGAGGTGCGCGACCTGATCGTGCGGGGTGGATCGGCCAAGGCCCGCAAGGAAGGGGGCATCGGCTTCTACAGCGACCTGCACAGCCCCGGGCGGCTGGCGCACATCGTGGTGTCGGACGTGGACGTTTCCGGCTTCCGGCACGGTGTCCAGGTGGGCGGCATGCGCTGGGGGTTTCGTGACGTGCGCGTGGCGCACAGCGACCTGCACGACAACACGGATGCCGGACTGATCACCTACCGGCTGGCGCCGGAGGCGACCGGGGCCCAAGAGGGTTTCGCGCACGCGGACGTCGTCGTCGACGCGGTGGAGGCGCATGGCAACGCGGGCAATCCGGCCAGCGACGACCGCAACACGGGCAGCGGCATCGTCCTGGGATCGGTGGACGGGGGCAGCATCCGCAACTCCTCGACGCACGACAACGGGGCTCGTTCCTCGGCTGTCGCCAAGGAGGGGCCGGAGGGCATGTGGGCCCACGACAGCCGGAAGCTCGTCATCGAGCACAACGAGTCGTACCGCAACCACTCCAACAGCGAGGCCGACGGCGACGGCTTCGGGCTCGACCTCGGCACCAGCGATTCGGTGCTCCAGTACAACCTGTCCTACGACAACGACGGTGCGGGTTACCTGCTCTACTCCGCCGACACCGCGCGACCGTCCCATGGGAACGTGGTCCGGTTCAACGTGAGCACCCGCGATGCCCGCAGGCTCGAGCCGTACGGCGGGTTCTACATCGGCGGCTATGTGCACGACGCGCGGTTCGTGCACAACACTGTGGTGGCGGCCCTGAACGGACCCCTGCACACTCCCGCCGTCATGATCACTCCGGGGCCGCGGTCGGTGGCGTTGTGGAACAACCAGTTCGTCACGGACGGGGCGCCGCTCGTGGTGGCCGTCGGCCCGCTCAAAGGGGTGGAGTTCCGGGGCAATCACTATTACGCGCCGGGCGCCGAACGCGCCGTGGAGTGGCAGGGGTCCTTCTACTCCTCACCGGGTGATTGGTGGGCGGCCACGGGCCAGGAGACCATCGGGGACGAGCTTGTCGGGGTCGACGCCAACCCCTGCTTCACGGCCGGCCTGCCGGTCCGCTCCCTGGCGGCGGCCAAGGGGCTGGCTCCGGGGTGCGACGCGGCACGGGGACCCGCCGTGGATCTGCGGGCCCGGTTCGGTGTCGATCCCGGACCCGTCGACCTGCTGGGCCACCGGCTCGGCCGGCGGCCCGTCGCGGGTGCCGTTCAGCCCGAGGCGGACACCGGAGCATCGGACGAAGGGTGACTCAGGGCGCCGAGCCTGCCCAGGGCCGCATACTGCCAGCCGGCCCGCGTCCAGACGTCGGGGTTGAGGCTGTTGCGGGCGTCGAGCAGACGCGGCCGGCACACCAGCGGGGTCAGGGCGTCCGGGTCCAGGGCACGGTATTCGGCCCAGTCCGTCAGGTGCAGGACCACGTCTGCGCCCTCGCACGCCTTGTCGACACGTGAGGCGTAGTCCAGCTGCGGCCACGCGGCACGCGCGTTTTCCAGGGCCTGTGGATCGTGGACGCGGACCAGCGCTCCTTCGCGGTGCAGTTGGGCGGCCACTGCGAGGGCCGGGGAGTCCCGGATGTCGTCGCTGTCGGGCTTGAAGGCCGCGCCGAGCACGGCGATGCGCCGACCCGTCACGCTGCCGCCCGCCAGCCGCGAGGTGAGGTCCACCGTGCGGCGGCGCTGGCGGAGGTTGATCTCGTCGATCTCGGAGAGGAAGGCGACGGCGGAACCGACTTCGAGTTCGGTGGCCCGGGCGCGGAAGGCCCGGATGTCCTTGGGCAGACAGCCCCCGCCGAAGCCCAGACCGGCGTTCAGGAAGGGACGGCCGATGCGGTTGTCGTATCCGATGGCGTGGGCGAGGACCGTGACGTCGGCGCCTGCCGCGTCGCACACCTCGGCCATCGCGTTGATGAAGGAGATCTTCGTGGCGAGGAAGGAGTTGGCCGCCATCTTCACCAGTTCCGCGGTCGCGGTGTCGGTGGCCACGCAGGGGATGCCGGAGCGGATCAGCGGGGCGTAGACCTCGCTCAGGACTTTCTCGGCGTCGGCGGAGGCCGTGCCGAAGACCAGCCGGTCGGGTTGCAGCGTGTCGGCGACGGCGTGGCCCTCGCGGAGGAACTCCGGGTTCCAGGCCAGGTGGGCCGTTGGTGCTCCGGCTGCTCGCAGCCGGGCGGTGAGCCGCTCGGCGGTGCCTACGGGCACGGTCGACTTGCCGACGATGAGTGCGCCGGGGAGCAGGTGCGGCGCCAGGCCGTCGACGACCGCGTCCACTTGCCGCAGGTCGGCACCGGGCCCGTCGGGACACTGCGGTGTGCCGACGCACAGGAAGTGCAGGCCGGCGAATCGGGCTGCCTGCTCAAGGGAGGTGGTGAAGCGCAGTCTGCCCGAGTCGATGCCGCGGGTGATGAGTTCTTGCAGGCCGGGTTCGAAGAACGGGGTCCGGCCGGAGGCGAGCGCGGCGGTCTTCGCCTCGTCGTTGTCGACGCCCAGGACCTCGTGTCCGATCTCGGCCATGCAGGCGGCGTGAACAGCACCGAGGTAGCCGGTGCCGATGACGGTCATTTTCATGCGTTGCTCCGGAAGGCGGCGCGGTGGTGTTGTGGCGGGGCGGTGGCGTCGGGTTCACGGACGGCACGGTCGGAGAGGCTCTGCGGTCGGTAACCGCGGGGGTTGTGCAGTTGGAAGCGCCAGGAGTCCTGGCACATCCGGGCGAGGTCCCGCGTGGGCCGCCAGTTCCAGACGGCCTCGGCGGCGGAGCCGTCGGCGACCAGTTCCGGGACGTCGCCGGGGCGCCGGGGGCCGATGCGGTACGGGACGGGGCGGCCGGAGGCCCGGTGGTAGGCCTCGATCAGCTGCAGGACCGAGGTGCCTTGCCCGCTGCCGAGGTTGAGCAGGTGCATACCGGTCGGCGCGGGACGCTCCAGTGCGATCCGATGTCCTTCGGCCACGTCCATGACGTGGATGTAGTCGCGCACACCCGTGCGGTCGGGGGTGGGCCAGTCGTCGCCGAAGACCGTGACGTGTTCCCGCAGACCCGCGGCGACCTGGGCGATGTACGGCATGACGTTGTCCGGCACGCCGCAGGGGTCCTCGCCGAGGTTCCCGGAGGGGTGGGCACCGACGGGGTTGAAGTAGCGCAGCGCGTGCACGGTGAACTCGGGCCGGTGGGCGCAGACATCGGCGAGGATCTGTTCACACGTCCACTTCGAGCGGGCGTAGGGATTGACGGGGGCCGCCGGGTCGTTTTCGTTCAGGGGCATGCGCTCGGCCACGCCGTAGACGGAACAGGAGGAGGAGAAGACCAGGCGGTGCACGCCGTGTCGGCTCATCACCTCCAGCAGCGCCGTGGTGCCGCCGACGTTGGTGTCGTAGTACTCCACGGGCATCCGTACCGACTCCCCCACCGCTTTGCGGCCGGCGAAGTGGACCACGGCGTCCACGGGGTGGGTGGCGAAGACACCGGACAGGGCGTCGCGGTCGCGTACGTCGAGGACGTAGGAGGCGGTCAGGGAGCGGCCGGCCACCTTCTCGACGCGGTGGAGCGCCTCGGGGACGCTGTTCTGGTGGTTGTCTACGACGACCACGTCGTGACCGTGCGAGAGCAACTCCACGCAGGTATGGCTGCCGATGAATCCGGCACCGCCGGTCACCAGGATCGTGCGCGGCTGGGACATGGAGGGGTACCTCCGTTGGGCATCGGGGAGCGGTGATTGGTCAGGCGAGCATCCCCGCGATGTACGCGGGGAAGATCAGCACAGCGAGGACCAGTGGTGACGCGGTCAGAGCGGTCAGCGCGAGCGGAGCGCGGACCGTGGCCAGGGCCCGCCGGCGACCGCTGTGTGTGGCGCCGGCGCTCTCGACGACGTGCAGCAGGCAGATCCAGCAGGCCACCACGGTGTAGGTGGCGGCGCCCATCAGGCACAAGAAGACGTAGCCGAAAGCGGGACCGTTGAGTTCGCCGAAGAGGCCGGCTCCGCCGAGGGCGGCGGCAATGGCGACATAGGGCGCAACGAGCCGCAGGGGCAGGGGGGCGAGGGGTTGTTGCGCCTTGGGGGTGACTTTGAAAGTGAGGCTGCGCGGTCGGAGCGTGACCCACACGGCCGCCAGGGTTCCCCAGGCGACGAACGGCCAGCGGGCCAGGGCGAACAGCCAGTTCTCCCAGCTGACCAGGGGCACCTTGCGCGGGCGGAGCAGTCCACGGCGGCGCAGGAACCAGGTCAGCGCCATCAGCCACATGGACATCGACCAGTAGTGGAGCAGGAAGGAGAGGTAGTTCACCCGGACCCACGGCACCCCGGTCATGGCGGCGATGGGGGCCAGGACAAGGGCCGCTGCCGTCGACAGACCGAGCAGCGGGTAGTAGCTGAACGCGAAGGCGAAGCGCAGCCGCAGTTTCCAGGGCAGCCGGCCCACGTGGCGGGGGAAGAGGTTCAGCATCAGCACCACCAGGCTGCGCGACCACTGGAACTCCTGGGTGATCATCGCGGTGAAGGTGGCGGGACCGTCGCCGTGCGCATGCGCGTCGATGGCGAAGGCGCCGTGCCAGCCGGCGGAGTTGAGGAGGAAGGTGGTGGAGAAGTCCTCGGCCAGTTCGGGGCCGAGCCCGCCGACCTCGCGCAGGGCGGCCGTGCGGACCGCGTAGTGGGAGCCGATGCAGGACGGGGCCAGGCCGTCGTTGTGGCCCAGCTGGAAGGGGCCGTGGAAGACCCCTTCGCGGTGCAGCCTGCCGCGCGCCGCCCACGACGCCTCCGCGTTGGCATCGCAGACGCTGGGGGCGGCCACGTATCCGATGGCCGGGTCGGCGAACGGCCGCACCACTTCCGCCAGATAGGTCGGCTCGGGCACATGGTCGCAGTCGAGCTGGACGACCACCTCGTAGTCGTCGTAGCCGTGGCGGTCGTAGAACCAGGCCAGGTTGCCTTCCTTGCAGCGGGTGCGTCGCGGCCAGCTCGCGCGGTGGTAGCCCGTGACGCCGCGCCGGCTGGAGATGCGTACGCCATGTGCCCGGCACCAGTCCTCGACCTGCGGGGTCGGGTCCTCGTCGCAGAGCCAGACGTCGTAGGAGTGGGGGAAGCGCTGGGCGAGCATGGCGGCCAGCGTTCTGCGGGCCACCGGCCACGGCTCCGACGGTGCCTTGGTCACCACGAACGCCACGGTCAGCGCGGGCACGGGCAGGTCGGGGTTGACGCGCCGCAGTCGCAGGACCGCGATGACGAAGGCGAGGGGCAGCAGCGTCAGATAGCACAGGAGGCCGCTGTTCACGGTCAGCGCGGTGAGCGAAGTGCGGTGGTTGGGCTGGAGCCACCACTGCCAGAAGGCGAGCGCGCACAGGGCCCAGCCCGTTACGAGGACAACGACCAGGCGTTGATCCGAGGGCTTCAGCGCGGGCCGGAAGGTGTCGGGTCCGATGCGGCGTACGGAGCGGCGGCCGGAGAACCAAGGGCCGTTCGGAGTGACCCGGTTCAGCGTGCCGCCGGACAGCGTTTGCAGCTCGCGGGTGAGTTGTTGACGCTCCGAGGCCTCACACACGGCGAGGCCGGCGCGGGTGAGGGGTCGAGGCGAGGATGCGCGACGTTTCATACCGGCTCTCCACGGCGCTGCGGCCGTGTCACCGCGCCTCGGCGGCAGGAACCGGCTCCACGGCGCAGGACCGGAACCAGGACACCGTGGTCCGCAGACCTTCTTCGAGATCGGTCTGCGGCTTCCACCCCAGCTGCTGAAGGGCCCGGGTGACGACCGGGCAACGGCGCACGGGATCGTCCGCGGGAAGCGGAAGACGCTCCACGGGCGAGCCGGATCCGGTCATGCTCAGCACGAGTTCGGCGAGCTCCATGACGGTGCGTTCATCGGGATTGCCGAGGTTGACCGGTCCTGGCTCGCGGCAGTCGAGCATCGCCACGATGCCGGCGACCAGGTCGTCGACGAAGCAGAAGCTACGGGTCTGCGTCCCGTCGCCGTAGATCGTCAAAGGCTCTCCGGCCAGTGCCTGCCGGATGAAGCTGGAGACGACCCGGCCGTCGTGAGGGCGCAGACGGGGCCCGTAGGTGTTGAAGATGCGGACGATCCCGGTGTTCACGCCGTAGTGCCTCGCGTAGGCGACGGTGACGGCTTCCGCATAGCGCTTGGCCTCGTCGTACACGCTGCGCGGGCCGATCGGGTTGACGTGTCCCCAGTAGTCCTCGTGCTGCGGGTGGACCAGCGGGTCGCCGTAGACCTCGCTGGTCGAGGCGAGAACGAAACGAGCCTCGTGCCGGCGGGCGAGGTCCAGTGCGTGCTCGCTGCCGCGGCTGCCCACGGCGAGGGTCTGCAGCGGAAGGCGGAGGTAGTCCGCCGGGGAAGCCGGGCTCGCGAGGTGGGCCACGGCATCCACGGGGCCCTGCACGTCCACACCGCGGCTCACGTCGGCCTGCACGAATGTGAAGCCCGGCCGGCCGCGCAGAGCGGCGATGTTCGCGATGGTGCCGGTGGACAGGTTGTCCACGCAGACCACTTCGTCCCCCCTGCGCATCAGGGTCTCGCACAGATGAGACCCGACGAATCCCGCGCCCCCGGTCACCACGACACGCATGTTGCTCCCATCAATGCCCCAACAGGTCGTCAAGATCAGACACAGACAGCAACAAAAGATAGGAAACCAGTCGATATGATGATCGACGCTGAGCGCGCGGATACCGCCGTCCGGCCCAATCAGCGCGGTTGTGCGGTGGCCCAGCACCTGCTTGGCCAAACGCCCGCACCACTCTCCTGGCACTTGAAAGAGTGAACGACGCACCGGTGCCCGGCATCGGCGCGTCGAAGGGCCCGAGGAAGCGCTGCACCTCCGGGCGGACCGGGCCCTGCGGATGCACTGTCGCGTTCCGGTCACGCGGACGGATCATCCCTGCCAGGCTGTGGGGATGGTGGTGGAGAGCCTGGTGTTTCATGTTCTGACGGATGCTGGGGACGTTCGGGGCAGCAGTTTCACGTTGCCTGACACCTGGCTCGCCAAGGGCGGCAGCGGGCACGTCGACGTGCACGTGACCACGCTGATGCCCGGGGCTGTGCGCGGCAACCACTTCCATGTGCGGCGGCGGGAGTTGCTCCTCGTCCTGCACGAGGAGGCCTGGTCCGGCCATTGGGACGAGGCGGGCGACGGCACGCCGCTGCACAGCCGGACGTTCGGCGGGCGGGGCGCCGTGCTCATCGAGGTTCCGCGACTCGTCTCGCACGCCGTGCGTAACGACGGTTCCGTCCCGCTCCACATCACAGGGTTCAGCGACGGCGAATACGACCCCGCGTCACCCGACGCGTTTCCCAGGAGCGTGGTGGCCGGATGAGTGCACCGCCGGTGCGATTCGCGACGTTCTGCCACATCAGCGAACTCGGCGTGCCCGGGTACCGGGAGCTGCACCGGATGGTCGCGGCCAGCAGACCGCTCACCCTGTGGGCGCCCTCCAGCGCGCTGCTGAACGACCCCGAGTGCCGCATCGGGCCCGAGCAGTTCGTGAAGCACGTCGAGGACGGGCACATCCGGATCGTCGCCCGCCGAAAATGGCTGATCGACCGCGAGGCACGGGACACGCACCCTTGGGCGGGGGCGCGATGGGACCCGGCGGTCGACGGCGCGATCCGCGACATCATGGAAGAGGACCTCGGGATCGCGGACCGCAGCCTGCGCCGTGTGGTGGCGGCCGAGGACGAGCAGGGCTGGCAGTTCGCCGAAGAGGCCGTCGAGCAGGATCCGGAGGGTACGCGCGCCTGGGAGGCACTCCTTGCCTCCGA
Source organism: Streptomyces sp. NPDC050534 (assembly GCF_044457745.1). Classification (NCBI taxonomy): domain Bacteria; kingdom Bacillati; phylum Actinomycetota; class Actinomycetes; order Kitasatosporales; family Streptomycetaceae; genus Streptomyces; species Streptomyces sp. NPDC050534. Next base: position 257,906 of record NZ_JBITHF010000009.1, read on the forward strand.
CGAGGCCGAACGGGTCATCCCGCCCGGCACGCTGGAGACCGCCCGCCGCCACGGTGGCGACGACCCTCGCCGGCAGGTCGTGGCGATCCTCCGGGACGCGTTCAACCACGGCAACGCGGTGCGGGAGTCGGACGCCGAGATCCCGTTCCTGATGCGCAGGACGGACCGGGCCTTCGTCCACCGGATCGCGGCGATGCCCGATCCGGCCCTCACCGCCCGGGTGCCGCGGCCCACGCCGTCCACGGAAGACACGGCGGCCCCCGTCGATCTCGCCGAGGTCACCGGGCAATTACTGGACGTACTGCGCAGCATCGAGACGCGGCGGACCGATGTCGGCAAGTTCGTCGGCACCCCCGGCCATGCGGCGCTCGTGGCCTGGGTGGCCGCGGTCTGCGAGCGCATCAGGTCCGACGGTGTCGGCGCCGCGAACGTGGACGTCGCCCGGGAGCTGGCCGCACAGCTCGCGCAGGGCGGCTTCCCCGGGCTCAGGCTGTCCGAGCTGGGACGCCGCTGGACGGCGGGTGAGTCACTGGCAGCGGCGGTCGGGACCCTGGACCTCTGGGTCACCGTCGGCCCCTTCGCCACCGGGAGTCCGGGCGTCAACGACGTCCTCGGTCTGCTCACCGCGGCGTTCCCCGCAGGACGTGGGCTGTGCCGACGCGTGGGCCTGATCCCCGGGCACTTCGACGGCGAGCAGTGGCCCTTCCTGTATGCCGGCAGACCCGCAACCAGACGCTCGGTGCCGGCACTGCTGGAGCAGTTGGAGCAGCGCTCCGAGTGAGCGACGCTTCCGTACGACCGCACGGGGCCGCCCCCGCGGAGGGCGGCCCCGTGCCCTTCCGTGTCGCTTTCTGGGCTACTCGATGTTGATCTTGAAGGTGCTGGTCGTGTTGCGGACGTCCTGGGCGTTGCCGCTCATTCGCAGGTTGCGGAAGGTGGCTTCGCCGACGGCGGGGCCCTGACCGGGTTCCGGCAGCTCGTTGGCCCAGATGCCGAAGCCGGACTTGGCGTCGAACGCGTCCCCGCTCTTCTTGGAGTTGGTGATGGAGATGTCGGTGAAGATGGTGTCCTTCACCGGGAACTGGGGCTGGCCTCCTACGTAGTTGGTCTGGAACATCACGCCTCCGTAGGTGGAGTCGTCGATGTCCACGTAGTTGACGCGGATCCCCTGGAACACCTTCGAGGCGGAGAACGCCCAGATCGCCGGGAAGACCTGGGAGCCCCAGAAGTGGCCGCCCGTCCTGTCCAGTGAGACGTTCTCGATCGTCGTGGGTTCGGTGCCGAAGCCGTTCATCGGGTAGCCGAAGTCCAGCGAGGAGATCGTGATGCCGGAGTAGACCAGGGTGTCGGCGACGCGGATGTTGCGGAAGGTGTTGTTGTAGCCGCCGTAGACGGCGATGCCGGCCGCGCGCCAGGTGAGTGTCGACGTCAGGTTCTCGTAGAGGTTGTTCTTCTCGTCGGCGCCGCCGGCGTCGATCGCGGAGAACAGGGCGAAGCTGTCGTCGCCCGTGGCGCGGGCGTCGTTGTTGACGACATGGTTGTCCGTGGAGCCGTTCGTCATGTTGATGCCGTCGGCGAACATGTCACGGATGCGCGAGTTCTTGATGGTCATGTTGTCGGTGTTGGCGCCCCAGTAGAGGCACACCATGTGCTCGACCCAGATGTCGTCGATGGTGATGTTGGAGACGCCTGAGAAGTCGAACACCTTGCCCGGGCCGTCGATCCGGGACGTGTAGTTGCCGGAGTAGGAGAAGCCGGCGAACGTCGAGCCGTTGGCGGTGGCGTCGGCCCGGAAGCCGACGTCGGTGTTCTCCTGCGAGGAGGGGGCGTGGAAGCGGGTGAACCACGGCCCGGCTCCGACGACCTTGACGGCCTTGCCGTAGACCTGGAACTTGCTGGAGGTCTCGTAGTCACCGGCGGGCAGGTAGACGCCGACGAGCTTGCCGGTGGTGTCCATGCGGACCTGGTCGAGCGCGTTCTGCACGTCCTGGTGCGAGAAGCCGGCCGGGACCGCGTAGGCGGCGGGGTCCGGGTTCGGATCGGCCGTCGCCTGCTCGGTGTTGACGAAGTCGATGGCGTACGTGGAGGTGTTGGCCGCGTCCTTCTGCAGCCTGATCCTGGAACCGGCCGGGACGGTCTTGCCGAGCAGCAGGTTCGCCTCGTCGTAGATGTGGCGCGGGGCGCCGGAGCCGGGGGCGTTGCCGGGTGACGTCTCGTTGCCGTAGAGCCAGGCGTACTTGGAGGTGAGGTCGATGGCCTTGAGGAACTGGCCGTCGACGTAGACGTCGAGCGTGGTGTCGGTGCCGTCGGGGATCGAGAAGCGGGTGACGAGGGTGTTGGTCGCCGCGCGGGTGGTCCACTCGACGTACTGGCTGGTCCCGGTGAGGGTCACCGCCTTGCGGCCGCTCGCTTCGCCCGCGACGTCGCCGATGGTCCGGTTCGGGCCGACGACCTTGGCGCCGCCGCCGAGCGTGCCGTCCTCGGCCTCGTACATGTCGTAGGGCATGTCCGCGCCGCGGCCGATGAACAGGGGTTGTGTGGTGGTGTTGTTGGCGCGCTTGACCGGCAGTTCGTTGGTGTCGTCGGCGATGACGGTCTTCACGGTGTACTTGCCGTTGGCGGCCGTCCACGAGCCGAGGCCGACCGGTGCGGTCGTCTGGCCCGCGGCGATGGCGCCGTTGTAAGTGCCTGTGAGCGTCTTGACGGTGGCGCCCTTGGAGTCCTGGACGGTCAGCGTGACGTCGTGGGCTCCGGAGGCGGAGGCCACCGTCCCCTGGTTCTTGATCGCTACGGTGAACTTGACGTCGTCACCGGCCGAGGCGCTGGACGGGCTCCAGGAGACCGGCGCGGCGAGCAGGTCGGAGCTGGAAACCGGTTTGACGACGAGGGCGTCGGAGCGGGTGAAGGTGTTGTTCGCCTCGTTCTGCTCGATGACCTTGTTCGACGGGTCCACCTCGGCGCCGACCGGGTAACTGCCCGCGTCCTGGGCGCCGATGCTCGCCGTGACCGTCGTCGACTGACCGGCGTCGAGGGCCGGTACGTCCGCCGTCGCGGCCTTCGTGCCGCCGAGCGTGAAGTTCAGGTCGGTGGCCTTGGACGCCTTGCTCCCGCTGTTGGTGACGGTTGCCGTGAGGCTGATGGCGTCCGATTCGACCGGAGCCGCGGGCGAGTTGGTGATGCCGGTGACCTTGAGGTCAGGGTTGGCGGCCGGGGTGCCGATCACCTGGATCTCGGCGACCTGTGCGCCCGGGGCGCCGGTGTTGGAGGCGAACTTGAGCTGGATGTCGGCGGCGGAGGCGGAGACCGGGATGGTCACGGTGTTGCCGCTCGACGGGTTGAACGTGTAGTCCTTCGCCGCGACGAGGCTGGTGAAGGACGTCGCGTCCTGGTCGCGGCCGAGCACCTGGATGTTCTGCGTGCGCGTGGACCAGGCTGCGTCCGGATTGAGCCTGACGACGACCTGGCTGAGGTCCGCATCGGCGCCGAGCTTCGTGGTGAGCGTGGCCGGGTAGGCGCCGCCCGCGCTTTCCCAATAGGTGCTGGTGAGACCGTCGTTGGCGTTGGTGGCGACGTAGGTGAAGGTGTACGAGGAAGCCTCGATGGGCTTGCCCTGCGCGAGGTCGGAACCGCTACCGGCCGAGCCCGGCCGGGTGACGCTGTTGCTCGCCGCCGACACGTTCCCGGCGGCGTCCTTCGCCTTCACGTAGTAGGTGACCGCGGCGGACGCCGAGGGGGTGTCGGTGTACGTCGTGACGTCACCCGCAACGGACTTGACCAGCTTGTCGTTCGCGTAGACGTCGTAGCCGGTGACCTTGGTGTCGTCGCTCGACGCCTGCCAGAACAGTTTCACGTCGCCGCCGGACTGCGTGTAGGCGAGATTGCCGGGTGCCGTGGGGGCCTGGGTGTCGCCGCCCGATCCCTTACGCGTGACGCTGTTGCTGTTGGCGGAGACGTTGCCCGCGGCGTCCTTGGCCCGTACGAAGTAGGTGATGTCGCTGCCGGCCGGCTGGGTGTCGGTGTAGGTCAGGACGCTCCCGGCGACACTCGCCCGCAACTGGCCATTGGCGTAGATGTCGTAGCCGGTCACGGCGGTGTCGTCGGTGGCCGCGCTCCAGGTCAGCTTGATCTGCCCGGTAGCCGGCTCGGTGTAGTCGAGGTTCGACGGCGCAGTGGGGGCCTGGGTGTCGCCGGTCGCGGGTCCGTAGACCTCCAGCTCGGACAACTGCCCTGCGGGCCAGCCGGTGTTGGCGGTGAACAGCACGCGCACGTAGCGCGTCGTGGTCGTGTCGAGGCTGATGGTCGTCGACTGGTCGTCGGAGCTGTCGAAGGTGTACGCCTTCGAGGCCGTCAGATCCGTGAAGTTCTGGTTGTCGGTGGAGCCCTGGACCTTCAGGGTCTGGCTGCGGCCGGGCCAGCCGCCGGGCAGCCGCAGCGTCACCTGGTTCACCTTGACCGATGAGCCGAGGTCGACCTGGAGCCACTGCGGGAAGGCGTTGTTCTTGCTCTCCCAGTAGGTGTCGCGGTTGCCGTCACCGGCGTTGGCCGCGCCGTAGACGTCGGCGTGCCCGCTCTCGGTGAAGGTCTTGCCCTGGGCGAGGTTGGGGGTCGAGGCGGCGGTCGTGAGGACCTGCATCTCGGCGAGCTGGGCGGTGGAGGCGACCGAGTTCCTGGTGAAGTCGGCCCGTACGTACCGGGCCAGGGTCGCCGGGAAGGAGACTTTCACCGTGTTGCCGTTGCCGGGGCTGAAGACGTACTGCGCCGACGACTTGAGGGTGGCGAAGCTCTTTCCGTCGGCGCTGCCCTGAAGCGCGAGCGTCTGCTTGCGGGTCTGCCACTGCTGGGGCAGCCGCAGCACGACCTGACGGACGCGCCTGGTCCGCCCGAGGTCGGTCTGCACCCACTGGGCCGACTTCTTCCCGGCCTGCCAGTAGGTGTCGGCGTCGCCGTCGGTGACGTTGGCCGCCGAGTGTGCGCGAAGGGCGCTGCCGGCCTTGGTGGCGGCGTCCGCGGCGGCGTTGGGGCCGCCCGCCGCGTGTGCGCCGACGGCGGGCATGCCTAGAGCCAGGACGGCGGAGGCGAGCGCGGCGGTTGCCGCGCGCCGTCTCCAGGATCTGGGCTTGGGTCGAATCATGCGGAGTCACTCCCTGCGGAGGTACGCGCGCCCAGAGGGCGGCGAGGGGGGCTCGTTCCTGGGCCGGGCGGTGGCGCGGGTGCGACAGGACGGCGGATGCCGTTCATGCGCGGGCGCACGGTCTCCAAGGGGAGAATATGCGCGTGTTCTTGCAGTGATTCATCGCAATATTGCAGAGGCGTGCGAGTTCGTCTACACCTCGGGCGACGCAATTTTCACCGACGCCAATTGCGCTTCAGCGGGCGCCGGTTGAGGCGCGTCGCCTCCAAGTCAGGGAACTACGCGATGACCGTTTGCATGGAGTCGACTTCGACACTTGCACCGCACTTCGCAAGCGAACGCAAGTGACGCAAGAATTTGCGTACTTCTGCGTCATCACACGACTGGGAATTGCGCAGGACCCTGACAGCTGATTCCCGAGCACCGCAGGGGAAAATGTGGAGCTTGCGCAGTCGGCAGTTCGGCCACCCGAGAGGACCTTCCGTGAACCACCAGCCTGAACGCGTCACCCTCGTCACGCTTCCCACCCCGGTCGAGCCCGCTCCGCGCCTTGCGGAAGCCATCGGCTTGCGACCGGAGGACCTCTGGATCAAGCGCGACGATCTGGTAGGCGTCGGAGGCGGCGGCAACAAGGTCCGCAAGCTCGAGTACACCGCGGGTCTCGCACAACGCGACGGCGCCGACACCCTGGTCACGACCGGCGCCGCACAGAGCAACCACGCCCGGCTCACCGCAGCCGTCGCGGCCAAGCTCGGGATGAAGGCCGTGCTCGTCTTCCCCGGCGCTCCCGGTGCGTCGGCGTCGGGCAACCTGGTCCTCGACGGCCTGCTCGGTGCCCGCATCGTCTGGAGCGGCGACGTCGAGACCCACGCTCTGGCCGAGGCCGCCGAGAATGTCGTCGCCGAACTACGCGCCGACGGGGCCCGTCCGGCACTCATCCCCTTCGGAGGGTCCAGCGCCGTCGGCGCCCAGGGGTACGTCGACTGTGCGGAGGAGTTGCTCGGGCAGGTGCCTGATCTGGAGCATGTCGTTGTCGCACTCGGATCGGGCGGGACGATGGCAGGACTCGTCGCCCGTCTGGGCGTGGAACGCGTCCTCGGGGTCGACGTCGGGGCGCGCGCGAATCCCGCCGAGGCCGTCGCCGCCTTCGCCCGCCCGCTGTCACGGACACCGATCACGGCCAAGGAACTGCGGGTCCGCGACCAGATCGGCGCCGGCTACGGAACCTATACGACTGAGGTTGCCGAAGCGATGGTCACGACGGCACGCAGCGAGGGCGTCATCCTCGATCCCACCTACACGGGCCGGGCCATGGCAGGGCTGATCGCGGCGGTCGAGGACGGTGACATTCGCCGCGGGCAGATCACGGTCTTCGTCCACACGGGCGGGCTGCCCGGACTGTTCGGGCACGCCGCGGCCGTCGCCCACGCCGAAAGTCTTCTCTGAACCGAGCTCCAGGACAGGTGAGTTGTCGCCGCCGCCCGGCCAACTCTCGTACGCGGCAACCCATTGACGCTCCCCTTCCCCTTCACTACCTTCTGAGAGCGCTCTCTCCCATCATCCGCAGCTTTCGTCGACTGGGAGACCCCATGACTCCCGTACGAAGACACCGAAGAGCCGACCCCCTCACTCCGAGTCCCCTCACCGCGAGACCCCCCACCACGAGACCCCTCGCCCTCGCGCAGTCGGCCGCGGCGTTCGCCCTCGCCCTTCTCGCGGGCCTCGCCCCGCAGCCGGCGTCCGCGGCCGACGCTTCCACCTCCGCCGTTACGGCGACCATCTGCAACAAGTACTGCGATGCGCGCGACCCGGCCCTCTCCTCCGGCGACCGGCAACCGGTCACCGCGACCCTCTACGGGCGGTCGATGGCCCTCCATTTCGACGACGCCGACGCGATGGGCTGGGCGTCCGTAGACAACGGCAGCCCGGGCGACGAGGTGTGGCTCGACCGCTCCTTCGACGGCGGCCGCACCTGGAGTTCAGGAAGCAAGCTCGGCGACACCACCGTCCCCTCGGGGCAACGGGGTTGGCGCACCCTCATGTACAACGTCGACGACTGGAACAACCAGGGTGTCGGCGCCCTGCGCGCCTGCGGCAAGGCCGGCGACCGCGCCGAGATCGCCTGCACCCCCTGGGCCCGCACCACCTGGAACGCCGGCGACCGGCGCACCGCGGCGGCGACCGGGCTGATGACCTTCTACAACAACTCGACCGGCCTGTTCGACACCACCGGCTGGTGGAACTCCGCCAACGCCCTCACCGCCGTCATCGACAACATCCGCGTGACGGGTATGGGCAGTTACTCGTACGCGATCTCCCGCACGTACGACCTGAACGTCAACGCACAGGGCGGCCAGTTCCGCAACGACTACATCGACGACACCGGCTGGTGGGGGCTCGCCTGGGTCGCCGCCTACGACCTGACGGGCGACAGCCGCTACCTCGACACCGCCCGCGCCGACGCCGATCACATGGCCGCCTACTGGGACAACACCTGCGGCGGCGGAGTGTGGTGGAGCACGGCGAAGACGTACAAGAACGCCATCGCCAACTCCCTCTACATCCAGCTCAACGCGGCCCTGCACAACCGGATTCCGGGCGAGACGGCCTATCTGCAGCGGGCCCGCGCCGGCTGGTCCTGGTTCCAGACCACCGGCATGATCAACGGCTCGAACCTGGTAAACGACGGCATCGACCTGTCCACCTGCCGCAACAACGGCCAGGCGGTCTGGTCCTACAACCAGGGCGTCCTGCTGGGTGCCCTCACCGAACTGAACCGGGCCACAGGTGACGGCGCGCTGCTCACCCGTGCACGGCAGATCGCCGACGCCGCGACCACGACGTCCTCCCTCCACACCGCGGACGGCATCCTCCGCGACCCGTGCGAGACCGGCGACTGCGGCGGCGACGGGCCGTCCTTCAAGGGTGCGGACGTGCGCGGTCTGGGCAAGCTCAACGCGGCACTGCCGGACCATCCCTACACCGCCTATCTGCAACGCCAGGCGGACCGGGCCCACGCAGGCGACCGCAACGCCCTGGACCAGTACGGACTGCGCTGGTCCGGCCCGCTCGACAAGGTGGACGCGGCGCGGCAGCAGAGCGCCCTCGATCTGCTCAACGCAACGCCCTGAAGCAGAAGTTGTGGGCCAACTGGCCCACGCCCCGTTCGACAACGTTGTCCGCGTGGGCTCCCTGATCACGGCCGCTGAACAACAACCGCTCCCCCGGCGGCCGCCCTCCTCCCCGGGCGGCCGCCAACTCCCCTTCCACGTACGGCCCTCACAGACAGGCGGTACGTCATGCCTGCTCGGACCCACCCCGTCGCCGGCGGCCTGCTGGCCCTCCTCCTGGCCCTGACCGGCCTCGTCGCCCTCCCCACGCCCTCCCGTGCCGCGACGTCGGTCTGCGCCCTGGCCTGCGACACGCTGGACCCCTCGAAGGCGCAACAGGAGACATTCCCGGTGCCCGGCAAGAACATCAACGGCCGTACCCTGCGGCTGCACGTCTCCGACCCGGACGACATGGCCTGGGCGAGCATCGACGACGGCGTGGGGGGCGACTCGGTCTGGCTGGACCGCTCCTGGGACCGGGGTGCGAGCTGGGAACCGCTGCTCGGAAAAGCGAGCATCCCCAGCACGTGGACCGGCACCCGCACCCTCATGTACAACATCACCGACCCGGTCGGGCACCGGCGCGGCTGGGTGCGCGCCTGCGGTGACGCCGGCGGCGTCGCCTGCACCGACTGGGTGTACCCGAAGGTGTGCGACGGCACGTCCTGCGACGGCGCCGACCCCACCACCGCGGCGGGCGACGCCACCCCCGTCCCGTCGACAACCCTCTACGGACGCACCATCAGCCTGCACGTCGACCAGCGGAACGGCATGGCCTGGGGCGTCATCGCGGGCGGCGGCCCGGGCGACGAGATCTGGCTCGACCGCTCCTGGGACGGCGGCGCGAGCTGGCCCGAGGGGTCGTCACTCGGCCGTACGAGCGTGCCGTCGGAGGCCGCCTCGACCCGGACCGTCATGTTCGCCACCCGGGACCCGCGCGGCCTGCTGTACGGCGGAGCGGTCCGCGCCTGTGGCCGCGAAGCCTCCCACCAGGAGGGCAGTTGCACGGCCTGGGTCCGGCCCGCGCCGACCCGGGCACGTGCGGCGGCGGACGCACTGATGGCGTCGTACCAGACCAACGAAGGCTGGTGGCAGAGCAGTTGGTGGAACTCCGCCGCCGCTCTCACGGCGCTGATCGACTTCGCGAAGCGCAGCGGACGGCACGACTACGACTGGGCGATCGCCCGCACCTTCGAGCAGAACCGCGGCATCTTCCCTGCGGGCGGCCGCAGTTCGGACCCGATCGAGGGCCACTTCATCAGCCGCGCGATCGACGACGCGGCGTGGTGGGCGGTGGCGTGGGTCTCGGCCTACGACTACACGGGCGAACGGCGCTATCTGGACGAGGCGGTCACGATCACCGACTACGTCCACCAGTTCTGGGACACCGGCACCTGCGGCGGCGGTGTCTGGTGGAACCGCGAGCGCACCTACAAGAACGCCGTCACCAACGGCCTCTACCTGTGGCTCGCCACCGCCCTCCACCAGCGGATCGCGGGCGACACCGAGTGGGGCGGCCGGGCGACCACGGCGGCCGACTGGTATCTGGCCTCCGGGCTGATCAACTCCTCGGGCCTGGTCAACGACGGACTGACCGCGGGCTGCGCCAACAACGGCCAGACGGTGTGGAGTTACAACCAGGGCCTGGCCATCGGCGCGTTCACGCAGCTGTGGCGGTCGACCGGCACCGGGCGGTACCTGGACACGGCGAAGCGCCTGGCCGACGCGGCGATGTCGTCGACCGCACTGACCCGCAGCGGCGTACTGACCGAGTCCTGCGACATCGATGCAAGCACCTGCGACGACAACCAGAAGCAGTTCAAGGGGATCTTCATCCGCCACTTCGCCGACCTCGCGAACGCCACCGGGTCCGCGACCTACCAGGCATACGTCAGCAAGCAAGGCGACTCGATCTGGGCCGCCGACCGGGACTCCCTCAACCGCCTGGGCGAACGCTGGTCGGGCACGAGCCCCAACGTGTCGGACTGGCGTACCCAGGCGAGCGCGCTGGAGGCGTTGACGGCTGCGGAGTGACTCTAGGACCTACCTCGGACCTGGACCTGGGAACTGGGACCTGGGGCAAGCCCAGGACCGTTGTGCGGCCGCGTCACGAGACGCGCGGCAGCGCGAGCCAGTCCTGCCACGTGATGTCGCGGCCCACATAACGAGGTTGCTGGAAGGGCCAGTCGGCAGCGATCCACTTCGGTACCAGCGCGTCGAGGGCGCGCTCCACCTCGCCGTCCACGAGGTCGTCCACCACCCACCAGGAGATGTCCGCGTCGGCGCCGGTGCGCTCGGGCGGATCGATGTAGACGCAACCGAGGATCGCCGTCTCCCCCTCGTCCAGCAGCGCGTAGTTGAACGACTGGTGGGCGGCGATCTCCTGCTCGTGCCGCAGCAGGTCGACGCGGTCCTGCTCGTAGGTCATCGTCTCCGGGGGCCAGCCCCAGGCCGGGCCGTAGATCTTCCACAGTCGCTCACGGGAGCCCATGACGGCGGGGTGGTCGATCGGGGTGTCCGCCTCCCGGATCGGCCGCAGGTGAACCGCGGTGCCGGGCACGGGCACGTGGACGGGGTGGACGAAGTCGTCGGGCAGCCAGCTCATGGGGCCTGACGTTACCTGCGGGCGGCGCGCGACGAACTGGCATTTCCTTGCGCGCTGGGCCGGACGACACCAAGAAGCTGGCTGTCGGCAACTGCCTCACGAACAAGGGAACCCACAGCAAGCCGGAGATCGATCAGTTGGACTGCAGCGACTCTGCGCAACGTCGTACCGTCAAGGGCGCCTCCGGAGATCCGGCGACCGGGCTCACCCGATACGCCGGGAGTGAGTCCGTGACCTCCGGGCATCCGCTCTCTTGGCTCATCCGGCGGCCCTCAACGCCCGGTCCTCATGGTTCAACGGGAGATTCGCGTGATCGTCGACGGCATACCGGCACCCGCCGCTCGTGGCGCCCTACCTGACGCGGAGCTGCGCAAGCAACGTCTGCGCCGCCGTCTCGAGCGGCTGATCGGCGTGGCCGCCACCGAGGGAAACGAGCTGGTGCCGCTCCGCAACGGGCACAAGATCTTCCCGGCGATGCTCGAAGCGATCCACTCCGCGCAGCACACGATCGACATGATGACGTTCGTCTACTGGCGCGGTCAGATCGCCCGCGACTTCGCCGCCGCTCTCGCCGACCGGGCCCGCGCGGGGGTGCGGGTGCGGCTGCTGCTCGACGGTTTCGGTGCCAAGGAGATCGAAGGGGACCTGCTGGACCTCATGGACTCCGCCGGTGTGCAGGTGGCCTGGTTCCGCAAGCCGGTCTGGCTGTCGCCGTTCAAACAGAATCACCGGTGCCACCGCAAGGCCCTCATCGTCGACGAGCACACGGCGTTCACCGGCGGCGTCGGCATCGCGGAGGAATGGTGCGGCGATGCCCGCAACCCCGGCGAGTGGCGTGACACGCATGTCCAGGTGCGCGGTCCGGCCGTCGACGGCATAGCCGCCGCGTTCGCGCAGAACTGGGCCGAGTGCCACGACGAACTCTTCGACGAGCGCGACCGGTTCACCGAGCACAGCCAGCCCGGTTCGTCGGTCGTCCAGGTGGTGCGCGGCTCCGCCAGCATCGGCTGGCAGGACATGCAGACCCTCATCCGGGTCATGCTCACCTCCGCCGAGGAACGCTTCCGCCTCACCACCGCCTACTTCGCGCCCGACCGGTACTTCATCGACCTGCTGTGCCGGACCGCGCGCCGCGGGGTGCGTGTGGAGATCCTGCTCCCCGGACCCCACACCGACCAGCGCGCCTGCCAGCTCGCCGGCCAGCACCACTACACCCGCCTGCTGGCGGCGGGGGTGCACATCCGGCAGTACCAGCCGACGATGATGCACGCAAAGATCATGACGGTCGACTCGGTCGCCTCGCTCATCGGCTCCACCAACTTCAACCGCCGCTCGATGAACCACGACGAAGAGGTCATGCTCGCCGTCCTGGACGAGAGGCTCACCGCCTCGCTCGACCGTGACTTCGAGGAGGACATGAAGCACAGCGTCGACATCGACCTCGCCCGGTGGAAACGACGGGCGGCTCTCCAACTGGCCAAGGAGGCCGCCGTCACGCCGATCCGGCGCTTCCTGTAGACGGGCGGCCGGGCGGGGCGGCGGCCGGCGGGCCGCGCGGCCTCAGCGGCGGGACATGTACAGGTCCAGCGCCTTGTGCAGGACCTTGTTGAGCGGGTAGTCCCACTCACCCAGGTACTCGACCGCGTGGCCGCCGCTGCCGGACTTGAAGCGGAGCAGGCCCAGCAGGTGGTTGCCCTCGTCCAGGGTGTCGGTGATTCCGCGGAAGTCGTAGACGGCGGCGCCGAGTTCGTGGGCGTCGCACATCATGCGCCACTGGATGGCGTTGTTCGGCTGGACCTCGCGCTTACGGCTGGTGGAGGCGCCGTAGGAGTACCAGACGTGCTCGCCCACGGTCAGCATGGTGGCGGCCGCGAGCACGTCTCCCTCGTGGTGGGCGAGGTAGAGCCGCATGCGGTCGGCGTCCTCGGCCCGCAGCGCGGTCCACATCCGCTGGAAGTAGGCAAGCGGGCGCGGGATGAACTTGTCGCGTTGGGCGGTCTCCACGTAGAGGTCGTAGAAGGCGGGCAGATCCTCGTAACCGCCCTGGACGACTTTGACGCCGGCCTTCTCCGCCTTCTTGATGTTGCGGCGCCACTGCTGGTTGAGGCTGCGGTGGATGTCCTCCAACGACCGTCCGGCGAAGGGGACTTGGAAGACGTAGCGCGGCTGTCCGGGGGCGAATCCGTCCTCGCTGCCGGGCTCGGTCCGCTGCCAGCCCATCCGGCGCAGCCGGTCGGCGAGGTCGACGGCCTGCGGTTCCTGCTCGGTGGCCTCGGCGTCACCCAGCCGCCGGGCCTGCGGATCGGCGATCGCCGCCTTGACCGCCTCGGCACTCCAGCGGCGGACGACGACGGGCGGCCCCATCTTCACCGTGAAGGCGCCCCGTTGCTTCAGATACGCGAGCATCGGCCGAAGCCACTGCTCCAGATCCGCCGCCGCCCAGTCGATCACCGGGCCCTCCGGCAGATAGGCGAGGTACCGCTTCAGCTTCGGCAACGGCCGCAGCAGCACCAGCCCCACGCCCACCAGGCGTCCGTTCCCGTCGATCCAGCCCAGACTCTCCGCCCGCCAGTCCGGCTTCACGTCTCCCCACGAGGGAACCTGCATATGACTCACCGAGGAACGGGCCGTCACGAACGCCAGATGCTCCTCGCGGGTGATCGCCTTCAGGCAGTAGCTCATGCGCACTGCTCCTTTGTGATCACGGTTCATGCCGATCACATCTTTACCGCTCATGGGCCGCTACGGCGACGTCCTCCATCGTGGCGCCGTTCGTGCCCACTCGGTGTTCCACGCGGCGAGGTTGCGGCGCTGGATGATGTGGTGGGCGGTGCCGTAGGCGGCGGCCGCGACCGCGTGCACGGCGAGGGCTGCGACGAGGGCCGAGCCCGTGGCCCGGTTGCGGACCTGGTCGGGGCTCAGGGGCGGCTCGGTGATCCTTCCCTCGGTGTCGGCCCAGACGCGGATGGTGCTGCCCTTGGGCATGGCGGGTGCTACGTCGGTGGTGGCGGTGTGGGCGCGGCCGTGTGGGTCGGGGAAGCGGACCTTGGTCGGGTAGCGGGTCTCTCTCGCCTCGGCGGAGCCCGGTTCGGGGTGGCGCCGGGCGTTCTCCATGAGGGTGGCGGTGGTGTGGTGGCGCGTTGCGGCCTGCTGCTGGGCGATGCGGCTGTAGTGGCCGTGGGCGGTGTCACCGACGTGGAACATGACCGGCGTCGTGGCCGCCGGGGCGGCCAGCAGCAGGCCGACGCCGATCCACGCCTGGGTCAGGTCGCTGCGCCTGCGTAGAGGGTTGCGCCGCAGCCGCCAGAACATCAGTCGTGGCAGCTCCGTGGGAGGTGACGGCGGGGGCAGGCGGGCGGGCATGGTCTCCTCCTTCCGGTGACACGGACCGCGACCGACACGGACCGCGCGGGCACTCACTCGGCTTGCGGCCGCGGCTGGTTGAGGTGAGCCGGCGGTGGCTGGGGCCCGCAGGCGGAGGGGTGGGCGTGGGCCGCATGCAGCAGCTTCGCGGCGCCGCGGACCGCCGCGGTGTGCGGGGCGGGGACGACCCGCAGCGGCGCATGCAGTCGGCCGGTCAGGTGGGAAGTGATCTCGGGTCGCAGAGCGCCGCCACCGGCCACGAGGATGCCGCGGTGCAGCGCGTCGACGGTGACGGAGCTGCGGTCCTGGCGGAGCATCGCGCTGAGCATCCGGGCCACCGCCTCGGTCAGGTGCTCCGGCGTACCGTCCTCGTCCAGGTCGCCGGTGCCCAGCGCGGTGGTGCGCGCGTCCGTGACCGCGCCGTCGCAGAGCAGCACCACCTCCGTCAGGTGTGCACCGATGTCCAGCACCAGCAGCGGAAGTGACGTGTCGGCCCCTGCGGCCAGGGCGATGCCCCGGGCGCCGGGCACGGTCAGGACGCTGCGCGGCCGCAGCACGCCGACCGCGGTGCGGGCCTCCGCCCGGTAGGCGAGGCCGTCCAGAACCGGTGCGGCAACGATCACCATCGGGCGCACGCGCTGGGGCAGACGGTCGGTGAGCAGGCGCTGCAGCATCCGGGCGCAGCCCTCGGTGTCGACGATCGTGCCGCGCTGGATGGGGCGGACCGCTCCACTGCCCGGGGAGGTCACCGTCGGCACGTCGACCACCACGCCCCGGCCGCCGATCCACGCGCGCGTGCGGGCGCCTCCCATGTCCAGGGCGATGCCGCAGCAGCGCCGGCACGGGGGCCAGGGCCGGTGCCGGGCGACGGGGGCGTGCGGGTGGGGGGCGCCGGTCACCGGAGGGCCTCCTTGACCTGCTGGCAGCGGGCGCAGTAGCGGGCCTGCGGCACGATCGTCAGCCGGTCGAGGGCGATGACGTGCCGGCACAGGTGGCAGGTGCCGTACGTGCCCTGGTCCATGCGGCGCAGCGCCTCCTCGACGTCGGCGAGGACCATGCGCGCGGAGGCGGCCAGCTGGACGCGGACCTCGATCTGCGCGGCGGCCTGCTGCGCGCGCCGCTCCTCGGCGCGCGAGCCGGCCGGCCCGGCGAGCCGGCACAGCTGCTCCCGGCGGAACAGTCGCTGTTCGTGCAGGTTCTCCCGCAGCGCGGCAAGATCCTCGGCGGACAGGTGCGTCCTACGGCGTCCGATGGTCCGGTGGTTCACCACGTCACCCCCTTTCGTGGGGCAGGGCCTTTCCTGGGGCAGGGCGGAGACGGCTGGTACGGGCGGTGGTGGTCAGGTGGCGTGGCGCCGGCACGGGACGCAGTGGCGGGTGTAGGGGAGGATCTCCAGCCGTTCCGCGGGGACGGGTTTGGCGCAGCCCAGGCAGATGCCGTAGGTGCCGTCCTCGATACGGGCGAAGGCCTCGTCGATCTCTTTGAGGACCCGTCGCATCGCCGTCCTCTGCTCGGACAGCAGGTGATCGTCCGCGCTCTGCGCGGTCTCGCCGAGGGCCTGCAGCTGCGCCAGCCGTGAGGTGCGTGCGTGCTCTAGGCGCTGTCGCGCTTCATGCAGGTGGAGCTCGGCCCGGGTGACATCGAGCGACATGGTCGTTTCCTTCGTCTCGGCGGCGTACGGCAGGCGGTGTCTTCCACCCTGGCCGCGCCGGCGGCGGATCCCTATCGGGCGCAGGCCCCATTTCCGCCGGGGCGGGGGTTCCATGCGGCCGTGCCGCGGGCGCGGGATTCGTGCGGCGCCGCCATGGGTGCACGCGGCCGGCGCAAATGGGGGTCAGTGCCCATGGACGACCCGCTCGGGCCGAGGGCAGGCTGGCCGCAGGCTCACCCGAGCACCCGGGCACCGTCGACACGCTCGACGTCGAGCGGTGCCCGACAGGCGGGGTGGCCCTTGGTGAGTCGAACCGGAGGCGCGAGACCGGTGTCGTTGTTCTGGCGGATCTTCGCCCTCAACGCCGTGGTGCTGGGCATGGCCACGGCACTGCTGTTGTGGGCTCCGGTGACGGTCTCCGTGCCGGTGGTGCTCACCGAGGCGATCATCCTGGTCGGCGGCCTGGCCGTCATGCTGGTCGCCAATGCCGCGCTGCTGCGGCTGGGCCTGGCCCCGCTGGACAGGCTCGCCAAGCTGATGGCGGGCGTGGACCTGCTGCGCCCCGGCCAGCGTCTGCCCGCGCGAGGGGGCGGCGAGGTCGCCAAAGTGATCCACACGTGCAACGCCATGCTGGAGCGGCTGGAGCAGGAACGGGCCGCGAGCAGTGCCCGGGTGCTGCTGGCCCAGGAGGCCGAACGCCGCCGTATCGCACAGGAGTTGCACGACGAGGTCGGGCAGAGCATGACCGCGATCCTGCTGGGCCTCAAGCGAGCCGCCGACGACGCACCGCAGCCGCTGCTCAAGGAGCTGCACGAGGTGCAGGAGATCACCCGGGAGAGTCTGGATGAGATCCGCCGTCTGGTACGTCGGCTGCGGCCGGGCGTGCTGGAGGACCTCGGGCTGGTCAGCGCACTGACCTCGCTCACGGAGGACTTCGCCGCCCACACCGGACTGCGGGTCACCCGCCGCTTCGACGCCGAACTGCCCGTGCTGGGGCCGGAGATGGAACTCGTCCTCTACCGCGTCGCTCAGGAATCGCTGACCAACGCCGCCCGCCACGCGGACGCCGAGCGCGTCGTCGTGGCCCTGCGGCGCACCGAGGACGGCGTGGTGCTGGCCGTCACCGACGACGGCTGCGGCATCGGCGCCCCACGCGAAGGCGCCGGCATGCGCGGCATGCGCGAACGGGCCCTGCTCATCGAGGCCGAACTCGACATCACTCCGGCCCTCACGAGCGCCGACACCGGCACGGACACGGGCACAAGCACCGGCACCGGCACCGGCACCGGCACCGGCACCCAGGTCAAGCTCACCGCACCCGTCCCGAGGATGCAGCCGTGACGATGCGCGAAACGCCTCCCACCGCCGCCGCCAGGACGATCCGCATCCTCCTCGCCGACGACCACGCCCTGGTCCGCCGCGGTGTCCGCCTCATCCTCGACCGGGAAGCGGACCTCGACGTGGTCGCCGAAGCGGGCGACGGCGCCGAGGCCATCGAACTGGCCCGCACCCACGACGTCGACCTGGCCGTCCTCGACATCGCCATGCCCCGTCTGACCGGCCTTCAGGCCGCCCGCGAACTGGCCGCCCTCCGGCCGGGTCTGCGGATCCTGATGCTCACCATGCACGACAACGAGCAGTACTTCTTCCAGGCCCTCAAGGCCGGTGCCAGCGGCTACGTACTGAAGTCCGTCGCCGACCAGGACCTGGTCGCCGCCTGCCGGTCCGCCATGCGCAACGAGCCCTTCCTGTACCCCGGCGCGGTCACCGCCCTGATCCGCAACTACCTCAATCGGGTCCGCCACGGCGAGGAGGCCCCCGACCAGATCCTCACCCCGCGCGAGGAAGAGGTCCTCAAGCTGGTCGCCGAGGGCCACTCCTCCAAGGAGATCGCCGACCTGCTGTTCATCAGTGTCAAGACCGTTCAGCGCCACCGCGCCAACCTCCTCCAGAAGCTGGGCCTGCGCGACCGCCTGGAGCTCACCCGCTACGCCATCCGCGCGGGCCTGATCGAACCCTGACCTGCCGCCATCGGCGTACCGGACGCCTGAGGGGCCCTGCCCCGCACATCACGACGGAGAGAAGGGGATCGTGCATGCACCACCCGCGCCGCACCTTCCCCGCCACCAGCCGCACCCTCCCCGCCCTCAGCCGCACCTCCCCCGTGACCGCCCGTGCCCGGTCCCGCATCGCCACGGTGGTGACAGCCGCCGTACTGGCGCTGCTGGCCGCCCTCTGCGTCGCCGGGCCGGCCGGTACGGCGAACGGTCAGGTCACCGACGCGACGGCGACGACCGGCGGCCTCCGGGACGCCGGACCGCGCGCCGACGACGGGTGCGGTGCCACGTGCACCCTCTCGGCGGCCACCCGCCACACACCCCACGGCGAGCACCCCGCCCCGCGCAACCACCTCGCCCCCGGCCCCGACGACAGCACGGCCATCACGCCGCCCCGGCCGGCAGCCCACCCGGCGACGACCCGGCGCGTCCCCTCCCCGGAGCCGTCCCCGACGCCTGACCGCGACCGGGCACCCCCTCCCTCCTCCGGCATCTGACACCCCCTTCTCCTCTCTCCTCCGCACCGCCCGGCCGCACCCACACGCCGCGGTCTGGCGGTGCCACTCTGCCGGAGGCTTCCCTTGACCCGTTCCGCCCGCGTGAGGGCGCTGCTCGCCCTCACCGTGATCGCCGTGTCGCTGTACATCGCCGTCGCCGTGCCGGTCCGCCTCGGACTCGACCTGCGCGGCGGCACCCAGATCGTGCTGGAGACCCGCCCCACGTCCACCACCGACGCAGGCCGCGAGGCCACCGACCGTGCCCTGGAGGTGCTGCGCGGCCGTATCGACGCACTCGGTGTCGCCGAACCCACCCTCGTCCGGTCCGGCGACGACCGGATCATCGTCGAACTCCCCGGCGTGCAGGACCCCAAGAAGGCCGCCGACGTCCTGGGCCGCACCGCGCAGCTCACCTTCCACCCTGTGCTCGGCACCGACGGCGGCGCCCTGAACAGCTCACACCCGCTGCCGAAACGGCCTCACGACCGGGTTCTGCCGGACGAGTCGGGCACGCCGATGCGCCTCGGCGCCCCCGCCCTGACAGGCGAACACGTCAAACATGCCGCTGCCCGGTTCGACCAGCAGGGCGGCGCCGGCTGGCACGTCACCGTCGACTTCGCGGGCGCCGGCCGCGACGGCTGGGCCCGGCTCACCGGCGACGCCGCCTGCCACCCGGCAGGCGACCCGGCCCGGCGAATCGCCATCGTCCTCGACGACAAGGTCATCTCCTCCCCGCAGGTCGTCCCCTCCATCGGGTGCGAGGCGGGCATCCGCGACGGCGCCACGCAGATCACCGGCTCCTTCGGCCCGGAGGAGGCACGCGAGTTGGCCCTGCTCATCAACGGCGGCGCGCTGCCCGTACCCGTCGAGACGGTGGAACAGCGCACCGTCGGACCGACCCTGGGCGCCGAGGCCATCACCGCCGGCGTCTGGGCCGCGGTCATCGGCACCCTCCTGACCTCGCTGTTCATCATCGTCGTGTACCGGCTGATGGGCGCGCTCGCCACCATCGCCCTGGCCTGCTACGGCCTCCTCTCCTACGCCGCCCTGGCCGCCCTCGGCGCCACGCTGACCCTGCCGGGACTGGCCGGATTCGTCCTGGCGATCGGCATGGCCGTGGACGCCAACGTGCTCGTCTTCGAACGGGCCCGCGAGGAGTACACGACCCGTCGCCGCCCCAGCACCCGCTCGGCGCTCGCCGCCGGATTCCGCAACGCCCTCAGCGCGATCGCCGACTCCAACATCACCACACTGATAGCGGCCGGCCTGCTGTTCTTCCTCGCCTCCGGGCCCGTGCGCGGCTTCGCCGTCACCCTCGGACTGGGCGTGCTCGCCTCCATGTTCAGCGCCCTGGTGATCACACGCGTGCTGGCGGAATCCGCCGCGAGCCGCCCCTTCTTGCGCCGTCGCCCCCGCCTCACCGGCATCGCGGCCCCGGGCGCCGTCCGCGACCGTCTCACCCGCCGCAATCCCCACCTGATGCGCCACCCGCGCCGCTGGCTGGCGACCGCGGCCGCCGCGCTGATCCTGGCCGGCTCCGGAATCGCGGTCCGAGGCATCGACCTCGGCGTGGAGTTCACGGGTGGCCGCCTCATCGAGTACGCCACCGCCACTCCCGTCGACCCCGACGGGGCCCGTGCCGCGCTCACCGACGCAGGATTCCCCCGAGCCGTGGTGCAGTCCTCGGGCGGTACAGGGCTGACGGTACGCACCGAAGCGCTGACCAACGCACAGGAGGCCGAGGTCACCGCGGCGGTGCGCGGCCTCGCTGACGGTGCGGACAAGGTCCGCGACGAACTGATCGGCCCCAGCCTCGGTGAGGAGCTGCGCCGCGGCGCCCTCATCGCGCTCGCCGTGGCCCTCGGCGCCCAGCTCGTCTACCTCGCGGCGCGCTTCCGCTGGCTGTTCGGCACCGCCGCCGTCACAGCCCTCGCCCACGACGTGCTCATCCTGATCGGCGTGTTCGCCTGGCTCGGCAAGCCCGTCGACGCGGTCTTCGTGGCCGCCCTGCTCACCGTCATCGGCTACTCGGTCAACGACTCCGTGGTCCTCTTCGACCGCATCCGAGAACTGACCCGCAAGGTGCCCAGGACGCCGCTGCCCGACCTCGCGAACCAGGCGATCCTGCAGACCCTGCCCCGTACCGTGAACACCGGCATGGGCGCCGCCTTCATCCTCACCGCCCTCGCCGTACTCGGCGGATCCACGCTCACCGACTTCGCCCTGGCCCTGCTCGTCGGCCTCGCCGTCGGCACGTACTCCTCCGTCTTCACGGCCGTCCCCCTCGCCCTTCAGCTCCGGGCCCGGCGGCGCGAACCCCGGCGCTGAGCAGGCGAGTTGCCATCACTCAGACTAGCTGCTGCCATCTCCCGGTCTAGCTGAGAATGTCACCGATCGCCATCAGCGTGCGCTCCTCCAGCTGGTGACGGTCGGCCTCGGGCACCTCACGCAACGGCCCCTGCCCGGACAGGACCGCCATGCCGTGCACGGTGGACCAGATGGGGTATTCGAGCCCGGGGCGGCGCTGTGGGTCGAGCACGCCGGCGTCGACCAATTCATCCAGCGCGGACCGGAGTTGGCCCAAGGGCGAGCGATCCGTCCCCGACGCGTCGCCCTGCGCCGGGTATGCGTGCTGCTGCGGCAGCGCGAACGCCGTGGCGAACCAACCCGGTTCCTCGCGCGCGAACGCGAAGTAGGCCATGCCGACGGCCCGCAACCGCTCGCCCGCCGCAGCGGGATCGCCGCGCCGGCCGGGCACGCTCGCCACGCCGTCGGCCATCCGGTCGGCGAGCTCGCCGATCGCCGCCGCGCACACCGCGGCGAGGAGTTCGTCCCGGTCGGCGAAGTGACGGTAGGCGGCATTGGGCACCACGCCCACGATCCGCGTCGCCTCGCGCAGCACCACGGCGTCCGGGCCACCGCTGCGGGCGAGTTCGAGCCCGGCGGCGACGAGCCCGTCCCGTACCGCGCCGCGTGGCCGCCGCTTCCGTGCTTGTGCCGCAGATGCTTCCTCTGCCGCTCGATCAGGTGTCACGAGCGCCAGAATAGCAATAGTGGACGGTGTCCACTTACTTCGCTAAAGTGGACAGCGTCCACTAACGCGCCGCGGGTTCTCGCCACCCGGCGGTCCGACCGTCAGCAGGACGGAGAAGCACTATGACCAGGCTGGCTCCCCTCCTCCACCACAACGAGCAGTTCGCCCGTGATCACACCCCGGTCCCGCTCGGCCTGCCCACCGCGCGGCTCGTTCTCGTCACCTGCGTCGACCACCGCATCGATCCCGCCGCCGTCCTCGGACTCCGGCCCGGCGACGCACCCGTCATCCGCAACGCGGGCGGACGCGTCACCCCGTCGGTGATCAACGACATCGCCTATCTGGCCTTCCTGGCCGAGTCGTTGCTCGGCGCGACCGGTCCGCTCTTCGAGGTCGCGGTCCTGCATCACACCCAGTGCGGCACCGGATTCCTGGCCGACCCCGAGTTCCTGCGTCAGGCCGCGCGGACGACCGGCGTCGCGGAGGCGGTGCTGAGCGCGACCGAGGTGGCCGATCCGGACAGGACGGTCCGGGAGGACGTCGAGCGCCTGCTCATCTCGCCGCTCACGCCTGCCGCGGTGTCCGTCTCAGGCCACGTCTACGACCTCGAGACCGGACGCGTGACGACCGCGACCGATGCCCGGTATCCCGAGCCGGCCGGCACAACAGGCGTCCGTACGGAGTGAGTTCAGTTCACCGGCACCGGCTCGCCGACCGGCCGGGGCGGGCGTTGACCGGCGGCGGCCCTGCGCGCGACCGGACCCATGGCGTACGCCGCCACCACCATCAGCAGGCCCAGCACCAACCAGCCTGACGCTCCCCAGCCCAGCAGCAGCGTCGTCACCACCAGAGGGCCCGCCGTGCGGGCGACGGTCACGCCGGTACCGAAGAAGCCCTGGTACTCCCCCATCCGGTCGGCAGGCGCCAGGCCGAAGGAGAGCTGCCACGATCCCGCCGACTGCTGCATCTCCGCGACGACTTGGAGCACCGCACCCACGACCATGATCACTGCCGCGGGCCAGGCCGAGCGCCCCGTCGACAGCGCGAACACCGCGCAGGACGCCAGCATCACCAGCCCGGACCGGCGAATCACCTTCAGTGCGCTGCCGAGCCCGGTCACGGCCCTGGCCGTGCGCACCTGGAACAGCGTCACCGCAAGGGTGTTGAGCACGAACAGCCCCGAGGCCAGCCAGGCCGGTGCCCCGGTCCGCTCGGTGATCCACAACGGAAGGGCCAGGCTGAGCAGCGGCAGCCGCAGCAAGAGCACGGCGTTGAGAAGGGCGAGCAGGGCGTACGGCCGGTCGGTGAGGACCGCGAACCGCCTGCCGCCGCCGGCCGCCGCGACAGCGGTCGTGACGTTCACGGCGGGAAGGCGCAGCAGAAGCAGCGCGCAGACCAGGAAGCACAGGGCATCCAGGGCGAGCACGCCCCGGTACGCCGCCGCCGTCCCGGCGCTCAGCGCGCCACCGCCCAGCGCCGCACCCACCGCCAGACCGCCGTTGAGCGTCGACTGCAGGCGGGCCAGCACACCCGTGCGCTCCCCGGCCGGTACCAGTGCCGCCAGCAGGGCCTGGCGAGCCGCCGCGAGCCCCGACTGGGCGGCGGCGTACAGACTGGCCGTGACGACGAAGGCCACGAATCCGGAGACCAGCAGGAACGTCGCGATCGACGCCGCGGTGGCCAGCGCCAGCAGCACCGACGTGCCGCGTGGCCCGCGCCGGTCCGCGAGACGCCCGAGCGGCACTCCGACCAGCGAACCGACCCCCCAGGCGAGGGTCAGCCCGAGCCCGACGCGTGCGGGAGCGAGATGGGCGACCTGCGTGAAGTACAGCGCCGAGGTCACGTAATAGGCGCCGTCGCCAACGGAGTTGGCGAGCTGAGCGAGGGCCAGCAGGCGTCCTGGTCGATTGGTCATGACGATGACGGTATTGCTTCAGTGGATCAACTATCAGGCCCAATCATGAGCTGAATTCCTGACCCAATTCCGACTTCCGTACCCTTGCGGCATGCGCATGCGCCCCACCCTGAGCTGGACCCCCACCGAGGACCTGCCTGCGGGCACCACGGATCTGGGGCCGGTCGCCGATGTGCTGGGCACCGGCGGTGTGCTGGTCCTCAGCGGGGCCGGCATCTCCACGGAGTCGGGCATCCCCGACTACCGGGGCGAGGGCGGGAGCCTGAGCCGGCACACCCCGATGACGTACCAGGACTTCACGGCGGGCGATCACGCGCGGCGCCGGTACTGGGCACGCAGCCACCTCGGCCGGCGCACGTTCGGCCGTGCCCGTCCCAATGCCGGGCACCAGGCCGTGGCCGCGTTCGGCCGGCACGGACTGCTCTCGGGTGTGATCACCCAGAACGTCGACGGGCTGCACCAGGCCGCCGGCAGCGAGGGCGTCGTGGAACTCCACGGAAGCCTGGACCGGGTGCGCTGCCTGTCGTGCGGTGTCTTCAGCCCACGGAGCGAACTCGCCCTCCGGCTGGAGGAGGCCAACCCGGGCTTCGATCCGGTGGCCTCCGCCATCAACCCGGACGGCGACGCCGACCTCACCGACGACCAGGTCGGCGACTTCCGGGTCCTGCCCTGCACGTCGTGCGGCGGCATCCTCAAACCGGACGTGGTGTTCTTCGGCGAGAACGTTCCGCCGCAGCGGGTGGAGCACTGTCGCGCGCTGGTCCGCGAGGCGGCGGCGCTGCTGGTGCTGGGCTCCTCGCTGACGGTGATGTCCGGGCTCCGGTTCGTCCGGCAGGCCGCCCAGGCCGGGACGCCGGTACTGATCGTCAACCGGGATCCCACCCGAGGCGACAAGCACGCCCGCAGCCGGGTCGCGCTCCCGCTGGGAGAGGCCCTCACCGCCGTGGCCGACCGGCTGGGCATCGCCGTCGACGGCCAGGCGGTGGCCTGACCCGCCGAACGGGGCGCCCAGCCGGGCCGGGGTGCTCAGTCCGTGGTCAGCAGGCCCTCGCGCAGGCGGCCCAGGAGACGGTTGAGCAGGCGTGAGACGTGCATCTGCGAGATGCCCAGGCGTTCGCCGATCTCGGCCTGCGTGCGCTCCTCCACGAAGCGCAGGTGCAGGATCAGGCGGTCGCGTTCGCCGAGGTCCTGGATCAGCGGTGCCAACGCGTGGTAGTCCTCCACGAGTTCCAGCGCCGCGTCCTCGTTGCCGAGGAAGTCCGCGAGGACGCTCTCACCGTCCTCGCTGCCGGAGATGGCGGCGTCGAGGGAGGAGGAGTTGTAGCCGTTGGAGGCCACGCGCGCCTCGATGACCTCTTCCTGGGACAGGCTCATCAGCTGCGACAGCTCCGCGACCGTCGGCGTCCGGCCCAGGCGGCTGCTCAGCTCCTCCGTGGCCTGGGCCAGCTGGACCCTGGCCTCCTGGAGCCGGCGCGGCACGTGGACGGCCCATGAGGTGTCACGGAAGAACCGCTTGATCTCGCCGACGATGTAGGGGATCGAGAAGGAGGTGAACTCGACCTCGCGCGCCACCTCGAACCGGTCGATCGCCTTGATCAGCCCGATCACACCGACCTGGACGATGTCCTCCATCTCCTGCGGTCCGCGGCTGCGGAACCGGGACGCGGCGTAACGCACCAGCGAGATGTTCATCTCGATCAGCGTGTTGCGGGCGTACTGGTGCTCCTCCGTGCCCTCTTCCAGCACGGCCAGTCGCGCCAGGAAGTGGCGGGTCAGCTCGCGGGCGTCCTTCGGAGCGACGTGAGTGGCATCGGCGACCTCCGACAGCTGTTCCGCCCGGGCTTCAGTCGTCAACACCGGAGTCATCATGGATGCCTTTCCCTATGTATGCGAAGCGGCTGGTCAGCCACTCGCTGCCGATTACCCCTGATTCTCGTTTTCATAGGTCCTTCACGCACTTCAGCGAACACCTGGCCGAATCCGATCGCCGGCCAGAGCTCGCAGCAGGCGGTTCCGCCCCCGGTCGGGCACGGTCCACAGCGGGTGGCCCCGTACGCCCCACGCCGTCAGGAGGGCGTTGGCGGCGAGGAATCCGCTGGTGGCCGCCCGCTCCATCAGGGCCACGGGGAGGTCCGTGCGCACGAGGTCGCCCGCGAGTACGAGGCCGGAATGCGGCGTGTGGACGGCGGGTCGGTCGCCGTAACCGCCGACCGGGAACAGCGGGCAGTCCTGGCGCCACTCGTGCCGCACGTCGAGGATCTTCGCCTCGCGTGTCTCCGGGTAGACGCGCCGCAGTTGGCGGATCAGACGGTCTGTCTCCGCTTCGCGGTCGGCGTCCTCGGGCAGCGCGTACCCGTGCAGTTCGACGACGGATCCTCCGGTCCGGGACGCCCAGCGGGCGGCCTCTCCCTCCCAGCGTTCCAGGACACTGACGTTGTCCAGGGAGCCGTATCCGGCCGTCCCCAGGAAGCCGGGCCGTCCGGCCGCGACCGGGCGGTCCAGCCAGAGGCGGGAGACGAGAAAGGGCGGGGCGCTGCGCAGGCGACCGATGCATTCACGCCAAGCGGCGTCGCCGAGTTGGGGCGACCGGGCGACCAGGGTGCGCAGACCGGGGGTGTCGAGGGCCAGGACCACCGTGTCGTGCCGCTTCTCCCGGCGGTCGGTGACGACCGTGAAGGCGCCGTCCGCGGTCGGCGCCACGCGCTCGACGGGCGTCGCGGTGCGCACGGTGGCTCCGTGCCGGCCCAGGTGGGTGCGCAGGGGTTCCCACAGGGCCGTCGGGAAGGGGTCGCGGGGCACGTCGAAGAGCAGGCCCTCGGCGGAACCGAGGAAGTAGATGTGGAACATCAGGACCATCTCGGCGGCCGACAGCTGCCGGGGGTCGGCGAAGAAGCTGCGTGAGAAGACCTCGAAGGCCAGGTGGCGTGCGGCCTGCGGGAAGCGCAGTGAGGCGAGGAGGTCGTGGGCGCTGACGCCGTCCAGCTGCTGGTAGACCTGCGGGACGCGGACGTCGAGCAGAGGCAGTGCGGCGGCGGGGTTCATACGGATCAGGTCCCGCGGACGGAAGGACGGGCTGAGCGCCGCGAAGCCCAGTGCGCTCAGCGGCGGTGTGCGCGGGACCCTGCGGAAGCTGTCGTGCAGGCCGCCGCTGTGCCGCAGGGGGTAGTCCGGCAGGCCGGTCAGCCGTCCCAGGTGGGTATCGGTGCGGCTCAGCAGGCTGCGCAGGTTGTAGTACTGGCGGAAGAAGGCGTGAAAGCCGCGGCTCATGGTCGCGGTGGTGCCGTCGTACAACTCGACCGGCCAGCCGCCCACCCGGCCGCCCAGATACGCCTCGCGTTCGTACAGCACGACGTCGACGCCGCGTTCGGCCAGTGCCGTCGCGGCGGCCAGGCCCGCGATGCCCCCGCCGACGACGGCGGTGCTGCGCGGCGCTCCGCTCACCCGGGGCGAGCCGGGCGGCGGGGGCAGGAAGACGGCGCGCCGGTCCCGGCCGGGGCGGGCGGACCCGGTCACCACGGCATCCGACGGGCCGAGCCGGCGCGCCGGCCGACCACGGTGTGGGTGATACCCGTCTGCCAGCCCGGCAGCGGCAGGGCACGCACCCGCTCGAAACCGCGGGCACGGACGCGGGCGCTGAACGCGTCGACGGTGTCGAAGTCGACGACGCTGCGCCACAGATGCCGGTACAGGTCGCCGTCCCCCAGTGCGGCGCCGACAGGCAGCACCAGACCTCGGCACACGGCCGTCCACACCGCGCGATGCACCGGGCGCCCGCTGAGGGTGTACTCGTGCACGGCGAGCCTGCCGTGGGGGGCGAGCAGTTCGTGGACGGTGGCGAGCACGGCGTCGGGATCCGCAACGTTCCGGAAGAGATACGCGGCGAACACCGCGTCGAAGGGCCCCTCGACGCCCGCCTGCTCCAGGGCTTCCGCCGGGGCGCACAGGAACCTGACCGTCCCGGGCCAGCGCTTGGCCCGGGCCCGCTCCAGCATCCCGGGAGACGCGTCCACAGCCGTGATGTCGGCGCCCGGCAGTACCGCGCAGAGCGCGGCGGTGGACGCGCCGGTACCGCAGCCGAGGTCGAGCACGCGCAGCCCGGCGCCGGGGGAAGGCAGGCCGAGTCTGCGGGCCGAGCGGCGCAGATGGGCGTGGTAGCCGGGGTTGGCGGCCACCAGCCTGTCGTAGGAGTGCGCCGCATGATCGAAGGCGGCGGCCAGATCCGCGTCACGCAGCACGGTCATACCGTCTCCTTCGGAAGGGGGCAGGGTGCATCGAGCGTCATAGGTCGGGAAAGGGTCGCCGGGGCAGCCGTGGGACCTGCGCCGCCGCGCGGAGCATGGGCAGGACGGGGGTGCGCAGGCCGATGAAGAGGTCTTCGTGCGGGCGGGTCCTGCCGTCCAGGAAGCGCAGCAGCCGGGTCATGGGCACGCGCGCGAACAGGGTCGAAAAGAACGCGGGACCGTCCACCAGGCCGCTGTCGAGCGCGTGCAGCAGTACGGCGTCCATGGCGCGCGAGCGGGCCGAGTGGGGCGGCGGAGGCAGCGGCCGCCGTCCTTGCCGCAGGGCGGCCGCCACGGCCGCGGTCTGCCGCTGCACGCCGGCGAAGGTGTAGCCGGTCGAGGGCCGGGTGGCCCCTCCCGCGGCGCCGATACGGAAGACGGACGGCGCCGTCTGCCGCGCGAACGGGGCGTCGGTCATCGGGATGACCCCGGTCTCGGTCCTGACGACCTCGATGTCCTTCAGGCCGAGCACGGCGCCGGTGTAGTGGTCCAGTGCCGCGTCGTAGGCCTCCTCGGACAGTACGGCCGGGGAGAACTCCGTGTACTCCACCAGGGCCTGCCGGGAACCGGTCGGCAGCACGTAGCCGAAGGACAGGCCATTGGCGGGCTGGGGCGTGCGGAAATCCATGAGGTCGGCCCGCGACGGATCGAAGACCGGCCGGGTGGTCTGCACGAACCAGCCGCGGAAGTGCTGGAGCAAGGTCGTCCGGGCGGCGGGCAGGCTGCCCGCCGGACGGGAGTCGAACACCCAGCGGGCCCGCACCGAACGGGCTCGTCCGTCTGCCGCACGGGCGTAAATCACCGCGCCTTCCTGGAGCGCTTCCACACTGTCGACCGTCGCCTCCATCCGCCGCACCCCCGCGCTTTGTGCGAGGTCGCGCGCGATGAGGAACTCGTAGTCCTCGGAACGGATCATCTTGTAGCGCAGCGGCGAGATGTCGTCCTCGATCGGCCGTCCCGCGGGTGGGTGCACGCGCAGGCGGCGCCAGGACGCGGTGACGGCGGCGTCGTAGCGGCCGCGGCCCGCCTCCCAGAAGCACCAGGTCCGCCGGGGAGGGCGCAGCGGGCCGGGCGGGGCGTCCACCAGGACCGCCGACAGCGGGCGGGTGCCGGGCACGGGGCGGGACAGCCGGTGGGCCAGGGACAGCCCGGCCGCTCCGGCCCCGATGATGGCGACGTCCGCCTCCAGCACGATCACCTCACCCCTTCCGGGCCTTGCCCGCATAGATGCCCGCCTGCCGACACCATTCCCGGTGCGGTACCCCTTCGGATGCGTTCGTCACCCGCTCGTGGCCGCGAACCCGCCAAGGGCCACGGTCGTTTGGGTGCGACCCGCGTGGGCACCCCGTCTCGCCGGGTGCCCGTTCGAAGCGACGGCGGCTCCCCGGCCGTGCGCACCGGCCGCCGTGCGGACGCCTCGGATCGTCCGCACGCGAAAACGGCTCCGGCGCCGGCGAAAGCGTGCGCGCCGCTCACGCCTCCGCCGCTTTTCGTACCGCACCGCATCCGTCACCACGGCCCGTACCGAAGCAGCAACGACAGATTCAGCTCTGATGGCGAGGAACTCGATGACGGGATCCGGCACGAGCCCCACCGCGGCCAAGGATCACTGCCCGGCACCCTGTCCGGGCGGAGAACCGACCTCCGAGCAGGGCTTTCCCCCTCTCCCGCAGGGCCCTGCCGAGCAGTGGGACCCCGCCCGGACCGACCACTCGCACGACACCGCGCACGGCGCGCACCGGCACGGTCCCGACGATCCCCGTGCCGTGGACGCGAACGTCGCCGGCGCCGTGCGCGGTGTGCTCGCCGAGTCGCTCGACCGGCGGATGAGCGCGGCCGAATCCATCGACCCGCTCTTCGCCAAGGACTTGGCCGCACGGGTCGCGGACTTCACGCAGGACGGCGGCAAACTCACCCGCTCCCGCTTCGTGTGGTGGTCGATGCGTGCCTGCGGCGGCGGCTCGTCCGTCTCCCGGGCGACCCTTCGGATCGCCTCCGCCCTGGAGCTGATCCAGACCTGCGCCCTCGTGCACGACGACGTGATGGACGCCGCGCCGGTGCGCCGCGGACGGCCCTCGCTCCATGCCGGCGTCGCGGTCCAGTACGGCGACGCGGTCCCCGCATCGCGCAGCGCACGCCTCGGGCAGGCGGCCGCGATCCTGGCCGGCGATCTGGCCCTGGTGTGGGCCGACGACATGGTGGCCGACACCGAACTGCCCTCCGCCACCGCGGCGCGGGTCAAGGACCTGTGGAGCTCCATGCGCATGGAGATGGTGGCCGGGCAGTACCTGGACGTCCAGGGCGAGGCCACCTCGGCGCGGTCCCTCGCCCGCGCCGTCCGCGCCGCCTGCCTCAAGAGTGCCCTGTACTCCGTGGAGCGCCCGCTCTCGCTGGGGGCCGCGCTGGCCGGCGCCCCTCTCGGCACGACCCGGGCCCTGTCCTCGGTCGGCCGTAACATCGGCCTCGCCTTCCAGCTGCGCGACGACCTCCTCGACGCCTTCGGCGACCCGCGCGGCACCGGCAAGCCCTCGGGCGGCGACATCCGCAGCGGCAAGCCCACCTACCTCGCCGCCGTCGCACAGGCGCGAGCCGAGAGCGCGGGCGACCGGCGTGCCCTCGCCGTTCTGCAGGACACGCTCGGCCGGGCCGACGCCTCCGACGCGGAACTGGCCACGGTGCGCGACGTGTTCGAGGCCACCGGCGCACGCGCCACCGTCGAGACCAAGATCGAACGGCTGGTGGTCCAGGGTCTGCAGCGCCTCGACGGCGTCCCGCTCGCACCGCATGCCGGGAGCCGGCTGCGCGAGCTGCTGCGCGCCGCGGCCGGCGCGCCGGCGGACGCCGAGCGCCCAGCGCCCGACGACCCCGTCGCCGTATCCATGCTGCCGACCGCAGCGGAGGAAGGGGGACGCCGATGACCCGCACCGTTCCCGGGCGCACCGACCACGTCGTGGTCGTCGGCGCCGGCCTGTCCGGGCTGGCCGCAGCCCTGCACCTGCTCGGCGCGGGACGCCGGGTCACCGTCGTCGAGCGCGACGACGCACCCGGAGGGCGCGCCGGACGCCTGACGCGCCGCGGCTACCACATCGACACCGGCCCCACCGTGCTGACCATGCCTCACCTGGCCGACGAGGCCTTCGCCGCCGTCGGCGAGAGCCTGCGCGAACGGGTCGACCTCGTGCCGCTGCACCCGGCGTACCGGGCGCAGTTCGCCGACGGAAGTCTCCTGGACGTCCACACCGACGCGGAGACGATGGAGGCGGAGATCGAGATCTTCGCCGGGGCGCGGGAGGCCGCCGGCTACCGCAGACTGCGCGTCTGGCTCGAGAAGCTCTACCGGGCGCAGATGCGGCACTTCATCGACGTCAACTTCGACTCCCCCGTGCAACTGCTGGCCCCCGACCTCGCGCGGCTGGCCGCGCTCGGCGGATTCGGCCGGCTGGACGCGCGCATCGGCCGCTTCCTGCACGACGAACGGCTGCGGCGGATCTTCTCCTTCCAGTCCCTGTACGCGGGCGTGGCGCCGGCCCGCGCGCTGGCCGCGTACGCCGTCATCGCCTACATGGACACCGTCGCGGGCGTGTTCTTCCCGCGCGGCGGCATGCACGCCCTGCCCCGGGCCATGGCGGACGCCGCGGCGGGCGCAGGCGCCGACCTGCGCTTCTCGGAGCCGGTCACCCGGCTGGAGCGCTCCGGCGACCGGATCACGGCCGTCGTCACCGCGCACGACCAGATCCCCTGCGACGCCGTGGTCCTCACGCCCGACCTGCCCGTCGCCTACCGCCTGCTCGGCCACGTCCCCAGGCGCCCGGTGCCGCTGCGCTTCTCCCCCTCGGCCGTGATCCTGCACGCCGGCACCGACCGCACCTGGCCCTGGCTCGCCCACCACACCCTCTCCTTCGGCGCGGAGTGGCAGCGCACCTTCCGTGAACTCACCGAAACCGGCCGCCTGATGAGCGACCCGTCACTGCTCGTCACCCGCCCGACCACGACCGACCCCACGCTCGCCCCGCCCGGCCGCCACCTGCACTACGTCCTCGCGCCCTGCCCCAACACCGGTCTCGGCCCCAGCGCGGCGGAGTGGGGCGACCTGGCCCCCCGCTACCGGCACACTCTCCTCGCCGAACTCGACCGGCGCGGCCTCGACGGCATCGCGTCCGCCATCGAGGAACAGTGCCTGGTCACCCCGGCCGACTGGCAGGCACAGGGACACGCGGCCGGCTCCCCCTTCTCCGCCGCCCACACCTTCGCGCAGACGGGGCCGTTCAGGCCGCGCAACCTGCCGCGCGGGACGGCCAACGCGGTCCTCGCCGGCTGCGGCACCACGCCCGGCGTCGGCGTACCGACCGTCCTGCTGTCCGGCAAGCTGGCGGCGGCCCGGATCACGGGCGGCGCGCGCCCCCGCCGGGCCGGAGCACGTTCGCGATCGCGCTCCTCCGGGGAAAGGAGGCCGGCGTGACCGACCGCGAGCTCGACGCCGCCGGCATCACCGACCCCGGCCTGCGCCGGGCGTACGCCCGTTGCCGGCAGCTCAACGCCCGGCACGGCAGGACGTACTTCCTCGCCACCCGCCTGCTGCCGGTGGAGCGCAGGCCCGCCGTGCACGCCCTGTACGGATTCGCCCGCTGGGCCGACGACATCGTCGACACGCTCGACCCGACGACGAGCGCCCTGGAGCGCTCCGCCCGGCTGGCCCGGCTCCAACGGGACCTGCGGACCGGCCTGCGCGACGGCGACAGCGCCGAGCCGGTCGTCCGGGCCCTGGCCGACACCGCCCACCGCTACGGCATCGACCACCGGTACTTCACCGACTTCATGACCGCGATGCGCGCCGACCTCGACATCACCGACTACGCCACCTACTCGGATCTGCGCCGCTACACCTACGGCTCGGCGGAGGTGATCGGCCTGCAGATGCTGCCCGTGCTCGGCACGGTCGTTCCGCGCGCGGAGGCGGCACCGCACGCCGCGGCACTGGGCGTGGCCTTTCAACTCACCAACTTCCTGCGGGACGTCGGCGAGGACCTCGGCCGCGGCCGCGTGTATCTGCCCGCGGACCTGCTGGCCGCGCACGGCGTGGACCGGCAACTGCTGTGCTGGAGCCGGGAGTCCGCACGCCCCGACCGCCGCATCACCTCCGCGCTCCGGGACTTCGAGGGGCTGACCCGCGCGCTCTACCGCGAGGCGGCTCCGGGCCTCGCCATGCTCGAAGCGGCGTCACGCCCCTGCATCCGCACGGCCTTCGTCCTCTACGGCGGAATCCTGGACGCCGTCGCCGAGGACGGCTACCGCTCGCTGCAGCACCGCGCCGTGGTCCCGCGCCGTCGCCGCGCGGCGGTGGCTCTCGACGGCCTGACGCGCGTCGTAGCGGCCCGGCTCCGCAGCCAAACACCCGTGCGGCAGCGGGAGTTGACGGCTAGCGCGCCGAAGGAACCTCCCCACACGTCCACCCCCGAGTCGATGCACCGGAGGCTCGCATGACACCTCGCCGGCGGTCCGGCCGCCACGCACTCTCGCTGCGCCGGCACCCGGTGCGCTGGGAGAAGCAGCAACCCACCTGGCGTCAGGCCCGGCCGGGCACCATCGCCGAGGCGCTGAAGCGGGCCCAGTCACGTCCGTCCGGCAACTGGTACGTCGTCGGCGCGACCCGTGACGTACGCGACGACCGGCCCCTGTCGGCCACGGTGGCGGGCCAGGAGATCGTGGTGTGGCGCACCGTCGAAGGGCGGCTCGCGGCAGGTCCCGGCGTCTGCCCGCACCTGGGGGCGCCACTCGCTGACAGCCCGGTCCGCTGCGGCACCCTCGTGTGTCACTGGCACGGACTGGCCCTGGACGGCGCGCCGTTCGCCGACTGGGACCCGGTGCCCGTACACGACGACGGCGTCCTCGTCTGGGTGCGCCTGGACGAGGTGGGCGGTGAACCGCCCTTCAAGGCACCGGTCGTCCCGCTCCGCCCGCGGCTGCCGCGCTCGGTCGCCGCCGTCTACCAGGGCGTTGGGACCTGCGAACCCGAGGACGTCCTGGCCAACCGGCTGGACCCCTGGCACGGCGCCTGGTTCCATCCGTACTCCTTCGTGGACCTGACCGTCGTCGGCACGCCGGACGCGGACGGGCCGGACGGGCCACACGGGCCGGACGCCGACGGGTTCACCGTCGATGTCTCCTTCAAGGTCGCCGGGCGGCTCGTGGTGCCGGTCCGGGCGGTGTTCACCAGCCCCGAACCGCGCACCGTCGTCATGCATATCA
This sequence comes from Streptomyces sp. NPDC050534, assembly GCF_044457745.1. Lineage (NCBI taxonomy): Bacteria > Bacillati > Actinomycetota > Actinomycetes > Kitasatosporales > Streptomycetaceae > Streptomyces > Streptomyces sp. NPDC050534. Next base: position 291,795 of record NZ_JBITHF010000009.1, read on the forward strand.
CCGAGGGCGAGGGCCGCGGTTCCGTCGTCGAGACGCACGCCACTCCCCTCGGGACGGACGAGCGGGGCCGGCCCCGCACCGCCGTCGTGGAAGCGGTCGTGGCCTCTTCGGAGCGTCCCGGCTTCGCCGCGGCCCGCACGGCGGCACCGCTGCTGCGCCGGCTCATGGCCTCGACGGCCGGCCGTCTGTGGCGCGACGACCTGGCCTACGCGGAACGCCGCTGGCAGCTGCGGTCCACAGGCCGCTTCCCCGGCTGACCGTCCCGGTCCCGGGCGCAGACCGTTGAAGCGGCCGTTCGGGGGCAGTCGGAACAGGCACACGCCGGGGAGGCGACCCGGTCCGCTGAAGGGAGCCTGTCCGCGATGGGAACGGCCGTGCACGTCCCGCAGACCAGGGACATGATCGGGGAGGAACTCTCCGGAGACGAGGCACTGACCGCACTGCGGCGCTACGGCGGCCTACCCCTGCTGGTCGACTCCTTCACCCGGTTCCGCTACGCCGACGGCTTCTCCCACGCGCGGGCCCTCGGATTCCAGATCGTGGTCGGCCTGGTGCCGCTGACCCTCGCCCTCGTCGGCCTCGCCACCTCCGTGCACACCGACGCGGTGGGCCGGATCGTCGAACGGTCCCTCGGCGACATCGTGCCCGGTACCGGTGCCGAGGTGGTCAGGGAGGCGTTCGCCCGCTCGCGCCAGAGCGCACACGGCGACGTCTGGAGCACCCTCGCCCTGTGGCTCGGCCTCGCCTTCGCCCTGCTCAACCTCGCCTCGGCGATGGGCCAGATCGAGCGCGGCGCCAACCGCATCTACGGTATCGAGCGAGACCGCCCCTTCACTCACAAGTACGGCCGCGCGCTGCTGCTGGCGATGGCGGCCGGCCTGCCGATGGTGCTCGGTTTCGTGGTCCTCGTGGCCGGCGAGCCGGTCGGCGACGCCATCGCCACGACACTGGGCTCGCCCGAAGACGCGGACCACTGGTGGGCGGCGCTCGAGATCCCGGTCGGACTGACCCTCGCGTGGATCGCCTCCGCCGTGATCTTCCGGTGGTCACCGCGCCGCAGGCAGCCGGGCTACACCTGGCTCGCCTTCGGCAGCGCGGTCCACCTCGTCCTGTGGGTCGCGGCCACGTGGCTGCTGGCGCTGTACGTCGGCAAGAGCAGCTCGTTCGGAGCCGTCTACGGGCCGCTCACCGCCTTCGTCGCGCTGATGCTGTGGGCCAACGTCACCGGTGTCGCCCTCTTCCTGGGCATCGCCTTCGCCGCCCAGCTGGAAGCGGCGCGCGCCGGCATCACGTCGGCCGTGCGGCCGGATCCGGGGCCGGGCCGCTGAGGGTCGCAGGGCTCACGGTCGGCGAACCTTCCCGACGGCGCCTCCCCCGTTCCCGCATCGGCGCCCGGCGTCGACCTGCGCCCGCACTACGCGAGGTTCGCCTTCCTGGCGCGTTCCCAGGCTTCGGGCAGCTGACGTGCGCGTGCCTCCCCCGTGGCCTTCTCCTCGCCGTACAGGACACCCCAGGTGAAACCGGGCTCGCCTGCGGCGTGGGCCGCGATGGCCAGGTGGCGCAGAAGGTCGCGGGCCACGACGCCGTCGTGGTGGTCGCCGCTGATCTGCTGCACGTTCTTCATGCGCTTGCCGAGGCGCTTCGCGGGCTTGCCGAGGGCCGGACGGGCCGCCTCGGTCGCGTAGCGGACCCGCTTGGCCGTCTTGCGGGCGTGGTGGATGGCGGCGTCGCGTTCGGAGCCCGCGGCCAGCGCCAGCGCGCGATCCATGCGCCTGCGCAGCCGCACGTGTTCCTTGCCGATCGCCTTGGCCAGGACCTTCTCGGGCCTGCCCGACGCCTTGGCACGCAGGGGCGGATCCTCGAGCAGCCGGGTCAGCGACTCCAGCAGCTCCAGATAGCGGGGCGAGGCCAGCGCCGCGAGCGTGCGACGGCGGGCTTCCGCCTGCTCCGCCGCGTCCCATGCCTGCAACCGCGCACTCACCGGACCGAGGACGATCTCGCCGGGCAGTTCCTTCACACCTGCCGTCAGCCGGTCCCGCAGCACCTCGTGGTCGCGTTCGAGAGCCAGCTCTCCGGCCAGCCACTTCAGCTCCGCGCGGACCGGATCGGTGACCTCGCGGTCGAGGACGGAACGGTAGGACCGCAGACAGCTGCGCAGCCGGCGGATCGTGGTGCGCATCTTGTGCACCGCGTCCGGCCGGTCGCGCCGTACCGCCGGATCGAGGTCGGACAGGGCTCGCACCAGCCGTTCGACGTAGGCCTGCACGTACGCGCCGGCCGAACCGGGCTCGATGCCGGCGCCCGTTTCCCCGTCGGGGGCCGGTGTCGTCTCCTGCAGTGCCCGGGCGACCTTGGACGGGCTGGACGCCCGCTCGATGCCGTTCTTCGTCAGCACCTTCTCGATGCGCTTCAGGAGCTTGGGGTCCCCGCCCTCGGCGAGTTCGACCTCCATCTCCGTCCACATGGCATGCAGCCCCGGCACGAGCCGGGAGTCCGCCCGGACCGAGTCGAGACTGAGCTCGGCCACGGCGACGCCCTGCGCGTCCAGCAGGTCGCGTACGGAACGGGTGGAGCGGATCCGCACCACCGGTCGCAGCGGTGCGCCACGGGTGCGGGACAGCGTCAGTTCCCCGAGTTCCTCCGGAACGTCCTCGGACAGCGGGAGGCGGACCTCCTCCCGGCTGTCGCCGGACAGCGGGAGTTTGAGGTGCCATCCCTCGTCCGTACCGCCGGTCCTGCGCCGCAGGCTCGCACCACCGCTGGTCAGGCGCAGGTCCTCGGTGTCGTAATAGACGGCGTCCAGCTCATGAATTCCCCGGTCGGCCAGCGACACGACCGGTCCCACGCCGGCCAGCTCGGTCAGCCAGGAGATGTCATCGGCTGCAGGCGCCGCGTACTTGCGTTCTGTTTCCTGTATCGACTGGGCCATACTCTCCGGCTGTACCGGATCGCGGGGATCAAACCGGCTGAAGGGCGAAATACCCACGCATCGGCGCAACTGAGGTCCGGCCGCGCCACGCCTGGTCTTCCGGCCGCGTGTCACATTCGGCGCGCGGCGATCGTCGTAGACATGTGAGCTCACAGCCCGACGGCAAGGGAGGCGGAGGCCACCGTGGCGGACGACGACAAGCGGGCGGCGCACCAGGCGCTGGTGCATCGCGTGCTGAGCGGTGACGGCAAGACGTCCGCGGAGCAGCGGGCGCTGGCCTTCGGCAACGACGGCGGGCTCGGGCCGGCGCTCGACGCGCTGATCGACAAGGTCGTGACCACACCTGCGCAGGTCAGCGAGGCGGACCTGGCTGCGGCGAAGGCGTCCGGCTGCACCGAGGACGAGCTGTTCGAGCTGGTGGTCTGCGCCGCGGTCGGCACGTCCGCCCGGCTGTATGACGCGGGGCTGGCGGCGCTCGCCGAAGCGACCGCCGAGGAGGCCTGATCATGAGACTTGACGTCCTCGATCACGGCTACGCCCCCGGAACCAAGCTGCTGTTCGCGATCATCCGGCTGTTCTCCCGGCAGCCGGTGCCTGACGCCGCCAAGCTCGTCTTCTACCGGCCCGACTTCTACGGCACGCGCGCCAAAGCGTTCACGCACGAAGCGATGCGCGGACCGTCCGACTGGTCGGTGGGCGACCGGGAGCTGATGGCGGCCTATGTGTCCAAGGTGAACGGGTCCGCCTTCTGCGTCGGCGCGCACACCGCGACCGCCGGGCGGGCCTACGGGGACCCCGAACGGGTCGCGGCGGTGCTGGACGACCTGGAGACGGCGCCCGTCGCGGAGCCTCTGCGGGCCACGCTGCGCATGCTCGGCAAGCTGACCCGGGAGGGGAGGGCCGGCGCCGAGGACATGCGGGACGTGCTCGCCGCCGGTGTCTCACCCCAGCAGGTCAAGGACGCGCTCGCGGTCTGCGCCGCCTTCAGCGTCACCGACCGGCTCGCCGACGCCTTCGGGTTCGAACTGCTCAGCCCTGAAGGCTTCGAGGCAGGCGCCAAGTACCTGCTCAAGCGGGGCTATCAGTAGGTGGCGCCATGAACCCCGCCGACATGGGAACCCGGCGGCCATGCGAACGGGAGAGTGGGGTGAACGGAGCGTGCCCGAAAGGCACGAGCACTCGCAGACCGCTCGGGACGTCGCCGCGGAGCTGGTGACGACTGCGCGCGAGCTGGTGCTGCGGCAGCGTCAGCTCATGGAGGACAACCTGCGGCTCGTCGAAGAGCGCCGGCGCATCAGTGAGAGGCGGACTCGGCTTCGCGGATCGCGCAGCGCAGGACGAGCTGAGTGATCCGCGGAGGCCGGGGCCGGTGGTGCCTCGCGTGTGGTCACCATGAGTGTCAGTCGTGGTCGATGCGCTCTCCCAGGTCGAGCGCTTCCGGCAGGCCGACCGTCGTGAAGAAGTCGTCGAGGCCGGGCAGGTGCCGTACGGCGTCGACGGGCGTGCCCGCCGCCGCGACCTCGGCGAGGACGTCCCGCACGGCTGTCGTCGCCGCGAGGAGCGTCGAGGGAAGATGACGAGGCGTTGACTAGCTCCTCGGGCTGAAGCCCGAGGATTCTGGCCTTCTCGATCGTTGCTGTGCCGCTACACGGCACGGGGTTCGGTCGGGAATCCGTGGCTTCCTGTTTCTACGCACTGTGCCAGGATTACTCCTGGTCTTACCGATGCTCCGCAGGCCGATACCGCCAGTCCGGCGGCCTCTTTGATGTTGAGTGCGGCATTGTGGTCCCGGTCGTGGACGGTGCCGCAGGCGTTGCAGGTCCATTCCCGCACATTCAGGGGTTTGGGTCCGTCCACGGCGCCGCAGGTGGAGCAGGTCTGGGAGGTCGGTTCGAAGCGGCCGATCTTGATTAGGGTGCGGCCGTACCGTTCTGCTTTGTACTCCAGCATGCTGATGAACGATGACCAGCCCGCGTCATGCACGGACTTGGCCAGTTTCGTGCGGGCCAGTCCCGCCACCGACAGGTCCTCCACGGCGATCCCTTGGTTCTCGGAGATCAGCTTCGTAGAGAGCTGATGGTGGAACTCGCGCCGTGCGTCAGCGACCTTGGCGTGGGCGTGGGCGACCTTCAGGCGGGCATTGGCCCGGTTCTTCGATCCCTTCTGCTTGCGGGACAGCTCCTTTTGGGCCTTCTTCAGCTTCTTCTCCGCGCGCCGCAAAAAGCGGGGAGTCGATCTTCGTGCCGTCGGACAGGACGGCGAAGTGGGTGAGACCGAGGTCGATGCCGATGGTGCGGTCGGTGTCGGGCATGCGGGCCTGGTCGGCGGTGGGGTCGGTGTCGATGACGAAGGAGGCGAAGAATCTGCCCGCCGCGTCCTTGATGACGGTGACGGAGGTGGGGGTGGCGGGCAGGGTGCGGGACCACTTCACCTTGACCGCGCCGATCTTCGGCAGGTTCAGACGGCCATGGCCGGTGATGGTCCAGCGGGCGTTGGCGGTGAATCGGATCGACTGCCGCTTGTCCTTGCGGGACTTGAAGCGGGTGGCCCCCAGTTTCGGACCCTTCCGGGTGCCCTTGAGGGAGGCGAAGAAGTTGCGGTACGCGGTTTCGGCGTCCCGCAGGGACTGTTGGAGCACCACCGCGGAGACCTCGCCCAGCCAGGACCGCTCCTTCGTCTGCTTCGCCTCAGTGATCAGCTTCCGGGACAGCTGTCCGGCCGTCGGGAACGGCTGCTTGGCCTTCCGGGCGTCTTCACGGGCGCGGACCGCGTCGTTGAACACGACGCGGGCGCACCCGAACGCCTTCGCCAACGCGGTCTGCTGGGCGGAGTCCGGGTACAGGCGGAAGCTGTACCTGAGCTGCATGACCGTCACCCTACTTACTTGGGTTATGGGTGAGATGCAGGAGATCAGAACTGGTCGGCACTGTGCTTTCGTGATGCATGTGCACTTGGTCTTCGTGACCAAGTTCCGGCACCAGGGAAACCCGCCTGTTCGCTCATCGAGTCGTACGCTCCCGGCGCGAGAACAGGGTCGGGCCGGCGCAGCAGCTCTCGTAGCCGCCGCGGCCCGCTCGTACGCGATTCCAGCAGTCCGGCCATGGTCGCTCCTCGTGATGTGCGGGTCGCGCGGGCAGCGGGTCGACGGACGGCGTACCCAGGGGGCGGCGGTCCTGCACATGGGCCGATCTCCGGGTCGCCGAGCCCGGCGATACCCTGCCCCCGTATGGTGTGATGGCCGGCGTCAAGTGAGACCGAGCGAGAAGGACGGGTACGGCTTTGGACAGCGCACGCACAGACAGGCGGGGCACGTCCCGGCTGCTGGCCGTGTGCGCGGTGCTGTTCGGCCTGTTCCTCATGCACGGCACCCCGGCCACGGCGGCGGAAGGCTGCCACGGCGCCATGCCCACTGCCGCGCATCCGCCGATGACTGCGATCGCAGGCTCGCCGATGACCGCGGTAGCGGACTCGGCGATGACCGTGGCTGCGGACGCGCGCATGACCGTGGCTGCGGACGTGCCCATGACCGGCGGTCGCCACGCCGCCATGACGTCCTCGGCCTGGGCCCCGCCGGTCGTACACGCTTCCGGCTTTCTGGTGCGAAGTGCCGACGCGTCCGGGATGCCCGGGACGCTGTGCGTGTCGACGCCGGCTCACGACCGGACCCCTCTGCCCGCCCCCGGCCTGCTCGCCCTTGCGGGCGTTGCGGCCCTGGTCCTGTGGGGGCTCGCCCGACTGCGGGCGGCAGCCGGCGGGGCAGGGTGGCGCGGGCCACCCGCCGGCGGACGAGATCTCTTGCTTCAGGTGTGCGTCGCGCGGACGTGACGGGCGCTCCGGATCCGGCGCACAGCCAGGTCCGGGACCGCGTCCTGCTCGTCTCCGCGCGCCACCGGTGTGGTGCGCCCACCCGGAAAGACCCACGTCAATGCTTTCTTCCCGGCCCACCGACCGGCCCTCGTCCCGCTCCACCACGCGCCGCCGCAGCCTCGCCGCGGCCGGCGCGGCCACCGCTCTCGCACTGACCCTGGCCGCCTGCGGCTCCTCCAGCGACTCCTCGTCGTCCATGCCCGGCATGGACCATGGGGCCAAGTCCTCCGCGCCCTCCTCCCCCAGCACCTCCAACGCGATGGGTGACATGCCGGGCATGGGGCACACGGCCACCGGCAACGGCCTGGCCGCCGCCAAGGACGGATACCGTCTCGCCTCCAGGAACACGACCCTGCCGTCGGGCGAGCGGGCCGTCTACCGCTTCACGGTGACGGGCCCCGACGGCAAGCCGGTCACCGGCTTCGCCCTCGACCAGACCAAGCGGATGCATTTCTACGCCGTCCGATCCGACCTGACCGGCTTCCAGCACCTGCACCCCACCATGGCCGCCGACGGCACCTGGACGGCCGATCTGGCCTCGCTCGCGTCGGGCTCCTGGCGCGTGTTCGCCTCCTTCACGCCCGCCGCCGGGTCCGGCAAGGGCCAGGACTTCGTGCTCTCCCGGACGGTCTCCGTGCCCGGCAACGCCACGAAGACCCCGCTGCCCGCCCCCGCCGGAAGCACGCGGGTCGACGGGTACACCGTCACCGTCAAGGGCCAGCCCATGGCGGGGATGGCCCACCCGCTGACCGTCAGCATCGCCAAGGACGGCAAGCCCGTCACCGATCTCCAGCCCTACCTGGACACCTACGCCCACCTCACCGCCTTCCACGAGGGCGACGCCGCGTTCGCCCATCTCCACCCGACCACCAAGGTGACCGGCGACCACGGCGGCCCGGACCTGTCCTTCCACGCCGAGCTGCCCACCCCCGGCAACTGGCGGCTGTTCCTGCAGTTCCGGACCGGCGGCACGCTGCACACCGCCGCGCTGACCCTGCGCGTCGGCTGATCCTGTGGGGGCCGCCGGCGACGGCGGCCCCCACCCCGGCGGGCGGACGAGCCGCGGGCACGAGTGTGGTATCACCAGCCGTACGTACGCCCCACGTTGAAGGGAACGCTTCACAGATGGACGCCGTACTGCACGCACTGTCGATCACCGGATCGATGACCTGGGAGATCACCTGGGCCCTCATCCTGGGCTTCACGCTGTCGGCCGTCGTGCAGGCCGTGGTCCGCAAGTCCACCGTCGTCTCACTGCTCGGCGACGACCGGCCCCGCACCCTCGCCGTCTCCGCGGGCCTGGGCGCCGCCTCCTCGTCCTGCTCCTACGCCGCGGTCGCGCTGGCCCGTTCGCTGTTCCGCAAGGGCGCCGACTTCACCGCGGCGATGGCCTTCGAGATCGCCTCCACCAACCTGGTCGTGGAGCTCGGCGTCATCCTGGCGCTGCTGATGGGCTGGCAGTTCGCCCTCGCCGAGTACGTGGGCGGACCCATCATGATCATGCTGCTGGCGGTCATGTTCCGGCTCTTCCTCCGCGAGCGGCTGCTGCGCCAGGCCCGCGAACAGGCCGAACGCGGCGTTGCCGGGTCCATGGAGGGCCATGCCGCGATGGACATGTCCGTCCGGCGAGAGGGCTCGTTCGCGCGGCGGCTGCTCTCGCGCGAGGGCTTCACGTCCACCAGCCACGTGTTCGTCATGGAATGGGCGGCGATCCTGCGTGATCTGGTCGTCGGCCTGCTGATCGCCGGCGCCATCGCCGCATGGGTACCGGACTCGTTCTGGCAGGCGCTCTTCTTCGACGGCCACCCCCTCGCCGCGAAGCTGTGGGGCCCCCTCATCGGCCCGCTGGTGGCGATCGCCTCGTTCGTCTGCTCCATCGGCAACGTGCCGCTCGCGGTGGTCCTCTGGAAAGGCGGAATCAGCTTCGGCGGAGTGGTGGCCTTCATCTTCGCCGACCTGCTGATCCTGCCCATCCTCAACATCTACCGGAAGTACTACGGCGCCCGGATGGCCGTCTTCCTCCTGGGCACCTTCTACGTCGCGATGGTCGTCGCCGGGTACGTCGTGGAGTTCGTCTTCGGCGGGCTCGGCCTGATCCCCGACCAGGCCGACGCCAAGCTCCCCATGGAGGGCGTCAGTTGGAACTACACCACCTGGCTCAACATCGCCTTCCTGATCCTCGGCGCGGTGCTCGTCGTGCGGTTCCTGCGGACCGGCGGGCTGCCCATGCTCCGCATGATGGGCGGATCACCGGAAAGCGATCACCACTGAGAGGGACGCCCCGCCCGCGGGGAGAGAGCGCCGGAGCTACTTCACGAACCGCGCGGGCCGCGTCGTGACGTGGAGCAGGTACTCGAAGGGGCCCCGGCGGAAGTGGCGGGTCCATACGAGCGCCAGCAGCACGGCGGCCGCGATGAAGCCCAGCAGCACCGGCAGCGCAGACATCGTGTCGGCGTCGACGACCGCCAGGTGCCAGACGTCGACCAGGAGCCAGAGCGCGAGGATGTGCAGGACGTAGGCGGTCAGCCCCATCGTGCCGACCGCGGAGACCGGGGTGGCCAGGCGGGTGAGGCGCGGCAGCCGGGCAGCGACGGTCAGGCAGGCGGCCACCACGGCGAGGGCCACGCCCGTGTTGCCGAGGATGGAGAAGGTGGTCTGGCTGTGTGGTGCGGCGACCAGCAGCCAGTCGAGGGGTGTGCCGTTCTGCGGTTCGCCCACGATGTCGGACCACCAGGCCGACGACGCCGAACCGCCGTCCGTGGCCGCCGAGATGGTGGTGAGCGCGTGCGGGACGAGGCGCAGGGCCAGCCAGGAGCCGCCGTAGCCGAGGACCGCGAGCGCTCCGCCGGTCAGGGCGAGGCGGGAGCGGATGCCGGGCCGGGTGAGGTCGAGCCGGGCCACCGCCATGCCCGCGATGAGGAACGGAGCCCAGGTCAGGACCGGGTACGCGCCGGTGAACAGCAGCTCCACGACGCCGTCCGTGCCGGTGATCCGGGCCAGCGGATCACGGGCGATGAAGGTGTCCGCCCACGATCCGTCCTCGATCGAGATCCGTACGGCGTAGAGGACCTGGGGAAGGATCAGTGCGCCGGCGGCGGCGATGAGGGCGAGCGTCGCGGCGCGCAGGCGGTACAGCGGGAGGCCGGCCAGGAAGAGGACGCCGTAGAAGCTGAGGATCACCTCGACCTCGGTGTCCAGGGCCGTGAGGGCGTAGCCGAGGACGATGAGGACCGTCGCCCTGAGCACGATCCTCGCCACCGCCTGCCGCCCGGCGCGTCCGGTCCGGGGCCGCGGCCGGCCCGTGATGATGATCAGCGAGAAGCCCGCCAGCAGCGCGAACAGGGCGGAGGAGCGGCCGCGCGCCGTCTCCAGCAGGAAGCCGACGGGACCGCCGACCGTGACATCGGGGCCGACGTGCGCGGAGTACATGCCGAGGACCGCGAGTCCGCGGGCCAGGTCGATGCCGATCAGCCGGCCGGTGGTCGGGGCGTGCGGTGGCCGCTCGGACTTCACGGCTGGGGGCGCAACCGGGGACGCGTCGTTGGTCATGGCTCCAGGGTTCGCCGCTCGTACGGCACAGCCCACCCGGCAGGCTTCCGAACCCCACCCGCCGACCGGACGGAACCGAACCGGCCGACCGGCCGGTCCCTCTCGACGACCGTCCGGAGCCGGACCGCACCCGGCAGACGGGCACGCCTGTGCGTGATACCCATCGAAGGGCGGGCAACCGACGAGCGGAGCGCGCGTGATCCGTGTACTGGTGGTCGACGACGAGGCCCTCGTCCGCACGGGCTTCACCCACATCCTGAACGCCTCGGACGACATCCGAGCCGTGGCGGCGGTACCCGGCGGCCAAGCCGTCCATGCCGTACGGGAGTTGTGTCCCGATGTCGTCCTGCTCGACATCCGGATGCCCGACGTGGACGGGCTGACCGTCCTGGCCGAGCTCCGCCGATTGCCGGATCCACCGGTGGTGGCCATGCTGACGACGTTCGACACCGACGAGTACGTCGAGGCGGCGCTGCGTTCGGGCGCCGCCGGCTTCCTGCTCAAGGACACCGATCCCGAACAACTTCCGTTCCTGCTCCGCACATTGGCGGAGGGCGGCACCGTACTGTCGTCGCAGGTCACCCGCACGGTGGTGGACGGCTTCCTCAGCCATGGCGTACGCGAGACCTACGCCGTCCGTCTCGTGGCGCGACTGAGCGCGCGTGAGTGTGCCGTCCTCGCGCTGATGGCCGAGGGGCTGTCCAACACCGACATCGGTGACCGGATGCACCTGAGTACGGGCACGGTGAAGGGCCATGTCAGCGCCGTCTTCGAGAAGTTGCACGTCGACAACCGCGTCCAGGCCGCGCTGGTCGCCGAGCGCGCCGGACTGCTCAGGCCGCCGTCCGAGGGCGGAGGCGCGCGGTGAACCCCCGACGGCCGCCCGCCCTGCTGATGGACGCGGTGCTGGTCATCGCCTCCCTGATGGACCTGTGGGTCAACGCCGAGGGCGAGGACCGTCTGGCCATCGCCTTGGGCCTTCTCGCCGCCCTGGCCCTCGTCCTGCGCCGCCACCTGCCGCTGACGACCTTCGTCCTTACGCTCCCCACCGCCCTGGTCGGCGACGCGGCTCTCGCCACGCTGATCGCGCTGTACACGCTCTCCTCGTTCAACCGCCGCCGAGGCGTACTGGCCGGCTGCGCCGTGACCTTCGCCGTCTGCGACTTCCTGCCCTGGCCGTGGAGCGAACTGAAGGTCGGCGAACTCTCCGACACCTACAGCCTCGTCCACCTCACCTACACCTTCGCCACCGCCGCCGCGCCCGTCTTCCTCGGCCAGCTCGTCCAGGCCCGGCGTGAACTGTCCCTCCGGCTCGCAGAGATCTCCGAGGCACGCGAGCAGGGAGAACTCCTCACCGCGCAGGCCGCCTTGGCCAAGGAACGTGCGCAACTCGCCCGGGAGATGCACGACGTCGTCTCCCACAAGGTCAGCCTCATCGCCGTGCAGGCAGGAGCGCTCCAGGTGGGCAGCCCCGACGCGGAAGCGAGATCGACCGGGGCCACGATCCGCCGGCTCAGCGTGCAGACACTGGAGGAACTGCGGCACATGGTCGGGGTGTTGCGCGACTCGGGAAGCCGCCCCACCGAGCTCACGCCCCAGCCCTCGCTCGCCGACCTGGACCAACTCGTCGCGTCCAGCGGCATCGAGACCCAGCTGGAGACGGTCCTGCCGGACAACCTTCCGCCCACCTTGCAGCGCGCGGTCTACCGCACGGTCCAGGAGGCGCTGACCAACGTCCGCAAACACGCGCCCGGCGCCACCGCCACCGTCCGCATCCACCACCGCGACGGCACCCTCAGGACCACCGTCACCAACACCGCACCCACCCGCCCCGCGCTCCGACTGCCCGGCGCGCAGCACGGCCTCGTCGGCCTGCGGCAGCGCGCCGAACTGCACGGCGGCACGGTGACCTCCGGTCCGACCACCGACGGCGGCTACGAGCTCCGCCTGGACCTGCCCGCCGGCACCCCGCCGTGAGCGGAGCCGCGTTCGAAGCAGCGCCGGTCCGGTTCGACACGGACACCCTGGCACGAGGACAGCACACGAGAACCGATGGCCTCACAATGGGTCTCGTGGCCCAGGTACCGATCGCCCGTCATCTGCTCCGCGCCAAGGATCTCGCGGACGCCCGCTACGGCGACGCACTCACCGTGGCCGACATGGCCGCGGCCGCAGCGCTGTCCCCGGCCCATTTCAGCCGGAGCTTCAAGGCCGCGTTCGGCGAGTCCCCGCACCAGTACCTGCTGACCCGCCGCCTGGAGCGGGCCGCGTCCCTGCTGCTGGCGACCGACTGGACGGTGGCCGCGATCGGGGTCGCCGTCGGTGCACGGAGCATCGGCTCGTTCACCACGAGTTTCCGGCGGATGTACGGGATGACCCCGCAGGCCTACCGGGCGGCCCATCCGCCCGCCGCACGCCATGTGCGCGTCCCCCGCTGTGTGGCGATGGCCTACGCGCGGCCGCAGAACCGCACGTTTCGAGAAGACACGACCTCGCCGGCTGCCTAGCGTCGTTCCCAGGCAACCGAGCAAGGAGCGGCCATGACCACCATCAAGATCGCCAACGCACAGTTCTGGGTGCACGACCAGGACGAGGCACTCGCCTTCTACACCACCAAGCTCGGCTGGGAGGTCAGGGCGGACGTGACGATGGAGGCATGGAGCTTCCGCTGGCTGTGCGTCGCCCCGCCCGGGGACGGCCCGGCACTGGTCCTGATGCCCGTGCCGGGCCGGCCGATGCTGGATGAGGCGGGCAGCGCCCAGCTCTCGGACCTCGTGGCCAAGGGTGCGGGCGGCACCCTTTTCCTGGAGACCGACGACTGCAAGGCCGCCTACGACGAGTTGTCCGCCCGCGGCGTCGAGTTCAACGACCCGCCCACGACGCAGCCGTACGGCATCGACACGTCCTTCCGGGACCCGTCGGGCAACAACATCCGGCTCACGCAGGTGCTGGAGTTCGATCCGGAGCGGCACTGACCGGAGGGCCGCCGTCGATGTGCGGTCGTGGGCGTCGAAGCGGATGTCGCGGAGCAGGGAGTCGGTACCGAACAGGTTCGACCGACCGAGGAGATGCCCACCAACTTGCGCTGACTGGCTGCCTGTTGGATACCTGGACGGCCGCACACCTTCGAATCCCACTGTCTTGAGCCACTTTTGACGGCGAATGTGCTTACGGCCCGATCCCTGGGAAGGCTTAACAGCGGCCGCCGCCTGATGTCGGCGATGGCGGCGGCCGCTGTGCGCGAGGGCTCGCGCCGTCCCCTGGCGCGAGGACCCCGCGCGGGAACGTCCTTACGGCTCCGGGGCCTGCGGGAGTAGGCCCCAGCTCGAAAGCAGCCGCGGGGACGAAGGCCGGGGCCCGCTGAAGGCTCAAGCGCGGGACGAGGTGGGCTCCGGCCACCCGAAGATGCGGGTCACTGCTGGCTGCCCGAGGACTGGGGGCAAGGAAGGCGTGGTCCCTCCCTTCCGGCAGCCTAGAACGATGCGGCTGTCCGGCGACACCCCGCGATTCGGCCCTCGGCGGCCGAGACGGCCCTGGCGGGCGCGTCGGACGGGGCTCGGGCGCAGGCCAGACGGGATTCTCCGCACCCGGCGTCGAGTTCTGCCGTGGACAAGAACAGTGCGGCGAAGCAGATGATGTGGTCACGCTCCCTCTGCCGCGCGGGCGCGCTGCCGCCGGGAGACCCGGGGACGCGGAGCTCCTGGCCCAGGTGAGCGGCGCCGCGCGGGCGGGGCAGGTCTGGGCGCGGTGCCGGCCGCCATCACACCACGGCACCCTCGACCGGTGGCCGGTCCTGCTCAGCCGGTCAGGGGCCAGGACCGCATCAGGGCGGCGATCCTCGCGGCGGTGCACGAGGCATCCCGCAGCAGGTCGCGGAGGGTGACGGCGTCGTCGCGGGTGGGCTTGACCGGGATTCCGGACGCTTCCAGGTACATCACGCCGGTCGCGGCGGCCACGGCCATGTTGGATCGCTCGAGCCAGCGGCAGCGCCCGAGGATGTGCACCAGCGCGGCCGCCCGCGCGTAGGCGCCGTCGTAGACGGGGGTTTCGAGCAGTTCGGCACGGTGGCAGGCGATCGCGGCCACCGGCACGCCGTAGTCGTCGGGCGCCGGATCCCCCGCCCCTGCCGCCTCCGCGACCTGAAGGATCCACGGAACGTCGATGTACAGATCCATTACGCGGCGTGCGCCCCCGAGGAGCGGCGGTCGGCCTCCTCGGCCTCGTCGAAGACGTCCTGGTGCTCGTCCAGGAACCGCCGTGCCGCATCCAGGCCGCGCTTCCGCAGTCCGTCGACGTCCTCGCGCACGAGAGCGGCGATGTAGTCGCTGACGCTCATGCCACGGTCCTTGGCCCGGGCCGTCGCCAGCTCGGCGATCTCGTCGTCGACGCGCCAGCCCCTCTGAGTCTTCGCCATGCCTGGATGGTACCAGCTGGTACCAACGGCGCCCCGGCCTCGTTCACCGAGCCGGCTCCCGGTCAGGGCTCACGTTCGCGGCCAAGAGGTGCAGCATGCTCCTGACCTGGAACGGAGCGAGACCCGGGTAGCGGGAGAGGATCAGTGCGCACAGGCCCGTCAGGTGCGCCGCCGCGAAACTGTTGCCGCTGCAGAGGCGGGTGCCGCCACCCGGCCAGGGGGCGGGCACGTCCGTGCCGCGGGCGTAGAACTCGACCGGAGGCCGGGGGTTGTAGAGCAGGTGTCGCGGGTCGGACAGGGCGTGGCTGCCGGCCGACATGACCGAGGCGAACCGCCAGGGAAAGCTCTCGATACGGCGGTTGTTGGCCGCGGCGACCAGCAGGGTGCCGCCGAAGCAGGCCCGGTCCGCGAGATCGTGCAGTTCGTCCCGCAGCTCCCGTTTGGTCGTGGACAAGCTGATGTTGACGATGTCGAAGCCCTGGTCCACCGCCCAGCGCAGCCCGGTGAGCAGGGTCTGTCCGGTGCAGGAGAAGCCGGCGCCGAGCACCCGCAGGCTCACCAGGGAGCATTCGGGCGCCAGCGACCGGATGACACCGGCGCACGCGGTGCCGTGGCCGTAGGCGTCGCCCGACTCGTCGGTGACGACGCGGAGTCGGCCGTCCGGACCGGGAGTCACGGCATGCGCGGCGGAGAGCGGGCCCACCAGCGGATGGTCCGGCTCGACCCCGCTGTCCATGACGCAGACGCGCACGCCCGCCCCCGTACCCCCCTCTTCCCAGGGCGGCCGGATCGTGTGGGGCCATGTGCTCGGCAGGGACTGCTCCGCCTCGGTGAGATCGGTGGCTCGCCAGGACAGGCCGGGCCGCGCCGCCGTGTGGGCGGCGCGGCTTACGGCGGATGCGTTCGCCTCCACTACCAGACGATCACACCGGTGGCGACGCCCTCCACGTGGGCGGTGACCTCGCCCTCGATGCGGTCCTTGACGGAGTTGAGGACGGCCACCTCGGCCTCGGACAGCGTCGCGATCACGCTCAGCTGCGCCTCGGTGGCGTGGTCGAGGTCGTGTCCCTTGGCGGTGAGTGCCTGAACGGCGTTGAACGACATGATGGTTTCCTCCTGGATGCGTGGTGCATGCGGACTGGATGAGTTGTGCCTACGGAGCCGCACCGGGCGGCGCGGCCCAGGTCGCGCGGGGAGGGCGCCTTCTACCAGACGATGACTCCGGTGGGCTCCTCCACATGGGCGGTGACCTCGCCCTCGATGCGCTCCTTGACGGAGTTGAGGACGGCCACCTCGGCCTCGGACAGCGTCGCGATCACGCTCAGCTGCGCCTCGGTGGCGTGTCCGAGGTCGTGCCCCTTCTCCGTCAGTGCCTGAACAGCGTTGAACGACATGGTGGTTCGCCTTTCTCGACGGGACTGTTCTGCTCCGGAGCCGTGCCGGCCGGCACGGCCCAGGTCATGAGGGGGAGCCCTCGGACGCGGGCTCCGCGGGGGCGGGCACTCGGCCCTGGGGACGGGGTTCCTCGCTCGGCTCGTCCTCGGGGTGGCGCCACAGGCAGGCCGCGCCGAGCAGGGCGAGCCCGGCACCGGCGCCGGTCAGGACCCAGCCGATGCCGACCCGTGCGGCCACTGCGGCACCGGCGAGCGGGGCGGCGAGCTGGAGGGCCGTGGGAACGACGAGGGCCACGGTGCCGACCCGGCCGATGAGTTCCTGAGGTGTGGCGCGCTGGACGAGGTAGCCGAAGACCACGAGGATCCCGGCCGAGCACAGCCCGATTCCCACGGTGACCGGGAGCCAGGACAGTGCCGGGGCCCTTACGCCGCTGGTGGCCGCCGCCCCGACGGCGGCCACCAGCGTCCCGGTCGCCGCCTGTGAGGCGCCCAGGATCACGAAGGGGTTGTGGTCGCGCCCGAGCCGGGCGACGAGCACGCTTCCCACCGCCGCGCCCACGGCGACCGAGGCGACGACAACGCCGTAGAACGAGCGCGGAATGCCCAGGTCGAGCAGGAGCAGCGGGGAGAGCGTGTCGAACATCAGGACAAGGAAGACGGTGGCGGACAGGCCGGCGACGGCGATCCGCAGGGTGCGGCTGGCGCGTACGAAGGCGAGACCTTCGCGGAGTTCCCGGAGCAACCGCCCGTACCAGGTGCCCGCCGGCTGTGAACTCGCTTGTGCCGTACGGGCCTTCAACCTCAGCCGGGACAGGATGAGCGCGGAGAGGACGAAGGTCGCCGCGTCGGCGGCGAAGGCGCCGTGCGGACCGGACAGCGCCAGGACGACGCCGCCCAGGGCAGGTCCGGCGATCTTGGTGGTCTGGGTCGCGAACGTGTTCAGGGAGATGGCGGCCAGCAATGACTCTTCGGGCACCGTGCTCTTGAGCGCCGACTGCTGGGCCGGGGTGAACAGGGTGCCGACGGCGGTCTTCGCGGCGAGCAGGGCGAGCAGCACCGGCAGGTTGGGTGCGACGAGGTAGCAGGCCACCAGGCCGGCCCGGACCAGGTCGCATCCGATCATCGTGGCCTTCTGCGGCAGCCGGTCCGCCCAGACCCCGGCGATCGGGGCGACCACCAGCCACGGCACGGCGGCGGCGACCGCGACCGCGGCGAGTCCGCCGGCGCCGTCCCGCCACTGGTAGGCGACGAGCGAGACCAGGGCCACGTAGTCGATCCAGTCCCCGAATCCGGACAGTGTCTGTCCGCCGAAGAGCAGCCGGAACTGACGGTGCGTCAGCACGGCGAGGGCTCCGGTGCTCCGCATGACCACCTCCGGGCCGCTCGGCGGTTCAGGCCGGCTGGGACGCAGGGACGGGGGCGAGGATGTCCTCGAACAGCTCGGCTGTCGCGCGCAGCGTGTGCAGGGCGCTCACGCCGAGGGCCGAACGGTGCTCGGCGGTCAGCGGCAACCGGTCGATGGTGCACATCAGTTCGTCCCGATGCCGTACGTCGAGCGCGGCGTGCCGGTGCAGGGTGCGGAAACCGTCCGCGGGGAACCCGGTGCGCTCCGCCAGCATGTCGGTGAGGCCGGGCGAGGGCGGATAGCCCTCCAGTACGGCGATGTGGCCGAGCAGGCAGACCGGGTGGTGATGGCGGATCCAGTAGTACTGGGCGCCGACCAGGTTGGCCACCGCGGTGCCCGGCATGCTGCGCAGCGGTGCGTCCGGGTCGCTGCCGATCGCGGCAAGGTCCTGACGCAGCCATTCGTCGTGCCCGCGTTCCTCACGGATGTGCCGGATGAGGTACTCGGCGGTGCCGGCCGCCACCGGGTCGCTCTCGGCGAGCAGTTGGGAGCGTTCCAGGGCGAGTTCCATGAGCGGGACGGTCGCGCGGATCGCGGTGTGCAGGGCGCACAGATAGCGCGGATAGAGCTCACGGAGGTCCGGGGAGTTCCACAGCCGGGCGGAGAGGGAGTACAGGTTCGGCATCAACAGCTCGATCTTCGCTCGCAGTTGTGCGCTGTTGCCGGACGCGTTCTGGCTCATGCGGGTGTCCCCTTCGCGAGCAGCGGGATCGTACGCAGCAGCGGGTCCGCCTCGTCCGGGCGGACCCGGCGCGCCATGGCCCAGCACAGGCCGCAGATGTCGGAGAAGCCGCGGTCCGCGAGGTCTCGGAACTTCGGGTGCAAGGTGAGCGGGCCGCCTCCCGCCTCCGCCAGGGCCCGGTAGAACGGGTGCTGCCGGAAGTCCTCCACGGCTGTCGCGACCTCGTCGCCGGAGCCGCAGTCGCGGCGCAGCAGCGCGGGACCCGCACCCATGACGACGGACTCGTTGCAGCAGACGGTGACGCGTCCGTCATAGCGGACGACCGGCGAGATGACGGAGTCGCAGGTGCCCAGGGTGCGGCCGGGCCGGCGGGTGCCGGGGTGGAAGATCCCGCCGCCGCGGCCGTGTGCGAGGCCCTGGGTGGGCACCACCTCGGCATGCCGGCGCCAGGTGTCGCCGAAGGCGAGCGTGAGCAGTTCCCGGGCGCGGTCGGCGCCGCCGTCCTCGTCCACGACCTGGACGACGACGGGGAGTTGGTGGGCGCCGGCGGTGCGTGCGGCGTTGACGAACCGTTCGGGGCCGGTGCCTGCCTCGTGGTAGGCGTCGGTGCTGAGGTACACGCATCGGCAGCGGTCCAGCACGTCGTGGATCCAGCGGGGCGGGTCGGGCGCGGCGGCCCAGATGCCGCTGGTGTAGACGACGACGTCCTTGCCGGCCTCGGCGAGGCGACGGGTGGCGAGGGTCAGGCCCCGGCGTTCGACGAAGGGTTCACCCCCGGAGATGCCGACCATGGTGCGGTCCGGGTCCCGGCAGAGCTGGTCGACGATCGACTCGAACAGGGCGAAGTCGGTGATGCGGGGGCTGTCGGGACGCGAGTCCACCGAGCAGTGGGCGCAGCCCACCGGGCACCGGTCGGTGATGAACAGCAGGGCGCTGGCGCCCGGGGTGGTGCGGATGCGGCTGATCTCGTCGTGGCTCAACCGGTGCATGCGAGCCCCTCCTGACCGGTCCGGTGGCCGAGGGCGACCAGGTCGGCGTAGCCCTCGACGGTGAAGTGGCGGGCGAAGGACATCGCCCCGGCGTCGGCCACCGACCGGGTGACCAGTTCTTCCACGACCGCGGTCGACGGCCGCCGGACGAGTTCACGCACGCCGGGCCGGATGTCGGGACTCTTGGAGAGCGTGTAGCAGGTCTCGCAGTAACCGGCGTCGCCGCAGCCCGCGCCCACCCGGTCGGCCAGATAGCGCGGGCCGAAGGTCCGCAGGGACCGCACCATCGGCGATTCGAGGGTGCGCCGCCTGATGGTGGCCCAGTCGTCGCGGGCGATGTGACCGAGGTAGAGGTGGGCGGGCAGCGGCACCTTGCCGTCCATGACGTCCTGGTTGCCGCAGGCGGTCACCTGCCCGTTGAAGCCGACGACTGGCCAGCCCGCCAGGGTGCACGGCTCGGCCGTGACCGGCAGGGGCATCCCGGGGTGGCTCGCGAACCACTCGCGGGCGCGCCCCACCGAGGCGAGCGGTACGACGAGCATCGGCACGTGGTCCTCGAACTCACGCCGCACGGCGCCCGTGATGTCGGCCAGGTAGGGGTCGTCCGGCCCGAGCCCGACGAGTTGCAGGCTCACGTCCTTGCCCGCGTCCAGGAGTTCGTGCAGCACCCGGAACACGGCCGCCCGGGAGACCTCCTCCTCGTGGAAGACGTCCAGGCTGGCGGAGAAGTGGTCCACCGTGTCGATGGCCCTCCTCACCGCTGCGGGGATGCGCGACCCGCGTGCGAAGAACAGTCCCGACAGCAGGTGGGTACGCGCGCCGACGGCGCGTGCCCGATCGGCGACGGCCCGCACGAGAGTGGGGCGCAGCAGCGCCTCGCCGCCCGAAAGGAGCACGAAGTCGGGGTGACTCTCCGGGGTGAACGTGTCGGCGAACCGTGTGAACATCTCCGCCGGATACTCCTCGCTGTCCATCAGCGACTCGGTGGAGCAGTGCCGGCAGTGCAGGGGGCAGCGCCGGGTGAGCCCGATCGACACCGCGGCCGCCGGCACGGACCTGTACTCGAGGATCTCCATCAGATGCACGTGGTCGCCCCTTCCGAAGGACATCGGGCGGCGGCCGTGTCCCGGCCGTGCCCGCACCGTCAGGAAGGAGCCTGGTGTCGCCGACGGGGGCGTGTCGCGTGCCGTTCCGCTCAGCGGACCGGAGCCGGTAGCGGCGCCCTCCGATCAGGCCACGGTGTCGCCGTGCCGCCGGCGCACCATCTCGGTGATCCAGACGGGTGCGAACGGCGACGTGCAGCCCGGGGACGCCGGGTAGTCCTTGAGCACCTCCAGGCGCTCACCGATGCCGATCGCGCGGTCCCGGTGGGCGGCGTGCTCGATACCGATCTGCGCCAGGCAGTGGTTCATCGCCCACTGCAGGCGGTCCGGGGCATCCTTCATCTCCGTCTCGATGACGTCGAGCAGCGCCGGGAGGTCGAGTCCCTCGGGCTTCTTCGCCACGCGTTCCGTGGTGAGCGCCCAGCCGGCGCTCCCGACCACCGGATCCGCATCCGCCGACCAGGCGAGCCGCAGTTCTTCGGCGTACGGGCTCTTCTTCACCACGTAGTTGACGAGCCAGTCGTGCACCTTGGGCGAGCGCGCCTCGCGCAGCATGGCGTCCAGCTCGTCCCGCCCGAACGCCTTAGGGCGGCAGATCAGGAGTGCCAGCAGCTGCGCCGCGGTGTCGTCCGCCGTCCAGAGCCCGAGCGCGAGGTCCTGCTGCGTCTTCAGCCGCTTCGCGAGCGCTCGCAGCCTGGTGAGGTTCACGCCGTGATCGTCACCGTGCTTCTCGTTCACGGCGCGTGCCTTCGGGTCCTCGAGCGCGGCCAGCTCGGCCAGCACCTCGGCAACTGTCGTCCCGGCCGGCGTCGTCGTCTCGGCCACCTCGGCCTCCCGTCCGTCACGTGCGGGACTCACCCTACGACGGGCCGCCGGACGCCGGACGTCCACGCCGGGGCGGCCTCTCCCTGACATCAGTAACGTGATCAGGGGGTACCCCTCTTGTGGAGGTTACTGATGTTCGAGGCTGGCGACATCCGTGAGTGGCGTGGTCACGCCGTGGTCGACGACCGCGGTCACAAGATCGGCGTGCTGGAGGCGATCTACGTCGACACCGCGACCGACCAGCCCTTCTTCGCGACGGTGACCGTGGGTCTTCCCACCCGCCGGCGTCTGGTCTTCGCGCCGCTCACCGGGGCGACCGTCGGACCGGGTTATCTCAAGATCACCCAGCCCAAGGACCTGGTCAAGAAGGCGCCCTCGATCGACGTCGACGGCGAGTTGCCCGCCACGGACGAGCCGGGAATCTTCGCGCACTACGAACTCGACTACGCGCCGGGAGCCGGTGGTGAACGCCGTCTCGGCCGACGCTGAACCGCCGCACCCGCCGAAACCGCCGACGCGGCGAAGCCGCTGGGAGAGCCGATGAGCCTGTTCCTGTTCCTGGTCCTCGTGGCCGTCATCCTGGGCATCATCGGGGTCGCCGCGCACGGCCTGTTCTACCTGCTGATCATCGGCGCCCTCGTGCTGCTCATCGCCCTCGCCTACGCCGCCATGCGTTTCCGCCGCGGCGGACGCAAACACCGCGTGGTGCGCTGACCCCTGCGGCCCCCGGACGAAGGTAGAGAGGGCGCCGGCCGTGGCCGGCGCCCTCTCTACGTTCGTGCGGGCTCAGACCTCGTCGTCCAGCCGCCGGACGTCCTCCTCATCCCACTTCCGGGTGTCCCTGGGCTGGGTGTAGGGCTCGGCCTCGGGCGGCAGCCCGCCCGCGATGGCCCGCTGCCGCACGGTCTCCGCGTCGAACTCCAGGCCCAGCAGGATCGCCAGGTTGCTGATCCACAGCCAGACGAGGAAGACGATGACGCCGGCCATGGTGCCGTAGGTCTTGTTGTACGAGGCGAAGTTGGCGACGTAGAGCGCGAACCCGGCGGACGCGGCGAGCCAGATCAGCAGGGCCAGCAGGCTGCCCGGGGTGATCCACCTGAAGCCCTTGACCTTGGCGTTCGGGGTGGCCCAGTACAGGATCGCGATCATCACCGTGACCAGCAGCACCAGAACCGGCCACTTGGCGATGGCCCACACGGTCAGCGCGGTGTCCCCGATCCCGAGCGTCTGCCCGGCCTGACGGGCCAGCCCACCGGTGAAGACGACGATCAGCGAGCTGACGATCGCCATCACCATGAGCACCACCGTCACGCCGACGCGCACCGGCAGGATCTTCCACACCGGCCGGCCCTCCGGCATGTCGTAGACGGCGTTCGCGGCGCGGATGAAGGCGGCCACATATCCGGATGCCGACCACACCGCCAGCACGATGCCCACGATGGCCATGATGGAGCCGGTCCCGGAGTTGTTCTGCAGTTGTTCGACGGCGCGCGTGATGATGTCACGGGCCGATCCGGGGGCCAGTTTCTGGACGTTCTCCATCACCTTGTCGGTGGCCGACTTGCCGGTGATGCCCAGCAGGGAGACCAGCACCAGCAGGGCCGGGAACAGGGACAGCACCGAGTAGTAGGTCAGCGCCGCGGCCCGGTCCGTCAGCTCGTCGTCCTGGAACTCCTTCAGACTGCCTTTGAATACGGCGACCCAGGCGCCCTTCGGCAGTTTCGTCGGGGTGTCCGGAGCGGCCTCTTCGACCTGCTGGTCCGGCCCCGCCTCATCCGGTGACGGCGCCCGGTAGGCCGGGTCCTCGTCACGGTCGTCCTGAACTTTCCGCCCTGGAAGATGCAGCTTCGCCATACCTGCCGGGTAACCCCGCGGCGCTCACTCAAGCCACCGTCCGCCCGAGCACTCTGCTGACCAGCGGGTCGCGCAAGAGCAGCAGGCGGGGCTGACCCGAGCGGCTACGGCCGACGGTACGGGCGGTGCTGTGGCGCCGTCTTGCACAGCTGTCCGCAGCCCGCCCATAGGCGAAGGTGACCGGTTACGCCCGATCCCCCGGCGTCGCCGAGGATGGTGCGGATTCGGCGACCTGGCCCGTGACCTGGTCCGACGTGGCGTGCGCCGCGCCCTCCGCGGCGGACGAAGTGATCACCTCGGAGCGCCGGCCGCCCCGGTCCATGAGGCCCCCCGTGAACGCGAGGCCGAGGCCGGCCACGGCGAGGGCGGCGCCGACGAGGTTGGGCGAAGCCCAGCCCCAGCCCGCGGAGATGGCCAGTCCGCCCAGCCAGGCACCGCCCGCGTTGGCCAGGTTGAAGGCCGAGTGGTTGGAGGCCGCGGCCATGGTCGGGGCGTTCTTGGCCTTGGCCATCAGCAGCATCTGCACGGGCGTGGTGATGAGGGCGCCCATCGCGCCGATGAAGGTGATCGTCAGCAGGGCCGGGACGGTGCTGTGGACCGCGAAGTAGAACGTGACCAGTCCCGCCGCGAGCAGGGCGAGGCCCGCGTACATCGTGGGGCGCAGGGCGCGGTCCGTGAGGGGGCCCGCGATCAGCGTGCCGAGCGTCATGCCGACGCCGTAGAGCGCGAGGACCAGGGTGGTCGAGGAGTCGGAGATGCCCGTCAGGTGCGTCAGCATCGGCACCAGGTAGCTGTAGACGGCGAAGAAGCCGCCGAAGCCCACCACCGCCGTGGCGAGGCCGATCGCGACCTGCTTGTTGCCCATGGCGCGCAGCTCGTGCCGGATGCCCGACTGACTGCCCCGCGGCTGGTGAGGGACGAAAAGGGCGAGCGCGGCGAGAGCCACGACGCCGATGACGGCGACGGCGCCGTAGGCGGACCGCCAGCCCAGTTGCTGACCGAGGGCGGTACCGGCGGGGACGCCGATGATGTTCGCGACGGTCAGTCCGAGGAACATCCTCGAAACGGCGCGCGCCGCCCGCTCGGGCGCGACCAGCCGGGAGGCGACGACGGCGCCGACGCCGAACAGCGCGCCGTGCGGCAGCCCCGCCAGGAAGCGTGCGGCGAACAGCAGGCCGAAGGTCGGCGCGAACGCGGACGCGATGTTGCCGACCACGAACAGACCGGACAGGAGCAGCAGCAGCTTCTTGTGCGGTACGCGCGCACCGATTCCGGTCAGGACGGGCGCACCGACCACCACACCGAGCGCATACGCCGACACGAGGTTGCCGGCATGGGGCACCGACACACCGACCCCGTCGGCGATCTGGGGCAGCAGCCCCATCGTGGCGAATTCGGTCGTGCCGATGCCGAAGGCGACGACAGCCAGGGCCAACAGAGCCAGAGGCATGGTGCGGGGGAACCTTTCAACGCAAGCGGTCCAAGGACAACGGAGCAACAAGGGAGCAGAGGCCGAAGTCGTCCAGTTCCCACTCGACACCACGGCCGGCCGCGACGAGCACCATTGCCCAGCGCACCCCCGAACAGGGCAAGCCCACCAACGGTGCAGCAGCGCCGGGAGACCACACATTCCAAGATCGCGCCCCGCTTCGGCGTGACCTGTGTCACGAGCCGCTCGGCGCAGGCCCGTTGAACCGCCCCTGCCGCCTCACACCATCCTGCGGCGCGCCAGAACCGCCAGTACCACGAGCCCGGGTACCAGCGGCAGCCAGGTCGTCAGCAGCCGGTAGCCGAGGACGACCGAGACGGCCATGGAACCGGGGGCTCCCACGCCGACCAGGGCGAAGGCGAGTGCGGCGTCGAGGGAGCCGAGGCCGCCCGGTGTGGGCAGCAGTACGGCGGCGCTGCTCGCCGCGAGGTAGGCCAGCGCGATCTTGGCCGCGGGGAGCGGCAGTTCCAGGGCGTGCGCGACGGCGTAGACGGTCAGCGCGTGCGCGGCCGCGAACGCGATCGAGCCGCCCCACAGGGCCCATGCCCGCCCGGGGAGGGCGTGCACCGCGCGCACTTCCGCGACCGCCCCGCGCACCAGCGTGCCGACGCGCCTGCGCAGTGGCGGCAGCAGGAGTACACCGGGCAGCAGCGCGAGGAGGGCGGTGGCCGCCGGGAGGTGCGGGAGGTGGATCAGGCCGGGGCCGGCCAGTACGAGAGCGCCGATCAGCGCGACCCTGGTGACGGTGCTCGCGGTCGCCTTGAGCGCGAGGGCGGTCGCCGTGGCGGTCGGGGTGAGGCCGCAGCGGGTCAGGAAGCGCCAGTTGACCGTGCCGGCTCCAAGGCCGGCGGGCATGAGGTGGTTGGCGGCGGAGGCCGAGAACTGCGCCGCCAGCAGCCGGGCCCTGGGCAGCGCCACGGCCACCGCACCCTGCTGGGTCAGCGCCGCGCACACCCACGTCGCGCACGCGGCTGTGACGGCCAGCAACAACCAGCCGCGGTCCGCGACGACCAGATGGTCCGTCCCGTTGTCGAGGACCTGCCGGTGGCGCACGGCCAGCACCGCGCCGACGAGCAGGACCAGCAGAGAGACGCCGGTGTGCAGGTAGGTGCGGCCCGTCCGCCGGGGCGCCAGCGAGGGCGCGCTCATGCGCCTCGCCCGTTCCGCGGGCCGGGGGCGATGTAGGCGTCCACCCGTCCGGCCAGGTGGACCGGGTGCCAACTCCGGGCGTAGGACGGCGGTTTGCCGCCTGCGGTGGTCAGGACGGCGACCGGCTCCACGCGGGCGGTGCGCACGAGGGCGGCGGCGGTGGTGTTCTGGTTGTGGCCACCGGTGTTGGCGGACGCGCAGCCCGCGTAGAAGGCGATCGGGACCGGAGGCGCGGTCGCGTCGTCTCCGGTGATCAGGCATGGCGCCCGTACGCCGTTGCGGTGCAGGCCGTCGGCGATGCGCGCCCAGCGCTCGTGGCTCGCGGCCGTGCGGTCGACCACGTGTCCCAGCACGACTGCCTGGATCGCCAGGTGACCGAGGAGGCCGACGGCGACCGCCGCGACGACGAGAGGGCGCAGGCGTCCGCGCGGCACGGTCACCAGGTGTACCAGCGCGACGGCGACCGGCAGCGACAGCAGCGCGTAGACGGGAAGCAGGAAGCGGGGCGCCGCGTAGCCGATCATGAACAGGTACGGGACGGCTGCCGACACGGCACAGGCGCCGGGCAGTGCGACCGGCGCGGCGTGGCGCGCCCGGACGGCGACCACCAGGCCGAACACGGCCAGGACGGGCAGTACGAACCACCACAGGGTCACGGCCGGGTGGGGCATCGCCCCCGTGCACGGGCGGCACAGGGTGCGGCCGCCCAGGCTGCGCAGCTGATCACCGACGGCGTAGTTCCAGCCGAGGCCGCCCTGGATGCTCGAGCCCTCGGACAGCCTCTGGCCAAGGCCGCCGAAGCTGACGTACGCCTCCACCACCCATTCGGTCGCGCCCGCCGCCAGCCCTCCGGCCAGGGCGAGCAGCAGCCGTCCATGCCGCCACCGCCGTACGGCGACGAGGGCCACCAGCAGCGGAAGGCTCACCCACAGCGCGTCCGTCGGCCGCATCAGCGCCATCAGGGCCGCGCTTGCCGCGAGCCCCCACACCGGGGCGGACCGGGTGCGGTCGGCCTGCGCGCGCAGGAAGCAGGCCACCGCCGCGAGCGCGGCGAGTGCGACCCAGAGGTTGGGCATCGCCTGCGGGCCGTAGAACAGCGTCACCCACAGCGAGGCGAACAGCGCCCCGGCCAACGCCAGTACGCGGACCGGGAGAAGCCCGCGCCAGGCGCGCAGTGCCAGATACATGCCCAGGCCGGACAGCAGGGCGAGATACACCCGAAGCACGGTCGTGGACGACGACCACGAGGTGATCGGAGCCACCAGCAGGGAGACGCCGCGCGCTCGCGGGGCGCTGAAGAACGCGGCCGGGGCGTGCCCGCTGACCTGGCTGATGTAGACCGTCTCGTCCCAGCCGAGCCCCAACGTCGGCCTCACCAGGACCAGTTGGGCAACCGTGAAGGCGACGGCCACGGCCGCCAGCCAAGGCTCGTCTCCCCACTTCCACCGCGCGGCGGCGCCCGACGGCCGGACGGAGCGCGGTGGCGCCACGTACCGGGTTCCGGTCATCGACCCAACCTCACCTACTACAAGACGTAGAGACGTTGCCACTCTACATGCCGTAGGAGATGGGCCGCGGCTGGAGCAGGGCCATTGGTGTCGAAGGGTCAGCGAGCCGGCCGGCCGGTCAGTTGAGCGAGCGGGCGGCGTCGGTCCGGTGAAGGTCCATCGACAGCGTGCCCGCCGTGGCGGTGTGCGTCGCGAAGTGCGCCGACTGGGCCCGGTCCAGCATCTGGTCGCTGTCGGAGGCGGCGTTGACCAGGCTCGCGCAGCACACCGCCAGCAGCACGGCACCCGCCACGAACGGCAGGCTGCGGCGGGCCGGCGGCGGACCCAGCAGGGCTCGTACCCGCTGCGGTACCGATCCGCCGTTGACAGCCAGTACCGGACGGCGGGAGGCAGCGGAGGCGAGAGCGGCACGCCCGACGGCGTGAGCGACGGCCTTGCGGTCGCCGACGCGCTGCGCGGCCTCCTCGTCGGCCCAGCGCTCCAGCACGAAGCCGCCCGCGGTGGCCAGCGGCCGGAGCAGCGGGTTCAGCGCCGCCGTGAGCCGCCACAGCGCCTGGAAGAGGTGGTGGCGGCCGCGCAGATGCGCCCGCTCGTGCGCGAACAGGGCGTCGCGTTCGACGTCGCCGAGACAGCGCAGCATGCCCCGCGAGACGACGACGCGTCCCGGCGCCCCGGGAAGCGCGAAGGCCATCGGGTCGCCGTGGTCGACCACGGCCAACTCGAGGTCACCCGGCAGCCGAGCACACTCCCGCCGCGCCCAGAGCAGGTGCCGGACCTGCCGTACGGCGGCCACGACCAGGGAGACGACACCTGTGGCCAGCACCAGGGCGCTGCCGGCCGCGACGACGAGGTAGACCGGGTCCTCGGCCTGCAGCACGGCCACGGACCAGCGGCCCTCCTGAGCGATCTCCGGAATCTGGGCCACCCCGGTGAACGCCAGCAGAGCGAGCGCGCCCGCCCAGCCGACCGCTGTCACGACAGCGACGCAGGCCAGGGCCCAGGCAGCCGCGCGGGGCGGCAGCCGGCGCGCCACGGCGGGCACGACGACCGCGACGACAGCCGTGACGATGAAGGGGATGTAGACGCTGATCAGCACTGGTTCACCGCTTCCTGCGGTCGCGCTCACTCTCGTCCGGTGCACCGTGCCCGGTCAGCAACTGCTGGAGCACGTGCTCATCCCGCTCGGACAGTTCGGAGACGAACCGGGCCAGCACCGCCTCGCGGTCGGAGCCGCCCTGCAACAGGGAGTGCATGCGCTGGGCGGTGTGGGAAGCCTCGTCCCTTATCGGTTCGTAGGCGTATCCGCGGCCCTCGCGGCGCCTGACGAGCAGGCCCTTGTCGTGCAGCCGGGACAGGATGGTCAGGACGGTCGTGTAGGCGAGATCACCAGGCAGCCGGTCCCGGACGTCACGTGCGGTCAGCGGCCCGCCGACCGCCCAGAGCGCGGCGAGCACATCGCCCTCGAGTTCGCCGCGCGCTCTTCTGCCGGACGCCCCGCGGACTTCCTCGTCCTCTCGGTATTCCACCGTCCGCCTTCCTTTTCAGCCTCTCCGCACAGGTTACCTCGCACTTTCTACTGGTTGTAGGAGGTATGTTTCGGGCTTCGGGCAACGAACCACCGCATCTCGCGGAGTTCCGCCGCTCCCCCTCGGGAACATCCCTCACTTCTCGATCGTCTACAGTTCTGTAGACCGTCTGCTCCGCTGCAGATCTCGAGGAAGGGGCCTGGGCCGCATGAACCGGCGTGACACCGCACACCTGGCCGCCGGCGTGGCCCTGGGCGCCTGGGTGGCCTTCGCGGTGCTCGCCGCGGTGGTGGTGGGCAAGCAGGGCGTTCCGCTGTGGCCGGACCGCGGCCTCCTGGACTGGTCGGTCGGCCACCGCCCGGTGGTGGCCCAGGCCGTGGCCCGCGGGGTGACCGACACCGGGACCGGAGTCGTCCCCTACGTGCTGGTCCTGCTGTGCGCTCTGGCGGTGGGACGCACCGCCAGACACCGCCTCACCCTCGCCCTTCTCGGCCTGGGCTGTCTGGCGATGGGGCAGGCGCTGCGCTACGGGGTGATGACCCTCGTCCACCGGCACCGTCCCGCGGGCGCCGACTGGGCCGCGCACGCGAGCGGCTGGGCGTTCCCCTCGGGGCACGCCACCACCTCCGCCATGACCGCCGGACTGCTGATCGCCGCGGTCTCGCTGCGCGCCCCGCGCGGCACCCCCTTGCTGCGGATCACCATCGGATGCTGGGCCCTCGCGGTCGGTCTCTCCCGCGTCTACCTCGGCGTGCACTGGCTCACCGACGTCCTCGGGGGCTGGCTGCTGGCCACCGGCTGGCTGGCCGTATGCCTGTGGGCGGCGACCCGGTGGCTGCCCGCCACGATGCTCTCGGGCACGGCCCCCACGACCCTCGATCCGGCGGAGGACCATGCGTCACAAGATCCTGGTCGTTGAGGACGATCACGCTCTGCGTGACGTGCTGCGCCGCAGCCTGTCGGACGAGGGGTTCGAGCCCGTGCTCGCCGTGGACGGCGCCACCGCTCTGCGGCTGGGCACCGGCGGCATCGCCGCGGTCGTCCTGGACATCGGGCTGCCCGACGCGGACGGTCGCGACGTCTGCCAGGCGCTGCGCGCCAACGGTTTCGCCGCGCCGGTCATCTTCCTGACCGCCCGCCACCACCTCACCGACCGGCTGTCCGGGTTCTCCGCGGGCGGCGACGACTATCTGCCCAAGCCGTTCCACCTCGCCGAACTCATCGCCCGGCTGCGGGCCACACTCAAACGCACCGCGCCCTCGGCCGTCGCGAGGAGCGGAGATTTGGTCCTGGACGCGACCCGCCACCGGGCCAGTGTCGGCGAGGCCCACGTCGACCTCTCCCCCACCGAGTTCCGGCTGCTGGCCACGCTGGTGGCGGCGAACGGCGGCCTGGTGCGCCGCCGCGACCTGGTCCGGGCCGCCTGGCCGGACGGCGCACAGGTCAGCGACAACACGCTGGACCAGTACCTGAGCAGGCTGCGCCGCAAGCTGCGCGAGGCGCACAGCGAGCTGCGCCTGTACACGACGCGCGGGATCGGACACCGGCTCTCGTGAACCGTCTGCTGCGCGGCCTCGCGCCCCGCACGCTGCGGGGCAGGCTCTCGCTCGTGGCGCTGACCACCGCCGCGCTGGTGATGGCCGCCCTGACCCTCATATTCAACATCGTGATGAACCGTCATCTGCAGCATCAGGCGGACGACGAGCTGCACAACCGCGCGGCCGCGGTCGCCACCACCGTCGACACGAGGGGCCCCCGGGTACGGGTCGTGGAGTCCGACAACGACCGTCTTCTGGACGCGAACGTGTGGATCTACGCCGGAACACGCCTCCTGGAGAGGCCGCCCGCGACGGCCGACGACAGCCGGTTGACCCGGGCCGCCGGCCGGCTCGCGGCGCAGAGCCACGGGGCGTGCACGACCATCGAGACCCGGAGCCCCGATTTCGTACGGCTCTGCTCCCAGCCGGTGCCCGGTCACACCGGAGGCGGGGCCACGGTCGTCACGGCCCTGGATCTCGCCCCCTACCGCAATTCCGCTGAAAGCCTGCTGCTGGGCTCGCTGATCCTCGACGCCGTCATGCTGGCGTGCACGTACGCGCTGACCCGCCTGGCCGTCGGGCGGGCGCTGCGGCCCGTGCGCACCATGACCGACCAGGCGACCCAGTGGAGCGCCGTCGGCTCGGACGAGCGTTTCGGCGCCGCCGAGCATCCGGCCGAACTCGCCCGTCTGGGCGGCTCGCTGGACGCCCTCCTGGACCGTATCCGCGCGGTGCTGCGCCACGAACAGCAGCTGACGGGCGAGTTGTCCCACGAGCTGCGCACCCCGCTCACCCGGATCATCATCGAGCTCGACTGGTGGCGTTCCCGCCCCCGCTCCGCCGCCGAGACCCGCGCCACCCACGACGCGATCACCGAGGCCGCCCAGTCCATGCGCACCATCTGCGACACGTTGCTCGACGACGCCCGTGAATCGGCGCAGAACGCCGGCGCGGCCCCCGGCGCCGCCGCCGTGGCGCCCGTCCTGTGCCGACTTGTCGACAGCATCGGGCCACAGGGACAGGTGAGGACGGTCGTCGACGTGCCGGATCCGGACCTGGAGGCGGGCGTCGCACCCGCGCTGCTCGAACGGATCGTCAGCCCGCTGCTGACCAATGCCGTCCGCTACGCCCGCTCCAGGGTGACCGTGGCCGCGCGGCACGTTCCCGGCGGCGTACGCATCGACGTCACGGACGACGGTCCCGGTGTGCCTCAGGCGTTCGTCGCCGACCTCTTCCAGCCCGGGCGCCGCGCCGACCTCGACGACGGGCACGACGGCGCGGGCCTCGGGCTGCCGCTTGCGCGACGCCTGGCCCGCGCCGTCGGGGGTGAGGTGTCCCATGATCCCGGCCACACCTCGGGAGCGCACTTCATCGCCGATCTGCCTGCCGGGTGAGCGCAGGCGCAGGCCCGCTCTCAGTCGGCCCGTCGGGTGACCGGCTCACGCTCCGTCATGTACTCGGCGGCGGCCTTGCGTTCCCGGACCTGCGCGTGGGCCATCAGGCCGAGGAGGACGGCGAGCAGGACGGCCGAAGAGCCCGCCGTGCCGAGGTTCATGCCGCCCTTGTCGACCGGCTTGGTCAGGAAGTCGCCGGCCGTGGCGCCCAGCGGGCGGGTCAGGACGAAGCCGATCCAGAACAGCAGTACGTTCGGCACCGCGGGCGCCTTCATCAGCGCGACCAGTACGGCGAGCGCCGCCGTCACGAGCAGCGCGCCGCCCGCGTACCCGAGGCCGGAACTGTCGGACAGGAAGTCACCCATGGAGGTGCCGAGCGTGTTGGAGACGAGGATGGCCGACCAGAACAGCGCCTCGCCGCGGAAGGTGACGATGTCGCGGATCTGGAAGGTCATCCCGCTCAGCTTCCACAAGGTGAAGATGATCAGCAGGATCGAGATCAGGATCGCCGCGCCGACCGGATAGCCGAGGCCCAGTCCCTGCGGTCCCCAGCCGAGCGAAGTGGCGCTGCCCGAAAGGTACTTGGAGCTGGCGTCGCGGTTCATGAAGTCGGACGTCGTGGTGCCGGCCATGCTGGTCGACAGGATCACGGTCCAGTAGAAGAACGGGTTGTAGTGACGGGAGCGGAGTTGGACGACCAGTGTCACCACGAAGATCAGGAACAGGGCGATCGTGGTGAGGAAGTAGCCCAGTTGGAGGGTCTGGGAGAAGAGGTCTCCGGCGGTCTCGCCCAGCGTCGTCGCGGCGATCTTCATGATCCAGAAGACCAGTGTGACTTCGGGCAGTTTCTTCATCACCGACGTCCGCGTGCTCGCGGCGTCGAGGTCGGTGAGGACTTCCGGCTGTCGCAAGGTGTGGGGCTCCTTGTGAGGTCGTACAGCAGGGCGCCCGGCCCCCGCGGCGGGGGTGAGCGCCCCGAGCTGGGCGACCGCGGACCGGCGATCGCCGCACAAGACCTTGGCAGCAGTTGCCTGAACGCATCCTGAACGCCCGGGCCTTCCACTCGACCGGCCCTCACTCGCTCGTGGTGTCCCCCAGGGTCTCCAGCACCTGCCGGAGTCCGTGCGCCGTCCGCTCGACCAGATCGCGGTCGACGCCGGCGAGCAGCCGGGCGTAGTCGGCGAGGTGGTCGGCGAAGGCGGCCCGGGCGACCTCGTGCCCGTGCTCGGTGAGACGGATCTTGACGGTGCGCCGGTCGTCGCCCTCACGCACCCGCTCGACCAGGCCCTTGGCCTCCATCCTGTCGATGCGGTTGGTGATGGCGCCGGAGGTGACCATGGACGCCTTGAGGAAGGTGCCCGCAGTGAGGGCGTAGGGAGGCCCGGAGCGCTGGAGCGTGGTGAGCACGTCGAACTCGCCGTGCTCCACTCCGTGCGCGGCCGCCGAGGCCCGGGCAGATCTGTCGACGACCCGGGCCAGCCGCTGGATCCGGGCCAGGAGCTCCACCGGCCAGAGGTCCGCCGCCAGGTCGGGGCGCTCCTCGGTCCACTGGCCGACGATCGCGTCGACGACATCGCTCATCTCCACCACTTCCCTCGAACAGGCATCATCTCAACGTTAAGACACTTGACGTTGAGAGACCCGGGCTGCTTTTATCTCAATGTTGAGATTATCAAGGCTGAGGGAAATCGAGGGGTACCCAGCATGTCCGCATCCAACCTGCCGCCCGCCGCCGTTCTGACCCGCAAGGCCGAGGCCGAGACCTGTGCCGATCCGAGCAGCGTCATGACCTTGCTCGCCGACTCGGACGGCACCGCGGGCGGCTTCACGACCTACCGGTCCACTTTCGCGAAGGGGGCCGTGGGGGCTCCGGCCCACTTCCACACCCGGGCG
This sequence comes from Streptomyces sp. NPDC050534, assembly GCF_044457745.1. NCBI lineage: Bacteria > Bacillati > Actinomycetota > Actinomycetes > Kitasatosporales > Streptomycetaceae > Streptomyces > Streptomyces sp. NPDC050534. The sequence goes on from NZ_JBITHF010000009.1 coordinate 325,303, forward strand.
TCGGAACTGTTCTTCGTGATCGGCGGGGCACTCAAGGTCCTGGTGGGCGAAGAGGTCACCGTCCTCGAGGAAGGCGACTTCCTCGCGGTTCCGCCCCACACCCCGCACGCCTTCGCGGCAGCGCCGGACCGCGAGGCGGACGTCCTGTTCGTCTTCACCCCCGGCATGGGCAGGTTCGACTACCTGCGTCTGCTCGGCCGGGTGATGCGGGGCGAGGCGGACCCGAAGGAGATCGCCGAGTCCTCCGAGCGCTTCGACAACCACTATGTCGACAGCCCGGTGTGGCGCGCGGCCCTGGAGGGATCCGCCTGATCGACCCCGCGGCCGCTAGACGCCCGCCGCGCGGCGCCCGAGGACCGGCTCGGCGACGGTCCTCGCCGTCGGGCAGAGCGTCTGTCCGTGCCGGGCGAAGAGTGCGTCGCGCGAGTCGAAGTGGCCCAGGTCGGCCAGGACGTACGCCGAGAGGTCGCACGCCGCGCCGGAGGCCGGGCAGAGGGTCGACCCGTCCCAGTCGATCGCCGTCCTGGACAACGCCTCGAACAGCGTCTCCGCGCCGGAGTTGGTGAAGCCACCGCCGGCGCCCTCGCTCAACTCACCCAGATCGCCGAAGAGTTCCGACACGGGCAGCCAGGGCGCCGTGGAGTGGTCCGCCGCCGACAGGCCCTCGAGGCGGAATTCCGGCCAGGCGAGCACCACTTGGTGCGGGACGAGCCGCCGCAACCGGGGGAACCGCGGATACCAGAACGTCCCGTCCACCAGCAGCCCGCGCACCCGCGTGGGCACCCCCGAAGCCCGCGCCACGGATTCCAGCACGGCCAGCCGCTGGCTGCACGACCCGCGGCCGCGGCGCAGCACCTGGGACACGGGCCGCGCGTCATCCACCGAGTACACCGGACGTACGGTCGCGGCGATACACCGGTGGGCCTGGCGCAGAGCGGCCATCCGGTGGGCCGGATCCGCGGCGCCTCCCGGGCCGGCCGTCATGTCGATCATGTCGATGCGCCGCAGCAGCGAAGCGACCTGCGGATGCCGCCAGTCGAGGATCCGTGTCGGGGCCGTGCCCCCCGCGACCGTCTCACCCTCGGCCGAGGCCGCGCGGACGCGGCCTCGCGTCATGAGCAGTGAACTCGTCATGGCGTGGCCCCCTCGACCGGCGATCCCAGCGACACGACGCATCATGACAGAGGTTTTGAACACGTTCAACTACTGCCCGGGCGGGCAGCCGCACCTCAGGAGTCGTAGTCGACGGTCAGGGTGTCCGAGCAGGGGAAGGTCTGGCAGGTCAGCACATAGCCGGCGTCAACCTCGGCGGGCTCCAGCGCGTAGTTGCGCCGCATGTCCGCCTCGCCCTCGGTCACCCGGGCGCGGCAGGTGCCGCAGACTCCGCCCTTGCAGGCGAACGGCAGGTCGGAGCGTACGCGGGAGGCCGAGTCCAGGATGGAGGACTCCCGGGAGAGCGCGGAGGTGGTGCTACGGCCGTCCAGGACGATGGTGACCTCGCTGACCGGGCCGTCGGCCTTGGTCTCCTCGTGCCGCACCGGAGAGAACGGCTCCTCGCCCGCGAAGAAGAGCTCCTGGTGGATCCGGCTCTCGGGCACCCCCAGTTCCGTGAGGACCTTCTGGGCTTCGAGGACCATGCCGTGGGGGCCGCACAACCACCAGTGGTCCGCCTCGGAGACGTCGACCAGGCCGTCGACGAGCGCGGCGAGACGGTCCGCGTCGAGGCGGCCGGTCAGCAGGTCGGCCTCGCGCGGCTCCCGGGACAGCACGTGCGCGAGCTGGAAGCGGGCGGGGTAGAGGTCCTTGAGGTCGGCCAGTTCGTCGGCGAACATCACCGAGTCCGTACGGCGGTTGCCGTAGAACAGGGTGACGCGTGAGCCGTCGTCGGCGGCGAGGACGGACTCGGCGATGGAGACCATGGGCGTGATGCCCGAGCCGGCCGCGATGAGCACGTGGTGTCCGGGCGTGGTCAGGTCGGGGGTGAACACACCCACCGGACCCATCACCTCGACGGTGTCGCCGGGCTTGATCTCGCTCACCAGCCAGGAGGAGAACAGACCGCCGGGTACCACGCGGACACCGATGCGGGGCCGGGAACCCGCCGGGGAGCAGATGGAGTACGAGCGCCGCTCGTCCCGTCCCTCGACCTCACGGCGCAGGGTGAGCGACTGGCCCGGCTCGAAGGCGAACTCCTGCGCCAGTTCCTCGGGCACGTCGAAGCTCACCGCGACGGCGTCCTCGCACAGGTGCTGCACGTCCGCGACCCGCAGCGGGTGGAAGGCCGGACGCCGGCGGGCCCGTCGCACCGGCGAGGGGGCGGCGGCGTCGGTGGCCAACAGGTCCTCCATCAGATCTCCTTGACGTACTCGAACGGTTCCTGGCAGGCGCGGCAGCGCCACAACGCCTTGCAGGAGGTGGCGCCGAAGCGGGAGGTCTCCTCCGTGTCCGTCGCGCCGCAGCGCGGGCAGGGCACCACACGCCGGGTCGGGGACAGCAGGAGCGGCACCGGGCCCGCCGAGGGGCGCGGCGCCGGTCCGGGCGGCGCGATCCCGTGCTCGGCGAGCTTGCGGCGGCCCTCGGCGGTGATCCAGTCACTGGACCACGGCGGGTCCAGGACCGTGCGGACCTCCACCTGCTCGTAGCCGGCACCCTTGAGGCTCGCCGCGACACCGGCACGCATCTCGGCCATGGCCGGGCACCCCGAGTACGTCGGCGTGAGGGAGGCGACGACCGTGCCGTCCGCATCGACCGTCACGTCCCGCAGCACGCCGAGGTCGGCGAGGGTGAGCATGGGCAGCTCGGGGTCGGGCACCTGCTCGGCGATGTGCCGGGCGCGCCGGTCGGCGGTGAGCGTGGTCACCATGTCGCCTCCGGGTGGGCGCGGGCCACAGCCTGCAGTTCCGCCAGCAGCGGGGCGAGGTGCTCGGTGTGGGCGCCCTCGCGTCCGCCGGCGGCGGCCGGCTGCGGCATGTCGGGCAGGTTCAGGCCCGCGGCCCCGGTGACCTGCTCCAGCACCGCGAGCACCGCGGTCCGGGCATCGTGGGCGGCGAACAACTCGCCCAGGTGCGCGGACACTTGGTCGAGGCCGTCCTGCATGCGCCGGTGGGACTCGTCCGTTCCGTCGCCCAGCCGGACGACCCATTCGGCCGCGTACTGCCGGTGGTAGGTCAGTTCCTTCACGCCCTTGGCGGCGATGGCGGCGAGCACCGGGTCGGCGGAGCCGGCGAGCCGCTCGAAGTGGGCCAGGCGCCAGCTGGAGAGGACCAGCAGCCGGGCGACGGAGAACGCGAAGTCCCCGTTGGGCAGTTCGGCCAGGCGTACGTTGCGGAACTCGTCCGCGTCACGGAAGTAGGCGTACGCGTCCTCGCCGCGCTCCGTGCCGTCGACCTGGCCGCAGCGGGCGTAGAGCAGCCGGGCCTGGCCGAGGAAGTCGAGGCCGAGGTTGGCGAGGGCGACCTCCTCCTCCAACTCCGGTGCGCGCGTGGTCCATTCGGCCAGCCGCTGGGCGGTGACGAGGGCGTCGTCGCCCAGCGCCAGGCAGATCGCGGCCAGTTCGTCCCGGTCGACGTTCTCGGGAACGGCCGTGCTGACGCCGTGCAGCGGGTCCTCGAAACCCGTGCCGAAGGCCCAGCGGGCGTCGCCGTCGTCGTGTCCCTCGGCGAGGGTCATGTAGACGTGGTCGTCACTCATGCCCTGCTCCTAGATGTGGGGGACGTCGTCGGGAATGTCGTAGAAGGTGGGGTGGCGGTACACCTTGTCCGCGCTGGGGGCGAAGAACGGGTCCTTCTCGTCGCGGGTGGAGGCGGCGATGTGCTCGGAGCGCACCACCCAGATGCTCACGCCCTCGTTGCGGCGGGTATAGAGGTCCCGCGCGTGCGTCAGCGCCATCGCGTCGTCGGCGGCGTGCAGCGAGCCGACATGGACGTGGTTGAGGCCGCGCTTGCCGCGCACAAACACCTCGTACAGGGGCCAACCGTGCTTGCCGGAGGTCATGCCACCGCTCCCTTCGCAGCGCGGGCCGCCTGCTTGGCAGCGTGCGCACTGGCCGCTTCGCGCACCCAGGCGCCGTCTTCGTGAGCGGCTCGTCGCCGCTCGATCCGTTCGGTGTTGCAGGGGCCGTCTCCCTTGATGACCCGCATGAGCTCGTCCCAGTCCGGCGTGCCGAAGTCGTGGCGGCCGCGCTCCTCGTTCCAGCGCAGCTCCGGGTCGGGCAGGGTGACGCCGAGCTTCTCGGCCTGCGGGACGGTCATGTCGACGAAGCGCTGACGGAGTTCGTCGTTGCTGTGCCGCTTGATCTTCCAGGCCATGGACTGCGCCGAGTTGGGCGAGGCTTCGTCGGGCGGGCCGAACATCATCAGGGACGGCCACCACCAGCGGTTCACCGCGTCCCGCACCATCTCCCGCTGGGCCTCGGTGCCGCGCATCATCGTCATCAGCAGTTCGTAGCCCTGCCGCTGGTGGAAGGACTCCTCCTTGCAGATCCGCACCATGGCGCGTGCGTACGGGCCGTAGGACGAACGGCACAGCGGCACCTGGTTGCAGATGGCGGCGCCGTCCACGAACCAGCCGATCACGCCGACGTCCGCGAAGCTCAGCGTCGGGTAGTTGAAGATCGACGAGTACTTCTGGCGCCCCTCGATCAGCCGCTCGGTGAGCTCGGCACGGTCGGCGCCGAGGGTCTCGGCCGCCGAGTACAGGTAGAGGCCGTGTCCCGCCTCGTCCTGGACCTTGGCGAACAGGATCGCCTTGCGGCGCAGTGACGGCGCGCGCGTGATCCACTCACCCTCCGGCTGCATGCCGATGATCTCCGAGTGCGCGTGCTGCGCGACCTGCCGGATCAGCGTCCTGCGGTATCCCTCGGGCATCCAGTCGCGCGGCTCGATGCGCTGATCGCGCTCGATCGTCGCCTCGAAGTGCTCCTGCAGCGCGGGCGGAGCGCCGTCGGGGGCCGACGCGTCGGCCTGCTGTGCCGTCATCCGTATCACCAATCCCAACCGACCGTTCGTTCGGTCCATGATATGCCGAGAATCCTGGGTTTCTGCAAGTGCCGCAGCGTGATCAGTTCCCGGTGAAGTCCGGCTGCCGTCCGTCGAGGAAGGCGCGCACGGCGCCACGGTGGTCCTCCGTCCGCCCGAGCCGCTCCTGCGCCACGGCCTCCGCCTCCAGCAGTCCGGGCAGGTCGGCGTCCGCCGCGGTGCGCAGCAGTGCCTTCACCTCGCCGTACGCGGCCCCGGGGCCGCCGGCCAGACGCCGGGCCAGGCCCAGCCCCTCCTCGGCCGCCGTGCCGTCCGCCACGACGCGGTGGACGAGACCCCACCGCTCGGCCTCCCCGCCGTCGAAGCGATCGCCGAGGAGCATGAGCGCGGCCGCCCGCGAGGGGCCGACCGCCTGCGCCAGTGAGCCGCTGAGCCCGCTGTCGGCCGCCAGGCCGATGCCCGTGAACGCGGTGGCGAAGCGCGCCCCCTGGGCGGCCACCCGGACGTCGGCGCACAGCACGAGGCCGAGCCCGGCGCCGACGCAGGCGCCCTCGACGGCCGCGACGACCGGCTGCGGCAGGGCGCGCAACTCCGTCACCAGCGGGTTGTACTCCTCCCGCACGACGTCGAAGGCCGACTCCGGGCGGGTCTCGAGGGCGTGCGCGTGCTCCTTGAGGTCCTGGCCGACGCAGAAGTGCCGGCCCCGCGCGGCCAGGAGGACCGAGCGCACCCGGTCGCCGTCCGCGCGGACCTGCCGCACGGCGGCCAGCAGCCCGCGGCGCAGGGCCGCGTCGAGGGCGTTGCCCGCCGACGGACGGCGCAGCTCGACGACCGCCACGCCGTCGCCCAGGGTGTAGCCGACGGTGCCCTCGCCGGCCTGGGTCACCGCCATGCGTAGAACCCCTGTCCGCTCTTGCGGCCGAGTTCGCCGCGGGCGACCTTGTCGCGCAGCAGCTGCGGTGGGGCGAAGCGCTCGCCGAGGGTGGCGTGGAGGTGTTCCGCGATGGCCAGGCGCACGTCCAGGCCGACCAGGTCGGTCAGGCGGAGCGGGCCCATGGGGTGCTTGTAGCCGAGGCGCATCGCGTCGTCGATGGCCTCGGGTTCCGCCACGCCCTCCTCGACCATGCGGATGGCCTCCAGCCCCAGGGCGAGGCCGAGGCGGCTGCTGGCGAAGCCGGGCGAGTCCTTGACGACGACGTCCTTCTTGCCGAGGCAGTGCGTCCAGGCCAGGGCGGCGTCCACGGTCGCGGACTCGGTGCCGGGCGCCGGCACGATCTCGACCAGTTCCGAGGCGGGCACCGGGTTGAAGAAGTGCATGCCCAGGAACCGGCCGGGCCGGGTGAGAGCGGCGGACAGTTCGGTGACGGACAGCGAGCTGGTGTTGCTGGCCAGCACGGTCGTCCCGCTCACCGCCGCTTCGGCCGCGGCGAGGACCCGGGCCTTGAGCGCGGGGTCCTCGGGCACGGCCTCGACGACCAGGTCGGCGTCCGCGGGCAGGGCGTCCACCGACTCCACGGTGCCGACCCTGGCGAGGATCCGGTCGGCGGGCTCGGGCAGCCGGTCGCGTTCGGCGGCCCGCTTCAGTCCCGTCGCCACCCGGTCCAGTGCGGCGGCGGCCGCCTCGGCGCCGCTCTCGACGATCGTGACGGCCGAGCCGGCGGTCGCGTAGGACTGGGCTATGCCCGCGCCCATCCGGCCGCCGCCGATCACCGCGACGACTGCGGGTGCGCTGCTCATGCTCGGCTCCTCTTCTCCAGGAAGCGGGTCATCCGCTCCCTCTTGTCCTCGCCCTCGAACAGCACGGCCTGCGCCAGGTCGTCGGCGACCGGATGCGCGCCGGGCGAGTCGACGACCAGCTTGGTCAGGCGCAGTGCGGTGGCCGAGGAACGGCCCATCCGGTCGAGCAACGCGTGGGCCGCGTCGAGCAGTTCGTCCGCCGGTACGACGTCGATGACCAGGCCGGCCGCGAGCGCCGCGCGTGCGTCGAGGTTCCGGCCCGCGAGCAGCACCTGCTTGGCGACGGACTCCCCCACCAGCTCGGGCAGGCGCCAGCAGGCGCCCGCGGCGGCGAGGATGCCCAGGCCCGGCTCCGGGTTGCCGAAGACGGCGTCGGGTCCGGCGATGCGGATGTCGCACGCGTACGACAGCTCCGCGCCGCCGCCCAGGGCCCAGCCGTCGACGGCGGCGACGGTGGGCAGGGGCAGCCGCCGTACCCGCTCGAACAGGCGGCTGTTGATGCCCCGAAGCGCTTCGTCCCGGCCGCGCCGGAGCAGCTCGGCGATGTCGGCGCCGCCCGCGAACACCCGGCCGTGGCCCGTGAGGAGCAGCAGACGCGGTTCGCGCTCCAACAGGGCGCAGACGTCGTGCAGTTCGTCGATCATGCGGCCGCTGATGGCGTTGCGGGCCTCGGGGCGGTGGAGGGTGACGATCACCCGGTCGTCGCGCTCCTCGACCAGCAGCGTGTCGTAGTCCGTGTCGCTCATACCCGCTCCACCAGCATCGCCATGCCCTGCCCGACGCCGACGCACAGGGTGGCGAGGCCCCGCGCCGCGTCCTCGCGCTCCAGACGTCCGAGCAGGGTCAGCAGGATGCGGGCGCCGGAGCAGCCCAGCGGGTGGCCGAGCGCGATGGCGCCGCCGTCGGCGTTGACCTTGTCCTCGTCGAGCTTCAGTCGGCGCATCACAGCCAGGGCCTGCGCGGCGAAGGCTTCGTTGAGTTCGACTGCGTCCAGGTCGGCCGTCTGCCAGCCGGCCCGGGCGAGGGCCTTCTCGGTGGCGGGCACCGGTCCGAGGCCCATCACGTTGGGCTGGACGCCGGCCGAGGCGGAGGTGACGATCCGGGCCCGCGGGGTGAGCCCGTACCGCTCGACGGCCGACGCGCTCGCCACGATCAGGGCCGCGGCGCCGTCGGAGAGGGGCGAGGACGAGCCGGCGGTGACGATGCCGTCCTTGCGGAAGATGGTCCGCAGGCCGCCGAGCTTCTCCAGGGTGGTGGCAGGGCGCGGCCCTTCGTCCCGGGTGACTTCGCCGTCCCGTACGGGAACCGCCACGATCTCGCGGTCGAAGCGGCCGGCTTCCTGGGCGGCGACCGCCCGCTGGTGGCTGCGCAGCGCGAAGGCGTCGGAGTCGGCGCGGGTGATGCCGTCCAGCGCCGCGACCTCCTCGGCCGTCTCCCCCATCGACAGCGTGACCTTGACCGTCTCGGGCCCGGCGCCCGCGGGCACGGCACGGTCGGCGGCCGCGAAGCGCGGGTTGGTGAAGCGCCAGCCGAGCGAGGTGTCGTGCACCTCTCCGGGCTTGGCCCAGGGGGTTCCGGGCTTCGCCATCACCCAGGGGGCGCGGGTCATCGACTCCACGCCGCCCGCCACGACCAGGTCGGCCTCGCCGGAGCGGATCGTGTGGGCGGCGGAGGCGACGGCGGTCAGCCCGGAGGCGCACAGCCGGTTGACCGTGTAGCCGGGGACGGTGTGCGGCAGCCCGGACAGGAGCACCGCCATGCGGGCCACGTCGCGGTTGTCCTCGCCGGCCTGGTTCGCGGCGCCCAGGATCACCTCGTCCACGGCTTCGGCGGGGATGCCCGAGCGGCGTACGGCCTCACCGACGACGAGGGCCGCCAGGTCGTCGGGGCGCACCGAGGCCAGGACGCCGCCGTAGCGGCCCTGCGGGGTGCGGGCTCCGTCGATCAGATAGACGTCTTCGGGCATCAGGCGGACTCCTCGATGGGGGCGGTCACGGGGCGACGGGACTGCAGAACGGCGAAGCGGCCGGTGACGAAGGCGGCGTCGGACAGGGTGGCGCTGGCCGCGGGGTTGGCCGCGCTGCCGTGGAAGTCGCTGAAGGCGGCGGACTGGTTGACGAAGACCTGCCCGGTGAGGTTCTCGGACAGGTGCACGCCCGCGTCCAGGGCGGCTTCTTCGGCGGCGGCCAGCACCTCGTCGTCGGTGGAGTGGACGGCGGCGGTCAGGGCTCCGTGCGTGCGCACGGTGTCGCGGAACAGGTCCAGGCTGTGCCCGGTGGAGTCGGTGCCGATCACGAAGGACACCGGGCCGAACCACTCCCTGGTGAAGACCTCGCGATCGGTGTCCGCGTCCAGTCGGGCGACCAGCGGCGTGCGGACGTCCGCCTCGGCGTACTCGGGGTGCTCGACGGTCGCCGAGGCACGCACCGTACGGCCGACGCCGGCCGCCTCCTTCAGCCGGTCGCGCACACCGTCGTTGACGATGGCGCCCAGCGTCCCGGCGGCGCGCGCGGGGTCGGCGTGCAGCCGGTCCAGGGCGGCGGCGAGGTCGTCGGCGAACTCGTCGGCCGTCCGCGGGCCCTGGTCGGTGGTGATGCCGTCGCGCGGGATCAGCAGGTTCTGCGGGGTGGTGCACATCTGCCCGCTGTAGAGCGACAGGGAGAAGGCGAGGTTGCCGAGCAGACCGCGGTAGTCGTCGGTCGAGTCCAGGACGACGGTGTTGAGGCCGGCCTTCTCCGTATACACGGCGGCCTGGCGGGCGTTGGTCTCCAGCCAGTCGCCGAACGCGGTGGAACCGGTGAAGTCGACGATCCGTACGTCCGGGTCGAGGGCGAGCGTGGCCGCGGCCCTGCCTCCCGGGGCCTCGGTCACCAGGAGCACGAGGTCGGGGTCGAAGCCGGCCTCGCTCAGCACCTCGCGGGCGATGCGCACGGTGACGGCCAGGGGGAGCACGGCTCCCGGGTGCGGCTTGACGAGGACCGGGTTGCCGGTGACCAGGGACGCGAACAGTCCCGGGTAGCCGTTCCAGGTCGGAAAGGTGTTGCACGCGATGAGCAGCGACACACCGCGGCCGACCGGGGTGAACTTCTTGTCCAGGACGTGGGCGTCGCCCTTGCGCTGCGGCTTGCTCCAGCGAGCGGTGGCCGGGTGCTTCTTCTGCTCCGCCCAGGCGTAGGCGACGGCTTCCAGACCGCGGTCCTGCGCGTGCGGGCCACCTGCCTGGAAGGCCATGACGAACGCCTGGCCGGTGGTGTGCTGGACGGCGTGGGCGATCTCGAAGCTCGCCGCGTTCAGGCGGGCGAGTATCTCCGCCGCGACCCCGGCCCTGGTGTCCGGTCCGGCCGCGCGCCAGGCCGACGTGGCTCCCTTCGCCGCGGCCACCGCCGCGTCCGGCGTCACACGGGGATAGCTGATCCCGAGGGGGAAGCCGTAAGGGGAGTACTCCTCGGGCGCCACGCGCCCCTCCCCCGGGTGTCCGGGCAGGTCGAAGGGCCTGCCTAGCTGCTCGCGGAACGTGGCCTCACCGAGCTTGGCGGCGTCCTCGCCGTACACCGTCCTGCTGGGTGATTCGGGATAGGGCGTCCAGTGCTCCCGGGACTCGGTCGCGGTCACGGCCTGTTCCAGCATGTCACGGTGGCGGGTGAAGAAGTCGGGCACCTCGGGGACTCCGTTCGGCATCTGGATCGCCTCTTGACAGGCGACAGGGCGGCTTGATTACTTGGCCATGCCGCACGCTAACCGAATGTTCGGTCGGGAGACAAGGTGGTGCAGAACATGACGGAAGCCGCGCAATCGGCTCCGGCACCCGCAGAGCGCATGTTCGCCGCGGACGAGGCCTCGCAACGGCTCGGGATCGAACTGCTCGAGCAGGGCGAAGGCACCGCCGTGCTGCGCATGACGGTGACGAAGGCAATGGTGAACGGCCACGGGATCGCCCACGGCGGGTATGTGTTCCTGCTCGCCGACTCCGCCTTCGCCTGCGCCTGCAACAGCCACGGCCCCGTCACCGTCGCGTCCGGGGCGGACGTCACCTTCGTCGCCCCGGCGTACGAGGGCGACGTCCTGACGGCCACCGCCGAGGAGGTCACCCGCTTCGGTCGCAGCGGCATCTACGACGTGAGCGTGAGGCGCGGGGACGCGGTGGTCGCGGTCTTCCGCGGCCGCAGCCGCACCATCCGCGACACGCAACCTGAGGAGCCGCAATGATCAGCGACACGAAGACGCCGGCGAGCGCCCCGGCCCGCCGCGGTGAGCCCCTTCCGTCCGGCTTGCTGGACGAAGCCGAGCGCATGACCCGGCAGGAGGTGAGAGACCTCCAGCTGAAGCGCCTGCGGCAGACGCTCCACCACGCCTACGACAACGTGGAGCTGTACCGCAGGAAATTCGACCAGGCCGGCGTGCGGCCCGAGGACTGCCGGACGCTGGAGGACCTGGCGCGGTTCCCCTTCACCACCAAGGCGGACCTGCGCGAGACCTACCCCTTCGGGATGTTCGCCGTCCCCATGTCCGAGGTGCGGCGCATCCACGCCTCCAGCGGCACGACCGGACGCCCGACGGTGGTCGGTTACACCGAGAACGACCTGTCGAACTGGGCGGACCTCATCGCCCGCTCCATCCGCGCGGCCGGCGGGCGCCCGGGCCACAAGGTCCACATCAGCTACGGCTACGGCCTGTTCACCGGTGGCCTCGGCGCGCACTACGGCGCCGAGCGGGCCGGCTGCACGGTGATTCCCGCCTCGGGCGGCATGACGGCCCGGCAGGTGCAGATCATCCAGGACTTCGAGCCCGACATCATCATGGTGACGCCGTCCTACATGCTCACGCTGCTCGACGAGTTCGAGCGCCAGGGCGTCGATCCGCGCTCGACCTCCCTGAAGGTGGGCATCTTCGGCGCCGAACCGTGGACGGAGGAGATGCGCCGCGAGATCGAGGAGCGCTTGGACATCCACGCGGTGGACATCTACGGCCTGTCCGAGGTGATGGGTCCCGGTGTCGCGCAGGAGTGCGTGGAGACCAAGGACGGACTGCACGTGTGGGAGGACCACTTCGTGCCCGAGATCGTCGACCCCATCACGGACGACGTCCTCGCCGACGGCGAGAGCGGCGAGCTCGTCTTCACCTCGCTCACCAAGGAAGCACTGCCCGTCATCCGGTACCGCACAAGGGACTTGACCCGGCTGCTGCCCGGCACGGCACGGGCCGGACTCCGCCGTATCGAGAAGATCACCGGCCGCTGCGACGACATGATCATTCTGCGTGGGGTCAACGTCTTCCCCACCCAGATCGAGGAAGTCGTGCTGCGCACGCCCGGCGTCGCCCCGCACTTCCAGATCCAGCTCAGCACGCGCGGCCGGATGGACCACATGACCGTCCGCGTCGAAGCACGGCCGGACGCCGGTCCGGAACAGCGCGCGACGGCCGCCAAGGCCATCACCAAGGGCGTCAAGGACGGCGTCGGCGTGAGCGTGGAGGTCGTCGTCGTGGAGCCCGAGACCCTGGAGCGCTCCCTCGGCAAACTCCGCAGGATCAAGGACGAACGCCGGTCGTGACACGATCTCGTGCCGCAATGGCGCAGTAAGCACCACGCCCCCCTGGGGGCATCCTTCACGACGCCGGCAACGACCCGCTGGGGCCTCGTCCTTCGCCGGCGGTGGCATGCTGCCGGGCGAGGTGCAGGAATGCCTCGGTGGCCGGGTGGGTCGGGACCGCGGGCCAGGCCAGGTGGACGGTGACGAAGTCCGCGTCGGTGAGCGGGAGGTAGCGGACGCCGGGGTGGGGATGGTGGTGGACCGTGCCTTCGGCCGTGACGCCGACGGCTTCCCCGGTCGCGATGACCGTGAGCCACTCGTCCACCCCCGGAACCTCGATGGTGCGGGGGGCTCGGCCCTCGGGCCAGAGCTCCACGCCGGAGGTGGCCGCCGTGGAGCACAACGCGACCAGTTCCCCGGTCATCTCGCCCAGGCGGACGCTGTCGCGCCCGGCGAGGGGGTGCCCCTCGGGCACGGCCACCATCCGCCGCTCGTGCGCCAGCACCGTGTGCGCCAGGCCGGATTCACCGGCGGGCCGGGTGCGCAGGACGGCCAGGTCCGCCACCCCCCGGCGGACGGCGGCCTCGGGGTCGTCCAGACGGCGTACCTGAACCGGGGTGTCGGGGTGCCGTTCGCGCCAGGTACGCAGCAGCGGTACGGTGTGCCGCCCCAGCGCGGCCCAGGCGAAGGCGAGATGCAGCGGCCGGGACTCCGCCCGGGCGGCCGCTTCGGCCAGGGCGTCGTCGAGTTGGGCGAGGATGCGCCGGGCCTGCTCCCACAGACGCTGCCCGGACTCGGTCAGTGCGAGCCGGCGCGTGGTCCGCTCCACCAGACGTACGCCCAGACGGCGCTCCAACTGCTCCAGGGTGCGGGAGAGCGCGGGCTGGCTGATGCGCAGGGCGAGCGCGGCGTCCGTGATGGTCCCCTCCTCGCCGATCGCGACGAGGGCCCGCAAGTGCCGCACCTCCACATTCATAACCGTGAAGCATAAGTGCTCCACCAACGGCATTACCCTCGCCCGCCGGGCCCGCCGTAGCGTCACAGGCATGAAGATTCTGCTGATCGGGGCCACCGGCAAGCTCGGGACCGCCGTCAACAAGGAACTGGCCGTCCGCGGCCATGACGTGATCACCGTCGGGCGCACCGCGGGCGACGTGCGCTGCGACATCACGGACCCGTCCCGGACCGCCGAGCTCTACCGGCAGGTCGGCCGCGTGGACGCGGTGGTCAGCGCCGCAGGCGACGTGCCCTACAGGCCGATCGCCGCCATGACGGCCGACGACTACCAGGCCGCCTTCACCGGCAAGGTGTCCGCCCAGATCGAACTCGTCCGCCAGGGACTCCCCCACGTCGCCGAGCGCGGCTCGTTCACCCTCATCACCGGCGTCCTCGCCCGCGAGCCCATCCCCACCGGCACCGCCGCCTCGATGGCCAACGGCGCCCTGGAGGCCTTCGTCCGCGCCGCCGCCATCGAGATCGCCCCGCAACGCATCAACGCCGTCAGCCCCAACGTCTTCACGGAAAGCCTCGCCGACTACGCCGCCTACTTCCCGGGTATGGGCTCGGTCGACCTCGCCCAGGTCGCCCAGGCCTACGTCCGCTCCGTGGAGGGCGGCCAGACGGGGCAGATCTACGCCCTTTGACCCGTCCGCCTGCCCCATCCGGCTCCGTGCCTCAGGCGCGGGTGGCGACGTCGCTGTCGGGGTGCAGGGGGAAGAGCTGGTCGAGGCCGACCATGCGCAGGACGCGCAGTGTGTTGGCGGGGACGGCGGCGAGCGCGATGTCCGCCCCGGCGGCGTGGGCGTGGTTGCGGGCGGCGATGAAGGCGGTGATGCCGCTGGAGTCGCAGAAGGTCAGTCCGGCCAGGTCCAGCACGAGACGCCGGCCCGGCTTCAGGTCGGTCCCGGCGATCAGTTCACGCAGCTCGCCTGCGCTGGTGTAGTCGAGCTCGCCGACGATCTCGAGCACTGGGCCGGTCGCGGCGTCTCGGGTGGTGATCTGCAGAGGGCTCATCGTCCGTTTTCCGTGGGAGAGTCGGGGGCCGGTAGGCCGAGGGCGAGCAGGGCGGTGTCGTCGTCGAGGCCGTCCCCGAAGCTGTCCAGCAGGCCGGTCAGGGCGTCGATCAAGGTCTGCGGGGGCTTGCCGGCGTGCTCGGTGGCGAAGGCGAGCAGGGACTCCTCGCCGTACATGGTGCGGTCCTCGTCGATACGGGCTTCGGTGAGGCCGTCGGTGTAGAGCAGGAGGGTGTCTCCGGGTGCCAGGACGGTCGTGGCGGTGCTGAAGCGCGCGTCGGGCAGCACGCCGACGAGGAGGCCACCGGGGGTGGGCAGGTAGTCGGCGGAGCCGTCGGCGCGCAGGATCAGCACCGGTGGGTGGCCGCCCGAGGCGAGGTGGACGGCGAACTGCCCGGTCGCGCAGTCCGGTTCGAGCGTGCCGAAGACGGCGGTGCAGTGGCGGGGGTCGCCGCTGCCGGTGTAGCGCTCGTGGAGCACCGTGTTCAGGGTGGTGAGGGCGGACACCGGGTCGGGGTCGTGCAGGGCGGCCGCGCGCAGGGTGTAGCGGGTCAGGGAGGTGACCGCGGCTGCCTGGGGCCCCTTGCCGCACACGTCACCGAGGAAGAAGGCGAAGCGCTTGCCGTCGATCGGGAAGAGGTCGTAGAAGTCGCCGCCGAGCCGGTCCGGGGAGGCGGTGTGGTAGTGGGCCGCCGTCTCCAGCCCGGGTACGGACGGCAGAATGTCCGGAAGCAGCGAGCGCTGGAGCACGGCGAGGGCGTCCTGCAGCCGCGCCCGGTCGGCCTCCGCCTGCCGGCGCGCTTCCTCGGCCGCCTTCCGGCCGCGCAGGAGTTCCTCCTCGTACGCGCGCCGCTCCCGGGCGTCGAAGACGGTGGTGCGGATCAGCAGGGGCTCGCCGGAGCTCCCCTGCTTGACCGCTGACGAGACCAGCACGGGCATCCGCCGGCCGTCGCTCTGCTTGAGCTCCAGGGCGATGCCGCTGATGTGGCCCTGCATCCGCAGCAGTGGCGCGAAGTGCGTCTCGTGGTACAGCTTTCCGCCCACGGTCAGCATGTCGGTGAACCGCATCCGGCCCACCACCGCCTCGGGCTCCAGACCGAGCCAGTCCAGCAGCGTGGCGTTGATCTTCGCGACGGTGCCGTCCATCAACGTCGAGAGATATCCGCACGGGGCACACTCGTACAGCTCGTCGGCGCTGTCCTCGAGGAGCGCCGCGAACGCCGCGTCCGCGGTCCTGTTGTCGTCGGCCTCCGGCGGGTCGGGCTGGTCGGAGCGGCACATCATCGCAGGCCCGCCAGGAAGGTCCGGAGGGCCTCGTTGGTGGCCTCGGGCGCGGACAGGTGCGGGCAGTGCCCCGTCGCGTCGAGAGTGACCAGCGTCGAGCCGGGTATCGCCTCGTGGACGAAGGCGCCGACCTCCCGGGGAGCGATGACATCGTGCGTGCAGTCCAGCACCAGCGTCGGGACCCGCACGTTTTTCAGGTCGTCCCGTGAATCCGACAGGAAGGTGGTCCGCGCGAAGACGCGCGCCATGTCGGGGTCGGTGGCACAGAAGCTGTTCGTCAGCTCGTCGCCGAGTTCGGGCCGCTCCGCGTTGCGCATGATCACCGGCGCCATCGCCGCCGACCAGCCCAGGTAGTTGGATTCCAGCGACCCGAGCAGTTCGTCGATGTCCTCGGCGCTGAAGCCGCCGCGGTAGCCGTCGTCGTCGATGTACCGGGGAGAGGGGGCGATCATCACCAGGGCCCCGATCCGGTCCGGCGCCATGTCCGCGGCCAGCAAGCCGATCATCGCGCTGACCGAGTGGCCCACGAACACCGCCTCGCGCAGATCGAGCGCCTCGCAGACCTCCACGACGTCCCGGGCGTACCCGTCGAGCGAGGAGTACCGCTCCGGCGAGAACGCGGACGCGTCCGAGCGGCCCGAGCCCACGTGGTCGAACAGCACGACCCGGTGGTCCTCGGCCAGAGCGGGCACCGTCAGCCGCCACATGTTCTGGTCACATCCGAACCCGTGGGCCAGAACCACGGTCGGTCCCTGCGGGTCGCCCGTGACGGTGACGCTGTTCCTGCGAACGATGTCCATGCCATCCAGTCTCTCAACGCCCACAAGCAACTCCGCACGCGCCCTCCATCAGCCAATATCTTGGCGGTCAGGGAAGCTGCACCTCCATACGAAAGGGCACCCCGTTGCACTCACATTCATCCCATGCCGAGAGCGGCCGCATCACGACCCGGCCCCGCACCACCCGCCCTCCGACGCCGCAGTCGGCGGTGGGGGTCGGCGTGATCGTGGTCCGGGAGGAGGGTCTGCTGCTGGGGCGGCATCGGCTCGGGACGCTGGAGTTGCCGGGTGGGACCGTGGAGCCGTACGACAGGTCGTTCGAGGAGACCGTCGTGCGTGAACTGGCCGAGGAGACCGGCCTGGTGGCCCGGACCGAGGACGTCGCGCTGCTGGGGACGCTTGTCGACCACGTGGGCGACGTCGTGCGGATCACCGTCGGCGCGGTCGTCAGGTCATGTCAGGGGCAGCCCTCGACGCAACCGGACGAGAGCGTGGGCGGATGGGAGTGGTGGCCGCTGGACCGGCTTCCCCGGCAGGATCTCTTCGAGTGCAGCGCTCAGATCCTCGCGCACTGGCGTCCCGACCTGCCCATCGACCATCCGCCCGCGCACTTCACGCCCTACGCGATGGGCTGAGGCCGTGCGCCGGCCCTCCGCTCACCCGCCGTTGCCGGCACCGGGGCCGTAGACCGCGGCGATGTCCTTCGACGACGCCCAGCGGCTGTATGTGGGCGACTGGGGCCAGCCCTCGGGTGAGTCCTGCCATTCCTCCTGGCGGCCGTACGGCAGCAGGTCGATGAGGGCGAAGGAGTGGCCGAGCTGCTCGGTGCCCCGGCCGGTGGTGTGCCAGGTGCGGTAGACGGTGTCGCCGTCGCGCAGGAACACGTTGACCGCGAATCCGCCGTCGGGCGGTGCGCCGACGTCGGACCCGAAGGAGCTGCCGGCGGTCGAGTACCAGGTCATCTTGTTGCCGGCGCGCCGCTTGTAGGCGAGCGCCTCCTGGATCGGGCCCTGGGTGACGATGACGAACCGCGCGTCGTAGCTGTCCAGGAACTCCAGCCGGGTGTACTGCGAGGTGAACCCGGTGCAGCCCGGGCACTGCCATTCCTTGCCGGCGAACCACATGTGGTTGTAGACGATCAACTGCGACTTGCCTTCGAAGACGTCCGCCAGCCGGACGGGGCCGTCCTCTCCCTCGAGGACGTAGTCGGGCACCTCCACCATGGGCAGTCGGCGACGTTCCGCGGCGATGGCGTCGAGTTCCCGCGTGGCGGCCTTCTCGCGCGCTCGTAGCGCTTCGAGGCTGCGCTCCCAGGTTGCGGCGTCGACGACGGGGGGCAGGGCGTGGGTGGTCATGGTCCCTCACAGAGCTCGTACGCAGTTCGGGTTGTCCAGAGGTGGACCCCGGCCGTCACCCAAACTCATCGGTCGCGCTCGGATCCGTTGCGGTAGCGGCCGGGTGTGGTGCCGATGATCTGGGTGAAGGCCGCGATGAAGCTGCTGGGGTTCGCCCAGCCGCAGGCATGGGCGACGCGGGTCGTGTCGTGGCCGTCGGCGAGGAGGACGAGCGCGTGGTAGATGCGCAGTTGCGTGCGCCATTCGTAGAAGGTCATGCCGAGTTCGTCGTGGAACAGCCGGCTGAGGGTGCGGCCGCCGGCCCCGATCGTCCGGCCGAGTTCGGCGAGTGAGGTGTTGTCGGAGGGCTCTGCGCGCAGGATCCGCGCGACGGCCCGCAGGCGGTCGTCCCGTGGTTCCGGCAGGTGCAGGGACTGCTCGCGCGCTTCGTGGAGTTCGTCGACGAGGACGCGGCGGAGGCGTGCGTGCGCCGCGCGGTCGTAGCCGCTCTCGGCGCCGTCGCGGAAGCGCGCGCCGGTGAGGGTGAGCAGCAGTTCGCGGACGAGGCCGGAAGCCGTGAAGACCGCGGGACGGCCGGGTACGAGCCGGGTCAGGGACGCGGGCAGGAAGAGGATCCGCATGTCGGTGCTGCTGTGCGCGCGGTGGTGGTGGGAGAAGCCGGCCGGGATCCATGCGACCCGGTTGGCGGGAACGATCGACGTTCCGCGTTCGGTGTGGACGGACAGGACGCCCCGGGCCGCGTACACCAGGTGCCCACGAGGATGGGAGTGCACCGAGCTCGTCCCGCCCGACGGCCACAGGTGCGCCCCGCCGGACGGCCATATCTGTGACGTCCAACCGGATTCGGGAAGTTGGCGGCCTACGGGCATGACATGGCATCGTACCGGTGGCAGGCCACGCCGTCGGCCGGTGACAGTGGACGCATGACGACGACGATGCGCGTGGCGGTCTGTGTCGGGGCGGGCGGCCCCGAGGTGCTGGAGATCCAGGAGCGGCCCGTGCCCGCGGTGCGGGAGGGCTGGAGCCTGGTGCGGGTGAAGGCCGCGGGCCTGAACCGGTCCGAACTGCGGACCCGCCAGGGGCACTCCCCCGGCGTGCGGTTCCCGCGTGTGCTCGGGATCGAATGCGTGGGAGTCGTGGCGGCCTCGACCGATCCGCTGCTGCCGGAGGGGACGACCGTGGCGGCGGTGATGGGCGAGATGGGCCGGGAGTTCGACGGCGGCTACGCCGAGTACGCGTTGCTGCCGAACTCGCTGCTGATGCCGATCACCACCACCTTGCCGTGGGACGTCCTGGCCGCGCTCCCCGAGACCTACCTGACCGCGCAGGGCTCGCTGGACGCGTCGGGGATCGGGCCCGGTGGCAAGGGGCGGCTGCTCATCCGTGGCGGGACGTCGTCGGTGGGGATGGCGGCCGCGTCGATCGCGCGGGGCTACGGTCTCGAGACCGCGGCCACGACCCGGCAGCCGGGCAAGGTCGCCGCGCTGACCGCGGCAGGTGTCGACCACGTGCTCCTCGACGACGGTGGGTCGCTGGTGACTCCCGTGCGCGCGATCTGGCCCGAGGGTCCCGATCATGTGCTGGATCTCGTGGGGGCGAACACGGCGGTGGACTCGCTGCGCCTGGTCCGTCGTGGCGGGACGGTGTGCGTGTCGGGCTCGCTCAGCGGGTGGGTGATCCCGGACTTCGAGCCGATCGCGATGATCCCGTCCGGCACCGGGCTCACGGCGTTCCACAGCGACGACCTCAAGGGCGGTGCGGGCGCGGCCGTGCTGCAGCGGATCGTGCGGGAGGTCGAGGCGGGCCTTCACCGGCCGAACGTGGACCGGGTGTTCGGCCTGGACGAGATCGTCGCGGCCCACCGGTACATGGAGAACGACGAAGCCACCGGGAAGCTGGTCCTGATCACCGAATAACACGTCAAGACGACCGACTGGCACGGCAAGTACCGACTAGCACGGCAAGTAAAGAGCCGGCTATGAGCGACGTTAACTTTCGGAGATATCTCGTACAACCTTTCGTCACATGCGCGGGTCTCGTTAACGCAAGTGTGTGTTGAGGTTGGTGAAGAGGAGCTCAGAAGGTGACCGTGCGCTCTTTTGCCCGGCGGATGCGGCCCCGAGTCGAGCGGAAGGCCGCCGAGCGGGTATGGCAGTTGCGCACCATGCGAAGACGCCGGCAGGCCGCGGTCACGGACCCGGTCCTGCGCCCGGTGGCGGTGCGCGGCCAGCAGCTCTACGGCCGGGTCGTGTCCGCCTTCACCGCGGCCGGGGCCGCCGCCTCCAACCTCGGTCTGGTCGTGGCCGCGCTGGAGCAGGAAGGTATCCCCTACTTCCTGCTGCCGGCCGCGCGTACGCGTTACACGGTCGGCGTGAACGCCGTCGACCGGGAGCGGTTCCTCGCCGCCCTCGAGACGCAGAACGCGGGCAAGGCCGTCTTCATCGGCAGGCCGCTGCCCGGCGGCAAGCTCCGCCACCCTGCCCTGTTCATGGACGGCGTGCTGCCGACCCCGCTGCGCACCGCGCCCGCGCTGCGGATCGGCGAGAACCACCTGGGGCCCAAGGGCCAGTTGCTCTCCGGGCCGGAACTCGCCTGCGACGTCGAGTTCTGGGAGGACGGGGCGCAGCTCCTCGCCTCCGCCGACGGCCCCCGGCGCCTCGCCAAGGTCCAGCCGCAGGCGTCCGAGGACGTCTTCGCCGAGTCCCTGATCGCGCCCCGCAGCAACGGCATCGCCGACGTACTGCCGGTGTCCGAGCAGAAGCCGGCCACCGTGCAGGTCGGCGACCGCGAGCTGCCGAGCTTCGTCCCGTTCACCCGGCCGACCGTGAACGACGTGACCTTCCCCGTCGACGTCGTCTACACCTGGGTCGACGGCGAGGAGCCGGAGATGCGGGCGAAGCGGGCCCGCTTCCAGGGCCGGGGCACCGCCGAGATCCTGGACAAGGAGACCAACGCCTCCCGCTACACCAGCCATGACGAACTGAAGTACTCGCTGCGCTCGCTCGCGATGTACGCGGACTTCGTGCGCCACATCTACATCGTCACCGACGGCCAGAAGCCGCACTGGCTCGACGACCGGGCCGAGGGCATCACCGTCGTCGACCACCGCGACATCTTCCCGCCGGACGTCCTGCCGGTGTTCAACTCCCACGCCATCGAGACCCGGTTGCACCACATCGAGGGCCTGTCGGACCACTACCTGTACTTCAACGACGACGTGTTCGTCGGCCGCCGGGTCACCGCGGAGCACTTCTTCCACGGCAGCGGGCTCATGAAGGTCCCGGTCTCCCCGCTCAAGATCGGCATCGGCAAACCGCACGCCGAGGAGACGGCCACCAACTCCGCCAGCAAGAACGTCCGGCGGCTGCTGATGGAGAAGTTCGGGCGGATGACGACGAACAACTTCATGCACACCCCGCTGCCGCAGCAGCGCGAGACCCTGCAGACGCTCGAGGAGCTCTTCGCCGAGGACATCCGCCGCACCACCGCGACCCGTTTCCGCTCCCCGCAGGACATCGCCATGACGGCGCCGCTGCTCTACCAGTACGCGCTGATGACCGGCCGCGGTGTACCGGGCACCTTCAGCTTCCGGTACGTCAACATCAGCCGCCCGGACGCCGAGGCGCGCCTCGACGATCTGCGCCGCAACCGCCGCTTCGACTTCTTCTGCCTCAACGACGTCGACGTGCCGCCGGAGGAGCGCGAGCAGGTCGGCGTCCGCATGGGCGAGTTCCTCGACCATTACTTCCCCTTCCCCAGCCCCTTCGAGAAGCGGAACTGACGGGGTCGCGGCATGGAAATCCGCCACCACTTCGCCGGGCCCGCGGGCCTGCGAGCCGTCTGGGAGCTGCTGGTCCTGCTCCGGCTCCAGCTCTCGGCCCGGCTGTGGACACTGCGCAGGGCACGGGCCCGACGGCGCCTGCGGGCCACCCTCCCCGGACTGCGCCGGACCACCCTCGGACCGGTGCGGCTGTACGGGCCCACGGTCGCCGCCTATACGGCCGCGGACGCCGCCGAAGCCGACCTCGAGCGGGTGTGCACCCTGCTGGACTCGATCGGGGTCCCGTACTTCCTCGTCCCCTCCGACCCCGACGGCAGGGCGCCTCGGCCGGTGATCGGCGTCGAGGAGACGTACCGCGACGCGGTCCTCGCCCGCGCGGCGCAGCGCTTCGCGCACACCGCGGAGTACGTCGGCGCCTTAGGGCGGGACGGAACGGTGACGCATGCGGTCCTCTGGGCCGACGGCAAGCTGCCCCGGGCCATGAGGCGGGCGGCCGTGCTCCGCACCGGCGTGCTGCGCCTCGGCCCCGAGGGGCAGGTGCTCAGCGGTCTTGAGGCGGGCTGTGACATCGAGTTCTGGCGCCGCGGCCGGGACCTGGCCACGGCACCGGGCTCCGACCCCTCCTGGCTCACCGTGCCCGGCCGCCAGCTGGCCGACGTCTACGGCCCGGCGCTCGTCGCGCCGCGCCGCAACGCCGTCTCGGAGGTCCTGCCCGTGGCGGCGCAGCAGCCGGCCACCGTGACGGGCCCACGCCGCAGCGTGCCGACGTTCGCGGCCTTCGCCGAGACGGGCATCGACGAGGTCCGCTTCCCCGTGGACGTCGTCTACACCTGGGTCGACGGGGACGACCCCACGATGGCCGCGAAGCGCCGCGCGTACCAGGAGCTCTCCGGCAATGTCATCGCCCCGCGCGAGACCGGTGCGTCCCGCTACACCAGTCATGACGAACTGCGGTACGCGCTGCGGTCGTTGGACATGTACGCCGGGTTCGTCCGGCACGTCTACCTCGTGACCGACGCGCAGATCCCCGACTGGCTGGACCCCGACGCGCAGGGCCTGACGGTCGTCGACCACCGGGACATCCTCCCGGCCGAGGCGCTCCCCGTGTTCAACTCCCATGCGATAGAGAGCAGGCTGCACCACATTCCGGGCCTGTCGGACCACTACCTCTACTTCAACGACGACGTCTTCATCAACCGTCCGGTGCGGGCGGAGCACTTCTTCCACGGCAACGGGATCGCCCGCATCCCCCTGTCCCCGCTGAAACTCGGACTGGGTTCCCCGCACCCGCTCGAACCGGCGCCCAACTCCGCCGGCAAGAACGCGCGCGAGGTGATCAGTCGGTTCCACGGCAGATACGTCACCCACAAGTCGCTGCACACCCCGCACCCCCAACTGCTGTCCGTCATGCGGGAGATGGAGGATCTCGGCATCGAGGAGCTCGAGCACACCGCGTTCTCGCGCTTTCGCTCGACCTCCGACGTCGCCCCGGCGTCCACACTCCACCATCACTGGGCGATCGCGACGGGACGGGCCGTCCCGGCCCAGTACCGCTTCCGCTACGTCCAGTTGGGCACCCCGGACATGCGGCGCCGCTTGGCCCGTCTCGCGGCCGGCGAGGACATCGACTTCTTCTGCCTCAACGACGTGGACACGCCTCCGGCAGCCCGGGCGGCGGCCCGGTCCGCCATCCACAGTTTCCTGGAGCGCAAGTTCCCCTTCCCGAGCCGCTTCGAGGGGGCCTCCCGACCCCTCGCCCATGCGATGGCACCACGCATGACGAAGCTTCCGCGCCAGGTGAGTCCTGAGGAGGCGCGGCGTCATGACGGGGGTTTCCAGCGCGAAGGTCAGAACCAGTAGCGTGGTGGCCTGGGCCGATTACGGGGGACGATGGTGTACATGGCAATCGCAGGTGCGGCCCTGGTGGCCGTGCTGACTCTGGCGATCACGGTACTGGTACGGCGCGACCGCCGTCGGATGCCGCTCGATCCCGACGGACATCGGATCGAGGCCGCAGCCTCCCGGGGCCTTCGGGACGCACGCCGGCAGGCTCATGCGTATCACCATTTCGCCGATACCAACGGGGTCAGCGCACTCAGGGACCGGGACTCGCGGTCGCAGTGATCGGCGATTCGCCGGAAGCCGTCAAAAACACCGTTCCCGGGAGGAACAGGCCGGGTCAGGCGTCCGTAAAATTTCTACGCCGCACTCGTTCGGCGTGAGGGGGTGCGGTCCACGGCGCCGGCTGCGTCGGCCGTGGCGTCGAGAAAGGTCAACTCCATGTCCCAGCCCCCCGCCTCCAGTGAACTGACCTCACAGTATGCCGCCCAGGTGATCGGCGACCTCGAACGCAATGTCAAGGAGCAAGATCGCGTCGGCGCCGAAATCGCCGAACTGCAAGGGCAGTTGGCCGCGCTGCAACACGACCACACCGTACTCCTGAACATGCAGCAGGCCCTCGGTATCACTCCCGGACCCGCCGAGCCGGCCGCCGTGCCCGCCGCCCCGGGCACCAAGACCCGGGCCAAGAAGGCAGGCACCTCGCCCCGCCGCGCCACATCCCGCAAGTCAGCCGCCAAGAAGACCCGCCCCGCGACCGAGACATCCGCTCGGCCCACGCTGGTCGACCTGGTCCGCGGTCACCTCGCCGAGGAGGGCGAGCCGCGTTCCACCGCCGAGATCACCGCCGCCCTCAACGAGACCCAACCCGGCCGGACCATCAAGAAGACCGTCGTACGCACCACGGTCGAAGGTCTCGTGGCCAAGGGGCTTGTGCAGCGGTCCAAGCAGGGCAGCTCCGTGTACTACACCACCCCTGAAGCGGACCGGTCCGCCGGTACCCAGCCTGAGCACGACACCGAATAGCCACCGAAGAACCACCTGACAGGCACCGAGCGGCGGCACCCCTGCTCCGCTCCGCCCAGCGCGGTCAGCCGGACAGCCCCGCCCTCATCGCCTGCGCTGTCGCCGTCGCGTCGTAGTCCTCCCCCACGCCCGGCACCAGGATGATGTCCCCGGCGATGTGCCGTGAACGAAGCGGCGCGATCTCCTGGTAGGCGGCCGAGTCCCACCAGGCCCGCGCCTCCCCCATCGACGGAAAGCCGATCACCACCACGTGCCCGGGCCACGACCCCTCCTTCACGTCGTGCTGCGCCCCGTGCACCAGGAAGCGGCCGCCGTACGGGGCGAAGGTGGCCGTGATGCGCTCGATGTACTCGGCGATCTCCGGATGCGGCGCGGCTTCCCGCAGGTGAGCTATCGCGTAGGCAGACATGACGTCCCTTCCGGCGGTTCCGACTGGTTACACCGAGGATCGTCACACCCCGCGTGCTCAGGGTCGATGACCCCAGAGGTAATGAGCCCCGCGTGCGTCGCAGGTGTTCTCAACAGGCCGGGACACCCGCGAGGATCGGGACAGTGGCAGCACCGGAGTATCACCTGGGGTAGGAGGAGTCGATCCATGCCCGCTCGCCCGCACGGCCCGCGGATCGCCATCGTCGGGGGCGGCATCGGCGGTCTGGCCGCCGCCGCCTTCCTGCGCCGCGCGGGGATGACCGCCACCGTCCACGAGCAGGCACCCGAGCTCACCGAGGTCGGCGCCGGGCTCGTCGTGGCTCCCAATGCCGTACGGCTGCTGCGGCGCCTCGACGTGATGGACGCGTTCCTCCGCCGGGCCGTGGCACTGGAGTGGGGGTGGGAATTCCGTCGCTGGGCGGACGGCGGCGTGCTGTCGGTGGAGAAGCTGACCGATGTGTGCGAGCAGCTCTACGGCGAACGCACCTACGTCATCCACCGGTCCGACCTGCTGGACACCGTCAGATCCGCGGTGCCCAGCGCTTGGATTCGGCTGGGCGAGCGGTGCACCTCGGTCGAGGCGGCCCCGGACGACGTGCTGCTGAACTTCGCGGACGGCAGCCACGCCCAGGCCGACGTGGTCATCGGCGCCGACGGCGTGCACTCCGTCGTCCGCGGCGCACTGGCCCGCCGTACGCGCCCGCAGTACTCCGGCGTCTGCGCCTTCCGCACCCTCGTGCCCGCTCATGCCGCACCGGCCTTCGCCCTGCGGCCGGCGCAGACGATCTGGCTCGGGCCCGGCCGGCACTTCGTGCACTACCCGATCGGCGGCGGCAGCGCCGTCAACGTGGTCGCCTTCGCGCCCGCAGGGGACTACACCGACGAGTCCTGGAGTGCGACGGCCACCACCGAGGAGTTCCACGCCGAGTTCGCCGACTGGGACCCCCGGGTGACCGACCTGATCGCGGCGGGCGCAGTGCCGGGACGCTGGGCGCTGCTGGACCGTTCGCCCCTGCGGCAATGGAGCCGGGGGCGGGTCACGCTGCTCGGTGACGCGGCGCACCCCATGTTCCCCTTCTTCGCGCAGGGCGCGGCCCAGTCCATCGAGGACGCCGCCGTACTGGCACGCTGCCTCGCCGCGTCCCCGGACGACCCCGAACAGGCCCTGAGACGCTACGAGTCGGCGCGTATCCCGCGCACCACGCGCCTGCAGGAGATCAGTCACGCCCGACGGGACGTGAACCATCTGCCGGACGGACCCGAGCAGGAGACGCGCGACACGGCGCTCGCCGCATCCGACCCCCTCGTCACGGCCGGCTGGATCTACGGCCACGACGCCGAGGCCGCGCTCACCACGTGAGCGGCGCTCACGCGACCGGTTGGACGCGCAGGGGCAGTGAAGTCCACGACCGCAGGGTGTTGTTGGGGTGGCGGCGTGGAGTGCCGGTGAGTTCGAATCGGTCGACGCGCCTCACCAGTGCGGTCAGCAGCGCCTCCGCCTCCAGGCGGGCCACATGCTGGCCGACGCACTGATGGATGCCCATGCCGAAGCCGACGTGCCCCGACGGGTCACGGGTGAGGTCGAAGCGGTCGGGGTCGGTCCAGCGGGCCGGATCGCGGTTGGCCGCACCCAGGAACATGAGGATCTTCGCGTCCTTGGGGACGATGGTCCCGGCGACGGCGACGTCGGTGGCGGCGGTACGGAAGAAGGTCTGCACCGGCGACTGCCAGCGGACCGCCTCATCGAACGCAACGCGCGCCAACTCCGGTCGCTCGCACAGCCGTTGCCACTCCTCGGGGTGTGTGGCGAAGGCGTACAGACACGCCGCCAGGCCGTGCACCGTCGTGTCGACGCCGGCGGTGAGGAGCGATCGCACCACCAACGGCGCCTGCTCGTGCGTGAGATCGCCGCGGTCGGCGGCCTCCCAGATCCGTGCGCCGAAGCCGTCCTCGCTCAACGCGTCACGGTCGCACCGAGCGTTCACCCACGCCGACAGCTCGGCCACCCGGTGGGCGTCGGCGGCGACAAGCTCGTTGCGCGGGCCGAAGGCGTTGAAGGCCATGGTGCCGTAGGGCAGGAGCTTCTCCCGGCCCTGTGGACCGAGGCCCACCGCGTCCGGGAAGGCCCGCAGCGGGAAGGCTTCCGCGAGCATCGTGAAGCCGTCGAACTCGGCCGACTCCGCGAGGACTTGGTCGACCAGCTCCTCGGCCACGAGGTGCCACCTCTCGCGCAGACGGCGCAGTGCGGGCGGGGCGAGGATCTCGCGCAGCACCCGGCGTGGGGCGTCGTGCCGGGGCGGGTCGGCCTCCAGGAGCACGCTCGGTGGCCGCCAGGGCTTTTCGCGGCGGAAGTCGGAGAGGCCCACGCCCGCACCCGACTCGAAGCGCTGCCAGTCCACCAGCGCCGCGTGCACCTGCTCGTAGCGGGCCAGCGCGTACACGTCGTAGCGCGAGAGGTACACGACCGGACCCGTCTCGCGCAGGGCTCGGTGCAGCGGTTCGGGGTCCAGCAGGGTCTCGGGGGCGAACGGGTCGGCGTCGCTGACGGGCGGCACGACGGCACGCTCCAAAGCCTCGGTCATCGCGGCTCCTTGAAGGTCTCGAAGGAAGGGACGTGGTCTCAGAGATCGAGCACGAGGCGGTCGCCCCGGGAACGCGACACGCACGGGAGCATGCAGTCGTTCGCCGAGCGTTCGTGGTCGGCGAGCACCGAGTCCCGGTGCTCGGGCTCTCCCTCCAGTACGGGCGTGAGACAGGTGCCGCAGGTGCCCTGTTCGCAGGAGGACAGCACGTCCGCGCCGGCGCGGCGCACCGCCTCCAGCACCGAGACATCCGGGGTGACGGTGGTGGTGCGTCCGGTGCGCCGCAGTTCGACCTCGAAGGGAACGCTGCGTACGGGAGCGCTCTGCGCGTCGGCGGTGAAGCGCTCGACCCGCAGGGTGTACGGCGGCCAGGCGGCGCAGGCCGCTTCGACGGCGGCGAGCAGCGGTGCGGGGCCGCAGCAGTACACCTTGGTGCCGGTGCGCGGCGTGCCCAGCCGGGCCGCCAGGTCCAGCAGGCCGAACTCGTCCTGGGGGACGAGCCGCACCCGCTCGCCGTGGGTGGCCGTCAGCTCCTCGCGGAACGCCATCGAGGACCGTGTGCGGCCGCCGTACAGCAACTGCCAGCCGGTGCCCAGCAGTTCGGCCTGGTGCACCATGGGCAGCAGCGGGGTGATGCCGATGCCGCCCGCGATGAAGAGGTACGTCCGCGACGGCACGAGGGGGAAGTGGTTGCGCGGGCCGCCCACGCCCACGCGGTCGCCCGGACTCAACTGGTCGTGCACGTAGGCGGATCCGCCCCGGCCCGCCGGCTCTCGCAGTACGGCGATCCGGTAGGTGTGCGCGTCCCAGCGGTCACCGCACAGGGAGTACTGCCGGGTCGTGCCGTCCGGCAGGCTCAGGTCGATGTGCGAGCCCGGCGTCCAGTCCGGCAGCCGGGAGCCGTCCGGGTGCGCGAGGGTGAGGGACACCACGCCGTCGGCGACCGGTTCCTTGGCGGTGACGGTGAGGGTGGCCGCGTTCGCGACGCCCCTCGGCACCGGCAGCTCGACACTGTTCGCGACCACGTCGTCGCCTCCCGTCTCTGGCTTGCCAGGCAGGATGCGCGGCGGGGACACACCGTCGCGACGGCCTTCTCATTCAATGAGAGACGAATCATTCCGCGAAGGCCGCATCATCGAGTGAGGGACGACCTTCCGCCTGAACCCAGCGCACGGGAGACACCGCGGGCCGCGGTACGCACCACCGGTACGACGGAGGCGGCGCCGGCCTCGTTCGGGACGATCACGGCCAGCGCGGCCACCACCTCACCGCGGGCGTCGCGCACCGGCGCCGCGATGCCCAGGGCCTCCTCATGCACATAGCCCGGGCAGTAGGCGTATCCCTGGCGGCGGACCTCCGCGAGCACGGCCCGCAGTTGCGCGCCGGTGGCGGGGGTGTTCGGGGTGTAGCGCGGCAAGGGCCCGTCGAGCACCCGTTCCCGCAGGTCGGCGGGGCCGTGAGCGAGCAGGACCAGGCCGCTTGAGGAGGCGTGCAGCGGCAGGCGTCCGGCGATGCGGGTGTAGTTGATGACCGCGCCCGGTGCCGACAGCCGCTCCAGGAACAGCACTTCGTGGCCGTCGAGCACGCCGAGCTGGACGTGGTGGCCCACGACGTCGTGCACGCCCTCCATGAACGGCATCGCCGTGTCACGCAGCGACAGGGCGGGCGAGGCCCGGGTGGCCAGCTCCCACATGCGCACGCCGATGCGGACCCGGCGATCGGCGTCACGCGCCAGGAATCCGTACGAGACCAGCTCGGCCACCAGGCGCGACGCGGTCGCCACGTGCAGCCCCGTACGCCGGGAGATCTCCGAGACGGTCAGGGCGGACTCCTCCGCCGTGAACGCCTCGAAGATCCGCACGACCCTCGCCAGCACCGACTCGCCGTTCCGTGTCCTCACCCGGCCATCATCGCGGTGTTCCGTTCACCCCTAAGCGCTCGGGCGGCCCCGGCAGGTGAGCGCTCATTCCCGGCGTGCGGCCACGTCTCCGTTGACCGTGGTGAGCGTCATCGCGGGTCCGCGGGAGGCGTCCCGCGTGGGCACGGTCACCGTGGTGCGGCCGTTGACGGTCGACGCGGTGACCGCGTAGGCGGGGGCGTCGTCCGCGACGGTCACGTCGACCGAGCCGTTGGTGGTCGTCGCGGTGACGTGCGGCGGCGCGTCGTCACACGCGGCGACCACGTCCCCGTTCGTGGTGGTCGCGACCAGACGGCCCGCCTCGAGAGCCGTCGTGCGCACCGAGCCGTTGCGGGTGGACAGGCGTACCGCGCCGTCCCCGCGTCCCGAATCGGTCGCCGCCACATCGCCGTTGACGGTCGTGATGTCCAGTGCGGCCGCGATCCCGGCCACGTCGACGCCCGCGTTGCGGGCCCGGGCCGTCACATCCATGCCGTCCGGCACCCTGACGGAGGGCATGCGCGGGCATCCGCCGTCCTTCCCGGCCCCGTCCGCGCACGTGAGGTCGAGGACCCAGGTGTGGCCGCGATGGGACCAGTTCGCCTTGACCCCGTCGTCCACGGTCACGCGGTGGCCGTCGGTGGGGCGCAGCCGCAGCCCGTTGTCGGTCGTGACGACCAGCCGGCTTCCCGAGGACGCGACGGCCGGGCCGCCCGCCGACGCCGGCGCGTCCGCTCCCTGCCCGTGGTGATGCGCGCACGCCACACCTGCGGGGAGGACCGCCAGCACAACGGTCAACGTGAGCATGTGCCTTGCCGGCATCGCCTTCATGCCCGTACGGGTGCCCGGCCCGACCACCGTCATGACTCCCGGCGTCACGGCTCCTTCGTCTCGCCTTCCAGCGACGCCCGGGTCGCCGCGCCGTAGACGCCCGCCGGGTCGTTGAGGATGACGCGGGCGAGCTGGTAGGTGCGGACCGCGTTCTCGACCTGGCGGTCGAAGTCACCGTCGGCGTCCCCGTCGTAGAAGCCGATCTGCTTCAGCCGGAGCTGGAGTTCGACGACCTCGGGGCCCTTGTCGCCGTAGCGGAGGACGGGGTCCTCGCCGCCCGGCCCGGTCGGTGCGGGCGCGCCCGTCGCCGTGGCGGTGGTGGCGGCCGTGGGCACGCTCGCGCTCGGGTCGCCGGGGGCGGCCGGGATGCCCCGGCCCGCGGACGAGGTGGCGCTCGGTGAGGGGGTCGTCGAGGTCACGGACGCGGACGCCGAAGGCGCCGTCCGGGAGGGGTCCGCCGACGAAGAAGCATCCCCGGAGGAGCGCTGGGCGGGCAGGCCCGCCCGGACACCGCTCGACGCGGAGTCGTCCCGCGCCGGGCTGTCGTACCAGAAGACGCCCCCTATGACTCCCCCGGTCACCAGGACGGCAACGGCGGCTCCGCCACCGGCGACCAGCAGCGACCGCGGGCGTCGTCTGCGGCTCGGGACACCGTCGGAAGGGGGCTGCGCGGGGAGTTCGTCGAGGGCATCGGGAGCGCCCGGTATGTGCGTGCCGTCCAACAGCCCTGTGCTGCCGACCTGTTGTGTCTCCTCGGCGGCTGTCTCGGCGGGCCCGGAGTCGACGTCGATGGCCACGAACGGCCGTATGCGCACGAGGTCGAAGTCCTCCGCCGCCGCCACCTCGGCCGAACGTGTCTCGCGGCGGGCTTCGGCGGCGCGGTGGGTGCACGAGCAGGTGGGGGTCCCGTCCGCTGCCCGGAGTTGGCCGCATTCCGGACAGTTCGGGCCTGCTAAATCGCTCACACGTTTCCCCTCTCCGTACGAGCTCCAGATCTTAGACAGGTTTCCCCCACGAAACCTTCATGATCCGGCGGAGAGTGGAATCCACGCGTCCTGGCAGCACAGCGGGCTGACGGGCCGCTACGGACAGCGAAAGAACGGAGCCTTCAGGCCGTCCCGGCCGGCAGCGGCGAGGACCGTCGCCGCCGCGGCGGTTCCGAGTACGGCACCGGCGATGACGTCGCCCGGATAGTGCACGCCCGTGTGGATGCGCGAGTAGCCGACGGCGCAGGCCAGCAGGCCCAGCGGCACCGTGGCGACCGGGAACGCGGGGCCGACGGCGGCGGCGAAGGCGACGGCCGAGGCCGTGTGCCCCGAGGGGAACGAGGCGGACGCGGGCATCGGCACATGGCGTCCCGGGAACGGCGAATCCTCCGCGCGGTGCGGCCGGGACCGGCGGACGAGGCGTTTGCCGAGCAGATTGGCGGTGGCCGACGCGACGCCGATCGCCGCGACGCCGAGGGCGGCGGCGCGGCGTGAGCTGCCGGGACGCACCGCAAGCGCCCCGGCGATCAGGAAGGAGATCTTGGAGTGGTCCGCGGCGGCGGACAGCTTGCGCAACGCGGCGTCCAGTGTGGGGGTGCTGGTGACCGTCACGGCCTCGTAGAGCGCCTGGTCGAGGGCGGCGAGGTCGCGCATCAGGCCTTGCGGTACCTGCTGTTCGGGCGGGCGGCGGTCAGCCATCGCTCTGCTCCTGGTTCTTCTCGTGCGGACGGGGTGCTCGGCCGAAGGCGAGACGGACGATGCGGCGCCAGTCGACCGAAGGGGCGACGTACGGGGCTCCGGGACGGTGCCTGGGCACCCGGACCCGGAGCACGCCGGGCCGCACGGTGCACACGACCGGCGTGGGCAGGGTGAGTGCCTCGCCGTCCAGGGCCACCGGGATGACCTCCTCGTCGGCCTCGACCACCACGCGGCGGGGCTTCAGGGTCGTGATGCCGCTCGCCCTTTCCCCGAGCAGCGCCAGTTCGGCGGCCTGGGCCGCGCCCCCGACCCGGACCGAGATCACACCGAGCCTGCCCGTGTCGAGCCTCGGTCTGCGTCCGCCGGTCAGGGGATCGGCGCGCGCGTAGGGGTTGTTGCTGACCAGTACGGCCTGCGGGGAGTCCAGCACCTCGTCGTCGGCGCGGGCCGTCAGGGTGGCGCCGGCCTCGCCCGTCAGCAGTTCGGGCAGTTGGTCGAGCGCCGTGATCGCCTTGGCGTCGCGGTAGTCGGGGCTCTGCACGATGTGCGCGTACGTGCCGAAGGAAGCCGTGTTGACGAAGGGCCGGCCGGCCACGTCTCCCAGGTCGACGCGGAGTTCCACGCCGTCCGACAGGGCGTCCAGGCTCTTCGACGGGTCGTCGCGGTCCAGGCCGAGGTCCATGGCGAAGTGGTTGCGGGTGCCGGCGGCCACGACCATGAAGGGCAGACGGTGCTCGGCGGCCACGGCCGCCACCAGGGCCTGGGTGCCGTCGCCGCCGGCCACACCGAGCAGGTCGGCGCCCTCGGCGACGGCCTGCCGGGCCAGCGCCACCGGGTCCGGGTCCTTGTCGAGGTCGAGCAGGATCACCCGGGCGCCCAGGGCCTCGGCCCGTTCCACCAGCCCGAAGCGGCCGACCTTTCCGCCGCCCGACCTGGGGTTCATGATCACCACGGCGCGGCGGGGTGCGCGGACGCTGCGGTGGTGCATGCCGCGCGGCTTACGCAGATGGCGCAGCGCGCTCCTCGCGCAGGCCAGCGCGACGGCCCAGCATGCGAGGGCCGCTGCCGCCACCACCCACAGACCCGAGATCGCGTACAGCACCAGGACGCCCACGGGGGCGGCGATCGCCAGCAGTGCGCCGAACAGACGGGCGATGCCACGGTGTGCCAGGGCCCACCAGAGACCGGCGCCGGCCAGGGCGAGTCCGGCGAGGCCGAGCAGCAGGATCAGCCACTGGCCGGCTCCGGCCACCACGGAGGCCACGGCTCCGGCGACGCACAGGAGCGCGAGCCGGGCCAGGGCGCGCGCCGACCGCACTGCTGCGCCGGTGGCGTCGGGCTGCGCCTCACTCGTCGTACGGGTTGCGTTCAATGTCGTAGGTCCCCGGTCGCGGCTGGATCGGACGGTGGTCGCGTGCTCCGCCTGTCCGGAGCGCCTGCCGTGCTGCTCCCGCGCCAAGGGCAGGATCTCGTAACCGGCGGAACTCTCACGCCGCGAATCCGATGTTGGTGACGTACTCGTACTCGCCCCACTGGCTGCCGAGGTCCACGGTGACGTCGTTGACCCAGGCGTCGTCGAGCGCCGCGTCGTCGTCCTCGGCCCAGGCCCGCACGATGCGGTCCCAGTGACGGACGTTGAGGGTGCGGTACTCGACCACACGCTGGCGGGGCCGGGGCACCTGGCTCTGGTTGAGCGGATGGAACTCGACACGGGTGCCGCGGCCTTCGCGGTTGAGGCGGGCGAGCAGGTACCGGGAGACGTTGTGGCGGCGCACGGTGCGGTACGCGGTCTCCACGCTCTGCAGGTTCTTCCGCGACGGGCTGCGGCGGCCGTCCAGCCATGCCTTGAGGGTGCGGTCGGTGACGGTGAGGCCCGCCTCCCGGGCCGCCTCACGCGCATGCTTGGTCCGTGTGAGGTAGTGCAGCCGCGCGATCAGGCCGCGATGCGTCGTCACCGGGGTGGCGACGAACCCGGCGAGCGCGTCGAGCCGCCGGCCCACGGCCTCATGCCCCTTGATGCCGCGAGCCCCGTACTGCCCGAACTCGAGATTCCTCTCCGGCACCTTCGTCTCCTCGCCCGACGGTGATGGACGGACCTGCACAAGTGTCCAATCCGACGCAGGCAGATGCTACAGGTGACGGCCGCGCATCGTGGCCCGGGCGACGCCGTGCCGGTGCACTTGCCTGCCCCATGCGGCTTCCCCGAGTCAGAACGCCCGGAACTCCCCGAAGGGCGGCTCGACGGCAGGGTCCGGCAGGCGGAGCGCCTTGCAGCGCGGGGTTTCGGCATGCACCGTCCACCCCAGGTTCCGTTCGTAGTAGCGCGCGGCGGCCCGTACCGGCGGGGCCAAGGCGTCGTCGAGGACGAGCAGGCCGCCGGGACGGACGATCTTGCGGAGGAAGTAGAGGTCGACGAAGACCTCGTGGAAGCGGTGACTGCCGTCCACGAAGGCCGCGTCGGCCACGAGTCCTTCGGTGAGGAGCTGCGGGAGCGCGATCGACGACGGGGTCCGGAGGAGCGAGACGATCGGCTTCAGGCCGGCCGAGTACAGCAGGTCGCGGCCGACGTTCGACCATTCGCTCTCCTGGAACGGATCGATGATGACGTGCCGGGGGTGCGGTGGATCGACCGTCGTCAGCGCCTCCCCGATCGCGAGCGCCGAGCTGCCGTACGCGAGGCCGATCTCGACGACCGTCTGCGCGCGCTCGGCGATCAGCAGGTCGCGCAGCCCGTCGCACTCGAGCCGCGGCAGCGTCACCGTCTCGAAGTCCGTCTCACGATGTCGTGTCCACGGAGGGCCCTCGTCCGCGAGGCGACGGCGCACCTCGCGGACCCGGGTCCTGCGTTCATGCATCGCCGCCATCTGCCCACAATCCCCCACCTGCGGATCAAATCACCCTGGAACAAGGAGAGTCGGGGCGGTCAAGCATGCGGTTCCGCGGTCGTGCTCTGCGGCGTCTGGGCCGGTGTGCGGCCCGCTTCCCGTGGGAGCCGTGCCGCGGCCGCGAGGCCGATGAGACCCGTCACGGCGATCGTGATCATCGCCGCGGCGTAGGCGCCCTTGGTCAGGCCGGACACCAGGATGGTGCCGGCGATGGCCGTGCCGAAGGAGGAGCCGAGGTTCGACACGCTGCGGGACAGTCCCGAGATCTCCCCCTGCTGTTCCTCCGGGAAGCTCGACTGCACGACGTTGACCGACGGGGTCAGCATGACGCCCAGGCCGAGCCCGATGAGCAGCAGCCCGGGGACGAAGGCCCAGGCGGTCGAGTAGGCACCGGCCAGGACGATCAGGACGACGATCCCGACGATGCTGACGGCGAATCCGCTCGTGATGAGCAGGCGCTGGGAGCGCCGTTTGGCCATGCGCTCTGCGCCCAGCGACGTGAGCAGCAGTCCCAGGGTGGCCGCGGTGAAGATGACCCCGGTCTGGATGGCGTCGTAATGCCGGACGACCTGGAGGTAGGCCGCGACCGTGAACGAGGTGCCCATGAGCATCAGCCACTGGACGTTCTGGGTGACGAGCCCGAGGTTGGAGACGCGGTCGCGGAACAGGGCGAGCGGCAGCAGCGGTTCCTCGCCGGCCGCCTCCTTGGCGCGGACGGACCGGAAGAACCACCAGAGCACGAGGGCGCCGAGAGCCACCAGGCCGATCATGAGCCAGATGTTGTTGTCGGTGGCCAGGATGCCCAGGACGACGAGGACGAGTCCGACGGCGACGA
This sequence comes from Streptomyces sp. NPDC050534, assembly GCF_044457745.1. Lineage (NCBI taxonomy): Bacteria > Bacillati > Actinomycetota > Actinomycetes > Kitasatosporales > Streptomycetaceae > Streptomyces > Streptomyces sp. NPDC050534. The sequence goes on from NZ_JBITHF010000009.1 coordinate 360,764, forward strand.
GCACCGCGCCCAACACGTCGAAGGAGGCGTCCGGATCGGGCGGCAGCGGATCGCTCATGCGCAGACTGAGCAGGACGATCACGGCGATGACCAGCGCCTGGAACACGAACGCCGCGCGCCAGCTGATGGCCGAGGTGATCAGGCCGCCGATCAGCGGCCCCGCCGCGGCGCCGATGCCGCCGAGCGCCATGATGACGCCGAAGGCGCGGGCACGGGAGGTCACTTCGGGGTACAGCAGCGTCGCGAGGATGTACACGGGCGGGATGAGCAGGGCGGTGCCGACGCCTTCGAAGAGGGAGTTGCCGAGGATCAGCACCCCGAGCCCCGGAGCGGCCGCGCTGAGCAGGGCGCCCACGGCGTAGATGACGAGGCCGGTCAGGAAGCAGCGCTTGCGCCCGTAACGTTCGGTCAGCTTGCCACCGGGGATCATCAACGCCGCCATCACCAGCAGGAATACGGTGATCGCCACCTGCACGCCCTGGACGGTGGTGTCCAGGTCCTTGCTGATGTCGTTGATCATCACGTTCATGTTGGAGCCGGCGAAGCTGCAGATGAACTGCGCGAGGGCCAGGGCGGCCAGCACACGCCGCTTGGCCGCCGTCCGCGTCGGCGCGATTGCCTCAGCCACTGCTGCCGCCCCCCTGGAGTCCTCCAACTCGACCACGTCCGGCAGGGATCGGTCATCGCCTGCCCAACCAAGAATTCAGCAGCCACCCCTGACACTGCCTCACCCACCGGGGGTGAAGCCGTCACCCTGCGGCGTTGCGAGGTTGGGCACACGTGAGCGGCGCGGTGCCGTGGCGCGAAGGTGCCCGGATCGCGCAGCGGGAGGGAGAGTGGCTCATGCGACGCTATGCCCCGATCGAGAATCACGGGCTGGTGGGAGACCTGCAGACGGCGGCGCTGGTCTCGTCCGAGGGAACGGTCGACTGGATGTGTGCGCCCAGGTTCGACTCGCCCAGCGTGTTCGCCTCGATCCTCGATCACGAGCACGGCGGGTACTTCAGCGTCACCGCCGACAGCCGGCGGCCTCCGGTCCAGCTGTACCTCCAGGACACAGCCGTGCTGGTGACCCGCTTCCTGGCCGAGGACGGGGTCGGCGAGGTGATCGACTTCATGCCGGTGGAACACCCCGAACGCCCTTCGGACACGCACCGCCTGGTCAGGATCTTCCGGGTGGCACGCGGACGGGTGCGCTTCTCACTCGAGTGCCGCCCCCGCTTCGACTACGGCCGCTCCGCGCACCGCCTGGAGACGGGTGAGGACGCCGTCAGGTTCCGGGGCAACGGGGTCCAGGCCGCGCTGCAGAGCGTCGGACCGGTGCGGTGGACCAGGGACGGCGACGACATTCTCGGTGAACTCACCATCGGACAGGGGGAGTTGGCCGCCGTCGTGCTGACAGTGGGGGGCACGCAGGACGTGCGGCTCGCTCCCGTCGGGCAGCCGGAGATCAGGGCGCTGTTCGCGCGGACCCGGGACTTCTGGCACGGCTGGATGCGCCGCAGCACCTACCACGGGCGCTGGCAGGACATGGTGAACCGGTCCGCCATCACCCTGAAGCTGCTCACCTACGCGCCCACCGGGGCGCCCGTCGCGGCGGCCACCATGGGGCTGCCCGAGCAGATCGGCGGCGGGCGCAACTGGGACTACCGCTACACCTGGGTCCGCGACGGCTCGCTGTCGGTCAGCGCCCTGCTGGGCCTCGGCTACGTCGAGGAGGCCGTGGCGTTCCGCCGCTGGCTGGGCGACCGGCTGCGGGCGGGCCGCACGGTCAGCGGTGAACCCCTCCAGATCATGTACCGGGTCGACGGCGATCCGGAACTGACGGAGGAGGTTCTCGACCACTTCGAGGGCTATCGCCAGTCGGCGCCGGTACGGGTCGGCAACGGCGCGGCCGGACAGCTCCAGCTCGACATCTACGGAGAGGCGGCGCTCGCCCTGGCCCAGTCCGTGGAGGACGTCGACGACGTGCCGCCGTACGACGGCTGGCAGGCCCTGGCGGGCGTGCTGGACTGGCTGGTGAAGGAGTGGGACCGGCCCGACGAGGGGATCTGGGAGACCCGGGGCGGCCAGAAGGACTTCACCTACAGCCGGCTGATGTGCTGGACCGCCTTCGACCGGGGGGTCCGGATGGCCCAGCACTACGCGCGGCCCGGCGACATCGCGCAGTGGACCACGGCCAGGGACGACATCCTGCGCCAGGTGATGGAGCGGGGCTGGAGCAGCCGGCGCCAGGCCTTCGTCCAGCAGTACGAGGACTCCACCCTGGACGCCTCCCTCCTGCTCATGCCCCGGGTCGGATTCATCTCGCCGACGGACCCGCGCTGGCTGTCCACCCTGGAGGCGATGGAGCGCGAGCTCGTCTCGGACAGCCTCGTGTACCGCTACGACCCGGCGGCCTCTCCGGACGGCCTGCGCGGCAGCGAGGGCACGTTCTCCCTGTGCAGCTTCCTCTACGTCGACGCGCTCGCGCGGTCGGGGAAGCTCGGCCCGGCCCGGTACGCCTTCGACAAAATGTTGACGTACGCCAACCATGCCGGTCTCTTCGCCGAGGAGGTCGGGCCGACGGGAGAGCAGCTCGGCAACTTCCCGCAGGCGTTCACCCACCTCGCGCTGATCACCGCCGCCCTCTCCCTCGACCACCACATGGACCGGGCCGGCCGGGTCGGCGCGTAGGGCCCGTGGTCCACGCCCTGTCCCTCGAGGAGGGCCGTTCGGCCAGGTGAAGGGACCTTCGGACCACGCTTGCCAGGCGTGTTCGCGAGAAGAATGCAACTCTGAGCGAAGGGGAGCGCCGCCCATGACCTGACCCACAGTGGTGGTGATTGCCGTGACTGATCGCGAGGGGCATCCGGCACCGGTCGAGCACCGTGCCGATCCGCTCGGGGACCCGTTTCTGCGGACGCGCTTCGCCCTGCCGACAAGACCCGCGACTTTCCTGTCGCGGCCACGGCTGACGAAGCACCTGGACCAGGCTCTGCGGACCCCTCTGACGATGGTCAACGGCTCGGCCGGAGCCGGGAAGACCCTGCTGGTCGCCGAATGGGCCGCCGATCTGGCGCGGCCGCTCGCCTGGCTCACCGTCGAGCCGGAGGAGGAGCGGCCCGGGATGTTCTGGGCGTACTTCCTCCATGCCCTGAGCGCGTCCGGCAACCCGCTGTCCGACCAGGTCGGCTGGCCGGCCGACGCGAACCATGTGAACCGCAGGGTGCTCTCGGCGATCGCGGAGGAGCTGGACGGGCGCAGCCCGGCGGTGACCGTCGTGCTCGACGAGTACGACCGCGTGACCGAGCCGGAGGTCGCGGAGCAGCTGGACTTCGTTCTGCAGCACGCCGGGCGGGGGCTGCACCTGGTGGTGGTCACCCGTACCGAGCCGATGCTGTCGCTGCACCGGTATCGGGCCGCCGGTGTCCTCACGGAGATCCGTGGCGCCGAGCTGGCCTTCACGCCCGAGGAGGCCGCGGCGCTGCTGGAGCGGCACGGGCTGCGGCTGCCCGTGGACACCGCGCGCTCCCTCGTGAACCGCACCCGTGGCTGGGCCGCCGGTCTGCGGCTGTGTGCCCTGGCCGCGCGGGAGAGCCCGGACCCGGAGACCTACCTGAAGGAGTTCGAGGCGGGCCGGAGCACCGTCGCGGACTTCCTGCTGGCCGAGGTGCTCAAGCGGCAGGCCCCGCAGACCCAGGACCTGCTGCTGCGCGTCAGCGTGCTGGAGCGTTTCTGCCCCGAGCTGGTGAACGCGCTGACCGGCCGGACCGACGCCGCACGCATCCTGGGCGAGCTGTGCCGGGAGAACGCGTTCGTCGAGCAGCTCGGGCACTCCTGGTACCGGCTGCACCCGCTGTTCGGCGAGATACTCCGGGCCCATCTGCGGGTGCGCTGCCCCAGTCTGGAGCCCGAGCTGCACCGGCGGGCCGCGCGGTGGCTGCAGCAGGCCGGATCGCTCCCGGAGACGCTCAGCCATGGCGCCGCCGCGGGTGACTGGGACTTCACCGCCGGTGCCCTCGTCGACGACCTGGCGATCGGGCAGTTCTTCACGGGCCTGCGCTCGGACGACCTGACCGAGCTGTTCTCCCGGATGGGGCCCGAGGCCACCGGCGCCGCGACCGATCTCGTACGGGCGGCGTGCGACCTCTCCCAGAGCGACCTCGATCGTGGGATGGCCCATCTGCAGCAGGCCGAGGAGCGGCTGGCCACGGACGCGGTCGATCCGGCGGCCGCGCAGCTGAGCTGTGCGCTGCTGGAGGCGCTGGCCGCCCGCCTGACCGGTTCCCCCGCGCGGGCCGAACGGGCCGCCGAGACTGCCGACGAGGTGCAGCCGGTGGTGCCCGCGCGTCTCCTGGCCAAGCATCCGGAACTCCCCGCCCTGCTGCTGACCCACCTGGGCTCCACGCGGGTGTGGGCGGGGCGGTTCGAGGACGCGCGCGCTCCCCTGTCCAAGGTGACCGGCAGTCCCGGCCGAGCCGCGACCGTACTCGCCCGTGAGGAGTCCATGGGCCACCTCGCGCTGATCGACTACCTCAACGGCTGGACGGGGCAGGCGGAGCACAAGGCCCAGGAGTCGGTGTCCGAGACGGAGCGGTTCAGCCTCTCCGGGCCGTCGGGCTCCGGGCTCGGGCGGGTCGTGCTGGCCGCCGTGGCGGTGGACCGCGATGAACTGGCCCGGGCGCAGGCTCTCCTCGACGAGGCGGCCGAGCTCCCGGCCTTGCTTCAGGACCCGGTGGTGGCCGCCCTGCGGGCCATCGTGACGGCCCGGCTCGAGCTGGCCCGGGGCAATCCGCGAGCCGCGGCCGAGGCGGCCGACCCGGACATCGCCGCCGCGGTGGCCTCTCCGTGGGCGGACAGCCACGAGACGCTGGTGACGTCGGCCGCCCACCTGGCCGAGGGCCGGTCCGAGACCGCCGTCGAGGGGCTGGCCATGCTGAGCGGCGACCAGCCCGCATGTGCCGTGGAGGCCGCCCGGATACAGCTCGCCGCCGGCCACGCGGATGTGGCGATCGAGCTCCTCGACAGCGTGACCGCCGCGGATTCCGCCGGTCCGGCGGTGACCGTCCGGGCGACGCTGGTGCGGGCCCAGGCCGCGTTCGCCGCCGCGGACACCCCGACCGCCCGCAGGCTGGTCGCGCAGGCCCTCCTCGACGCGCGGCACGACCTGCTGCGGCGCCCCTTCCTGGACGCCGGACGGTGGATCCGGCCCCTGCTGATCGCGCAGCCGCTGAGCCAGCTGGCGTCGGGATGGCTCGCGCCCCCTTCGTCGGCGTTCGGCGCCCTGAGCGGCCTCGGGACACCTCAGTGGCCGATCGTCGTGGAGGAACTGAGCGCCCGCGAGCTCGACGTTCTTCAGCGCCTGGCCCAGATGATGTCGACGCAGGAAATCGCCGCGGATCTGTTCGTGTCGGTGAACACGGTGAAGACGCACCTCAAGAGCCTGTACCGGAAGCTCGGGGTGAACCGTCGCAGCGACGCGGTGCATCGCGCGCGGGACATGCGGCTGCTCTGATCGCGGCGGCCCCGCCCGCGACGGGTGAGCCGCCGGTCTGCCGCCTCCGGTGCGATGGGAGTGGCTGACCGCGAGGAGCCCGATGTCCAGAACCGACCGGACCACCGTCCGTACCCGTGCGGCCGAGCGACGGGCCCACGCGGACTACACCGGGGGCGTGTACGGTTCCATGCTCGCCGCCTCGGTGGTGATCGGCGCCGGCACCCTGGGGTCGTTCCCGCGGCTGCAACTGGTGCTGCTGTTGCTGCTCACCAGCGGGGTGTTCTGGATCGGGCACGTGCACGCCCAGCTCTTCGGGGCGCGGCTGGCGCAGCAGCCCCTGGACCGCCACACGGTGCTCCACGTGTGCCGCGACGAGTGGCCCATCGTCAAGGCCGCCGTGCCGCCGGCCGTCGCGGTGGCGATCAGCCCGCTGCTGGCTCTGGACGAGCAGGGTGCCGTCTGGCTGGCGCTCTCCGTCGCGGTGGCGGGGCAGGTGGGGTGGTCCGTGGCCGCGGCACGGCGTGCCGGTGCCGCCTGGCGCCTCCTGACGGCCACCGCCTTGGTCAACCTGCTCCTGGGTCTGCTGATCCTCTCCTTCAAGATCATCCTGACGCATTGACCCGGGTCACACGTGCGGGGTGAGGCAAAGGTGGGCCGTCCGGGCGGACGATCGCAGAACGGGGCGCAGACCGCTTCCCCCAGCCCCCGTGGGAGTAGAGCTCATGCGCTACGAGATCCGAGTCGACGGACATATGTCGGAGACGCTGGCCAAGGCCTTCCCGGAGCTCGAGCACGTGTTGATGTCCGGTCAGACGGTCCTGTACGGGCCCGTCGTCGACGAGGCCCACCTGTACGGACTGCTGAGCCGCTTCCAGTCCCTGGGCCTGCACGTTCTGGAGATGAGGCAGCTGCCGGAGACGTGACGTCAGCGCGCTCACATGTCGTGGACGCTGACCCGGCCGGAGCTGGAGGCCGCTGCCAGTGCCTCGAAGTCGCGCTCGTTCAGATCGGCGTAGGACTGCGCGAACTCGGTGAGGGCGCGGTCGAAGCGGTCGGTGCCGCCCAGGTAGGCGGCGATGGCGATGGGGTCGCCGGAGCGGGCGTGGGCCCGGGCCAGGGAGGCGCCGCAGAGTTGGGCGAAGAGGCTCAGCAGGTCCGGCCCCATGGTCTCCGGCCGGGCGATGCCCTTCCAGTCGCGCAGCTGCCGTACGTAGAAGTCGCGCTCGTTCCCGTCGATGCCCAGCACATGGGTCCAGCCCAGGAAGATGTCGCTGGTGGTCTGGATCAGGCGCTGCCCGGTGACGACGCGGCGGCCCTGGTTGTCGTAGCGGTCGCCGCCCGTCTGGGCGGACAGCACCGACTCCTGGGCCTCCTTGGCCTGCAGCAGCAGCGGGTCCTCGTCGTCCCGGCCGCGCAGGAGCACGATCCAGCAGCGGGTGCCGACGCTGCCGACGCCCACCACCTTCCGGGCCATGTCGACCACGTGGTAGTGGCGCAGCAGATGCCGGCGTTCGGACGACAGGGTCGGCGCGTACCCCTCCAGGACGGTCTGGAGCGCCTTCTCCTCGTCCGCCGAACCGGACATCAGGTCCCTGAGAGGGGTGATCAGCGGCGGGTCCGGCGTGATCCGCCGGCCCTCGGCCGTGATGCGGGTGAGCTTCTCGAACGCCTGCATGCCGGTGCGGGTGCGGGCCTGTGCCGTGGCGCGAGCGGTACGGCGCTTGGCCTCCTTGTCCATCGACGAGGCCATCAGTTCCCGCAGCCGTTCGACGTCGTCCTGGGCGTACCAGATGTCCAGGGTGCGCATGCCCGCGAACTCGCGCATCCGCTCCCGGTAGGCCCGCACGCAGGCCCGTACGGCGGCGTTCTGCTGCTTGACGGAGAACCCGTTCGCCCGGCCCGCGATGGCGAAGCTGGTCGTCAGCCGCTTGACGTCCCACTCGAACGGCCCGGGCAGGGTTTCGTCGAAGTCGTTGATGTCGAAGACGAGATGCCGTTCCGGAGAGGCCAGCAGCCGGAAGTTCAGCAGGTGGGCGTCCCCGCAAAGCTGCACGCGCAGCCCGGAGTTGGGAGTGGGACCGAGGTCCGCGGCCATGATCGCCGCGGCACCGCGGTAGAAGCGGAACGGCGACTCGAGCATGCGGCTGTAGCGGATGGGCACGAGTTCGGTCACTCGAGTCGCCGACTGACGCTCTATCACCTCGATGGGGTCGAACCGGTCCGGGCCGGCCTCGAACCACCCGTGACACGAACGCGATGCACGGGACCGGGCGTTGCGGCCGATCGTCACGCGATCGGCGGGCGACAGGGCCGCGGTGAAGGAGTTCGGTACGGTCATGGCACAACCTCCTGGTCCGGTGCGGCAGTGGCCTGGAGATCGCTCATTCCGCCTCGCGCCTCGCAACGTCTCCGGTAACAGCCCACCGGTACGGCGTAGCAGGCGGATCACCCGGGACGGGTGACCCCGCCACCGGTACCACGGGGGACGCTGACTCCTGCGGTCCCCGCCCACCGCCCAGCCGGCGGTCCGGATCCGAACCGCTCGTCAAGCGAGGAGGAGCCATGACCATTCCCCGTGGTCCGGCACCGCGTACCGGGCCGGAGCACAGCCCCGACGGGGTGTCCGGCGGCCGGACACCTGGCCAGGCCGACGGTGCCGCGAAGGCGCTGGAACAGCTCGGCCGCTCCTGGACCTGGGTGCTGGCCTCCGCGATCATGACGCTCGTGCCGGGTGTCCTGGTGCTGGTCTGGCCGGACGAGACCCTGCACGTACTGGCCGTCCTGATCGGCCTGTACCTGCTGGTGAACGGGGCGTTCCGGTTCGTCGCGGTCTTCGCCGGCACCGGTCTCGTCGAGCGCATCGTCTCGCTGGCGATGTCCATCCTGTTCGTCCTGGCCGGTGTGCTGTGCCTGCGCAACCCGCTTCAGACCATCGCCGCGGTCTCGCTGATCGTCGGTGTGACCTGGCTCGTGACCGGGATCCTCACCCTCTATACGGCGATCGCCACCGAGGACATGCCGCACCGTGGCTTCGTGCTGGGGGTCGCCGTGATCGGCATCGTCGCCGGGATCGTCGTTCTGGCCATGCCGACCGAGTCGGCCCGCGCGCTGACCCGGCTGCTCGGCCTCTGGCTCGTGCTGCTCGGCATGGCCGAGTTGGTGCTCGCCTTCGCCTGGCGGGCCGCGCTGCGCAGGTCGGGACTCAAGGGCGGCATGGACCCCTCCGCGACCGACGGCGCGACGTCCCTCGGCAGTTGACCGAGACCGCAGGTGCGGAAACGACGACGGAGACCAGATGAATCCCCCTTCGACCTCTGTGACGCCGGATCCCGGTGCGGCCGCCGAGGCCCCACACGTGATGTCCGCCGCGGAACACGAGGAGTACGTGCGACTGCGGCGCGCCGCGACGGTACGCCACCGGCGGGCCCGCCGTGCGGGCGCCGTCGTCCTGCTGGTGCTGACGCTGGTGCTCGCGCCGCTCGCGCTCGTCGCGGCCTGGGTGCACGACGAGGTCGCCGACACCGGCCGGTACGTGCAGACCGTCAGGCCGCTGGCCTCGGATCCGGCCGTGCAGAAGGTCCTGATCAACCGGCTCACCGACCGGGTCGTGGCCAACATCGACGTCCAGGCGGTGACGAACGCCATCACGGACACGCTGCAGAAGAACGGGGCGCCGCCACGCGTGGTGCAGGGTTCCGAGTCCCTCACCGGGCCACTGCGCTCCGCGGTGCGCACCGTCGTGCAGCGCAATGTGAGTCGCGTGATCACCAGCGAGGCGTTCCAGGAAGCCTGGGTGGGTGCCAACCGGCGGGCACACGCCGCGGTGGTGAACATGCTCACCGGATCGCGTTCGGGCGCACTGCAGGCCAACGGCGACGCGATACAGCTCGACGTCGGAAACGTCGTGGACCAGGTGCGCCAGCGCCTCGTCGACGCGGGCTTCCAGAAGGCATCCGCCATCCCCAATGTCGACCGCACCATCACGCTGTTCAAGACCCAGCAGCTGGCCAAGGCGCAGAACGGCATGCGGCTGCTGGACATCGTCGGCACCTGGCTTCCGATACTGACCCTGGTGTTCGCGGCCCTCACCGTGTGGACCGCCCCGAACCACCGGCTGATGGTGATCATCGTCGGCATCGGTGTCGCCGTGATGGCGGTGCTCCTGCTGGTCGCCCTGGCCGTCGCACGACGGGTCTACCTCGACTCCGTCCCCTCGGCCACCCTGCCTCCCGATGCCGCCGCGGTCATCTTCGACACCTTCATCCGCTTCCTGCGCGCGAGCAGCCGCACGCTGCTCGTCGTCTCCCTGCTCGCGGCCCTCACCGCCTACCTCTACGGCCCCGGCCGGGTGGCTCGCGGTGTGCGGGGCGGGGCCGGGCGGGGAGCCACGGCCGCCGGACAGGGGCTGCGCCGCATCGGGATGAACACCGGTCTCACAGGGCGCTGGCTGTCCGCACACGAGGCGTGGACCGTCGGCGTCACCATCGGGGCGGGCGCCCTGGCCCTCGTCCTCTGGAACCGGCCCACCGTCGGCGCCGTGGTCCTCGTACTCGTCCTGGTCCTCGTCGCGCTGGCGATCGCGGCCGTGCTCGCGGCCGCGGGTCCCGCCCCCGACGCCGCCGACGAACCGGGGCACGCGGTCACGTGAGCCATGGCCAGGGACACCGCACCGGCCACCCGCAGGGAGCGCGCGGTCCAGGCGGTGGCGCGCCTCAGGGCCGGGCCGCTGGGCCGGCTGCTGCCCCGGCTGGCCGCGCTCAATCTCGTAGAAGGCGCCATGAGGCTGGCCGCGCAGGCATTCCTGGCGGCGCTCCCCCTGCTGATGACCGTGGGCGCGTTCGCGCCTCCCGGCCTGAAGCACCTGCTGGCCGACTCCCTGAGTTCGGTGCTGGGCGTGCGAGGCGAGACGCTCGACGAGGTGAGACACACCTACACCGCGGGCGGCTCGACGCGGCAGTCCGTCGGTGCCCTGGGCGCGCTCCTGACCCTCGCGTCGGCCACCGCGTTCAGCCGGGCCCTGCAGGCGGTGTGCGAGCGCTGCTGGCACCTGCCCCGGGCGCCGATGCGGGCGGTGGCCTGGCGCTGGCTCATCTGGTTGGTGGTGTGGCTGGCCTTCATGTTCGTCCAGGCCCCTCTGCGGCGGGGCTTCGGGATCGGCCCGGCCACCGGTCTTGCGCTGTCCCTGGTGGGGTCCGTCCTGCTGTGGTGGTGGTCCCAGCATCTGCTGCTGAGCGGCAGGATCAGCTGGTCGAGCCTGCTGCCGGGGGCGGTCCTGGCGGGGGTGGGCACGATCACCCTGAGCTGGGCCGGCCATCTGCTCCTGTCCAACGCCATGCAGCGCAGCCTCGACGAGTTCGGGCCGCTCGGCCCGGTCTTCACGCTTCTGTCCTGGCTGATCAGCGTCTTCCTCGTCGCCATCTCGGGCATGGCCCTCGGCGAGGCCGTCGCCACCAGCGCCTGGTACCGGCACACCGCGGCCTTCCACGCCCGCGCGGAGGCCGAGGGGTGACCCTGTCCGGCGCCGCTCACCCGTGCCGGGTGAGGCCGCCCGGGGCTTGCCGTGGGCACGCTGAGAAGCGCAGAAGCAGGTCGCCGGGCGCATGCCCGGGACGGAGGGAGAGACATGAGCACGCCCACGTACCTCGCGTACGACTATCCGATGCTGAGCATCTTCTGGTCCATGCTGGTGTTCTTCCTGTGGATCATGTGGTTCATCCTGCTCTTCCGGATCATCGTCGACATCTTCCGTGACGACACCATGAGCGGCTGGGGCAAGGCCGGGTGGCTGGTGTTCGTCATCGTGCTGCCCTTCCTGGGTGTCTTCGTCTACGTGATCGCACGCGGCAAGAACATGGGTCGCCGGGAGGTGGCGGAGCACCAGGCTCAGCAGCACGCCTTCGACTCCTACGTCCGCGAGACGGCCAAGGGCGCAGGCTCTCCCAGCAGCGCCGACGAGCTCGCCAAGCTCTCCGAGATCCGCGCCCGCGGCGACATCACCGACGAGGAGTTCGCAAGGGCGAAGGACCTGGTCCTGAGTGGTCACGGCAGCGGGAACCGTCCCGGCGCGGCCACCACGTCCGGGCACTGAGCACGCCGGGCCGAACGAAACGAGGTATTGAGGATGACCGCCACACACCCCACACAGCCCACGCACCGGGATTCAGCGAAGCAGCAGTGGGCCGCCGGCCTGGTGACCTTCGGCGCCGTCATGCTGACGATCGTCGGACTGCTCGGCGTCTTCCGCGGCATCATGGCGATCGCCAAGGACGACGTCTTCGTCAACACGCCCAACTACGTCTTCCAGTTCAACCTGACCAGCTGGGGCTGGATCCACCTCGTCCTCGGCGTGATCGCCGTGGGCGTCAGCTTCGGACTGTTCACGGCGGCCACGTGGGCGCGCGTCTCCGGCGTGGCGATCGCAGGACTGATCATCATCGGCAACTTCCTCTCGCTGCCGTACTACCCGGTCTGGTCCATCGTGATGATCGCCTTCTCGGGATTCATCATCTGGGCCCTGTGCGTGGTCAAGCGCGACGAGTACTAGTCCCTCCGGTGAACGGTGCGCGCACCGCATGAGACGGGGGACGGGGCCCGTCGGGTCCCGTGGGGGCGAGGGGATGGGAGGACGCCGCGGCGGGGGTTCGCGCGGGACGCGGGCGGCGGCCGGGGTGCAGGGCCCGCACGACGTGAGCGTCGTGCGGGCCCGGCTTGCGCCGCTCCCCGCCGCCGGTCCGCGCGGCGCGTCGTGGGCGTCAGCCGGCATGGCCGGTCCCCCGACCGTCCTCGGCCTCTGCGACGCCTTCGGCATGCCGGGGCCTGCCGTCAATCGCCACGGCACAGCACCGTCGTCAGCGCCTCCCTGAGCAGGCGGGTGGCCTCGGACACGTCCGCGGCGCCGCCGGGCCGGCGCCAGGCCACGTAGCCGTCGGGGCGGACCAGCAGGACCCCTTCCTCGTCGATCTCCGCGCGCCGGCTCCACTCGCCGTACGCGTCGTGGGCGTCGCGGTCGACGACGACTCCGCGCAGGCCGAGACCGAGTTCGGTGGCCAACGCTTCGGCGGCGTCGGCCCATCGGGTTCCGGCGAGGCCGGTGACGACCGAGAAGGCGCCCTTGCCGACAAGGTCCAGCGTCGAGATCCGCCTGCCGTGCCGGTCGACGAGCCAGGCGTGCGGGAGCTTCGCGCCGGGGCGGGAGGACGGGCGGCCGAAGAGTTCGTGGTCGCGGGTGATCGTCTCGACGGTGCCGTCGGGAATGACGGCGGCCGACTCGTAACGCTGGTTGTGCTCGACGCCGTGGGCGTTGAACTCGTAGTGCTTCAGCTCGATCGCCTCGCGGACGGCCCGCCGCCTCTTCGCCCCCTCCGCGTCCGGCTGCCGCACCGCGTACAGGGCTTTGGCGATGCCCTCCTCGTCCCCGCCCACGACACCGACGGCCTCGAAGAGCGGCAGGAACTGGTCGCGGGAGAGGTTCGCCCGCTCGACGATCTGCCGTGCGACAGGGGCCCGTTCGTCGGTGTAGGTGTCCAGCAGCCCAGGTCCGGCCTGTCCGTTGACGACGGCCGCCAGCTTCCACGCCAGGTTGAACGCGTCCTGTACGGAGGTGTTGGAGCCGAGTCCGTTGGACGGCGGATGGCGGTGGACGGCGTCCCCGGCGCAGAAGACGCGGCCCGCGTGCAGCCGCGTCGCGTAGGCGTGGTTGACCGTCCACAGGGAGGCGCTGTCGATCTCGACGTCGAGTTCGCCGTCCCCGACGAGGTCGCGGACGATCGCCGTCGCCGCCTCGTCGGTGACCTGCGGTGCGGGGCCGTCGATGTCGTAGCCCCACACGATCAGCCACTCGTTCCAGGGCCGGACCATGCGCAGCAGGCCCATGCCGATGCCGCCCACGTCGGCGCCCGGGCGCATGATCCAGTACAGGACGCTGGGCCGGTGCTCCACGTACCGCGCGAGGTCGGCCCTGAAGACGATGTTCATGCTGCCGGCCTTGCCCATCCGCCCTTCCATGGGCAGCCCGAGCTTGTCCGCGACAAGACTGCGGCCGCCGTCGGCGCCGATCAAGTACCGTGCGCGCACGGTGTGTTCGCGTCCGCTGGGCCGGTCGCGCAGGCGCGCCGTCACGCCGTCCGCGTCCTGCTCGAAGTCGACGAGCTCGGTGTTCAGCCGCACCACGGCGCCCCGCTCGGCGGCCTTGGACAGCAGGATCGGCTCAAGATAGGTCTGCGGAAGGTCGATCATTGCGCACGGGCTCTGTGCCGCGTACTCGGTCAGGCTCTCGTCGCCGGTGCCCCAGGTGCGGATGCGGCCGATCTCCTCCCCCAGCAGCGCGGTGGCGAAGACGGTGTCGCCCATCAGCCGGCTCGGTGTGCCCTTCTGCAGGGCCTGCTCCTCGATGCCGAGGTCCCGGAAGACCTCCATGGCGCGCTGGTTGGTGATGTGGGCGCGCGGGGTGTCCGCGAGCCAGCCGTACTTGGTGACCAGTTGGGTCCGCACACCGTAGGTGGCCAGCAGCAGCGCCGCGGTGCCGCCGGCGGGCCCGCTGCCCACGACCAGGACGTCGGTGTCGTAGCTCTGGGGGGTGCTCATGCTGTCTCCGTGGAACTCGTCGGGGCGCGTTCGCCGTCCGAGGGGGCGATGCGGAAGGTGAAGTCGAGCAGGCGCCACTCGCCTTGGACCGGCCGGCCGTCGGGCGTCGGGCCGGTGTGCGGGGTGAAGTGGGTGACCAGGTCGTCCTTGACGCCGAAGACCGCGTCGCGCTGACCCGGGGCGCCGTCCAGGTAGGCCCCGCCCCGTACGAAGAGCTGGGTGATCAGGGGCTGGTGACCGGGGGCGTTGATCAGGAAGTGCACGTGCGGGGCGCGGTAGGGGTGACGGCCCACGGCGGAAAGCATCCTGCCGACCGGGCCGTCGTCCGGGATCGGGTACTCGGACGGCAGGATCGACCAGAACGTGAACCGTCCGTCCTCTCCGGTGGTGAACCGGGCGCGCAGCACCGGCCCGTCCAGGTCCGGGAGCTGGACGTCGTAGAAGCCGTCCTCGTTGGACTGCCACACGTCCACTACGGCCCCGCCGACCGGTGTGCCCTCCGGGTCGGTGACCTTGATGTCCGCCCACATAGGCGTCCCTTCGAGGCCGCCCGCGATGTCGGCGCCGTGCTCGGCGGCGGGCGGCCCGGCCACGTAGAAGGGACCGAGGATCGCGGAGGAAGTGGTCTCAGGTGTACGGGAGTTGGTGAGGGCGTCGACGACGCTGGAGATGCCGAGCGTGTCGGAGAGGAGGATGAACTCCTGCCGGGTCCCGGTGGTGATGTGGCCGGCCTGGGTGAGGAAGTCGATGGCGCGCTGCCACTCCTGAGGGGTCAGGTCGTTGCGGACGGCGTAGCCGTGCAGGGTGCGCGCGAGGTCGCTGAGCAGCTGCCGCAGGCGCGGGTTCGCGCAGCCGTCGAAGCTCGCCACCACCTCGTCAGTCAGCGGGCGCAGGTCGGGGGCCGAGCCGGCCGCGGGCTGCGGGCGCCTCCCCTGCCATGCCTCGCTCAGCAGGTCCGCGATGCCGGTGCGGGTCACCTCGCGCGGGTTCGGGTACGGCTGTGCGGTGGCGAGTTCGGCCGCGCGGTCCAAGTCTGCCTCGGTGAGGCCGAGTTCGCGCAGGGACGTAGGGCCGCCGGCCTGGCGGACGAGGTCGAAGACGCCCGTGGCGGCGTCGGGCACCCCCAGCGCGTGTGCGACACGTGCCATCGCGTCCGGAGCGGCGGAAGCGTTGTAGGCCATGGCGTGCGGGAGGACCACGGTGTGGGTCTCGGCGTGCGGGAGGCCGAAGGCGCCGCCCAGCGTGTGGCAGAGCTTGTGGTGCAGCCCCATGCGGACGCTGCCCAGGCAGCTGCCCGCGAGCCATGCGGACTGGAGCAGGTTCGCCCGCGCCTCCATGTCGGACGGGTCCTCGTACAGGGCGGGGAGGGCCCGGCCGATCGCGGCGACCGCCTCCAGGGCCAGGGCGTCGGTGACGGGAGTGGCGTCCGGTGCGTAGAGGGCCTCCACGGCGTGCGCCAGCGCGTTGACACCGCTGGTGACGGACATGGGAACCGGCAGGCCGAGGGTGAGCTCCACGTCGTAGACGACGGTCTCCGGCAAGATCTCGGGCGCGGACCGGGTGGTCTTCCGGCCCTCCACGGTCTCGCCCAGCACAGGGGTGACCTCGGAGCCGGCGTACGTGGTCGACACGACGATCTGGGGCAGATCCGTGCGGACCGCGAGCGCCTTGGCGAGGCCGGTCGCCGAGCCGCCGCCGATCGCCACCAGACAGTCCACCCGCCGCTCGCGCACCAGGCTGAGGGCCCGCTCGGTCACCTCGACGGGGGTGTGCATGACCGCCCCGTCGAACTCGGCCGCCACCAGGTCGCCCAGACCCTCACGGAGCCGTTCGACGTCCTTGCGCAGGGCGGGTGATCCACCGGACAGCAGCATCACCCGCGCCCCGCCGAGCCGCTCCACCTCCTCACGCACCCGCTCGATGGTGCCCGCGCCGAAGATCACCCTGCTCGGGCCGGTCGTGTGTACGAAACTCCGCATGAAGCCGCTCTCCAGGCTGTGCCGTGTGGGGGTCGGGGCGTTTGCCGCAGTATCGGGGCCCCGGCGCGGATTCCTCCTGCACGATCACCGCGTCCTTCTGCACGAAAAGAGCGACCGTCCGCGTCCCTCCGCACGCGAAGGGCGTACGGCACTCCCGCTTGCCCACCGGTCGGCCCGGCGGGGAGACTGGCCGTGGCGCGAAGGAGGGCCGCATGAGCGAGATGGGGCTCGGTGACACGCACGGCATCCTGGCCCTGCCGGGCGTGCGCCCCCTTCGCAGCAGTGCCGGACTGGGCTGGGACCGGCTGTACGTGTCGACCCAGCGGGAACTGCCCTATCGGGAGGCGTTCCAGGGGGCCGGCAGCCACCTGCTGATCCTGCACCTGGACGGCCCCGTCACCGTTCGCCGGGGGCGCCGGGGACTGACGTCGGCCCGGCAGGTACCTCCCGGCGGCCTGTTCCTGCACCCGGCGGCCACGGAGCTGGACGTGGAACTCGGCGGGCACCTCAACACGGTGCACGTCTACCTGGCGGACGCCGCGCTCCAGGCGCCGGCGGACGAGGGACGGCCCGTGCGGCTGAGGGAGGAGTTCGGCAGCACGGACCCGCTGCTGGAACAGCTCGTCCTGGCCCTCGACGGTGTCGTACGGCGCTGGGAACCCAGCGGCACCGCCTACACCGACCAGCTCGCCCTGATGATCGCGGCGCAGCTGGCCCGGCGGCACAGCGTCCGGCGACGCGACACCGAACCTGCGGGGCGGCAAGCAGGGCTCGGCGACCGGCAGTTCGCGGCCGTACGGGAACTTCTCGCCGCCCGGATCTCCGAGCCGCTGTCGCTGGAGGACCTGGCCTCGGCCACCGGTTTGAGCGTCAGCCAGTTCGCCCGGCAGTTCAAGGCCCGCACCGGGTCTCCCCCGCACCGGTACCTCGTGCGACTGCGCGTGGAGCAGGCGGCCCGGCTGCTGCGGGCGGGAGCCATGCCCATCGCCCAGGTGGCGGCCGCCTGCGGGTTCTCGCACCAGGAGCATCTGACCCGGGTGCTGCGCTCCCATCTCGGCACGACGCCTGCGGCGCTGCGCCGCGAGGGCTGACCCGGTCGCGGTGCGAAAGCCGGGTGCGGCGGTCCGCCGATTCCTTTCGCGGCCACGGCGGTCCGCCGATTCCTCTTGCGGCCACCACGGTCCGCCGATTCCTTTCATGGCCGCGGCGGTCTGTATTGCCGAAGGCTTCGCGGCCGAGCACGGACGAGGACCGCCGTGCACGCACGGATGGCGCGGAGCGAGGCGATGCACGATGTCGAGGAGACCGTCATGACCAGCGACAACACGTGGAGCGACGCCGACCGCGCGGTACGCGCGGTGCTGGACTCGATCTACGCGGCCTGGGCCGACAACGACGCGGACGCCTTCGTGGCGCCTTACGCCGAGAACGCGACCGCCGTGCTGCCCGGCACCTACCTGCCCGGCAGGAAGGCGATCAAGGACACGATGGCGACCCTCTTCGCCGGCGAGCTGAAGGGCTCTTCCGCCCGGCACGAGGTGCAGGACGTACGGTTCGTCGGCGCCGACGCGGCCGTGGTGATCAGCAAGGGGGCGGTGCTCCTGGCCGATCAGAGCACACCCGACCGCGCGAACCGCGCTCTGGAGACATGGGTGCTGGCCCGGCAGGACGGCGACTGGCGGGTGCAGGCGTTCCACAACTGCCCCGAGCAGGCCGCCATGGCGGACGAGGAGGCGTGATCATGCCGAGCAAGCAGGCCGAGGCGGTCCGCAGGCACTGGACGGCGGCGCGCCGCGCCATGGTGGATGCGGACGCCGAGCCGCTGGACGACGAGTCCTGGGGTGATCTGACGGCCGAACCGCGGGAGGTCGACTACATCGAGACCGAGGCGGGCGGTGTGCCCGCGATGTGGGTCACGCCGAAGCGCAGCGCGGCCGACCGGGTACTGCTGTGCATGCACGGCGGCGGATACCTCAGCGGTTCGATCTACACCCACCGCAAGATGTTCGGCCATCTGGCCAAGGCGACCGGGGCTCGGGCACTCGTCTTCGGCTACCGGCTCGCCCCCGCGCACCCCCATCCCGCCCAGGTGGACGACGCGACCGCCGTGTACCGGTGGCTGCTGGACCAGGGGATACGCGCGAACCGGATCGCGTTCACGGGCGACTCCGCCGGCGGCGGCCTGTCACTCACGACCCAACTACGGGCACGGCAGCGGGGTTTGCCCCTGCCTGCCGCGTCACTCCTGATCTCCCCCTGGGTGGACATGGAGGCGAACGGCGAGTCGTACGCCACCAACCGGGACAGGGACCCCTTCTTCCTCCGTGAGTCGGTGCGCCGGTTCGCGGGCGTCTTCCTGGGCCCGGACGGCGACCCGCACGACCCGCTGGCCGGTCCGCTCCACGCGGACCTGTCTGGACTCGGGCCGATCTACATCCAGGTGGGCGGGGACGAGACGCTGCTCGACGACGCGCGGCGTCTGGACGAGTACGCCCGCAAGGCCGGCGTCGACGTACAACTGGACGTCTTTCCCGGCATGTTGCACACCTTCCAGATGGCCGCGGGGCGGGCGCCGGAAGCGGACGAGGCCGTCCGGAGGATGGCCTCGTGGGTACGTCCCAGGCTGGGGCTCCAGCCATTGACCGGTCCCGTTACCGACTGAAAGGAGCGACCATGACGGGCAGGACGGGCGTGGTGGCCGACGCGGACGAGTTCGCCCGCCGCACCGAGCCGTTGCGGCGGGAGTTGCTGGCGCACTGTTACCGCATGCTGGGTTCGGCCGATGAGGCCGAGGACCTCGTGCAGGAGACCTATCTGCGGGCGTGGCGGAGCTACGGCGGCTTCGAAGGCCGGTCGTCGCTGCGGGTCTGGCTGTATCGCATCGCCACCAACGCCTGCCTGACCGCGCTCGATCACCGCGGCCGTCGTGCCCTGCCGTCCGGCCTGGGCGCTCCCTCCGCCGACGCCGGGACCCGGCCCGAAGCTGCGGGCCCCGACGCCGACTGGGTGCAGCCCATGCCGGACGCGCTGGTTGCTCCCCAGCCGGCGGACCCCGCCACGATCGTCACGAGCCGCGAGAGCCTGCGGCTCGCGCTCATCGCGGGACTGCAGTATCTGCCCCCGCGGCAGCGGGCCGTGCTCCTGCTGCGTGAGGTGCTGGCCTTCCCCGCCTCGGAGGTCGCCGCCATGCTCGGCACCACCACCCCGGCGGTCAAGAGCACGCTGCAGCGGGCCCGTGCCCGCCTCCACGAGGTGGCACCGCAGCCCGAGCACCTCGTCGAGCCCA
This sequence comes from Streptomyces sp. NPDC050534, assembly GCF_044457745.1. NCBI lineage: Bacteria > Bacillati > Actinomycetota > Actinomycetes > Kitasatosporales > Streptomycetaceae > Streptomyces > Streptomyces sp. NPDC050534. The sequence continues at coordinate 380,091 of NZ_JBITHF010000009.1, forward strand.
CCGACCCCCGGGCCCTGCGCCTGCTCGAGAAGTACGTCGCCGGCTTCCAGAACGCCGACACCGAAGCCCTGGAACAGGCGCTTCGCACCGACGCGGCGATCGAAATGGTCGGCACCCGCACGTGGTTCTCCGGCAGGAAGACCTGCCTGGACTATCTCGCGCGTGTCATCGGCCCTCCCGGGAACTGGCGGATGATTCCCACCTCCGCCAACGGGCAACCCGCCGCGGCCGCCTACTACCGTGCTGCTGACGGGAGTTACCGCGCGTTCGGACTCGGGGTGCTCACCGCGACCGGCACCGGCATCAGCCACATCCACGTCTTCGGGGGCGGACCCGATCTGCTGGCCGCGTTCGGTCTGCCGGGCCATCTTGGTTCACATACAGGAACATGACTCACGTGGGTGTACGTAGTGCGCTGCGATGTGCGACGCTCGTCCAACTCCGCTTTTCCCGCGTCCAGTTGGAGGCACAGGCATGACCATTTCCCGGCGTACGGTGCTGTCCACGGCGGCCGGTGCGGCGGCCGCCTGTGTGACCGCGGCACCGGCCGCAGGTGCGGCCGAGGGCGGGACGTCCGCGGCGACGCTGCGCACGCTCGGCGCGGCGGTCGACTACGCCGTCGAGAAGGTCCGTTCCGTGGCGCCGGGGGTGACCGGTTTCCCCGTCGGGACGAAGTTCGAGAAGTGGGCGTACTCCCAGAACGGCGACTGGGTCGGCGGGTTCTGGCCGGGGACACTGTGGATGGCGTACCTGCGCAGCAAGGACGAGTCCTTCCGCACCTGGGCCCTGGCCTCGGCCCAGAAGCTGGCGCCCCGTCAGAGCGACACCAGCACACACGACTTGGGCTTCCTGTTCTATCCGTCGTGGGTCACGGCGTGGAGGCTGACGGGCGACGAGGCATGGCGTGCGGGTGCGGTGCGCGCCGCCGACTCCCTCATCCAGCGCTACAACCCGCGCGGGCACTTCATCCGGGCGTGGGGCGCGCTGACCGATCAGGCGAACGCGGGCCGGGTCATCATGGACACCATCATGAACCTCGATCTGCTGGCGTTCGCGAGCCGGCAGACCGGTGACAGCAGGTATCTGGACATCGCGGTCGAGCACGCGAAGACCGCGCAGAAGGTCTTTCCGCGCGCCGACGGGTCCACCCCTCACGTCTACGACTTCGATCCGGACAGCGGCGCCCCCATCGGCCCCGGCACCGTGCAGGGTTACAGCCCCACCTCCTGCTGGTCCCGCGGACAGGCCTGGGGCATCTACGGCTTCACCACCATGTACCGCAGGACGGGGAACAACGAGTTCCTGGTCACCGCCTGCAGACTCGCGGACTTCGCGGTGGGTGCGCTGAGCCCGGACCACGTTCCCGTGTGGGACTACCGCGCGCCACAGCACCCGTACGACGTCAAGGACGCGTCCGCCGGTGCCGTCATGGCGTGCGGGCTGCTCGATCTGGCCAGTGCCACCGGCCGGCAGTCCTATCGTGACGTGGCACTGCGCATGCTCACGGCGCTGTCGACGACCTGTCTGACGAAGAACTCGGCGCGCGCGGAAGCGGTGGTGGCCCGCTGCACCCGCAACCGGCCGGCCGAGGACGGTGTCGAGATCTCCCTCCCGTACGCCGACTACTACCTGATGGAAGGCATCCTGCGGGTGCTCCAGCCGCAGGACGTCGACCGGGCGGTCGATCTGTCGGCCCGGTGACCGCCGGCGCCATGCCAAGACCCCCGGCCGGCGGTGTCGCCGGCCAGGGGCTTGTTGACGCCACTCGGGGCTGCGTCAGCCGTCGTTCTCCGGCGACGGGAGGTAGGCGCCCGGTACGTCGTCGGGCGCGTACACCTTGCTGTCACCGGGGTACGGCTTGGTCCAGTTGTGCGTCTCGTACCAGGTGAGGCGGTTCATCTGGGCGGGGTTGGCGTAGTCGGGCACGGCGTGGGGGCCGGTCAGCCGCTGGTGCGACTCCCACGTCTTCCACTGCGCCGCGAGCTTCTGCTTGTCCGCCGGCACCTTCGCCGCCGTCGGCGCCGGCGACGCCTTGGCGTCCTGCGGTGCCGGGGTGTCCGCGCCGCAGGGGGGCAGGGTGGACAGACCGTCGGTCAGCGAGGTCCGGTTGGCCTGCGCCGTGAACGGCGTGCTGTCCGGCTTGCGGCTGAACGCCCCGTACATCGGGGTCGCCGCGCTGTCCTTCTGGTTCATCGGGTGGATACCGAGGATCTGCTCGACGGTGCGGATCATCGTGATCTGCGAGTAGAAGTGGTTGTCGACCTTGCCGTGCTGGGACCAGGGACTGATGATCTGGACCGGCGCACGGTGGCCGTCGACGTGGTCGAGGCCGGCCTGCGAGTCGTCCTCGACGACGAAGATCGCCGAGTCCTTCCAGTACTTGCTGTGCGAGATCTCGTCGACCATCCTGCCGACCGCGAGGTCGTTGTCCGCGACCTCGGCGGCGGGGCTCGGCGGGCCACCGGTGTGGTCGTTGGAGAACCAGAACATGTTCAGGTTCGCCGGACCGTTCTTCTCGAAGTCCTGCTTCCAGATCTGGTACTTGTAGACGTCCGGCACGTCGAGGTCGAAGAGCGGGAAGCCGGGCACCGACACCTTGTTGAGCGACGGGATCGCCGAACCGGTCTGGATCGGGTACGCGGTCTGCGCCCCGGTCGCGTCCATGTTCTTGGCGTCGCAGTACAGGTTCTGCCACGTCGCCCCGGCCGGCTTGCTCTCGACCGACTGGAACTCGCCGTAGTCCTTCACGGACTTGCCGGCCGCCTGCGCGCCCGACCAGATGAAGCCGCTCTTCTGGTGGCCGAGGACGTCGTTCTCGGTGTCGTAGCTGCGTGCGTACTCGCCGGCCGAGGACTCGGTGTACTCCGGATTGTCGGACTGCATGAGCCAGTTGTGGCCCTCGGCGGAGTTCGTGCCGATGTCGTAGAAGTTGTCGTAGAGCCCGAACTGCTCCGCCATCGCGTGCTGGTTGGGCGTGACGTTCTCGCCGAACTGGGTGAACGCCGGGTTGCCGTCGCCCTGTGCCATGTCGCCGAAGACCTGGTCGTAGGTCCGGTTCTCCTTGACGAGCAGGAAGACGTGCTTGATCGTCGAGGGGTCGCCGAGCCGCACCGGGACCGGCACGGGCCTGGCGTGGCCCTTGCCCTTGGACGTCGTGACCGAGCCGGGGGTCCAGCCGTTCTGCTTGAAGACCTTGGCCGTCTGGGACCGGACGGTCCGGTCGTCCGGCAGCGTGAACTGCGTCAGGCTCGACGTGGTGTCGTGGGTGCCGTGGCCGCCGGTGGTGGAGGGCCGAAGGGCGTCGATGCCACGGGTGTTGGAGACGACCACGTTCCTGCCCACGGTGGTGATCTCCGAGGGGAAGTAGTCCGTGGGCAGCAGGCCGACGTAACTGGCGGGCGCCTGCGGGGACTTGTAGCGGTAGACGGCGACCGCGTTCGCGCGGCCGAGCGTCACCAGCAGACGGCCGTCGTCGGTGAGGGTCACGGCGTTGGGCTCGTAGCCGACGGACGCCTCGGGCCACGGCTGGGTCGAGATGGTCTGGACGACCTTGTCCTTGCGGCTGTCGATGACCGACACGTTGTTGTCGGCGGTGTTGGTGACGAACACCGCGCCGTTCTTCGCGTACACCGCGGTCGGGTGCAGACCGACGTCGATGCTCCCGACGGCGGCGGACGGGTCCGCCGTGTCGATGACGCTGACCGTGCCGGTGGTGCCGGCGCCGGTGTCCGGGTTCGCCACGACCTGGGTGCCGTAGGAGTTGATCGTGGTGTCACCGGCCTTCGCCGGGCGCCCGCCCTCGTTGCTGACGTACAACTTGCCGCCGACCAGGGCGAGTCCACGGGGCGCGTTGCCGACGGCCCAGCTCTGCTTGATGGTTCCGGTCGCCGCGTCGATGGCGACCACCTTGTTCTGGCCGTTGACCGCGGAGTACACGGTGGAGCCGTCGGCGGAGAAGACAGCGGCGCCCACGAGCGCGTGCTTGGAGCCGTCGGCCGGGATCGAGACGGTGGTCGGGCTCGCGAGGGTGCCGTCCGCGTTGACGGTGAACTTGGTGTAGCCGTCGCTCTGGCCCAGCCACAGCTGCGTGCCGTCGGGCGAGTACGACGGGCCCTCCTGGCCGACGGAGCCGCTCTTGATGCGCAGGTCGTCCGCCGCGTTGGTGCCGACCTTCTGCTTCACCTGCCCGGTCTTCAGATCCATGACGACGAGCGACGCGTCGCCGTCGGCCACCGCGGCCGCGAGGTGGGTGCCGTCCGGGCTGACCGAGGACGACATGATCTTGCCGTCGTTGATGACGGTACGGTCGCCGTACGGCGCGATGTACTGGTCGGCGGAGACGACCTGGCCGTCGGCGGTGACCTGGCCGACCTGCTGGGTACCGAACTGGTGCGTCGAGGCCACCGCGGTGCCCGTGATGGCGAGGGCGACGGCGATGCCCGACGTCACCAGCAAGGTCCGGCGACCGACACGTCTACCAAAGAGGCTGACGTGCTCCCTTTCGTTCACCCGGCGCTGCCGTGTTACCTGCATGGAGTTATCCCTTCAGGGTGGTGTCGAGCAGCTCGACGTTGCCGTCGAACTGCCAGAGCGGGTTCGGCGCGTCACCGGTGGGGGTTCGCACGAGGAAGTAGCCGTTCACTTCCTTCGGTCCGTCGCCGTCGGCGACGTACCTTCCGTCCGCGGTGAAGTCGAGTTGGTAGATGGCCGATCCGGTGGCCTTGACGCCCGGCAGGTGCCAAGTGACCACGCAGCGCCAGTCGTTGCCCGGTCCCTCGGCGGCGAGCTGGCCGGCGCCCTTGTTGCACGCCGCCGACGCCCGCAGCTGCGCCTCGGTGACGGCGGGGCGGTTGAGCTGTTCGGTCTGCAGGCGGTAGAGGCGGGCGAAGGCCGTGGCGACGGACCGCTGCACCTTGGACTGCCGGATTCCCGAACCCGTGGACGGGGTCGCCACGGCGACGGCCGCGACCGTGAGGGCGAGCAGTCCGGCCAGCGGCAGGAGCCCGGCGGTGACCGCGCGGCGCCCGGAGCCGTCGTAGGTCGGATTGGTGAAGTCGCGCCGCAGGAACAGCACATGGGCCAGCGCGGTCGCGAGTACGGCCCACAGCAGGCTGACGGCGATGCCGATCAGGAGCGGGCCCAGCTGCATGGGGCTGGTGAACAGGCCGTTCCAGGCGATGAAGGCGTAGCCCGGCAGGGCGAGGCGCACCGCTACGGGCAGCGGCAGCATCTGGGCGAGCTGCATCACGAGCGCCACGAGCGCGGGCAGGAGCAGCCCCATCGGCGAGCGTCCCAGCGCGATCGACCCGAGCAGTCCGATCGCGGCGAGGGCCAGCGTCGGCGCGAGCACGCAGGCCCAGGCGAGGAAGACCTTTGCGGCCGCGTCGGACGGCGCCAGCAGATGGCCGTCGAGTCCGACCAGCGGCTGGTTGCCGACCGCCAGGAGCCCGCCCACCACGCTCGAACAGGCCAGCCCGGCGACGAGCAGGAGGATGACGGTGAGGCTCGCGAGCGACTTCGCCACGAAGATGCGGCGCGGTGAGCGCACCGCCACGAGCAGGTGGCGCCAGGTGCCGAGCCGGTCCTCGGAGGCGAACACGTCGCCGGCGACCACCGAGGTCAGCAGCGGGAGCGCCCAGGTGCCCGCGAATCCGAGCATCACCAGTGGCGCGGCCCAGCCCGTGGCGAGCATCCAGCGGCCGAAGAGGGTGTCGGTGGGAAGCGTGCTCTGCTGGCCCACCCCGACGACGAAGACCGCCGGCACGATCCAGCAGGCGAGGACCAGCAGCCGGATCCGCCACTGCGAGACGAGCTTGACCAGCTCGAAGCGGTAGCCGCGCGACACCGTGACGGGGCCGGCGGCCGGGGCCGGGGCGCTGACGGTGGTCGCGGTCATCTGGAGGCCTCCTGCTGCTCGGTGAGGGCGAGGAACGCGGCCTCGAGGGGGGACACGACGGGGGTGAGTTCGCGCAACGCGACGCCCGCGTGGACGAGTTGGACCACCAGTTCGTCGAGGGCGGGCACCAGCGCGCGCACCACGAGCACGTCGGCGTCCCGGCGGGCCTGGGTGTCGTCGACGACGCGGACCCCGCTCGTGCCGTCGGCCACCTGGCGGGCGGCCTGCGGGTCGGAGGTGACCAGCCGGTAGTCGAGATCGCGGTTTTCGGCCGCCAGCTTGCCGGGCGGGCCGGAGAACACGACCCGTCCGGTGGCGAGGATGGTGACCTCCGAGCAGAGCGCCTCGAGGTCGTCCATACGGTGGCTCGAAAGCACCACGCCGGTGCCGTTCGCGGCGAGCCGGTTCAGCACACCGTGCACGTGCTTCTTGCCGGCCGGGTCGAGTCCGTTGGAGGGCTCGTCGAGGACGAGCAGCCGGGGCTTGGTCAGCAACGCGGCGGCGAGCCCGAGCCGTTGGCGCATCCCGAGGGAGAAGCCACGCGCCTTGTCGTCGGCGACATCGGTGAGCCCGACCTGGTCGAGTGCCTCGTCGACACCCGCCGTCCGCGCGTCGTGGCCGCGCAGGGCCGCCAATGCGGAGAGGTTCTGCCTGGCGGTGAGGGAGGGGTAGAGCCCGGGCCCGTCCACGAAGCCGGCGACACCGTCGGGAGCGGCGAGCGACGGTCCGACCGGGGTGCCCAGGATCTCGAGCCGACCGCCGTCGGCGACGGCGAGACCCAGCAACAGGCCGAGCAGTGTCGTCTTGCCGGCGCCGTTCGGCCCGACCAGGCCATGTATCTGACCAGGCGTCACATCCAGATCGATGCCGTCGAGTGCGACGACCTCACCGAAGCTCTTGGTGATCCCCCGAGCCCTCACCGCGTGGAGTGTGTCCATAGCCCCTTCTTTCGAAATCCGCAGGGACCATAAGGACGGCACACAACCCGGACACAGACGAGTGGCTTAACGGTCAAGGAACGGATCGTCAAAGAGTGGGCAAGTCGCGTGCGAAACGTCCGCACGGCAGGTGTGTCCGCCTCACCACAACTGACTTACGGGACAACACCATTGAGGCGCGACAATTGGCGCCCTACGGGGCTTCCCACCCCGGAACATGACGAAGCCCGGGCGCGCGGCCCGGCCCGATACCGATGCAGCACGGACGGCGGGCCGCTGCGCCGGAGCAGCCCGCCCCGGCACTGCGCCGCGCAGCCGGCCGGACCTGGCGGCAGCGGGTGAGCTGCCGCCCTGGCCGGGGGACGACGCGTTGGCACGGCTGTTCACTGCGCTGCGGCCCGGAAGCCGCGCAGCCGCGCGCTGTTGCCGACCACGAAGACCGAGGAGAACGCCATGGCCGCCCCCGCGATCATCGGGTTGAGCAGGCCGGACGCGGCGAGTGGCAGTGCGGCGATGTTGTAGGCGAAGGCCCAGAACAGGTTGGACCGGATCGTGCCCAGGGTCCTGCGGGCGAGGCGGATCGCGTCGGCGGCGACACGGAGGTCTCCGCGTACGAGCGTCAGGTCGCTCGCCTCGATCGCGGCATCCGTGCCGGTGCCCATCGCCAGGCCCAGGTCGGCCTGGGCAAGCGCCGCGGCGTCGTTGACGCCGTCGCCGACCATGGCGACCGAACGTCCCTCGCCCTGCAGGCGCTTGATGACGTCGACCTTGTCCTGCGGCAGGACCTCGGCGATCACGTGCTCGGGACCGATGCCCACCTCGGCGGCCACGGCCTGGGCGGCGGCCTTGTTGTCACCGGTGAGCAGCACGGGAGTCAGGCCCAGATCTCGCAGCCGGCGGATGGCCTCGGGGCTGGTCTCCTTCACCGTGTCGGCGACCTCGAGCACCGCGCGGCTCTCGCCGTCCCAGGCGACCGCGATCGCCGTACGGCCGGCGGATTCCGCCGCGGCCTTGGCGCGCTGGAGGGCGGGCGGCAGCAACAGGGCCCACTCCGCGAGCAGTTGCTCGCGGCCGACGAGGACGGCGTGTCCGTCGACGACGCCCTGGACGCCGAGGCCGGGCACGTTCGCGAAGTCCTCCACTGTGGGCAGGGGGCCGGTCCGGGCGGCGGCTCCGGCTGCGACGGCCTGGGCGATGGGGTGTTCGGACGCGTGCTCCAGCGCACCGGCCAGTTGCAGCACCTCCGTCTCGTCCGTGCCCTCGGCCGTGTGCACGGCCAGCAGGCTCATCCGGCCGGTCGTGACGGTGCCGGTCTTGTCCAGGACGACGGTGTCGACCTTGCGCGTGCTCTCCAGCACCTCGGGACCCTTGATGAGGATGCCGAGCTGGGCGCCGCGTCCGGTGCCGACCATCAGCGCGGTGGGGGTGGCCAGGCCCAGGGCGCACGGGCAGGCGATGATCAGGACGGCGACCGCGGCGGTGAAGGCCGCGGTCAGGCCGGCACCGTTGCCGAGCCAGAAGCCGAGGGTGGCGAGTGCCAGGGCGATGACGACGGGGACGAAGACGCCGGAGATCCTGTCGGCCAGCCGCTGGGCGGCGGCCTTGCCGTTCTGGGCGTCCTCCACCAGCTTGGCCATACGGGCGAGTTGGGTGTCGGCGCCGACCCGGCCGGCCTCGACGACGAGACGTCCGCCGGCATTCAGGGTGGCACCGGTGACGGCATCCCCGACCGCGACCTCGACCGGGACGGACTCGCCGGTGAGCATGGAGGCGTCCACGGCGGACGACCCCTCGACGACCGTGCCGTCGGTGGCGATCTTCTCACCGGGGCGAACCAGGAAGCGGTCGCCGACCTTCAACTCCCCCACGGCTATGCGCTCTTCGCGGTGACCGCGCAGGACGGTGACGTCCTTGGCGCCCAGCTCCAGCAGCGACCTGAGCGCCGCGCCCGCCTTCCGCTTGGACCGCGCTTCGAAGTACCGGCCCGCCAGGATGAACGCGGTCACTCCGGCGGCGGCCTCCAGGTAGATGTTCCCGGCGCCGTCGCTGCGCGCGATGGTCACCTCGAAGGGGTGCTTCATGCCGGGCATGCCGGCCGTTCCGAGGAACAGGGCCCAAACGGACCACAGGAACGCGGCCGACGTACCGACCGAGATCAGCGTGTCCATGGTGGCGGCACCGTGCCGGGCGTTGGTCCAGGCGGCCCGGTGGAAGGGCCAGGCGGCGTACGTCACCACGGGCGCCGCGAGCGTCAAAGACAGCCACTGCCAGTACTCGAACTGCAGCGCCGGCGCCATCGCCATGGCGATCACCGGCACCGCGAGCACCACCGCCGTGGTCAGCCGCTGCCGTAGCGAACGGAGTTCCTCCGGCTCGGAGGCTTCCCCGGGATCGTTCCCGGGCGGCGCGGCGGGTATGGGCTCCTGCGCCGTGTAGCCGGTGGCCTCGACGGTGGCGATCAGGTCCGCGACGGCGATGTCCTCGCGGAAGGTGACCTTGGCCTTCTCCGTGGCGTAGTTGACGGTGGCCTCGACGCCGTCCATGCGGTTGAGCTTCTTCTCGACACGGGCGGCGCAGGAGGCGCAGGTCATGCCGCCGATGGCGAGTTCCACCTCGGCGGCACCGGGTGTGGTGGTGGTCATGTCTGCTCCTCGTACCTCAGGAGTGTCGGGTGACTCGAACGGGGCGGGGGCCGGGTGGCCCCCGCCATGAGCCGGGTGATCAGGTGTCGGCGCGACCCGCGTAGCCGTAACCGGCCTCGTCGACGGCCTCGGCGATCAGCGCGTCGAAGGCGTCGTCGGGCGCGCCGGCGGTGGTGACCGTCACGAGTCCCGTGCCGATCTCAACCTCCACGGCGACGACGTCGTCCAGGGCGCCCACCGCGTCGGTGACAACGCCCTGGCAGTGGGCACTGCCCACGCCGCCGACCTTGTAGCGGGTCCTGGCCCGGGTGTCGGTATGGCAGCTTCCCTCAGGCGTGCAGCAGCCGGACATCGGTTCCTCCTAGGATCTTCCCAGTACCCCCTGGGGGTACCTGACAGCGAGTCCATGTATACCCCCTACCCGTATACGGGGCAAGGAGAATCACCCCTTGACTTAATACCCCCTGGGGGTACCTTGAAGTGCATCGAGTCGCCCACAGGCCGCCAGAGACGAGGAACGACCAATGAACACCGGATTGCGGATCACCGTCTTCGCCGCCGCGCTCGCCGCCACATTCGGCACCGCCTACGGCGTGGGCAGCGGCGTCGGCGAGATCTCTCCCGAGCCCAAGCCGGCCGCCGCCCACGGGGAGCACGAGCCCGCGGCACACGGCGGACACGAGGGGAGCCACGCGTCAGCGGCGCCGCCCGGCGGACTGCAGATATCCGACGGGGGTTACACCCTCGATCTCAGGACGCCGGCGCTCGAGACGGGCCGGAGCACGACCCTGCGGTTCGCGGTCGTCCAGGACGCGACCGGGCGTGCGCTCACCGCCTACCAGCAGGAGCACACCAAGGAACTGCACCTGATCATCGCGTCGCGCGACCTGACCACCTACCGCCACCTGCACCCGATCCGCGCCGCGGACGGCACCTGGTCCACACCCGTCAGCTTGCCCGAGGCCGGCGCCTACCGCGTGTTCGCGGACTTCACGCCGCGCGGCGGCGACGGCCTCACCCTGGGAGCCGACCTCACCGCGTCCCGCACGTACCGGCCCGCCCCGCTCCCCGCACCAGGCAGCACGGCCACGGTCGACGGGTACAAGGTGAGCCTGAAGGGCCGCCCGGCGCCCGCGAAGAGCAGCCGGCTGACGTTCACCGTCACCAGGAACGGCAAGCCCGTGCACGACCTCCAGCCCTACCTCGGCGCGTACGGGCACCTGGTGGCCCTGCGCTCCGGAGACCTGGCGTACCTGCACGTGCACCCTAACGGCGAACCCGGCGACGGCACGACCCGCCCGGGACCGGACATCTCCTTCACCGCTGCCGCGCCCAGCCCCGGCACCTACCGGCTGTTCCTGGACTTCAAGCACGCGGGCGAGGTGCACACCGCGGCGTTCACGGTCCGTACGGACGGCGCGGTGAAGCAGCCGGAGGCCACCACGACGGCCTCCGCGGACCGCGAGGACTCCGCACACACGCACTGATCGCGCATCGCGGACACACACCGCCGGTGCCGCTCGTGGATCCGGCGTGCGGCCCGGTTACACCTCGATCTGCGAGCCCATGATGACGGTGCGCTCGCGGGGCAGGCCGAAGTGTTCGGCGGCGTCGGCCGTGATGTAGGAGGTGGCGATGAACAGCCGTTTGCGCCAAGGGGCCATGGTCGGCTCGTCGCCACGCTGGAGCTCGATCTTCGACAGGAAGTAGGACGCCTGGTCGAGCTCCAACTGCCCTTCCGTCACGGCGGGATCGAGCATCGCGAGCGTGCCGGGCACGTCCGGCGTCTCCATGTAGCCGATCCGGGCGGTGACGTGGATGATGCCGTCGTCGGCGTAGCCGAGGCTGTCGACGACAACCCTGTCGGCTGCCGCGACGCGGGGCACGGGTTCGGTCTCGATGGACATGATCACGATGTGTTCGTGCCGTACGTGGTTGTGTTCCACGTTGGCCCGCATGGCCAGCGGCGCGGTCTGCTTGCCCCGGTTGAGGAACACGGCCGTGCCGGGGACGCGGAGCTCCGACAGCTCCCCGGTGCGGAGCTGGTCGACGAACTCGCGCAGCGATCCTTCGTTGCGGACGCGGGACGCGGTGACGATCTCGCGGCCGCGCTGCCAGGTCACCATGATGGTGAACATGGTGAGGCCGATCAGCAGCGGCAGCCACGCGCCGTGGACGAACTTGGTCAGGTTGGCGGCCACGAACAGCAGGTCCGCGAAGAGCAGCACCGCCGCTCCGCCCGCGACCAGCCAGAGAGGCGTGCCCCATTTCGCGCGGGCGACGTAGAAGAACAACAGGGTGGTGATGGTGATGGTGCCGGTGACCGCCATACCGAAGGCGAACGCGAGCGCCGTGGAGCTGCGGAAGGCGAAGACCAGGGTGAGGACCGAGACCATCAACAGCCAGTTGATCCAAGGGACGTAGATCTGCCCGATGGTGGTCTCGGAGGTGTGCGCGATGCGCAGCCGCGGCAGGTAGCCGAGCTGGGCGGCCTGGGAGGTGACGGAGTACGCACCGGTGATCACCGCCTGGGCGGCGATCACCGTGGCCGCCGTGGCCAGCAGGATCATCGGCCAGCGCCCCCAGTGCGGCACGAGCAGGAAGAACGGGCTGCTGATGTTGCGTGGATCGTTGAGGATCAGCGCGCCCTGGCCGAGGTAGCTCAGGATGCAGGCGGGAAAGACGAGGAACAGCCAAGCTCGGGTGATGGCGGGCCGACCGAAGTGGCCCATGTCCGCGTAGAGCGCCTCGGCGCCGGTGACCGCGAGCACGACCGCGGCCAGGGCGAAGAAGCCCGTGCTGAAATGTCCGAAGAGAAAGCCCACGGCATAACTCGGCGACAACGCCTTGAGGATGTCCGGGTGGTCGGTGATACCGCCGATGCCGCACGCGCCGATGGCCGTGAACCAGGCGATCATGACCGGTCCGAACACCCGGCCCACCGCGGCGGTTCCATGGCGCTGCACCAGGAAGAGGATCACGATGATCACGGCGGTGACGGGCACGACCGCGCCGCCGAGCGACGGCTCGACGACCTTGACGCCCTCGACGGCCGACAGCACCGAGATGGCCGGGGTGATCATGCTGTCGCCGAAGAACAGCGACGCGCCGAAGATACCCAGCCCGGCCAGCACGACGGCGGTTCGCCGGCTCCGCCGTGAACTCAGCTGCCGCACCAGCGTGATGAGGGCCATGATGCCGCCCTCACCCTCGTTGTCGGCGCGCATCGCCAGCAGCACATAGGTGACGGTGACGATGATCATCACCGACCAGAAGACGAGTGAGACCACGCCGTACACGTTCTCCGTACTGACCGGGACGGGGTGCGGGTCGCCCGGGTCGAACACCGTCTGGAGGGTGTAGATCGGGCTGGTCCCGATGTCGCCGAAGACCACGCCCAGGGCGCCGATCACCACCGCGAGCCGCGCCGTCTGCCGCACACCCGAAGGACGCGTCTTCGGCTCCTGCGTCTCCGGCTCCTGTCCGGACGAGGTCTCGTGTGGACGCCCAGCCATCGCGCTCCTCCTCCTTGCGAACCGCTCCGCCGCAGGCCCGCCGAATCGGAGCGGACACTACCGGGGCGCAGGTGAGATGGACGGCAGGGGGCACCCTTCCGCCCCGGATGGCGCCCGGATCCATAATTGAACGTGTTCAATTCTGGCGTTAGGATGGGCCGCCTGAAACTGAGGGGGCCCGATGAAGGTAGTGCTGCCCGGTGGGACCGGACAGGTGGGCGCGGTTCTGGACCGCGCGCTGACGGCGGCCGGTCATGAGGTGGTGGTGCTGACCAGGTCCCCGAAGCGGGAGCGTGAGGTCGGCTGGGACGGGGTGACGCTCGGCCCGTGGGCCGAGGCTGTCGACGGCTGCGACGCGGTGATCAACCTCGCCGGACGCAGCGTCTCCTGCCGCTACACCCCCGAGAACCTGCGGGCCATGATGGATTCCCGGGTGGACTCGGCGAGGATCGTCGGCGAGGCGATCGCCGCCGCCGCGCGGCCACCGCGGGTCTGGCTGCAGATGAGCACCGCCACGATCTACGCCCATCGCTACGACGCCGCACACGACGAGGCGACCGGCGTCATCGGCGGTTCGGAGGCGGGAGTGCCGGACTACTGGGCGTACAGCGTGGAGATCGCGAGGAACTGGGAGCAGGCCCAGGCCGACTCGCGCACTCCGGCCACCCGCAAGGTGGCCCTTCGCTCGGCGATGGTCATGAGCCCGGACCGAGGCGGCGTCTTCGACGTACTGCTGCGACTCACGCGGCTGGGACTCGGCGGACCGGTCGCCGGTGGAGCACAGTACGTCTCCTGGATCCACGACGAGGACTTCGTACGCGCCGTGGAGTTCCTGATCGCCCGGGACGACGTCGAAGGGCCGGTGAACCTCGCCTCACCCCACCCTCTCCCCCAGCGGCAGTTCATGCGGACCCTTCGTGCGGCCTGGGGCGTCCCGGTCGGGCTGCCGGCGACACGGTGGATGGCGGAGCTCGGAGCGTTCGCGATGCGCTCGGACACGGAACTGCTGCTCAAGAGCCGACGGGTGGCGCCGGGCCGGCTGAGCGCGGCCGGATTCACCTTCGCCCATTCCGAGTGGGAGCAGGCCGCCGCCGACCTCGTCCGCCGGTTCAGGCAGGCCGCGGGCGTACGGCGCCCGTTCCAACTCCCTTCTCGCTCAGCCGACATCACCACCCGAGTACGATGATCGCGTACTTGGCCTGTCCCTGATTCAGTCCCTGATTCACCGGCGCGATGGAGTTGCGATGACGACCGGCCCGGAGCCGTCCCTTCGGATCGACACCAGCAAGGCGCATCCCGCGCGGGTCTACGACTACCTGCTCGGCGGCAAGGACAACTACCCGATCGACGAGGCCGTGGGCGAGCAGTTGCCGCCCGAGGCACGGGATGCCGCGCGGCAGAACCGGGAGTTCATGAACCGTGCCGTGGCCTGGCTCGCCGCCCAGGGCGTCGACCAGTTCCTGGACATCGGCACGGGCATTCCCACGGAACCCAATCTCCACCAGATCGTCCAGGGTGTCGTGCCGACCGCCAAGGTCGTCTACGCCGACAACGACCCGATCGTGCTGCGCCACGCCGAGGCGCTGCTGGTCAGCAGCCCCGAGGGAGCCACCGACTACATCGAGGCCGATGTACGCCGGCCGGACGGCATCGTCGAGCACGCACGGCACATCCTGGACTTCGAGCGTCCGATCGCCCTGTCGCTGATCGCGCTGATGCACTTCATCCCCGATGCGCAGGACGCCCACGGCATAGTCCGCGGCCTGGTCGCCACGCTGCCCAAGGGCAGCTACCTGGTGCTGTCGCACGCCTCGTCCGACCTGTTCCCGGAGCTCTCCGCCCAGGTGACCGCCGAGTACGCGAAGGGCGGCATCGAGCTGGGCTTCCGCGCCCGCCCGGAAGTCGAGCGCTTCTTCGACGGCCTGGAACTCGTCCCGCCCGGCCTGGTGACGGCGACGGAGTGGGGCGTACCCGGCGGGCTGCCCGAGCGCGAGGACAGCGGCATCTACGCGGGAGTGGCCCGCGTCGTCTGAACCCGTGGCCCGCGCACTCAGTCGGTGAGGGTGGAGGCGAGGGTCTCGGTGGCGTGGACGAGTTCGGTGTCCTGCTCGGCCAGCAGCCGCGCGAGGGCACCGCGCTGGGCGCGCACCGCATGGCGGGCGGCTGATTCCCACTCGACGTAAGCCCCGTGGCGCCGGCGGATCTTCGGGTACGCGGCGGCCGTGATCTCCCACTGCCGGGCGTCGGCGATGTCCCGCAGCAGGTGGAGGATCTGCACCCGGCAGGTGGTCTTGGGGCGTTGGGCGAGGTCCCACAGGAAGGGGACCGTGACGGCCGTCGCCTGGCCGACGACGAAGCCGTACTGGCAGATGCGGTTCCGCAGCCGGTCCAGGGCGTTCCGAGCGGCGGCCGTGTCTCCCGAGGCGATGGCGGCGAGCAGGAACGGGATGGCCGCGGCGGATCCCGAGGAGTCCTCGATGTCGTGCCAGGCGACCAGTCCGACATCCTGGAGCGCGGTGGCCGGCTTCTTGTCCGTCACCGGACGCTCCCCGCTGAGGACTTCGGGCTTGGGTCGTGACGTCATCGTCAGGTGCGCGCCTCGGCGAGCAGCATGGCCCAGACGGTCTTGCCGACCGGATTGCAGCGGGTCCAGCCCCAGTGCTGGGACAGCGCCTCGACGATGATCAGGCCGCGGCCGCCCTCCTCGAGCGAGGCGCCCAAGTGCCCCGGGCTGGGGAGTGTCTCGCCCCGGTCGGTGACGGCACACATCAGGTGAGCCGGACGGCGCTTGAGCCTCAGCAGCACCTCGGACTCGACTCCCCCGCCTGCGTCGCCCCCCGGACCGTGCAGGACCGCGTTGGCGACCAGCTCGGACACGACGGTCAGGGCGTCGTCACGTAGCTGATCCAATTCCCAGTCGCCGAGGACACGTTCGGTGAACTCCCGTGCCACGCCGCAGGCCGTACGGCCGCTGGTCAGACGCAGGCCGGCGGCCCTGGCGCGAGCGCGCAGGGAGTCCCCGGCCGAAGTGGTGGGGCCTGGGAGCGGACTCGGGCCGGACCAGGGTGCTGGTTGCACGGGCAGCGACACGGCATCTCCTGCGGTGGCGTCAGGACGAAGCGCTGACACGGACGTTGGTGCCTTGGCTATTATCCACGTCGACAGCCAGTCCGTGCAATTTCACGAGAAATTGCGCGTGCAGTTCGAGCCAGTCATGCGCAAGGAGAGTGCAGTGCCATCAGTTTCGAACGGGGTCCGAGCGAGTTCACTGGGCGTCCGCTGGATCAAGAGCCGGCACAGCAACGCCGAAGGCAACTGCGTGGAGGTCGCCGCCCTGGCCGAGGGAGGAGTGGCGATGCGCAACTCCCGCGACCCGCACGGCCCCGCGCTGATCTACACGTCCGCCGAGGTCGCCGCCTTCCTGGCCGCCGCCAAGGAGGGTGCGTTCGACCACCTGTTGTGACGCTCCGCCGGAACCCCGCCGCGCCGCCTGACCGCACACCCGCCGGACGACCGCACTCCGCTTCGGTCCACGCATGCACCGGGGCGCCAATAGGTGGAATAATGCGGCCTGTTGCCCTCTGCCCACCGGGAGTCAGGATGCCCTCCGAGTCGCCGCGCGTCTCCCGCCTGGAACCGTATCTGCATCGCACCGAGCCCGCGCCGACTTTGCTGAAGATGCTGGTCGGGGTGCAGCTGGCGGGTATCCGCGAGGACGCGGGCCTCGCCCAGGAACAGGCCGCGCGCGCCGTCGGGTTCAGCCCGGCGAAGCTCTCCCGCATCGAGGCGGGAAAGGGCCGTCGGCCGCCCACCGAGAGCGACGTCCGGTCCCTCCTGGAGTTCTACAAGACGGAGGACTACGAGACGTCCGTCCTGCTGCAACTGCTGCGGCGGGCCGGGGAACCCGGATGGTGGCAGCGCTTCGACAAGCGGCTGATCCCGGAGTGGTTCGATCGGCTGGTCGGGCTCCAGGAAGCGGCCAACTCCATCCGTACGTTCGAGATCCAGTACGTTCCCGGGCTGCTGCAGACTCCGGCCTACACCCGCGCCGTGGTGGAACGCGGCCTGCCCTCGGCGCCGGAACGAGAGGTCGGCCGCCGCGTCGAGCTGCGCTCCAAGCGCGGGCAGTTGCTGCAGCGCGCGGACGCGCCGCAGCTCTGGGCGATCGTCGACGAGTCGGTGCTGCTGCGCGTGCTGGGCAGCCGCGAGATCATGCGTGAGCAACTGGAGCACCTGATCGCGATGGCCCAACTGCCGCATGTGACCGTGCAGGTCGTCCCGCTGGACGTGACCGACGCCTCGGCGCCGGCCATTCCCGTCACGTACCTGCGCTTCGGCGGCCTGGACCTGCCCGATGTCGTCTACCTGGAGCACATGAGGAGCGCCACGTTCCTGGAGGATCGCGACGAGACGGAGCAGTACCGGGTGGCCCTGGACCAGCTGGCCGACGACGCCCTCAGTCCGCGCGACTCCCTGAACCTCCTCCGCGAGACGGCCCGGCAGCGGTACGCGGCCGAGTGACCGCACTTCCCGCTACGGAAGCCGGCCGACTCCGCCGAACTCGATCCACTCCTGGGTGAGCTGACGCGGCGCCACGTCGTTGTCGGGCCGCCAGGTGGAGACCTCCACCAGGCCCGGATCGAGGATCTCCAGCCCGTCGAAGAGCTGCGCCACGTCCTTCTCCTGGCGCACCCGACCCCAGTGCCCCTGTGTCGCCTTGTCCATGAAGTCGGTCACGAAGGCCCGCACCTCCGGGTCCTCGCTGACCAGCTGGCACATCAGCAGGCAACTGCCGGGCGCGAGCCGCTCGACCACGCGCTCCACGACGGCGGGCGGACCGTCGCTCTCGCTGTCCGGAATGCAGTGGAACACGGAGTTGAACAGCACGGCCACCGGCTGCGAGAAGTCGATCAGCCGCTGGGTGTCGGGGTGGGAGAAGATCGTGTCGGTGTCGCGCAGGTCGGCCTGGATGACCGCGGTGCGGTCGTTCTGGTCCAGCAGGGCCCGGCCGTGCACCAGGACCATCGGGTCGTTGTCGACGTACACCACACGCGAGTCCGGATCGATCCGCTGCGCCACCTGATGCACGTTGTCCTGCGTGGGCAGCCCTGATCCGTGGTCGAGGAACTGCCGCACGCCGAACTCCTGGGCGAGCGTGGCGACCACCCGCTGGAGGAAGCGCCGGTTGTTCAGCGCCAGCGCCCGGGTGCTGGGCACGACCTTGTCCAGCTCCTCGCAGGCGGCCCGGTCGACGGCGTAGTTGTCCTTGCCGCCGAGGTAGTGGTCGTACATGCGCGCGGCCGTGGGGACCGTGGCATCGATCTTGGTGGACAGCCGCTTCCCGGACTCCATCGTCTCCCCCAGCTCCAAGCCGCGCCGGGCCAACCGGACCGGCAGACAACACATCCTAGGGAAAAGCCACTTGGACCTGCCACTCCTTCCACCCGAACGGTTCGGACAGGGCCCGGGAGAGTTTCCCCCTCCACCTCTTGACGGCGCTGGTGCAGACCTTTAGGTTCTGCCACACCCTTCGGGTTCACGGACAAGCACTATGTTCACCCACATGAACGTCTGCGAACTCCGAGCCAGGAAACGAGCTCCGGCACGTGCTCACCCCCCACTCCAGAAAGCAGGGCACGCCATGATTCGTTCGAAAGTCCTGACCGGCGTCAGTGTCACGGCCGTCGTCGGCGCCCTCGCGGTGATGAGCACCGGCAACGCCACCGCCGCCGACCCGGGCAAGGCGCCCGGCGGCAACTTCGACCTGTCCGTATGGCAGCTCCAGGAGCCCGTCGGCTCGCCCGGCTCCCCGACCACCATTCCGTCCTCACGCCTCCAGGGCGCGAACGGGTACCAGGACTCGCACTTCTACACGGACCAGCGCGACGGGGCGATGACCTTCTGGGCGCCGGAGAAGGGTGTCACGACGCCCAACTCCAACTACGCCCGCTCCGAGTTGCGGGAGATGAACCGCAGCGGCAGCGCCGCCGACTGGTCGCTGGGCGGGAGCCACAAGCTGAACGCCACGCTGCGGGTCGTGTCGGTGACGAAGAACGTGTGCGTCGGGCAGATCCACCTCGGCAGCGGCGGCTCCTCCACCAAGCCCCTGCTGGAGCTCTACTACCACTCGAACGGCGACATCGTCCTCGGCACCGAGAACTCCCCCTCCGGCGGCCAGACTTCGCACACGGTCGGTCATGTCTCCATCGGCAAGACCTGGACGTACACGATCGCCGTATCCGGCGGCGACACCATCGACCTGACGGTCAACGGCAGCACCACCCACTACCCGATCCCGTCGTCCTTCTTCTCCTACAAGCAGTACTTCAAGGCCGGTTCGTACAACCAGTCGTCCTCCGACAGCACCACCAACGGCGCACGGGTCGCGTTCTACGGACTGACCGTCTCCCACAGCGGCTGAGCGAGGGGCGGTCGGCCCGGTGTTCTGCTGTCGGCCGAGAATGTCGCGGCATCACCGGCACGGGCGGCAGGATCGTCGCATGGAGCCGATCTTCGTTCTGGTGCACAGTCCGTCCGTGGGCCCCTCGACCTGGCGTCCCGTGGCCGATGACCTGGCAGCCGCGGGACACCGGGTCCGGGTGCCGTCCCTGCTGCACGTCGGCGCCGGCGCCCCGCCCTTCTGGCCCCGCGTCGTCGAGGCCGTACGGGACGATCTGCGGCAGGTGCCGGCCGACAGCCCCGTCGTGCTGGTGGCGCACAGCAACGCGGGGTTGTTCATACCTGTGATCCGCTCCGGCCTCGTCCACCCTGTCACCGGCTCGGTCTTCGTGGACGCCGCACTGCCGGCCCGGTCCGGATCCACGCCCGTCGCCGCACCCGAACTCCTGGAATTTCTACGGCCGATGACCGTGAACGGCAGGCTGCCGCGCTGGACCGACTGGTGGGACGAGGCGGACGTCGCCCCCATGTTCCCGGATCCGGCGGTGCGCCGCTCCGTCGCGGAGGAGCAGCCCACCCTGCCGCTGTCCTACTACGAGCAGCACATCCCGGTCCCCGGCGGATGGGACGACCACCCTTGCTCCTACGTGCTGTTCGGGCCTCCGTACGACGACCTCGCCGCCGAGGCGGGCGAGCGCGGCTGGCGTGTGGCACATCTGCCCGGCGAGCACCTCCACCAGATCGTGGACCCGGCGGGCACCGCCCGGCTGCTCGTCGAGCTCGCCGGCCGGGACCCCGAAACGCCCTGAGCGGCGCCTACTTGGCAGGGCGAACACGCGCCGCAGAGGAGCGTGGCGCCCACCGCTGCCCCGTTGGTCACAGTGGTCCCCTCGGTGATGTTGACGGCTGTCACCGCGCTCGCGGTCGCACTCGCCGTGCCCGCCGACGCCCTTGCGGCCAAGGCATCGTCCAGCACTGCAGCCGCGCCCGGCTCGCCCTGCCGGGCTCGATCCTGACCATGGCCGGGCTGCCCATGCCGAACCTCGACCCCGGCCCGGCGCTGCTCCTCGAACTGCGACGGGCCGGGGCCGGAGAGCCGTGTTCGCGGCTACGCCGATTCACGCAGCCGCAGTTCGGCCCTGACCGCCGCCTCGTCGCGGCTGAGCGGGCCGCTTCTGGTGAGCAGCCGGGCGGCCTGCTCCACGGTGAGCGCGCCGAGTTCCCGCGTGTCCAGGGCCACGGTGGTCAGCGGCGGTTCCACGAGGGTGCCGAGCTGCAGGCCGTCGAAGCCGATCACGGCGAGGTCTTCGGGGATGCGCCGTCCGAGCTTGCGTGCGGCACGCAGGGCTCCGATGGCGATGATGTCGTTGAAGGTGAACACGGCGGTGACGTCCGGGTGTTCGGCGAGGAGTGCACGCAGTGCGCCCTCCCCGCCCTCGATGCTCTGGTCGGCACGGCTCACCGTGCCGGAGTCCAGTCCGCAGGCGGACATGGCGGCGTCGAACCAGCGGTGGCGGATGCTCGGCTCGGACCGGGTCGCATGGTCGATCATGCCGATGCGCCGGTGCCCGGAGTCCACCAGGTGCCTGATCGCGTCGCGGACGCCCGCCTCGCCGTCGATCCGGATCGCGCTGAACCGCTCGGCGCGGTGCTCCCGGTCGATGAGCACCACGGGCAGTCCCCGGGTCAGCTTGTCGATCTCCTCCTCCGGCAGGGTCAGATACCCCACGACGGCGTCCACCTGCGAGGCGATGACCTCCAGCGTGCCGCGCTCCTCCTCGAAGCGGTCCCCGGTGTCGTAGACGACGACGTGCCAGCCCCGCGAGCGCGCCGCCTCCAGCGCGGCGGCGGCGACCTCGGTGAAGAAGGGGTTGAGCAGATCGGGGATCACCAGGCCGACGCTTATCGTGTCCTGCCGCACGAGTCCCCGGGCGAACCGGCTCGGCCGGTATCCCAGTTCCTGGGCGGCGTCGAGGACGCGCTGCTTGGTGGCGGCGTCGATCTCGCCCTTGTCGTTGAGCGCGCGCGACACGGTCTGCCGGGACACCCCGACGGCCCGTGCCACATCGTCGATCGTCACCCGGCGCGGGCCTGTCCCCGACGACGCCATCGTCCACCTCCGTCTGTGGGGTGCGCCCCCGGTCGGCATGATTCCAGAGCCTTGACACTTGTCCGCACGTCGGCGCAGACTCCGAATCGCTTGCTCCCGTGAGCGCTCACGTTACCGCTCACGGCCCTTGGTTCCAACCCACCCAGCTACCGCCTCCAGTCGTTCTCTGGGAACGGAAAACATGAGTTACACAGTCACCCGCACCCGCCTCGCCGCCATCGTCGCGGCCACCGGTATCGCCGTGCTCTCCGGCTGCTCCTCGTCCGGTCCGTCGGACAAGGCGGCCGCAGCTTCCTGCGACCCCGCGAAGGGCAAGGTCACGCTCCAGTACTGGAACACCGTTCCGGGCATGGACAAGGTCGTGGCCCTCTGGAACAAGAAGAACCCGGACATCCAGGTGGAGACGAAGAACATCTCCAACGACCAGTACGGCGTCCTCGGCAACGCCCTCAAGGCGGGCAAGGCGCCGGACCTCGCCCAGGTCGGCTACGACGAGCTGCCCAACCTGCGCACCCAGAACGCCTTCGTGGACGCCTCGGCCTGCTCGGCGGCCACCGCCGCCAAGTCGAAGTTCGTGCCGTGGACCTGGTCGCAGACCAGCTTCGCGAACACCGGCGTGTTCGCGCTCCCGCAGGACACCGGCCCGATGGCCCTCTTCGTGCGCAGCGACCTCTTCAAGAAGTACGGCATCGCCGTGCCGAAGACCTGGGACGAGTACGCGGCCGCCGCGCAGAAGCTGCACAAGGCGGACTCCAAGCTCACGATCACGTTCTTCGACCCGAACAACGCCGAGTGGTTCAACGGACTCCTCTGGCAGAACAGCGCCAAGATGTACGGCTACTCCGGCGACAAGTGGCAGGTCACCGTCGAGTCCGCGCAGAGCAGGCAGGTCGCCGACTACTGGCAGAAGCTGATCTCCGGCAAGCTCGTGCGCACCGACCTCGCCAACGGCTCGACGCAGATGTACGTCGCGTACCAGAAGGACCAGATCGCCAGCTACGTCGGCGCCGCCTGGGGCTACAGCATGTTCCGCGACAACCTGCCCAAGCAGGCCGGCAAGTGGAGCGTCGTGCCGATGCCGACCTGGGGCACGAACGGCTCCTCCGGTGACTGGGGCGGGTCGACGGTGGCGTTCATGAAGGGCAGCAAGCACCTGTACGAGTCGGCCAAGTTCAACACCTGGCTGAACACCGACCCCGAGGCCCTGGCGATGGAGAACAAGCTGGGCGGTCTCTACCCGGCCGCCGACGCCGGGCTCCGACTGCCCGCCCTGTCCAAGGGTGTTCCGTACTACAACAACGAGAAGGTCTTCGACGTCTTCGCCGACTCCTCCAGGAAGATCGACACCAGCTTCGCCTGGGGCCCCACCCAGAAGACGGTGAACCTGGCGCTTCAGGACGCGATGGCCAAGGCGGCCGCCGGCGACGGCACGCTCGGCGACGCCCTCGCCAAGGCCCAGGCCACCGCGCTGAAGTCCATGAAGGACCAGGCGATCCCGGCCGCGGCGGGCAAGTGACCCCAGCATGACCGACATCGCGACCCGCACGCCCCACGCGATCCGCGTGGCGGAGCCGCCCACGGGCCGTCGCCGTCAGAGCGGCGGCGGCCCCCGGGCGGGCACGATCCTCGCCTTCGTGACCCCGTTCTTCCTGCCGTTCGTGCTGTTCTACCTGGTGCCCGTCGGCTACGCCCTCTGGCAGAGCTTCCGCGTCGTACGGCGCACCGGGGGTCAGTACGGCAGCTCGTACACCGCCTTCGGCGGCTTCCACCAGTACGCGCAGGTGTTCCAGAACGACGAGTTCTGGTCCAGCATCGGG
Source organism: Streptomyces sp. NPDC050534 (assembly GCF_044457745.1). Taxonomy (NCBI): domain Bacteria; kingdom Bacillati; phylum Actinomycetota; class Actinomycetes; order Kitasatosporales; family Streptomycetaceae; genus Streptomyces; species Streptomyces sp. NPDC050534. The sequence continues at coordinate 403,408 of NZ_JBITHF010000009.1, forward strand.
CGCATCGGCCTGTTCGGCGTCGTGCAGGTGCCGGTCATGCTGTTCGTCGCCCTGATCATGGCGCTGCTGCTCGACACACCGCTGCTGCGGCTCAAGCCGTTCTTCCGCATCACCGCGTTCATGCCGTACGCCGTGCCCGGTGTCATCGCCGCGATCATGTGGTCGTACCTGTACTCGCCCCAACTCAGCCCGGTCGTCGACCTGTTGAACGGCATCGGCCTGAAGCCCGACTTCCTCGGCCCGGGCGCCGTGCTGTGGTCGGCCGCGAACGTCTCGACCTGGCTGTGGACCGGCTACAACATGCTGATCATGTACTCGGCCCTCCAGTCGATCCCGCAGGACCTGTACGAGGCGGCGCGGATCGACGGCGCGGGCAACTGGACCATCGCATGGCGGATCAAGGTGCCGATCATCGCCCCCTCGATCGTCCTGACCACGGTCTTCTCGATCATCGGGACGCTGCAGCTCTACGCCGAGCCGGCCGTGCTGCGGCAGATCTCCTCGAACATCTCCAGCACGTTCACGCCCAACATGCTCGCGTACGCGGTGGCTTCGGGGAACAACTACCAGCAGGCGGCGGCGATCTCCGTGGTCATCGCCGTCATCACCTTCGTCCTGAGCTTCGGGTTCATGCGACTGACGTCGAGGAGGGCCGGACTGTGAGCCGTCCACCCGCCGTCCGCGAAAGCGGCTTCAGCCGTACGGCCGTCATGGCGCTGATGCTCCTCCTGGCCGTCTACTTCATGCTGCCGGTCTACTTCCTGATCGTGGCGGCGACTAAGCCGCAGGGCGACCTCGCCTCCACCAACGGCCTCGCGTTCTCACACTTCAACCTGTTCGAGAACCTGCGCATCCTGTTCACCCGCAGCGACGGCATCTTCGGGCGGTGGGCGGTCAACACCGTGATCTACGCGGTGCTGGGCGCGGCCGTGGGCACGCTGATCTCAGCGCTGTGCGGCTACGCCCTCGCCAAGTTCCCGTTCCGCGGGCGGGAGTTCCTGTTCTCCGTCATCCTCGGCGGAGTGCTGGTGCCGACCACCGCGCTCGCACTGCCGCTGTTCCTGCTGTTCTCGGCGACCGGGATCGTCAACACCTACTTCGCGGTCTTCCTGCCCAGCATCGTCAGCCCGTTCGGCGTCTATCTCGCGCGCATCTTCGCGGGCGCCGCCGTACCGCAGGAGCTGATCGAGTCGGCGCGGCTCGACGGCGCGGGCGAGTTCCGCACGTTCTTCTCGGTGGCGTTCAAGCTGATGACACCGGCGCTGGTGACCATCTTCCTGTTCCAGTTCGTGGCCATCTGGAACAACTTCTTCCTGCCGATGGTGATGCTCCAGAAGGAGTCGCTGTTCCCCATCACGCTCGGGCTCTTCGAATGGAACGGCCAGACGGCCCGAGCCCCGCTGCTCCAGGAGTCCGTGATCACCGGCTCGCTGGTGTCGATCGTGCCCGTGATCGTCGTGTTCATGCTGCTCCAGCGATTCTGGCGCACGGGGCTCGCCGCGGGGTCCCTCAAGTGACGCCCGCACGCACTCAGAAGGTGTCTCACGCCATGCCCAACTCCGCCGTGTTCGTGCCCCACTTCCACTGGGACCGCGAGTGGTACGAGCCGTTCCAGGTCTTCCGGCACCGGCTCGTCAGCGCCCTCGACACCGTGCTGGAGACGGCCGAGGCGGACCCGGACTTCCGCTTCACCGTCGACGGGCAGATGGCCGCGGTCGAGGACTACCTGGAGATGCGGCCCGAGAACCGCGACCGCGTCGCCGCCCTGGTCCGCGAGGGCCGGCTCGCCGTCGGGCCCTGGCTGATCCTGCTCGACGAGTTCCTCTGCTCCGGCGAGACCATCGTGCGCAATCTGCGGATGGGCTGGGCGGCCGCGGAGCGCCTCGGCGGCGCGATGCCGATCGGCTATCTGCCGGACATGTTCGGCCACATCGCGCAGATGCCGCAGATCCTGGCCCGCGCGGGAATCGACCACGCGGCCCTGTGGCGCGGCGTGCCGGGCTCCGTGGACGGTCACGCCTTCCGCTGGCGCGCTCCCGACGGCTCCGAGGTGCGCACCGAGTTCCTCTTCGACGGCTACGACAACGGCCTCGACGTCCTGCTGGTACCCGACCGGATCGGCAGTGCGCTCGGCGAGTACGACCGGATGACCGCCGAACGGTGGGGCGGCGACCCGGTATTGGCGATGGCCGGCACCGACCACAACGCGCCGGACCCGCAGTTGGCGGCCTGGCTGCGGCGCGCGTCCGGCGAGGAGCGCCCGATCACCATCGCGACACTCGACGAGTACGTGCGCGGACATGTACGGGACGAGGTGCACTCCGTCGTCACCGGCGAGCTGCGCAGCCATGTGCGCGGCAACATCCTGCCGGGTGTGCTGTCCGTACGGCTCGGGCTCAAGCAGCGCATGGCCGTGGCCGAGCGCACCGTCGACCACGCGGAGCGCATGAACGCGCTGTGGTCGCGGCGCGACGACTCGGCGTTCCTCTCCCTCGCCTGGCACAAGATCATCGAGTCGACCGCGCACGATTCGGTGGTCGGCTCCGGCACCGACGAGACCTGCGACCAGGTCGCGGCACGCCTCGAAGAGGCCGCGCAGACGGCCCGGGCCGTACGGGACGCGGCGCTCGCCGAGCCGGCCGCCCTGGTGCCGGGCGACGGCCATCTGGTCGCCAACCCGCTGCCGTGGGCACGTACGGCGCTGGTCGAGGTGGATGTCGCAGCACCGGCCGCCGGATCCGCGCTGATCGCGAACACCGCCGACGGATCGTCCCATCCGGTGCAGCTGGTCTCCGAGGCCCCGACCGTGCTCAGCGACGAGCGCCTGGACGCCTCACAGCTGGAGCGCGTGCTGCGCCGTATCCACCGCCGCGAACTGTTCGGCCGGCAGATCGACCGCTACGAACTCACCCCGAACTTGCTGGTGTTCCATCTAGCCGAGGTGCCGGCCGGCGGGCCGTTCGATCTGATGGTCCTGCGCGGCGAGGTGGCCGCCGCGGCGGCCGCGCATCCGGGCAGGTGGCGGGTACGGACGCTGACGGAGGCCCGGGCCACCGCGTTGGTGGCCGTACCCGTCCCGGCCTCCGGGCTGGCCGGCCTGCGGGTTCGAACGAGCCACGGGACCGCCGCCCCGGCGACGCGGTCCGCACCCGCCACGGCCACCTCCGGCGCGCTCTCCAACGGCCTGGTCGAGGTGGCGGTCGCCGCCGACGGCACCCTGGACGTGACCGGCGTCGACGGCACGGTCCTGACCGGAGTCGGCCGCCTCGTCGACGGAGGCGACCGCGGCGACAGCTACAACTACGCGCCTCCGGCGCTGGACGCGCCCGTCCCGGAGCCGACGAGCATCACCGTCGACGTCCTCGAAACCGGTCCGCTGCGCTCCAGGGTGCGGGTCACGCGCGTCTACGAGTGGCCCGCCGCGCTCTCCTCCGACCGTGACGTGCGCGGCTACCGCACGGTGCCGACACCGGTCGAGATGCTGGTGGAACTGCGCGCCGGTGAACCGTTCGTCCGTATCTCCACGTCGTTCCTGAACCAGTGCGCCGACCACCGGCTGCGCTTCCACGTGCCGCTGCCCGAACCGGTGGCCACATCGGCCTCCGCCGGTCAATTCGCCGTCACCGAACGGGGTTTGACCGCCGAAGGCGGCTGGGGCGAGTACCCGCTCCCGACCTTCCCCGCGAGTTCCTTCGTCTCGGCGGGACCGGCCACCGTCCTGCTCGACCACTCCACCGAGTACGAGGTCGTCGACGACGGCTCGGCACTCGCCCTCACCCTGCTGCGTGCCGTCGGCTCGATCAGCGTCAACATCCATCCCCTGCGTGACGAGCCCGCCGCGAGCGAGATCCCGGCTCCGGGAGCGCAGGAACTCGGCATGCGGATCGAGCACCGCCTCGCCGTCGTGCCGTCCGCGGCCGGCTGGCGGGGTGCCGACGCTGTCGCTCTGGCCGAGGAGTTCCGCAACGACGTACTCGTGGTTCGCGGGACGGCGCCCGGCGGAGGCCGGCTTCCCGAGGACACCACCGGCGTGCGGGTCGAGGGGCGGGACGTCCAGGTCTCGAGCATCCGGCGCGTCGTCGACGACGCTCACGGGGCCGGGACCGAGGTTCGGCTGACCGCGATGAGCGACACCGGCTCGACCGTCCGCGTGACCGGCTCTTTCCGCGAGGCCACGACCGTGGACCTCCTCGGCCGGCCGATCGCCCCGGTGCCGGTACGGGACGGGCTCGAACTCACCCTCGCTCCATGGGAGATCCGGACCGTCGTGCTCAGATAGCCGCCAACTCCCCCACGCTCTGCGCCTGCTGCTTCCAAGAAAGTTGTGACCCTTGCCTTCTGATCTCTCCGCCCTTGTCTCGGACACCACCCCGGGGCGTGGCGCACTGCGCCCGGCCCGCTCGTGGCTGCACTCCGACGCCCCCTCCCTCTCGCTCAACGGACCCTGGCGTTTCCGTCTGTCGCCCACCGCGTCGGTGGTGGAGGACTTCGCGGCCGAAGGCTTCGACGATCACGGCTGGGACAGCATCCCCGTGCCCTCTCACTGGGTCCTCCAGGGCGACGGAGCCTACGGCCGGCCGATCTACACGAACGTCCAGTTCCCGTTCCCGATCGACCCGCCGCACGTCCCCGACGAGAACCCCACCGGCGACTACCGCCGCCACTTCGACCTCCCCGCCGACTGGTCGGACGACGACCGCGTCGTGCTGCGGTTCGACGGCGTCGAGTCGCTCTTCCGGGTGTGGGTGAACGGCGTCGAGGTCGGCAGCGCGAGCGGCAGCCGGCTGGCCCACGAGTTCGACGTGACGTCCGAGGTGCGCCCGGGCGGCAACGTCGTCGCCGTGCGCGTGCACCAGTGGTCGGCGGCCAGCTACCTCGAGGACCAGGACCAGTGGTGGCTGCCGGGAATCTTCCGCGACGTCACCCTCCTCGCCCGGCCGGCCGCAGGTGTCGAGGACGTCTGGCTGCGCACCGCCTACGACAACGGACGCGGACGCGTCGACCCGGAGGTCCGCGCCGATCCGGCGGCCTTCCCCGTCACCCTGCGCATCCCCGAGCTCGGCGTCGAGCAGGTCTGGGCCTCGGCGGCGGACGTGGCCCCGATCGACGTGGCGGGCGTCGAGCCCTGGTCGGCCGAGCGGCCCCGTCTGTACGACGCGACCGTGTCCTCGGCCGCGGAGAGCATCACCCTGCGCGTGGGCTTCCGTACGGTCGAGATCCGCGGCGACCGGTTCCTGGTCAACGGCCGCCGTGTCGTCTTCCACGGTGTGAACCGCCACGAGACCCACCCCGAGCGCGGCCGGGTCTTCGACGAGGCGCACGCCCGCGAGGACCTGGCCCGCATGAAGCGGTTCAACGTCAACGCCATCCGCACCAGCCACTACCCGCCACACCCCCGGCTGCTCGACCTGGCGGACGAACTCGGCTTCTGGGTCATCCTCGAATGCGACCTGGAGACCCACGGCTTCGGCAAGGTCGGTTGGGCCGGGAACCCGAGCGACGACCCCACATGGCGCGCGGCCTACCTCGACCGCGTCCAGCGCACCGTCGAACGGGACAAGAACCACCCCAGCATCGTGATCTGGTCGCTGGGCAACGAGGCGGGGACCGGCAGCAACCTGGCCGCCATGTCGGCCTGGGTCCACGCCCGCGACGCCGACCGCCCCGTGCACTACGAGGGCGACTACACCGGCGACTACACCGACGTATACTCGCGTATGTACCCGTCGGTCCTGGAGACCGAGCAGATCGGCACCGACGGCTCCCGCGCACCACTGCTCGGCTGCACTCCCGCGCAGGGTGCCCGGCAGCGCACCAAGCCCTTCCTGCTGTGCGAGTACGCCCACGCGATGGGCAACGGTCCGGGCGCGCTCGACCAGTACGAGGCACTGGTGCATCAACACCCGCGGCTGCACGGCGGGTTCGTGTGGGAGTGGCGCGATCACGGTATCCTCGCCACCGCTCCGGACGGAACGCCGTACTACGCCTACGGCGGCGACTTCGGGGAGGTCGTGCACGACGGCAACTTCGTGATGGACGGCATGGTGCTGAGCGACGACGTGCCGACGCCGAGCCTGTACGAGTTCAAGGCGGTCGTCCAGCCGGTCCGTTTCACCTTCGACGGCGACAAGCTCGCCCTCACCAACCTGCGCCACTCGGCCGACACGTCGGACTTGCGCTTCCGCTGGCGCGTCGAGCACGACGGAACGCTCGTGGAATCGGGAGACCTGGACACTCCCGTCGTCCCGGCGGGCGGGTCCGAGCGGGTGCCCCTGCCGTCGGTCGCGGTGTCCCCGGACGCCGAGACATGGCTGACGATCGACGCGGTGCTGGCGACGGAGACCGCGTGGGCGCCCGAGGGACACGTGGTGGCAACTGCCCAGCTGGACCGCTCGGTTCGGCACCCCGTACCCGCTGTCCGGCCCCGCGCCGAATGGCGGCCGGCCGCGGGGGCCCTGACCCTCGGCATCGCCGGGTTCGTCGACGGAACGCTCGTCCGCCTCGCCGGCCGTGCCGTGACCGGACCCCGGCTGGAGCTGTTCCGCGCGCCGACGGACAACGACGAAGGCACGTCCGACCGGCTCGACGGGAGCGACGACAGCCTCGCCGCGGTGTCCAGCGCCGACCTGTGGCGACGGGACGGTCTCCACCGGCTGACCTCGCGACGCGTCTGCGTGGAGCACGCACCGGACGCCCTCCGCACCGTCGACAAGGTCTCCGCGGCGGACTCCGCGCTGTCGGTGATGGTGGAGTCCGTCTGGTCGCTCGACGACGGCGAACTGGAACTGCGCGTGGAGATCCAGCCCTCCCACGGCTGGCAGACGGTGTGGCCGCGGATCGGGGTCCGCTTCGATCTGCCCGACGGCACGGCCCCCGTCGACGCCGTCGAGTGGTTCGGCCTGGGCCCCTTCGAGTCGTACCCCGACAGTCTCCACGCGGCACGCACCGGCCGCTTCTCCGCCGCCGTCCACGATCTGCCGGTCGACTACGCCCGCCCGCAGGAGACAGGACACCGCTCTGCACTGCGCCACCTGACGCTGAAGAGCGGCGACTCGGAGGTGTTGTCCCTGTCGGCTCTGCCCGACACCCGCGGGCGTCGCCCCGGCTTCACCCTCAGCCGCCACACTCCGCAGCAGATCGCGGCGGCCGAGCACCCCTTCGAGCTCCCCGACTCCACGACGAGTCACCTGTTCATCGACGCGGCCCAGCACGGCCTCGGCTCACGGGCCTGCGGACCCGACGTGTGGCCGGAGTTCGCGCTGCGCCCCGAAGCCCGCACGATCAGGCTCCGCATCACGTCTCCTGAGTAGGCACGACCACGGCTGCACGACAGGTGTCCGCACGCGTGCGTCTCCGAACGCGTGCGGACACGGTCTCCCAGAACGACACCGCACCTCACCGAGGAACTCACCGCCCTCGCGGACGCGCCCGGGCGCCCGGTGCCGCAGATCCAGGCAAATATCTGACATCTCGGCCGGCTGATCACCGTGGCTCTCAGGCCGCGGACCGCTCCGCGGCCTCCGCGCGGAAGCGACCCGGAGTGGCGCCGAACTCCCTCTTGAAAGCGTGTGAGAGGGCATAAGGCGTGCCGTAGCCGATCCGGTGGGCAATGCTCGCCAGCGAGTGTTCGGTGTCGCGGAGCAAGGTGGCGGCGAGGGTAAGGCGCCACCACGTGAGGTACGCCATCGGTGGGCGGCCCACCAGGCTGGTGAAGCGGCGGGCAAGGGTGGGGCGGGAGACGCCCGCCTCGGCGGCCAGGAGGTCGTTGGTCCACGCGGCGGCCGGGTCCGAGTGCAGGGCCCGCAGGGCGACGGCCGTCACCGGATCGGACAGCACGGCCGGCCACACACCGGCGGCGCCCTCCGTCACCCAGGAACGGAGCATGTAGACGAGGAGGAGATCGAGCAGGCTCGGCACCGCCATGCACGACCCAGGCCCCCGCGCATCCACCTCACGGCCCAACAGGTCGATCGCGGCGCGGAGTTCGGGATGGCTGCCCACACGGTTCGGCAGATGGACGGTCTCGGGCAGCTCCGCCATGAGCGGGTGGGCGCGGCTGCGGTCGAGCCGGTACTTGCCGCACAGCATCTCCACCTCGCCGTACGACCGCGGTTCGGGCGGCCGGCCCACCTCCGGCCAGCTCTCGAACGGCACCGCCCGTTCCACCGCCGCCTCGTCGACCGGCGAGTCCGCGAGCACATGTCCCGTGCCGTGCGGCAGCAACACCGCGTCTCCGGTCCGCAGCGACACCGGCGCACCACCGTCGGGAAGAAGCCAGCAGTCTCCCTTCAGTACGACATGGAAGCCCGCGCCCTCGTACGGAACGAGGCGTGCGCACCAACTGCCGCTCACCCGAATCCGATTGGAGGACGGCTGCCCGATCCGCACCGCCGCGATCGCGTCACTCACCACATCCATCGCTCCAGAGTATCCGGGCAGGCAGCGAGATGAGACGTATGCGTATCACCATGAGCCCGGCGAGCATTGAGACGCTCTGCGGTCGCTCCGTACGGTCGAGGACATGAGCAGCGAGAACATGAGCGGCGAGACATCGCGGGGCAACGGCCCCGGCCGGCACGTCATGCTGGGGAATGTCGAGGTCATCCGCATCGTCGAGTGGCAGGCACCGTACGCACCTGCCCGCACCCTCGTCCCGGAGTCGACCGCCGAGGTCTGGACGGACAACGAGGACTGGCTGGCGCCCGATCACTGGGACAGGGGCAGCGACCGGGTGGTGGTCGCCCTGCAGACCTGGGTGTTGCGAAGCGGCGGGCGGACGATCCTGATCGACACCTCGGTCGGCAACGGGCGCGAGCGGCCCGGGTCGCCGCAATTCCACCACTGGCAGGGCGACTTCCTCGGTCTGCTCGCACGCGCCGGCGTCAGTCCGCAGCAGGTCGACGTCGTGGTCAACACCCATGTCCACGGTGACCACGTCGGCTGGAACACCTTCGGTGTCGACGGGGGCTGGGCACCGACCTTCCCCAACGCCCAGTACCTCATCCCGGCCGCCGACGACTTCCACTACGGACCGGATCACGCCTACGGAAACGGCGTGCGGGAGGACGACCGGCTGATCTACGAGGACAGCATCGCGCCGATCCACGCGTCCGGCCAGGCCGTGCTGTGGGACGGCACCTACCGCATCGACGAACACCTCACCCTGGAGTCGGCCCCCGGCCACACGCCCGGATCCTCCGTGCTTCGCCTCGAATCGGCCGGCGACCGGGCGGTCTTCGTCGGCGACCTGCTGCACAGTCCGGTGCAGATCCTCCAGCCGTCCTGGAACAGCTGCTTCTGCCTCGACCCGGTGCGGGCCGCGGCCAGTCGCCGCCGCATCCTCGAACGGGCCGCCGCCACCCGCGAACTGGTCGTCCCCGCACACTTCGGCGGACCGGGCGCCGTGGAAGTCCGCAAGGAGGGCCGGGAGTTCGCGCTCGGGCCATGGAGTGCCTTCGGCACGAGCGGTGCCATGTCCCGCTGAGGCACCGGCCGACACCCCACCAAGACACTCGGCCTAACCGCCAGAGCCGAAGCGCGCCCGCCACAGGTCCCGTAGCAGCGCGATCTCGGCCATGTGGTGGATGAGTTCGAGGTTGATCCCCCACAGGACGGCGATGTACGGCTCATCGGGGTTGGAGCCGTACGGGTACTGCGAGAAGCCGACCGTGTCGAGCTGCTCGTCGCTCACGGTCGCCACGCTCTCGCGCCAGCGATCCACCGTCGCCCAGAACCGTTGGACCGCCAAGGCGGCACTGGGGGTGAAGTCGACCAACTCGTGTGGATCCCGGCTCCGTTCGCCGAAGGTCCACTCCCAGTCGCCCGCGAAGTTGGAGTGCAGATGCCCCAGCCGCCACGCGATGGTGGTGACGGGCGACGCGTCGGGCTCGACCGGGCCGGTGTGGGCGAGGACCTGCTCGACCCGCTCGACGCCCACGCTCCAGTCCTCGGCGACCTTCTCGATCGCCATGCCGCCGGCCACCTGCCGGGCCACCTCGGCGTATTCGCTCGCCGGGATGTCCGCGGCGCCCTTGTCGAGCACCCACTCCCCCGGCCCGAACGCCCTGGGCGTCGTCGCCTCGCCCCTGCGGCGGATGGACCAGGAGCCGGGTGCCGGCTCCCACAGGTACTCCTCGTCGCCAAGGCCCGTGAGCCGCACCTGGGCCATCTCCCTGGCACAGTCGAACTGGTCGAGCAGAAGGCCGAAACGGTCGGTCCGGACGCCCGATGTCCCCATGCCCACTCCCGTCGCCGGTCATCCGCCTCGCTCTGCCACAGGTGGAGGCTAACGGCCCGCACTCGCGGGGCGCGACGCATTTCCCCGCCCACGGCACGAGTCGGAGCAACCTGACGGGACTTCACCAACTCCCTTCCCTCAACTCTTACTTCATACCTTGACGTAAGTGGTCCGTACCAATAGTTTCACCGGGCGACCCCCACCCCCCACGAAAGGCCGTCCCCCCATGGCCAGACCGAGACCACTCCCCGCATCCGCCGTTCTGGCGGTCACCGCTCTCACCCTCTCCACCGGTCTGCTCTCCGCCTCCCCCGCGCAGGCCGCCACCGGCACGATCACCGGCCTGGCCGGCAAGTGCATCGACGTCGCCGGCGCCAACTCCGCGGACGGCACCGCGGTCCAGCTCTACGACTGCAACGGCACCGCCGCCCAGCAGTGGACCGTCGGCGGCGACGGCACCATCCGGGCCCTCGGCAAGTGCCTGGACGTCACCGGCAATTCGACCGCCGACGGTGCCCAGCTCCAGCTGTGGACCTGCTCGGGCGGCGCGAACCAGAAGTGGACGGTCACCGCCGCGCACGACATCGTCAATCCGCAGGCCGACAAGTGCATGGACGCCACCGGCAACTCCTCGGCCAACGGCACCCGTGCCCAGATCTGGACCTGCACCGGCACGGCCAACCAGAAGTGGACCGCGCCCTCCTCCGGCGGCTCCACCCCGTCCGCCCCGATCGCCGTGGCGCCGTACCTCTACAACGGCTGGGGCGACCCGCCGAGTCCGACCACCATCACCAACGCCACCGGCGTGAAGTGGTTCACCTTGGCGTTCGTCCTCAGCAACGGCTACTGCAACCCGCAGTGGGACGGCAGCCGGCCGCTCACCGGCGGCGTCGACCAGCAGACCGTCAACACCGTCCGCGGCAACGGCGGCGACATCATCCCCTCCTTCGGCGGCTACAGCGGCAACAAACTGGAGAGCTCCTGCTCCAGCGCGGGCGAACTCGCCGGCGCCTACCAGAGGGTCATCGACGCCTATGGGCTCAAGGCCATCGACATCGACATCGAGGCCGACGCCTACAGCAACCCCACCGTCCAGCAGCGCACCGTCGACGCGCTCAAGACCGTCAAGGCCAACAACGCCGGCCTGAAGGTCTACATCACCATCGGCACCGGTCAGAGCGGACCCGACACCAGCCTCATCAACCGGGCTGCGTCATCCGGCCTTTCGGTCGACGCGTGGGCGATCATGCCGTTCGACTTCGGCGGCGCGGGCCAGAACATGGGCAACCTCACCAAGCAGGCCGCCGAGGGCCTCAAGTCCGCCCTCAAGAGCGCCTACGGCTACAGCGACGACCAGGCCTACCGGGACATGGGCATCTCGTCGATGAACGGCATCACCGACAACAACGAGACCGTCACCGTCAACGACTTCCAGACCATCCTCGCCTACGCCCAGCAGCACCACCTGGCCCGCCTGACGTTCTGGTCCGCGAACCGCGACCGCCCGTGCACCGGCGGCAGTGCCGACAGCTGCTCCGGCGTCGGCCAGTCCAACTGGGACTACACCCGAGTCTTCTCGCAGTACACCGGCTGAACTCCCGCTGATTCTCCCCCAGTTGCCACCCCCGCCTCCGGCAAGGAGAAACCCATGCCTTCCCTTCCACGCAGCGGCAGAACCCTCGCGGCCGCCGTGGTGGCCGTGACCGCCGCGTCACTGCTCGGCGGCAGCCCCGCACAGGCCGCGGCCTCCGCGCTGCCCACCGGCTTCGCCACCGTCATGAACGCCGCGAGCGGCCGCTGCCTCGACGCCAAGGCGGCCGCCACCGCCAACGGCACCGCCGTGCAGCAGTACTCCTGCAACGGCACCACCGCACAGCGATGGAGCTTCACCGCCACCAGCGACGGATACGTCCGGATCAACAACGCAGGCGACACCAACCAGGTCGTGGACGTCGCCGACGTCTCCACCGCAGACAGCGCACAGGTCCACCTGTGGACCTACGGCGGCGGGGCCAACCAGCAGTGGCTGCCGGTCGACGACGGCGGCGGGGCCTACCACTTCGTCAACCGCAACAGCGGCAAGTGCCTGGACGACCCCGGTGCCTCGACGGCCGACAGTGTGCAGTTCGTTCAGTACACGTGCAACGGCACCGCCGCCCAGCGCTTCCAGGTGGTCCCCGTGACGCAGTCGGGCACCAACCCCGATCTCGGTCCCAACGTCGCCGTCTTCGACCCCTCGATGTCGTCCTCGACGATCCAGAGCAAGCTCGACTCGATCTTCCAGCAGCAGGAGACCAACCAGTTCGGCTCGCAGCGCTACGCCGTGCTGTTCAAGCCGGGCGCCTACAGCGCGGACGTCAACGTCGGCTTCTACACACAGGTGCTGGGCCTCGGGCTGTCGCCGGACGCGGTGACGGTGAACGGCGCGGTGCACGCCGAGGCCGACTGGTTCCAGGGCAACGCCACCCAGAACTTCTGGCGCGGCGCGGAGAACCTGTCGGTCAACCCGTCGAGCGGCAGCGACCGTTGGGCGGTCTCGCAGGCGGCGCCGTACCGCCGCATGCACCTGCGCGGCAACCTCGCGCTGGACGACGGCGGTTGGTCCAGCGGCGGTCTCCTCGCCGACAGCAAGATCGACGGACAGGTCAACTCCGGCAGCCAGCAGCAGTGGCTGACACGCAACTCCCAGCTGGGCAGCTGGACCGGCTCCAACTGGAACATGGTGTTCGCCGGCAGCACGGGCGTGCCCGGCACCAGCTTCCCCAAGCCGCCGTACACCACGGTCGCCCAGAGCCCGGTCACCCGCGAGAAGCCGTTCCTGTACGTCGACGGATCCGGCACCTACCAGGTGTTCGTGCCGTCCGTGCGCACCAACTCCTCCGGCACCAGCTGGTCGAGCGGCAGCTCGGGCACCTCGCTCTCGCTGGACAGCTTCTACGTCGTGAAGCCGGGCGCCACCGCGTCGCAGATCAACTCCGCACTCGCCGCGGGCAAGAACCTCCTGGTCACCCCGGGTGTCTACCACCTCGACCAGACCCTTCAGGTCAACCGCGCCGACACGGTCGTCCTCGGCCTGGGCCTGGCCACGTTCGTCCCCGACAACGGCGTCACCGCGATGAAGGTCGCCGACGTCGACGGCGTGAAGGTCGCGGGCCTGCTGTTCGACGCGGGCACGACCAACTCGCCCACCCTGCTGGAGGTCGGGCCGAACGGCTCCTCCGCCTCCCACGCGGCCGACCCGACCTCCCTCCACGACGTCTACTTCCGCGTCGGCGGCGCGGGCGTCGGCAAGGCGACCACCAGCCTCGTCGTCAACAGCGACAACGTCATCGGCGACCACATGTGGATCTGGCGCGCCGACCACGGCAGCGGCGTCGGCTGGACCAGCAACACGGCGGACACCGGAATGATCGTCAACGGTGACGACGTCACCATGTACGGCCTGTTCGTGGAGCACTTCCAGAAGTACCAGACGGTCTGGAACGGCAACGGCGGCCGCACGTACTTCTTCCAGAACGAGATGCCGTACGACCCGCCGAACCAGGCCGCCTGGATGAACGGCTCGACGCAGGGCTACGCCGCCTACAAGGTGGCCGACTCGGTCACCAGCCATCAGGCCTACGGCCTGGGCAGCTACTGCTACTTCAACGTCAACCCCGGTGTGGTCGCCGCGCACGCGATCGAGGCACCGAACACCTCGGGCGTCCGCTTCACCGACATGGTGACCGTCTCCCTGGGCGGGACCGGCACGATCAGCCACGTCGTCAACAACACGGGAGGCCCGTCCAACTCCAGCACCAACGTGGCCAACCTGACCAGCTACCCGTAGGAGTCGACGTGCGTAACCCCCAGTCCTCCGCGAGGAGGACCCGCAGGTCGGCGATCGCCGCCGTCCTCGGCGCGATGGCCCTCGTGGTGGCACTCCCGGCCCAGGCCGACGCCAGTGTGCTGACACTGCTGCCGCAGAACGCGGACGGCCTGGAGCAGTCCTTCTCCCCCGCCTACGACTACGACGGCGACGGCTGCTACGCCACCGCGGCCATCGGCGCCGACGGCACCATCAACCCCGGCCTGAAGCTGGGCGGCGACGTCAACGGCCACTGCCACGACTACGCCCAGCTCGCCAACGCCAACACGTACTCACGCGAGAAGTGCAACAACGGCTGGTGCGCCGTGATGTACGCCAGCTACTTCGAGAAGGACCAGGCCACGCTGGGTCCCGCGGCCATCGGCCACACGCACGACTGGGAGCACGTGGTCGTGTGGATCAGCGACAACCAGGTCCGGTACGTGTCGGTGTCGCAGCACAGCGGCTATCAGGTGGCGGCCGCCTCGGCCGTCCGCTTCGACGGCACGCACCCGAAGATCGTCTATCACAAGGACGGTGTCTCGACCCACGACTTCCGCTTCGCCAACTCCAATGACGACCCTCCGGAGAACGTCACCGGCGGCTGGTTCTACCCGCGGCTGGTGGGCTGGAACGGCTACCCCGCCGGCTACCGCGACAAGCTCATGAGTGCCGACTTCGGCGCGGCCACCATCAAGATCAAGGACGGGGACTTCGCGTACGGCCTCGCCCACTCCATGCCGTCGGGCATTCCGTTCGACCCGAATGCGTGATGCGGGACGGCAACTACCCGATGTGGCACAGTAGTTCGGCCACAGCGGGCGGCAGGTCCCCTCTGGGGTGAACGACCCGCATCCGCCAGGTCGGTGCGTGCGCTGCGAAGCGGCGCACCGACAGGTCGGGGAAGCGGGCGGCCAGGGAGGCGGGCAGGACGCAGACGCCGAGACCGTGGCGCACCAGGTCGGTGGCACCGAGGACGTCGTTCACCTCGAAGGTGGTGGCGCGCTCGACGCCGGCCGAACGCAGGGCCCGGTCGACCGAGGTGCGGATCGCCCAGCCCGGCGGGAAGTCCACCAGCGGCAGCGCGACCGCCTCGGCCAGGGTCACCGGCCGCTCCGGCAGACGGGCGTCCGCCGGAGCGGCCACCAGGACCATCTCCTCCTGAGCCAGTGACCTGGTGGCGAGCCCACGCAGGCGGGCGGAGTCGAGGGCGACGACGGCCACGTCGACGGTGCCGTCCCGCAGCTCCCGTGGGATGTCGTCGGCGGGCGCCTGCCGCAGTCTCACCGCCACACCCGGGTGTTCTCGGTGAAAGGCGGCCAGCCCCGGGGCAAGACCGGCGTAGAGCCCCTGCATCACGCCGACGGTGATCTCTCCGCGCAGTTCCTCCTGGGCCAGGGCGACGGCGGCGCGTGCCTCCTCGGCGGCCTGGAGGGCCGTACGGGCGGAGGCCAGGAAGGCACGCCCGGCAGGAGTCAGCGTCACCCGGTGCGTGGTGCGCAGGAACAGGCGGGCGCCCAGTTCGTGCTCCAGCGCGCGCACCGTCCCGGACACCGCGGACTGCACCACGTGCAGCCGCCGTGCCGCGGCGGTGAAGCCGCCTTCTTCGGCGACCGCGACGACGACCGCCATCTGCCGCAGTTCCATGCGCCGTTCCTTCCCCCACTCATCTCTGAACGAGATTACCGTCATCTTCGATCATCTCTCCCGGAGGGGAAGCAAGCGCGGCGGTCACCGGTTGGGACGAGCAGGCGGCGGTGGTGCCGCCGCAGTAGTCGTCAGGGATCGGAGTGCTCAGATGTCGATGTCCTCGGCCACGCGCCAAGCACGCGGTGACGCCGGCCCCGGGCCGGACACGCGCCGCCACAGCGGCCGCGCCTACGGGGCGGGGTTCTGGACGATCGCGGCGGTGTTCGTCACGGCCATGGCTTTCTCCACGGTGCCGACGCCCTTGTACCCGCTCTACCAGGCGCACGACGGCTTCTCCACGTTCACCGTGACGGTCGTGTTCGCGGTCTACGCCGTCGGGGTCCTCGCCAGTCTGCTGCTCGCCGGGCACGTCTCGGACTGGGTCGGCCGCAAGAAGGTGCTGATCGCGGCGCTGGTGCTGGAGCTGATCGCCGCCGTGCTGTTCCTGGCCGTACCGTCGCTGCCGGTCCTGCTCGTCGCACGACTGGTCACCGGGCTCGGTGTCGGCATGCTCACCGCGACCGCCACCGCCCATCTGCACGACCTGCACAGCGCGCACCGGCCGGACGGCTCGCCACAGCGCTTCGAGATCGTGTCGACGGCGGCGAACATCGGCGGTCTGGGCCTCGGCCCGCTGGTGGCCGGTCTGCTGGCCCAGTACCTCGGCGCACCGCTGCGCCTGCCCTACGCCGTCGTCGGCGCCGCGCTGCTCATCGGCGTGGCCGCGGTCGCGCTGACCCCGGAGACGGTGCGGAAGCCCGACATCAGGCCCGCCTACCGGCCGCAGCGGGTGAGCGCCGACCACGGCGACCGGGCCGGGTACATCGCCGCGGCCGCCGCGGGCTTCGCCTCACTGGCGGTCTTCGGGCTCTTCACCTCGCTCGTCCCGGGCTTCGTCGGCGGCACCCTGCACCATCCCTCCCGGGCACTGGCCGGGCTGATCGTGTTCGTGGTGTTCGGTGCGGCCGCCGCGGCGCAGGTGCTGACCGGACGCCTCTCCCCGCGGGCCCGCCGCAACGCCGGACTGCTCGCCCAGGCCGCCGGTGTGGCCGTGCTCGCGGTCGGCGTGCACACCGCGAGCCTCACCGTGTTCGTGCTCTCCGGCGTCGTCGCCGGCGCCGGAGCCGGGATGCTCTTCAAGTCCGCCGTCGGCACCGTCGCGGCCATGGCGGCCCCGGCCCGCCGCGGCGAGGCGCTCGCCGGCCTGTTCCTGGTGTCCTACCTCGGCCTCGCCCTGCTCCCCGTCGGCCTCGGGGTCGCCAGCCGGTACACCACGACGGCCGGGGCGATGACCTGGTTCACGGCGGTGGTTCTCCTACTGCTGGCGGGCGTGGCACTGCTGGGACGACGGGTCCGCACGAGCTGATCCGGACCACGACGGAGCTGTACGACACACGTGCGGGACCCACCGAACCGGGATCGGCGGGCCCCGCAGGTTCCGGCTCAGGAGTCGAGCGCGTCCGCCATCGTCTGCTGCCACCAGGTGACGGTCAGCGAACTGTCGTAGTACACGCCCTTGGCCGGCAGCGAAGGCACGGCGGACGCACCGCCGTCGCTGTTCGGAGTCAGGCCCTGGAAGGCGACCACCAGCCGGTGCCCCGTGTCCCCGCCCTCACCGCTGCCGTCGGCCGCCGACAGCAGCACGCCCGCATAGCCCGACTCGCCCGGCTGAAGGGTCACCACCGCCTGAGGCTGGGTGTCCTTCGACGCGCTCGGCGCCCACTGCATCTCGTCGAAGCGGAGGATCGGGTAGTAGGTGAGGTCGCAGGTCTTGGAGCCGATGTTCTTCACCGTGATCAGCATGTGGTTGAGCGGGCGGGTGACCGGCTGGGCGGTGACATGGGTATTGGAGCCGTTGCACAGGACGCGCCTGCCCGAAGTCGACGTTCCCGACGTCTTCTTGGCGCCTCCGGATCCCGCCTTTCCGTCGGCGGTCTTTCCGCCTGCGGTCTTTTCGCCACCGGTCGTGTGCGGGGAGTCCTGTCCCGCCGCCTCCGACGCTCCCCCTCCGGGCGTTGCGTCGTGTGCCTTCCCGGTACCGGCCGCCGAGGGCGTGGACGTGACGGCACCGGAGGCCGTAGCGGCGCCCTCGTCCTTCGTGCCCGTGCCGCTCTGGCACGCCGTCAGGGCGAGCGCGGCGAGGGCGATCGCGGCTGCACTCGCGAACGTTCGGGGCGCGCGGGCGCGGCCGGTGCTGTGGGTCGTGCGGAACGCGGGCATGGCTTGATACCTCTTCTGATGACGGGACCGGGACGGCCGCTCGACCGGTTTCCGGGAGCGGCGTGCTTGGATGGCCCCAGCCTGCTCGGTGATCCCTTCCACGCACCACAGTCCACGGGGGATCAGGGACACTGGAACGCCGAAATGGGCTCTGAACTGCTGAAACAACCCGTTCCTGGAACGCCGGAACGGGACACGGGGTGGGAGGATCGGTGTCGGAGGACACTGCCGAGGCCGGTTTCGCCGGACTGCTGCGGGAGTTGAAGGACCGCTCGGGGCTCAGCTACGGGACGCTCTCCAAACGGCTTCACATGAGTACGTCGACGCTGCACCGGTACTGCAACGGCGATGCGGTGCCAACGGATTACGCACCCGTCGAACGGCTGGCCCGCCTCTGCAAGGCGTCGCCCGAGGAACTCGTCGAACTCCACCGGCGCTGGGTGCTCGCGGATGCGAACCGGGGGCGCAGGTCGGGGGCCGCCGATACGCCTCCGGCCGACCTCGCGGTGCCTTCCGGTGAGCCCGCGCCCAGGAGGTTCCGCCGCCCCGGCCGGAGGGCACTGTTATCCGGGGTCGCCGTCGTCGCCGTCGTCGGCGCGGTCGCACTCACCGCGAACCTGTACTCAGGTGGTGCCGATGACGGCCGGGACGGCCCCGTCGGAGCCGCCTCGGCGAGTGGCGACGGAAAACACCACTCGGCCGGCAGCCCGGCGGCCCCGTCGCACGCTCCGTCCTCGGCGTCCGCCTCACCCACGGGCCGTGACAAGGGCGGCTCCTCCGAGCCGGACCCGGCCTCCGCGTCCGTGTCCCCGTCCGCGGCCGGCGGTGCAGCGCCGGCCGGCGTCCCGCTGACGGTCACCACCCAGCCGTACAGCTGGGAGGACCCGTGCAGCCAGCACTACCTGATCGACAAGCCTCCGGCCAAGGTCGCCCCGCCACCCGTCGCCGAGGACGCGACGGCCTGGGTGGCCGCGGCCGGGGCGGTCTCGGCGGGCGAGCAGTACGTCACGCTCACCGTGCAGGGATCGGGGAAGGAAACCGTCGTCCTCAACAGCCTCGCCGTCCGTACGACCGGCAGGAGCGCGCCCCTCGCCTGGAACGACTACACCATGGGCGTGGGCTGCGGCGGCGGCGTGCAGACCCGGTCGTTCGCCGTCGACCTCGACGCGGCGCGTCCCGCCGCCGTGCCCAGGGCGGGGCAGCGGGACTTCCCGTTCAAGGTGAGCGAGTCCGACCCGGAGGTCTTCTACGTCAAGGCCGACGCCTCGGTGTACGACGCGAGTTGGTACCTGGAGCTGAACTGGTCCAGCGGGACCCGCCACGGAACCGTGCGGATCGACGACCACGGGCGGTCCTTCCGGACCAGCGGAAGCGCCGGGCGGCCCGGCTACGAGTTCATCATCGGCGGCAACTCGTGGACCAGAGCGACGTCTTGAACCGGGCGGCACCTTCCGCTGGTTCAGGCCGGCTCCACGGTCTCCTCCTGCGTCCGTCCCTGCGCGCTGCCGGGCAGCATCCGCAGCAGCTGGTTGGCCGGAAGGGCCAGCAGCCACCAGTACTTGGCCAGAGTCGGCGAGAAGAACGCCACCGGGACCGACGTGGCGAAGACCAGCGCCATCACGACGCTGCGGCGGAACCCCTCCGTCAGCTGAGGCCGCTCGGCGTGCGGGACCGTCAGCGCGGGCTTCGTCATCAGGCGGACGTACATCGCGCCGTAGAGGGAGACGGCCAGGGTGATGGAAGCCGCGTAGAAGACGGTTGCCGCGCTCGTGTCGCCGTACTCGCTGATCAGCTTGGTGGGGAAGGGCAGTGCGGCCACGACCGCGAGGAGGGCGAAGTAGGAGTAGAGCAGCCAGCGGTCGACGGCCGCGAGCAGCCGGAACAGTGAGTGCTGGGCCAGCCAGAGCGCGCCGATGACGGCGAAGCTGAGCAGGTAGGCGCCGATCGCGGGCACCGCCTCCCGGACGGCGTGGGCGACTTCCGAGTGGGGCAGGTCCTCCGGGACGCTGATGTCGAGGGCCAGCAGTGTGATCGCGATGGCGAACACGGCGTCGCCGAAGAAGGCCAGTCGTTCCGGTCCTACGACGACGTCGTGGCGGAAGAGACCGGGGAGGCGGTTGGACATGCGAGTGGCACCTGGGATTCATCGAGGGGGTGGAGGCGCCCTGTGTATCACGCGGCGCCGCACCAGGAGTGAACGCGCGGTGGGAGAACGGCACTTGGGCTGTGGCGGGGGCTTCGGGACCGGCTAGCCGGCCCGGCTCGTCAGCTCCTGCAGGACGGCCTGTCCCGCGGCACGGTGATCGGCGGCCCGGTCCGGGTCCCTCTCCTCCAGCACGATCGCGATGCCCTCGTGGGCCAGCGCCTCCTCGTAGCGGTTGCCCAGTTTCGGGGCCATTTCCAGTGCCTGACGGTGCAGCCGCAGCGCCTCTTCGGGGAGGCCCGCCAGGCGGCAGGTCTCGGCGTAACCGTTGAGGAAATGGATCTTCCAGTGGTCCTCGAACAACTCGTCGAGCAGTGCGAACGCCTCGCGATGGGCGGCCAGCGCCTCCTCGTACCGGCCCATGTGCCGCAGTGCGACGCCCAGGCAGTTGAGGCACCACGCCTGGTTGTTGAGGTGCCCGTCCTCGCGGGCGACGGCCAGCGCACGGTGGAGGTGGTCCGCCGCCTCGTCGGGTTCCTCGCGGGCGATGGCCACGCCGAGGGTGATGCGGGCGGTCAGCGCGGGCGGCCACGCGGGGTCGGCGTGCGGGACGGCCAGCACCTCACGGGCCCGCCGCGCCGCCTCCTCGCGGTGCCCGAGCTGGAGCATGGCCCATGCCTCGGACGCCGCCGCGCCGGCCGCGCCCGTCGGGCAGCCGGCCTGTTCGTACAGCTTTCCCGCCAGCCGGAAGAGTTCCAGCGGCTCCTCCACGTCTCCCGCGTCCCAGGCCAGATAGCCTCGGCGCATGGTCAACTCGGCCTCCATGCGCGCGTCCCCGGTCCGGGACACCCTTAGTGCGGCTGCCTCGTACGCGGCGGCGGCCTCCGCCATCCGGCCGGCGTTGTAGCGCGCGAAGCCCAGGTCGCTGTACGCCTCGGCCAGTTGGAGCGGATCGCCCAGGCGCTCGGAGGCGGCGAGGGACCGCTCGAAGAGGGCGTTGAGATGTGTGGTGCCGCAGCGGCGCGCGAAGTAGGCGCGCAGGAACCGCGGCAGCTCGCACACGTGCGCGTCGGCGCCGACGGCGGCCGCCGTCTCGAAGGCGGCGACGAGATTGCCGTACTCGGTGACCAGCCAGCCGAAGGCCTCGTTCTTGCCGGAGAAATGGGGCAGTTGGGCCGGTGGCGGGACCGCGGCGGCCGCGCGGGAGGGTGAGACGAACGGCATCGAGGCGTCGGCCGCGGCCGCGGCGTGCACGTAGTAGTCGAGCACTCGGCGCAGCGCCTGCTCCCGCTCGGTGGCCGGGTCCTGCTCCGCCGCGGTCCGGCGCGCGTGCTGGTGCACCAGGTCGTGCAGCCGGTAGCGGTCGGGCGTGGGCTGCTCGACGAGATGGGCGTCGAGCAGGTCCTCCAGCATCTCCCGGGCGCTGTGCAGCGGTACGTCCGCGAGCGCCGCCACCAGGTACGCGTCGAAGGACTCCCCCGGCACCAGGCCCAGCAGCCGGAACAGACGGGCCTGGGAACGGTTCAGCTGCCGGACGGACATGGCCAGGGCCGCGCCGAACGCGGCGTCGAACTCGCCCGCGCCCTGGGTCATCCGCTCGGCGAGGATGCCCACGGTCCAGCCCGGCCGGTGCCGCAGCCGCGCCGCGGCCAGCCGCAGGGCCAGGGGCAGACGGCCGCACAGTCGCAGCACTTCGGCGGTGGCCTGCGGGTCGCGGCCGAGCCTGCCGTCGGGGCCGCCGGGGTCGCCGCTGGCCCGGGCCAGCAGTTGCGCGCTCTCCCGCGGGTCGAGTACGTCGAGCGAGACCGGGGGCACCTCGTCCAGGCCGAGGAGCCGGTTGCGGCTGGTGATCAGCGCGACGGAGTCCCCGGCGCCCGGCAGCAGCGGGCGTACCTGCTCGGCGTCGGCGGCGTTGTCGAGGACCACGACGACCCGTCGGTGGGCCAGCTCCGACCGCCAGCAGGCGGCCAGTTGCTCGATTCCCTCCTGCGGGACCTTCTCGGACGGGACGTCGAGTGCGCCGAGCAGCATCCGCAGCGCGGAGTCGGGGTCGAGCGGGGGGCGGCCCTCGGTGAAGCCGTGCAGGTCCACGTAGAGCCGGCCGTCCGGGTATTCCGCGGCGAGCCGGTGTGCGGCGTGCACTGCCAGGCAGGTCTTGCCGACGCCCGCCATGCCGTCGACGGAGACCGCCCCGTGGCTGTCGATCGCGGCGTGCACGGCGGCGAGTTGGGCTTCGCGGCCGGTGAAGTCCGGGGCGTCGCGCGGCAGGTCGTTGCGGGGCGCCGGCCGGGGCCGCCGGCTGCTTTGCGGAGGTGCGGGCAGGGGGTTCGAGATCCGTTCCCACAGGGGCCGCAGGGGCCGCGGGTCGCGCTTGACGAGGCGGCAGAGGGCGACGACCGCGGGCCAGGGCGGCACGGTCTGCCCGTTGAGGTAGCGCGAAAGGGACGAGGAACTCAGGCCGGCGTCGCGTGCGAGGGCCCGTACGCCCTGCCCGGACAGTTCCTGGAGCAGCCGCAACCGGGCCGCCAGCTCGTCCTGAGGGTCTGCGTTCGCCGTGCGTCCTTGCCCGTCCATCGTTCCCCCGTCGTCGCCGTCCCGTTCGGGAAGAAGTCTTCCGAGCCGAAACGCTCCTGGTCAAGGCTGTGTCCCCTGTCCCACGGTGTCCCATCGCCATGGTTCGCACGCGCCGGTCCGGCTGTCATGGAGTCACGCCCCGGGGGAACGGGGCACGGAGCGAGAAGGAGCACCCCGAGATGCAGTCCCGTATGCAGAACCCCGCCGTTGTCCTGTCCGACGCGATGCAGCCCATCCAGCAGGTCTTCAAGGCCGTGCACAGCGGTGGCGTGGACGAGCAGACGCTGGAGCTGGTGCACCTGCGGGTCAGCCAGATCAACGGCTGCAGCGCCTGTGTCGACGCCGGCGCCAAGACGGCCCGCAAGGCCGGTGTGAGCGACGAGCGCCTGGCCACCGTCGCCGCCTGGAGGGAGGCGCCGTACTTCACCGAGGAGGAGCGGGCCGCCCTGGCACTGGCCGAGGCGGCGACGCGGCTCGCCGACCGTCCCGACGCGGTGAACGACGAGATCTGGGACACGGCCGCCACCTACTTCGACGAGAAGCAGCTGGCCGCGATCGTCCTGATGATCGGCGTCACCAACCTCTTCAACCGCCTCAACGCCACGACCCGCCAGATCGCCGGCGCCTGGGGCTGACGCCCCCGGGCGCGCGGCGCCCCTTCCACGAAGACGCGACCCCGCAACCACATCACTGGAGGAAACGGTCATGGCGAACACCCGGAAGCCCGCAGCGAGCAGCACCGCCACCGCCAAGAAGCCGGAGGGCTTCACGGCGGAGGAGCGGGCCGCGATGAAGGAGCGCGCCCAGGAGGTGAGGGCCTCCTTGCGCCGCGCGTCGAAGGCCGGCAAGGCGGCCGAGGACGAGGCCGCCGTGCTCGCGAAGATCGCCGAGATGCAGGACTCCGACCGGTCCATGGCCGAACGGATCCACGCCGTCGTCAAGGAGAGCGCACCGCATCTCGCGCCCAAGCTCTGGTACGGGATGCCCGCGTACGCCAGGAACGGCAAGGTCGTCTGCTTCTTCCAGAGCGCGCAGAAGTTCAACGCGCGGTACGCGACGTTCGGCTTCAACGACACGGCGAACCTCGACGACGGCACGATGTGGCCGACCGCCTTCGCCCTCACGGAGCTGACCGCCGCCGGCGAGACGAGGATCGCCGCCCTCGTGCGGAAGGCGGCGAACTGACACCCGAAGCGACGGCTGTCCACAGACGGCCTCGACCGGCGGCACCGAGACAGGTGCCGCCGGTCGCCGCATTTACTAACAATGGATTGAGCAGTTCCAACTGATAAACCTAGGCTTAGTACCCATGAAGGTGAACACCGGCGCGGGACGCGCCGAGACCGCCGATCCGGGCGACTCCGTTCAGCTCGCGTCCGGCCTGCGGCTCGCGATGGGCCGCGTGACCCGGCGGCTCCGCCAGGCCCACGCCGTGGGGGACGTGTCCCTTTCCGGCATGTCGGTGCTGGCCCGCCTCCACCACGACGGCTCCGACACGCCGACCTCCCTCGCCGAGATGGAACGGGTCCGCCCGCAGGCGATGGCGAGCACCCTCACGCTGCTGGAACGGCGCGGCCTCGTCGGCCGTAGCCCCGACCCCTCGGACGGGCGGCGCAGCATCGTGGCCATCACCGGCGAGGGACGCGCCATGCTGGCCGAGCGCCGCTCCGAGTCCGTGCACCGGCTCGCGGCCGTCATCGAGGAGTTCACCGCGGACGAACGCGCCGCACTCACGGCGGCCCTTCCGCTGCTGGACCGGCTGGCGGAGCAGCTGTGAGCGGGCCGTCCGCGTTCGGCGCCCTGCGCTCGGCACGCGGGAAGGACACTCCCGTCGGACCCGGTTACAAGTGGGTCGCGCTGTCGAACACCACGCTCGGCGTGCTCATAGCCACGATGGACGCCTCCATCGTGATCATCTCGCTGCCCGCGATCTTCCGCGGCATCGGCCTCGACCCGCTCGCCCCGGGCAACATCGGCTATCTGCTCTGGATGATCCTGGGCTATCTGCTGGTCTCGGCCGTACTGGTCGTCGTCCTCGGCCGGCTGGGCGACATGTTCGGCCGGGTGCGGATCTACAACCTGGGCTTCCTGATCTTCGCGTGCGCCTCCGTCGCCCTGTCCCTGGACCCGTTCCGTGCGGGCGCGGGCGCCCTGTGGCTGATCATCTGGCGCATCGTGCAGGCCTTCGGCGGCTCCATGCTCACCGCCAACTCGGCCGCCATCCTCGCCGACGCCTTTCCCGCCCGGCAGCGCGGCATGGCGCTCGGCATCAACCAGATCACCGCGCTCGCCGGCCAGTTCCTCGGCCTCCTCGCGGGCGGTCTGCTCGCCGCCGTCGACTGGCGCGCCGTGTTCTGGGTCAGCGTCCCGATCAGCATCACCGGCACGATCTGGTCCTACCTCAGCCTCCGCGAGACCTCGGCGGGCCGTCCCGGCCGCGTCGACCGGCTGGGCAACCTCACCTTCGCCGTCGGCGCGGGCATCCTGCTGGCCGGCATCACCTACGGCATCCAGCCCTACGGAGACAGCGCCACCGGCTGGGGCAACCCCTGGGTCCTCACCGGCCTGTTCGGCGGCGCCGGGCTGCTGCTCCTCTTCTGCTACGTCGAGACACGCGTCGCCGAGCCCATGTTCGACCTGGCGCTGTTCAAGGTGCGCGCCTTCGCCGCGGGCAACCTGGCCGCCCTGCTGACCGCGATCGCCCGCGGCGGCCTGCAGTTCATGCTCATCATCTGGCTCCAGGGCATCTGGCTGCCCCTGCACGGCTACGCCTACGAGGACACTCCGCTGTGGGCCGGCGTGTTCATGCTCCCGCTCACGGTCGGCTTCCTCATAGCGGGCCCCATCTCCGGCTTCCTCTCGGACCGGTTCGGCGCGCGCCTGTTCTCCACGGCCGGACTGGTGGTCGTGGCGGCCTCGTTCCTCGGCCTGCTCGCCCTGCCCGTGAACTTCGACTACGGCCTGTTCGCCGCGCTGCTGCTGCTCAACGGGCTGGGGCAGGGCATGTTCTCCGCGCCCAACACGTCCTCGATCATGGGCAGTGTGCGGCCCGAGTACCGGGGTGTCGCGTCGGGGATGCGCTCCACGTTCCAGAACTCCGGCACCGCCCTGTCCATCGGCGTGTTCTTCTCGCTGATGGTCTCCGGGCTCGCCTCGTCGCTGCCCGGGACGCTGAGCAGCGGGCTCCAGGCCCACGGCGTGCCGGCCGGTGCTGCCGAGCATGCCGCCTCACTGCCGCCGGTGAGCACGCTGTTCGCCACATTCCTCGGCAACAACCCCATCGAGCACCTGCTGGCGTCCAACGGCGCCCTCGACCACGTCACCGCGGCCCAGCGGGCGGCGCTGACCGGCCACACCTTCTTCCCGCGGCTGGTCTCCGGGCCGTTCCACCACGGCCTGACCATCGTGTTCAGCGTCGCCGCGGGCATGGCCCTGGTCTCCGCGGTCGCCTCGGCCCTGCGCGGCAGCCACCAGGCAGCCCACGAGGGTCCGCGCGAAGACCGGCCGAACCCGGCCGGTGACGTCCGCGAGAAGGAGCAGCCCCGGGACAACGCGGCGTCGTAGAAGCGCACGCGGAGTTCAGGCCAACTGCAGTCGCATGAGGGTCAGGTCGAGCCAGCGGCCGAACTTGGTGCCGACCTCGGGCACCGTGCCGACGTGCTCGAAACCGAAGCGTTCGTGCAGGCGGATCGAGGCCGCGTTCTCTGCCTCGATGCCGGCGATCACGACGTGGTGGCCCGCCTCGCACGCCGAGTCGACGAGCGCCGTCAGCAGCGCGGATCCGATGCCGAGCCCGTGCCGGCCGTCGCGGACGTAGACCGAGTCCTCCACCGTGTGGCGGTAGCCGTCCAGCGCCCGCCACGGGCCGTAGACCGCGAACCCCGCGACCTCGCCGCCGGCCTCGGCCACGAACGCCGAGCCGCGCTCCAGATGGGCGGCGAGCCAGCCGACCGCCTCGTCGGCGGACTGCAGGGTCTGCGTCCACAGCGCGGTCGAATGCTCGATGGCGTGGTTGCGGATGGCCCGGACCACCTCCACGTCACCGGCCTGTGCCGGACGTACCGTCACGGTCCGGCTTCTCTCGTATATTGGATTCATGTCCAACATAGTAGATCCCCTGGTCGGGCAGATCGCCGCGCGGGTCCGCACCGAGCGGGAGCGGCGCCGCTGGACCCTGGCCCAGCTCGCCGACGCCTCCGGTGTCTCCCAGGCCATGATCAGCCGGATCGAGCGGGGCGAGAGCAGCCCCACGGCCGTCGTGCTCGGCAAGCTGTCGGCCGCCTTCCAGCTGAGCGTCGCCTCCCTGCTCGCCCTCGCCGAAGGCACACCGGACGAGGCGGGCGACGGGGCGGGGGTACGCCGCCGGTCCGAGGCGGCCGAGTGGCGCGACCCCGCCACCGGATACCGGCGCCGCCAGATCACCGGCCCCCGGTTTCCCGCCGAGATCGCCGAGATCCTGCTCCCCGCCGGCGCCCGCGTGCCGTATCCGGCCGCCGCCTTCGCCTTCGTACGGCAGGTCGTGTGGGTCCTCGACGGCCGTCTGACCTTCCACGACGGCGACACCGTCCACGAGCTGGAGGCGGGGGACACCATCGAACTCGGCGATCCGGCCGACCGGATCTTCGTCAACGACGCCGAGGAGGAATGCCGTTACGCCGTGATCCTCGCCCGCGGCACACGGCCGTGACCCGGGCCCTCCCGCGGGGCGGCACCCTTCTTCTCGCCGCCATGGCGGGCACGGCGATCGCGAACAACTACGCCGTGCAGCCCGCCCTCGGCGTCGTCGCCGCCGATCTGCACATCGCCCCCGCCGTGATCGGGCTCGTGCCGACCGCCGCCCTCGTCGGCTGCACGATCGGCTTCGCGCTCCTGCTCCCGCTCACCGACCACCTCGCCCCCAGCCGCCTGGTCGGCACACAGCTCACCGTCCTGTCCGCCGCGCTCACCGGCGCGGCCGTCGCGCCGGGCGCGGTCGTACTCCTGGCCGCCTACGTGCTCATCGGCGCGGCCGCCAGCGTCGCGGCCCAGGCCGGCAACATCGCGGGCCGGCACGCCCCGCCCGGGCGGCGCGGAGCCGGTGTCGCCGTCGTGGCCGCCGGCATGTCGGCCGGCATCCTGCTCAGCCGCCTGGTGGGAGGCGCTCTCACCGACCTGCTCGGGTGGCGGCGGATGCTCCTCGTCTTCGCCGGCCTCGCCCTGCTCGGCGCGTTCGCCGCCGCCCTGGTGCTGCCCCGTCGGCGGCCGCACGCCGGCCGCCACTACCGCGCCACGCTCGCATCACTGCCCCCGCTCCTGCGGGATGTCGCGCCGCTGCGGCAGGCGGTGGCGGCCGGCGGCCTGTGGTACTTCGCCTTCACCCTGATCTGGGTCGCTCTCGCGCTGGCCCTCGCCCGGCCGCCCCATTCGCTCACCCCGACCGCCATCGGCCTGTACAGCCTGGCCGGGCTTCTCGGCTTCACGGTCCTCCCGCTCACCGGGCGCCTCACCGACCGTTACGCCCCGCACGCGGTGATCACGGTCTCCGTTCTGGCCGCCGCGGCCGGAGTCGCGCTGCTCGCGACCGGCCTCGGCGCGCCGCCCGTCACGGCCGCCGGCCTCGCCCTCTTCGACGCCGGCTGCTTCGCGGCCCAGGCCGCCAACCAGAGCCGCGTCATCGCCCTCGACCCCGAACGCTCCGGCAGCCTCAGCAGCGTCTACCTCGTGCTGTACTTCACGGTCGGCGCCGTCGGCACCGCCCTCGCCGCACCCCTGCTCGACGCCGTTGGCTGGCGCGGCACCGCCTGCGTCGCAATTGCCGCACTGCTCCTCGCAGTTGGCTTCACCGGCCGGCCCGGACACAGAGAGCCACCACCGCGTCACCCATACGACAGGTGACGAGACCGCTGCGAGACTTACCGTGCAAGGTACGTCCACCATCTCATCACCACCTTGACAGGTGACGCTCGGAAGTGTGATTCTGACGGTCCCCAAGACCACTCGATCCGGCACGGATCAAGCGGAGGTTGACCATGGAGAACCACGGCACCGTGGACAGCGCTGCGTCAGTACGTCACGCACGCTTCGGCAAGCTTCCCGAGCGCATTCGTTTCGAGGAGATGGTCGAGGAGAAGCAGGCGTCGGCGCACGACCCGGCGAGGGACGCCTACAACCCCGAGGCGTCATGGACGTCCTTCTCCTGTCTGGCCGCCGATCTGGGTCTCTGACCTGGCCTACGCATCGGCCTTCGACTCGGCCTCCGACGTGGGCCGATCGGGCGATCGGCGGGACGGGGGCGTCTCACCCGGTCGGCTCGCCCGGCGCGAAATCGACTGCCGGGGCAGGCACGGTGACTGCATGAACACTGCAGAGCTCGACCCCAGCCGCCCCCGTCACTCCGAGAAGACCGGCTCCCGCATTCCGCGAATACTCGCGGTGGGTGCCGCCCTGGGCCTCGCCTGCGCCGCACTCGCGGGAACCGCCGCACCCGCGATGGCCGCACCGCCCACCCCCCACCACGCCACGGCCCCGTCCCAGGCCCACGACCGCGCCGCTCACCACGGACACGGCGGCTGGGACGACGACGGTGACGACTGCGACGGCCTCATCGTCCTGATCTGCCACGGCTGACCGTCGGTAGTTCGGGCCGAGCCTCAACTCCCCCGCCCCGACGACCACTTCGCCGTCTCGCCGCTGGTGCGAGCGGCACCCCGAGCTCCGTGACCCGCACCTCGCCGATGCCGAGGTGCGAGCCGCGGAGCTCGCCGGCGTCACGGGCCCGGCGGGTCGCCCGGCCGGTGTCCACCGGCCCGGGCCAGGGCCTGCTCCGCCTGCTCCGCGAGCGCGCCGACGAGATCGGCCGCGGACGGCAGGTCGTCGATGAGGTCGACGCCCTCACCCGCCCACACCGGAAGTGGCGGGAGATCTCCGCGCGCCACGCCGTCGCGATAGTCCTGCCGGGCCTGGGGGTCAGCGGCGAGTTCGGCCTCCCGGTTCCGCCAGCGGTCCAGGAAGGGGTGGCCGAGCGTGCGTGCCGTGTAACGCGCCGGCCAGCGCGAACCGCGGGCGATGTCCAGCACACGGCTGCGTTCCGTGTCCTGCCCGCGGCCCTCCACGATCGCCTGGGCGGCCGCGGGGTCGACCAGCGCCTCGCGCGTCGCCTGGAAGCGGGTGCCGAGCAGCGCTCCGGCGGCGCCGAGCGCCAGAGCGGCGGCCACACCGCGTCCGTCGGCGATCCCGCCGGCCGCCAGCACGGGTACCGGTGCCGCCAGATCCACCACGACAGGCACGAACGGCAGCGTG
This sequence comes from Streptomyces sp. NPDC050534, assembly GCF_044457745.1. Lineage (NCBI taxonomy): Bacteria > Bacillati > Actinomycetota > Actinomycetes > Kitasatosporales > Streptomycetaceae > Streptomyces > Streptomyces sp. NPDC050534. The sequence continues at coordinate 433,396 of NZ_JBITHF010000009.1, forward strand.
GAGCGCCCTTTCCGGGCGCCGTGTCCCCCGCTCTCCGTCCCCTGGGCCACGATCACGTCGGCTCCCACGTCCACGGCCCGCCGGGCCTCGTCCACATCGGTGACCTGAACGATCAGCGCCGCGCCGGCCGCACGGATGCGTGCGGCGAACGGGCCCGGGTCGCCGAAGGACAGCATCACCGCCTTCGGGCCGTGCTCCAGCGCGCGATCGACGGTCTCGGTGTCGACCGCCCAGGTCTGGAACCCGACGCCCCACGCCAGGCCGCCGCTCCCGGTCACGAGCGGGAGCTCTCCGGCGAGCCAGTCCGGGTCCCCGCCGCCCGCGCCCAGGATCCCGAGGCCGCCGCCCCGCGAGACGGCCGCGGTCAGCGCACCGCCGGCCGACCCGCCCATCGGCGCCAGTGCGATCGGGTGCCGTACGCCGAAAAGCTCGGTGAATGCCGTCGTCAAGGCCATGGCGGTCATCATCGCCCCTGACAATTCACGACGTCGCGGAGACAACGGGAATGCTCTGGGCGATCAACTTGTCAGTAATGGGAACAGGGGAATCCAGGGCATGACCCGCCCCCGCACGTGAGAGAACGGAGCGGCGACGTGAGTGACACCCAGGTCGACGAGTTCAGAGGTGCCGCACCTGCGCCGTCGGCGGAGCTGCTCGACCGAATACGCAGGCACCGCAAGCACACCCTGGAAGTGCTGACCGTCTCCGCCGTCGCTCTCGTCCCGTGGACCGTCCTGCTGGCCCTGTCGCTGCCCTCCGGCTACAAGGTCCACCACTGGCGCGTCGCCTGGGTGGGCTTCGACGTCATGCTCCTGATGGCCATGGCCGCCACCGCGATCTTCGGCCGGCTGCGGCACCGAGCCGTGATCGTGTCGGGACTCGCGACGGCTGTGCTGCTGATCGGCGATGCCTGGTTCGATGTGTCGCTCGCCTTCGGCACCCCGGAGGTCTGGCTGTCGGCGGCGCTCGCCCTGTTCGTCGAACTGCCGCTGGCCGGCTATCTCATCCACCGCGTGATGCGGATGATCTCCTTGGCACACTGGCCGTCCGACGGGACCAAGGCCGACGGCGAGCGGACGACCGGGGGCAGCGCCTGCTGACGCACTGGTCCACTGCCGCCGACCGGTTCACGAAGCGCTCGCGTCGAGGTACTGCTCCGCCAGCCGCTTCGGGGCCCGAAGAAGCCACGCCTCCACGATCAGCTCCTTGAGCTCGGCGACGTCGATCCGGTCGAGGCGGACCAGCACCGCCGGATAGCCCTCGAAGTGCGGAATCGTGAAGTAGACGTCCGGATCGGACGTGACCAGCGCCTCCTTCACCCCGACGTCCGCCACCCGTAGACCGAGGACCGGCCCCTCCGGGGCGGAGTCACCGAGCGCCTCCAGGTCGGGGCGCCTCAGCGGCCGCTCCCAGACGAACAACTTGTCCTTGACCCGCCACTGCACAAGCTCCCGTGAGAGCCGTTCGCTGCTCTCGGGAAGAGCGAGCGCGAGGTGCCGTACGTCGTCCCAGGTCGCCATCTGACGACGGTAGGCTCACGAGATCCCCGGCGCCATGGTTGGCTGTTTCTCGCACCGCCGCCCATTGCACAGGAGGACGCCGCAGTCATGTACGAGTACAAGGTGGTCACGTTCAGGGAATCGCTGATCGGCGACGCTCTGGACAGCGACAAGCTGGAGAAGGTCCTCAACAAGCACGCCGAGGACGGCTGGGGTCTCAAGGCGATCACCTCGGCCGACGTGAAGGGCCGCATAGGCCCCGGTTCGGTGGAGGGTCTGCTGCTCACCTTCGAGCGGCCCCGTTCCTGACGTCGCCGTGCCTCAGCCGGTGAAGGGTCCGCGCGGTGCGCGGACCCTTTGCCGTGTCAGCGGTGCAGCGTGGTCGTCCGCACCGCCGGGTCGCCCTTGATCTCCGCTTCGGTGAAGCGTTCGGTGACCCAGCGCTTGCGGGAGAACAGACGGGTCTGGTCGCTGTAATGGGGTGAGGCCGGGTTGGCCGACTGGCCGTAGGTGAGGACGGTGCGGGTGCGGGGGCCGTCCGGGGTCAGTTCGACCGCCATCACGAAGCTGGTGCCGAAGGCGCCGGCGGTCGGCGTACCGGTGCCGGAGCCTGGGCCGGCCTCGACGACGTCGAAGCAGCCCTCCTCCCCGGTGCAGCCGGGCAGCGGGACGCCGGCCCATTTCTGCACGGCGCCCAGCTCGACGTCGACCGGCAGGCCCCGTGCGGCGAAGTCCTGCACCGCGTCGGCCAGCGCGCGCCGGACGCGGGCGTCGTCGCCGTTGATGCCGCGCGGTGTGGTGAGGGGCTGGGCGGGGTCGTAGGGGACGCGGACCCAGGTGTCCGGGGGCCCGGCCCCGAGCAGGTGGTCGAAGAAGGCGCCCCAGAGCGCGGCACCCCTGCTGCCGGTGTCGGCGCGGGTGTCCCAGCCGGCCAGGGTGGCGCAGGCCCGCCGTACGTCGGTCTCCTTGCCGTCGGTGGCCGTCAGGCGCGGGTGGGTACGGCACATGCCGACCACGTCGTCGCGGCCGGTCTCCGCGGACAGGACGCGGTTGCCGGTCATCGACTTGCCGAGGGTGCTCAGGGTGAAGCCGGGCGCGCCCAGTCCGTCCGTTCCGCTCGCGCGCTCCGCGATCATGCGGAGTCCGAGCTGGGGGCGCCGGCCGAGCCGGGGATCGGTGTCGTACGTGCCCGGGAAGCCGGTGAGCGGGGCCGCGGGGTTCGCGTACCGCGGCCCGTTGTTGGAGTTGGCGACGTAGTCGGTACGGCTCAGCCTCGGCTGGTGGGACGGGCCGTAGATGCCCGGTACGAGCGCGTCGGCGTCGCTGCCCCAGGCGCAGGCCGACGTGGAGCCGTCCAGCGCGGCGGGTGCCTCGCCGCCGCCCGGGAGAGTGCAGCGCTGGAGCTGGGCGTCGGTGAGGTGCGGCACGACCGAGGAGTCGGTGAAGTAGGTGCGGCCGCCGGTGTCGGCTGCGAGGGTGTAGGTCCAGGGGACACCCTGGAACGTGTCCTGGGCCGTGCGGAGTTGGGTGAGGTTCCGGGCCTTGCCCATGGCCAGCCACGCGTTCATGGAGCGCAGGTTGTCGGCGTTGGCGTCCCGGATCGCGTAGGCGGTCCTGGTGGTCCAGCCCGAGGACAGCACGGGGCCGAAGCGTGAGGTGTACAGGGTGCGTCGGACGGTCGACAGCCGTCCGTCCCTGTCTCGTACGGTGACCGGCACCGTGCGGCGCTTCATCCGCTCGGTCCTGCCGTCGACCACGTAGCCGGGGGTGAGCTTCAGCGCGTAGAGGGAGGCGTGCTGGGCGTCGCTCGCGGTGTGTGTCCAGGCGAGGTCGCGGTTGTGGCCGATCTCGACCAGAGGGGTGCCGTAGAGGCCGGCGCCGGACACGTCCAGGCTGCCGGGGATGGTCAACTGCACTTGGTAGAAGCGGAAGTTGCCGTCGGCCCAGGGTAGGTGCGGGTTGGCGAGGACCATCGCGTGGCCGGTGCGGGTGACGTCCCGGCCGAGCGCCCAGCCGTTGCTGCCGAAGTCGGCCGCGGGCCCCTGCCGGGCCGCGCCGGACAACGCCGAGGCGCCGCGAGCGCCCGCCGCCGGTGTCGTACCGTCCGCGGGCGGGGGCTTCGCGTCACCGATGTCGGGCGCCAACGGCACGGCGCCGGACACCCGGTTGACGTCGTAGACGATGCTCCACAGGTCGAGCGGGGTCACCGGGCGCACCCAGGGCTTGCCCTTGCAGCGTGGGTCGGGCAGGTGGTCGGCGCCCGTGTCCCGCAGGTAGCGGTTGTACCCGGCGGCGTATCCCTCGACCATCCGGCGCAGTTCGGCCGTGGGGCCCAGCGGCGCCTTCCGGTCGAGCAGATGCCGGACGGTGCCGGCGCGCCGTTGTCCTTCGTAGTACGTGTCGCTCGCGAGGTTGGCGCCCTCGCCGGGGTCGCCGTCGGGGCCGAAGAACCGGGACCGTTCGCCTCGCAACGTCGTCACCTGGTCGGCGAGTTCGCAGACGTTGTCCTGGGCGAACGCGTAGCCGTAGCCGTATCCGAGCCCGCCGAAGTCCTTCGCCAGGATGTGCGGGATGCCGTATTCGGTGCGGCGGATCTGGGCCGTGTACCCGTCCCCGGCCGGTGTCCGGGCGTCCGGGCCCGCCGTCGCGGAGGCGGGGAGCATGGCCAGGGTGGCCGAGGTGAGGCAGAGGGTGGCCGCGATGGTGACCAACCGGCCTGTCAGTGGCTGTCTCTGACGCTTTGTCAGTTCTCTGGGTCCACTCATGGCTGCCACCCTTCAGGGCGGGCGCTCGGGACGCATCCGGCCCCCGGCGGAGTTTCCGAGGGGCGCGTCAGCCCGGGGATGTACACCTGCGGGCGCCCCGGGTCATGAGGACGGCACGGAGAGGGTTGCCCCGTCGGAGTCGAGGGCGGCGGTGCGCAGAGCCGCGGCCACGCGGGTCACCGGCTCCGCCGGTGGGTGCGGCAGACGGGCCAGGAGGAGGCGCCGCTGTTCCTGGGGGCCGCCGCGCACCGGTAGCACCCGGACGCCGGGCGGCACCGCGGGGGCGAGCGAAGGGGGCACGGTCGTCAGGCCGCACCCTGCGGCGACGAGCTGGAGCTTGGCCAGCCAGTCCCGGGCGGTGTGGGCGATCTCGGGCCGCTCGTCCAGGCCGGGCCAGACTCCCATCAGCCGGTCCTCGCCGGAGCTGGAGCTCGCGATCCAGCGCTGTCCGCGCAGGTCGGCGACGTCGACGTAGTCACCACGGGCGAGCGGGTGGCCGGCGGGCACGGCGAGGCACAGGGCGCGTTCGGTGAGGGTCCGCAGCGCCAGCGGCGGTGACTCGGCGTCCGGTGAGCGGAACGGTGGCACCGAGGCGAGGAGGGCCAGGTCCAGGCTGCCGGCCCGCAGGGCGCGCACCAGTGCCGGGGTGGTGCCCTCCCGGGTGACCACGTCGATGCCGGGGTCGGTGCGGCGCAGGGCGGAGAGGGCCGCGGGCACGAGGACCGCGCCGGCGCTGGGGAACCAGCCCAGCCGGACCGTGCCGGACTGGCCGGGCAGCCCGGACAGTTCGCGTGCGGTCGCGTCGATCTCGTCGAGCACGACCGCCGCGCGCCGCATCACGACCCGGCCCGCCGCGGTCAGCCGCACCCCGTCGCGCCGCCGCTCCAGCAGCTGCGCGCCCGCCGCCCGCTCGATGGCGGCGATCTGCCGGGAGACCGCGGACTGGGTGTAGCCCAGGGAGGCGGCGGCCGCGGTGAAGGTTCCCTGCTCCGCCACCGCGCGCAGGACGCGCAGCGCGGTCAGCGAGACGTCTGTGAAGTCCATGACGTTTACGCATACTACCTGTGCCCAACTTTCGTTGGACGCATGACGGCGGCGTTCCTAGCGTGGCAGGCATGAATACTTCGCGAATCGCTCTCGTGACGGGTGCCAACCAGGGGCTGGGCCGGGCTCTGGCCGAGGGGCTGGCGGCCCGGATGCGCCCGGCCGACCTCGTCCTGCTCACCGGCCGCGACCAGCAGCGTGTCGCCGACGCGGCGCGGGAGGTGTCGCGGCTGCCCGGCACCCGTGCCCGCGTCGAAGGCCGCGTCCTGGACGTCACCGACACCGACGCCGTCGCGCGTCTCGCCACCGAACTGGGGGCGCGGCACGGCGGGATCGACGTGGTGATCTCCAACGCCGTGGCCCGTGTGCTGCCCGAGGACTCCCAGTCCGCCCGGGCCGACGAGTTCATCGACGTCTCCAACACCGCGACCCACGCGATCCTGCGCTCGTTCGGACCCGTCCTGCGCCCGGGCGGCCGCCTGCTCGTCGTGGCGAGCAGTCTGGGCACGCTCGGCCACCTCGATCCCCGGCTGCACCATCTCTTCGACGGGGCGAGCCTCGACCAGGTCGAGTACGCGGTCGAGTCCTGGCGCAGCCGTATCCACAACAGGACGGCGGAGGAGGCGGGTTGGCCGCGCTGGCTGAATGTGCCCTCGAAGGTCGCCCAGGTCGCCGCCGTCCGGGCGGTCGCCACCGAACGCCGTGAACGTGATCTCGCCGACGGCACACTGATCGCCTCCGTGTGCCCCGGCATGGTGGACACCGCCACCTCGCGGCCCTGGTTCAGCGACTACAGCCAGGCCCAGTCACCGGCCGAGGCCGCCCGCGCCGTACTGGACCTGGTCTTCGCCGAAGGCGTCGATCCCGCTCTCTACGGCGAGTTGGTCCGCTTCGGCAGGGCCCTGCCCTGGCACGACGGCATTCCCCCGGTGGAACAGGACCGGTTGCTGACCCCCTGACGGGACGGTCCCCGACCGGAAGCTAGAACGCGACCGTCACACCGCCCCCGTGCTCCTGCCACGCCTGCTCCCGCAACCGCGCGGAGAGGACCAGCTCGACCGCCGTACAGGCCAGGGCTTCCGCCGCCGCGAGCATCACATGGCGGGCGCGGCCGGAGGAGGCGGCGGTGGCGAACTCCGGTGTGTGGTCGGAGCCGTCCGGGTCCGTGATCGCGACGAAGGGGTGGATGGCGGGGACGCGTCCGCTGACGTTGCCGATGTCGGAGGAGCCCAGGTAGACACCCGGTGCCGGGGGTGTGAGGCGGATGCCGGTGCGTGCCAGATGGCCGGCGAACCGGCTGGACAGGACGTCGCTGTCGCGGAAGTGCTCGTAGCGCGGGGTGGCGCGGCCGAAGGTGACGGTCGTGCCCGTGGCCCGGGCCACGCCGTGTGCGCAGGTCAGCAGCTCCCCCGCCAGCTCTTCCAGGGCGTCGGTCGTCAGCGCGCGCAGGCCGAAGAGCCCTTCCGCGTACTCGGGGACGACGTTCGTCGCCCGCCCTCCCTCGGTGACGATGCCCTGTATGTGCGAGGCCTCCGGGAGGCGACGGCCCACCACGGCAAGGGTGTTGAACAACTGGATGAGCGCCGCGAGGGCGTCGATGCCGTCGGTGGGGTTGCCGGTGGGGTGCGCGGCGCGGCCGTGGAAGCCGACGCAGTACTGGGTCTGCGCGGTCAGGGGTGCCCAGCGCCAGTTGTGGACCCCGGGATGGAACATCAGCGCGGCGTCGACGTCGTCGAACACGCCCGCCTCGGTCTCTGCGACCTTGCCCCCGCCGCCCTCCTCCGCGGGCGTTCCCACGGCCCACACGGACCCCGCGCCCTCCCCCAGCACGGCGCGTGCCGCGAGTGCGGCGCCGAGGCCGGCCGCGGCGATCAGGTTGTGGCCGCAGGCGTGGCCGAGGCCGGGCAGGGCGTCGTACTCCAGCAGAAGGGCCACCGCAGGCCGGGGCACGGCTCCCGCGCGTGCGGCGAAGGCCGTGGGCATGCCCGCGAGGTCCCGTTCCACGGTGAACCCCTCGCGCTCGAGCTCCCCGGTCAGCAGCCGGACCGCCCGGTGCTCCTCGAAGGCGTACTCGGGATCTCCGTGCAGGGCCTGGGCCACCTCCCACAGCCCCTCCGCCCGGAGAGCCACCTCCGCGCCCACTCGCGTGACCGCCTCATCCACCGCGTCGGCCACACCGGCCTCCCGATCCGCCACAACCGGCCTCCCGAGCCGTGCCTCGTCCTGCAGCCCTGCGGGACTGCGTCTGCCCCGTAGGACCGTGTCGTTTGCCCCGTAGGACCGTGTCGTTCTTGCGAGTTCCAACAAGACGCCGTCCCACACCCGCGGCGCACGGCCGTGGCGCGGTCCGAAGAGGCGTTAGCCCGTGGGCGGGACGGGCACTCGGTCGCCCGTGGCGGATCCGGACCGGGAACCGCCACTTCCTGGCTGGAGGTGAAGAGGCAATGGGACATGGTGGAAACGTCATCGACGAGCTGATGACCGACCATCGGGAGGTCGAGGAGCTCTTCGGTCGCATCGAGGCGCTGCCGCCGGGCCACAAGGACCGCAAGGTGTACGCCGATCAGGCCACCATCGAGCTGGTACGGCACTCGGTGGCCGAGGAGGAGTACCTGTACCCGGCGGTCCGGGAGCACCTGGCCGACGGTGACGCCATCGCGGACCGGGAGCTGGAGGACCACTCCAAGGCCGAGCAGATCATGAAGGACCTGGAGAGCTGCGAGGCGGGCGACGCCGAGTTCGACCGGCTCATGGGTCAGCTGATGGCCGAGATCCGCTCGCACCTGGCCGACGAGGAGGGCAACCTCTTCCCCAAGCTGCGGGCAGCGTGCACCCCGGACGCGCTCGACCGCCTGGGCGACAAGATCCGCCAGGCCAAGAAGCTGGCGCCGACCCGGCCGCACCCCTCCGCTCCGGACAAGCCGCCGGCCAACAAGCTGCTGGCGCCGGGGGCCGGAATGGTCGACCGGATGCGGGACGCGCTCAGCGGACGCGGCAAGCACGACTGACGACGAGAAGACACGGCCGCGGCGGCCCTCCGCCGGGTCAGGCGGTGAGCGCCGGCCCCGTCCTGAGCAGCAGCAGGAGCTGGTCCTGGTGCAGTGCGGTCACGGGGGCGAGCAGGTCGGGGTGGCGCAGCAGCGCCGCCGCCCGCCGGTCGGTCTCGTCGGGCGCGACGAGGCGCCGGAACGCGACGGGGGCGTCGGCCGCATGGCCGCCCTCGGCGACGGCCGCCACCGCGAGGGCCGCCAGTTCCGGATCGGTCAGCAGACACGCCGCCCAGCTCGCCACCACCTCGTCGACCCAGGTGCGCCACGCGTAGGCGTCCGCGTCCCGGCCGGCGGGGTCGCCGGAGCCCGCGATCCGGTCGAGCCGGGCCGATCCGCCGGAGCCGGCGATCCCGACGAGCGCGGCGTCCACCCGCGTCGGGTAGCGCAGCCAGGCCGCGACGGTGACGGCCTGGCGGGCCTGCACCTCGCACAGGGTCGAGGCGAGCGCGCCACCGGCGGAGGGGTAGGCGCAGGTCAGCCACTGGGTGGTGGCGGCGATGAGCGGAGAGAGGTCTGCGAGCACTGCGAGGTCGTCCGTACTGCGTGAGGGAGGACAGCGAACTACGCGAAAACGGTAGCCCGCCCTTCCGGTGAGGAACATGCCCTCACCTCGCCGGACGACGTGGCATCGACCACAGAGCGCGGGGAACCCGGTGAGTCCCTGCACACACCCACACCCGAGGAGAGACTCATGAGTCTCCTGCGACTGGTCGGCCGGCCCATGCTGGCCTCCATGTTCGTCGCCGGCGGCATGAACTCGCTGCGCGCTCCCGAACAGGTCGCCCCTGCGGCCGAGCCGGTCGTCCAGCCGGTCACCGAACGGGTCGGCGCCCTGCCGGACCGCACCGAGCAGGTCGTACGGCTCAACGGAGCGGTACAGGTGGTGGCGGGTCTGCTGCTGGGCAGCGGGCGCCTGCCGCGGCCGGCCGCGCTGGCCATCGCCGCCACGCTCGTGCCGACCACTTTGGCGGGTCACCGTTTCTGGGAGGCGAAGGATCCGGACGAGCGGGCGCAGCAGAAGATCCACTTCCTGAAGAACCTGTCGATGCTCGGCGGCCTGCTGATCGCGGCCGACGACACCGCCGGTGCTCCGTCGCTGGCGTGGCGCGGCCGGCATGCCGCACACGACCTGCGGCGCGAGGCGCATCTGGTGAGCCGGTCGATGCGGGCCACGGCACGCCCCGCCGCGGCGGTCGGCGGTGTGAAGGCCAAGCTGAGCCGCTGATCGAGCGGCTCCCCGGACACCTCACCCGTCGGCGGCAGTGACGAACCGGTCGAGAGCGGTGGTCAGTTCCGCCGGCTTCTCGACCGGCAGTTCGTGTCCGGCGTCGATGATGCGGACCACCGCGTCCGGGTAGGCCTTCGCCATGCGCAGCATCTGCCGTACCGGCAGCTGGATGTCGTGGTAGCCGTGGATCAGGAGGGTGGGGACGCGGATCTCGCCGACCCGGTCCAGGACGTCGAAGGCGCGCATGGCGCCGTAGAGCGTCATGACGACCTCGCGTGGAGTGTCCTCGGAGGACTTGATGTACGCCCGGACCTCCTCGCGGGGGAAGCCGGGTGCGAAGGCGCGCCGGATGTTGGCGGCGACGAACATCTTGAAGGGGACGAGTGTCGAGGCCCCCATCAGCAGGCCGCGTCCTCGGCTGTAGGTCATGCGGCTGATGGAGTCGACCAGCACGAGGCGTTCGACCCGCTCGGGGTGGTCGAGGGTGATGGTCTGCGCGATCATGCCGCCCATCGAGTGGCCGACGAGCACCGCCCGCCGGACCTCGAGGTGGTCGAGCAGTGCCACGACGTCCTTGGCCAGTTCGGCGACGGTGCGTACCCCGGCACCGGTGCTGTCGCCGTGACCGCGCAGATCGAGGCGGATCACACGGCGCTTCTCGGCGAAGTACGTCATCTGGTGGTCCCAGCGGTGCCGGTTCGCCGTCCAGCCGTGGATGAACACCAGGGGAAGGGCATCGCTGTCGCGAGGACCTTCGTCGTCGTACGTCAGCTCTGCGCCGTCGACTTCGAGCTGCGGCATCGTGCCTCCTGGATGCATCCGGTTACTGGCCGGTAGCGTAGCGGTCGCCGGGACGCCCGTCACCGTCGTCCGGCGGTGAGTTCGAGGCAGGCGGGCACGATGCGGGCCCCGTGCGTGGCGCACGGGGCCCGGGCTTCGGGGCGATCCGGTGTCAGCCGCCGTTCAGGCGTGCGCGCAGGAGCTTCTTGCCCAGTTCCGCGCCCTTGCGGCTGTCCGCCTGGGCCTTGCGGAACAGGTCGGCCACCTCGCTGTCCTTCTCGCGCTCGGCGTCCTGGATGTAGGTCTCCAGGCGCAGGGCGTTGCTCAGGCACGCCTCCACGTACCAGATGAGGTTGTAGTCCTTGTCCTGCGTACCCGTCGCGCCCCCGGTCTCCGAACTGCTGGTCATCCGTGCCTCCTTCAGCGGTAGTGGTTCCAGGACCGTCCGGGTACCCGTCCCACGCCGCGCATTCGGCCGATGTCCCGCGGTCGGCCGGTTGTCCGGAACCGGCGGCCGCTTCGCGGCGAGATTTCGCTCAGCCGTGCGAGAAGGTGCGGCGGCGGTGTGTACTGTGCTCCGAGTGGCGGCCCGAGGGCCGTGGACCCCGTCCTGCCCGGTCCCACCTCTGGGAGATCCGTCGTGACCGTCACCGACCACCTCGACCGGTTCGCCATCGACCCGTTCGGCGCCGACATCCGCGCGGAGAGCGCCGAGTTACGGGCCCTGGGCCCGATCGTGCCCGTCGAACTGCCGGGCGGGATCCCGGCCTGGGCGCCGACCCGTCACGACACCCTCAAGGACCTGATCCTCGATCCGCGGGTCAGCAAGGACCCGCGCCTGCACTGGCGGTTGTGGCCCGAGATCGGTCAACACCCCTCGTGGAGCTGGATCATGGGCTGGGTGGGCGTGGTCAACATGCTCTCCACCTACGGCGGCGACCACGCGCGGCTGCGCAAGCTGGTGGCGCCGAGCTTCACCCGCCGGCGCACCGAGTCGATGCGCGCGCGGGTGGAGGCGATCACCGCGGAGCTGCTCGACGCGCTGGAGGCGGCGGGCGCCGACGGGCGGGTGGTCGACGTCAAGGCCGGGCTCGCGCATCCCCTGCCCCTGCGGATGATCTGCGAACTGTTCGGCGTGCCGGACGAGTTGGTGGACGGCACCCGCCGCCTGATCGCCGTCATCATGGACACCTCCGACCCCGGCCCGGAGCACGGCGCGTTCGTGCAGCAGCAGATCGGGACCGTGCTGGGCGCTCTGATCACCCATCGCAGGGCGCATCCGGGCGACGACCTCACCACCGAGCTGATCCGGGTGCGCGACGAGGACGGCGACCGGCTCAGCGACGAGGAACTGCTCTACACGCTGCTGCTGATGATCGGCGCCGGTTTCGAGACGACCGTGAACCTCATCGGCAACGCGGTCGTCGCCCTGCTCCGGCACCCCGGGCAGCTCGCCGCCGTACAGGCCGGGAAGACCGGCTGGGACGCGGTCATCGACGAGACGCTGCGGGTGCACCCGTCGATCGCCGCGCTGCCGCTGCGCTTCGCCGTCACCGACATCCCCGTCGGCGACGTCACCGTCCCGGCGGGCGACGCCATCATCACGACGTACGCCGCCGCGGGGCTGGACCCCGCGCGCTACGGCCCGGACGCGGACGCCTTCGACGCCGCGCGCGGGGCCGAGGACCATCTGTCGTTCGGCATCGGCGTGCACCGGTGCGTCGGGGCGCCGCTCGCGCGGATGGAGGCGATGACCGCACTGCCGGCTCTCTTCGAGCGCTTTCCCGGGATGCGCCTGGCCGTCGGCGAGGACGAGTTGCGGCAGGTGCCGTCGTTCATCGCGTACGGCTGGCAGGAGGTGCCCGTGCGGCTACGGGCGTAGAACCGCAAGGGGGCGCGACCGGTCCCCCGTTCCGGTCGTGCCCCCGCGGCCCGTCGAACTTACGTGCCGAGTGGACACGTTGTGAACCGCGTCCATGCCCGCTGCGACGATCGCGTGGCTCACCTGTGCACAAGTGAGTCCGGAAGATCCTAGTTCGTCCGGTCGAACGCGGGCCGCTCGAGTTCACCGAGGGCCAGATGAGCGAGGACGACCTCGTACAGATCGCTGCCCGAGGCGAGCAACTGGCGTTCCAGGACGGGTTCCGCACTGCGCACGTGTTCACGCACCGTCTGCGCGTGCACGCCCAGGAGTTGCGCGGCGCGTTCGGCGTTGCCCCCGGCGGCGATCCAGGTCCGCAGGGAGCGGCGCAGATCGCGGCCGTCGGACTCCAGGCGCCCGAGCAGCCCGTGCGCCCAGGTGCGCAGGGCGAGGCCGGCCAGCAGGTCGGTGAGCCCGGGGTGGGCCGTCCCGGCGGGGCGGGCCTCGTGCGTCTCCTCCGACAGACCGACACGGGTGTTGAGCGCCAGATGGACGACGGCGCGGGCGGTGAGGTCGGAGAAGTCCGCGTGCAGCAGGCTCTCCACCCGGTCCATGCGGGCGCGGACGGTGTTGCGGCTGACGCCGAGGACCTTGGCCGCGTTCACCGCCGTGAACTCCAGGCCCAGCCGGGTGGTGGCGAGGAGTTCGGCGCGCGTGTGGTGCGCCAGGGTGTCGAGCGGGCGCAGCACATGGGCCGTCCAGCCGGACAGCACGGCCGGCTCCATCAGGCGCTCGGGATGGGTGCGTTCGGCGTAGACGGCCTGCTGGTCGGGGCGGAAGCGGGCGACGGCGAGCGCGCTGACGGCCTGTCCGTAGGCGGTGGCGGTGCGGACCAGACTCTGCGGGGCGCTGCCACCGAGGAAGGTGTCCGGCCGGCGGCCGACCACCAGCCTGAGCTCGGCGGACGCCGCGTCACGCGGAGCGACGACGATGACGTGGGCGTCGACCGCGGGACAGCGCACGACGAGCGCCTGCTCCGCCGTCGCGGTCAGGCACTCCTCGGCGATGCGGTCGCGCTCGTCCGCGCTGCCCTCCAGGACGTAGACGCAGGCCGTGTCGGTGTCGAGCAGGCCGGGCCACAGGCCCGCGGCGACCCGGCGGGCGGAGACGGTGTCCTCGACCATCAGCAGTTGCAGGATGGCCAGGCGGAGGTCGGACGTCGCGCGCCGCAGCCGCCGTCCGGCCGCCGTCGACTCACGTGCCCGCAGCAGGAGTTCGACCACCTGGGCGGTGTGGGTCACGATGTCGGAGGCCCGCCGGTCGAAGGGGGCCGTACGGGAGACGGACAGCACTCCGGCCGAGGCGGGCTGCGGCTGCCGCACTCCGACCAGCCGCAGATGGAGCCCGGCGTCGTCCCAGGCCGCGGACGCGATGCGGCCGGAGACGATGTCGGCGACCAGGTCCTCGTCCAGCGGCGTCGGCGTGCCGGCGAGGACATGGCCGGTGTCGTCCTGCAGGCAGGCCGTCCCGTCCACCGCGTTCGCGAGCCAGGTGACGACCCGGCGGATGTCCCGCCCGGTCGGCCGCAGCTGGTCGAGCAGTTCCTGCGCCCACCTCGAATCCTCGGCGTCCGTCACCTGCGCAGGGCGGCCCCCGTCCTTTCGGCCAGCCATCTCGGCCTTCTCCTCGTCCATCGCATCGACCTCGGCATGTCGGTCGGGGACGTTACCTCACGCATGCCCGGTGGTGACACGAGTACGGCATTCGTACGGCGAGGAGAGGGACGCGTCGAACGTCTCAGCTGCCCGGGTCGGCGAAAACACCTCCCGCGGTGAAGACCCGTCCGGCGAACCGCTCGCCCATGCGCAGGTGCGTGGCCGCGTCCGGGTGGAGCCGGTCGGGCAGCGGCAGTTCGGCGGCGTCGGGTTCGCCGTACAGGTCGCGGCCGTCGAGGTAGTGCAGGTTCGGATCGCCGGCCGACCGCTGGGCCACGATGCGTTCCAGCTCGTCCCGGATGACGCCCAGGGTCAGCTTTCCGTCGGCGCGCTCGGCCGGGTCGCCCATGGCGTGGAACTGGAGCCGCCCGTCGCTCAGGGTGCGGAAGTCCAGGACGGTCGGGCCGGGCGTGTCCTCGTGCATGGGGCACAGGATGGGCGAGACGACCAGCAGCGGTGCGTCGGGGTGGCCTTCGCGGACGGTGTCGAGGAAGCCGTGGACTGCGGGCGTGAAGGCGCGCAGCCGCATCAGGTCGGTGTTGACGAGGTTGATGCCGATCTTGACGCTGATCAGGTCGGCGGGCGTGTCGCGCAGGGTGCGGGCGGTGAACGGGTCGAGCAGAGCGCTGCCGCCCAGCCCCAGGTTGATCAGTTCCACGCCGCCGAGGGAGGCGGCGAGTGCGGGCCAGGTTGCGGTCGGGCCCGCCGCGTCGGAGCCGTGACTGATCGAACTGCCGTGGTGCAGCCACACCTTGCGGCCGCTCGGCGGGGCGGGCTCGACGGGGGCGTCGGTGCGCAGGGCGACCAGTTCGGTGGTCTCGTCGTGCGGAAGCCAGATCTCCACGTCCTTGTCCCCGCCGGGCAGGCCGGTGAAGCGCAGGGTGCCCGCAGGGCCGGGGCGCAGGTCGGCGGTGCCGGCCGTCATGTCGACGGTCACGACGTCGCCGCCCGTGACGCTGCCGCGGTCCGCCCGACGGCCGTCGACGAGGAGCTCGTACACGCCGTCGGGACGGGGCGGGGCGCCGACGTAGTGGCGCTTGGTGGGCACCGCGTCCAGCTCGATGGCGGTCGCACGGGTGCGGAAGGCCAGCCGTACGCCCGAGGGTTGCGACTCGGCCATCGCCAGCTGCGGATCGGTGCACTGGGCTCGGGCCCAGGGCGGCAGCCGGTGCGGCAGCAATCCGCGTTCGGTGTGCTCCACGTCGAGGGCGCCGCGCAGCAGCGCCGCGGTGATGGGCGTAGTGATCCAGTCGTATGTGGTACGCATGTCCTCCTGCCTCGTGTTCAAGGGGCGGTGTTCCCGGGCCAGTTGTGCAGCAGGGCGTCGAGAGCGTCCAGGATGCGTCTCCAGCTCTCCTCGGAATCGGGGGCGCTGTGGCTGAAGCCGCCGCTCGCCTCGAGGCTGACGTAGCCGTGGAAGACGCTGCCCAGCAGCCGTACCGCGTGTGTCTGGTCCGGTTCGGCCAGGTCGTAGCCGCGCAGGATCGCGCGGGTCATCTGGGCGTGCCTGACGCCCGCACTGGCTGCCGCGGTCTCGGGATCGAGCCTCATCCTGGCCGCGACCGCACGCCCGGGATGTTCCCGGGCGTAGTCGCGGTAGGCGTCGGCGTAGGCGGTCAGGGCGTCCTTGCCGGCCCGGCCCGCGAGGGCGTCCGCGGCGCGCCCGGCGAGCTCCTCCAGGGCGAACAGGGCGATCCGGGTCTTGAGGTCCTGGGAACTCTTCACATGCGAGTACAGGCTCGCCACCTTGACGTCGAAACGCCGGGCGACCTCCGAGACGGTCACCTGCTCGAAGCCGACCTCGTCCGCCAGCTCGGCACCCGCCCGCACGACCCGTTCCGTGGTCAGCCCTGCGCGCACCACAACCTCCTTCTCCGATTCCATACTCCATTAAGACTTTGCCTAAACCATTTAGGCAATTTAGCATGGGCCTATGGAACCACTGACCGAACGCGAGATCCGCGCAGCCTTCATCAACTGCACCAAGGGCGAGGCCAAGCGCCTGTCCGTCCCGCGCGACCTCGCCGACCAGCCCTGGGACGACCTGGACTACCTCGGCTGGCGCGACCCGCAGGCGCCGGACCGCGCCTACCTCGTGACCGCCGGCGGCGACGGCCGCCCGAAGGCCATCGCGCTGCGCGGCTCGGCCTCCACCGTCGGGCAGCAGCGGCGCAGCATGTGCTCGATGTGCCTGACCACCCACTCCGGCGGCGTCTCCCTGATGGTCGCGCCGAAAGCGGGCAAGGCCGGCCAGCAGGGCAACTCGGTGGGCGTCTACATCTGCAGCGATCTCGCCTGCTCGCTGTACGTGCGGGGCAAGCGGGACGCGGGCGTCGGGGCGCGTCTGCACGAGACGATCAGCCTGGAGGACAAGATCCGGCGCACGATGACGAACATCGACGCGTTCGTCGCCAAGGTCGGGACGGCATAAGCTCGGCGGATGGCGAAGTACTTCGACGTTCACCCCGACAACCCCCAGCCTCGTGCCATCTCCCAGATCGCGCAGAGCATCCGCGCGGACGCCCTCATCGCGTACCCCACGGACTCCTGTTACGCACTGGGCTGCCGGCTCGGGAGCCGGGACGGCATCGATCGCATCCGGTCCATCCGCCAGCTCGACAACCGGCACCACTTCACCCTCGTGTGCCAGGACTTCGCGCAGCTCGGGCAGTTCGTGCGGGTCGACAACGACGTGTTCCGCGCGATCAAGGCCTCGACGCCCGGCAGTTACACCTTCATCCTGCCGGCGACGAAGGAGGTGCCGCGCATGCTGCAGCACCCCAAGAAGAAGACGGTCGGCGTCCGCATCCCCGACCACGTGGTCACCCAGGCCCTGCTCGCCGAGCTCGGCGAGCCGCTGCTGTCCAGCACGCTGCTCCTGCCCGACGAGGAGGAGCCGATGACCCAGGGCTGGGAGATCAAGGATCGCCTCGACCACGTGCTGGACGCGGTGGTGGACTCCGGGGACTGCGGCACCGAGCCGACGACGGTCATCGACTTCTCCGACGGAGAGGCCAAGATCGTACGGCGCGGGGCCGGGGACGTCACGCGCTTCGAATGAGCGGTTCCGGTCGGGGCAGGGGTCTCGGCGTACCGATGTGTGGCACGTGCAACGATGACCGTGTCCGGACCGTCGGGCCCGCAGAAGTCGCTTCGCCGCGCAGTGCGCAGAGAGGTGGTCCCCCATGACCTCCGTCCAGGGAACAGCCGTTGACATCACCACCGCGGACGGCGTCGCCGACGCCTATCTCGCACATCCCGCCGACGGCCTCCCCCACCCCGCCGTACTGCTCTACCAGGACGCCTTCGGACTGCGTCCGCACCTGAAGTCCATGGCCGACCGGCTGGCCGGGGCCGGTTACACGGTCCTGGTGCCGAACGTCTTCTACCGGAACGGCCGCACGCCCGTCTTCGACCTGCCGGAGTTCATCGACCCCTCGGAGCGGCCGCAGATCTGGGAGCAGGTCGCCCCGGTGATGCAGTCACTCACCCCCGACCTCGCCATGCGGGACGCCGGCACGTATCTCCAGTGGCTGGCGGACTCACCGCTCACCGCCGACGGGCCGGTCGCCCTGGCCGGCTACTGCATGGGTGCGCGGCTGGCCCTGTTCACCGCCGGCACCTACCCGGACCGGGTCGCCGCCGCGGCCGGCTTCCACGGCGGCCGGCTCGCGACGGACGCGCCGGACAGCCCTCACCTGGTGGCGAAGGACGTCACCGCCGAGTTGTACTTCGGACACGCCGACCAGGACGGCTCCATGCCGCCCGAGCAGCAGCAGCTCCTGGAGGAGACCCTCACGGCGGCGGGCGTGCGGCACCGCTGCGAGGTCTACCCCGGCGCGCACCACGGGTACACGCAGGCGGACACGGCCGCGTACGACAAGGAGGCCGACGAGCGGCACTGGGCGGCTCTGCTCGACCTCCTGAGCAGGACCTTCCCGGCCTCCTGACCAGGGTTCGTGACAAGTCGGCTTCGGCGCCCGCGGGTTGAACCCCGCGGGCGTCCTCGTTTCCCACAGGTCCCACTTGTTGACATGCACGCACCCCGGTGCCAGGTTGAGAGCGCTCTCAAAACGAGGTACGGACCAATTCCCCTCGAGTGACCCCACACACGGAGGTGGAGCGTGCACCACAAGTCAACTCGCCGTCTGCTGGCCCCCACAGCCGCAGCCGCACTGATCGCCGCGGTGATCGCGATCCAGTCGCCGTCGTCCGCCAAGGCGGCGGTGCCCGACACGATCCCCCTGAAGGTGACCAACAACTCCGGCCGCAGCGACGCGGTTTACGTCTACACCATCGGCACACTGCTCTCGACGGGGCAGCAGGGCTGGGCGGACGCGAACGGCACCTTCCACGCGTGGCCGGCCGGCGGGAACCCGCCCACGGACGCACCGGACGCCTCCATCGCGGGGCCCGGCGCTGGGCAGTCGAAGACGATCCAGATCCCCAAGTTCTCCGGTCGCATCTACTTCTCGTACGGGCAGAAGCTCGTGTTCAAACTGACCACCGGCGGTCTGGTGCAGCCCGCCGTGCAGAACCCGAGCGACCCGAACCACGACATCCTCTTCAACTGGTCCGAGTACACGCTCAACGACTCCGGCCTGTGGCTCAACAGCACGCAGGTCGACATGTTCTCCGCGCCCTACGCGGTGGGCGTGCAGGGATCGGGCGGGAGCACGGCCACCACCGGGCACCTCAAGTCGGGCGGCTACAACGGCGTCCTGAACGACCTGCGCGGCAAGTCCGGCTGGTCCAAGCTGATCGAGACCCGGTCGGACGGGACGGTGCTTCGGGCGCTCGCGCCGGGACACGGGCTGGAGTCCGGCGCGCTGCCGGCGTCCGTGATGGACGACTACATCAACCGCGTCTGGCAGAAGTACGCGTCGTCGACCCTGACGGTGACGCCGTTCGGCGACCAGCCGGACACCAAGTACTACGGCAAGGTCTCCGGTGACGTCATGAACTTCACCGACGGCTCCGGCAAGGTGGTCACCACCTTCCAGAAGCCGGACGCGGACAGCGTCTTCGGCTGCCACAAGCAGCTCGACGCGCCCAACGACCAGGTACGCGGCCCGATTTCGCGCACCCTGTGCGCCGGCTTCAACCGCACCACGCTGCTCACCAACCCGAACCAGCCGGACTCGTCCGCCACGGACTTCTACAAGGACTCGGTGACCAACGAGTACGCCCGGGCGATCCACGACCGGATGGCCGACGGAAAGGCCTACGCGTTCGCCTTCGACGACGTCGGCAACCACGAGTCCCTCGTCCACGACGGCAACCCGCAGGAGGCGGACCTGACCCTCGACCCGTTCAACTGACGCCGACGGCCTCACCCCGCGCACTGCGGGGTGAGGCCGTTCTGCGCGCGGGTGCGGTCAGCTGGTCGTCAGTGCCGTGTCGTCGACGACGAAGCTGGTCTGCAGGGAGGAGTCCTCGGCACCGCTGAACTTCACGGTGACGGTGGACCCTGCGAGCGAGGACAGGTCGAAGGACTTCTGGGCGTACCCGGAGGCGGCGTTGACGTTGGAGTACGTCGCCAGGGTCTTCGATCCGGCGGTGACCGTCAGCTTGTCGTAGGCGGTGCTGCCGGTCTCCGACGTGTCGATGTGCAGGTAGAAGGTGAGCGTCGCCTTGCAGCCGGTGGGTACGGTCACCGACTGGGACAGGGTGTCGGTGTGGGTGCTGCCGTAGCCGTCCATCCAGGCCTTGTAGGAACCGCCGTGCGCGGCCTCACCGGTGTCGTTGGTGATGACCCCGCTGGACGCGGTCCAGGTGGTGTTGCCCGACTCGAAGCCGGGGTTGCCGAGCAGCTGGGCCGAGGTGCAGGTGCCGCCGCCCGAGGAACTGACCGTCCAGGTGAAGGAGGCGGTGCCGGTGGCGCCGGTGCTGTCGGTCACCGTGACGGTGGTGCTGTAGGTGCCGGCCGTCGTCGGCGTACCGGAGATGACGCCGGTGGAGCTGTTGATCGACAGGCCGGTGGGCAGTCCGCTCGCGGCGTACGTCAGTGAGCCGCTGTTGGTGCTGCTGGCCGAGATCTGCAGGCTCGCCGCCGTGCCGACGGTGGAGGACTGGCTGCCCGGGTTGGTGACCGTGACGCCCGACGACGGCGGGGTGATGTGGCTGCCGACGTTGATGCCGGCGAAGGCGTTGCCGACCCCGGCGTACTGCGTGGAGTTGGTCCCGTACAGCGCGGCGGCGGCGTTCAGGGCGGCGGTGCGGGCTCCGGCGTAGTTGGTGCTGGACGTCATGTACGTCGTCAGCGCCTTGTACCAGATCTGCAGGGCCGCGGCCCGCCCGATGCCGGTGACGGCCACGCCGTCGGAGGTCGGGCTGTTGTAGGTCACGCCGTTGATGGTCTTCGTGCCGCTGCCCTCGGAGAGCAGGTAGAACATGTGGTTCGCCGGGCCCGAGGAGTAGTGCACGTCGAGGTTGCCGACGCCGGAGTACCAACTGTCCGCGGAGCCGCCGTCCTTGCTCGGCTTGTCCATGTAACGCAGCGGTGAGCCGTCGCCGTTGATGTCGATCTTCTCGCCGATGAGGTAGTCACCGACGTCACTGCTGTTGTTGGCGTAGAACTCCACGCCGGTGCCGAAGATGTCGGAGGTCGCCTCGTTCAACCCACCTGACTCACCGGTGTAGTCGAGCCCCGCCGTGTTCGAGGTGACGCCGTGGCTCATCTCGTGCCCGGCCACGTCCAGCGAGGTCAGCGCGTGGGTGTTCGCGGAGCCGTCGCCGTAGGTCATGCAGAAGCAGCTGTCGTCCCAGAAGGCGTTGACGTAGCCGCTGCTGTAGTGGACGCGGGAGTAGGCCGCGGCGCCGTCGTTCTTGATGCCGCTGCGCCCGAAGGTGTTCTTGTAGAAGTCCCAGGTCTCCTGCGCGCCGTAGGCGGCATCCGCGCCCGCGGTCTGCGTGTTGGAGCCCGAGCCGGTGCCCCAGACGTCGTCGGAGTCCGTCATCAGGGTGCCGGTGCCCGAGGTGCCGCCGTTGAGGCTGTATGTCTTGTGGCCGCCGCGCGTGGTGTCGTAGAGCTGGTACGTCGACCCGGACAGCGTGGTGTTCAGCGTGACGGTGCCGCTGTACTGGGTGTTGCCCGTGCCCGTCTTGATGTCCTGGAACCGGCCGAGTTCCTTGCCGGTGACGGCGTCGGTGACGACGTGCAGCCGGCTGGGTGTGCCGTCGTCCTGCAGGCCGCCGACCACCGTCTCCCAGGCGAGCTTCGGGGTGCCGGTGCCCGCCCAGATCACCTTGCGGGCGCTGTCGGCGGTGGGCCGCTCGGCGTGGAGTGCCTTGGCGGTCTTGAGGGCCTTGCCCTGGGCGGCCGACTCGCTGAAGGTCGCGGTGGTGGAGGCGACCTTGATGGTGCGCTTGCTGTTGAAGGTCGTGCTCACCGTGCCCTTGGCCAGGGAGGCGGGCGGCGTGTGCACCACGAGGTCGCCGCCGAGGACGGGGAGACCGGCGTAGGTGCGCTCGTAACGGGTGTGCACGGTGCCGTCGTTGTCCTTGACGACGTCCTTGACGACCAGCTTCTCCTTGGCACCGAGACCTATCGTGCGGGCGGTCGCCGAGGTCTTGTCCTGCGCACTCTTGATCAGCGCGCTGTGCTGCGCCGGACTCAGCTTGGTCTCCAGGCCACCGGTACGCAGGGGGCTGGGGTGGGGAGCGGCAGACTGAGCGCTCGCCGGAACCGACTGGATGCCGACGGCGAGAAGAGCCGCGGTGGAGGCCAGGGCTCCGAGCGCGGTGCGCTTGCGGGGGATGCGTCTCACTCGTTCTCCTACTGCTGCGGCCGCGTGGGGCGGCCATGACAGACCGGGCAGACGGGTGTACTGACCGGGACGAGACGGGCTGTGCGGGACGGACCGTCACTGCGTGAAGAGAAGAACGTGGGGGGTGGTACGGCAGTTGAAGGGAGAATGACAGCGTTGACCAGGGCATGTCAGCAGCGTGTAAGCAATCTAGGGTCGCGCCGAGGGCACTCTAGGGTTATCCCTCTGTGCGGTGTGCGGCCGTAGCGCCTCAAGTGGGCCTGTATGCAGAGGAATTGACGGCCCACCTGGACATTCCCTGCCGGGGCGGCCCGGGAGCAGGGGACAGCTCGTGCGCTTCCGCTCGCCTACGAACGCGGCGAACGCGGCCGGTGGTGCTGATGCAGATATTCCAGCGCGTCGAGGACCACGGTGCGCAGGTACCAGGAGCGCCAGGCCGCGATCTCGGTCGTCAGGGTGTCGAGCGAGTGCCGCTGTTCGCTCGTGAGCCGGACTCCCGGCTTTCCCCAGTGCAGGGTCAGGGTGCCGGCGCAGTGCCCGTCGGTGGTGATGAGCGGGGTGCTGTGGACGGCTTGAGTTCCTGCGGTGAGGAGGGCGTGGCCCGCCGGATGGGCCGCCAGGCCGGGGTCCGCGGCGACGTCGGGGACGGTGACGGACTCGCACTGCCGCTGCGCCCGGGCGCACACCACGGGCGGCTCGGTGACCAGGGTGACCTGGTCCCGGTAGGCGGCGCCGAGTCCGTGGTGGTGATCGAGGAAGAGCGCGTCGTCCTGTGCCGCGTCGGTGAAGTGCACCTCGGCCCCGTCCGCGTCGGACAGGGCGATCGCCTCGTGCACTGCGGCGGCGAGCACCTCCCTCCGGTCGAGGACATCACCGCCGTACGCACGCAGAAACGCGCCGGCGGGCGGCGGGACATGCGTGGCGCGTCCCGGGAACCACTCCTCGGCCGTCCCGGGCGGCGGGGCCGTGACAACGGCGGAGGCGAGCTCGCGCACGGGCACGTCGAGTTGCCGGGACGCCGTCCGGAGCAGGGTCAGAGCCGCGGCGGGACCTGGCAGGTCGTAGCGGGCCATGAGCATGCCCTGCGCGATGCCGATCAGGCCGTTGGTCCGGGCCGCGGCCCGCAGGCAGGACAACTCTTCCCGCATGTTGTCGGCCTGGTCGGGCGCGTGCCCCGGCGGCGGGGTTCCCGGCGAGGTCTCCGGTGCGGGCGGCAGGGGCAGGGAGGCCAGCGCGTCGGCGAGGGTCTCGTGCAGGCGGATGCCGGCGAGGTGCGCCTGTTCCAGCACCCCGCGGACCGAGGGCCTGGCGGCAACCACCAGTACCGGCTCGTGGACGAGATGATCCGTGGCCCGCTGGATGGTGCGGCGGGCCGCCGCGCTGACCAGTTCCACGCCGGCCAGGTCCAGCACGAGCCGCTGCCCCTGCCGGGCGACCCGGCCCATGTGCTGCTCCAGCT
This sequence comes from Streptomyces sp. NPDC050534, assembly GCF_044457745.1. NCBI lineage: Bacteria > Bacillati > Actinomycetota > Actinomycetes > Kitasatosporales > Streptomycetaceae > Streptomyces > Streptomyces sp. NPDC050534. The sequence goes on from NZ_JBITHF010000009.1 coordinate 456,566, forward strand.
CCAGCGCGAGATCGGCGCAGGTGTCGGCGCCCAGCGGGCCCGACAGGCAGACCACCGCCACCTGGTCGGTGGTCGGCTGCACCGTCAGGGGGATACGGCTCGTCATCGTGCCACGCTCCACGGTCCGGTCGAACGCATGCGTCGTGCGAGGCGCCGGTCCCGGAAACGTCTTCGGACACGTCGACCGGCGTGGCCGCCGCCTGACCGTGCGCACACCCTCGCTCCGAAATCGTGGTGGAAGCAACCGGGCATCCGGCGTGATCGACGCGATACAGCAGAAACGATCCACCCGTCCGGCTGCCTGCGAGCGGCGCGAGGTCAGCTCTGGCAGGCGCATCCGGAGGCACGCTTGGCCTCGCCGGTGGTCAGGGACGGATCGGTCGCCTGCTCGGCCGGGGTGCAGCACCCGGTGACGCCGCAGCAGGAGTCGTCCGCCGCGGTCGTCACGGTGGCCTTCGGGTCGGCACCGGCGGTGGGCTCCGTGGCAGCGGTGGGCTTCACCGCACGGACGACGGCGGAGTGCATCCCGTCGGCGACGGCGTGGGTCGGCGTGATCTCGATGTCCGTGAAGCCGGCGGCCGCCAGGTGGGCGCGGTACTCGGCGAAGGACAGCGCGCCGGCGATGCAGCCGACGTAGTCGCCGCGCTCGGCCCGCTGTTCGGCGGTGAGGACGTCGTCGGCGACCACGTCGGATACGCCCATCCGGCCGCCGGGCCTGAGCACGCGGAAGGTCTCGGCGAACACGGCCGGCTTGTCCGTGGACAGGTTGATCACGCAGTTGGAGATGACGACGTCGATCGTGTTCGCGGGCAGCGGGACGGCTTCGATGGCGCCCTTGAGGAACTCCACGTTCGTCGCACCGGCCTTCGCCGCGTTGGCCAGGGCCAGGGCGAGCATCTCGTCGGTCATGTCCAGTCCGTACGCCTTGCCCGTCGGGCCCACGCGGCGGGCGGACAGCAGCACGTCGATCCCACCGCCCGAGCCGAGGTCCAGCACCCGCTCGCCCTCGCGCAACTCGGCGACGGCGGTGGGGTTGCCGCAGCCGAGCGAGGCGGCGACGGCCGCCGCGGGCAGCGCCTCGCGCTCGTCCGCGGTGTACAGGTTCGAGCCGAGGTTGCCGTCGACCTCGACCGGCTCGGGCCCGCAGCATGCGGTGGCGCCCTCGGTGACCTTCACGGCGGCCGCCGCGTACCGCAGTCGGACGGCTTCACGCAGGTCGGTGGACTGATCGCTCATGACGCACTCCCGGATGAAGGGACCCAGCGGGCTCCGGAACGGGGCCAGGGGCCCCGGAACGGCCTGTATCGATGTTCTTTGATACAACCTTGCGCCTTGAATCGACTGATGTCAACATAGAAGAATGTCGAATCAAGAGCCTGAGGTGATCGTCCAGATCGGCCAGGACGCCACCTGCTGCCCGGGCCTGTCCGCCTCACCGCTGGACGAGGACCGGGCGGCCGGCCTGGCCAAGGTGTTCAAGGTGCTGGGCGACCCGGTCCGGTTGCGCCTGCTGTCGATGATCGCCTCACGCGGGGAGGGCGGCGAGGTCTGCGTCTGCGAGCTGACGCCGGCCTTCGACGTGTCCCAGCCGACCATCTCCCACCACCTCAAGCTGCTGCGGCAGGCCGGTCTCATCGACTGCGAGCGGCGCGGGACCTGGGTCTACTACTGGGTGCTGCCCGGCGCCCTCGATGGGCTCGCCGGGTTCCTGACCACCCCGCGCACCGCGGGAACGCACGCGTGAGCCTCCCCTCCCTCGGCCGCCGCGCTCCGGACACCCTGCCTCTTCGGACCCACCGTGGGCGTCGGCGATGTCGCTCGGGCGCGATGGTTCAACCTTCGCGGCGTGAGCGCCGGGTCATGTCGTCAGGTGGGCGAGCAAAGCGGTGCGCAGGGCGTAAGGGTCCTCGACCGCCAGGTGACCGGCGGTGACGGTACGCAGGACGGCGTCGGGGATCCCGGCCGCGAGTTCCCGAGAGTGGACCAATGGCGTCGCGGTGTCCCGGGTGCCGCCGACCACGAGCGTGGGAGCGGTGATACGGCTGAGGTCGCGGCGTAGGTCGTACGTGGCCAGTGCGTCGCAGCAGGCCGCGTAGCCGGACGGGTCGGCGGCCGCGAGGTCTTTGAGCAGCGCCGTTCCGAGAGGTTCCGCTGCCGTGTGTGGGTCGGCGAACCAGCGGTCCGGCATGGCGGTGAGCAACGCGACGGTCCCCTCCCGCCTTACGAGAGCGGCGCGTTGGAGCCAGGGCTCCGCCGTGCCGAAGTACGGCGACGCGCAGACGAGCGCGAGGGAGGTGAGCCGTCTCGGGTGGTGCACCGCAAGATGCGCCCCGATGGCACCGCCGAGCGAGATACCCGCGTAGTGGAAGCGGTCCGTGCCGTGGTGGTCGACGAGGTCGAGGACCAGTTGCGCCAGGTCGTCCACGGTCGTACGGGCAGGCTCGGTGGTCGGCAGCACCGCGCTCGGCGAATCGCCGTGCCCCGGAAGGTCGAAGCACAGCACGCGGAACTCCGCGGCGAGTACGGCTACATGCGGTTCCCATACCTTGGTCGACGTGCCCAGCGATGGGCCCAGCACGAGCAGAGGCGCATCGGCCGGGCCCAGTAGGCGGTGGTGGAGCAGGCGTTGGCCGGACGGCATGACGGCTCCTCCGTCAGCGTTCGAGGACGAGGGCGAGGCCCTGTCCGACGCCGATGCACAAGGTGGCGACGCCGGTGCCGGAGCCGCGGCGGGCGAGTTGGTGGGCGACGGTGCCGGCGAGCCGGGCGCCCGACGCGCCCAGCGGATGCCCCAGCGCGATCGCCCCGCCCTGCGGGTTCAGGATCGCCGGGTCGAACTCCGGCCACTCCGCCACACAGCCCAGCACCTGCGCGGCGAACGCCTCGTTGAGTTCGAGGACGTCCAGCTCGGCGAAGGACCGGCCGGCCTTGGCCAGCGCCCGGTTGACCGCCTCGACCGGCGCCAGACCGAAGTAGTCGGGGTCCAGGGCGTTCACGCCACTCGCACCGATCCGGGCCAGCGGCTCCCGGCCACAGGCCTTCAGACCGTCCTCGTCGGCCAGCAGCAGGGCTGCCGCGCCGTCGTTGAGCGGCGAGGCATTCCCGGCCGTCACCGTGCCGTCGTCCGTGCGGAAGGACGGCTTGAGCCGGGCCATGGCCGGCAGCGAGGCATCCGCGCGCACACACTCATCGGCGGCGAACACCACCGGCTCACCCCTGCGCTGCGGCACCGGGACGGGCGCCAACTCGGGCTCGAACAGACCCCGTTCCTGGGCGGCGGCGGCCTTGCGGTGACTGTGCAGGGCGAACTCGTCCTGCTGCTCCCGGCTGATCTTGTGCCGGTCCGCGATCAACTCCGCGCTCTCGCCGAGCGGGATGGTCCACCGCGGGTCCATCTGCGGGTTGACCATCCGCCAGCCCAGCGTGGTCGAGTACAACTCCGCATGCCCGGCCGGGAACGCCCGCTCGTTCTTGGGCAGCACATAGGGGGCCCGGGTCATCGACTCCACCCCGCCCGCCACCGCGATCGAGGCATCCCCGGCAGCGATCGCCCGGGCAGCCTGAATGACCGCCTCCAGACCCGACGCGCACAGCCGGTTGACCGTCACCCCCGGCACGCTGGTGGGCAGCCCCGCCAGCAGCGCGGCCATGCGCGCCACGTTACGGTTCTCCTCCCCCGCCCCGTTGGCGTTGCCGACATACACGTCCTCAATGAGGGACGGATCCAACTGCGGGCTACGGGACAGGAGTTCACGGATCGCGTGCGCGGCCAGATCATCCGGGCGCACCGTGGCGAGGCCGCCGTTGTAGCGGCCGAACGGGGTCCGCACCGCATCGACGACGTACACATCCCTCATGCGGTTGCTCATGACCCGATCTCCTCCGCGATCCGCACCTTGGCCGCCGTCTTGGCGATCACTTCCTCCACGCTCACTCCGGGCGCGGTCTCCACCAGCACCAGCCCGTCCTCGCTCACGTCCAGCACGGCGAGGTCGGTGATGACCCGGTCCACGCACGCCCTCCCGGTCAGCGGCAGCGCGCACTCCTCCAGGATCTTCGGCGAGCCGTCCTTCGCGGTGTGGGTCATCACCACGATCACCGTGCGCGCCCCGTGCACCAGGTCCATCGCCCCGCCGATCCCGGTGACCAGCTTCCCCGGAATCGCCCAGTTCGCCAGGTCACCCCCCGCCGACACCTGCATCGCCCCCAGCACCGCCACATCGATGTGCCCGCCGCGGATCATCGAGAACGACAACGCCGAATCGAAGAAGGACGCCCCCGGCAACACCGTCACCGTCTCCTTCCCGGCATTGATCAGATCCGGATCCACCGCATCGTCCGCCGGATACGGGCCGGTGCCCAGGATGCCGTTCTCCGACTCCAGGATGACCTCGACGCCCTGGGGGAGATAGTTGGGGATCAGCGTCGGCAGCCCGATACCCAGATTCACGTACTGGCCGTCCGCCAGCTCCCGCGCCGCCCGAGCCGCCATCTCCTGCCGCGTCCAGGCCATCAGCCGCTCACCGTCCGCTGCTCGATCTTCTTGTCCCCGGCCTGCTCGGCCGTCAACGCCACCACCCGCTGCACGAAGATCCCCGGCAGATGCACCGCATCCGGATCGATCTCCCCCGGCTCGACCAGCTCCTCCACCTCCGCGATCGTCACCCGCCCGGCCATCGCCGCCAGCGGGTTGAAGTTCCGCGTCGACTTGTTGAACACCAGATTCCCGTGCCGGTCCCCCCGCGCGGCCCGCACCAGCGCGAAATCCGTGCGGATGCCCCGCTCCAGCACATACTCGGTGCCGTCGAACTCGCGGACCTCCTTCGGCGGCGACGCCAACGCCACCCCGCCCTCCCCGTCATAGCGCCACGGCAGCCCGCCCTCCGCCACCAGCGTGCCCACCCCCGCCGGCGTGAAGAAGGCCGGAATCCCCGCCCCACCCGCCCGCAGCCGCTCCGCCAGCGTGCCCTGCGGAATCAGCTCCACCTCCAGCTCCCCGGCCAGATACTGCCGCGCGAACTCCTTGTTCGCCCCGATGTAGGAGCCCGTCACCCGCGCGATCCGCCCGGCCGCCAGCAGCACCGCCAGCCCCGACTCCATCGCCCCACAGTTGTTCGACACCACCGACAGACCCGCCACACCCCGCTCGAACAGGGCCTGGATCAGCACATTCGGCACCCCGCTCAACCCGAACCCGCCCACCGCCAGCGACGCACCCTCCGGCACATCCACCACCGCCTCAGCGGCCGAACTCATCACCTTGTCCATCAGACGGCCGCCAGATCGGAGGGGTGCTGAGCCAGGGGCGTGACGTCGAGCGTCATGTATGGGAAGAGAGGGAGGTTCCACAGGATCCGGTGCAGTGCCTCGTTGTCGGCGACGTCGAAGACGCTGACATTGGCGTACTGCCCGACGCACCTCCAGATGTGCGCCCACTCCCCCGACTTCTGCAGGTCCTGGCAGTAGGCCCTCTCACGGGCCACCAGGTCCGCGCGGACGCCGGGGTCGAGGTCGCGCGGAATCGCCACGTCCATCCTTACCGCGAAGAGCACGGCCGATCACACCCTGTCGAGGACGAAGTCGTACGTGACCTCGCGGCCGCTGCCGCCGGACACCGGCGAGGGGGCGAGGATCAGTTCGGGCTTGACGGCCGAGGCGATGTCGTCGGTGACGTGGTTGCCACCCTTGAAGTAGAGCTGGGTGGTGATGAGTTGGTGGCCGGGAGCCGAGACCTTCAGGTGCAGGTGGGCAGGGCGCCAGGCGTGCCAGCCGGCCGCCGCGATGAGCTTGCCGCAGGAGCCGTCGGTCGGGATCTGGTACGGGGCCGGTTCGATGGTGTGGATCCGGAAGTGGCCGGTGTCGTCGGCCGTGACCGTGCCGCGCAGGTTCCACTCGGGCAGGTTGGGCGCGAACTGGGAGTAGAAGCCGTCGTTGTCGGCGTGCCAGATCTCCACGGTGGCGCCGGTGAGCGGGGTGCCGTCGACCGAGCGCACCTGGCCCTGGAAGAGGAGCGGGGTGCCCTCCTCGTGCGGGCGCATGGGGAGGGTGCCTTCGGCGGGCAGGCTCGGCGACTCGGGAATGTAGTAGGGACCCTCGATGGTGCCCTTGCTGCCCTGGCGGTTCTCGTTGGCGACCTCCTCGACGACGTGCTCCAGCCACACGTCGAGGAAGAGCGGCCACTCACCGTCCTCGCCGACCTGGATGAGCCACGACTTCAGGGCGTCGTACTCGTCGTACGTGACCTTGTGCCGGCGGATGATGTCGTGGGCGGCGGTGAGGAGTTCGGTGACCAGGGTGTCCACGCGCTTGGTCTCCACGTCGGCCGCTCCGGCCCGCTGCTTGGCGCGGAACTGCTCGGTGGCGGCGGCTCCGGAGGCGGCCGCGGTGGCCTGGTCGGTGATGATGTCCGTCATTGTCTTCCCGTCCCTTGGAAACATCTCGGATGACGTGTCAGGTGTCCTGGCGGTAGCGCGCCAGCTTTTCGGGGTCGATGCCGATGCCGAGTCCTGCGCCTTCGCGCAGGCGCAGGGTGCCGTGCTCGATGGTCAGCGGCTCGGTGAGGAGGTCGTCGGTCATGTCGAGGAAGTTGGACAGTTCGCCCGCGTGCCGGGAGGTGCTGCGGTGGGCGGCGCCGAAGGTGACCGTGCACAACGTGCCGATCTGGCCGTCGATCTGATTGCCCATCACCACCTCCACACCGAGTCCCTCGCACTCGTGCAGCACGCGCTGGGAGGCGGTGAAGCCGGTGCGGGCGGTCTTGATGCTGATGGCGGTGGCGGAGCCGCCGAGGAGTTCGCGTGTCACCTCGGCGGCCCGGGTGGCGCTCTCGTCGGCGATGAAGGGGATGGGGCTCCGCGCGACGAGCCAGCGGCGGCCCAGCACGTCGTCGGCGGGGCAGAGTTCCTCGGCGAAGGTCAGGCCGAGATCCGCCATCTCGTGCAGGGCGCGTGCCGATTCGGAGGCTGTCCAGCCGCGGTTGCCGTCGATGTAGAGGCCGACGTCCGGGCCGAGTGCCTCGCGCAGGGCCCGGCAGGCGGCGACGTCCTCGCCGTAGGGCTGCCGTCCGACCTTCACCTTGAAGGTGGTGATGCCGTACGTCTCCCGGATGCGCTCGGCGTCGGCGACCATCTCGGCGGCCGGCGCGAAGCCGACCATGTGGCTGACGCGCATGCGGTCGGCGTAACCGCCGAGCAGCCCGGAGACCGGCAGGCCCGCCGCCTGGCCGAGGATGTCCCAAAGGGCCATGTCGACGGCCGATTTGGCGGCGGGATTGCCGACGGTCCGGTCCAGCCGCTCGTGGACGGCTTCGCGTTCCAGCGCGGTCAGGCCCATCAGCTGCGGGGCGAAGATCTTGTCGATGACGGCGACGATCGACTCCTGGGTCTCGCCGTACGTGTACGGACGGGGCGGTGCCTCGGCCGTGCCGACCAGGCCCTCGTCGGTGTGCACCCGGACCAGGACGTGATCGGCGGTGTGCACTTCGCCGCTGGCGAACCTGAGGGGTTTCGCGTACGGGATGGCGAAGGGGACGGCCTCCACCTTGACGATCTTCATGCCGCTCCTTCAAGGAACATGTCGTTCTGCTCCAGCACCTCGAGGACGTTGCGCAGCAACGGGGACTCGTCGTCCGCACGCCAGGCCAGCACGAGCGGCACCGTCAGCGCGTCCTCGATGTCCTTGCACACCACGCCCTCCCGGGGCGCGGAGCGGATCGACTCCGGCAGGACCGCGACGCCCAGGCCCGCCGCCACCAGGGCGAGGGCGGCGGAGGTCTCGGTGATCTCGTAGGCGAGGTGCGGGTAGAAGCCGGCGGCCAGGCAGCTGCGGACGACGGCGTCGTTGAGCACGGAGCCCAGGGTGGCGCCGTACATGATGAAGTCCTCGTGCCTCAGCTGTTCGATCCGGACGACGTCGTCCTCGGCGAGCCGGTGTTCGGCGGGTACGGCGGCGACGAGCCGCTCGTCGGCCAGCGGGCGGAGGGTGATGCCCTCCTGGCGGACGGGCGGGCGCAGGACTCCGACGTCGAGGCGGCGCTCGATCAGCCCGAGCTCCTGGGCAGGCGTGAGCATCTCGGTGTGCACCTCCATCATCACGTGCGGCAGCTCCCTCTTCAGCAGGCGTGCCAGGGCGGGCAGTTGGCGGTACGAGGCGGCACCCGTCAGGCCGACCCGAAGCACCCCCTCCACGCCCTCCGCGAAGCGGCCCACGCGCGTCACCGCCTCGTCGACGGCTTTGAGGATGTGCTCCACATCGGTGCGGAACACCTCGCCGGCGCCGGTCAGCGTGACCTGCCGGGTGGTGCGGGCGAAGAGCTCCACACCCAGTTCCGACTCCAGGCGGCGGATCGCCTGGGAGAGCGGGGGCTGGGCCATGTGCAGGCGTTCCGCCGCCTTTCCGAAATGACGTGTCTCGGCGACGGCCGCGAAATACCGAAGGTGCCTGAGCTCCATCGGGCTGCCCCTTTCCTTTTCGGGGCCCTCGAATGCGTTCAGCGTAGAGAGGGGATCCCATACGACACAAATACCTGATTGCAGCTTATTAAGACGCTGCCGATATCAATACCCCCCTGAGTCAACCCTGGGGGAATGTCCGGGGCCGACTCCGCACTGCGCTGACATGGTGCTGAAAAGCAACCCATGGTGCTGAAAAGCAACGGCAGCGGGCGCCGCACAGCCGGGCGCCCGGCGTGGAAGGGAAGGGACGGGATGATGGCCGAGGACTTCAGGCGGGCACGGACCATCCTCGACGACGCCCTCGTGGAAGACCCCGACAACGGTGTGTACCGGGTCCGGCGCAATGTCTTCACGGACGAGGAACTCTTCGAGCTGGAGATGCGGCACATCTTCGAGGGGAACTGGGTCTATCTCGCTCATGAGAGCCAGATCCCGGATATCGGTGACTACTTCACGACGTACATCGGCCGCCAGCCCGTGGTCATCTCCCGTGGCAAGCAGGGCGAGTTGCACTGCCTGATCAATGCGTGCAGCCATCGGGGCGCGATGCTGTGCCGCCGCAAGACCGACAACCGCACGACGTTCACCTGTCCTTTCCACGGCTGGACGTTCAGCAACACCGGCCGGCTGCTGAAGGTGAAGGACCCGCGTGAGGCGGGTTACCCGGAGCAGTTCGACAAGGACGGTTCGCACGATCTGAGGAGGGTCGCCCGCTTCGAGAGCTACCGGGGTTTCCTCTTCGGCAGTCTCAGCGACGACGTCAAACCGCTGCGCGACCATCTGGGTGACGCGGCCGTCGTGATCGACATGATCGTCGACCAGTCCCCCGAGGGCCTGGAGGTGCTGCGCGGCTCGTCCACGTACCACTACGACGGCAACTGGAAGCTCCAGGCGGAGAACGGCGCCGACGGCTACCACGTCTCCGCCACCCACTGGAACTACGCGGCCACCCAGGCCCGCCGCACCTCCGGCGAGTCCAAGAACGACACCAGGACCATGGACGCCGGCGGCTGGTCCAGGCAGCAGGGCGGCTTCTACTCCTTCGACCACGGCCACCTGCTGCTGTGGACAAGGTGGCTCGACCCCGCCAACCGGCCGCTCCACAGCCGGCGCGACGAGCTCGCCGAGCAGTTCGGAGCCGACAAGGCGGACTGGATGATCGGCGTCTCCCGCAATCTCTGCCTGTATCCGAACGTCTACCTGATGGACCAGTTCAGCTCGCAGATACGGCACTTCCGGCCCATCTCCGTCGACAGGACCGAGGTGACGATCTACTGCATCGCGCCGAAGGGCGAGCCGGCCGAGGACCGGGCCCGCCGTATCCGCCAGTACGAGGACTTCTTCAACGCCACCGGCATGGCCACACCGGACGACCTGGAGGAGTTCCGCTCCTGCCAGAAGACGTATCTGGCCTCGGCCGCCCCGTGGAACGACCTCAGCCGCGGTGCCGTGCACCAGATCGACGGTCCGGACGAGGACGCCAGGAAGATCGGCATCAACCCGGTCGCCAGTGGGGTGCGCACCGAGGACGAGGGGCTCTACCCCGTCCAGCACGGCTACTGGCGCGACACCCTGCGCAAGGCCCTGGGGGTGACCAAGTGAGCACGGTCACCGATGAGTTGACCATCGAAGGTGTTCGCCGGTTCCTCTATCGCGAGGCCCGTCACCTCGACGACCGCGAGTTCGAGCAGTGGCTGGAGTGCTACCACCCCGACGCCGAGTACTGGATGCCGGCCTGGGCCGACGACGACGGGCTCACGGCCGACCCGCAGCGCGAGATCTCCCTGATCCACTACCCGAACCGGGCAGGCCTGGAGGACCGCGTCTTCCGCATCCGCACCGACCGCTCCAGCGCCACCAGCCTCCCCGAACCGCGCACCGGCCACAACATCACCAACGTGGAGATCACCGGCCGTGAAGGCGACTCGATGGACGTGCGGTTCAACTGGTTCACGCTCTACTACCGCTACCAGACCGTCGACACCTACTTCGGCACGTCGTACTACACGCTCGACGTCTCCGGGTCCGATCCGCTGATCACGCGCAAGAAGGTCGTCCTGAAGAACGACTACGTGCACCACGTCGTCGACATCTACCACGTCTGAGCCGCACGAAATGAGCAGCCGCATGTCCTTCCAGATCGCCCTGAACTTCGAGGACGGCATCACCCGGTTCGTCGAGTGCCGTCCGGACGAGACCGTCGCCGAGGCCTCGTACAAGGCACGTATCAACATTCCGCTCGACTGCCGCGACGGCGCCTGCGGCACCTGCAAGTCGAGGTGCGAGTCCGGCAGTTACGACGGCGGCGACTACATCGACGAGGCGCTCACCGACGACGAGGCCGAGCAGGGCTACTGCCTGCCCTGCCAGATGACCCCGCACAGCGATCTCGTCCTGCGCATCCCCTCCTCATCGGCCGCCGCCAGGACGTCCGCGGCCACCTTCGGTGCAACGCTCGCCGGAATCCGCCACCACTCCCCCAGCACCGTCGAGTTCACGGTCGACGCGGACGAGCGGGACGGTCTCGACTTCCTGCCCGGCCAGTACGTCAACATCGCCGTGCCCGGCACCGGCCAGTCCCGCTCGTACTCCATGAGCTCCGGCCCGACCCAACGCCAACTGTCCTTCCTGGTACGGACGGTGCCGGGCGGGGCCATGTCCGGCTACCTCACCGAGCGCGCCCGGCCCGGCGACCGGCTGGAGTTCACCGGCCCGATGGGCAGCTTCTATCTGCGCCAACTCGCCCGTCCCACGCTCCTGTTGGCGGGCGGCACCGGACTCGCACCCCTGCTGTCGATGCTGGAGCGCATGGCGCAGCAGCCGGTGGGCCACCCGGTCCGTCTGCTCTACGGCGTGACCGGCGACCAGGACCTGGTCCACCTGGACACGCTGGCCGACTACGCCGAGGTCATCCCGTCCTTCACCTTCGAGCACTGCGTGGCCGACGCAGCGAGCAGCGCCCGCAACAAGGGCTTCGTCACGGGCCTGATCGACTCCTCGACCCTCCACGACGGCGACGTGGACATCTACCTGTGCGGCCCGCCGGCCATGGTCGACGCGGTCCGCGGACACATCACGTCCCTCGGTGTGATTCCGGCGAGCTTCCACTACGAGCGGTTCACCCCGGCTGCCGTACGCGAGACGGCGGAGGCGGCGTGAGCGTGCATCCGGGGCGGTTCGCGGGCAAAGCGGTGGTGGTCACCGGTGCGGCCCAGGGCATCGGGCTCGCGGTCGCCGGCCGGCTCGCCGCCGAGTCCGCCCTCCTGACCCTCGTGGACCGCTCCGAGCTGGTCCACGAGGCGGCGGCCGGCCTGGACGCGCACGCGGTGACCGCCGACCTGGAGACCTACGCGGGCGCCGAGAAGGCCGTGGCGGCCGCGCTGGAGCGGCACGGCCGGGTCGACGTCCTGGTGAACAACGTGGGTGGCGCGATCAACTTCAAGCCGTTCACCGAGTTCTCCGCGCCCGAGATCGAGGCGGAGATCACCCGCTCGCTGCTCACCGCGCTGTGGTCCTGCCGCGCCGTGCTGCCGGCCATGGCGGAACAGGGGCGCGGCGTGATCGTGAACGTGTCCTCGGCGGCGACCCGCGGCATCCACCGCATCCCGTACTCGGCGGCCAAGGGCGGCATCAACGCGCTCACCGCCTCCCTCGCCTTCGAGTACGCCGACGCCGGCATCCGGGTCGTCGCCACCGCGCCGGGCGGTACCGAGGCGCCGCCGCGCCGGGTCTCCCGCGGCACTCCCCCGCAGCGGACGGCGCAGGAGAAGGACTGGTTCCAGGCGCACATCGACCAGACCCTCGCCTCCTCGCTCCTCGGGCGGTACGGCACCCTCGGCGAGCAGGCGGCGGCGGTCTGCTTCCTCGCCTCCGACGAGGCGTCGTACATCACCGGGACGGTGCTGCCCGTCGCCGGCGGCGACCTCGGCTGACGGTTCCCGGTGTTAGCGTGCGACCCATGGAAGACCCCGCTGAGCAGCGACGACGCCTCGTCGGCCGGGCGCGGGAGGCCGCCGCGCTGACGGACGCCGTGCGGGCCTCCGGCGCGGGGCACGCAGGCGTCGTCCTGGTGGAGGGGCCGGCGGGCATCGGCAAGACGGCACTGGTCGAGCATGTCCTCGCACAGCACGCCGGTCAGGCGGCGGTACTGCGCGTGTCCGGGGTCTCCTGGGAGTCGGACGTGCCGCTCGGACTCGCCGGTCAGCTGCTGCGGGGCGACCCCGCAGGCGGCACCCTGCCCGATGCGAACGCTCCCGGGGCGGTGCTCGACACGGGCCGGCTCCTGCACCGCCAGTGGGTGGCCGTGCAGGAGCACGAGCCGCTGGTCGTGGTGATCGACGACGCCCATTGGGCCGACGTGGAGAGCCTGCGCGCAGTCGGTTCCGCAGTGCGTCAGATGTCCGCCGAACGGGTCCTCGTGGTCCTGATCGCCCGGGACGAGGTGCACGATCTGTACGAGGTCCGGGGGCACCGCACCGAACTGCCGCCGTCGGTGCTGGCGGCCCTGGAGTTCCTGGACGCCTACCGCGACGGCGCCGTACGGCCCGGCCCGCTCGGGCCCGAGGAGGTGCGCGAGCTCGCGGCACGCACCACGGGTCCCGTCCTCGACCTGCCCGCGGCCCGGCACCTTTGCCGCCACACGGGCGGCAATCCCCGGTATCTCACCGGGCTGCTGCTCGAGCTCCCGCCGGAGACGTGGCGGCAGTGGCGTCCCGAACTCCCGGCCCCCGCACGGTCCTCGGCCCGGATCGGCCACCGGCTCGCCGGGTGCGGTGCCGACGCACGTGCCTTGGTGGAAGCGAGCGCCGTACTCGGGGCGGACGCCTCGCTCGCCGAGGCCGCCGCGCTGTCGCAGGTCGCCGAGCCCGTGCCGGCGGCGGACGAGGCGGTGTCGTCCGGGTTGCTGGCGGCCGGCGTCGAGCCGGGGCACGCGAAGCTGGTCTTCGCGCATCCCCTGGTGCGCGCCGCCGTCCTCGGCGGGATCGGGCTCGGCCGTCGCGTCGCGCTGCACCGACGGGCGGCCGAGGTCGTCGCCGACGAGGGCCGCCGACTGGCGCACCTGGTCGCCGCCGCCACCGCCACGGACGACACGCTCGCCGACGCGCTCGACCGCTACGCCGGGGAGCGTGCCGCGGCCGGGGAATGGGCCGCCGTCGCCGAGGCCCTCGTACGGGCAGGGCGTCTGACCACCGGGCGGGGTGCACGCGAGGACCGGATGCTGCGCGCGGTGGACGCCATGGTCGGGGCGGGCGACGTGCCTCAAGCCATGGCGTTCGCCGACGAGTTGGAGAGCTATCCCGCGGGGACGTTGCGCGACGCCGTCCTCGGCTACCTGGCCATCATGCGGGGCCGGCCGGCCGAGGCGGAGGCCCTGCTCACCGAGGCATGGCGGCGCTGCGACCCGGAGCGCGAGCCCGGCCTCACGGCAACGGTCTGCCAGCGTCTCGTCCTGCACGCCCTGGGCCGCTGGGACGGGAAGGACATGGTCGGCTGGGCCCGCCGGGCCATCGAGCTGGCGACACCGGGCGACCCGTCGGCCATCGAGTCCGAGGCGGTACTCGGGCTCGGGCTGGCCGCCATGGGCCGTGCCGAGGACGCCCTGGCCACGTACGAGGCGGCGGCGGCCGAACTGCCCGGCGGAGCCCAGCCCCAGCGTTTCGGGCTCGGGCGCGGCTGGGTCGATCTCGCGCTCGACGCGCCCGAAGCCGCCCGTCCCCTGCTCGAAGCGGCCGTGCCGACCGGCTACCGGCTGGGCTCGACCAGGATCTCGCTGTGGGCGCAGGGCTGGCTCGCCCGCACCCAATTCGCCCTGGGCGCCTGGTCGGAGGCGCTGGAAACGGTGCAGCGGGCCGCCGCCCATCTCGCCGAGGCGCGCATCGAACTGGCCCGCCCGCTCGTGCACTGGACCGGCGCCCAGATCCACGCCCTGCGCGGCGAGTGGGACCTGGCCGACCGGCATGTGCGGGCAGCGGCCGTCGGCCTTCACCACTACGAGGTCATGCTGGTCCCGGCGTGTCTGGCCCGCGCGCAGGTCGCCGAGGCACGGGGTGACTACCGCCGGGTCGTCGAGGCCCTGTCACCCGTGGCCCAGCTCGGAGCGCGGGAGTCGATCGACGAGCCGAGCTTCTGGCCCTGGCCCGACGTGTACGCCAACGCCCTCGTGATGACCGGCCGCCTCGACGAGGCCGACGCCTTCCTCGCCCCGCACGAGGAACTGGCCGCCCGCCGGCGCCGGCGCTCCGCACAGGCCCGCCTCGGACTGGCCCGCGCCCGGCTCACCGCGGGCCGGGGCGACATCGGTACCTCACGCAAGGAGTTCGAGCAGGCCCTGGCCCACCTCGAACACCTTCCGCTCCAGTACGACCGCGCCCGGGTCAACTTCGCCTTCGGGCAGACCCTGCGCAGGGCGGGCAAGCGCCGCGACGCCGACGCCGTGCTGATGAACGCTCGCGACGCCTACGCCACCCTCGGCGCCCGCACCTACGTGGCGCGCTGCGACCGGGAGCTCCAGGCGGGCGGCCTGCACGGCACACGTCCGAGTGCGGGCATGGCCCAACTCACCCCGCAGGAACGGGCGGTGGCGCGCCTCGTCGCGGGCGGCGCCACCAACCGGCAGACGGCTCTGGAACTGTTCATCTCCGTGAAGACGGTCCAGTACCACCTGACGCACGTGTACTCCAAGCTCGGCATCCGCTCGCGCAGCGAACTCGCCGCTAGCTTCCGGGAGGACGAACCCTCGGACTAGCCGCCGGCTTGGGGCAGCGGCACGCCCGACGCCGCGGCCCGCTCTGCGCCTGCCGAGCGAATATGACGCACGAAAAGACCCGCTGGCCGGAATTCACCCTGGTGTGACCACTGTTGACCGGTGAGAGTTGAGAATCATTCAGTTACCAGTGGTAATGCCTTGCTTTTACGTCACACTTACCCGTAGACCTTGCTCGACAATCTGCCGTGGCTCTGGGGGGAGTTATCGCATGCAAGGCACGATTGACGGGTTCCGCTATGGCGCGGTGACCCCGGTGGCGGCCTATCTGACGGCCTGTCTGGGTGGGGCTCTGGGACTGCGCTGCATCGTCCGGTCCCTCGTCAACGAACAGTCGTGGAAGGCCGGTTGGCTGGCACTCGGCGCCGCGACGATCGGCTGCGGCATCTGGACGATGCACTTCATCGCCATGCTCGGCTTCCAGGTCGCGGAGACCGGTATCCGTTACGACCTGGGACTCACTCTGCTGAGTCTGGCCGTGGCGATCGTCGTGGTCGGCATCGGCGTGTTCATCGTCGGCTACCGGGGCTCCGGCAAGGTGACATTGGCCGTCGCCGGCGTGATCACCGGTATCGGCGTCGCCGTGATGCATTACATCGGCATGGCCGCGATGCGAATGAACGGAGACATCCAGTACAGCAGCGTCACCGTCGCCCTGTCCGTCGTCATCGCGATCGTCGCGGCAACCGCCGCACTCTGGGCGGCCGTCACCGTACGGGGCTTCATGACGAGCCTCGGAGCCAGTCTGGTCATGGGGGTGGCGGTGTCCGGCATGCACTACACGGCCATGGCCGCCGTCAGCGTCCATGTGCACGGAAACGGCAGTGCGGCCTGGTCGGGCGATTCGCCCTCCTCTCTGCTGTTCCCCATGCTCCTGGGTCCCGCCGTCTTCCTTCTGCTGGCCGGTGTGGTGGTCATGTTCGACCCGCTGCTGGTGCTGGGTGACGGCGAGTGGAGCGACTCGGGTTCACGCTCGCGCTTCAAGCCGGCGTCCCGCCGGACCTCCGCGGCCGGAGCACCACCGGAGCCCGCTCCGGAACACGGCACCGCTCTCTTCGGCGGCCCCGTCATCTCCGCCCGCCCCCGGCAGGAGGACTACGGACCGGCCGCGCCCGCCACGCCGCAGTGGGCGCCACCTCCCACCAGCGACGAGTGGTGAACCACAGCCACCGACCCGCAGATCCGGTGCGGCGGAGGCGGGCAACTCGACGGACCCGGCAGCCCCTTGCCCACCCCCGCCGCACCGACTGTGCGCACCCCTTCCGCTTTCCCACTTGATCGTTGTTACGGTTCACCGGTGTCTGACTCTTCACGCGATACCGCCGAAGGCGCCGGCTGGGGCGCAGCCGAGCGCGGCGAGTACAAGCAACTGATGCCCGCCAAGGTCGAGAAGCTCTCCTGGCTCGACCCCAGGACGTTGTGGGCCGCCCGCAACGGCGTACTGGCGTCCTGGTTCGGCGATCCCACGGGCCACACACGCGGCAGATGGGTGGCCCAGCGCGAGGCCGCCGGCGCGCCCGCCGACAAGGTGATCCGGCGCACGGACGCGGACCGGTTCTCCTTCATGGTCATCGGGGACACCGGAGAGGGCGACGATCCCCAATACGCCGTCGTACCGGGCTTCCTGAAGGTCAGTCAGGGCACGGACTTCGCCGTGGTCGCCAGCGACGTCATCTACCCCGTCGGCACCGCGGACGACTACGGCACGAAGTTCTTCCGCCCCTACCAGGACTACCAGGCGCCCATCTACGCGATACCGGGCAACCACGACTGGTACGAGGGCCTGGGCGGGTTCATGCGCGTCTTCTGCGACGACGCCCCGCCCCTCGCCCCGGAGCCGGCGCCGCGCCCCCTGACCCGGGCCTGGATACGCAACCTCCTCTGGCACCGTCCGCGCCCGCAGGACGGCCAACACCTGGACCAGGAACGCCAGTTGCGGTCCGCTCCCGCCCAACAGGCCGTCCAGCCGGGCCCGTACTGGGCCGTCGACGCCGGACCGCTGCGGATCATAGGCATCGACACCGGCCTGCTCGGCACCATCGACGCCGAACAGGGCGCCTGGCTGCGCGAGGTGTCCAAGGGCCCCCGCCCGAAAATCCTCGTCACCGGATCGCCCCTCTACGTCGACGCAGAGCACCACCCCTGCACCATCGAGGGCGGCCACGGCACCGTCGACGACATCGTCCGCGACCCCGACCACCACTACGTCGCGGCTATAGGCGGCGACATCCACAACTACCAGCGCTACCCGGTCACGGTGGACGGCCGCACCATCCAGTACGTCGTCTCCGGCGGCGGCGGTGCGTTCATGCACGCCACCCACACCATCCCCCGCGTCGACATCGCGAACGTCACCGAGAAGGACTTCCGCTGCTATCCGCTGCGCGGTGATTCCCTCGCCTTCTACAGCAGGCTCTACGGACGACGGCTGCGTCTGCGGCGCCTGTTCGGCCTCTCCGAGGACGAGGCCATGGCCGTGATCGCCGAGCGGCTCGGCATCCCGCCGACCCGCACCCCGGGCGGACCGGTGCGCGTCACCCGCCGTGCCCGCATCGTGGCCGGCCTGCTCGGCGCCGGCGGCCGCCCCGACCGCACCTCGCGCTTCCGCCTGCCGGTGCGCAAGATCTACACGCAGCTGTTCTCACCGAGTTCGGCGACGTACAGCCCGCCCTTCTTCAAGTGCTTCCTGCGCCTGGACGTCACTCCGGAAGCCGTCCACCTGCGCTGCTTCGCCGCCACCGGCAACCGCGCCCAGGAGATCGATCCGCCGGTCGAGGACGAGGTGACCATCCCCCTGACCTGAGCCGCCGACCTGAGGCGCGGCGCGGGAACACCGCAGGCCACAGGGCGGTTGGCACTGCCGTACGCGATGGAACGATCAACGACGGAGGGGCCCATGCCGCCGACCTCACGCCCCCTGCGCAAGCTGGGCTTCCTCACGATCGGGCTGTTCGACGAGGCGGACCCGCGCCGGGGGCACGAGTCGACGCTGGAGATCATCGAGCTGGGCGAGCGGCTCGGATTCGACAGCGCGTGGCTGCGCCACCGCCACCTCCAGTACGGCATCTCCTCCCCCGTCGCGGTCATGGCGGCGGCCTCGCAGCGCACCAGCCGCATCGAACTGGGCACGGCGGTCATCCCGCTCAGCTGGGAGAACCCGTTGAGGCTGGCCGAGGACCTCGCGACGTCCGACGTCCTGTCCGGCGGCCGCGTCAACCCGGGCGTGAGCGTCGGCCCGCCGATGCACTACGACCAGGTCAAGGAGGCGCTCTACCCCGACACGGGCGACGCGGAGGACTTCTCCTACGAGCGCGTACGGCGTCTGCTCGACTTCGTGCGGGGCAAGAGCGCCACGGACTTCAGCGGCGTCGACGGCTTCGAAGTGTTCGCGGACCGGGTGCAGCCGCACTCCCCGGGTCTGGGCCGCCGGATGTGGTACGGCGGCGGCAGCCTGGGGTCGGCGCGATGGGCGGGCGAGCAGGGCATGAACTTCCTGACCAGCAGCGTCGTGAAGGTGGAGGAGGCGGACGGGCCCGAGTTCGACTTCGCGGAGATCCAGCTCACGCACATCCGCGCCTTCCGCGCCCACCATCCCGACGGGGACGCGGCGCGTGTCTCGCAGGGGCTGGTCGTCATCCCCACCGACTCCGCGTCGCCGCAGCAGCGGGCCAAGTACGAGGAGTACGCGGCCAGTCGGACGCCCCGGACGACCTCACCCCAGGGCCCGGCACGGCTGCTGTTCGCGCCGGACATCGTCGGAACGTCGCAGGAGATCGCCGAACACCTCCACGCCCACGCCGCGTTCCGCGAGGTGGACGAGGTGGCGTTCGCGCTGCCGTTCACCTTCGAGCACGAGGACTACGTGCAGATCCTCACCGACATGGCCACGAAGCTCGGCCCGGCGCTTGGCCATCGGCCGTCCGACTAGCCTCACCAGCGCCCGGGTTCGGTCCCGACGATCGCCTCCGACGACCTGCCGTCCACCCCGGCCGGCACTTCCCCGGTCAGCATCACGCGGTGCATGATCCGGGGATGGCCGAGGTGGGCGCTGTCGCTGGGGGCGAGGTGGATCGTGGCCCGGTTGTCCCAGAAGGCCACGCTGCCCGGCTCCCAGCGGAACCGCACCGTGTACTCGGGCCGCACCGCCTGCTCCAGCAGCATGTCCAGGATCGCCCGGCTCTCCGGTCGGGAGACGCCGGTGATCTGCTCGAGGTAGTAGCCGTTGACGAACAGCACCCGCTCGCCCGTCTCCGGATGTACGCGCACCAGCGGATGGACCGAGGCGACCTGGTGGTCCAGCAGATGGCGCAGATACGAGTCGTCGCCGGGCCGTGGCTGGTAGCCCACGCCGAGCCGGTGCTCGGCCCTCAGCCCGTCGGCGAACTCCCGCACGGGAGCGGACAGTCCGGCGTACGCGGCCGCGAGGTTCGACCAGGTGGTGTCGCCTCCGTACGGCGGCACCGTCTCGGCGCGCAGGATCGTCGCGGCCGGCGGGTCGATGCGGGCGCCGTGGTCGCAGTGCCAGCCGCGCAGCAGCGTATGCCGGCGGCGCTGCAGCCACTCCTCGTGCTCCATGCCGAACTTCCCGCCCAGCTCCAGCCGGTCGGCGGTCGTCTCGACCTCGGGAAAGTCCGGCGGCGAGGCGCTGCCCCGCTTGCCCAGCACGACAGGCTCCCCGAACCGGCGCGCGAACGCCACATGTCCCGCGTGGACCAGCCGCTGCCCACGGAAGAACACCACCTTCCAGCGCAGCACCGCCGCCCGGATCGCGGCGACCACGGCGTCGTCCAGGTCGCCGGCCAGATCGACGCCCGAGATCTCGGCACCGATGTGCCCGGCGACCGGACACACCTCGATCCCCGCGGCCCGCGCCGCGTCCGTCACCCTGTCCGCCGTCATACACGCTCCGATGCTCGTCGGTCCGGTATCCGATCTTCGCAGGGAGACGGCGATACGACGACCGGGACGGCCCTCTACACCGAGAACTCCCGTATCACCGTGTTCCGGAACACCGCCGTCCCGTCGATCGTGAACAGGGCCAGTCCTGTGTCGACCAGATACGGGAACACCTCGCTGGAGTGCACGTACCGGCCGTCGTCCACGTACATCTCGACGGACGTGCGGTCGACGAGGATGCGGAGCCTGACCGTGCCCGCGGAACGGTCGAACGGGGAGTGGCTCTCCTGCCACTTGCCGGAGGAGTCCGGGTTGACGGTGTTGCGGCGGTTGAGGAAGGCGAAGTCGCCGTAGACACCGGCGTCGATGTGCCGGCCGCCGTCGGGTGAGCGCCGCAACTGCACTCCCGCGCCGGTGAGTTGGTCCCAGGTGACCTCGGTGGTGAGCTCGTAGGAGACGCCCTTGTAGTCGAGCACCCTGGTCCCGTTCACGGTCACGTCGCCGAGGTTCACCGTGCGGGAGACATGGGCGTCGAGTGCCGAGACCGGCCGGGAGGCGAGGTAGTAGCTGCCGGAGGCGCCGGGCTTCAGCGTCACCTCGCGGACGACGGAGTCGGTGCCGTTGAAGCCGTCGCAGTCGATGGTGGGTGTGGTGCCCGGGTAGTCCCAGTTGTTCAGCCAGCCGATGGCGTACCGGGTACTCGGGTCGAGCGTGCCCTTCGCGTCCCGCTTCTCGAAGGTGACCGCGCCGTACCAGTCCCAGCCGTGGTCGAGCCACTGCGGCTCCGCGGCGTCGGCGGTGAACGCGCTGCCGTCGAAGGAACCGGTCCAGTACGCATAGGTGTTGGGCAGCCCAGTGCCCTTGCCGTTCGCACTCACCCCGAGCACCCACTTCGCCGCGCCGTCCCCGGCGGTGATGCGGAACAGGTCGGGGCACTCCAGGGTGCCGATCCCGTCCTTGACGTAACTGCCCGCGTACAACCACGACTTGAGGTCGTCCGAGTGGTAGAAGCCCACCTTGTTGCCCTCGGCGAGCGCCATCACCCAGCGGTCGCGGTCCTCGTCGCGGATCACCTTGGGGTCGCGGAAGTCGGCACCGGCCCCCGGGCTGGGCAGGACGGGATCGGTGCCGTGGTGGGTGAAGGTGCGCCCGCCGTCGGTGGAGTAGTACAGGAACTGCGCCTGATGGTCGGTGCCGCCGCCGGGTGACATGGTGGCGATGACGATCACCGCACCGGCGCCGAAGCCCGCCGTATCGCCCGTGTCCAACACCGCCGAGCCGGACCAGACGTCGCCGTTGACGGTCGTGTCCTTGGGGACGGCGACGCCGCGGTCCGTGAAGGAGACCAGGTCGGAGGTGGTGGCCAGGCGCCAGGCCGTGCCCACGGCGCCGGTCAGGTAGTCGGCGTTGTAGAGGTAGTAGTAGTGGTACTCGCCGTCGATCCAGACCGGGCGCTGCGGGTCGTTCTTCCAGGCGTCGGGGACCGTGAAGTGGTAGGCGGCGCGATAGCTCGCACAACCCGCCCTGGCCACCCTGGGTTTGGCGGCGGCCGGTGGCGCGGACAGCAGCACGGCGGCTCCCCCGGCGGTCGTTCCGGCCAGCATGGCTCTCCTGGACAACCCACGCATCACTCGTCGTTCCTCTCGTACGGAGGCGGCTCATGTGATGCAGGACTCTGCGACCTAACTCGTTAAAGGTCAAGTCGTCCCGACCCTTGACACGACCGTGCCGCACTTTCCATCATCTGGGGCGTCAACCCTGATCTAACACGAGTTAGGCCCTCAGATGACCGACTCGCACACCACCCGCCGCGCGCTGCTGCGGTACGGCGCCTACGGGGCGGGAGCCGCCGCCCTGGCCGGCACCGCCGCGAGCTGGGACCGGCTCACCGGAGCCGACATCCCCGGGCGCGACGACGGCTCACTCGTCGTCGCCACCCTCGGCCCCGCCTACGGCCCGGAGGCCATCCGCACGCTCACCGAGGGCTTCCGGAAGACGCACCCGGACATCAAACTCCGGATCAACGCGGTGCAGGCCGTCGACTGGCCTGACTTCTTCGCGAAGATCCTCACCCAGATCGCCGCGGGCACCGCACCCGACCTGGTCTACGTCGCCACCGAGGGCGTGCAGCTCTTCGCGCAGCGCCTCGGGGTCGCCCTCGACCCCTGGATCAAGCGGGACGCGGCCGAGCTGAAGGAGTACTTCGCCGACGTCCACCCCTCGCTGGTCGAATCGATGATGTACGAGGGGCACCTGTACCAGCTGCCGGTCGAGTTCAACGCCGCCGACATGTACCTCAACAAGCAGGTGCTGAGGCGGGCGGGTGCGGACTTCCCCGCACCGGACTGGACCCGCGACGACTTCACCGCGCTGCTGCGGGACATGAAGAAGTCGAGCGGCTCCCAGTTCACGCCGTACTTCTGGACCAACCGGCTGTGGGGCGGTGTGGTTCCCTGGCTGTTCGCCAACGGCACCAACCTGCTCAAGGAGTCCAAGGCACCCGGCGGCTCCTGGCTGTGGGACTCCTTCTACCCGGCCGCCCAGCGCACGGGCCGCGGCGGCGGCTTCCGCTGGACGACCCCGCAGGCCACGGACGAGCGCGTCGAGGAGGCGTACGACTACCTCGCCTCCCTCATCCAGGAGAATCTCTGCACCCGCCCCGAGGGCGGCAACGGCCAGAACCTCGTCGGCGTGTTCTCCACCGGCCGCGTCGGCGTCACGCCCGCGGGCGGCTTCTGGGCGGGCGGCCTGCATCTCGCCGGGATGAAGTCCGACGCCTTCGACGTGCAGTACTTCCCGCGCCGGCACACCCAGCGCCACCAGTTCGGCGCGGCGGGCTATGCCCTGCTGCGCACCTCCAAGAAGCAGGACGAGGCCTGGGAGTTCATCAAGTACGCGGCCCGCAGGGACACCCTGATGCGGCTGTTCGACACCAACCAGACCACCCCGGCGCGCCGCTCGATGCTGACCGCCGCCCGCTACCAGGAGTCCGGCCCCAAGCACTGGCAGGTCTTCTACGACACCCTCGAAAAGTTTCCCGACACCGGGCCCATCCCCGCCCCGCCGCAGGTCGCCGAGGTGACCGAGGTGCTGCTGAAGCACACCGGCACCGCCCTCGCCTCGCGGCGCTCGGTGCGCCCCGCGCTGCGCCGGATGCAGGGCGACCTGGAGCAGGCCATGGAGCGTGACGTATGACGAACACCCAGGTTCCCGCCGTACGGCCGCGGGCCGCCACGCCCACCGTGGACACACCCCGGCCCTCGCCCCTGCACACGCGCGGCACCCGGCTGCTGGCCGCGCTGTTCCTCGCACCCACCGTCGTCGGCATCGTCGTGTTCACGGTCGTGCCGATCGCCGGCTCGCTCGTGCTGAGCCTGTTCCACTGGAACGTGATCGACTCGCCGAGCTGGGCCGGGCTCGCCAACTACCGCACGGTGTTCACCGATTCGACGGTGCGCGTGTCGTTCCTCAACACCCTCGTCTTCATGGTGTTCGCGGTCGCCGCCCAGCTCCTGGTCGCCCTGTCGCTCGCCCTCACCCTGAACGGGCGGATGCCGACGTGGCTGCGCTCGGTGTTCCGCTCGGCGTTCTTCTTCCCGCTGGTGCTGTCCGCCGCGTCCATCTCGGTCGTCATGAAGTACCTGTTCAACCAGGACTTCGGAGTGGTGAACTGGCTGCTCGGGCTGGTCGGGATAGCACCGGTGCCCTGGCTGACGTCGGAGCACGCGGCGCTGGCCACCGTGGTCGTCGTCTACGTGTGGCAGCAGTTCGGCTTCTCGTTCCTGCTGTTCATCGGCGGCCTGAACAACATCCCCAAGGAGGTCCACGAGGCCGCCGCCCTGGACGGCGCGACCGGCCTGCGCAAGCACCTGCACGTGACGCTTCCGCTGCTGTCGCCCACGCTGCTGGTCGCGACCGTGGTCGGTGTCATCAACGCCCTCCAGGTCTTCGAGCAGCCGTACGTCCTCACCAACGGCGGGCCCGGGGACTCCACCCGCACCGTCGTGATGGTCATCTACGAGACCGCGTTCGAGCAGCTGCGCTTCGGCGAGGCGTCCGCGGTGGGCGTGCTGCTGTTC
Organism: Streptomyces sp. NPDC050534; assembly: GCF_044457745.1. Lineage (NCBI taxonomy): Bacteria > Bacillati > Actinomycetota > Actinomycetes > Kitasatosporales > Streptomycetaceae > Streptomyces > Streptomyces sp. NPDC050534. Next base: position 480,757 of record NZ_JBITHF010000009.1, read on the forward strand.
GTGCTGATCATGGCGGTGACCGCCCTCCAGTTCCGGCTCAGCCGGCGTTTCGTCCACTACCAGTGAGCCGGTGACTTCCATGAGCCAAGCAACCCTGTCCGTCGGCCGCGCCCGGTACTCGCTCGGGCCCTGGGCGCGCGTCGCCGGGCTGACCGTGTGCGCGCTGCTGACCCTCGGTCCGGTCATCTACACGATCGCCACCTCGCTGCGCACCCCGGCAGAGTCCTTCGACCTGCCGCCGCAGATCATCCCCAGCCATCCGACCACGGCCGCCTACCGCGGGGTCTTCGACCAGATCGACGTGTGGCTGCTCGCCCTGAACTCCACGCTGGTGACCGCGCTGATCGCCGTCGGCCAGATGGTCACTGCGGGACTGGCGGGGTACGCCTTCGCGCGCCTCGAATTCCGCTTCAAGAAGCCTCTGTTCGGGCTGGTCCTCGCGACCATGATGGTGCCCTTGCAGGTCACGATCGTGCCGGTGTTCCTGGTGCTGAAGTCGATGGGCCTGACCGACACCCTGCTCGGCCTGATCATCCCGGCCTTCCCGACGGCCTTCGGCACCTTCCTGATGCGCCAGTACTTCCTGGGCATGCCCAAGGACCTGGGCGAGGCGGCCATGCTGGACGGCGCCGGGCCCTGGCGGATCTTCCGGTCCGTGTACGCGCCGCTGGCCGCACCCGGCCTCGCCATCGTCGGGGTCCTGGCCTTCAACTACCACTGGAACGAGTTCTTCCGTCCGCTGATCCTCGAGACCTCCGGCCAGAACTACACGCTGCCGCTGGGCCTGGTATCGCTCCAGGGCAACCTCGGCACCGGCTCCATCTCCGTCGTCCTCGCCGGAGTCGTCCTCTCCATGATCCCCGCCGTCGCCGTGTTCGTCATCGGCCAGCGTCCTCTGCGCGAGGGCATCACGTCCGCAGGAGTCAACCGTTGAACCTCGACCCCAACGCCCCGCGCCTCAGGGTCCGTCCGCCCGCCGGCTGGGTCAACGACCCGAACGGGCCTTTCCGTTGGCGGGACCGCTACCACCTCTTCTACCAGTACAACCCTGACGCGCCCGTGCACGCGAACGTCCACTGGGGCCATGTCTCCAGCCCCGACCTCGCGCACTGGGAGCACCACCCGATCGCGCTCGCCCCGACACCCGGCGGCCCCGACGAGGCGGGCTGCTGGTCCGGCTGCGTGGTCGACGACAACGGCGTGCCGACCGCCGTCTACACCGGCGTGGACCGCCGCCACACAGGCGCCGGCTCCATCTGCCTGGCCCGGGCCGTGGTCCCCGACGACGAGACGCTCACCGACTGGAAACCCCTGGCCGTCCCCGCCGTCCCGGGCCCGCCCGCCGACCTCGACGTGGTCATGTTCCGCGACCCGTTCGTGTTCACCTGCGGCGGACGGCGCTGGGCACTGGTCGGCGCGGGCCACGAGGACGGCACACCGTCCGTCCTCCTCTACGACTGCGCCGACCTCACCGACTGGCGGTTCGCCGGCGTCCTCGTCGACGGCAACGACCCGGTGGCGGCCGACGTGTTCGGCGACAAGGCGGTCGGCTGGGAGTGCCCGCAGATGTTCGAGACGGCCGGCGGCGAGTGGGTGCTCGTGCTGTCGCTGTGGGACGGAGACCCGTGCGCCACGGGGTACCTGACGGGCCGTCTCCAGCCGTGTGGAGAAGCTGAGTTGCGCTTCGGGGCACGAGCCGGTGGCCGACTGGACCACGGCCGGGACTTCTACGCCCCCGCCGTGCTCCAGGAGCCGGGCCGGGCCCTGATGTGGGGCTGGTCCTGGGAGGCCCGCGACCAGGGCGAGGTCGACCGTGCCGGGTGGGCGGGGGTCCTCTCGGCGCCACGGGCCGTGGACCTCCACCCGGACGGCACGCTGCGCGTCGTACCCGCACCGGAGCTCCAGCTCCTGCGTGCGGACACCCCGTTCGTCACCGCACCCGGCAGGGCGGTTCCGCTCCCGCAGTCGTACGACCTCACCGTCACCGCGCAGGTGCCGACCACCGTGAGCCTGCTGCGCTCCGCCTCCGGCGCCGGACTGACCGTCCTGCTGGACCCGGACGAGGGCACCGTGACGCTGGACCGCGGCGACTGGCCGCGGACGAGGCCCGACGGGTCGGCGCCGATCGTCGTACGGGCAACCGGCAGGCAGGTGCGGATCCTTGTCGACGGTTCGCTGCTGGAAGTGTTCGTGGACGAATGCGCGACGATCACCGAACGCGTCTACCGGCGGCCGGGGGACGTGGCCGAGCTCTTCGTGACGGGCGCGGCGGCCGCGGTCGACGGGTGGGAGCTGATCCCGGGAATCCACGGCTGACACCAGGCAGGCCGCCCCCCGAGCGCGGCGGACCGGCACCCGTCCCGCGGGTAGGGATGAACGCCGGCGACCGGGCGCAGCCGTAGCGCAACTCCTGCTCAGCCGGCGGCCGCAGCCGTCACCGGGTGGGAGCTGGTCCCACGGACGCCCGGATGATCACCGGGCACGCGATCCGCCGCGTGGTGGCGGGTGGTGTGCGGCCGGTGTCGATGGAGTCGAGGAGGAGGCGGGCCGCCGCCTCGCCCATCGCGTGGTGGGGCAGAGCGACCGTGGTGAGGGGCGGGGTGAGGAACTCGGCCATGTGTTCCTGGTCGTCGTAGCCCACCACCGACAGGTCCCGGGGAACCTCGACGCCCAGCCCGGTCGCGGCGTGCAGGACGCCCGCCGCGACCCGGTCGTTGTAGCAGAAGACGCCGGTCGGGCGGCGGTCGGCGGGTGAGCCCTCCAGGATGCGTGTCGCCCCCTCGTAGCCGCCGGAGATCTCGCCGCCGGTGCGTAGGACCCAGTCCTTGGGGACCGTGATGCCCTCGGCCCGCAGTGCGTCGCGGAAGCCGCGCAGGCGCTCGACCGAGGCGATGTCGTCCTGTCCGCCGATCACGGCGACCCTCCGGTGCCCCTCCTCCAGGAGGAGCCGGGCCGCCGTACGGCCTCCGGCGCGCTCGGCCGGGATCACGGCGGGCAGGGAGTCGTCCTCGGGCAGGCAGTTGGCGAGGACGGAGTGGGTGCGGTGCAGTCCCTCGGGGACGCGGACCCGGCGCAGGGACATGGCGGCGTAGATGATGCCGTCCACGCGGCGGTCGAGGAGCTCGGCGACGGCCGCGTCCTCCTTGGCCGGGTCGCCGCCCGAGTCGACGGTGAGCACCAAATGGTCGTTGTCCCAGGCGGTCTCCATGGCGCCGCGCAGCAGCCGGCCCGCGAAGGGCGTGGAGGCGATCTCGTCGGTGACCAGGCCGATCACGGCCGTACGGCGGCGACGCAGACCGCGGGCGACGGGGTCCGGGCGGTAGCCGAGCTGGGCGGCGGCCTGGCGGATGCGCTCCTGGGTGGCGGGTGAGAGGTTGCCCTCGGCGCGGCCGTTGAACACGAAGGAGACGGCGGTGTGCGACACGCCCGCGAGCCGCGCGACGTCCCGTGACGTGGGACGCCCCGTACCCGTCGGCCGCCTCTCCTCGGTGCTGCCCATGCCGTCCGCCGCCCTCATCCCCCACCCGTCCGGTTGATCACAGCTCACCCTATCCGTGAGGCTGGAGGTACGGCACAGTCGAGGGAAGGGCTCCACGGTGATCAGCATCCCGACGCACCAGCTCAACGACGGCACGAGGCTTCCCGCGCTCGGCCTGGGCACCTGGCCGATGAGCGACGAGGAGGCGGAACGCGCGGTGTCGCAGGCCCTGCAGACGGGCTACCGCCTGGTCGACACGGCCACCAACTACCGCAACGAGTCCGGCGTCGGCCGCGGTGTCGTCCGCAGCGGCGTCCCCCGCGAGGAGATCGTGGTGACGACGAAGCTCCCGGGCCGGCACCACGGCTACGAGGAGACTCTCGCCTCCTTCGAGGAGTCCCGCGCCCACCTTGGCGTGGAGTACGTCGACCTGTATCTGATCCATTGGCCGCTGCCCCGCGTCGGCAAGTACGTCGACTCCTGGCGGGCCATGATCAAACTGCGCGAGGACGGCCTGATCCGCTCCATCGGCGTCTCCAACTTCACCGCCGAGCACATCGAGCGGCTGGAGAAGGAGACCGGGGTGCTTCCGTCGGTCAACCAGATCGAGCTGCATCCCTTCTTCCCCCAGGAGGAGCTGCGCGCCTTCCACGCGGCCAAGGGTGTCCTGACCGAGAGCTGGAGCCCCCTCGGCCGCGGCACCAGCCTGCTCAAGGATCCCGTCGTCACCGGCATCGCCGAGGCCCTGGGCGTGACGCCCGGGCAGGTCGTCCTGCGCTGGCACACCCAGCTGGGCGCGGTGCCCATCCCCAAGTCGTCGGACCCCGGGCGGCAGCGTGAGAACCTCGACGTCTTCGGTTTCGAACTGGGCCCCTCCCAGCTCGAAGCGGTCGCCGACCGGGCCCACCGGCGCATCGGCGGCGACCCCGAGGTGCACGAGGAGTTCTGAGGCGCAGGCCGGGGTACCCGGCCACGCGCGGAACGGCATCGTACGGAAGGAGCCTGAGGTGGCCGAGCGGGAGAGGCTGCGGGACTACCACCGCAAGCGCGATTTCGGGCGGACCGAGGAACCGCGGGGGCAGGCGGCCGGCGCGGGCGAGGAGCCCCGGTTCGTCGTGCAGATCCACGACGCGAGCACCATGCACTTCGACTTCCGGCTCCAGGTCGGCGACGTACTGAAGTCGTGGTCCGTCCCCAAGGGCCCCTCCGACGACCCGCACGACAAACGGCTCGCCGTGCCCACGGAGGACCATCCGCTGGAGTACGAGGAGTTCGAGGGCGTGATCCCCAAGGGCGAGTACGGCGGCGGCACCGTGATCGTGTGGGACCACGGCGTCTACGAGCCGCTGAGCCACGACCGGAAGGGGCGGCCCGTCGACTTCGAGGAGTCCCTCGAACACGGGCACGCCCGCTTCCGCCTCAAGGGCTCGAAGCTGCACGGCGAGTACGCGCTCACCCGGTTCCGCGACGGGAAGGAAGACGGCGAGGAGGCATGGCTGCTGGTCAAGGCGGGCGGTAAGTCCCAGGGGCACGGGACGCCCGATCCGCGCCGGGCACGCTCGGTGAACAGCGGCCGTACGCTCGCTCAGGTCGCCGCCGACAGCGGGGAGCGGTGAGCCGCGGTGACCGGCCTCCTCGACAGTGACCGACGGGCCGGCGGACGTCGTACGAGAGCGGGCGGTCAGCTGAACGCCGCGGAACTCGACGACAGTTGAACGCGGATTGCCCGATTCCGGCCCCAACTCCCTTGCGCGGCACCTAAGTTCACGGCGGTACTCGATCTTCGCATCCCGTCCTGAGAGGCCTTCCGCATGCGCAACGCGCTCCGTACCGCCCTCGTCGCCACGATCGTCACCGGCACGTTCCTGACGTGCGGCACCGCCGGTGCCACACCGCCCGGCCCAGGAGTGACCGGCAAGCTGATCAGCCAGACCACCGTCGGAGACACGGACTACGTCCTCCGCGAGATCACCGTCCCGCCCGGCCAGAGCACGGGCTGGCACTATCACGACGGCATCGTCTACGGCTTCGTACGCCAGGGCACTCTCACCCACTACCACGCGGACTGCGCCCAGGACGGCCTGTACAGGACCGGCACCACGGTCCGCGAGCCGGGCGGTCCGAACGACGTCCACCTCGGCCGGAACGAGGGCGACTCCCCGCTGATCCTCGACGTGCTGTACGTCCTGCCGCACGGCTCGCCGTACTCGGAGGACGTGCCGAACCCGGGCTGTTCGTTCCAGTGATGAGCAACCGCTGATCGGAGGGCGGTCGGGGGGCCTGCCGGGCCCTCCGACCGCGGGTGTCAACTCTGGTGCGCGCGCAGTGCGGCGAGCGCACCGTCCGCGTGCGTGTTGATGCGCCGTTCGCTGTGGCCCGC